>NZ_JAQQLF010000015.1 GCF_028548455.1 Vogesella aquatica
ATCACCTTGATATCGTGCTCGGCCAGCCACGGGCCAAACCAGCCGTGGCTGCTGAATACCAGCACGTAGATCAGGCCGGCCACCACCGGCGATACCGAGAACGGCAGGTCGATCAGCGTAATCAGCAGCTGCTTGCCGCGAAAGTCAAAGCGGGTAATGGCCCAGGCTGCGGCCACGCCGAACACCAGGTTCAGCGGCACCGAAATCACGGCGGCCAACAGCGTGAGCTTTACCGCCGACAGCGCGTCCGGCTCCACCAGTGCGGTGAGGTAAGTCTCCCAGCCCTTGGCCAGCGCCTCGACAAACACCACCACCAGCGGCAGCAGCAGAAAGATGGCAAAGAAACCCAGCGCCACGGTAAGAATGGCAGCCTTCACCCACGGCGCCTCGCGTGTGGCCTGGCGGCTTTCCAGCAGGCCCGCCTTGTCGTGCTGCAGGGTCAATGAGGATACGGCACCGGCCATTACGCACTCCTTCCGTTACGGCGTGCCTGCCACGCCTGCAAACCGTTGATCGCCAGCAGCAGCAGGAACGACGCCACCAGCATCACGCTGGCAATGGCCGTGGCGCCGGCGTAGTCGTACTGCTCCAGCTTGCTGATGATCATCAGCGGGGTGATCTCCGACACCATCGGGATATTGCCGGCGATAAAGATCACCGAACCGTACTCGCCCACGGCGCGGGCAAAGGCCAGCGCAAAGCCGGTCATCAGCGCCGGCTGCAGCACCGGCAGAATCACGTGGCGGAAGGTCTGCCAGCGGTGCGCGCCCAGGCTGGTAGCGGCTTCTTCCAGCTCGGTTTCCATGTCTTCCAGCACCGGCTGCACCGTGCGCACCACAAACGGCAGGCCGATAAACACCAGCGCCACCAGCACGCCCAGCGGGCCAAACGCCACCTTGATGCCCAGCGGCTCCAGGTACTGCCCCAGCCAGCCGTTACCGGCGTACAGCGCCGTCAGCGCAATGCCGGCCACCGCGGTAGGCAGCGCAAATGGCAAATCCACCAGCGCGTCCACCAGCTTCTTGCCGGGAAAGCGGTAGCGCACCAGTGCCCACGCCAGCAGCAGGCCGAACACGGTATTGATGGCGGCGGCCAACAGCGCCATGCCAAAACTCAGGCGGTACGACGCCAGCACGCGCGGCGCGGTCACCGCGTGCCAGAACGCCTCCAGCGGCAGCTCGCTGGCGTGGATGAAGACGGCGGACAGCGGAATCAGCACGATCAGCGACAGATAAGACAGCGTGTAACCCAGCGACAAACCGAAGCCGGGCAGCACGCGCGGCAGCGTAGCGGCACGGCTCATGCGGCGTCTCCTTGCGTAAGGTGGTTCATGAGGCATCCTGTGGGCAATATAACTGCCAACAGGATATTGACCGCGCTGTTATTCCAGAAATAAGGATTTCTTCGTTACTTATTCAATAACCAGAAAAGGTGGTTCGGTGCTGTTGATATAAGCAAAAGTATGGGGTACCGGCTTAGCACTCGCCGGCCAGCGGCTGTGCCGCCAGCACCGCCAGGGCGGCCAACAAAGGGGACAGCTCGGCCAAGGCCTCCTGGCCTTGCAGCAAATGCAGGCGCGCCTGCCACGCTGCCGCCAGCGAGGCTGCTTCTGTGAGGCGGGGATAACGGGCGTCGGGGCGATGGCAAACCACCAGGGCAGGAAAGGCCAATGCCCGCTCGTGGCGGGCGTCGCCATCGGGGGAAAGCAGTAAGGCAGCACGGCAACGCGGGTCAGCGCGCACCGCCTGCAGGGCCGGCAGGCAATCACTGCCGTGCGCCAGCAGGATAAAGGGGGGCGTGCTGCCGGGTGGCAGAGCCAGCGGCAGGGATGGCGGCGGCGTACCCTGCCCTGCTACCGCCAGTGCACCATCCAGCAAAACACCCTGCCGGCGCGCCAGCGCCAGCAGGGTGTTGCCATCGGACTGGCGGCTGTCAGCCAGCACCAGCAAGGGCAAGGATGAGGGCATTAGCGCACCTGGATCTGGTCGAACACGCCGCCATCGTCAAAGTGGGTTTTCTGGGCTTTAGTCCAGCCGCCGAATACCTGGTCGATAGTGAACAGTTTGACCTTGGTGAACTTGTCGGCGTACTTGGCGGCCACCTTGGCGTCACGCGGGCGGTAGTAGTTGGCCGCAGCGATTTCCTGGCCTTCCGGGCTGTACAGGTACTGCAGGTAGGCCTCGGCTACTTTACGGGTGCCACGCTTGTCCGCCACTTTGTCCACCACGCTGACTGGCGGCTCGGCCAGGATCGACAGCGACGGGGTAACGATGTCGAACTTGTCAGGGCCTAGCTCTTTGGTGGCCAGGTAGGCTTCGTTTTCCCACGCCAGCAGCACGTCACCGATGCCGCGCTGGGTAAAGCTCACCAGCGAGCCGCGGGCGCCGGAGTCCAGCACCTTCACGTTCTGGAATACCTTCTTCACAAAGTCCTTGGCCTTGGCATCATTGCCGCCCGGCTGTTTCAGCGCGTAGCCCCAGGCCGCCAGGTAGTTCCAGCGCGCACCGCCGGAGGTTTTCGGGTTCGGGGTGACCACTTCCACACCCGGCTTGATCAGGTCGTTCCAGTCCTTGATGGCCTTGGGGTTGCCCTTGCGCACCAGGAACACGATGGTAGAGGTATACGGTGCCGAGTTGTTCGGCAGGCGCTTTTGCCAGGTCGGTGGAATGAGCTTGGCTTCGGTGTTCAACGCGTCCACGTCGTAGCCCAGCGCCAGCGTGACCACGTCGGCTTCCAGGCCGTCGATTACCGCGCGCGCCTGCTTGCCGGAGCCACCATGCGATTGCTTGATGGTGACGGTCTCGCCGGTCTTGGCTTTCCACTGTTTGGCAAAGGCGGCGTTGAAGTCCTGGTACAGCTCGCGCGTCGGGTCGTAGGACACGTTCAGCAGCGTAACGTCGGCCAGGGCGTGGCCGGCCAGGGCAAACAGCAGGGTAGTGGCAGTAGCAAGGCGGGTAAGGCGCGTCATGGTGTTTCCCCATCAGTGAGAGTGCGATGGGGGAAATCTAGCCAAGGTGGCGGCCGGCCAGAACCAAGAAAAACTGCTTTGCTTATCAGACATTCATCGATAAGCAATGCAGCTTGCGGCCAACTAGCGCACCAGCAAGGCCGGCAAGGCGCCCACATCGGCCAGGTAATGCAGCGCCGCCACCTTGTCGCCATTCAGTGCCAGCACGGTGAGCTTGCCGGTTTCTCTGGGCAATATGGCCACGTTAGCCGCATCGCGCGCCAGCCATACCGCAAACGGCAGCTCGCGCATGGCCGGCACGGCAAACAGCCGCGACACCAGCGCCGGCATGCGGCTGATGTCAGCCACGTACACCACGCCAGCGCGCTGTGCTGCCGGCAGTGCGGCCAACACCGGGTGCAGCGCGTCGCTGATGGCGCGGTCGTGGCTGAACAGTAGCCAGCGCGTGTCGGCCGTCAGCGTGTGGGTTTTATCGAACTGGTCGGCCAAGGCCAGCGGCGGCATGGTGTCGCCCACCGCAAGCTTGGCCGCCATGGCAGCCGGGTTCAGCAACAGGCACAGCGACAACAGGGCGAACAGACGGCGCAGCATGGCAAGGGCTTTAAGATGAGAACAGATCTCATCATATCGCCAAACCGTGCAAGCTAGCCAGACGCCACAACGCCGCCAGCAGCGCCAGCCACATGGCCGGCGCGCTGAACAGGGCGCGCGGCAGCCAGTGGCGCGGGGCAAAGCCCACGCCGCGTACCAGCGCCGCCGACATCGCCCACATCAGCAGCGTGGCCGCCGGGTGGTCGGCCAGCCCTGCCGGGGTAGCCAGCCACTGCGGCTGCACGCTTACCCCCAGCATCAGCCCCACCCCCAGCAGCAAGGCTAGCGGGCGGGTTTGCGCGGCCTCAGACACCGCCCTGCTCCGGCGCGCCGCGCTGGGCGCGGTCTTGCTCGTACTCGCCCCACATCGCGTTCAACACCCCCAGCAGCACCGCAAAACCGATGCCCAGTACCCAGGCGAAATACCACATATTGTTTCCTTTCAACGTACAGGTGGGCAGCCCGGCCAGCCGGCCGGGCGCTTGCTTAGTAAGTACTATGGCTGTTTTCACGCACATAGGCGGCGGTAACCTTGCCCGCCATCACGGCATACGCCCAGCGGGTGTACAGCAGGATGATGGGCACGAACACCAGCGCCACCGCCAGCATCAGCCCCAGCGTCATGTGGCTGGAGGTGCTGTCCCACACCGTCAGGCTGGACGCCAGGTGGCTGGACGAGGGCATGATGAAGGGGAACAGCGAGATGCCGGCGGTACCGATGATGCCGGCAAGCCCCAGCGCGCTGGCCCAGAAGCCGGCAAAGCTGCGGCCAACCCTGGCCAGTAGCACGGCACCGATCAGCCCGGCGTAGCCCAGCAGCGGCAACAGCATGGCCAGCGGCCAGCGCTGGTAGTTGGCCAGCCAGGCGCCGGTTTCGCGTACCACGGTTTTGGCCAGCGGGTCGGGCAAGGCATTGCCATTTACGGCGGAGCTGATCACGTAGCCATCAATCCCCAGCGCCAGCCACACCCCCGCAGCGCTGAAGCCCAGCAGCGCCACCAGCACACTGATATTCAGCGCACGGGCGGCACGGGCCTGCACGGCGTCTTCGGTGCGGTGCACCAGATAGATGGCACCGTGGGCGGTAATCATGGCGCTGGACACCACGCCGCACAGCAGCGCAAACGGGTTCAGCAGTGCCCAGAAGCTGCCTTCGTAGAATGACACCAGATGGCTGTCAAAATGGAAGGGCACGCCCAGGAACAGGTTGCCAAAGGCCACGCCAAAGATCAGCGGCGGCACAAAGCCCCCGACAAACAGGCCCCAGTCCCAGGCGGTACGCCAGGTGGGGTTGTCGAGCTTGCTGCGGTAGTCAAAACCCACCGGGCGGAAGAACAGTGCCCACAGTACCGCCAGCATGGCCCAGTAAAAGCCGCTGAACGCGGTGGCGTATACGAATGGCCAGGCGGCAAAGATGGCACCGCCACCGGTGATGAACCACACCTGGTTGCCGTCCCAGTGCGGGCCGACGGTGTTGATCACCACGCGGCGTTCCACGTCGGTTTTACCGACAAAGGGCAGCAGCGTACCCACGCCCATATCGTGGCCGTCCATGATGGCAAAGCCGACCAGCAGTACGCCTACCAGCCCCCACCAGATGATTTTCAGGGTTGCGTAATCCAGCATGATGACTCCTTAGTGAGCGGGGGCTTCGTTGGCGTAGCGGCCAGTACCCAGGCTGCCGGGGCCCTGGCGGGCAAAGCGCACCATCAGGTACATCTCGGCGCACAGCAGCACGGTATAGAAACCGACAAAACCGGCCAGCGAGCCGTATAGCGACGCTTCGGACAAGGTGGACACAGACAGCCGCGTGGGCAGTACACCGTAGATGGTCCACGGCTGGCGGCCGTACTCGGCCACGAACCAGCCCACCTCGCAGGCCAGCCACGGCAGCGGCAGGCAGTAAAGTGCCAGCTTCAGCAGGCGGCGGTTGGCCGCAAAGCTGCCGCGTACCGAGCTCCACAACGCCCAGCCAAACAAGCCCAGCATGGCCACGCCCAGCGCCACCATGATGCGGAAGCTCCAGAACATCGGCGCTACTTTGGGGATGGTGTCGCGCGCGGCGGCGGCTATCATCGCTGGCGTGGCTTGCGCCACATCGTCGGTGTATTTCTTCAGCAGCAGGCCAAAGCCCAGGTCGGCCTGGTGCGCTTTCAGCTGCGCCTGTGCCGCGGTATCGCCACGGTTGATGCGCAGCGCGTCCAGCGCCACCACCGCCTGCTGGCCGGACACGATACGGGCACGGTTGGCCGCCATGATCTCGTGGATACCGGGGATTTCCTTGCTCACCGAACGGGTGCCGATCAGGCCCATGACCCACGGCACTTCGATGGCCCAGTCGTTTTTCATTTCGGCTTCGTTGGGCCAGGCAATCACGTTGAACGCGGCCGGCGCCGGCTCGGTGTGCCACATCGCCTCCATGGCCGCCAGCTTGGTCTGTTGCGATTCGCCTACCGAATAGCCGGACTCGTCGCCCAGCACGATCACCGAGCACACGCTGGCAAAGCCGAACGCGGCGGCAATGCGGAAGCTCTTCTTGGCAAACTCCACGTCACGGCCACGCAGCAGGTACCAGCTGGAAATCGACAGCACGAACATGGCACCGGTAACGTAGCCGGCCGACACGGTGTGCACGAACTTGGCCTGCGCTACCGGGTTGAACAGCACCGCCCAGAAGTCGGTCATTTCCATGCGCATGGTGTGGTAGTTGAACTCGGCACCGATCGGGTTCTGCATCCAGCCGTTGGCGATGAGGATCCACAGCGCCGACAGGTTGGAGCCGACTGCCAGCAGCACCGTCACCAGCAAATGCTGCTTGCGCGACAGGCGATCCCAGCCAAAGAAGAACAGGCCGATCATGGTGGATTCCAGGAAGAAGGCCATCAGGCCCTCGATGGCCAGCGGGGCGCCGAAAATATCGCCCACGTAGTGCGAGTAGTACGCCCAGTTGGTACCGAACTGGAATTCCATGGTGATGCCGGTGGTCACCCCCAGCGCAAAGTTGATGCCGAACAGCTTGCCCCAGAACTTGGTCATGTCCTGGTACACCTGCTTGCCGGTCATCACCCACACGGTTTCCATAATCACCAGCAACCACACCATACCCAGTGTGAGCGGCACAAACAGAAAGTGGTACATGGCTGTGGCGGCAAACTGTAGCCGCGACAGATCCACAACATTATCGATCATGTTCTTCTCCTGATTGACGGGCGGCAGCCGCCGGCGCGGCCATGGCATTGGCCATGGCTTGCGTGTCTACCTGAACCCGCTGCGGGGCGATGAAGGCGTGCCACAGTGCGTACAGCACCGCCAGTTTCAACACCACCACCCATAACAATTCACGGCGTAAGCGTCGGTCTTCCGGTAACACGATGCCGCCCTCCCTGAGCAAAAGCCACCGGCAAACCATGCCGGCAACAGGGTTAAAGTGTGCGCATGCGGCCAACATCACGGAATGTGACACGTTGCCGCAGCCTGCTACCCCAAGTGCAAGTGCCGTGCCATGCCCAAAGCGGGCAAACGCTGCCATCAATGCGCTTTTGGCGGCATAATCAGCCCATACCGTCATGTCAGGACTGACATAAATGTCACCCATTCAGCCGCAATCCACCCTGGCCACCATCGCCGCCATGCTGGACGCCGTACCCGACCCGCGCATCGTCATCACCCCCGACTACCACATCCGCCACGCTAACCCGGCCTACCGTGCAGCCTATGGTGACGACGCGGTTGGCCGCACCTGCTTTGCGGTATCGCACGGCTACGCCCGCCCCTGCGACGAGGAGGGCGAAAGCTGCCCGCTGAAAGCCACACTGGCAAGCGGCCAGCCCGAGCGCGTGCTGCACATCCACCGCAGCCGCCACGGCGACGAACACGTAGACGTGGAGCTGTCACCCATGTCAGACGTCAGCGGCTACCCGCTATTGTTTGTGGAGAAGATGAAACCGCTGGCGCTGGCCAGCAGCCAGGCGGTGCCGGACCGCATGGTGGGCCGCAGTGCGGCGTTTCGCCGCATGCTGCTGCTGGCGCAACGGGCGGCGCCGTCGGGGGTGGCGGTGCTGCTGCAAGGGGAGTCGGGTACCGGCAAGGAAGGCCTGGCGCGCGCCATCCACGATGGCGGCGGCGCAGCGCGGCCGTTTGTGGCGGTAGACTGCGCCAGCCTCACCGAAACGCTGCTGGAGAGCGAGCTATTCGGCTACGAAAAAGGCGCCTTTACCGGCGCCACGCAGCGCAAGCAGGGCCTGGTGGAAGCGGCCAACGGCGGCACGCTGTTCCTGGACGAAATCGGCGACCTGCCGCCCAGCCAGCAGGTAAAGTTGCTGCGGCTGCTGGAAAGCGGCACCTTCCGCCGCGTGGGCGGCATCAGCAGCATTCCGGCGCGTTTCCGGGTGATTGCCGCCACCCACCGCGACCTGGCGCAGATGGTGCGCGACGGCAGCTTCCGCGCCGACCTGTACTACCGGCTGGCGGTGTTTCCGCTACGGCTGCCGCCGCTGCGCGAACGGCAGGAGGACATCCCGCTGCTGGCCGAGGCGCTGCTGGCGCGGGTAGCGCCGGGGCGTGCGCTGGCGCTGTCGGCCGATGCGCTGGCATGGCTACTGCAGCACCCCTTCCCCGGCAATATCCGCGAGCTGCGCAATATGCTGGAACGCGCCAGCCTGCTGTGCGACGGCAGCCACATCCAGCCGGAACACCTGTGGCTGGATGCGCTGGCGCAGCCTGCGGCCAACCCTGACGGCCACTTTCACAGCCCCTTGCTGCCGCTGGCAGGGCTGGAGCAACGCTATCTGGCGTGGGCGCTGGCCAGCCACCCGGGCGACCGTGCCAGCCTGGCGGCAGCCCTGGGCATGACCGAACGCACGCTGTACCGCAAGCTGGCGGCGCTGCAAGCTGCCGCTGGCACGGTAGATGCTACGCAATAAGGGCACGCCTCCAAGTTTGCGTTTGCCCGCCTGTGTCAGGCGGGCATTTTTTATGCGCGCCGGCGCGCTCAGCCCGGGCGGCGGCAGGCGGCAAACATGTCCAGCGGCGCCTCATACAAGGCGGTTTTCACGCCCATCAGGCCCAACACACTGTGAAACAGGTTGTCCTGGCTGTAGCGTTGCTTGCTGCCCTGCTGCAGACAAGCCTGCTGCATGCCGGCTGCCTGCTGCCAGGCCGGGGAGAACCACGCCACCATGGGGATGTGCTTTTGCGCATCCGGCGCCACCAGATAAGGCGTGGCGTGCAGGTACATATTGTTCTCGCCCAACGACTCGCCATGGTCGGACAAATAAATCATGCCGCCCGCCACCGCCGGCTCCGCTTGCAGCGCGGCAATGGTTTTGGCCAGGATGGCATCGGTGTACAGGATGGTGTTGTCAAAACCGTTGATGATGTCCTGCTGGCTGCACTTTTGCAGCTCACTGGTACGACACACCGGTGTAAAGCGCTCGTATTCCTTGGGGTAGCGCTTGTAGTAGGCCGGGCCGTGGCTGCCTTTCTGGTGCAGCACGATCACCGCGTCGCCCTTGAGCGCTTTCAGCCGCTGCGGCAGGCCATCCAGCAGAATGTCGTCGAAACACTCGCCATCTGCGCAGAAGGCCGGGTTTTTGTCGCCAAATACCATTTCGGTCGGCACGCGGTTGCAGGCTTCTTTGCAGCCGGAATTATTATCGCGCCAGGCCACCTGTATGCCGGTGCGTTGCAGGATATCCAGCAGGTTCTCGCGGTGCTTGGCCTCGTCGGCGTCAAACTTTTCGCGTGGCAGTGCGGAGAACATGCAAGGCACCGAGATCGCGGTTTCGGTGCCGCACGACCAGGTATCGGGGAAGTTGATCAGGCCGGGGATGCGCGCCAGCTGCGGGTTGGTCTGGCGCGGGTAGCCATTGAGCGAGAAATGGTCGGCACGGGCGGTTTCACCCACCACGATCACCAGCACGCGCGGCTTGCTGCCGGCAGGCCATGGCGCGGTGCGGCTGGCATCCTCGCCGACTTTTTGCAGCACGGCGGGCTTGGCGGTAACGCGCTTGATATACGAGCTGGTTGCCTGCAGGTAGTTGGTGGGCGTCAGGGCAAAGCGCAGCTCGCGGTTATTACGGAACAACGAGGCAAAGTCCTGGTACCCCACCATGGCCACCGCCACCAGCACGCCGGCGCTCACCAGCACGGCCACCACGCGCGCACCCAGTTCGCGCAAGGGCGGGCGATATAGCACCGGTGTTTTCCACAACCACAGGCTGGGCACTCCCCCCAGCAGCAGCACGGTCAGCACCATCTTGACGGTAAGCAGGTCGCGCACCTCGGCCCCGTCGGTCTGCATGGCGTTGCGCACCATATTCATGTCGATCAGCACACCGTACTGGCTCATGAAGTAGCTCACGCCCGCCGTGGTCAGCAGCAGGGCGGTCAGCAAAGGCTTGCCTATCTTTGGCCACACCAGCAGCTGCAACAGCAAACTGAAAAAGGCGGTCACCAGCACAAAAGCCAGGCCCAGCATTTTCACGCCATGCGCGTCCAGCGGGCTGACAATGCCGTACAGGCGCTGCCAGAAAGGCATATTGAAAAACAACACCAGCAGCAAGGACAGGCAGACGGCCAGCACTTCGGCACGCAAGGGGCGGAACAGGCTTATTTTCATTTGTTTCTTATCAAAAACGGGCGGTCAGGCACGCAGGATACCCAAGAGCTGCACAGTGGAACAAACCTTTCTTAAGGCCTGCTTACGCCAGGGCGGCTTGCCTGCACCTTATACCAGCGTACGTGTCACCCTGCCGTCACCTGACACACATCCTGCTGTCACACGCACACCGCAGCATGGCGCTATCTGCTACGCCGGAGCGCCCCATGAGCCACCGCTACCGCACCATCTGGCTGTCGGATGTCCACCTGGGCACCAGCGGCTGCCAGGCCGCCTTTCTGCTGGACTTCCTCAGGCACCACGAGTCGGAAACCCTCTATCTGGTGGGTGACATCATCGATGGCTGGCAGCTGAAAAAGTCCTGGGGCTGGAAGCAAAGCCATAACGATGTGGTGCAGAAAGTGCTACGCAAGGCGCGCAAAGGCACACAGGTCATTTATGTACCCGGCAACCACGACGAGGCGGCACGGCAATACTGCGGGCTGGACTTTGGCGGTATTGCCATCCGCCAGGAAGCCGAGCACCTCACCGCCGACGGCAAGCGCTTGCTGGTCATCCATGGTGACGAGTTCGACGGCGTCATCCAGCACGTGAAATGGCTGGCCTACGTAGGCGACAGCCTGTACACGGTGATCCTGCACCTGAACCGCTACTACAACTGGCTGCGACAAAAGCTGGGGCGGCCGTACTGGTCGCTATCCCAGTACCTGAAGCACAAGGTCAAGAACGCGGTGAACTTCATCAGCGACTTCGAACAGATCCTGGCCGACGAAGCGCGCCGGCGCGGCTTTGACGGGGTGATCTGCGGCCATATCCACAAGGCCGAAGTCAAAGACATCGACGGCATCCTGTACGGCAACTGCGGCGACTGGGTAGAAAGCCTGTCCGCACTGGTAGAACACACAGACGGGCGGCTGGAAGTGGTGTACTGGACGCGCCAGGCCAGCAGCGCAAGCGAAACCGCCATCATCGCGGCCCAGCCGGTACGCGAAGGCACGCTGGAGGAGGCCGAAACATGCGCATCATGATCATCACCGACGCGTGGTACCCGCAGGTAAACGGCGTGGTACGCAGCATCGTGGAAACCGTACGCGAGCTACGCCTGCTGGGCCACCAGGTAGCCATGGTCACACCGCAAGGCGGCGAACACGACGAGGGCGATGGTTTTCTTACCCTGCCCTGCCCTACCTACCCGGATATCCGCTTGTCGCTGCGCCCCTACCGCAAGACAGCCGCCAGGTTGGCCGCATTCGCGCCGCACGCGGTGCATATTGCTACAGAAGGCCCGCTGGGCATGGCCGCACGCCGCTGGTGCCGCCGCCGCGGCCAACCTTTTACCACCGCCTACCACACGCGCTTTCCCGAATACATCCACGCGCGCACCCGGCTGCCGCTGGCCATCAGCTACGCCTGGATACGCCGCTTTCACAATGCCGCGCAAGCCGTGATGGCCCCCACGCCAGCCATCGTGGCCGACCTGAAAGCCCGTGGCTTCCATAATGTCGTGTTGTGGAGCCGCGGCGTAGATACCACCACCTTCAGCCCGGGCGAGCGCGACCGGCTGGACACGGCGCCCCCGCGCTTTGTCTACGTTGGCCGCGTGGCGGTAGAAAAGAATATCGAGGCCTTCTTGCAGCTGGACCTGCCCGGCAGCAAGTGGGTAGTGGGCGAAGGCCCGCAGCTGGCCGAGCTGCAGGCTCGCTACCCGGCGGTACATTTTGCCGGGGTGTTCCCGCAGGCCGAGCTGGCGCGCATCTACCGCGCAGCCGATGTGTTTGTGTTCCCCAGCCGTACCGACACCTTTGGCCTGGTGCTGCTGGAAGCCATGGCCTGCGGCACGCCGGTAGCCGCCTACCCGGTAGCCGGCCCGCTGGACGTAGTAGGCGACAGCGGCGGCGGCGTACTGCACCACGACCTGAAAACAGCCTGCCTGCAGGCGCTGGCGCTAGACCGCACCCACGTGCGCCGCGTCGCGGAAGGCTTTTCCTGGGCCGCCGCCACACTGCAGTTCGAAGCCCAGCTGCACGCCCGCCCGGTAGGCGAACAGGAAGGCATGGCGTTTACGGCCGGGGGGCGCTAGGCGGCGGGTTGGCTTGCAGGTAGTAGCGGTGCTGCCAGCTCAGGCTGTCCTGCAGCTGGCGGGGGTAAGACGGCGCGGCCAGATAGTGCTGCACTGCCGGCAGGTACGGCAGCAGCCAGTGCGATTGTTTCGATACCGAAATGTACAGCTGGCCGTGCAGCAACGGGGTGGGCAAGTCCCTTAGCTGCTCGCCCAGCCCCAGATGGGCCACCGCCAGCTTGCCGGCCTCGCGGCCGAACGGCACCACGTCTACCCGCCCCAGCGCCAGCTTGCGCAGGCTGGCCGAAAAATCGTTGGTACGGTCGATGGTGGTGTGCTGTTGCAGGAACTGGTCCAGCTCGCCCCCCATCGACACGCCATTGACCAAGCCGACACGGCGGCCCTTGAGGTCGTCCCAGCTCTGCAACGCCCAGCCGGCATCGCGCCGCACAAAGGCCGCCACCTCGTTATTGCCCATTGCTAGCGGAATGAACTGCGAGTACGCCTCGCGCTCGGCATTGCGGAACGCACAAATATTGATATCCACGCGGCCGGCAGCCACCAGCGCCTGGCAGCGGGGCCAAGGGCCGACATAATCGAAGCGCACGGTCACCCCGGCACTGGCAAACGCACGCTGCACGATATCGGCGCAGGTACCGACGATACGGCCGCCCTGCTGCCAGTTCCACGGCGCGTAGTCGTGATGGCCGCAGGCGGTGGCCACCGGCTCGGCGCGCAGCGCTGGCCACTGCAGCAGCACAAACAGCAGCGCGACGCGCACGCAAGACATGGTCAGTACTCCACGCCCAGGTTGAAGTAGCCGGTCAGCTGGCCCTTCTTGCCGTGGCCAACCCCGATGAAGACCGGTCCCAGCAAGGTGTCGGCCCCGACAAACACCGAGCCCGCCGGCAACCAGCGGGTGTCCTTGTCTTGCAACAAGGTAGACCAGACGCGGCCAACCTCGGCCGACGCCCCCACGTACAGGCCGGAGCCCAGCGCAGAGGGCAGGCTGGCGACCCGCCACGACACCATGCCGCGCGCAAATGCCATCTGGTGCCCCAGCAACTCGCCCGGCTGGTAGCCTGACAGGTTGCGGAAGCCACCCAGCTCGAACACTTCGGCGGAATCCCGCTTGTCGCTGTAGCCGCCACGCAGGGTCATGCGCCAGCTGATGTCGTGGCGGTCGGTCGTCACCGTATCGATCATGAACGACGCGCTGGGCTGCGGCTCGGGGTCGTCGCTGCGGTGTAGCGGTTTGCGCGCCTCCAGCTGCATGGCGAAACCGTTGCGCGGCCAGCGCGGGTTGTCCAGCTGGTCCAGCACCAGCAGCGTGCGCAGCCCCTGCTCCCGCGCCTTGCTGTCCGGCACATTGAACAAGCCGCTAAAGCCGGTCTGCAACGACAGGCTGTCGCGGCTGGCGTACCAGCCGTTGCGCCACTCGCCCAGCTTGCCCAGGCTGATACCGGCGTCTACGTTGGCGGTATTGGTCTGGCGCAGGAATTCGGCAGAAGACTGGTGATCATCCACGTACAGGTTGTAGCGCTTCTCGCGCCGGCCGGCGCCCAGGCTGAGAAAGAACGGCGAGCTGGCTGACAGCGGCTGCTGCCACTCGGCGCGGAAGGTTGGCTCCTCGCCCAGCTTGACCTCGCCCAGCAGCCCACCACCGGCACTATTGAGCCAGCTACGCTTGTATTCGCCCAGCAGCGAAAACGTGGCATCGCCCTGCGAGCTGCTGCGCAGCTCCAGCCCGGCACGGATGTAGTTGGGGCCGGTATGGCGCTCTTGCAGATGCACATCGGCCACGTGGCTGCCATTGTCGCGGCGCAGGGTGTAATCCAGCTTGTCCAGATCCCCCTCGGCAAACACCTCGTCCAGCCTCTGGTGCAGCGCACTCAAGCCCAGACGGCTGCTAATGGACAATTTTTGCTGCATGGCTTCCGGGTCGACAAAGTTGAAATCCCCAGCCAGATTGATGCGGTCTATGCGTGGCCGCTCGCCGGCGTACCGCCCTTGCTGCCAGCTGGCGTACTGTTCGGGTGTAACCGCCAGTGCGGCCAACCTGTCTGATAGCGCCCGCGCCGCCTGGCGGCCGGCCTCGATGATGGCGGCGTTGTCGCCGAAATCGGCCGGCGAGACGCCACCCAGCTGCGGCCGGATCAGGATATCCTGCGGCCCCAGCCGCGCCAGCGATTCGCGGCTGTTGCGCGCCACCATCAGGTAGGTGGTCTGGTCCAGCACGTCCAGAAAGCTGCCCAGCTGCTCGCGCGGCACCGGCGGCGTGCCGACGTCGATGACGATCAGCACGTCGGCGCAACGGCCTTGCAGCTCCTCTACCGGCAGCTGGCGCGCCAGGCCGCCGTCCACCAGTACGCGGTCGCGATCTTCCACCGGGGCGAACATGCCGGGTACCGCCATACTGGCGCGCATGGCCAGGCTGAGGTCGCCGCCGTCGAATACCACCGGCTCGCCGCTTTCCAGATCGGTGGCCACCGCGCGAAAGGGAATCGCCAGGCGGTCGAAGCTGGCCTCGCTGCGGGCGCGGGTCAGCTGACGGATGAACAAGTCGATACCCTGGGCATTGATGGCGGCCTTGGGCAAACGCCATTTGCCATCGCGAAAGCCGACAGTAAGGTCGAAATAGTTGCGGCTGTCGCTCTGCTTGCGGCTATATGGCACGTCCTGGCGCCGCGGTTTGCCGGACAGCAGGGTTTCCCAGTCGGCAGCCGCAAACTGGCGCTCCAGCTCGGCCAATGGCTGGCCGCTGGCATAAGCTCCGCCGATCAACGCGCCAGCCGAGGTACCCGCGATGCAGGCAATCGGCACATGCAGTTTTTCCAGCTCCTGCAACACACCCAAGTGGGCAAAACCGCGGGCACCGCCGCCGCCCAGCACCACCCCGATACGCGGTGCTACCGGCTCGGCAGCCCACAGCAACACAGCATGCAGGCATAAGCATGCGGCCAACAGCGCTTTTATCTGGTTTCTCATCGGCATCAACGTACGCTACGCAGCAGGATATCCGGCTGGCGGCAGCTGCGGCGCTCGCTTGCCAGCACATCGTCTCCGCACGCCCTGCCCTGCCGGCCCTGCTTGTCGGTGCAAACGTAAACTTCCTTCAGAAAGCGGCCACCGCCGCTGCACGCTAATGCCAGCGCACGGGTACCCAGCCAGGGGTTGGCCGCTTGCAGCTCGGCTTTCAGCTCGGTCAGGGTTTTGCGCAAAGGCTGCACAGGAGCCTGATAGGCCACCGGTATGGCTAGCCTGGCTTTCAGGCTGGCTGCCAGCTGATGGTACTGTGCCTGGCCCAGGCCACTGCACGTACCGTGCTTTTCCCACTCGTGGCGGTACAGTTTTCGGCTGGGATAGAGGCCGGAAAACCGCTGCAGCATGCCTTCATCAAAACGCTCGCGACTGCAGTCTGCCGGGTAGCCACGCAGATACTGCGGCCACAGACCATGCAGCACAAAACCATACTGGCGGCTGCACTGTTCGCGGTCGTCCGGGCGTGCCGCACAGTAATCTGGCGACCACGACAAGGCCATGACGTAGTAGTCGAACTGCCCCGGCATACCTGCCGCGTGGGCAGCAGGGGCAAGCGAAACAGACAGGAGTACGGCAGGAATAAGGCGCATGAATAGCTCCGGCAAGCAGGGTGAACAGGTTGGCATCGCAGGGCCCGCTGACAGTGTAACGGCCAGCCCGCTCGTCATGCCATCCGCTTCACGGTTGGCATGACGAAAAATCACGGGCAAGGGCAGCAAGTATAGGGGCATAATCGTGCAACGCCCCTTAACCCTGATGATTTTTAAAGGAAAACCATAAAAATGCGCGCACAACTCCGCAAGGCAGGCATGACGCTACTGGGTTTGCTTGCCTTGGGTGGTAGCCTGCTGCTGGACTACTACCTGCCCGAACACGCCATCACCACCATTACCGGCGTAGAGGTCAAACTGGCAGACAAAGATGGCCCCATCAGCAAGCAGAATCCACCCGACCAACCAGTGCGCGACATGTACCTGATCTACACCCAGCATGCCATCGACGACGTGCGGGTGTACCGCAATGAGGACACCGGCTGGGGTTGGCCGCTGTACTTCAAGTTTGATGCTTCCGACGTGCAGGCTACTGCGCGGGCGCTGGAAAACGCACGGCAGCCCGCTTACATCTCGTCCTATGGCTGGCGCATCAATATGTTTTCGCTCTACCCCAATATCACCAGCATCCGCCTGGCACACGCAGGGGAAAACACATGGAGCGCGGTGCGTTGGCTGGCCTTCAGCCTGTGGGGGGGATTGCTGCTGCTACTGGCACGGCTTACCTGGCGCTGGACACGCCCGATCGTCAAAGATGGCGATCTGATAAGCTAAGCCCTGCAAACCACATAACCGCCGCTAGCCGGCGTTTGCTACAGACATGAAAAAAGCCCCGCAAGCGGGGCTTTTTTTATTGCCAGCAAAATGGCAACCGATATTACATCGGCTGGATTTTGGTAGCTTGTGGGCCTTTTTGACCCATGCCGGATACGTAGCTTACTTTCTGGCCTTCAGCCAGGGATTTGAAGCCGTTGCCCTGGATTTCGGAGAAGTGAGCGAACAGGTCGTTGCCGCCTGCATCCGGAGTGATGAAGCCAAAGCCTTTTGCATCATTGAACCATTTAACGGTACCGGTTTCCATTTTGTCTTCCTTTTGAAAAAACGTAAAAAATTAGGCGAAATGCCTGTCAGCGAAATAATCAAGAAGGGACCGGATGAAACAATGGAGTACCGCTTTTGAAGTGGAACAACTCTGAACTTTGGATCAACTAGCTTGAAATCTTGCTTGACCACGTTATACGCACTAAGACCGTATCCGGCAAGCGATTTCGCTTTTTTATTTTCAGCCATGGCCTGCTATGCCCTTTAAAACCATGCATTGCAGGCCATAACCGCGACATCGCCAGCCACAGTGCCGGACTTACGCCAGCGTCAGCACTACCGGGGTATGGTCGGATGGCCGCTCCCATTTGCGCGGTGCCTTATCGATAACGCAGGCGGTCGCCCGCGCCTTCAGGCTGTCGCTAATCAGGATATGGTCGATACGCACACCCATATTACGGCGGAACATCATGGCGCGATAATCCCACCAGCTGTATTGCTTGTCTTCCTGGTTAAACAGCCGGAAGCTGTCTGCCAGCCCCATGTCTATCAGGCGGCGAAAGCTGTCGCGCTCCGGGGTGGTACACAGCACTTGCTCGTGCCAGCCTGCCGGGTCGTATACATCGCGGTCTTCGGGCGCGATGTTGTAGTCGCCCAGCAGGGCAAAGTCCGGGTAGCGGGCCAACTCGCTGGCCACATAGCCTTCCAGCGCGGCCAGCCAGCCCAGCTTGTACTGGTACTTGGGCGAGTCCACCGCCTCACCGTTAACGAAATAAGCGCAAATCACGCGTACGCCATCAATGGTGGCGGCAATCACGCGGCGCTGCTCGTCCTCATAACCGGGAATGCCTTGCACGACATCACTGATGGTGCACCCGTTCTTTACCAGAATGGCCACGCCGTTATAGGTTTTCTGGCCAAACCACACTGCCTGATAGCCCGCAGCTTCGATATCGGCCAGCGGAAATACCGGGTGATCCATCTTCAGCTCTTGCAGGCACAGTACATCGATGGGGTTTTCCGCCAGCCATTGCACCACGTGCGGCAGGCGCACTTTCAGCGAATTGACGTTCCAGGTGGCTAGTTGCATGGGGCTCTCCCTTTGATAACAGCCCGACACCTTAGCGCGTGGCTAGCAGGCTGGCAACGCGGCTAATATTACAAACACGCCACCCGGCTACACCCAATAAAAGCAGCCACTTACCAGGATGGTGCGATTAATAAAATAGACACAAAACTTGCCAGCGCCGCCGTAGCCCGCCTAGAATGGCACCATCGTCATCACCGGAAGCAGAAATTGTTTTCCAGAAAACCGCGCCAAACCGCGCAAAATCCGGGCACGCTGTGCCCCACCAATGCCGCCCATCGTGGCCGCCTTGCCCCGCTTGCCCAGAGCTTTGCCCTGCGCACCCCCAGCTTTGCCCACCGTCATAGCCTGACCCCCGCCGACGAGCCGGACACCCAGTCCGAGCCACCGCGTTAGCGCCCCTCGCTTCTGCCCTTTTTCCCGCAGTAACGATCAAATCATGGCTTGCCACCGCGCCTGTTGCACGGTAGCAGCCAGTAAAGCCTTGCCGCCCGCACGCCAGCTACCTGCCTACATCTGCCACGGTAACCATACCATCGCAAGGTTGGCCGCATGCTGCCTGCGCACGCCAGGGCAGACGAGTATTGGCTATGGATTTTCACAACTGGATGATGTACCTGGGCACTATCGTGCTCTTGATGCTGGCACCGGGCCCCGGCCCCTTGCTTACCCTGTCACACGGCGCGCAGCACGGTGCCCGTGGCGGCGTGCCCAACGCACTGGGCTTTTCTGCCGGCGCACTTACCCTGATGGCACTGTCTGCACTGGGCATTACCGCCCTGCTGTTTGCCTCACCCACAGCGTTCAATATCGTGAAGATGCTGGGCGCGGGCTATCTGGTATGGCTGGGTATCACCCTGTGGCGCAAGCCGTTCCAGCTGGGCCAGGCGCAAGGCTGTAGCGCCAGCCCGCTATGGAGCGGCTTTCGTCCGGCATTCTTGCTGGCGGTCAGCAACCCGGAAGACACCGTATTTTTCTCGGCTTTGCTGCCGCGCTTTCTGGATACCAGCCGCGAGCTGTGGCCGCAGTACCTGACCATGGCCGCCACCTGGGTGGTAGCGGACATGGTGGTAGCCGTGGCATTGGCCGCCGCCGGTGGCCACCTGGGTGGCTGGCTGGCACACGGCCAACGCCTGCAGCGTTTCTCGCGCACCTCTGGCGGGCTGTTTGTGCTGGCTGGGGTGATGCTGGCTGCCGTGCAGCGCTGACACACCAGTACGTAGCGCGACAAGGGCCTTTCGCATGGCGAAAGGCCCTTGTCGCGCTACGTCCGGCACAGCAGCATCCGGGCGGGCAAAAAAAATGCCCCCGCACCGGGCGGGGGTAAACACAGTCAAGTTCGCTCACTGTTGTGCCTGCTAGACACACAGTCATGGTGTGAGCCGGTGCGGCGTACTTGGTTCCCGCTACCGGCAAAAAAGCTGCCTATGCCTGTGGCGGGTAAACGCTGACCTCGATCAGGTTCTGGTCCGGGTCCAGAAAATACACCGACTGGATCACACCTTGCGCACCGGTTTTGGCTACCGGGCCTTCGACAATATCGACGCCCTCGGCCTGCAGATGCGCCACCACCTGCGATAGCGGCCAACGGGTGATCAGGCACAGGTCGCCCGAGCCCACTGCGGCGCGGTTACGCGGCTCTTGCCCCAACAGCTGCAGATTGATTTTCTGGTTGCCGAAGTGCAGCGCGCGACGGCCATTGGCAAAGGTCACCGCCTCCATCTGCAAAACCCGGCGGTAAAAAGCCACCGACGCTTCAATGTCGGTAACGGTCAATACCACGTGGTCAATATGGCTGATCATGGCGCTCTCCTGAAACTGGCAAACTGCATGCTAACGCACCGCGGTGCCCTTGGCTCGCCCGCACTGCGCACAGACTGTTCAGCAAGCGTCGTGGCTTTGATGGCATGCCACTAAAAAACGCCCGCATCACCGCATTGGCATCCAGCGCCTGCGCTGTACCAGCCTGGCCAAGGCGGGTACAGCCACCACCCGGCCAGCTATGGCCACCTTGCCCGGTAACGCACAGCTGCAATGCGCCGCCGGCAGCACAGCCGGGATAGCGCTCACAATAAGCCCCCCCCCCCACGCTCAGACTGCGCACTGACTGCACGCGGCACGGGTTATGCCCTGCCACTGCGCCACGGTAGCGGGCGCAGCAAAGGGGGGCGCCGCCAGCACCACAAAGAGCAGCATGCATTGCGCTTAAATATACTGGCGAGATTGGTCATGCCGAGATACCAGGGGGCATTGATAGCGCCATGCTGGCTCCGGCGGTGCCTAGTTCAAACAGCAGGCGTCAACAAATGTACAGTCTTGCCCGCATGCCAAAAAAGCGGCCTGCACAATGCAGACCGCCTGGGCCAATGCCCCGCGCACCGGGCGCGAAACTCAATTCGGCACGCAGTAAAAGCCCCCCTCTGGCAATAGCTGGCCGCCCATATCTTTTGCATAAGGGTGATAGCCCAGTGCGCGGTAAGTTTGGCTAGCCGTATTGAGCAAGGCACATCTGGCGGCACCTTTGGCCGCCACAGCCGGAGGTACCGGGCCGAAGGCGCCAGGTGTATCCCAGACAATGCCGCCCCCCTGGGCACGCACAAGCTGGGGCGGGGTAGCAGATGGCTGCTCGCCAATAGTCATACTGGCGCAGGCGGTCGACAGCAAGGCGGCCACCATGACAAGGCTGATCGATTTCATAGGTAGATCTCCTGTTTCCATACCGTAAATGGCATCCCGGCGGCACCGGTCTGAAAGACCAATGCGTACGGAACAGGAGCACCCTATCGCAAGCGATTTTTACCGATAAAACATAGCCACATTATTGATTTGGCAAATATCGATAACCAGCAGGTCATCGATAATAAAGGCCATTATCAAGGCCAAGATGCACCCTGGCTGGCGCACCGACGCCCCCCTGCCAGGGTGGTAACCCCTCCTGTACGCCTGGCGACAAAGCACAAGGGCAAGCCGTATGGCTTGCCCTTGTGTTGTCACCCTGTACAGCAGCCAACGTTGGCCGCAATGCAGGGTAATGATCACACCGTCGCCGGCGCGCTCATGCCGCTGTGGCGCAGCAGCGCGTCGATCTGCGGGTCGCGGCCGCGGAAGGCGCGGAACGATGCCAGCGCCGGGCGGCTGCCGCCCACTGCCAGCACTTCGTCCCAGAACTTGTGCCCCACTGCCGGGTTGGCGCCACCGGCTTCCTCGAAAGCGGCGTAGGCGTCGGCCGATAGCACCTCGGCCCACTTGTAGCTGTAATAGCCCGCCGCGTAACCGCCGGCAAAGATATGGCTGAAGCTGTTGGGAAAACGGTTGTACGCTGGCGGGCGGTTAACCGCCACTTCGTCGCGCACCTGCTCCAGCAGCGCCTGCCAGTCCACACTGTCAGGGTTGGCCGCGGTATACAGCTGCATGTCGAACAGCGAGAACTCCAGCTGGCGCACGGTCTGCATGCCGCTCTGGAAGTTCTTGGCGGCCAGCATCTTGTCGTACAGCGCGCGCGGCAGCGGCTCGCCACTATCCACGTGGGCGCTCATGCCCTGCAGCACGTCCCACTCCCAGCAGAAGTTCTCCATGAACTGGCTGGGCAGCTCCACCGCGTCCCACTCCACGCCACTGATACCGGACACGCCCAGCTCGTCCACGCGCGTCAGCAGATGGTGCAGGCCGTGGCCGAATTCATGGAACAGCGTGGTGACCTCATCGTGCGTAAAAGTAGCCGGCTTGTCGCCCAACGGGCGGGTAAAGTTGCACACCAGGTAGGCTACCGGCGTCTGCACCTGGCCACCTGTCACGCGGCGGCCACGCACGTCGTCCATCCAGGCGCCGGGGCGCTTGCCGTCGCGGGCATACAGGTCGAGGTAGAAACCGCCCAGCAGCGCACCGTCCTTGTGGATCTGGTAGTAGCGCACGTCCGGGTGCCAGGTTTCGGCGTCGCGGGCTGCTACGCTGATGCCGTACAGCTTGTGTACCACGCTGAACAGGCCGGCCAGCACCTTGTGCTCGGGGAAGTACTGTTTGACTTCGTGCTCGGAGAACGCATAGCGCGCCACGCGCAGTTTTTCGGCGGCGTAGCTGATGTCCCACGCTTCCAGCGTGTCCAGGCCCAGCTCGGCGCGGGCGAAGGCTTCCAGCTCGGCGCGATCCTGCTGCGCGTAGGGCTTGGCGCGGGCGGCCAGGTCGCGCAGGAAGTCGATCACCTGCTGCGGGCTTTCGGCCATCTTGGTGTACAGCGACAGCTCGGCGTAGTTGGCAAAACCCAGCAGCTGCGCCTCTTCGGCAGCCAGCACCAGGCGCTCGCGGATCAGCGCGGTGTTGTCCTGCTCGGCCGGGCCAAACTCGCTGGCGCGCTTGGCGTTCGCTTCGTACAGCTGCTGGCGCAGCGCACGATTGTCGGCGTACTGCAGCACCGGGAACAACAACGGGAACTGCAGGCCCAGTTTGTACTTGCCCGGCTGGCCGTCGGCTTCGGCCATGGCGGCGTACATGGCCAAGCTATCTTCCGGAATGCCGGCCAGCTCGGCCACGTCGTCGATATACAGGCTGAAGCTGTCGGTAGCGTCCATCACGTTTTGCGAGAACTGGCTGGACAGCTCGGCCAGGCGGCTGGACAGCTCGGCAAAGCGCGCTTTCTGCACGTCCGGCAGCTCGGCACCGGAC
Organism: Vogesella aquatica; assembly: GCF_028548455.1. GTDB lineage: Bacteria > Pseudomonadota > Gammaproteobacteria > Burkholderiales > Chromobacteriaceae > Vogesella > Vogesella aquatica. The sequence continues at coordinate 22,618 of NZ_JAQQLF010000015.1, forward strand.
AAGCGGAAGTCGCGCAGGTCGTTGTCGATGATTTTCTTGCGCGCGGCGCTGGCGCCGGCAAAGGCCGGGTTGGCCGCCACCGCCTTGAAGCGGGCAAACAGGTCCAGGTTTTGCCCCAGCTCGGTAAAGAAGGCGGAAATGCGCGGAATTTCGGCGTTGTACACCTCGCGCAGGCCGTCGGTATTGCCCATCACGCTATTGAGGTGGCCCACCACGCCCCAGGCGCGCGACAGGCGCTCGGTGGCGTCGGACAGCGGCTCGGACACACTGTCCCAGTCGTCGCCGCCGGCGGCGATCACCTGCGCTACCGCAGCGCGCGCTTCGGCCAGCAGCACGTCCAGCGCCGGGGTCACGTGTTCGGGTTTGATCGCGGCAAAGCGCGGCAGATCGCTAAAGTCCAGTAGCGGATTGGTGGTCATGTTTGGCATCCTGTGGAAAGTGGCGCAGCATCACCCGCGCATAGACAGACTGAAGATAAGGACAATTCCGTGAATCGCAATATCCGTTCCTACGACGGGCACCGCCCGCACATCGACCCCAGCTGCTATATCGACGACGCCGCCGTGGTGATCGGCGAGGTAGCGCTGGCGGCCAACGTGTCGGTATGGCCCTGCGCCGTGATCCGCGGCGACGTCAACCGCATCAGCATCGGCGAAGGCAGTAATGTGCAGGATTTTGCCATGCTGCACGTCAGCCATCGCAAGGAAAGCGACCCGCAAGGCGCGCCGCTGGTCATCGGCCGCCATGTCACCATCGGCCACCACGTCACCCTGCACGGCTGCACCATCGGCGACGAAGTACTGATCGGCATCGGCAGCATCATCCTGGACCGCGCTGTTATCGAAGACCGCGTACTGATCGGCGCCGGCAGCCTGGTGCCGCCCAACAAGCGCCTGGAAAGCGGCTACCTGTACCTGGGTAACCCGGTGAAGCAGGTGCGACCGCTCACCGCAGGCGAGCTGGCTTACTTCAAGTACTCGGCCGAGCACTACGTGAAGGTGATGGACAAACACAAGGCCAGCGCCGCGGCCGACGCTGCGCTGTAACGCATCTTTCACTACACCTTAACAAGCGGCACCTAGGCTGAAAAGCGGGTGCCGCTTTGTCTTGCCGACCGGGTAAACCCAACCTCGGTTACAAGCCTGCGTCATTCAGGTTAAGTGTCATCTGCCAGTAACGTTGGCCGCCTACACTGCGCCCAGTTTTAATAAGGATGAATTTAAAATGACGCTGGTCAAACGCTTGTGGCTCACTGTAATTCTCACGCTCGCCTGCCTGCTGGCCGTCATGTTGCTGAGCAGCCAGCAGCTGTGGTCGCTACGCAGTGATTTTGAACAATACCGTGGCCGCCAGCAGCTATCGGCCAACCTGCAAACGCTGAAAGCCGACGTGCTGTCACTATCGCGCGCCGACCCGCTACTGCCCGATACCGCCAGCAGGCTTGCCGCCGTCAACGGCAGCAGCCGCCAGCTGATTGCCGCCATCGTGGCCGCCCTGCCAGCTGCCGAACGCGACAGCTTCGGCAAGCAGGCCAGCCAGCACTGGCAGGCTTACCACCAGAACCTGCAGTCGGCGATCAAGATTGCCGAGACCTCGCCGGAAGATGCACTGTCCATCCCGGAAGAAGCGTACAAACTCAGCCTGCAGCCACTTGCCAGCCTGATCGACCAGCGCCTGCTGTCGGAACGCCAGCTGCTCGCCCAGGCCGAAACCGCCATGCAGGGTGCACTGGGCCGGCTGGTGCTGCTGGTATTGGGGCCGCTGGGCCTGGCCAGCGTGATAGTGGTGCTGTCGCAAGTGCTGCTGGCGCGCCGGCTGAAAACGCAGATCGCCGCCATGCAGCGCGCAGCCGACCAGCTGGGCGAAGGTGACCTGGCCGCCCGCCTGCCGGTACGCGGTGCTGACGAACTATCGCAAGCCGCGCGCCATATCAACCGCTTCCTGGACAAACTCACCACCCTGCTGGCCACCGTGCGCAGCACCGCAGCGCAGAGCGAGCACGAAGCTCGCGGCATCCTGGCGCTTACCGGCCAGGTCATTACCGTCACACAGCAACAGGCGGACAAGGCCGAAAACACCCGTGCAGCGGCAGGCGAGATTGCCGGCGGCAACCTGCGCATCAGCCAGGCGCTGCTGCAGGCGGTGAGCCATGCCGACAACGGCAGCGAACGCACCGGCCACGCCCGTAGCCTGGCCACCAGCACCGCCGACACGCTGCACAAGCTGTCGGTACGCCTGCAAGGCGGCGTGCACGACGCCGAGCAGCTGAAAACCGCCATCCGCGATATTGCCCAGATCAGCACGCTGATTCGTGATGTAGCCGAGCAAACCAATCTACTGGCGCTGAATGCCGCCATCGAAGCCGCCCGTGCCGGCGAAGCAGGCCGTGGCTTTGCCGTGGTGGCCGACGAGGTACGCAAGCTGTCCGAACGCACCGAAAGCGCCACGGCACGCATCTTCGACACCCTGCTGCGGGTGGAGTCCGCCAGCCAGGCGCTCGCCGCCACCATGAACGAAGCCCACCAGGCTGGCGAGCACAGCATTGGCGCACAAGAAACGCTGAACCAGGCGCTGCTACAAGCCGACGATGCCATGGCCGCCTTCCGCCAGGCCATGCGCGACATCGAAGACGCGCGCCAGGCGCAGCACGCCGCCAGCGACAATATCGTGAGCCAGGGCGATGAAGTGGCCACGCTGGCCGCCGGCATCTTTGGCCAGATGCAGACGCTGGCCCCGGCTATGGGCCGCCTGACCGACGCCTCGCAGCAACTGAACCAGGACCTGGCGTGGTTCCGCACCCAGCCGCAGGCCAGGGTTGGCCGCACACCTCCCCCGGCGCTACCCGGCGCTGGCGGGATAGTGCCTGCTGCGGCCTAGCGCCCCGACACAAGCTCAACGCAATAAAAAACCGGCCAGCGCAAGCTGACCGGTTTTTCGCGTTCTCGACCTGGCTGTCTTACAGCACGGCCAGTGCCGCGTCGTAGTTCGGCTCGTCGGCAATCTCGGCCACCAGCTCGCTGTGCAGCACCTGGTCGTTTTCATCCAGTACCACCACGGCGCGGGCAGTCAGGCCGGCCAGCGGGCCGGAGGCCAGCTTCACGCCGTAGGCTTCGGCAAAGCCCGGGTTGCGGAAGGTGGACAGGTTGGCCACGCCTTCGATGCCTTCGGCGCCGCAGAAGCGTTTTTGTGCGAACGGCAGGTCGGCGGAGATGCACAGTACAGCCACGCCGTCACGGGCGGCGGCTTTTTCGTTGAACTTGCGTACCGAGGTAGCGCAGGTCGGGGTATCCACCGACGGGAAGATGTTCAGGATCTTTTTCTTGCCGGCAAAAGCAGCCAGACCCACATCGGACAGGTCACCAGCGGTCAGGGTAAAAGCCGGGGCGGCGCTGCCAGCAGCCGGCAGGGTACCGGCTACGTCTACAGGGTTGCCTTTGAGGGTAACGGTTGCCATTGCATGTTTCCTTTGGGTAAGAACAGTGGGTAATGGGCTGAGTGTGGGGCAAGCTGGCGAAAATTCAACCCCGCTGGTAGCAGGGTTGGCCGCAAAGCGCCGCAATCAGGGCTGCGCGTCGTCCGGTAGCGACAAGCCCAGCTCGGCCAGCACCTCGCGCGCGGCGCGGAACGCTTCGACCGCGGCGGGTGCGCCGGCGTACACGGCGCAGTGCAGCAGCGTTTCGCGGATTTCCACCAGGCTGGCACCGTTATTGATGGCGCCGCGGAGATGGCCTTTCAACTCCTGGCTGCGCCCCAGTGCGGCCAACATGGCGCAGGTCAGCAGGCTACGGGTTTTCAGGTCGATACCGTCGCGCTGCCAGGTGCTGCCCCAGGCGTGCTCGTTCAGCCAGTCCTGCAGCGGGCGGCTAAAAGCGTCCAGATCGCTCATCGCGCGCGTGGCAAACGCCTCGCCCATCACCTGCGTGCGCCGCGCCAGCCCGGCCTGTTTGTCTTGCTCGCTCATGTACTTGCTCCATTGAAATTCAGAATGGTGTCCAGTGCCTGCAGCAAGGCATCGCATTCGACGCCGGTGCCAATGCTGATGCGCAGATATTGCGCGATGCGGGGCTGGGCCAGGTGGCGCACAACAATGGCGCGCTCGCGTAGCTTGGCAGCCAACCACACAGCGTCATACTGCGAGTGCGTCACCAGCACGAAGTTGGCCGCCGACGGCAGTACCGAAAACCCGCGCTCCCGCAAACCGGCATTCAGGCGCTCTCGGCTGTTGATGACGGCATCTCGGCACTGGCGAAAGTAAGCGTCGTCTTCGAAAGCAGCCAGCGCCCCGGCCTGCGCCGGGCGGTCCAGCACGTAGGAGTTGAAACTGTTTTTCACCCGCTCCAGCGCCTCGATCAGCTGCGGATGCCCCAGTGCCAGCCCTACTCTCAGCCCGGCCAGGCTGCGCGACTTGGACAGCGTCTGCACCACCAGCAGGTTGGGGTAGCGATCGATCAGCGCTACCGCGCTGTCGCCGCCAAAATCGATATACGCCTCGTCGATCACCACCGGCACGTCTGGCTGCGCCTGCAGTAAGTCTTCGATCTCGGCCAGCGGCAGCAAGCCACCGGTGGGCGCATTGGGATTGGGGAAAATGATGGCGCCGCAAGGCTGCCGGTAGTCGTCGACCGCGATGCGGAAGTCTGCCGTCAGCGCCACGGTACGGTAGGCAATACCGTACAGGCCGCAGTACACCGGGTAAAAACTGTAGCTGACATCCGGAAACAGCAGTGGTGCCTCGTGTTTCAGCAAGGCCAGAAACGCCAGCCCCAGCACCTCGTCCGAGCCATTGCCGACAAACACCTGTGCTGGCGTTAGGTGGTAATAGCGCGCGATGCCTTCACGCAGTGCGCTGGCTTGCGAGTCGGGGTACAACCTCAGCGCCGCATCGTTTGCCGCCGCGATGGCCGCATGCACGGCAGGCGATGGCGGGTACGGGTTTTCGTTGGTATTGAGCTTGATCAGCCCGCTGATACGAGGCTGCTCACCCGGCACATACGGCTGCAGGGTTTTGACCGTGTTGCTCCAGAAACGGCTCATACTCTCCCTTTACCCTCAACTCTTACCCGCCCGGGTAGCCAGCACCACGCCCGACAGGATCAGCCCGATACCCGCCAGGTGGTACCACTGCAGCGCCTCGCCCAGAAACAGCATGGACAGCACGGCGCCGAAGCCCGGCATCAGGTGGATGAACATGCCGGCGCGCGCCGCGCCGACACGGGCCACACCCAGATTGTAAAAGTAGTACGCCGCCACCGACGGCAGCGTACCGACGTAGGCAAAGGTGGCCAGCGTGCTGCCACTAAGCGGGGTATGGCGGCCGCTGGCCAGCTCGGCCGCAAACAGCGGCGCGATACCCAGCAAGCCGATGGCTACCAGCACGGTGAGCAGGCCGATGCGGTCAAGCTGCGGAGGCAAGGGTTTGAGCAGCAAGGTGTACAGCGCCCACGCCACCATGGCCAGAAACACCACTGCGTCACCACGGTTGATATCCAGTGCGGCCAACCTGTGCCAGTCGCCGTGCGCCACGATGAACAGCACGCCGATAAAAGAAATACCTACCGCCAGCGCCTGGCGCAGGCTGATTTTCATGCCGAAGAACAGCGCACCGAACAGCACGATCAGAATAGGAATAAACGAGTTAAGCAACACCGCGTTGGTGGCGGCGGTGTACTGCAGGCCCCAGTAGGCCAGCGAGTTGAAGCCGGTGACGCCCAATAACGCCAGTAGCAGCAGGCGCCGCCAGTGCGGCAGCCACAATGCACGCTGCTGCCAGGCTGGCCGCCAGCCAAAAGGTAGTAGCAGGCACAGCGCAATGGCCCAGCGGGCAAAGGAGAGCGTCATCGGGGCGACGCTGGCGTGCATGGCACGGGCCAGCACGAAATTACCCGACCAGAACAGCGCAGTCAGGGTCAGCAGCAGATAGGCAAGGCGCACAGGGGTCGTTTTCATTTACTCACCATGCCATGTGCTTGGACAGTGGGCAAGCGGCCACGGCGCAACAAACTGTTCACGCAAAAAAACCGGGGCAGATGCCCCGGTATCAGGATGACCCTGCTGCCCGACCCAAAGTCATGGTCCCCTGTCTGGCAGCAGGTAGAGCACTTTAGCCCGCCTGCGTTTGCGGCGGCGTATGCCCAGCCACCTGAGCCGGAGCGCCAGCCTGGCGGTAATCGCCAATGATCTGTGGCAACAGGCTACCCAAAACCATGCCGAGCAGGCTCATCAGCAAGCCGGCAAGCTGTGGTGGCCAGAAGGCATCGTCGGTTAGCGTCAGTTCCAATGGGATCCAGGTAGCAGCACCAAGCAGCATGGACGTCAAAGCCCCCTGCGTAGTGGCACGCTGCCAGAACAGACCGGCAAACAGCGGTACGACAGCGGCCACCAGTGTTACTTTGTAAGCATTGCCTACCATCTCGTAAATGCTGGCATCGGAATACAGCGCAAAAGCGGTGGTTGATACTGCAGCGACCACAATAGCAATACGCATCGCCTTGATGAACTGACGGTCAGTCATTTTCGGCATGAAGTGCTTCAACACGTTCTCGGTAAAAGTAACCGACGGTGCCATCAGCGTACCCGATGCGGTAGACATGATGGCCGACAGTAACGCGCCAAAGAACATGATCTGGGCAAACAGCGGTGTCTTGTCCAGAATCAGACGTGGCAGCACCATCTGCGGGTCAATCCCCAACTGGGCCTTCACCATTTCCGGGTCGATCAGGGCCGCAGCACTGGCCAAGAAAATAGGCAGCATGCAGAAGGTGAGATACATGCAGGCACCCAGAATGGAGCCTTTTACCGCCACGTCTTCGTTCTTGGCCGACATCACGCGCTGGTACACATCCTGCTGCGGGATGGAACCCAGCATCATGGTTACCGCCGCGCCAATAAAGGCCACAATCCCTTTGGGGCTGGTGTCGTGGATAAAAGACAGCTTGTTCTCGCTAGCTGCCTTGGCCACCACCACGTCAAAACCGCCAGCCATGCCCGACACCAGATACACCAGATAAATCAGGCCGCCCACGATCACCGACATTTGCAGGAAATCGGTAAACGCCACGGACAGCATGCCACCACACAAGGTGTAAACCAGTACGATCACGGCACCGATCAGCGTACCCTGGGTCGTGGTAATACTGCCTTCGGACAGCACGTTGAATACCACGCCCAGCGCGGTCATCTGTGCGGCAATCCAGCCCAGGTAAGACAAGATGATGACCACACTGGTAATGCCTTCTACAGTATTGCCGTAGCGATTACGGAAAAAATCACCAATGGTCAGCAGGTTCATGCGGTACAGTCGGCGGGCGAACAGGACACCCACCAGCATCAAGCAACCGAACGAACCGAACGGGTCTTCGATAATGCCGGCAAAACCTTCCTCCAGGAACGTGGATGGAATTCCTAGCACCGCCTCGGAACCAAACCAGGTAGCGAATACCATGGCAGTCACGACAGGCAACGGCATGCTTCCACCAGCAGAAGCAAAATCTTTTGCGTTTTTCACGCGTGTAGATGCGTACAGGCCAATACCCACGGTAACGGCCAGATACATGACGACGAACCAGACAAGCATGTCTGAGTCTCCTTCTCCCAATGCAGTGTTTCGGCAAGTGTGACCCCGGCCTGCAACAGGCAGGCAAAACGGCCACGCTCAATCGGCTTGTTACTTTTGTTGTGGGGGCATTATAGCCAGCCCGCAACACAAACCGAGCAATTTATTAAACACAGCGAGCGCCAGATGGCAGCCCTGCCACTAGTAAGCCCGCCACAAAACCGCCAAAGCGCTGCTTAGCACGCCCGTCATAAATCTTTAAAAAACAAGGCAATAAGCTAGCTAATACAACAAAAAAGCCACAGCACTGCGGGGGGTACCCCCCTCGCAAAACTGTGGCTTATTGTGCCGCAAACATGCGTTTAAGTGTCGTATAATATGTTAAACATACGCCACACATTTCCACTGGCATAACAAAAAAGCAGCTCTGTCAAAACACCCCGCCACCGGCACGGCCAGGCAGTACAAACGTGGCCTAGCTAGCCTGCCGCTGCAAGCTCGCCTGCCCCGCCATCACCGCAAAACGCTGCTTGTCGGCATCAAAAAGCACAGGCGCACAGGCCACAGCCGGGTCGTGGGTAAAAAACAAGCGCCCGTGCGCTGCCACCAGGCGCTGCAGCAAGCTGCGCTTTTCGTCTATCAGCTGCTCGGGAAAACGGTCGTAGCCCATGGTGATGGGCACGTGCACCCACGGCGCGCCGGGAATCAGGTCCGCAGCAAACACCACCGGGCCATCCGGCATGGGGATCTCGGCCAGCAGCATGCCCGGCGTATGGCCGTGCGACACGCCAAAGCGCCAGTCCGCCGGCAGGCAGGCCGGCGGCTGCTCGCCATCCACCAGCACCAGGCGGCCACAGCTTTCCAGCAGCGCCACCAACTCCGGCACAAACGAAGCACGGTCGCGCGGGTGCGGGTTGAGTGCGCGCTGCCAGGCTTCGCGCCCCAGCACGATCTGTGCATTGGGAAATAGCAAGCGCGCCGGCCCGCCATCCCATGCGGCCAACAGCCCGCCAGCGTGGTCGAAATGCAGGTGCGACAGCACCACCACATCGATATCCTCGTGGCTTAGCCCGTGTGCGGCCAGCGACGCCAGCAGCACGTGGTTTTCCTCCAGCACGCCGTAACGCTCGCGCAGCTTGGGGGCAAAAAATGCCCCGATGCCGGTTTCCAGCAAGATGCGGCGACCATCCGCCTCTTCTACCAGCAGGCAGCGGCAGCACAGTGGCACGCGGTTTTGCTCGTCCGGTGCCAGCCAGCCGGCCCATACTGCACGCGGCGCATTGCCGAACATGGCGCCGCCGTCCAGCTTTTGTGAATTGCCCAGCAAGGAAGTCAGGGTACGCATGGGAATCTCCCGAATCGGTGAGCCGACATTGTCGAGCAAGTGCTTGGTTTTGTCATGCCCAACATGACCATGGCGTGACACCAGGGCCAGATGCGGTGTCAATCGGCCACTTTCAGCACGTCCTTGCGAAAATCACGCAGCGCTTTTTTCCATAGCCCCAATGCGCGCTCGAATGCTGCCGGGCTCATCCCCGGGCTCATCACCACATCCATTTCCAGAATCGGGTCGTTCTCTTCGTCCAGATACGCCTTGCTGTAGTTTTTGCTGCTATTCCATGCCGATAGCTGAGCCTGGCTGACCTCGTAGCCTGACCAACCGGCACTGAGCTGCACATCGCGGCACTTTTCCCCCTTCTCGCACTGCAGAAAGAAAATGGTATAGGCCATGCCATCCATGCGCCCCTTGATCTTCGGGTTACCACGCTCGGTTTTACCCAGCTCGGCCGAACCGTAGCCACGCGCCAGCTCGGACAAGGCAGCAGGGTTGGCCGCATCCACCAGTGTCTCGGCCTGGACGCAAGGCGCCAGCATGGCCAGGGAGGCCAGCACGGCCAGAAGTCGTTTTGTCATGATGCGCTCTCGCAGGTTTCATCGAGCCATTAGTGTAGCGGCCATGACAAACACGCACACGGCAAAGCAGGCCGGCCTTTGCGGCACGGCAAACCCGTTTGCCCCTAATGGTGCAATAGCACAACAAAAAGCCCTTTTGCATGGCAAAAGGGCTTGCGATTCAGCATCTGCGGCAGTGCCGGCAGGCTTACTTGATCAGTTTTTCTACCTTGTCGGCCCGGTCGCCGGCGGCCGGGTGGCTGGACAGCAGGCTGCTGTCGTTGCCGTACAGCGCGGCCAGCTTGCGCAGGGCAGACGGCGCGGCGTCCAGCTTGTAGCTATGGCGTTTCAGAAAATCTACAGCATAGGCATCGGCATCGCTTTCCTGCGATTGCGAGAACTGCGCGTGCAGGATTTGCTCGCTCAGCTCGCCCATTTCCGACTCGGAAAACGCCGCCACATTGGCGTTACCGCTACCGGCAGCCGCTTTGCGCGCGGCAGAAGCGGCGTAGGCAACCTGCATGGCTTTTTTGCTGTGGCCCAGCTTCACGTGGCCGATTTCGTGGCCAATGACATAGCGCACTTCGTCGTCGGTCATCTTGTCCAGCAGGCCGCTGTACACGCGTACGGTGCCGTCGGCCATGGCAAAGGCGTTGACTTCTTTATCCAGATACACCTTGAAGTTCAGCTTCAGGCCATCTTCGCTGCTGAGGCCGCTTACGATCTTGGCCAGACGCTTGGCTTGCGGGCTACCGGCGGCGGCCACTTTGGCCTGCTTGTCCAGCGCCTTGCTGGACTCGGCGGCCATGGCCTGCACTTCGGCGTCGGACAGGGTGGCGGACTTCACCAGATCGGTGCCGGCACTCAGCAAGGTGTTCAGGCCAAAGGCCTGGGCAGGGCCGCACAGGGCAAGAGACAGCAGGGACACAAGCGCAAGCTTTTTCATGATTTATGCCAAAGTCAAAAAAAGCCATTCTATTAGCATACGTTACGAATGTCTATCCATCTGTTATCAAGTGCGCACCAAAGAAAAACCCGGCCAGGCCGGGTTGGGGTTTATGACGCCGCATCCACACGGCGGCGGGTTTGCAGGATAGGCGGTGCCCACTGTTCGCCCGGCCGCTTCTTGCGCGTAGCCAGCGTCAGGCCGGACGGCGCAAAGATATTGATGTTGTGCGTATTGGGCGTGGTGATCAGGTACTGTGCCTCGGTGGCCTTGAGGAAGCCCGCCACACGGTCGATGTTGAAAATGTCCAGGTGGGCAAACGGCTCATCGATGAATACAAAGCCGGACGGGTTACTTTCGTCCATCATCAGGCCGATCAGCATGATCAGCGACTTCATTACCTGCTGGCCGCCGGACGCTTCGCCGTCGTTCAGGCCCATCAGGCCTTTCTGGTCGAAGTTGAACTTCAGCACCAGGCCGGCCTGCGCCAGCAAGGCGTCGTCGTTGGCCAGCGTGGGCAGCTCCACTTCCACGCCAATACCGGCCAGCTCGCCCAGGCGCTTCACGTTGTGACCGTAGGCGCGTACCGTGGCGCGCAGCTTGCCCAGGTAGGCGTCGCGCGCATCGCTGGTCAGGCCGGCGGCGCGTTCTACCTCGGCCTGGCGGCGCTGGCATTCGCGCGTCAGGCTGCTCAGGTCTTCCTGCAGCTTGTCTTTGAGCTGCAGTACCGCGTCGTCGCGCTCCCACTCGCCTGCGGCCAACCTTTCTTCCAGATAGTTGATCTCGTGGCGCACGTCGGCGGCCGATTCGAACTCGTCGGCCAGCTGCGCCACAAAGACCGCATCCTGCGCCGCGGCCGGCAAGTGGCTGCGGCAGTCGCGCAGCTCGGCCAGATGGCGACGGATGGCACGGCGTGCCTGCTCCATGTCGGCGCGTGCCTTGTGCTCGCGCTGCAGGCTGTCCTGTTCGCGCTGGCACACACGGTCGTGCGCGATACGCGCGTCGCTGTAGCGCTGCTCGGCGGCGTCGCGCTCGGCCTGGGCGGCGGCCAACCTTTCGCCGGCCTCGGCCACCGCCTGCTTCAGGCTGTCGGCCTGTGCCGCCAGGGCGGCAAATTCTTCGGCGCGGCTATCCAGTAGGCGGATGGCGTCCATACCGGACAGGTACTCGGCCAGCTGCGCGGCCTCGCGGGTGCCGGCCACCAGCTGCTCTTCGTGGCGCAGCATGGCCACGTTCAGCGCTTTCAGCGCGTCGCGTAGCGCCTGCAGCCGGGCCTGGCGCGCGGCTTCGCCAAAGGCGAAATCGTGCGCCGGTACGCCGATGTGGCGCGCACCGCGGCGCTCGCGGAAGTAGCCTTCCGGCGTGATCCAGTCGCCGTCTTCGGCAGCACCGTCGGCCACACTGGCCACGCGGCTGACGCGGTTCATCTGCTGGTACAGCCAGTCCGGCGCGTCGGCGGCAAAGCGCACCACTTCCAGCAGGCTACCGCTACGCGCACGCGGTGCGCTGGCGGTTTCCGGTACCACAAAGTGGCGGTAACGCAGCTTCTCGCCCAGCTGCCAGGCGGCACGGCGGTCGGCGGCGTCTTGCAGCAGCACCACGTGGCGGTACGGTTTGAGCAAGGCTTCGACGGCGCCCTGCCAGCGGCTGTCGGTCACCTCGATAATGTCGGCCAGCATCTGGTGGCCGATGCCGGCTTCGTCCAGCGCGGCGCGGAAGTGGCGCACGTCTTCCGGTGCACGCGGCTTGCCGCCCTCCAGCGCGGCCAGCTCGGCGCTGTAGCCGTCGCGTTCGGTCTTTTGCGCTTTCAGCGTGTCACGCAGGCGCTCGTTGGCGTCGCGCAGTGCGGCCAACTTGTGGCCCAGCGTGGCGGCGTCTTCGCCGTATTCGCGGCTGGCCAGCGCTTGCAGGCGGTCGCGCTCTTTCAGCTGGCTGGCAATGTCGCGTTCGGCGTCACGCGCCTGCATGAAGGCGTCTTGCGCTTGCTTGCGCACCGTTTCTGCCGCGTCACGCGCTGCCAGCGCGCTGCTTTCTGCCTCGCGCAGCGTGGCCACCAGCTGCAGCGTGTCGCGGTGCTGGCGGCTGACGCCCAGGTAATCGCCCTGCAGGCGGCGGTAGTCCTGCCACAGCTTGCCGGTGGCGGCGCGGCCGTCGATCAGGCCCAGCACCGGCAGCGCCTCGTCGCGTAGGCGGGTGATGCGCTTGCTCAGGCCCACCCACTCCAGGTAGCGGCTGGCACGGCTTTTCATCATCTCGACGCGGCCTTGCAGTGCCTCTTCCTGACGGCCCAGTGCGGCCAACTCGGCCTCGGCGGCTTTCTGTTCGTCGCGCGCGTGCTGGTAGTTGGTCAGCACGTCTTTATCGCCAAACACCTGGAACACCAGGTCCAGCAGCTGCTTGGGGCTGTATTCGGTGAGCTTGTCGGTGTCGCCCTGCTCCAGCGCCAGCACCTCGGCCACGGCGGCGGTAAGGCCGGCGGCCTCCAGGCGGCGGCGGTATTCCTGCACGCCCAGCCACGGCACGGTGCTATCGCCGGTAGCGTGGTCCAGCGCCACGTCGCCTTCCAGAATGGCGTAGTGGCGCACCCAGTCGCCGCCCTGCTTCTTGATGCGGCACAGCAGGGTGACTTCCGGCTGCAGCAGCGGGAAGAACGGCGTGGGGTACAGGCCGCCCTGCAGGCGGCGCGGGTTGTCTACCACGCCTTTCAGAAAGGCATACGGCTCGCGGTTGTTACGCACGTAGCGCTTGTAGTCGCGCTTGCCGGAACACTTGATGGCCAGCAGCGTGCGCATGGCATCCAGCAGGGTGGTCTTGCCGGAGCCGTTGGGGCCGATGATGGTGACGATCTGCGCGTCCAGCGGCACGGTGAGGCGTTGCCAGAAGTCCCAGTGCACCATTTCTACCGATTTCATCTGGAACATCAGGCTTGCTCCTCGTGTGGCTTGTCTGTTTCTGCGCTGTCTGCGGCCAACCCTGGCGGGCCGTCCTGCAGCTGCTGCGCGGTAAGGTGCTGTGATAGCTGGCCGCGGCGCGACAGCACGTCGGCCAGCGCGCCTTCTATGATGCGCGGCGCCAGCTGGCTGTAATCGATCATCACGTCCAGCAGCGGGCCTTCTACCAGCCAGCGATTACGCCGCTGCAGAAAACCCAGGTTCACTAGGCGGCCCAGGTTGGCGTTAAAGCGCGTACGCCCGCCCAGCTGCTTGCCAAAATCGGCGTACAGCGCGTCTTCCGACACGCCCACCGACACGGTGTCGCCGGTTTCCAGCGGCTTTTGCGCGCCGAACATATCGTGCTGGCCCTCGTTGCCGGCGGCCACTCGCGATACCTGGCGTTCGCGCTTGGGTAAAATAATCAGCGCCCACACAATCACCAGCAGCGCCACGCCGTCACGCGGCAGGCCCAGGTTGTTGTTGAGCCAGGCCTCGCCGCTGCCGAATACCGGCTCGGTGAGCGCCGGCAGCAGTGCCACGGCGATGTGCTCGGCGTAGGGGTTTTCTACTAGCTGCAGGCCGGCTGCGGCCAACCTTTGGTCCAGCTCCAGGCGGAAGGTTTCGTCCAGCAGCGCGCGGCGCGCCAGGGCGTCGCTGCGCGGCAATACGCGGTGCGCCAGCAGGCGCGCAATCAGGGTGGTTAGTTGCTGTTCCATGCTCAGGGTTTCTGCGCTATCAGCCGCGCATCGGACAGCGTGGCGACTTCGGGGTGATCGGGGGTAATGATGCTATGGCCACCAGCAAGCTGCAGCGGCAGGCGCGCCAGCGCCGCCACCACGCTCTGGTCGCTACTGCTTTCCGGGTCACCCAGCAGCGACAGTAGCGACAGGCGATAGGCGGTTTCGTTGTAGCTGTCGGCCAGTACCGCGTCGGCAATGGGGTAGCCCTGCTCGCCCGGCGCGCCGTCCAGCCCCAGCTGCAGCAGGCTGTCGTATAGCGCCTCGGCTTCCAGCAGGCGCTCCATCTCCGGTGCATCGGCGGCTTCGGCACTGGCCGCTTGTGGCAGCGCCGTATCGGCTGCGGCCAACCTTTCGCGGCCCAACAGCTCGAACTCGGCCACGTCGCCCAGCTCGGGTGTAGTCAGGAAAGCCGGCTCCACGCCGAAAGACAGCGCATTGCCCAGCAGCGCAGCCAGCGTGGCCCCGCCCTGGTGGCGCAGCCAGTCGGCAATATCGGTAGAGGTCAGGCCGGAGCTGCCCAGGTGCACGCGCTGCGCTGCCAGCTGCGCCAGGCGGCGCTCGAAGGTACCGGCCAGCGCCAGCATGCGGCTTTGCGTCAGTGCAATGGCCTGCGCCTGGTTCAGCGTGGTCAGCGTGAGGGTGTCGTCGCGGGTGAGGTTGCGTATCACCTCGGTGGATTTGCCCACCCAGCGCCATACCGACTCCAGCCGGTGCTGCGCCGCACGGATGCGGAATTCGGACTGGCTTTCCAGCGCGTCGGCAAACTCGGCGTGCAGCTCGTTCAGGCGCGCCAGCAGGTGTTGCATGGCTTCGTCCGACACCTGCCCTACCGACTGCCCGGCGGCCACCTGGCTGGTGAGGTAGCCCAGCTCCACGTCGTCGCCGGCAAAGTCGATCAGCGTGGCCAGCGCGGCCAACGCCACGCGCGCGCCTTCGCTGAGCGCATAGTGGCCGGCGTCGCTGTCGTAGACCAGCAGCTCGCCCTCGCGCAGGCGGCCCAGGATGGTGCCAAGCTTGGTGTCGTTCAGGTAGGCAAAGCGCTGGGCGATGTCTTGTGGCGTCCAGTACGGTGAGTCGGCGCGGCTACCCAGCTCGCGCAGCACCAGCAGGCGCATCAGCACTTCTTCGTCGCCACCGCGAAACAGGGTGACAAACACCGCCAGGTAAGGCCAGGCCGCACTCAGGCGCGATAACGCCGGCAGGCTGTCCGGGGCCATGCCCGGGCGGAAAAATTCGGAAAGGGAATCCAAGGAAACAATCCGGTCTGCAGGAAACAGACCGGATTGTCAGAGGTGGGGTCTTACTCGTCAATGGCGACGGTATCGCCAGCGGCATCGGCAGCGGGCGCGGCGTCATCGGCCGGGGCCGGCTGGATCACCGCGGCGGCGGCTTTGGCCAGCTTGGCGGCGCGCTCGGCCTCTTCGGCCAGCTGGCGGGCTTTACGCTCTTGCTCGCGCAGTACCTTGATGTATTCGTTCATGGCGAATACCAGGTCGCGGGTGCCTTCGCCGGTGAGGCCGGAGATCACAAAGTAACGCTGCGCGTTCATGTCGAAGCCGAAGCGGTCGTCCGGCTGCTGCTGCGGCCAGTCGTAGGCGTCCAGGAAGGCTTTTACCTTCTCGTCGCGCTCTTCTTCCAGCAGCATGTCGACTTTGTTCAGTACCAGCCAGCGTGGCTTGTGGTACAGCTCTTCGTCGTACTTTTTCAGCTCTTCCACAATGGCGCGGGCTTCGCTTACCGGGTCCACGGCTTCGTCAAACGGGGCCAGGTCCACCAGGTGCAGCAGGATGCCGGTACGCTGCAAGTGCTTCAGGAAGCGGTGGCCCAGGCCAGCACCCTCTGCAGCGCCTTCGATCAGGCCGGGAATATCGGCGATCACGAAGCTGGAGGTATCGTCCATGCGCACCACACCCAGGTTCGGGTGCAGGGTGGTAAACGGATAGTCGGCCACTTTCGGCTTGGCGGCGGACACGGCGCGGATAAAGGTGGACTTGCCCGCGTTCGGCATGCCCAGCAGGCCCACGTCGGCCAGCACTTTCAGCTCCAGCTTCAGGTTGCGGATATCGCCTACTTCGCCACGGGTAAACTGGCGCGGGGCGCGGTTTACCGAGCTCTTGAAGTGGATATTGCCCAGGCCGCCCTTGCCGCCTTTGGCCAGCACTACTTCCTGGCCGTTGAAGGTCAGGTCGGCGACCACTTCTTCGCTATCGGCATCGATAATCTGCGTGCCCACCGGCATACGCAGGTACACGTCTTCGGCGCCCTTGCCGTAGCAGTCGGCACCGCGGCCGTTTTCGCCGTGGCCACCCAGATACTTCTTCACGAAGCGGTATTCCACCAGGGTGTTGATGTTTTCGTCCGCAATGGCAATGACACTGCCGCCACGCCCCCCATCACCACCATCCGGGCCACCGCGCGGAATGAATTTCTCACGACGGAAACTGCAGCAGCCGTTACCGCCTTTACCTGCACGTACTTCGATACGCGCTTCATCAATAAACTTCATGGAACCTCCAGTATTACCGAGGAGTCAGGCGCAAACAGCCGCCAAAACTGCATTGCCAGGGCTTGGCTGCAGCCGCTTGCGCCTCACGCCTCAGAACCAACGCGATTAGCTTAAACAAAAAAGCCCTATCACAAGATAGGGCTTTTTTTCGTCAACGCGAGATTACTCGGCGTCAACACCGGTGTACGGAACAACGGTAATGGTCTTGCGGTTGAAAGAGCCTTTAACAGCAAATTCAACATAGCCGTCCACTTTCGCGAACAGGGTGTGGTCCTTGCCCATGCCAACGTTTTCGCCAGCGTGGAACTTGGTACCGCGCTGACGCACGATGATGGAACCAGCCGGGATCAGTTCGCCGCCGTAAACCTTAACGCCCAGGCGTTTGGCTTCGGAGTCACGACCGTTGCGGGAGCTACCGCCTGCTTTTTTGTGTGCCATGTCTGTTTATCCTTACTTGGAAATCGCGTCGATGCGGATTTCGGTGAAGTTTTGACGGTGACCCTGGTGCTTCTGGTAGTGCTTACGACGACGCATCTTGAAGATACGTACCTTGTCGCCACGACCGTGGGAAACAACAGTAGCCTGCACTTTTGCGCCAGCTACCAGCGGGGCGCCTACGGAAACCTGATCACCGTCCACAACCATCAGCACTTCTTCCAGTACGATTTGGCTGTCGATGTCTGCAGGTATCTGTTCTACTTTGAGTTTTTCACCAACGGCAACTTTGTATTGTTTACCGCCAGTTTTTATGACCGCATACATTCGTATAGCTCCTAATATTCTGTCTGCGCGCGATGTGCGCGAAGAACGCAATACTATACGCAAGTGATTGTTTGTTGTCAATTTTCTCGTCAAAACAACACTGTGTAACCGGGCGACCATGGCACGAGTGCGGCCAACTCTGCTAATATCGCGCGGTTTTCCAGCCAATATTCATACAAAGAACCCGGTCGCGATGTCATCCACTCCGCTCTTTCGCACGCTTACCGCCGACGACATGAACACCGTCGATCAGGCTATCCGCACCCGTCTGCATTCCGATGTTGTCCTGATCAGCCAGGTGGCCGAGTACATCATTTCTGCCGGCGGCAAGCGCCTGCGCCCGATGCTGACCCTGCTGGCAGGCCGTGCGCTGGGCTACGGTGACAAGCACCTGTTCGAGCTGGCCGCCATGATCGAGTTCATCCACACCGCCACCTTGCTGCACGACGACGTGGTGGACGAATCCGACATGCGTCGTGGCCGCCAGACCGCCAACGCCATGTTCGGCAACGCCGCCAGCGTGCTGGTGGGTGATTTCCTGTACACCCGCGCCTTCCAGATGATGGTGTCCACCGGCAGCATGCGCATCCTGGAAGTGATGGCTGACGCCACCAACATCATCGCCGAAGGCGAGGTGCTGCAGCTGCTGAACATCGGTAACGTGGATGTGAGCGAAGACGATTACCTGAAAGTGATCCAGTACAAGACCGCCAAGCTGTTCGAGGCCGCCACCCGCGTGGGCGCCATCATCGCCGCCGCCACGCCGGAGCAAGAACAGGCACTGGCCGACTACGGCATGCACCTGGGCACCGCCTTCCAGATCATCGACGACGTGCTGGACTACAGCGGCGACGCAGCCACCATCGGCAAGAGCCTGGGTGACGACCTGGCCGAGGGCAAGCCCACGCTGCCACTGATTTACACCATGCGCCAGGGCCCGGCCGAGGCCGCCACCGTGGTGCGTGAATCGCTGGAAGCCGCCAGCCGCGAGCGTTTCAATGAAGTGCTGACTGCGGTACAATCCTGCGGCGCGCTGGACTACGCCCGTGCCGAGGCCGAAAAAGCCGCCGAACGCGCCGTAGCCGCCCTGGCCGCCCTGCCCGATAGCGAACACAAAGCGGCCATGGCCGAAATCGCCCGCCTGTCGGTGGCACGCAACGCCTAATACCAAGTTTCTGGCTGTCCCTGTAGTTAAATGGATATAACGGCCCCCTCCTAAGGGGCAGTTCTGGGTTCGATTCCCGGCGGGGGCGCCACCCCGACCTGCACGCCACCCCGCCGGGTGGCGTTTGTCTTTCCGAATACGGAGTCATACACATGAACCTGCTGCAACGCCTTGCCCTGCTCGCCGTCATCGGCGTGGTACTGTCTGTCGCCATCCACCACCTTACCCGTCCGCAAGCTGCGGCCAACGTTGCCGCCAGCCAGGCACAGTAAGCCCGCGCCATGCGCATGATCGCCCAGGGCTGCCTGCCCGCCGGCTTTGCACCGTGGCCGGCACACCCGCTGTACCGCAGCCTGGCGCCGTGGCAGGCGCTGCAGCCGCAGGGTTGGCCGCAACAGGCCGACTTCGACCGCCTGACCGCCCACGCCCGGGCGCTTGGCCAGGCGCTGCCGCCGGGGCTACGCTTTGCCTGCGACCTCGACCCTACGCTGTACTACGAAATGCACATCGGCGCCCACGGCGAGGTACCCACCCGCACGCAAAACTGGCACGACTGGTTTGGCGCGCTGGCGTGGTTGTCGTGGCCGCGCAGCAAAACTGCACTGAACGATCGCCACGTACGCGCCATTGAACGCGGCGAGGTGGGCCGCGGCCCGTTCCGCGACGCGGCCACGCTGCTGGATGAATGCGGGGTGATCGTGCCGGTGGCCGACCCGGCGCTGGCTGCCGCGCTGCAGGGCATGGACTGGCAGACGCTGCTGGTGACGCACGCCGACGCCTGGGGCACGCGCATCGACACCCACGTGCTGGGCCACGCGCTGTTCGAACAGGGGCTGGCCATGCACATTGGCTGGTGCGGCAAGGCGCTGCTGCTGCCGGTTGAGCCGGCATTCTTTACGCTGGACTACGCGCAGCGCCAGCAACAGCTGGACGCGCGCCTGGCCGCCCTGCTGCAGGACGACAGCTGGCTGACCCGCCCGCGCGAACTGCTGCCGCTACCGCTGCTGGGCCTGCCCGGCTGGTGGCCGCAACAGGACGCGGCCTTCTACGCCAATACCGCTTACTTCCGCCCCACACGGCGGGCAAACGCCGCCACCGAGACCTCGCCCAGCTGAGCCATGGTGCTGCCCAGCAGCGCTTCTACCTCGGCGGCGATCTCGTCGTCCTGCGCGTGCTGCTCCGGCCGGTACACAAACAGGCGGAACAGCTCGGCCAGGTCGATCTGCTCGGCGCGGCGCAGCAGCGCCCAGCCATCGCGCGCGCCGCGCTGCACGTAACCGGCTTGCGCCAGCCGGTCCAGCACGCTGCCCAGCTCGTCGTAGCCCACTTTTACCTCGCGGCGCAGGTCTTCCGGCCGCAGCGCGCGGCCTTCGTCCTGGGCGCGATCCAGCATCACCAGCACCTCTACCGCGTCCAGGAAGCGGCGGCGCGGCTCGTTGCGGCGCTGCCAGGCGCCGCCTTCCCAGTACGAGAACGACGCCGTCAGCACCGCCCCGGCCAGCACCACCAGCCACAGGCAGAACAGCCACAGCAGCAGGATAGGCACGCTGGCAAAGGCACCGTACACCAGCTGGTAGCTGGCAATCTGGCCGATGTAAAAGCCGAAGCCCAGCTTGGTGACTTCCAGCAACACGGCAGTGAGCAGGCCGCCCAGCATGGCGTGTTTTACCGGCACGTAGCGGTTGGGCACGATGCGGAACACCAGCGCCAGCACCAGCATGGTCAGCGTCACGCTGCCCACCGATTGCAGCGTGTCGTCCAGCAGCGGCGAAATGCGCTCGATATGCGTCAGCTTGAATAGCAAGCGCCAGCCCAGCAGGCCGCCGCCCAGCGCCAGCGGCCCCAGCGTCAGCACCGTCCAGTACACCATGCTCTGCTGCAGCCACGGCCGCGCGCGGCGCACGCCCCAGATGCTGTTGAAGGTGCGTTCCACCGTAGCCATCAGCATCAGCGAGGTGGCGCCCAGCATCACGATACCGGCGGCGGTGAGCTTTTCGGCGTTATCGGCAAACTGGCGCATGTATACCGAGATCACCTTGCCGGCGAATTCCGGCACCAGCGTGGACAGCAGCATCACCTTGAAGCGGGTGCTGTAGTCGGAAAACACCGGAAACGCCGACATCACGGTAATGGCAATAGTCAGCAGCGGCACCAGTGCCAGCAGCGTGGTAAAGGTGAGGCTGCCGGCCACCTGCATCACGCGCTGTTGCGCCAGCCGGCGGCGCAGGAAGGCAGCAAAGCCCCAGAAAGACAATGGCTTGGTCACGATAAGTCTGCAATGTCAGGTAAAATTTTCAGATCCGCAATGTTAACCGATAGGAATGACCATGCAGGAAATTCTGGTGCTCTACTACAGCCAGCACGGCGCCACGCGCGAGCTGGCACGCCTGATTGCCCGCGGCATCGATAGCGTGGAAGGCTGCCGCGCCCGCCTGCGCACCGTGCCCAAGGTGTCCACCGTGTGCGAAGCCACCGCCCCGGCGGTGCCGGACAGCGGCGCACCGTACGTGGAGGCGCAAGACCTGGCCGAATGCAGCGGCCTGGCGCTGGGCAGCCCCACCCGCTTCGGCAATATGGCCGCCGCGATGAAATACTTTCTGGACGGCACCGCCCCGCAGTGGATGCAGGGCACGCTGGCTGGCAAGCCGGCCTGCGTGTTCACCAGCAGCAGCACCCAGCACGGCGGCCAGGAAAGCACGCTGCTGACCATGATGGTGCCGCTCTTGCACCACGGCATGCTGCTGGTAGGGCTGCCGTACAGCGAGCCGGCGCTCAGCCACACCACCACCGGCGGCAGCCCCTACGGCGTGACCCACGTGGCCGGCAGCAACAACGCGCCGATCAGCGAGGATGAAAAGAAGCTGGCCATCGCCCAGGGCAAGCGCCTGGCCGAGATGGCGAAAAGGTTGGCCGCGTAAGCCTGCCGCTAACCTACGCGGGCCGGGCGCTGCGTGCCCGGCTTGGCCACCGCGCCGCGTACCTCGAAACGCACCCGCTCTACCACCTTGCCGCGGCCGTCGCGCAGCTCCAGCACGTGGCGCCCCGGCCACGGGAACCACGGCAGGCGCTCGCCGCGCCCCAGCAGGCGGCCGTCCAGCCACCACTGCGCCGCCGCTACGCCGCGTGCATGCAGCAGCAGGCGCTGGTTGGCTGGCGGCACGTCCGGGTCCACCGCGTAGATGCTGCCGCCCAGCGGCGACACGATGCCCGGCGGCTGCGCGCTGCCACGCGGCTGGCCGGTAATCAGCGTGCGCTCGGTACCAGCCAGAAAATACTCCTGCCGCATCGCTTCTTCGCCACCGGCGTAGCGCACGCGGCGCTGGCTCACCCCGGCCGGCGGCGTGGGCGGTAGCGATGGCCGGCCGCGCTGCAACCAGTCCATTACCCCCTGCCACACCGGCGCCGCCCCGTGCATGCCGGACACATCCCACATCGGTTCGCCGCTGGCGTTGCCCACCCACACCGCCACCGTGTAGTGGCGGCTGTAGCCGATGGCCCAGTTGTCGCGCATGTCCTTGCTGGTACCGGTTTTCACCGCGCTCCAGTAGCGGGTGGACAGCACGCTTTCCAGCCCGAAGGTGCGCGCCCGCGCGCTGCGGTCGGCCAGCATGTCGCTGACGATGAAGCTGGACGCCGCGTCCAGCTGGCGTTGCAGCGTGGCCGGCGGCTGTGCCAGCGTCCAGCGCGGCGGGCTGTACAGCCCGCCTTGCGCCAGCGTGCGGTAGGCGTTGGCCAGCTCGATCAGCCGTACGTCGGCCGCACCCAGCGCCAGGCTGTAGCCGTAGTAGTCGCCGTCCTGCTGCAGGCTGTGCAGCCCCAGCGCGTACAGGCGGTCGCGCAGCGCAGTGGGGCCGACCATGGTGATGGTGCGTACCGCGGGGATGTTGAGCGAAGCGCCCAGCGCACTGCGCACCGACACCGGGCCCTTGAAGTCGCGCGCGTAGTTTTGCGGCGCGTACAGGCCGGCGGCGGTTTGCAGGTCCAGCGGGCTGTCGTCCAGCAGGCTGGCCGCGGTCAGGTAATGCTGCTGCAGCGCCAGCTGGTACAGGAAGGGCTTCAGCGTGGAGCCGGCCTGGCGCAAGGCGGTGACACCATCCACGTTGGCCGCAGCGGATAAGGCGCCGCTGGAGCCCACCCAGGCCAGGATGTCGCCGCTGGCGTTGTCCAGCACCAGCAAGGCGCCGTCTTGCACATTGCGCTGGCGCAGCGCCAGCAGGTGGCGCTGTAGCAAGGCGCTGGCGAAGCGCTGCAATGGCGCATCCAGCGTACTGCGCAGCACGCTGCCGGCCGCCTGCGGCTGCTGTTGCAATAGTTTTTGGGCGAAGTGCGACGCCAGCTGCGCCTGTGTATCCACCACCGGCAGCCGGCGCGCCAGCGCCTGGCGGGTCTGGATGCTGGCGCGGTCGCAATCGCGCTGCAGCGTGGCGTCCGGCGGCGGCGGGCGGCGCTGCTGGCGGGCAGTGTCCAGCGCCATGTCGCGCAGGATGCCGCAGGCGCGGGCGGCTACCCGCTCCGGCCCGGCGTTGGGGCCGCGCAGCAGGGCCACGATGATGGCTGACTCCTGCCGGTTCAACCCCTGCGGCCACTTGCCGAACAGCGCGCGCGACACCGCCGGCAGCCCCACCAACTCGCCGCGAAAGCTCACCAGGTTCAGGTAGGCTTCCAGGATCTCGTCCTTGCGCCACTGCTTTTCCAGCGCGCTGGCCGACCAGGTCTGGCCCAGCTTCTGCCACAGGCTGCGCCCGCCGCTGCCGGCTTTCAGGTCGGCGTCCAGCAAGCCGGCCAGCTGCATGGTGAGGGTGGACGCGCCACGGGTGCGGCTGTGCCACAGGTTGCCCCAGGCCGCCGCAGCCACGCCGGACCAGTCCACGCCGCTGTGCTGGTAAAAGCGGCGGTCTTCCGACAGCAGCAGCGCGTAACGCAGCGGCGCCGAGGTATCGGCTAGCCGCAGCCAGTCCAGCCGCAGCGCGCGTTTGTCCTGCCGTACGCGCTGCAGTGGCGTGCCGTGGCGGTCCAGCACGATCACGTCCGACGGCCGCCACGCGGCGCGTACCTCGGCAAAGCCGGGGTTGGCCGCCACCGGCTGGGCGACGGCCAACCCTGCCAGCCACAGCCCGATCATGGCCTTAGCGCGCACCGGCCACCTCGAACGGCGCATTGGCCAGCATGCCGAACACGCCCGGCGCGTACATCGCCTCGACCCGCGTCGGCGGTAGCTGGAAGCGGCCCGGCGTGTTCAGCCGTACCGTGTATTCCACCGTCAGCGCGCCGCGCGGCAGGTAGCGGTAATAGGCGCGGTAGTTGCCCGGCAGGCGTTCGATATAGTCGGCCCAGCCGTTGCCGCGCTCGCGCGCCTGCGCCACGGCGATGGCCGAGTCGTTGCCCAGCCCGCTACCCAGAATGCTGGCACCGGCCGGCACCGGGTCGTCCACCACCACCCAGCCCATGTCGGCCTGGGCGTCGATCCGCAGTGTCACCTTCATCACGTCGCCGGGGCGGTATTCGCCGGACACCTGCTGGCTGACCGGCGTCAGCGTCTTGCTGATGCGGTAGCCGGCGCTACGCTCGCCGCTGAACTTCACCGCGGCCAACGCTTCCACCGTGGCCCACGGCGCGCCGCTGCCCTGGTGCGCCAGCGTCAGCGTGCCCTTGCCGCCCGCCGGCCACGGCAAGAGCGGCAAACGCTGCGGGGTATCGGTGGGGCTGAGGCTGACCTGACGGCCGCCCAGCGTGACGCTGCTGCTGCCGCTGACCGGCACGCTTTCGTACTGGCGCGAGAACTGCGCCACCGCCAGGCTGCCCCACAGGTTGGCCGTGGTGCCCTGCCAGTGGCCGCGCTGCTGGCGCGCCAGCAGGCCGGTGAGCAGGCGCGGCACGTCGGCCTGCCAGTCCGGCAGCGTGCTGGCCAGCAACAGCAGGCGGGCAGCGTTCTGGTTGGCGCTACCCATCAGCCACCAAGCGTTGTCGTCGGCCTCGCTGCTGAACACCAGCCGCGTGCCCTGATAGCTGAGGCGGCTGCGCAGCAGCTGGCCGGCCTGCGCCATGGCAGCGGCACGGTTGGCCGCCGCCGGCGTGCGCTGCAGCAGCTCCAGCCAGTCGATCAGCATGGCGGTGCTGTAGCGCTGCGTCTGGCCGTCCAGCACCTCCAGCATGGCCGGCTGCAGTTTGCCGTGGCGTGCCAATGCCAGCATGGCCGATAGCAGCCGCGCGTCGCGGTGCTGGCTGGCCAGCGGCAGCGGGCGCTGCAAACGGCCTTCCACAAAGGCGGCCAGGCCGGCCAGCATGCGCTGGCGCGGGCCTTCCGGCAGCGCTTGCCCGGCCTGATGGCTTACTTGCAGCAAGTAGGCGGTCAGTACGTCGCTGCCCCACGGCCCACTGCCTTCCGACAGCGGGAAGTACGCGGCCAGGCCGTCGCTGTCGAGGTACAGCGGCAGCTCTTTACCCAACGCGTCCCACTGCGCGGCATTGGCGGTGCCCAGCGCACGCGACGCGCGTTGCTCCAGGCAGCTGTACGGGTATTGCTCGAACCAGCGTTGCACCCCCGGCAGGCTGCTGCCCAAGCGCGATTGCAGACTCACGCTGACCCCGCCGCGCCCCGGCAAGGCGCCGGCCGGCAGGCCCACCGGCAGCGTTTGCGCCGCGTCCAGCCGCAGCAGCGTGGCCTGCTCTACCGTCACCGGTACTGCCGGCGCCACCTGCTGGCGGAAAGCCAGCCGGTCGCTGCCCTTGCCGGCCACCGCCTGCGCGCTGATCACCCAGTCCAGCGTGTCGATGCCGGCCGGCACCGTGAACGGCCAGCGCAGTTCGCGTGCTTCGCCCGCCGGCAGGCTGATGCGCTGCGGCGGCAGCTTCTGGCTACCGGCGCTGGCGGCCACGTCCAGTGTCAGCGCCTTGTCGCTGCCGTTGCGCACGGTGACGGTGGCGGCCAGCTGGTCGCCCTCGCGCACCAGCGCCGGCAGGCCGTTGCTGATCTGCACGTCCTGCACCACGTCCACGTCGGCCTGGCCGGTGCCGAAGAAATGGCTGCCCACGTCGGCCACTGCCACCAGGCGGAAGCGGGTCAGCGCGTCGTTCAGCGGCACGTCAAGGTTGGCCGCACCGTTAGCGTCCAGCACCACCGACGGCCGCCACAGCAGCAGCGTGTCCAGCAGCTCGCGCGTGGGCGCCTGGCCGCCACCACCGCCCGGCGGCAGCGCCTTGCGGCCGTAGTGGCGCTTGCCGACTACCTCCAGCTGCGCGGTAGCGGTGTCCACGCCGTAGCTGCGGCGCTGGTACATCGCCTCCATCAGCTGCCAGCTGTTATTCGGTTGCAGGCGTAGCAGCGCTTCGTCCACCGCGGCAAACGCCACCTCGCTACCGGCGGGCGCCGGCTTGCCGTCCGGCATGCGCACCTGGATGCGCACCGGCACCGTTTCGCGGATGCCGTAACGGCTGCGCTGCGGTGTCACCGTTACCTGCAGGCGGCGCGCCTTGTCGCCGACCTCGATCTCGGCCACGCCGTATTTGAACGCCGGCCGCGACAGGTCCACCATGCTGGACGGTGGCGTGTAGTCGCTGCCCTCATGCCAGTAGGCGTCCCACCACTCCACCGGCGTTTTCCAGCCCCAGGTAAAGAACGAGTACCACGGCACGTCACGCACGCGGCCGCGCACCGCCAGCACCGACACGTACACGTTCGGCCCCCAGCCCTCGCCCACTTTCAGCTCGACCACCGGCGACTTGCCTTCCAGCTGCAGCACGCGGGTGTCGATGATGCCTTCGCGCTCGATGGCCAGCCACACGGTGGCCTTGCGGAACGGCATGCGCACCTGGAAGCGCGCGGTATCGCCGGGGTTGTAGCTGCGCTGCTCCGGCAGCAGGTCGATGCGGTCGTTGTCGGCCACGTCGAACCACACCTCGTCGTGACGGCTGACCCACACCTGCTGCGCCGCGCGCGCGGTATGGCCTTTGTCGTCGTCGACTTCGGCAATCACTTCCAGATTGCCTTCTTCCTTGGGCGACAGCTCGCAGACCAGCAGGCCGCTGGCGTCGGTGGTGCCGCTGCACAGCTTGCCCTCGTCGCTGCGCTCGTGCGTGTGCTCCCAGGCGTAAAAACCGCCCACCAGCCGTTTGCGGCTGGACAGGTAATGGTGGCTGGCCAGGCGCAGCGTGACCTTGCGGCCAACTTGCGGCTTGCCCAGCGTGTCCAGCACCACGGTTTTGACGCTCAGCGTGCGGCCCACCGAGACCCAGTCGTCCACCGCCACGCCCACCTGCAGCGCCGCCGGCCACAGCGGCACCATGCGCGACAGGGTCTGCGTTTCGCCGGACGGGTCGCGCAGGCTGGCTTCGGCCAGCAGCCAGTACGGGCGGTCCAGCGCCGGCAGCTTGTCGATGGCCAGCTTGCCGTTGCCGTTGCCGTCCAGCTGCAGCGGGGCTTTGTCGAGCACCACCTTGCCGTCCAGCTTGTTGCGCTCGGCCTCGTCCTCGTCGCCGCCCTGCGGCGGGTTGAAGCTGAAACCGTCGTAGCCACGCGGCTGCTCGTAGCGCGCTTGCAGCATGGCGCTCACTTGCAGCGGCCAGTTGCGCGCCGCGCCGCCGTTGCCCCAGGCCAGGTTGACGCTAAGCGGTAGCCGCTCGGCGGCAATGCCGGCGCCGGCCGGGTAGCCGATGCGCCCGCTCATCACCGGCAGGCGGAACGCCTCCACGCGGAAGTTGCCGCTGTACAGCTCGTAGCCGTCCAGCGCCAGCGATGCGGCTTGGTGGTCGCCGCTACTGCGGCTGCCCTTGCGCAGCAGGTAGATGCTGTATTCGCCCAGCTTGGCGGCCTTGGGCAGGGTGAAGCTGGTTTCGGCGTAGCGGCCACGGCGCCATTGCAGCGGCAGCACGAACTCGTCGTCGCTGGCATCGTGCTTGATGCGCACGCTTTGCGGCAGCTCGCCGGCTTTCAGCAGCGCCAGACCGCGGCTGTTCTGTACCCGCAGCAGGTGCTTCATCGATACCATCTCGCCGGCACGCAGCAGGCTGCGGTCCAGAATGCTGTGCGCCACCACCGACGGCTGCTCGCCGCTGCTGGTGGGGAACGGGAAGCGCCAGCTTTCGATGCCGCGGTTCCAGCCGCTACGCACGAAAGACACGTCCTCGCTGCCGTCGGCAAGTTTCAGGCGCGCGGTGACAAACAGGCCGTCCAGGCTTTCCGGCCCGTCGCACTGGGCTTCCGGCAGCGGCTTGGCGATGCGCGCCACGCCGTCCTTGCCGGTGCGGCCCTGCCACAGCAGCGTTTCGCGGCAGTCGTACACGCTGACCAGCGCGTCGGCTTGCGGCACGGCGCGGTCCAGCGAGGTGACCCACACCGCGGCGTTTTCCGGCGAGCGCTTCAGGTGTACCGCCAGGTTGGTCACCAGCGCCGCGCTGCGCACGTACATCGGTGCCGCTTTGCCCAGCAAGGCGCGGCCCAGCAGCTGCGATTCGATTTCCACCACGTGCAGGCCACGTTGCGGCAGCGGAATGCCCACCACCTCGAACGGCCAGCGCCCTTTGGCGTCCGGCTGCGCCGGCAGCGACAGCTTGTGCGCCTGCGGCAGTTTTTTCAGCAGCGACAGGCGGCGGCTTTCCACCTCCTTGCCCTGGCCTTGCGGCAGCGTGCTTTCGTGGTAGCGCAGTACCTTGCCCAGCCAGCGCATCATGTTGCGGTCGTCGCGCGCCAGCACGCCCTGGCCGGTAAGCGACACGCTGCGCAGCGGCAGCGCGGCTTCCACGCCGCGCAGCGTCACCGGCAGGCTGGCGTCGCTGCCGGCTTCGATAATGCCGAACGGCGCGGCGGCAAACTTGGCCAGCGGCGGAAAGTCGCCAATGCGCACGGCCAGCGGAAACTTGGCGGCGTTCACCAGCTTGCGGCCAACCTCGTCCACCAGGCCGTCGGGTAGCTGCAGCTGCAGCGTCTGCTGCGGGGTAAACGGCGGCTTGAACTGGATGCTGTCTACCGGCTCGCCGCGCTGGCCGTCCAGCTGCGGCGTGCGGGCCTTGGCCTCGCCCTCCCCTTGCAGGCGGATGGCGGCGGCCTGCGCCGCCGGCACCGGCGAGCTGAACACCAGGCTGATGGGTTTGAACGGGATGCAGGCTCCGCGCGCGTTGTCACGGCTGCAGCTGAGGGTAGCGCTGAACGGCGGGCGCACGCGGAAATCCAGCCGCTCGGCTTCGCCGGGGCGCGGGTTGTGCAGCGACACCTTGCTGTCGGCCGACAGACGTTGGCCGCAGCGCAGCGTCAGCACGCTGGCGGCGTCTTTTTCCAGCTTCAGGTGCTGCAGCAGGCGCTGACGCTCGGCGGCGGGCAGCGGCAGCAGCGGCAGGCGTTCGGCCAGCGCCGAGCTCTGGCAGTACAGGCCGGGCAGGCTGCTGCGGCGGGCGTTCAGGCGCAGCACGAAAGCCTGGTCTTCCTCGATGCGCTCGCCATCCTGCGGCCAACTCTGCACGATGCTGGGCGCGCCGGCGGCAAACTGGTAGCTGGCTGGCGCCAGCGCCACGCCCTGCACATCTTTCAGCCCGCTCTTGAGGCTGAAGCGGCAACGGGTGTCGGCGTCCGGCACCGTGCGCAGGTCCAGCACCCAGCTCTTGTCGTCCACCCAGTGGCCGCTACCGTCCAGCCGGCAGTCCCACTGCAGCGGCGCGGCGGCCTGGCTGTCGCCCAGGCGCACCATGGGGGTGCTGAAGCTGATGCGCACCTGTTGCGGCGCCTTCACCTCGCCTTGCGGGCTGAAGGTGGCCACGCCGGCGGCATGGCTGAACAAGGGGGCCAGCAGCAGCGCGCCGGCAAGCAGGGTTTTCATGATGGAGGCCCGGAAAATGCAGGCCGCCATTATCCCCGACATTCACCCGGCATGTGACATTTCGATAAGTAAAAGCCGGCTGGCGGGCAAGAAAATGCCGCCCGCAGGCGGCATCGCGCTTTGTTTGCCTGCAACAGGGCCGGCTAATCGTCCAGCGCCACCGGCCCTTTGGGTACGTCCAGCGCCTGGATGCGCGACTTCAGCCGTGCCAGCATCAGCAGGCCAGGCAGCGCCGCGGCGGTGGAGAACAGGAAGAACGCCGGCCAGCCTATGCTTTCGGTCAGCACGCCGGCCAGCGGCCCCACCCACACGCGGCCAACGGCAGAGAAGGCCGACAGCAGCGCAAACTGGGTGGCGGTGAATTTCTGGTTGCACAACGCCATCAGGAAGGCCACGAAAGCGGCGGTGCCCATACCACTGGACAGGTTTTCCACCGCCACCGCGAACAGCAGCAGGTAGTCCACATCGCTACTGCTTTTCAGCGCCACGATCAGCCAGTCGAAAGCCGGCAGCGTAAAGCTGCCCCACGCGCCCTTACCCGATACCGCCACCAGCCAGAAGCCCAGATTGGACAGCAGCTGCAGCACGCCGAAGGCCATCAGCGAGCGGTACAGGCCCAGGCGCAGCATCAGCGCGCCACCGGCCAGCGCGCCGACGATGGTGAGCCAGATACCGATCACCTTGTTCACCACGCCAATCTCGGCCTGGGCAAAGCCGGCCCCCTTCAGCAGGAAGGTAGTAGTCAGCGCGCCGGCAAAGGCGTCGCCCAGCTTGTACAGGATGATCAGCGCCAGAAAGGCACCCGCGGCTTCCATGCTGAAGTAGTTGCCCAGCGAGCGGTTCAGCGTATCGAACCTTGCCTTTTGCGCCGCCCACCATGCCAGCGGCAGCGTGAAGGCCATGCCCAGCAGCAGCGATAGCAGATCTACCCACTTCTTCTGGTTGGGGTTGCCTTTCTTGTCGCTCTTGTCCGCCGCAGGCTTGGCGGCCTCGGCAGCTTTGGCGACTACCGCGCTGGCAACAGGCGTAGCAGGCGCAGGGTTGGCCGCAGGGCTGGCCGGTGCCTCGGCCACCGCCGGGTAGAACGGTGCCACCACACGTTCGGCCAGCGGCGCCGCCACGTGGGCGGTGAACTGGTAGCCGATGACCACCGCCAGCAGCACGGCGGCAAAGCCTTTCAGGTCGTTGCGCGCGTCGCTGACCGGCGCCACGTTGTCCTTGGGTACCGGCGGTACAAACAGCAGCGAGATGACGGCGGCGGCCAACATGATGGCGGCCATCACCTGATAGACAGTGCCCCAGCTCCAGCCGTTGCCATTGAGCGGGTCGGCCCACACCATGGCGATACCGCCGGACAGCACCATGGCCAGCCGGTAGCCGAACACGCCCAGCGACGACGCCAGGCCGCGCTCGGCCGGCTGCACCACGTCGGTACGGTAGGCGTCGATCACCACGTCCTGCGAGGCGGACAGGAAAGACAGCAGCACCGCCAGCAAGGCAAAGCCCTGCACGTCGCGGGCCGGCTGCATGCCGGACATGGCCAGCAGCACGGCGGCCAGGCCCAGCTGGGTGAGCACCAGCCAGCCACGGCGGCGGCCCAGCCACGGCGGCTCGAAGCGGTCCATCAGCGGCGCCCACAGGAACTTGAAGGTATACGGCAGCCCCACCAGGCTCAGAAAGCCGATGGTGGCCACATCG
Source organism: Vogesella aquatica (assembly GCF_028548455.1). Lineage (GTDB taxonomy): Bacteria > Pseudomonadota > Gammaproteobacteria > Burkholderiales > Chromobacteriaceae > Vogesella > Vogesella aquatica. The sequence continues at coordinate 53,618 of NZ_JAQQLF010000015.1, forward strand.
ATGCCGTCCAGCGTCAGCCACGCCTGCATGGCGGTGCCGGACAGCGCCAGTGGCAAGCCGCTGGCAAAGCCCAGCACCCAGATCATCAGCATGCGCCACGCGCCCTGCTGCCGGATATCGCGCATCCGCTCCTCCCGTTTTTGTTGTTATCGATGAAAAATGGCGCCGAAGCGCCATGTCGGTTGCTGCCTAGCCGCGCGTGACGCGGTAAAACGCCAGACTGCCGCGCAGATTGGGCAAAAAGGTCACGCGGCGGCCGCCGGTCATCACCACCCGCTCCAGCACGCGCAGGCCGTTCTTGGCGCACAGTTCGTCAAAGTCGCCGAGCATACACCAGTGGATGTTGGGGGTGTTGTACCACTGGTAGGGCATGTCGTCGGACACCGGCATGCGGCCCTTGAGGATCTGCCAGCGGTTTTCCCAGTAACCGAAGTTGGGGAAGGTAACGATGGCTTCGCGGCCAACGCGCAGCATTTCCAGCAAAATCTGCTCGGTGTTGTGCATGGCCTGAATGGTTTGCGACAGCACCACGTGGTCGAAGCGCTGGTCGGCAAACTCGGCCAGGCCGGCTTCCAGGTCGCCCTGGATGGCGTTGACGTTGGCCGCCACGCAGCGCACCACATTGTTCACATCAAAGTCCACGCCGTAGGCGGACACCTGCTTGTGGGCCTGCAGCCAGGCCAGCAGGTCGCCTTCGCCGCAACCCAGGTCGAGTACGCGGCTGCCGGGGCTGACCCAGTCGGCGATCATTTGCAGGTCGGGGCGCAGGGCGGAAACGGGCTGGCTCATGCGGCAACCTCCACGGCAACGCGCTGCAGGTAGGCACGCATCAGGTTCATATAGGGTTCGTCGGTCATCAGGAAGGCATCGTGGCCGTGTACAGATTCGATTTCGGCGTAGGCCACGCGCTTGCCGGCGGCGATCAGCGCCTTCACCGTCTCGCGCGAGCGTTCCGGCGAGAAGCGCCAGTCGCTGGTAAAGCTGGCCACCAGGAAGTTGGCCGTGGCGCGCTGCAGTGCCGCCACCAGGTCGCCACCGTAATCCTTGGCCGGGTCGAAGTAGTCCAGCGCCTTGGTCATCAGCAGGTAGGTATTGGCGTCGAAGTAGTCGGAAAACTTGTCGCCCTGGTAGCGCAGGTAGCTCTCGATCTCGAACTCGACGTCGTAGCCGAACTTGTACTCGCCGGAGCGCAGCATGCGGCCGAATTTCTCGCCCATGCCGTCGTCGGACAGATAGGTGATGTGGCCCAGCATGCGCGCCAGGCGCAGGCCGCGGCGCGGGATGGTGCCCTGGGCGTAGAAGTCGCCGCCGCAGAAATCGGGGTCGGTGATGATGGCCTGGCGGGCTACGTCGTTGAAGGCGATGTTCTGCGCCGACAGCTTGGGCGCCGAGGCGATCACCAGCGCGTTGGCCACGCGCTCTGGGTAATTGATGCTCCACTGCAGCGCCTGCATGCCGCCCAGGCTGCCGCCGATCACCGCCGCCCAGCGCTCCACGCCCAGACGGTCGGCCAGGCGGGCCTGCGCCGTGACCCAGTCGGGTACTGTGACCACCGGAAAGCGCGAGCCCCACGGCTGGCCGCTGGCCGGGTCGATACTGGACGGGCCGGTACTGCCGTGGCAGCCGCCCAGGTTGTTTAGCCCGACCACAAAAAAACGGTTGGTATCGATGGGCTTGCCGGGGCCGATCATATTGTCCCACCAGCCGGCGGCTTTATCGTCTTCGCTGTAGCGGCCGGCCACATGGTGGTGGCCGGACAGCGCGTGGCAGATCAGGATGGCGTTACTGCGTGCCGCGTTCAGCTGGCCGTAGGTTTCAAACACCAGCTCGTAGCTGGGCAACACCGTACCGCCGGCAAGCGGCAGCGGTGTCTCGAACAGCGCGCGCTGCGCGCTGACAATACCGACAGAGGATGCATTACTGGACATGGTTGTCTCTTTGATAGTCGGCCAGGGGCGGGTAGCTGGGCTACGGGCGGCCTTTGCGGCTCTGCCACCCCTTTTTCAAGGCTTCTCCTAGGCAATGCTGCGATTATATAGGCATCGCTGGCTTGCGCACCTGTCCTGTCGCTGCCAATAATCGTGGCCTCTGCGCTAAGGATGCTTTTGATGATAGGTCGCCTGTTTCGTCTGGCCCTGCTATGCATGGTGCTGGTGATGGTGGTGCGCTGGCTGCTGAACCGCCAGCAGCGTGCCACCGTACACGAGTTTGTGCATACCCTGGCCATTGCCCTGCTGGTCAGCGGCGTCCTGTTTCTGGGCCTGGCACTGGCGGGGATTCGCCTGTAGCGAATTTTTCTGCGCTGGCGCTGTCAGATTCGCCCACGGTATCCGACTCATTGCCGATACCTCCTGGAGCCCACGCCATGCTGATACGCCGCGCCACCGACATCCTGCCTTCCGAGATTACCCCGCACAGTGTGTACCTGAACCGCCGCCAGTTCATGCTGGGTAGCGCGGGCCTGCTGTTACCCGTGGCGTCCATCGCCGCCCTGCCTGCCAGTAAAAGTGGCTATTCCACTGCCGAAAAGCCCAATAGCCGCCAGGACATTACCAGCTACAACAATTATTACGAGTTTGGCACCGGCAAGGACGAACCGGCCATCCACGCCGGCCGCCTGAAAACGCGGCCGTGGACGGTAGCGGTAGGCGGCGAAGCGGGCAAACCGCACAGCTTCAGCATCGAGGAACTGCTGAAGTTTCCGCTGGAAGAACGCATCTACCGCCTGCGCTGCGTGGAAGGCTGGAGCATGGTGATCCCGTGGGTGGGCTTTCCGCTGGCCAGTTTGCTCAAACAGGTGGACCCGACCAGCCGCGCCAAATACGTGGCGTTCGAAACCGCGCTGCGCCCCGGCGAGATGCCCGGCGTGGCGCGCCGCGTGCTGGACTGGCCGTACCGCGAAGGCCTGCGCATCGACGAGGCCATGCACCCGCTCACCATCCTGGCGGTAGGCTTGTATGGCGAGGCGCTGCCCGGCCAGAATGGCGCGCCGGTGCGCTTGGTGGTTCCGTGGAAGTACGGTTTCAAGAGCATCAAGTCCATCAGCCGCATCACGCTGCTGGAAAAGCAGCCGCCTACCAGCTGGAATATGGCGGCGCCCAGCGAGTACGGCTTTTACTCCAATGTGAATCCGGCGGTAGACCACCCGCGCTGGAGCCAGGCCAGCGAACGGCGCATCGGCGAGTTCCTGAAACGCAAGACGCTGCCATTCAACGGTTACGCCGACCAGGTAGCCGGCCTGTACCGCGGCATGGATCTGGTGAAAAACTTCTGATGCGGCCAACCTTGCTCTCCAACCCCAGCACGGCCACGGTTGGCCGCATCAAGGCGCTGCTGTTCGTGCTGTGCCTGCTGCCGCTGGCCATCAGCCTGTGGCAGGCTCTTGGCGGCCAGGCGGTGAACCCGGTGGAAACGCTCACCCGCGACAGCGGCAGCTGGGCGCTGAACCTGCTGCTGGCTGGCCTGGCCGTTACCCCGTTGCGCCGCCTGGGCGCGCCCGGATGGCTGCTGCGCCTGCGCCGCATGCTGGGGCTGTATGCTTTCTTTTACGCCAGCGTGCACTTGCTGATCTACCTGTGGCTGGACCAGCTGTTCGACTGGCCCGCCATCGTGCACGACATCATCAAGCGCCCGTTCATTACCGTCGGCATGGCGGCGTTTGCGCTGCTATTGCCGCTGGCCATCACCTCGACCGACGGCTGGCTGCGGCGGCTGAAGCGGCGCTGGGGCCAGCTGCACCGGCTGGTCTACCTGCTGGCGGTGCTGGCGGTGATCCACTACCTGTGGCTGGTCAAACGCGATCTCACCGAGCCGCTGTTGTACGCGGCGGTACTGGGGCTGCTGCTGGGGCTGCGGCTGTGGTGGCGCTTGCGGCCAACCATGGGGCCGCGGGTACAATAGCGCCCTGTCTTACCCTGCCCTATCGATAGCCATGTCCAAGGAAAAAGCCCCGGTCACCCAGGCGGTGCGCATGCTGCGCGAACACCAGGTGGCCTATACCGAGCATCTGTACAAATACGAAGAAAAAGGCGGCACCCGCGTGTCGGCGCGCGAGCTGGGCGTAGACGAGCACGCGGTGATCAAGACGCTGATCATGGAGGACGAGCTGCGCAAGCCGCTGGTGGTGCTGATGCACGGTGACCGCGAAGTGGCCACCGGCGTGCTGGCCAAGCAGATCGGCGCCAAGAAGATCACGCCGTGCGACCCGAAAACCGCCGACAAGCACAGCGGCTACCAGGTAGGTGGCACCAGCCCGTTTGGCACCAAGAGCAAGCTGCCGGTGTATATGGAAGCCGGCATTGCCGGGCTGGAACGGATCTACATCAACGGTGGCAAGCGCGGTTTTCTGGTGGGCATGGCACCGGCCGAGCTGCAACGCGTGCTGCAGCCGGTACTGGTAAAAGCCTGCTGATTACACCGGCCGCAGGATACGGCGGCGATAAGCGCTGCGCAGCACAAAGCCCGCCACCAGGAAGCCCAGCATGGTCAGCGCCAGGCTCTGCACGCTACCCCATACCAACGGTGAAATCACCCCGGCCAGCAGCGTGGAAAACATGGTCTGCACAAAGCCCTGCACCGACGACACCGTGCCGCGCAGGTGCGGAAACTGGTCCATCAGCGTCAGTGTCATCGACGGTGCCGACATCGACATCCCAGTGGTGTACAGCGCCAGCGGCAATACTGCCCACGGCACCGACGGCGTCATCAGGAAAGCCTGCAGCAAGTTGGCCGCCGTGGCGGTAAACATCAGCACATAGCCGATATTGACGATGGTGCGGGTATCGCGCCGCCCGGCCAGCTTGCCGGACAGAAACGCGCCAAACATGATGCCGGACACGATGGGGCCGAACATCCACAGAAAATCGTTATGCCCCAAGCCCAGGTGCTGCATGACGAACACCGGTGCCGACGGGATGTACACGAAAAAGCCGGCAAAATTGCACGACACCGCCAGCGCCAGCAGCTGGAACTCGCGCTTGCGGCCAACCTCCAGATAATTGGCCAGCAGCTGTCGCCACGCAAATGGCGTACGCGCCGCCACCGGGTGCGTTTCCGGCAGGGCACGCCAGCACAAGGCAAAGATCACCACCCCCAGCAGGGCCAGGAACACAAAGATGGCACGCCAGCCCAGGGCCCCGAACAGCATGCCGCCGATCAGCGGTGCGATGGCCGGCGACAAGGAAAACAGCATGGTGACCTGCGACATCATGCGCTGCGCATCGTGGCCGTGGAAGGTATCGCGGATGATCGCCCGCCCTACTACCAGCCCGGCACCGCCACACAGGCCCTGCAGGCCACGGAACAACAGCAAGATACCCAGGTTGGGGGCCAGCGCGCAGCCTACCGAGGCCACGGCGAACACCAGCGTGGACGCCATAATCACCGCACGGCGGCCGACCGAGTCGGAAATGGCACCGTGCCACAGCATCATCACGGCATAGCAAAACAGGTAGATCGACAGGGTTTGCTGCATTTCGATGGGTGATGCCCCCAGCGAAGCCCCCATTTCGTGCATGGCCGGCAAAAAGGTATCGATGGAGAACGGCCCCAGCGATGCCAAAGCGGCCAGCATCAGCGCCAGCACGCCAAAACGGCGGTTAGATGAATCAGACATGTAAAAAAAGACTTTCTTGCCCAGAAAACTGCGATATAAAAGTGACACTCTCGCAGCACATGGAAAGCATCATGATTCGTTACTACCACAACCCGCGCTGCTCGAAATCCCGCGAAGGCTTGCAACTGCTGCAACAGCACGGCGCCCAGCTGGAGGTGATCGAGTACCTGAAAACCCCGCCATCGGCCGACGAGCTGGCCGCCATCATCGCCATGCTGGGGGGGGACCCGCGCAGCATGATGCGCAAGAAGGAAGAAGAATACGCCGCCCTGCACCTGGACGACGTGACACTGGAAAACAAGCACCTGATCCAGGCCATGCTGGCCCACCCCAAGCTGATCGAGCGCCCACTGGCGGTGAGCAACGGCAAAGCCGCTATCGGGCGGCCACCAGAAAACCTGCTGGCACTATTATAGTGTAAAGGGCGGCCAGGCCTGCCGCCTGCACCAGCCCATGGGCATACCTGCAGCCACCACCGGTGACAGCAACCAGAAAAACTATTGCAGTTCAAGCAGATAGAACAATCCCCGGCAAGCCGGGGATTGTTCTATCCAGCAGATCAGTGTGTTTACCGCCTTTTAGAACAGCTGGTCTTTCACGTTCTCCACTGCATCTTGCACAGGTGCCGCCGGCTCCTCGGCACCGGCACCGGATGCGTCACTATCTTCACTACGGTCAGCACCCGGTACCGAACCACGGTTATTGATACGCAGCTCAGGGTTGGTACGCTGGAATTCTTCCAGGTAATACTCATCATTGCCGCGCAAACCGGCCCCCGGTTTCACCACCACGCCGGCAGGCGGCGGCAGCTCGACATCCGGCACACCTTTCAGCGCATTGCTCATGTAATTGACCCAGATCGGCAAGGCGGCGGTGCCACCATAACCGTAACGCCCCAGGCTACGCGGCTGGTCAAAACCTACCCAGGTCACTGCCACCAGATTCGGATTGAAACCGGCAAACCACGCATCACGGAAATCGTTGGTCGTGCCGGTCTTGCCCGCGATATCGTTGCGACCCAGCGCCATGGCACGGTTGGCCGTACCGTAACGCACTACATCGCGCATCATGTTGCTGATAATGAATGCATTGCGCGGGTCGATGGCCTGCGGGGCATTCTGCCCGGCGATAGCGGGCAGTGTGCGCGCCAGCACACGGCCACCTGCGTCTTCGATACGGTCGATGAAGTAGGCGCGGGTGCGGAAGCCACCGTTGGCAAACACCGAGTAGCCTTCGGCAATTTGCATGGGCGTGGCGGTACCTGCCCCCAGCGCCATGGTGAGATAGGCCGGGATATTCTTGCCGTCAAAACCGAAATGCTGCACGTACTGCTGGCCAAAATCGGTACCGATGGACATCAGGATACGGATAGACACCAGGTTCTTGGACAAGGCCAGCGCCCGGCGCATGGTAATCATGCCCGCATAGCGGCCATCATCGTTTTTCGGGTCCCAGCTCTGGCCGCCTATGGTTTGCGGGTCTACCGTGATCGGCGCATCGTTGATCATGGTGGAAGGTGTAAAGCCCCGGTCCAGCGCAGCGGAGTAAATAAACGGTTTAAAGGTGGAGCCCGGCTGACGGATAGCCTGGGTCACGTGGTTGAACGGGCTGCGGTTAAAATCAAAACCGCCCACCAGCGAACGGATGGCGCCAGTACGCGGGTCCATCGAGACAAAGCCGCCTTCTACCTCGGGCATCTGGGTAATCTGCCAGCCACCCTTGGCATCCTGCACCACCCGCACATGGGCACCGGGGCGCAGGCGCTGTGCCGGTGTAACGCGCTCGGAGAGCGCAGAGCGGGCAAAGCTCAGGCCACTACCGGTGATGTCTACTTTTTTGCCGCCGCGCAGGTACACGCGTACGCGCGACGGGCTCGCAGCCAGCACGATGGCCGGCTGCATATTGCCGCTGTCGCGAATGGCAGCCAGCGACTCGTCCAGCGCCTCTTCCAGCTCATCCGGTGCAATGGCAGACAGGTCGGTAAACGCTTCCGGGCCACGATAAGCCTGGCGGCGGTCATAGTCTATCAGGCCGGCACGCAGCGAATCGAATGCCCACTGCTGATGCTTGCTGTCCAGCGTGGTGTACACGCGATAGCCCTCGGTATACGCCGCCTCTTTGTAGCGGCCATACATGGCCTGGCGCACCATTTCGGCCATGTACTGCGCAGGTAGACTGGCCTCCAGCGTGGGCTTGGCCAATACCGTGGGCTCGGCCTTGGCCTGCTCGTATTCGTCACCATTGATAAAGCGCAGCTCGTGCATGCGGCGCAACACATACAGCTGGCGCAAGCGCGCACGTTCCGGATTAACAACAGGGTTGTAGCTGGAAGGGGCTTTGGGCAAACCCGCCAGCATGGCCATTTCGGCCACGCTCAGATTGGCCAAAGGCTTGCCATAATAGGCTTGCGCGGCCGCAGAAAAGCCGTAAGCACGCTGTCCGAGGTAGATTTGATTGATATACAGTTCTAAGATCTGGTCTTTCGATAAAGTATGCTCAATCTTGAACGCCAGCAGCGCTTCATTGAATTTTCGCGTGAACGTGCGCTCGCTGGATAAGAAGAAATTTTTTGCCACTTGCATAGTAATGGTGCTTGCACCAGAGTGCGCGCGACCGGATACTATATTGCCAACTGCAGCACGCAACACGCCCAGATAATCAATACCGCCATGCTGGTAAAAGCGTTCGTCTTCTGCGGCCAACAGTGCCTGTTTCATATGCTGCGGCACATCCTGGATGCGGGTAAAAGAGCGGCGCTCTTCACCGAATTCGCCAATCAGGACATTATCGGCAGAATAGACACGCAGTGGCATCTTGGGACGATAGTCGGTCAGTACATCCAGGCTGGGCAAGCGTGGATAGGTAATCACCACGGCAATCAGCATCAGGCCCGCTACAATAACGGCCAAGCCGGCAAGCAGGCCTGCGGTAACGGTAAAAAAGCGCTGGAGCATCATTGTTCTAGCCTATAAAAGTGATGGCGCATTATAACCGCAAGGTGGCGCCTTAAGACGAATAGCAAACGTACACCCCGGTGTGCACTGCAACAAGGAGGTTGGTGACCAGCCGATTACGGCGGCACCTGATAATGATGCCTGGAGAAAAAAGTCGTTTCGATAGAAACCGCCTTCAACAGCTATTCAGCAGTTGGCTCCCCTCATCACGCCAATCCATGCTTGGCCTGGACATCAGCTCCACCTCCATCAAAATGGTAGAACTCAGCCGCAGCGGACGCACCCCGCAGCTGGAACGCTACGTGGTGGAACCGCTGGCCAAAGACCTGATTACCGACGGCAACATCAATAATATGGACGAGGTAGCCGATGCTATCCGTCGCGCCTGGCACCGCCTGGGCTCCCCGACACGCCGCGCAGCCATTGCCCTGCCTACGTCCATGGCCATCTACAAGAAAATCCTGGTACCCGCCGCCGCGCTGGGGGACGACCTGGAAATGCAGGTAGAAAATGAAGCCAACCAGTACATCCCTTTCCCGCTGGATGAAGTCAATCTGGACTATCAGGTGCTGGGGCCATCCAGCAATAGTGCAGACGACCTGGACGTCATGATTTGCGCTTCCCGCAAAGAGAAAGTGGAAGAACGCGTGGCGGTAGCCGAGATGGCCGGCCTGAAGGTAGAAATTGTCGATATCGACGCCTTTGCCATGATGACCGCCTTCGAGCAGATTCAGCAGCAGCTGCCTGATCAAGGCATGAACCAGACCTTTGCCCTGTTCGATATCGGCGCCAGCAAAATACACTGCTCGGTCATCCGTAACGGCCAGCAGCTTTACTACCGCGAACAGGTGTTTGGTGGCGTACAGCTGACACGCGATATCCAGCGCCGCTATGGCTATACCTACGAAGAAGCCGAAGCCGGCAAACGCAGCATGTCGCTGCCAGACGGCTACGAGGCCGAGCTGCTTTACCCATTTGTGGATTCGCTCGCGCAGGAAATCCAGCGTGCCTTGCAGTTTTTCTACACCACGGTAAGCGTGTCGCAATATCTGCGCGTGGACTACATCCTGCTAGCCGGTGGCTGCAGCATGCTGTCCGGCCTGGATGACGCCATTCTGAACCGTACACAGATCAGCACCATGATTGCCAACCCGTTTACCACCATGACACAGGCACCGGGCATACAGCTGAAGGCGTTACTACTAGACGCGCCATCGCTGCTGGTATCATGCGGCTTGGCCCTGCGGAGATTTGACTAGATGATCCGCATTAACCTGCTGCCGCATCGCGAACAGAAAAAGGCTGCCCACCGCAAACGCTTCCAGACTCTGCTACTGGGCAGCATCTTGCTCGCCTTGGGCGTGACTTACCTGTGCCACATGGCGCTGGAAGACCAGAAAGCCAGCCAGCTGGCGCGTAACCAGCGCCTGGAAACAGAAATCAACAAAATCAACAGCAAACTCAGCAATATCGAGTCGCTACGCCAGAAGAAAGCCGTTTTGCTATCGCGTAAGCAGCTGGTAGAAAAACTGCAGTTTGACCGAACCCAAGCGGTATACATTTTTGACGAACTCATCCGCCTCGTACCGGAAGGGGTGTACCTGAAAGACTTCCGCCAGACAGGCAGTAGCATTGCACTCAGTGGCTACTCTCTGTCCAGCGCGCGCGTATCGGCTTTCATGCGTAACCTGGCCGAGTCCGGTACCTTTGCCGAACCAGTGCTGATCGAGGTCAGTGCGGCCAACGTGGACAAGATACGCGCCAACCAGTTCAGCCTGAGCGTGGCGCTAAGAGCCCAGCACGCACCCAGCACCGGAGCACCACAATGACCCTAGACGACGTGCGCAACCTTGATTTCAAGGACATGCCCAACTGGCCGCTTCCCGGCCAGCTCGCGGCTCTGTGCCTGCTGGTTTTGCTGGTACTGGGTGCCGCCTACCTGGCGGTGTTTTCGTCGGTTCAGGATGAAATCGAACAGGCCCGTCTGCAGGAAGAACAGCTACGCCAGACTTTCGTCGACAAAAAGCGCCAGGCCAGCAACTTGGTCGCACTGGAAAACCAGCTAAAGCAGATTGAAGTCTCGTTTGGCACCCTGCTCAAACAGCTGCCTACCAAGTCCGAGATGGACTCGCTGCTGACCGAGATCAACCAAGCCGGTATTGGCCGCGGCTTGCAATTCGAGCTATTCCGACCCGCAGGCGAAGTCAAAACCGACCAGATGGCCGAGCTGCCCATTCAGATCCGCCTGACCGGCACCTATAACGAGCTGGCAGCATTTGTTACCGACGTGTCCCAGCTCTCCCGCATTGTCACCATCAGCGACATTTCGCTCACCCCGGTGGGTGATGCCAAACTCAGCCGTCTGGTCATGATGGCCACCGCTAAAACCTATCGCGCGCTGGAGGCAGAAGAGAAACTCTCTGCACCGAAATGATCATGACGCGACTCATTCCACTGCTGTTCCTGCTGGCAGGCTGCAGCTTTACCGAACAAGACGATCTGGAGCAATGGATGCAGCAAGCCGGCAGCGGCTTGCACGGCCAGGTGGAGCCACTGCCACAGATCGAACCCTACAAACCGTATCAGTACCGCGGGCAAGACCTGGTTTCACCGTTTGAAACCAACCGCCTGCAGGTGGCACGCAAGAATACGGCGGGTAATCTGCCCGATACTGGCAGGCCGCGCGAGATACTGGAAAATTACGAGCTGGACAAGCTCAAACTGGTCGGCACCATATTACTGAAATCGGAACGGCTGGGGCTGATCCAGACGCCGGAAGGGGGGATCTACCGTGTTCGCACGGGTAGCTTCATCGGCCCCAACTACGGCATCGTGCGCTCGGTGGCAGAAACCGAAATCAAACTGGAAGAAACAGTCGAGGATGTGAACGGCGAGTGGGTAAAACAGGACAACAGCCTCTACCTGCTTCAGGAACAAGGAAAAACACCATGAAAACAATGACCCTGACGCATCTCGCTTGTGCCCTGTTACTTGCCGGCCTCACCCAGGCCGTATGGGCTGCTAATGGTATTACCGGTATCGAGCTGGTCAAGAACAACCAGGATCAACAGGTTTTGTCGCTGACCTTTAATACTGCCCTGCCAGCGGCACCTAACAGTTTTGCCATATCGAACCCGCCACGTGTCGCCTTCGACTTCCCCGACACACGTAATCTCACCGGTAAGAATCAGCTACCCTTTGCCGCCAGCCTGCTTAACACCGCCACCTTGGTAGAAGGTCAGGGCAAAGCACGCCTGGTACTAAACCTGAGCAAATCCACCGCCTATACCAGCGTCGTGCAGGACAACAAGCTGCTGATCACCCTGAATGGCCCCAGCAACGCCAGCCCGCAGAACACAGCCGTGGGCCGCACAGAAACGCCGACCGAGATCCTGCCCCCTGTCGTCACTGCGGCACCACACGCCATTGCACCCAATGGCGTGGTGCAGAATGTTGACTTCAAACGCGGTGACAACGGCGAGGCACGCATCCTGATCGACCTGAACAGTGCCAATACCCCAGTCGATATCAAACGCGAAGGCAAGTCCGTCATCATCGACCTGGCAGGCGTGAAAGTACCGCGCCATCTGGAGCGGCGCCTGGACGTTACCGACTTTGCCACCCCGGCACGCCGAATCGACGCCACAAACCAGGGCAGTGGCAGCCGTATCGCCGTGCAATCCGAAGGCGACTGGGCCTACTCCTCCTACCAGACCGACAAACGACTGGTAGTCGAAGTGCGAAAGAGCTCGGCAGAAGAAGTGGAAACCGCACTCCAGGCCCAGGGCAAAGCCAACTACAAAGGCGAAAAACTGTCGCTGAACTTCCAGAACGTGGAAGTACGCTCCCTGTTGCAGGTCATCGCCGAGTTTACCGGCATGAACATCATTACCAGCGACTCGGTCAACGGCACGCTGACGCTGCGCCTGAAAGACGTGCCCTGGGACCAGGCACTGGACCTGATCCTGGCGCAGAAAAACCTGGAAAAACGCCAGATCGGCAACGTGGTACGCATCGCACCGCGTGAAGAGCTGCTGGCCATAGAGCGCCAGGCTGCCGAATCGCAAAAGCAGCGTACCACCAATGAGCCCATCATTACCGAAACCTTCCAGATCAAATACCGCGCCGCCGAAGAAATTCGCGAAGCACTGAAAGACCTGGCCGGCTTCTACAGTGAAAGTAGCACTTCGGCCCAAGGTAGCAGCAGCACCAGCAACAGCACCAAGGCCGCCATTCTGGTTGACCCGCGTTCCAACAAGATCATCATCCGCGAGCGCATTTCCGTGATCGAGGAAATCCGCAAGGTGATACAGACGCTGGACATGCCACTACGCCAGGTGCTCATCGAGGCGCGTATTGTCGAAGCCAAAGACAACTTCCAGCGTGACCTGGGCGTGCGGCTGCAATACACACGGGCCGGCGGCGACACCTCGGTAGGCTCGCTGGCCAATGGCACCAAGATCCCCCTTGGCGGCATTCCCGATGGAGACGTTACCTTCAACCCGAACGTCAGCCTGCCATCCTCGCTGTCTGGTGCGTCGATTGCAGCCATTTTCAAGGGCGCCAGCTCGATTATTGGCCTGGAACTTTCGGCCATGCAGGCTGAAGACCGCGGCAAGGTAGTCTCCAGCCCGCGTATTCTCACCGCAGACCGCACCAAGGCTACTATCACGGAAGGGACCGAAATCCCCTACCAGACCGTCGACGAAAATGGCAAATCGTCCACCACCTTCAAGAAGGCCAACCTGAGCTTGTCCGTCACCCCGCAGGTGACACCTGAAGATGATATTGTGCTGAAGCTGAATATCACCAAAGACACGCCCAACACCAAGCTGAAAGTAGGCGAAAACCCGGCCATCGACAACAAGACTGTCGATACCGAGGTGCGTGTAGAAAATGGCGGCACTGTAGTGATTGGTGGCATTTATATCCAGGAACAGAACACGGTAGAAAACCGTGTGCCTCTACTGGGCGACCTGCCTGTGGTAGGGGCCTTGTTCCGTAACAACTCCAATACCAGTAATCGCCGTGAACTGCTGGTTTTCATAACACCGCGTATCGTGGAGAATGAGTTCATCAGCCGCTAAGCTAGCAGACACGTCATGAAGTCATCCGATACAATGCCTGCCATGGAACTGGCAGGCAATTTTTTTCTGGTGGGCCTGATGGGCTCGGGCAAAACCACGGTTGGCCGCACACTGGCAAGGCACACGGGCAAAACCTTCTACGACTCTGACCATGAAATCGAGCGTCGTACCGGTGTGCGCATCACCACGATTTTTGATATCGAAGGTGAGCCGAAATTCCGCGAACGCGAACGCGATACCATCGCCGAGCTGTGCCAGCTGCAGGGCATCATACTGGCCACCGGTGGTGGCGCCATCCTGGCACCAGAGAATCGCCAGGCACTGCGCAAGCACGGCACCGTGATTTACCTGCGAGCCCAGATAGACGACATCCTGGCCCGTACCCAGCATGACAAGAGCCGCCCCCTGCTACAAACCGCAGACCCACGCAGTAAGCTAGAACAGCTATTTGCCGTGCGCGACCCGCTCTACCGTGAAATCGCCGACATCGTGATAGACACCTCGCACCAGAACGTCAACGTACTGATTCACCGGCTGGAACAACGGCTGCTATCCCTTCAAAGCAAAACCCGCTAAAACGCCATGATCACGCTCAACCTTTCCCTGCCAGACACTAGCTACCCCATTCACATCGGCCAGCACATCCTGGGCAATGCCGAACTGCTGCTACCCTACCTGAAGCAGAAGAAGGCGGTGATCATCAGCAATACCACGGTCGCCCCACTTTATCTGGCACCACTGAAAGCGGCACTGGAGCAGCACGGGGTCAGCATTCTCACCGTCACCCTGCCCGACGGCGAAGACTTCAAAACCTGGGAAACCCTGAACCTGATCTTTGATGCCTTGCTGAATAATAAGTGCGAGCGCAGCACTACCCTGATTGCTCTGGGGGGTGGCGTCATCGGGGACATGGTGGGGTTTGCTGCAGCGTGCTACCAGCGCGGCGTACCATTCATCCAGGTGCCCACCACCCTGCTCTCGCAAGTGGATTCGTCGGTCGGGGGCAAAACTGCCATCAATCACCCGCAGGGCAAAAACATGATTGGCGCGTTTTATCAGCCCAAAGTGGTGATCGCCGACATGATGCTGCTGGATACCCTGCCGGAGCGCGAGCTGTCGGCAGGCCTGGCCGAGGTGATCAAATACGGCCTGCTGGGCGACGCCGGCTTTATCAGCTGGCTGGAAGAGCATATGGCTGCGCTGCGGGCCAAGGATAAAACCGTGCTAGCCGAAGCAGTACGCCGCTGCTGTGCCATGAAGGCAGATATCGTGAGCCAGGACGAGCGCGAAAGCGGGGTACGTGCCTTGCTTAACCTGGGTCATACCTTTGGCCATGCTATCGAAGCCGGACTGGGGTTTGGCACATGGCTGCACGGCGAGGCCGTGGCAGGCGGCATGATGCTGGCGGCAGAAGCCTCCCGCCAGCTGGGCTATCTGAATGACAGCGACGTCAGCCGCATCGAAGCCCTGCTGCACGCCGCCGGCTTGCCTACCGTCAGCCCGAACCTGGGCTATGAAGCATGGCTGGAGCACATGAGCCATGACAAAAAAGTGAGCGACGGCGCCATCCGCTTCGTACTGATGCGCGAACTTGGCCATGCCATTGTCGCAGCGCTACCTGAGCCAGTACTTCACGCCACCCTGCATAGCCGCTTCATCGCCAAATAGCTGCGTATGGGTACTACGAATTTCTACGAATAGGCAGCGTCCCGTGAAGGCCGGACAATAGCAATACTCGCTCAGGAGATTGCCATGTTAGGCCTTGTCAAAAAACTTGCCGATAAAATGCAGACCAGCCAGGAAATGGGCCTGCTTAGCCATACCCCGTGGCGCTATGTACCACCACGAGAAAGGCTGATCGACCCCATTGGCGAAGCGGAAGTCTTCCTGGCTTACGGCAAACGCCGCGAAGCCTTGCAGGTCCTGAGCCATACACTGCGCCACGAGCCCGATAATCTGGCAGCAAAGATGCTGCTACTGCAGACGCTAGCCTACCTGCGTGATATACCGGCCTATTGCAAGCTGGCGCGTGAGCTGGCTCCACAATTGGCCGGTCAGGGATCGTGGCACACGATCTGCGCAGAAGGGCAAGCGCTGGCCCCCTATGAACCACTGTTTATGTACCGTGCCTGAGCTATAGCAAGCGGCAGCGCTCCTTGCTGCCATCGGGTGCGCAATATTTCATGATGCCGGTCTGCGTCAGCTCTACATAACCTAGCAGCCCATCTGTTGCCGTGGCCCGTAAAACAAAATAGCCGTTATCGGTATTCCGTGCCGTAGCAGCAAAGCCGATCGTGTAGCGCGCAGCACCCTGCTCCGGGTGCTGCGTGTACGGCAAGGCCGGCCAGCGCGAAGCGGTTTCTTTGTAACCACCCCGCTGGCTATAGTAGGCCTCCAGAAACACGGCATCATGCTGTAGCAGTGCCGCTACAGCGCCCCGGTCAGCGCGTACTTGTTCGTCCCGGTAAAGCCATGCAGACAACATGGTCAGAATGGCAGCGATCGCCAGCACCACCATCAGTTCCAGCAGGGTAAAACCGCGGCTCGCCATCAACAGTCACTCACTTGACGAAAGCCTGTGGCCCACACCTGCAAACGCCGGCACAAACCGCTACTCTTGCCGCGTGCGGTATAGCTGACGCCCGCATGAACGGATAGCACGCCACTAGGCCGTATACGGTAACGATCTACGCTACTGGAGAGTGCGACCTGTATGTCAGGGGGTAAAGTCAGCACATCCAGCGCTTCCTTGCTGTCGTACCCTCCCGCCACGCCACCAGCCTTATCGATGAAAAACAGCACGCCCTCGGCCAGCGGGTAGCCATCGGCTGCTCTGGCTACTACCTGGCAGCCCTGTACGTCCAGGTTAGCTTTCAGGTTGGCGATACAGATATGTACCGAGGTATTGCGGGTGATCGCCTCGCTGCGCATCCGCATCAGGCCAGAAGCAATGCGAGACAGCTGAGTATCCAGTGCCTGCTGCTCCTGGAAGCGGGCATACGGCGCCGCAGACCACGTCCATAGCAAGAGTAGCAAGGCCATCACCAGCAACAGCTCCAGCAAGCCTATTCCATATTGTGTACGAGACATAGCGCCCCCGCGTCACCACGGCAGCACAGGCTTAGCCGCAATGCCGTGTGAATGAGATGAGGCAGCTTAGGAAAGACTTTTTATGCATGTCAATGTATTTTTCACATCATGTAATATGCCCAGCTTTCATTCATTACAATGATTCACACAGCACGCTCAATTCAATAAGCAAGCCCCAATAAAAAGCCGCAGCACGTGGCTGCGGCTTGTTGCGTCCGAGGTAAGACTATTCGGTAAATTGCATACTGTGCAACCTGGCATAAAACCCCGCCGCGGCCAGCAGGGACTGGTGTGTGCCGCTTTCGACAATCTCGCCTTGATGCATCACCACAATGCGGTCGGCTTGCTCAATGGTAGACAGGCGATGCGCAATGACCAGCGTGGTGCGGTTCTTCATCAGGTTATCCAGCGCAGCCTGCACCAGACGCTCGGACTCGGTGTCCAGTGCCGACGTCGCCTCATCCAGAATCAGCAAAGGCGCATTCTTCAGCAAGGCTCTGGCAATGGCTAGACGCTGACGCTGCCCACCCGACAGGCGGGTACCGTTCTCGCCGATTTCGGTATCAAACCCCTGCGGTAGTGCCTCGATAAAATCCAGCGCGTTGGCCGCACGCGCCGCCTCGATAACCTCCTCGCGGCTGACCTGGTTCAAGGCGCCGTAGGCAATGTTGGCCGCAACCGTATCGTTGAACAACACCACGTCCTGGCTCACCAGGGCAATCTGCTGGCGCAGCGCTGGCAGCGCGTAGTCGGACAGCGGTTTGCCATCCAGTAACAGCAGGCCACTATCGGGTTCGTAAAAACGCGGCACCAGGCTAGCCAGTGTGGTTTTACCCGAGCCGGACGAGCCAACCAATGCAACGGTTTCACCAGCCCGTATCGCCAGATTGATCCCTTGCAGGGCGCGCTTTTCTACCCCGGGGTAGCTGAACGACAAGTTCACCATCTCCAGCTCGCCACGCGTCCTATGCAACATGGTCGCACCGGCATTCTTTTCTTCCGGCTCATCCAGGAACTGGAAAATGGTTTCGGCGGCAGCCAAGCCACGCTGCAGCGCCTGCGAGATACCGGTGATGCGCTTGATCGGCGCAAACAGCAGCATCATGGCAGTGAGGAAAGACATGAAGTCGCCCGCACTGAAATCACCATGCTGCGCACGCAACGCGGCGAAATACAGGATGGCAGCCAGCGCACAGGCAATCATCAGCTGGGTCACGCCAGTATTGGCCGAGCTGGCCGCACTTTGCTTGACCTGGTTACGGCGCAGCGCATCGGCGGCCTCGTGAAAACGGCCGATTTCATAGCTTTCGCCACCGTAAATCTTGACCACCTTCTGACAATCAATACTTTCACTCACCACTTGCGTCATCTGGGCCATGCGCAGCTGGTTCTCACGCGCCAGACCACGCAAACGTTTGCCGACAAAATGCATGCAGGCCGTCACCGCCGGCATCACCACAAAGCAGATCAGTGTGAGCTGCCAATCGGTATACAGCAGCAATGCCAGCAAGCCTAGCGTGGTGACACCATCTTTTACCGCCACGGTAATCACGTTAAAACCAGCTTCCGTTACCTGGTTCACGTCGTTGGCAATACGCGAAATCAGCCGCCCGGACTGGCTCTCGTCGTAAAAGCTCACCGGCAGGCGCAAGAGCTTGGCAAACATCTCTTCGCGCAGCGTCTGCACCAGGCGGCCGGTCAGCCAGCTGGCGGTGTATTCATTGATGAAGCTGGTCAAACCACGCAGCATGAATACGCCGATGATGGCCAGTGGCACCCAGCGTATGGTGTCCGGGTCTTTGCTGACAAAACCACCATCGATCAGCGGTTTGAGCAGGCGCGCAAACGCTGCCTCGGTCAGGGCTGCGATGGTCATGGAAATCAGCGACAGGATCAGTACTTTCCAGTAACGCTGGATATAGGCAAGCAGCCGGCGATACACCTGCCAGCTGTGTTTGAATGAATCGTTCATGGTTCTTTCGCAGCAGTAGCGGCCAACCCGGCCAGCGCCAGCAGGCGGGTGGTATTGGTATGAGGTGAAAAGCGCTGACGCACGTCCTGGCAGCCCGCCTGTGCCAGACGCTGCATCCGCTCAGGCTGTTGCAAGGCTTCGTCAATGGCATGAGCCCAGGCAGGTACATCGCCCGGTGGCAGCAAACAGCCGGTTTGGCCGTCGGTAATGGTTTCCGGTATCCCGCCGGTGCGGCTGGCCAGCACCGGGATACCCAGCCCCAGAGCTTCGATCTGCGACATGCCCAGGGGCTCGTAACCGGATGGCATCAGCACCAGGTCAGCGCTGGCCAGCAAGGCGGCGACCGGTTGCACCATCCCGGCCAGCAACACATGCTGCGTCAGCCCAAGGCGGGTGATTTCCGACTGCAAGCGGGCAAGCTCCGGGCCCTCGCCCGCGATGACATAGCGCAGTTGCGGCCAACGTGCCACCAACAAGGCCATGGCCTGCAAAATCGTCTGGTGCCCTTTCTCGCCACGCAGCATGGCAGCCTGCACCATCAGCGGGCCGGGGTGTTCGTCCAGCCACTGCTGTACTGGCGCAGGCAAGGCCGCGTGGGCATCGCTGTCGATACGCTCAAAGTCGATACCCGGGTACACCACGTGCAAGCGGTCGGCGTGTATCGCCGGGTTCCGCAGCAGTGCATCGCGCAGGTACTGGCTAGGCAGCATGGTGGCATCCACCAGCTGGTTGTACGACCATGCCGAGGCTTTGCCCGGCTGATAAGTCCGCGAGCGCAACAGAAAGGGCCGGTGCCGCACCAGGCGCGCGGCAATAGCCAGATTGTTGCTATCGTGCCCGCTATGGCAAACAGCCAGCCGTGGGCGGTAGGTCGCCATCCAGCGGCGCAGAATGGCAATAGATGGCAGATGCACGCTATTACGGAAGCGCACAGGCAGCACTTGCAAGCCCTGCTGTTGCGCCACCGCTGCCACGCGGGTGCCAGGCCGGCAAGCCAGTACCGGCTGATACCCGAGCTTTGCCAGCTGACGCATTTGCTGCATCAGCTGCAGCTCTTGGCCGCCGACATTAGGGGAGGATTCGGTAAAAAGTACGTGATTAGACATGTGATTTCCCGGTTTGGCCCTGGTGGATCCACGCCAGCAGTGCCGCTACCGTAAACAGGAAAATATGCAGCATGTGGTCCTTGTTGACACTCTCCAGCACCATGCGCCCGAGAAAGCCACAGGTCACCAGCATCAATGCCAGGCCCGCCACGTCACGACGCACAACAAAAGCCTTTAAGCCGATCACGATCAGGCTCATGCAGAAAGATAGCCATAACAGGACACCCGGCACGCCAAGCCCGACACCAAGATCGACAAAACCGCTGTGACTATGCCCAACCTGGTTGGGCTTACCCACCGCAAACAGTGCCTGGCTAAACGCCCTGCGGTCATAGCCATAACCCATGGGCCGCTCCGCCATCAGATCCAGTCCGGCACGAATCCACGCTACGCGCTCATAGGCAGAACCATCCACCTCCCGGCCATCAAACTTGGGATACGGCCCCATGCGCAGCCACCCCAAGCCATCCCTGTCTTGCCAGGCGATGGTCGCGGACTGCACAAATATCTGGTTACGGGCATCTTTCTGCACCGCTTTGTAAACGAAGCCGGCCATACCGCCCCCCACCAGCAACAATAAAACCAACAGCCGGGTGCGAGACAGTTGCTGGCGATGCGTCAGCACATAGATCAAGGTAAACGACAAGACCAGATAGCTCAAACCGATCAGGCCATTGCGAGCCCCGGCATGAAAGCTGGCAAAGAACATCAAGGCACCAATGGCCAGCAGGCTCCATAGCGGGAAACGTGTCTTATCCTGGCCAAATCCGGCCAACACCGCAACGAATGCCATGGCAAAGTTCACAAAGAAGGTAAACTCCAGCTTGGTCGCGGTAGTAAAAACTTCCATATACGGCCATGCCCCATGCTGGTAGTAGTAGCGCGCAGCCATGAATACCTCTGCGGATACCAGCAAAATCCCGGCGGTTACCACACAATCCAGAATGGACAAAGGGCGCTGGCGACTAAACAGTACCGTCCCGGCGATAAACCACAAGCCGCCCATTAGCAATTGGCTACGCCATTCCGCCAGCGATATGCTCGTCCAGCCGGATAGCACCACACTGTGTAGCAGGGCATACAGTAAAAAGCCCGCTAACAGCAAGCTAGGTAGAGGCCAACTGGAGAGCGTACGCAAGAGTACCTGCCTCTGGACACCAGCCCAGCACAGAAAAACAGCCAACAGCACATAACGCAGTGCGATCGTATGAGAAACGTTGGATACAGTGAGAAAGAGAATGGCCAGCAGAACCGCCC
The DNA here is from genome assembly GCF_028548455.1 of Vogesella aquatica. Classification (GTDB taxonomy): domain Bacteria; phylum Pseudomonadota; class Gammaproteobacteria; order Burkholderiales; family Chromobacteriaceae; genus Vogesella; species Vogesella aquatica. Next base: position 74,698 of record NZ_JAQQLF010000015.1, read on the forward strand.
AGACACCCGGTTGACGCCACAGAGCAAGCCACTTCATGTGAAATTTCCTGCAGTCAGAATGGATTGAAGCACCGCCTCCGGCCGTACCGCCGCCATACATTGCACCTGTTTACAGCCACCCGGCTGCGCACCAACAGGCCGGAAGCAGCGTAGCGCCCAGTCTACCGGGCGGTGGTGCACACTGCGTTGAAAGCGGCAGGGAAACAAGGCCGGGCCAGCCCCCAGGCAGGTATACCGGCTAAAGAAATGGCTGGTGCCGAACAGCTCTTCACTGCCTGGGCCAAACAGCATGACCAGCGGCACACCCGCGGTTTTGGCCAGGTGGGCAATGCCGGTATCCGGGCACACGCACGCCTGGGCTGCGGCCAACACGGCGCGTAGCTGCGGCAGGGTTAATGAGCCCGAGATGACGATATCCTGCGGCAGCGGGGTAACCCGCTCGATCAGGTGATGCTCGCCCGGCCCACCGGACCACACCACAGCCAAGCCTCGCTCGCGCAATGAAGCCGCCAGGCTTTGCCAGTATTCGCTCGGCCAATAGCGTGTGGGCGAACTCGCCCCCACGTGCAGCACCACGTATCGTGCTGGCAGCGCAGGAACACGCTGCTCGCCCAGCGGCCAATGCGCCAGGTCGAATGGCTGGGGTGCAGGGCCGTCTACCAGCCTGGCGGCAGTATCTGTCCACGCTTCCGGCTCTTGGGAGTAGGGGATGCGCTCGTCCACCAGCCAGTTCTTGTAATGCGGCATCTCGCCATCAAAACCGACAATCCAGCGCGCACCGATGGCGCGCGCCAGGTAGCTCAAGCGGTTCTCGCCCATCAAATACACCATGTCGACACGCGGCAGGGCAAACAGGCGGCGGATGCTGGCAAAGTCGCGCGGGTGCCACGGCATGGCACGGATGCCATAGGGCTGGCTATCGTACAGCCCGGCCTGCAGCGGCGGGCAGGCCAGCACGATGTCGGCGGCGGGGAAACGCTCGCGCAGCTTGGCCAGCAGGCTGGTGGCCATCAGGGCATCACCCAGCAAAAACTGGTGCAGAACCAGAATGCGCTGCACGCTCTGCGGCTGCGGTTTGCGACGTAGCCACTGCCACGGCAAACGGAACAACAAGGTAGCAAAAATCAGCACACGGCCCGGGAAGCGCCCTTTCATGCCAGGCCCTCCGCGTCAGGCAGCAAGGTGGCGAACAGGGTCAGCATCTGCCCGACCATGCGCGGCTCGGTATAGGGCAATACAGCTTGACGCGCTTGCTCGCCCCGTTGCGGCCAACTGGCGCGTGCGGCCAACCATTGCCCCACATTGTGTTGCCACGCGGCCTTGTCATCCGGTGCCGCCAGCCAGCCGGTTTGCCCCGGCTGCAGCAGCTCGCCACCGCCGCAGCGCGTACTGGTGAGTACCGTCAGGCCGCAGGCCATGGCTTCCGCCACCACCAGGCCAAATGGCTCATAAATGGACGGCAGGATGAAGCCATCGGCCATACCGTAGTAACTGCGTACATCGCGCTGCGCGCCGGCGAAGTGAACGCGCCCGGCCACGCCCAGCTGGCTGGCCAAAGCCTGGTAGTGCCGGCTTTTCTTGTCGCTGCCGACTACCACCAGCTGCACTGCCGGGTGCGGCACGATGGCGTGCAGCGCCTGTGCCAGCCCTTTGCGTTCGAAGCCGGAACCCACGTACAGCAATACCGGTGCATCCGCGCTTAAACCATACTGCTGACGCAAGCTATCGCGCTGCGCACGGGCATCCCGCGGGTTGAAAAACGCGCTATCGATACCGTTGTAAACCACGTGGCAACGCTCGGCCGGCAGGCCGGTGTACTGCATCACGTCGCGTTTGACCATGTCGGAGATACATACCACCCCGCGAAATGCCGGGTCGCGGTACATGCGCTGCTCCATGGCCAGCATGTAATGATGATACGGGTTCAGCGCCATGGATACGCGGGCGGCGATACCGCCACGCTGGCGGCGCACGTCCAGCCAGGCAGCGTGCACGCCGTCGTCCGCGCGGTATACATGGCAGCCCGGGATGCGCTCGTGCGAGAGCACCAGGGCGGCATCCAGCGCCTGCCACAAGCGGCGTGCCGCACGGGCAAAGCCCCAGTCGCGCCACACACTGCCCAGATAAAACGGGTTGACGCTATGCGCCTCGATGCCCGGCACGGCTTCCCATTTGCGGTTAATCAGCAGGGTATGCAGCGCCGCATGGCCTTGCAGCTGGCGCAAAATAGCGCTCACAACGCGCTCGGCACCGCCAGCAGGGTTGAATTTCTGGCGGATGATGGCAATACGCTTCATGCCAGCGCCTCTTGCAAGCTGTCTACTGCGGCCAACACCTGCTGTACGCTGATTTTTTCCAGGCATTCGCTGCGCCAGCTGCCACCGCAACCGGCATTGCCGCAGGGGCGGCAGGCCATGTTGGCCGCCACCACACGGTGCGGCACCTGCCACGGGCCCCATTCGATATCGCCGGACGGGCCAAACAAGGCCACACAAGGCGTTTGCACTGCAGCAGCAATATGCATGGGTACCGAGTCCACTCCGATATACAAACGCGCCGAGGCAATGGCCGCCGCCAGTTCTTTCAGGCTGAGCTGGCCCGCCAGGCTGGCCACCGGCCGCTGCAAACGCGCGCTAATGTCAGCCAGCATGGCCATTTCGTCCGCGCTGGGGGCCGCAGTCAGCAAAATCCTCTCGCCACGCGCGGTGAGCTGGTTGATCAGCTCGGCCATTTTTTCAGCCGGCCAGCTCTTGAATAACCAGCGCGAGGTGGGATGCACCAGGATATAGCCACCAGGAACCAAGCCCGATGCGGCCAACTTGGCCGCCAGGCTGGCCTCGGCATCGGCACCGGGCAGCAGCGTCAGGGCGCGGGCATCCGGCGCAGGGTAAATACCGATGCGGCGCAAGGCATCCAGGTGCACCTCTACCGTGTGGCGGCGGTTACCCGGCACCTGCAGATAGCGGTGGGTAAAGGTTTTCTTGAAGAAACGGCCATACGGCCCCTGCGGGCCTACCGACCAGCGCGGCTTGAGCAAGCGCACCAGCCAGGCGCCGCGATTATGCTCGGTCAGCGTGATGACCAGATCGTACTGACGCGACTTCAGCACTGACAGCAGCTGCCATTCGGCACGCAGCTGGCCCAGCGGGCCCAGCTTTTTCCACTGCCGGTCTATGGTGTGCAGCTGCGACAACGCCGGGTGGCCAGACAGCATCTCGCGCGTGTCGTGGTACACCAGCGCGTCTATCTCGGCGTGAGGGGCGTGCGTTTTCAGCGCCGTCAAAACCGGCGAGGACAATAGCACGTCGCCGTGGTGGCGCAGCTTGATCAGCAATACGCGGCGCACGGCCGTCAGATCGATGGCGTCTATGAGCATGAAAAGAAAAAAGCCGGATCAGGCATCCGGCCCGGCATTCAGTTGTGTCAACAAGTCGGCGATTCTATCAGGGTCTTCACTGCGCAGGATACGCGCAACCTGCGGCGCCAGTATGTCGAGGTGGCTGTTGAGCACATTCTGCTTCACCGCCAGCAGGTTGGCCGGGTGCATGGAGAAGCGGCGCAGCCCCATGCCCAGCAGCAAACGGGTCAGGCGCTCGTCACCTGCCATCTCGCCGCATACCGACACCTGCACGCCGGCTTTGGTGGCCGTCTTGATGGTATGGGAAATCAGCTTCAGTACCGCCGGGTGAACCGGGTCGTACAGATGGCTCACCGAGTCATCATTACGGTCTACCGCCAGCGTGTACTGGATCAGGTCGTTGGTGCCGATGGACAGGAAGTCCACGTATTTGACAAAGCTGCCCACTACCAGCGCAGCAGAGGGGATTTCGATCATCGCCCCGACTTCCACCTTGTCGGCGAAAGGGATGTTCTCTTCGCGCAGCTCTTTCTTGGCGTACTCCAGCTGCGCCAGCGCCTGTTTCAGCTCCCCCAGGCCATTGATCATGGGGAACAGGATACGGATCTTGCCGTACACGGTAGCGCGCAGCAGCGCACGCAGCTGGGCACGGAACATCAGTGGCTCGGCCAGGCACAGTCGCACGCCAGTCAGGCCCAGCGCCGGGTTTTCCGCAGCGCCGTGGTTGAGCCAGCGCGGGTTCTTGTCGGCGCCCAAGTCCATGGTACGCACCGTAACCGGGGCGCCATTCGTAGCCTCGGCCACCTCGCGGTAGGCGGCAAACTGCTCGTCTTCCGACGGCAGGCTGTCGCGCCCCAGAAACAGGAATTCGCTGCGGAACAGCCCTACGCCCACCGCGCCGGATTCCAGCACGTTGGCCGCATCCTGCGGCAGCTCGATATTGGCCAGCAGCTCGATAGGCGTGCCGTCCTGGGTCAGGGCGTCGGTCTTGCGGATGCTGGACAGCTTGCGTCGTGCTTCTATCCAGTTGCGCTGGCGGCGTCGGTATTCGGCCAGTACCGTTTCTTCGGGGTTGATGATCAGCACGCCTTGCTGGCCATCCACCACAATCAGTTCGTCCTCGCGGATCAGCTCGCGCGCGTGGTGCAGCGCAATCACCGATGGCAGGTCCAGGCTGCGGCCCAGAATGGCCGTGTGGCTGGTGGCGCCGCCCACATCGGTCACAAACGCGGCAACGCTGGAATCCTTGAAATACACCATATCGGCCGGCGACAGGTCGTGCGCCACCAGAATGGCGTCTTCGTCCATGTCCTCGACAAACTGCAAGTCGGTGCTGTGGCCGGCCAGGTTCTTGAAGATGCGCTCCACCACCTGCAGCACGTCGTGCTTGCGCTCGCGCAGGTAGTCTTCCTCGATGGCGTCAAACTGCTCCACCAGGGTATCGCACTGCAGCTTCAGCGCCCATTCGGCGTTGCAGCGCTGGCTGTCGATCAGGTCGCGCGGGTCGCGCGAGATGGTCACGTCGGACAGCAGCATGATGTGCAGGGACAAAAATGCCCCCAGCTCGGCCGGGGCATTTTCGGGGATGCTGCCCCACAGCAGCTCCAGCTGCTTGCGTGTATCGCGCACGGCGCTATCGAAACGCTGCTGTTCCGCGGCGATCTCGCTGTCTTCCAGCACCAGATGCACCACGTCGTCCATGCTTTGCGATAGCAAATGTGCCCTGCCGATAGCCACACCGCCACCGATCGGTACACCGTGCAACACGATACTCATGCTTGCTCCCCTGCCTGTTTATTATCGCGGGCGTTTATTCCGCCTCGTCGAAGCGGTTGTTGATCAGTTCGACCAACGCCGCCATTGCCTGCTCTTCGTCTTCCCCATTGGTTTCCAGCTCGACCGTGGCGCCTTTGGCCGCAGCCAGCATCATCACACCCATGATGCTTTTACCGTTGACACGGCGGCCGTTGCGGGCAATCCATACCTCGGCCTTGAAGCGGCTGGATATCTGGGTAAATTTGCTCGAAGCACGGGCGTGCAGGCCCAGTTTATTGATGATTTCAATCTGTTGTTTTTGCATGTTTCCCCTCCGGAAGCATATAGAAGACCCCTTCCAGGCCCCCGGTAATGGCCTTGCTGACCACGATTTCCAGTGGCTGGCTGCTATAACTCAGCGCGCGCACCAGCATGGGCAGGTTCACCCCTGCCACGGCCTCTACCCGGCCGGCCTGTACCAGGCGGCCGGTAATGTTGGCCGGCGTGCCGCCTACCATATCGGTAAGTACCACTACGCCGTCCCCTTGTTCCAGCTGTGCAATCAGGCCTTGGGCCTCCAGACGCTTGGCTTCGGGGTCGTCGTGTTTTTCCACGCCCATGATCGCCAGATTGTCCGGCACCCGGCCCAGCACGTGGCGGGCACAGTCAGCCAGGCTCAAGCCCAGATTGCCATGCGAAATTAGTAGTACACCAACCATATTCTTCACCCCGGCGCATGCCGGCTATTGCCAACGCGTCACACACTACCCTACAGGCAGCCCCTGGAGGCTGTGCCCTCAGGCACCTTCTGCCGAGCTGCGATACCAGCCCAGCTGCGGTGCCAGCGACACCACCTCACCCACGATGATCAATGCAGGTGAGCTGATACTATTCGCACGAATCAAGGCAGGCAAGGTTTCCAGTGTCCCCAGCACGGTTCTTTGCCGGGGTGTCGTAGCCTGCTCTACTACAGCAGCAGGCGTATCGCGGGCTTTTCCATGACTGATGAATGCCTGGCAAAGTTCCTCAGCCATGGCCAGCCCCATGTACACCACCACGGTTTGTCCACTACGCGTTAACGCTGGCCAGTCTAACGAAATGCTGCCGTCTTTTTTATGACCTGTGACAAAGGTCACCGACTGGGCATGATCGCGGTGCGTCAGCGGGATGCCGGCATACGCCGCCGCGCCACTGGCCGAGGTAATACCGGGCACCACTTCGAACGGTATCTGCTTGGCCGCCAACAGGGCAATTTCCTCGCCACCGCGCCCAAAGGTAAACGGGTCCCCTCCTTTGAGGCGCAATACGCGCTTGCCTTCCTGCGCCAGCCGCAGCAGCAGTGCGTTGATCTCTTCTTGCGGCAAGGTGTGGTTGGCGCGCTGTTTGCCGACAAACATGCGCTCCGCGTCACGGCGTACCAGCGCCAGCAGCTCGGGGGCCACCAGGTTGTCGTACAGCACCACATCGGCCTGCTGCATCAGGCGCAGCGCGCGGAAGGTCAGCAAATCGGGGTTGCCGGGGCCGGCGCCCACCAGGTAAACCGCGCCGGCAGGCGCCGTATCCGCTGCGGCCAACCTGCGCTGCATATCGTCGCGTGCCGCGGCCTCGTCGCCATTCATTACCTGCTCGGCCAGCGGGCCTTCCAGCACCGCCTCCCAGAACGCACGGCGCTCTTCTACATTACCGAAACGGGCTTTCACCTGATCGCGAAAGCCGGCAGCAAAGCGGGCCAGCCGGCCAAAACCGGCCGGAATCATGCTTTCCAGCCGTGCACGCACCAGGCGCGCCAGCACCGGCACGCCACCGCCGGTAGAGACCGCGATCACCAGCGGGGAACGGTCCACAATGGCCGGCGTGATGTAGCTGGACAGCTCTGGGTCATCCACCACGTTTACCGGGATATTGCGGGCCTGTGCCGTGTCTGACACCACACGGTTTACCGCCCGTACGTCAGTTGCGGCCACCACCAGTTTGTAATCGCCGATATGCGCCGGCTCGAAGTTGGCCGCAAGATGCACCAGCTCGCCACGCGCCGCCATCTGCATCAGCTCCGGTGCCAGCTCGGGGGAAACCACGGTCAGCCGGGCTCCAGCCGATAGCAACAGCCGGGCTTTGCGCAGGCCGACCTCCCCCCCGCCTACCAGCAAGCAGGGCTCGCCCTGCAAGCGCATGAAAATCGGAAAATACTCCACATAGCCTCCTGCCAGAATGCGCCCGAGCATAACCCGCAGCGTGACGCTTGGCGACCGCTACGCGACAGACAAACCCTGCCTGGCCATGAAAAAGGCATGATGCGGCACACAATTCATGACATACCGCCTTTTATCGCTACAATCCAGAGTAAGCACGGTTGTCCCGTGCGCGCCCAGCCATGGAGAACAATGTGCCGGCCACTGCCACACTGGAACATGCCCTCGGTGCCCTGCCGGGTGGCTACTTGCTGCTGGATGAAAAGCAGCGGGTCCGTTTTGCCAGCACGCGCTTTTACCAGCTTCTGCACTGCGCCCCACTGCAGTACGGCCAAGCGCTGCCCGCCGGCCTGCTACCAGACGAGCTGCAGCCGGCCTTGCGGGCAGGGCATGCGCACGCCAGCCAGCAGCTTTATGCCGGCCGGCTGCTGGACTGGCTAGTGACCCCCTTGCCGGATGGCACCATGCTGAGCATCCGCGAAGACCGGCAGAGCTTTCGCAACCTGATTGAAAACTCGCCCGACATCATCAGCCGCTACAGCCCGCAGCTAGTCTGCCTGTACGCCAATAGCGCCCTGGCACGCTACTCCCCCATCCCCCCTGCGCTGCACGTGGGCCTGGGTATAGAAGAGCGCGGCCTGCCTGCGCACGTGTGCGATGCGTTTCGCCACGCCAGCAGCCAGGTGCTGGCCAGTGGCAAACCCCTGGTATTTGAAAACCAGCTGAACCACCAGGACAAGCACTACGTGTTTGAATCGCGGCTGTTCCCAGAAACCGACGAGCACGGCCAGATACAATCGCTGCTGTGCATTGACCGCGACATCAGCGAAGAGCACGCCATGCGGCTATGGCAGGCCGACGAAAACCGCCTGCTGGAAATGATTGCCAACGACCGCCCCATGAAAGAAGTCATGGTGTGGACCTGCCATATGATCGAGTCGCAGATCGAAGGCTCGATGTGCTCCATCATGTTACTGGACGACGAAGGCCTGCACCTGCGCGTAACAGCCGGCCCCAGCCTGCCTGACGAATACAAGGCGCAAATTGACGGTGTGGCCATTGGCGCCAGCGTCGGCTCTTGCGGCACAGCGGCCTTTACCGGTGAAACCGTGATCGTGACGGACATACAGCAGCACCCGTACTGGGCCGACTTCGCTGCGCTAGCCGAGCTGCACAAGTTGCGCAGCTGCTGGTCCTATCCCATCAAGTCACACGATGGCCGCGTACTGGGCACCTTTGCCATCTACTTTGCCCACCCTTGTGCACCGGACAGCCATAGCGAATACATCACCCTGCGTACCACGCACCTGATGGCCATTGCCATCCAGCAAGAGCGGCGCGCCAGCCAGTTATTCCAGCTGGCCACACAAGACTCGCTGACCGGGCTGTACAACCGTCGCCACTTCATGACCTTGGCAGAAGAAGCATGCGATAGCACCCTGCTGCTGTCCAAGCCGCTATGTATGCTGATGTTTGACCTGGACCACTTCAAGCAAGTGAACGACCGCTACGGCCATGCCGCTGGCGACGAGGCACTGCGCTCCTTTGCCCGCATCCTGCAAGACAGCCTGCGCGTGCAAGATCTGGTATGCCGCATGGGCGGCGAAGAGTTTGCCGCCCTGCTGACCGACACCAGTGCAGAAGCGGCCCTGAGCGCAGCACAGCGCATCTGCCGCCTGGTGGCACAAACCCCCGTGCTAAGCCATGGCCAGAGCATTGCGCTGACAGTCAGTATCGGGCTGGCCAGCTGCGTACCCGGCCAGGCGCTAGGCGACATGATGCGCCAGGCCGACAAGGCACTCTACGAAGCCAAGAACGCCGGGCGCAACCGCGTCCATGTCGCTCAATACCCCTGATGGTTCGGCTCAGCCGCCACGGCAATACAGTTGCGGCCGGCCCGCTTGGCCTGATAAAGCAAATCATCCGCCTGGTGTAGCAGCTTGTCCGGGTTGACTTCGGCATTGTCCCAACACACCAGCCCGGCAGAAAACGTGCAATGCAGCACCCCCTCCCCGGCTGGTATGGCCAGCGCGGCAAACTGCTCGCGCAAGCTATCGAGCTTGCGCTGCGCATCGGCCAGGCTGGCACCGGGCAGCAACAGGCAGAACTCCTCGCCACCGTAGCGCGCAAACACATCCTGCTCGCGCAGCGACTGGCAAAAGAAGCGTACCAGCTGGCGCAATACTTCATCCCCCGCAGCATGGCCGTAGCGATCGTTGACCTGTTTGAAATGATCCACATCCAGCATGGCAATGGCGACGTGCCGGAACGGCGGCACACTCTGTCGTAGCTGCAGCATGGTCTCGTCCAGGCCACGACGGTTCAAGGCGCCGGTCAGGCTGTCTTGCAGGGTTTCGCGTACCAGGTGCTGGGTGCGCCGCCGCAGGATCACCATCAAAAAGCCAAAGCTGCCGTAGATGGTGGCGGTGGAGGCAAACAGGTACAACAGTGGCTCTACCAGGTCCAGCAGGGCCTGGTCTTGCCCACCCGGCAAGCCTAGCGCCAGGCGGGCCACAAACGCCACCGTACCCAGGCCGTACAGCGTAGTCAGGATGGGGTAACCCTGGCGGATGGCCCGTTCTATCTGCCAGTGTAGCCAGGACAAACGGCCATACACCAAGGCCAGCACCGCCGCGTTCCAGCTATCGGCCCACGCCTGCGGCAGCCACGGGGTATTAAGCAGCCCCGTCAGCAACAGCAACAGCACGCCTGGCAGATAGTGTGCCCGTTGTTGCTGCAGACGCGACAACACCAGCGCAAGCTGCTGGTAACCGCCCAGTAGCAAGCCCATGCTGAGCACGCTCAGCCAGCGCCAGTGCACGATCGGCTGCGCCTCCAGCACCAGGCCGCAAGCGATGCACAGACAGCCTTGCAGCCAGATACGCCGCTCGCGCAGCAGCTCGGTCTGGCCTGCGGCAAAGCGCCAGCTACTCCAGCCCACCAGAATAATGGTGAGGGCGATGGGCAGAATATGGATATCGAACATGCCTGTCTCCGTGCGGCAATGTTACCTTGTTATAGCGCAGCCCCGACGGGTGCTGCGGCCAACCTCGGCGCACCGGGCGCCCGGCAGGCCAAGTGCCACATGTCGTGCCATTGCCCGTGCAGGCAGAACGACTGCTCGCTATGGCCATACTGGGCAAAGCCGTTGCGCAGCAATACGGCCCGCGAGGCCGGATTATGCTGGCCCACGTGCGCCTCCAGCCGCCACAAACCCAGCACATCGAAAGCGTACTGCTGCAATCGGGCCACGGCGGCCGACGCCCAGCCGCGCCCGCAGGCGTATTCGGCCAGGCGGTAACCCAAGGTGGCGCGGTTGAAGTACGGTCGCTCGACGGCGGTAAGGTTGATGCGGCCAACGATGGCATTTTGATGCAGGATCAGGAAAGCATAACCGTGATCGCTGGCCGCGCCTTGCTGCAAGGCCAGGATGCTGTCGGCTACCGCGTCCGGCTGGTAGAACGCCGGGGCACGGGCGTTGATCCAGCGTTCGAAGAAGGCACGGTTGGCCAGCTCGAACGCCAGCAGTTCGTCCACGTCATCCAGCGTGGGCTGGCGTAGCTGTAGATCGGGCATGCAAATTCCTTAAACATGTCGCGACAGCGCCAAAGACGCCGCCGCAAGACAAAGAAAAACCCTGGCTGCCGGGCAAGCCAGGGTGCGGTAGATCGGTAGCAAGGCCGCCCGCCGGGCGGCCTTGCACGCTGGCCTGCGGCCAACCTTGTGCACGGGCGCGGGCTTAGTGCGCCGCCTCCCAGCTGTCGCCCACGCCCACTTCGGCCAGCAGCGGCACCTTCAGCGCCGCCACGCCGGCCATCAGCTGCGGCAGGCGGGTACGCACCAGGTCCAGCTCGTCCTGCGCCACTTCCAGCACCAGTTCATCGTGTACCTGCATGATCAGGCGGCTACGCAGGCTGTCCTGCAGCAACCAGCCCTGCACCGCAATCATCGCCAGCTTGATCAGGTCGGCCGCGGTGCCTTGCATCGGCGCGTTGATGGCGGCGCGTTCGGCACCGGCACGACGCGCCTGGTTGCCGGCACGGATGTCAGGCAGGTACAGGCGGCGGCCGAACACGGTTTCCACGTAGCCCTGCTCGGCGGCCTGCTCGCGGGTACGCTGCATGTAGTCGGCCACGCCGGGGTACTTGCGGAAATAGCTGTCGATATACAGCTGCGCCGCGTCATTGGTGATGCCCAGCTGCGAGGCCAGGCCGTATTTGCCCATGCCGTAGATCAGGCCAAAGTTGATGGCCTTGGCAGCGCGGCGCTGCTCGCTGCTGACCTCGGCCAGCGGCGTGGCGAACACCTCGGCGGCGGTGGCCTTGTGGATGTCTTCGCCGCTGGCAAAAGCCGCCAGCATGCCTTCGTCGGCAGACAGGTGCGCCATGATGCGCAGCTCGATCTGCGAGTAGTCGGCGCTGACAATCACGAACCCCGGCTCGGCGATGAAGGCCTCGCGCACGCGGCGGCCCTCGGCGGTACGCACCGGGATGTTCTGCAGATTGGGCTCGCTGCTGGCCAGGCGGCCAGTAATGGCCACCGCCTGTGCATAAGTGGTGTGCACACGGCCGGTCTGTGGATTAATCAGCGTCGGCAGCTTGTCGGTGTAGGTGGACTTCAGCTTGGCCAGGCCGCGGTACTGCAGAATCAGCTTGGGCAGCGGGTGGTCCAGCGCCAGTTTTTCCAGCACTTCCTCGTCGGTAGAGAAACCGCCCGACGGCGTCTTGCGCACACCCTTGGTGGGGATACCCAGCTTGCCGAACAGGATTTCCTGCAGCTGCTTGGGAGAATTCAGGTTGAACGGCTGGCCGGCCTGCTCGTAAGCCTGCTGTTCCAGCTGTAGCATCTCGCTGCCCAGCTGGTGGCTTTGTGCGGCCAACTTGTCGCGATCGATCAGCACGCCGGTGCGCTCCATGGCAAACAGCACCTCGGCCACCGGCAGCTCCATATCGCGGTACACGCTACCCAGCGCACCATCGAGCTGCGGCGCAAAGTGCTGCGCCAGGCGCAAGGTGATGTCGGCATCTTCGGCGGCGTAGTTGGCCGCAACGTCCACCGCCACTTCGACAAAGCCGATCTGCTTGGCGCCCTTGCCGCAGATTTCCTCGTAGGTAACGGTGGTTTCACCCAGGTGGCGCCGCGCCAGGTCGTCCATGCCGTGGCGTTCGTGGCTTTCGATCACATAAGACGCCAGCAGCGTATCGTCCACCACGCCGCGCAAGGTAATGCCGTGGTTGGCCAGCACGTGGCGGTCGTACTTCAGGTTTTGCCCCAGCTTGGGCCGGCTGGCGTCTTCCAGCCACGGCTTCAGTTGCGCCAGCACCGCATCGAAATCCAGTTGTTCCGGCGCATCAGGGCCGCAGTGCGCCAGCGGCAGGTAGGCGGCTTCGCCGGCCTGCACGGCAAAGCTGAGGCCGACAATACGCGCCTGCATCGGGTCCAGGCTAGTGGTTTCGGTGTCTACCGACACCACCCCGGCCGTGGCCAGCTTGTGCAGCCAGGCGTCCAGCTGGGCTTGCGTGAGAATGGTCTCGTAGCGGCGTTCCACCGCCGGCGGCGGCGCCAGTTGCGGTTCGATGCCGGCGGCCAATGCAGACACGGTGTCCAGATCGTCGCCAAACAGGCTGCCGCTCACGTGTAGCGGTGCCTGCGCCGGCACCGGCTTGGCCGCCACCGCACCACCCAGCTTGTCGTTCACTTCGCGCAGGAAGGTACGGAAGCCGCACTGTGCAAACAGTACCGCCAGCTGCGCGTACTGCTTGCTGCCGTGGCGCAGGCTGTCCATGCCCTGCGGCAGCTCGTGGTACAGCTCCACGTCGCACTTGATGGTGATCAGCTCGCGCCCGCGCGGCAGCCAGTCCAGCACCGCGCGCAGGTTTTCGCCCACCTTGCCGCCCACGTTGGCCGCATTGTCGATGACCGCGGCCAGCGAGCCGTACTGCTCCAGCCATTTCACCGCCGTTTTCGGGCCGCACTTGTCCACACCCGGCACGTTGTCCACCTTGTCGCCGATCAGCGTCAGGTAATCGATGATCAGGCTCGGCGGCACACCGAATTTTTCTTTTACACCGGCTTCGTCCAGGTTTTCGTTGGTCATGGTGTTCACCAGGCTGACCGCCGGGCTCACTAGCTGCGCCATGTCCTTGTCGCCGGTGGAGATGATCACCTGCAAGCCGGCCGCCTCGGCCTGGCGCGCCAGCGTGCCGATCACGTCGTCGGCCTCCACGCCCTCTACCATCAGCAGCGGCCAGCCGCTGGCGCGCACCACCTCGTGCACGGTCTCGATCTGCGCGGCCAGCTCAGCCGGCATCGATGGCCGGTTGGCTTTGTATTCGGGGTACAGCGCGTCGCGGAAAGTCTTGCCCTTGGCGTCGAATATGCAGGCGCTATAATCGAATTGGACTTCCTTTTCCAAACGGGCCAGCATGTTCACCATGCCGTAGATGGCACCGGTGGGCTCCCCCTGCGGCGAACGCAAGTCGGGCATCGCGTGAAAAGCGCGATACAAATAAGAAGAGCCATCGATCAATAACAGGGTTTTCATAATCAAAAAGGGCTAAGGTATGGGCTTGCACGATAAATTACCGCAAACAAGCGACCGTTACGCGATGATGCAACGCTTCCGGGCGCGCGAAGCGTGGCACGTGATGAAGATTTTGTCGGAATTCGTCGAATCCGCCGAAGAGCTGCAAACCATTACACCCGCAGTGAGCATCTTTGGCAGCGCACGAATCCCGCGTGACCACCCGTATTATAAGCTCACCGAAGACATCGCCCGCCTGCTTTCCGACGCAGGCTTCTCGGTGATCTCCGGCGGCGGCCCCGGCATCATGGAAGCGGCCAACAAGGGCGCCTTTTATGGCAAGAGCCCGTCTGTGGGCCTGAACATCGTACTACCGCACGAACAGCGCCCCAACGAATACCAGGACCTCAGCCTGAAATTCGACCACTTCTTCAGCCGCAAAGTCATGTTCGTCAAACATGCGCTGGCCTATGTGGTAATGCCCGGCGGCTTCGGCACGCTGGACGAGATGTTCGAGGCGCTGACACTGATCCAGACCGGCAAGAGCCGCAAGATGCCCATCATCCTGTGTGGCAGCGCCTTCTGGGGCGGGCTGCTGGACTGGGTGCGCGAGCGCCTGGCCGGCGAAGGCATGATCAACCCGGCCGACCTGGACCTGCTGCAGCTGATCGACGACCCGCAAGAAATCGTGGAAACCATTTTCCGTTTTTATGAAACCCGCGGCTTCGAAACACTGCCGGAAGAGCGCGAACAGCTGCTAAACCTGTAGAATTGGCCGGACAGAGGGGGCAACAGCCCCCCGCCACCAAGCCCAGGACCAAGGAAACCCCTCATGCAGCGCCTTTTGCTGGCTACCCTCATGGCAGCCTCGCTCGCGGCTTACGCCGACACGCCCCCCGCCAACGTCCCGCCGCCGCCGGCCACGCTCAGCGGCCCCCAGCCGGAAGTCCGCGTTTACCAGAACGGCCCGGACACGGTGGAAGAGTACCGGATGAACGGCAAGGTCTATATGGTGAAAGTCACCCCGCAGGGTGCACCGGCCTACTTCATGATGGATGAAGACGGCAAAGGCGTGATGCAGCGTGTTTCCCCCTCCCAGCAGCAGGTTACCCCGCGCTGGGTACTGATGACGTTCTAGGAGGCCGCCATGTCCGTGTACACCTCGGTTTCCAACGATGACATGCAAGCCTGGCTGCAGCGCTACGCGCTGGGCGAGCTGGTAGAACTCAAAGGCATCGCCGCCGGCATCACCAATACCAATTACTTTGTGACCACCACGCACGGCCGCTACGTGCTGACGCTGTTCGAGGTACTGCAGCTGGCAGAGCTGCCCTACTTCCTCAAGCTCAAAAGCCACCTGTCGCGCCACGGCGTAGCCTGCCCGGCCCCCATTGCCGACCACAACGACCAGTTTGCCTCGCTGCTATCAGGCAAACCTGCCTGCCTGGTGAGCTGCCTGCACGGTAGCGATGTCAGCGCCCCCAATGCGGCACAGTGCCGCGCAGTAGGTGAAATGCTGGCTCAAATGCACTTGGCTGGCGCAACCTTCCCGCTGCGCATGGACAACCCGCGCGGCCCGGCCTGGTGGGCACATACTGCCAGCACGCTCTACGACGCCATGCCGGCTGCCGACGCCGCCATGCTGCGCGACGAGATCGCCTTTCAGGCCAGCCACCGCTTCGACTTTCTGCCACACGGCGTCATTCACGCCGACTTGTTCAAAGACAACGTGCTGATGGATGGCGACCGCATTGCCGGCTTTATCGACTTCTACTACGCCTGCAACGACATCCTGTTGTACGACATTGCCATTGCCGTGAACGACTGGGCCCGCCTGCCCGATGGCAGCATCGACGATACGCTGGCTAGCGCCTTGCTAGCCGGCTACCAGACCGTGCGCCCGCTCAGCACCAGCGAAGCCGATGCCTGGCCGGTAATGCTGCGCGCAGGGGCACTACGCTTCTGGGTATCGCGCTTGCTGGACTTCTACCAGCCTGCCAGTGGCGAGCTGACCTTTACCAAAGACCCAGGGGTTTTCCAGCAGCTGTTGGCCGCACATCGCCAGCGCAACAGTTTCTGGCTTTAATTTCATAGGGTATCTATCGAAACAAGCAGCTGCAAACAAGCATACATAAGTCATATTGCGACTGAAACCGCTTGCTACTAACATGCAGCACTCCCCCCAACGCTTGGAGCATCAACATGAAAAAGAACCTGCTATTGCTGGCTCTGCTGGCACCGCTGGCGGCCTACGCGGTTGACAGCAGCAAAGACGAATACATTGGCGGCAACCTGTCGCTAAGCCGCCACAGCGTGACCATGCCTGGCTACACCACCACCAAGACCGACAACAATAGCAACGGCTACGGCCTGCGTGCCGGCTTCTACAGCCACGACCAGCTGTCGTGGGAGCTGGACTACCAGAACTACGGCAAAAGCGAGCGCACCCTCAGCAACGGCAGCAAAGTGGAATCCGAGCTGTCCAGCGTAGGCATCAGCGCCATTGGCCACCTGCCGCTAAACGAGAAACTGGGTCTGTACGGCCGCGCCGGCATGGCGCGCGTAGAAAGCAAAACCACCGGTGCCAACAGCTTCAAAGCGCGCAAAACCGTACCGGTGATCGGCATTGGCGTAGAATCCCAGATTCAGCCCGATCTGCGTGCTTTCGTAGAAGTCGCCCAGACCGGCAAGGTAAAATCCAGCACCGGCGGCCAGGAAGATACCCACTCCGGCACCCGCCTGAGCGGTGGCATCACCTATCATTACTGATAGCGGCATGCCTGACACAACAGCCCGCCTGGCGGGCTGTTTTGCATTTATCGCGCCCGACCACCCACTGACACGAGACCCCGTATGCCCCCACGCCTGTTACTAGTAGAAGATGACCAACGCCTGGCCGACCTGGTACGCGTCTATCTGGGCAAACACGGTTACGAGGTACTGCACCATGGCCGGGGCGATACCGCAGCCGAACAGATCCTGGCGGAAAACCCGGACCTGGTCATACTGGACGTGATGCTACCGGGCAAGGACGGCTTTGAAGTCTGCCGCGATATCCGCCCGCGCTACCATGGCCGCATCCTGATGATGACCGCACGCGACGAGGAAATCGACGAGATCCTGGGCCTGGAGCTCGGTGCCGACGACTACCTCACCAAGCCGGTAGAGCCGCGCCGTCTGCTGGCGCGCATCCGCGCCCTGCTACGCCGTAGCGAAGGCGAAAGCAGCCAGGCCAGCGAAGAGGGCCGCATCGTGTTTGGCCAGTTCACCATCAGCCAGGCCACCCGCGAAGCCGCACTGGGTAGCGACACGCTGGAGCTCACCACCGCCGAATTCGACCTGCTGTGGCTGCTGGCCAGCCACGCCGGTGAAATCCTGTCGCGCGACGACATCATGAATGCGCTGCGCGGCATCGGCTTTGACGGGCTGGACCGTTCCATCGACGCCCGCATCTCGCGCCTGCGCAAAAAGCTGGGTGACAACCCCGACACACCAACGCGCATCAAGACCGTGCGCGGCAAAGGCTACCTGTTCTCGCGGAGCGATTGGGAGTGAAACCGCCCGCCACGTTGGCCGCATTGTTTGCCCGTTATTTCGTGCAAACCATGGTGGTACAGTTCATCCTGCTGCTGGGCTTTGTCGCCCTGCTGATCTTCCTGACCTCCGGTGCCGACCGCGACCGCATAGAGCAGCAAATGGATGGCACCGTGCGCATGATCCAGCGCCAGCTGCTGGCACAGCCCCCCGCCCGCCGCCCGGCCGAGCTAACCACCATCAACGAGCTGTTCGCCTACCCCATCAAACTGCTGCCCGCCATACCCGCCGGCCTGGGCGACGATGCACGCGCCAGGCTAGCCAGCGGCCAGAGCTGGCTGGATTACGGTAACGAACTGCTGTACGCCCCCTTGCCCGGCACGCGCCAGGTACTGCAGCTAGGCCCGCTCAACCAGGAGGCCGAGCCGCATAACTTCCTGCAGACCGAATGGGGCTTGTTCCTGTTATGGTTCGGTTTCTTTGGCGTACCCATGGGCGTATTGGTCTACCTGAACCTGCGCCCGCACTGGCAGTCGCTCACCGCCCTGCGCCGCACCGCCAACCAGCTGGCCGAGGGCGACCTGTCCGCCCGCGCCGCCACGCTGAAAAGCCCCTTGTTCGCCCCCTTGGGCAGCGTCATCAACGATATGGCCACCGCGCTGGAACGCCAGGTAGAAACCCGCCAGGCACTGGCGCACGCCGTGGCACACGAGCTGCGCACCCCGGTGGCACGCCTGCGCTTTGGCCTGTCCATGCTGGACGAGGCAGAAGACGATGACGAACGCCAGCAATACCGCGAAGGCATGGAGCGCGACCTCACCGAGCTGGACGAGCTGCTGAACATCAGCCTCAGCTACGCCAAGCTGGACCGTGGCGAAGTGGCACTGCAGTACGAAACCGTGGACCTGAACGAATGGTTCGACGACCTCATCGACCTGATGCAGCCGCTACGCCCCGACCCGCTACAACTCAGCCTGGACTGTCAGCCCGGCAGCGCCACCTTCGACCGCAAACTGATGTACGTGGCCACGCGCAACCTGCTGCTGAATGCCTTCAAGTACGCCAGCAGCCGGGTACACATGACCGTCAGCCTGGGCAGCGGCCAACTGTACATTGCCGTGGAAGACGACGGCCCGGGTATTCCCGCCGCAGAGCGCGAGCGCATTTTCGAGCCTTTCCAGCGCCTGGACCGCTCGCGCGACCGCGCCACCGGCGGCCACGGCCTGGGGCTGTCGTTTGTCCGCCTGATCGCCCTGCACCACGGCGGCCACGCCCACGCCGGCGTCGCCAGCCTGGGCGGTGCCCGCATGGCCATTACCCTGCCGCAGCACCCGGCGGCCAACTAGCCGCGCCCTCTACCCTGGGCCGCCCGCCATGGGTGGCCCTGTCACACAGCGTCACACAACGGCATGTTGGCCGTACATTCCCCGCACGCAAGCGACATAGTGTTAACACGCCCCGCTGGGCACAATGGCTCCATCGACATCGCAGATGACCCAACAGGAGCCTCACATGAAAAAGCTGATTATTGCCACCCTCTTCGCCGCTGCCGGCACCACCGCATTCGCAGCCGATACCGGCACCTATGCATTCGGCAACCTGGGTGTGTCCGCCAACCAGTGGACCCTGAAAGACGGCTCCGCCGCCAAAGCCGGCGTGAGCGACAAGAAAGTCAAGAATGACGATGCCACTTCCGGCATGTTTGAAGTGGGTGTAGGCCAGCGCGTAAACGACAACTTCGCCGTAGAAGGCAGCTATCTGAGCCACGGTGATGCCACCGAGCTCAAAGGTGCAGGCAAGCTGGACTACGACGCCTTTCGTGTCGCTGCACTTGGCATTATCCCTGTAAACGACCAATTCGAAGTGTACGGCAAGGTATCGGCCAACCACATCCGCAGCAAATTCACCAGCAGCACCACCGCGCTGCAGGGTAGCAAGGACAGCACCTTCGGCATGGGCCTGGGTGTGGGTGCCAACTACAAGCTGAACAAACAGGTGAGCCTGCGTGCCGAGTACGACGGCATCGGCAACATCAAGCATAAAGAGATCACTGACACCGCCCCGGTTGGCGCGCTGAAAGTGGGTATGACTTACCGCTTCTAAGCCCGACGGCGGCCTGATACAAGGCAACAGGCCGCCTGCATGACCCGTTTTACCCCGTTTCTCCTCGTGTGTATTCCCTGCCCGCCTCGCGGTGGGCATCTCCTTAGTGAGTGCTAGTGCGTTGCTTGGCCCGTCCCCTGGACGGGCATTTTTTTTGCGGCCAACTTCAGGCCGGTGCGCCCTCTGGCTGGCGGCGCTGGCGTATCCACGACTCGAACTGCGCCGGCGGCAACGGTTTGGCGTACAAATAGCCCTGCCCCAGCACGCAGCCACGATTATTCAGGCATAGCTGGTCGCCCTCGGTTTCTATGCCCTCGGCCACCGTGGTCAGGTTCATGCGTTTGGCCAGCTCGATCACGCTATGCACCACGTTTTCCAGGTGCGACTTATGGCTGATGGACTGCACCAGCGACTGGTCGATCTTCAGCTCGGTAAACGGAAAACGCACCAGTTGCTGCATGGTGGCAAAGCCGGTGCCGAAATCGTCTATCGACAAGCCAAAGCCTGCCAGGCGCAGGCGCGCAGCCACGCCCATGGCCTCGGCCAAGTTGTCGGCAACAGCGGTCTCGGTAATCTCGAAAATGATATAGCGCGGCGGCACTTTGCTCTGCGCCACCTGCTGCTCGATGCGCCCCACCAGCTCGCCACTATCCATGGACAGCGCCGACAGGTTGATGGACATGGGCAGGCGCAAGCCGCGCCGCGCCCACTGCTGCCACTGCGCCAGGCCTTGTTGCAGCATCAGCAGCGTCAGCTCGGTGCTCCAGCCGCAATGCTCGATTACCGGGATAAAGCGCGATGGCATCACCACATCGTCACCTTGCGGCCAACGTGCCAGCAGTTCGGCGCCTTTCAATAGCTGGCCATGCAAGGTCACCTTGGGCTGGTAGTAAGGCACGATCTCGCCATGGTCCAGCGCCAGACGGATATCGCTATCGGCACACAAAGGCTGGCTCTGCCCGCTGCTGGCACCCTGCTGGTACGCACGGCTTACCAGGTCACCCAGCTCGGCCAGGCTAATGGGCTTTTGCAAGGTACCCAGCACCGGCAAGCCCAGCTCGCGGCCCATCAGTTCTACCGTGGCGATCAGCATCGGGTCTTTGGCCGAGGCCACCACCACCGGCGTGACCAGGCCTTCGCGCGCCATGCGCTGCAGTACCTGCACGCCATCCACCTTGGGCATTTCCAGGTCGAGCAACAGCAAAGAGGGCAGACGCTCGCGCATGGCTTGCAGCGCTTCTTCACCGTTACGGGCAGTACGCACCTCGCTGATACGCATCTTGCGGCACAGCTCCGCCAGCAGCAAAAGCTGCGACGGGCTGTCATCCACGATCAGGACATCTTGCAATGTAAACTTGGGCATGGGCCGCCATCCTGCTAATGGAGTCATACACGGTGGCGCCTGGCCTCAAGCGCCATATCTATACCTGAATATTAAACACCGTTTATTAAAATTCAAGGATATAGCACGGGTTAGTGTTTACTAATGGCCCCCGGTAGTGCCTCCAGCGACAGCACATCGCGCGCCGCGCCCAGCTTGATGGCTTCTTTGGGCATGCCGAATACCACGCAGCTTTGTTCGTCCTGGGCAATGGTATGGGCACCGGTATCGTGCAGCTCTTTCAGCCCCTTGGCACCGTCGTCGCCCATGCCGGTCATGATCACGCCCAGCGCATTGCGCCCGGCAAACTTGGCGGCCGAGCGGAACAGCACGTCCACCGACGGTTTGTGCCGGCTTACCGGCGGGCCATCGACAATGTCCACGTGATAAAACGCCCCGCTGCGCTTGATCATCATGTGCTTGCCACCTGGTGCAATCAGCGCGCGGCCGGGAATGATACGGTCACCATTGGCCGCTTCTTTTACCTCGATCACCGACAGCCGGTTCAGCCGCTCGGCAAACGACGAGGTAAAACGCTCCGGCATGTGCTGCACAATGGCGATGCCCGGGCAGCCACGCGGCAGGCGGGTCAGAATATGCTCCAGCGCCTGCGTGCCGCCGGTAGAGGTGCCGATCACCACGATGCGCTCGGTGGTGCTGAACATCTCGCGCCCGGTCGGCGCGTCCAGCACGGCGTCGGCAGACAGCTTGCTTGGGGTCGCCAGCAATGGCTTGCCACTGGCAGGCGCACTGGCAGCTGGCGCGACCCGCACATTGCCCATGCGCGCAGAGGCGGCGGCTTTCACCGCCTGTACCAGCGCGTTACCGTTGGCCTCCAGAAACGCTTTTACCCCGCCGGTAGGCTTGGCAATCACTTCTACCGCCCCGGCTGCCAGCGCGTTCATGGCCATGTCCGAGCCTTTTTGCGTCAGCGACGAGCAAATCACCACCGGGGTTGGCCGCGTGCTCATCAGCTGCTTGAGGAAGGTAATCCCATCCATGCGCGGCATTTCCACGTCCAGCACGATCACATCCGGCCAGCGTGCCTTCATTTTTTCCATGGCCATGATGGGGTCGTGCGCCACGTCCGCCACCTCGATGCCCGAAGCCTGGGTAAAGACTGCGCTCAATACCTGGCGCACCACAGCGGAGTCATCTACCAGCATTACCTTGATTGTCATGTTGAAGCCCTTTTTCTATGGCTGGCGCGATGGCCGACCGGCGCATCACGCTCACTGCTCTGCCGCACCCACACATCGCCGCAGGCCACGTCAAACAACACCAGCCGTGCGCCGCTACCGCCAAAGTCCTCGGCCTGCACGTTCAGCCCCAGCTGGGTAGCCAGCAGCCTGGCCATCACGATGTTTTCACCGGGCACATCGGTGACCTTGGCGTCGCGCTCGCTCGCCGACAGCACCGACGCACCGCCGATCAGTTTTACCTGGAATTCGCGCAGCGGCCGCCCGCTACGCAGTGCCTCGCGTACCAGCAGCAGCATGGCCTCGTCAGCGTAGCGGCCGCTGAAGGTGTCGCTGATTTCACCGTTTTTGCGTTGCGACAGCAGGTAGTGGCACATGCCGCCCAGCTTTAGCCGCGGGTGCCACAGGGTGATGGACACACACGACCCCAGCAGGGTCTTGATCAGCGTTTCCTCGCCGCCGAAATACCACTCGCCGGGCTTCAGGAACACTTCGGTACGCTGGTGGGATTCACTCATGACAGCTTCCGGTAAATACCCGGCGCCACCAGCTGGATGGGCAGCGGCAGCCCGTGCAGGCTTTCGGAATGGCTCACCAGCAAAAAACCGCCTACCGACAAGCGGCCCAGCACGCGCTGCACCACTTGCAGCTTGGTGGCCGCGTCAAAGTAGATCAGCACATTGCGCAGGAAAATCACATGGTAGGGCCCGATAGTAGGCAGGTCCTTGTCCAGGTTGATCAGCTGGAAGTTCACCTTGCGCCGCAGCTCCTTGCACACCATGAAGGTGCCGGCGTGCTGGCGTACCCCTTTCAGGCAGAAGCGGCGCAGGTAGTCCGGCGGCATGCCTTCGCAGCGCTGCAGCGCGTAGTGGCCCTTTTCCGCGCGCGCCAGCACGCCCTGGCTGATATCGCTGCCCATCAGCGTCCAGTCGCCATCCAGCCCGCGGATATCGGCCAGCAGCATGGCAATGCTCCACACCTCCTCGCCGCTGGACGAGGCCGCGCTCCAGATGCGCAGCGTACCGGCTACCGGGTGCTGGCGCAGCTGTGCCTCCAGCCAGTGAAAGTGTTTGGGTTCACGAAAGAAAAACGTTTCGTGCGTGGTCAGCAGGTCGATGGCTGCCTCGCGCTCGGTGAGCTCGGCCGGGTCCTGCAGCATGCGGAAATACGCCTCGAAGGTAGCCACATTGCGTGCGGCCAACCTGCGGGTAAGGCGCTGGTGCACCAGGGTTTTCTTGCCGATGGGGAAATGCACCCCGGTCTGGGCCTTCATCCACACGGCAAAACGTGAAAACGTCGCATCGGATAACTGCATGCTCCCCTCCTTGCGGCCTGCCGGCAGGGCCGGTAGCCAGTGCGCTGTATGGCCCGCCCCGGCCACAGCCCGGGGCGGGCGCTTTTATACTTCGGCTTCGCGCAGGTCGGCTACCTCGCCACCATTCATGGCAGACAAGGTGGCCATTTCTTCTACCGACAAGACTTTTTCCACGTCCAGCAGCACCACAAAACGGTTGTCCACCCTGGCCATGCCCGAGATGAAATCCACGCGGATACGGCTGCCAAACTGCGGCGGTGGCTCGATGTCAGCCGCGCGTATCGCCAGCACCTCGTGCACCGCATCCACCAGAATGCCGATGTACTGCTGCATCTCCTCGTTGGCTACCTCGATAATCACCACGCAGGTACGGCGCGACACGCCGGTTTCGTGACGGCCAAAGCGCACCGCCAGGTCGATCACCGGTACCACGGCGCCGCGCAGGTTCATCACGCCGCGGATAAACGCCGGCATCAGCGGCACCTGGGTCAGCGTGGTGTATTCCAGAATCTCCTTGATCGACAAGATACCGATGGCGTAGGTCTCGCCGCTAAGCTGAAAAGTCAGGTATTGCAGGACGTCCTCGTGGACCTCCTCTACCAGGGCGGCTTCCCGCCCCCGGCGTATGGTGAGTGCACCCATGGTGGTCTCCCCGCTTAGAAGCGCACGAAATCGTTTTCGTCCGCCTCGCCGCCCGCACTGCCGTGCAGGTTGGCCGCAGGCTGACTGCTGGCCGTGCCGCGCCCGGTATTGCGACGGCGAGCCAGGCCCGAGGTTTCGATACGGAAGAACGAAATCAGGTCTTGCAGGTTTTCCGCCTGGCCGCTCATTTCCTCGGCCGTCGACGCCAGCTCCTCGCTGGACGACGCGCTTTGCTGGGTAGCCGAGTTGATCTGCTGTACCGAGGCGTTGATCTGGCCTACGCCGGTAGCCTGCTCCATCGATGCGGCGGAAATTTCTTGCACCAGGTCGGCGGTTTTCGAGCTGGAGCGCACGATTTCTTCCAGCAGCTGGCCGGCGCGCTCGGCCATGGACACGCTGCCGCTGGCCACTTCGCCGATTTCCTGTGCCGCTACCTGGCTGCGCTCGGCTAGCTTGCGTACCTCGGCCGCCACCACGGCAAAGCCTTTGCCGTGTTCGCCGGCACGGGCGGCTTCGATCGCCGCGTTCAGCGCCAGCAGGTTGGTCTGGTAGGCAATGTCGTCCACGATACTGATCTTGTCGGCGATCTGGCGCATGGCCACCACGGTCTGTTTCACCGCGTCGCCGCCCTCGGCGGCCTCGCGCGCGGCCTTGGTGGCAATGCTCTCGGTGAGCTTGGCGTTATCGCTGGTCTGGTTGATGGACGAGGACATTTCTTCTACCGACGCCGAGGTTTCCTCCACACTGGCAGCCGACTCGCTGGCCCCCTGCGCCAGCGACTGGGCGGTGGCGCTCACCTGCTGCGAGGCGGACGACAAGTTGTCGGCGTTGCTGCGTACCTCGGCCATGATGCCGCGCAGCTTGTCGATGGTGGCGGCAATGGACGCCGCCAGGCTGGTGGTGTCACCCGGTTTCACGGTGACATTCACCATCAGGTTGCCGTTGGCCACTTCGCGCATGGCGTCGGCCACATAGTGCGGCTCGCCACCCAGCGAGCGGGCGATATTACGGATGATCAGGATGGCCACCACGATACCCACCACCAGCGCGATGATGGACACGGTCAGCATCTGCATGAAGGCGGCGTTGTACTTGTCGTCCGCCTCTTTCGCCATGTCCACACTAAGCTGGGTTTCAAACGCCGCCAGCTCGGCAATCAGGCTGCGCAGCTTGCCCATGGCCGGGTTAGCCTGCTGCTGCATCATGGTGGCGGCTTCTTCGTTCTGGTTGGCCGCACCCAGCTGCACCACGCGGTCAACAATAGGAAAGGCCACCGCTGCCTGCGCCGCAATCTGGTTCATCAGGTCGCGCTCTTTCTCGCTCATCGGCTCTACCTGGGCGGCAAACAGGTCCTGCAGCTTGCGGTACACCTCCGGGTATTTGTTCTTGTTGCTGTTGTAGATTTCCACTGCTTTGCCCAGCTCGGCAGCGTCGGTAATGATGATCACGTTGCGGTACTGCACGCGCATTTCCTGCACCGCGTCGTTCATGGCGTTGATCTGCACCAGCTCGGGGCTGTTCTCCTTGGTGATGGCACTCATCTGGACATTGATCTGGCGAAAGCCATTCATGGCGATCAGAAACACCAGCAGCATGAAGAAAATCACCGCACCAAAGCCCAGGCCCAGGCGCATGGCGACAGACATCTGTTTTGTGCTCATTTTTACACTCCCCGCAGCCACCGGCTGCCATGGTTGATTTAGTGATTACCGTGGCCACCACGCTGCTGCGCGTGTTCGGCGTGGCTGGCAAAACGCTCTGCTTCCTGGCTTGTTGCAAAATGGATCAACGACGGTACATCCAGAATCAGTGCCACCTCGCCCGAGCCCAGAATGGTGGACCCGCTAATGGCGCGCAGGTGGCGGAACAGGTTACCCAGCGGCTTGATCACGGTCTGGAACTCGCCCAGCAGCTCGTCCACCACCAGCCCGGCCTTGCTGTCGCCGTAGCGCACCACCACCACGTTCTGGCGCTTGGCGTGCGGCTGGCCCAGCTCCAGGAAACGGTTCAGCCCCAGTAGCGGCAGCACTTCGCCGCGCAGGTTCAGGCAGTTGTGCGCGTCGCCCTGCAGCGCATCGGGCGGTAGCTCGATGCACTCGATCACGGTTTCCAGCGGTATCACGAAGGTGGCGTTGCCCACCGACACCAGGAAGCCATCGATAATGGCCAGCGTCAGCGGCAGGCGAATGCGGAAGGTGGTGCCCTCGCCCACGGCCGAGTCGATATCGATGGTGCCGCGCAGCTGTTCGATGCTGCGCCGTACCACGTCCATGCCTACGCCACGGCCGGAGATGTTGGTGACCTGCTCGGCGGTGGAAAAGCCCGGCTCGAAGATCAGCTTGTAGATGTCGCCGTCCGGCAGCACGCTGTCGGCGGGCACCAGGCCATTGGCCACGGCTTTGGCCAGGATCTTGTCTTTACGCAGCCCTGCGCCGTCGTCGGCGACCTCGATCACCACGCTGCCGCTTTCGTGGTAGGCGTTCAGCCATACATTGCCTTCGGCGGGCTTGCCTGCGGCCAACCTGGCCTCGGACGACTCGATGCCGTGGTCCATGGCGTTACGCACGATATGCATCAGCGGGTCGCCCAGCTTGTCCACCATGGATTTATCCAGCTCGGTGTCGGCACCGGACACATTCAGCTGGATGCTCTTGCCCAGCTCTTTGGATACATCGCGCACTACGCGCGGGAAGCGGCTGAAAATCTCGCCGATCTGTACCATGCGCATGCTTAGCGTACCGGCACGGATCTGCTCGATCAGGTTGGCAATGGCGATGGTGGATTCCACCAGCGCGCTTTGCGCCGAACGGCGCGCCATCAGGTTGGCCGCCGCCCCGGCGATCACCAGCTCGCCGATCAGGTTGATCAGGCTATCGAGCTTGGCGGCTTCTACCTTGATAAAACGGCTTTCGCTGGCGCGCGGCGGCTTGGCCTCGGCGGCGCCAGTGGCCGGCTTGTCGGCCTTCTCGCTGGCTTTGTCGCTGGCTTTGTCTGCGGCTTTGGCGGGCGGGGCGGGCTCCGGCTCGGCCGTGGCGTCCGGGTCCAGCCCCAGCGCCAGCCAGGCCTGGCGCACGGCGGCTTGCTCGGCCTCGTCGGCGTCGGCGATCAGCTGCGGCCAGTGCGCCGCGGCCTCGCCCACCGGAAAGATATGGATCTGGCTGTCTTCGCGCACGAACTCGAATACGTCCAGCAGCATTTGCTGGCTGGCGTCGCTGGAAAACAGCAGCTCGAAACGCAGGTAGCAGCTTTCCGGGTCGAAGCGCTCGGCCTGCGGCAGGCGGCACAGTACCGGCTGCACCACCAGGAATTCGCCCAGCAGCCGCAGGTAGCGGAAGAAGGCAGACGGGTCCATGCCGTTGCGCAGTACGTCTTCGTTAAAGCGCAGCGACATCACCCAGTCGCGCAGGCCGCCTTGTTCGGGCGCGCTGGCCTGGCTGCTGCCGGCGGGTTCGTCTACGGCAGCGGGCTGGGCGTAGTGGCGCAATTCGTCCAGCAGGCTGGTCTGCAGCATCTCCTGCTGCGTGGCTTTGTCGTCTACCACGGCCAGCATGGCTTTGACGTGGTCGTGGCAGCGCAGCAGCAGGCCGGACAGGTCTTCGCTCAGCGCCAGATGGCCACTACGCAGCAGGTCCACCACGTTTTCGGCTTCGTGGGTGAAGTGCACGATTTCGTCCATGCCAAACAGGCCGGCCGAACCCTTGATGGTGTGCATGGCGCGAAACAGGGCGTTGAGCTGCTCGTCGGTGGTGTCGGTGGCCTCCACATCCAGCAGGATGCGCTCCATGTCTTCCAGCAGCTCGCGCGCTTCTTCCAGAAACGTTTGCTTGGCGGCATCAAGATTCATGGCCGGCCTCCTCTTCCACGATTGGCAGGTAGATCAGCAGCCCCAGCATGGTGAACAGCTCGCGGGCAGCGGCCGATAACTGCACCAGCGCGAGCGTCTTTTGCAGCCGGGTGGCTTCGCTGTGCAGCCACAGCAGCACTTGCGCTGCCGAGCTGTCCATTTCACCGACCGCCGACAAATCCACGGTCAGGCTGTCGCTGGCCATCAGGGCATCGGCTAGCTGCTGGCGCAGCTGGGCCGCTTGGTAAATGGTGCATTCTTCGTCCAGCTTGATGGTGGATGACATGGCGTTCCTCCGGCAGCGTGGCAGTGTGTCCCTGGTGGCGTGCGGCCGGGGCTAGGGCAGAATCAGCTTGGAAATGGCAGACAGCAGAATGGGCGGCTGGAAGGGTTTGACCACCCAGGCTTTGGCACCAGCTTGCTGGCCGGCTTTTTTCTTTTCGTCGCTGGTTTCGGTGGTGAGCATGATCACCGGTGTGAACTTGTACGAAGCGTGCTGCTTCACGTTTTTCAGAAAGGTGATGCCGTCCATCACCGGCATGTTCACGTCGGACACGATCAGGTGAATCTTGCGGCCGTCCAGCTTTTGCAGGCCTTCCTGGCCATTACCGGCCTCGATCACGTCGTAACCGGCGTCCATCAGCGCAATCTTCACCACCTGGCGCAGGCTGGCGGAGTCGTCCACTATCAATATGGTCTTGGCCATGTTCTTGCTCCCCGTTAATCAGAAAAAGGTCACTTCTTCGCTGGCGCTACCACCTTGCGCCTTGCCACCGCTATGCAGCGAGTGCTGCTCGTGGGTGGTGTAGGTTTTTTTCAGCTCGGCCAGCCACTTGCGTGTATCCGGCACCGGTGGCAGCTGCCCGTCCGGCGCTTGCACGGCATCGTTCAGCGTGCTTTCCAGCCGCTGCATGTCCGCCATGACGTGGCCGAGAATCTGGCTGATGCGGTCCTGGAACTGCAGGTTTACCAGCACGTCCTGGATTTCATCGCGCACATGGCTGCCGCTGGCAGACAGGCTCTGCTGGCTGTCTTTCAGCTCATGGGTAACGTGCTGGTAAGTCTGGATGACGTCGGTAACCGAGCTGCTGGCCTCGCCCATCAGGGTTTTCTCTTCCTGCCCCAGTTGCTGGGCACGTTGCGCCGCAGACTCCAGCTCCCCCACAATCTGCTCTACCGCGCTGGCCATGCTTTTACCGGTGTCGTTGGACTGCATGGACAGCTTGCGTACCTCGTCTGCTACCACGGCAAAGCCGCGGCCGGCTTCGCCAGCGCGCGCGGCCTCAATCGCCGCATTCAGCGCCAGCAGGTTGGTTTGCCCGGCAATGAAAGACACCGACTCGGCCATGTCTTGCAGCTTTTGCGTGTGGCCCTGCAGCTGGGTAATGCGTTCGATCAGCTGGTTACGCTTGGTCACCGACTCGTCCAGCACCTTCAAGGTTTGCAGTAGCTTGTGCTCGGCCTGCTCCAGCTTGGCGAAATCGCTGATACCGGCGCTTTTGTCACCCAGCGACTGGCGAATGATGTCGTTCATGCTGGCAAAACGTGCTGCCAGCTTGCCAATGGCGTCTTCTACCTGGCAGGCGGCCAGCTGCACCTGGCCAGACCACAGCGGCAGCACCTGGGACACCAGCCGGCCGGCCTCTGGCCAGTACGGCGGCTGGGCGGGCTCCGGCAGCCCTGGCGGCTCGGCTTCGTTACCGTCTGCCGGCGGGCCTGGCAACAGGCATATCGCCAGCACGGGCACGACAAACAGTACGGCCGCCAGCCACCAGGCGCTGCCGGCAACCCAGACCAAGAGCGGGCCCAGCACAGCGGACCCGGCCAGATAAGCAATGTGCGGTGTGTTTTTTTGCAGGCTCAGCACGGTATGACCTTTTTGTTTTATGAGTTTACCTAGTGCTATAGCTGCCATTTTTTATAGTTTCAATGTAAGACTAGGCGCGACATGACGCACAATCACGCATAAATCCCGCTTGGTTTAGCTGGATCAACTATTTGCCCTGCAGCCATGCGCTCACGCCAATGGCAAACGCCTTTGCCGCATAAAATTTCAGGGTGATATCTTTGCAGAAAAGCATTGCCACACCCGGCGGGTAAAACAGCCATACCAGCGAGCATCCGCCGGGTATGCGCAGGCTTGCCCGCCATGGCCGACCCGAAAACCTGCGCCGCCCACCTTGCAGCCCAGTCGTTTACGCTGCGGTTTGCCATTACAATCCGGCATGACTTTCGAACCCGGACTACGCGCATGAGCCACCCGCACGCCAATCAGGTAAAACAGTTTCTTTTGGGTCTGCAAGACCATATCTGCCAGGGCCTGGCCACCGCCGACGGTGCGGCCAACTTTATCGAGGACAGCTGGCAGCGCCCGGCAGGCGGCGGCGGGCGTAGCCGCGTGCTGACAAGCGGCGCCGTGTTCGAGCAAGCGGGCGTGAATTTCTCGCACGTATCCGGCGATGCGCTGCCTGCCAGCGCCACCGCCCACCGCCCGGAGCTGGCGGGGCGCCGCTTCGAAGCCATGGGCGTGTCGCTGGTGATCCATCCGGAAAACCCCTACGTGCCAACCAGCCACGCCAATGTGCGCTTTTTCATTGCCGAAAAAGACGGCGAGGCACCGGTATGGTGGTTTGGCGGCGGTTTCGACCTGACGCCCTACTACGGCAATGTGGACGACGTGGTGCACTGGCACACCGTGGCGCGCGACCTGTGCGCGCCGTTTGGTGCCGACACCTACCCGAAATACAAGAAGTGGTGCGACGAATACTTCTACCTGAAGCACCGCAGCGAAGCGCGCGGCGTGGGTGGCTTGTTCTTCGACGATCTGAACCAGCCCGACTTCGACACCAGCTTTGCCTTCATGCAGGCGGTGGGTAATGGCTTTACCGATGCCTACCTGCCCATTGTGGCGCGCCGCAAAGCCACACCGTGGGGCGAGCGTGAGCGCCAGTTCCAGCTGTACCGCCGCGGCCGCTACGTGGAATTCAATCTGGTGTGGGACCGCGGTACGCTGTTTGGCCTGCAGACCGGCGGCCGTACCGAATCCATCCTGATGTCCATGCCGCCGCTGGTACGCTGGGAATACGGCTACCAGCCGGCAGCCGGCAGCCCGGAAGCGGCGCTGTACACCGACTTTTTGCCGCACCGCGAGTGGGTATGAGCCTGCTGCGGCCAACCCTGCGCCAGCTTGGCGCTGCGCTGATGCTGCTCGCGGCACAAACCAGCCAGGCAGCCAAGCCGCTGCCCGCCGAGGTCAAGGCCACGCTGCAGGCCGGCCAGGCACTGCTGGCCTGGGAGGCGGCCGACCTTAACCGCGATGGCCGTGTCGATCTGGTCACCGTCAGCGAAGCCAGTGCCCGGCAAGACGACGACGGCCCCAGGCTGCTGCAAATCTTGCTACGCCTGCCCGACGGCAAGCTGAAAGCCGCCGCCCGCAGCGAACGCGCGGTGATGTGCCGCCAGTGCGGTGGCGTGTTTGGCGACCCGTTTGAAGGCATCCAGACGCAGGCGGGTGGCTTTACGCTGCTGCACTACGGCGGCAGCAACTGGCGCTGGCGCGAGGACTTCCGCTTTGCCTGGTCGCGCCGCGACCAGACCTGGCAACTGGTAGCGGTCGACAGCCTGAGCTACCACACCAGTGACCCGGACAAACAAAGCCAGAAACACGCGCGCCCGCCTCGCGACTTCGGCCTGATCAACCTGGCCGACTTCGATTATGAAAACTGGCAAGGCCGCGGCCAACGTTAAGCCCGTAAAGGACACCCCATGCACTGTGAACTATGCCACCAGGACGGTGGCGACATTCTGTACCGCGACGACAAACTGCGCGTGATTCTGGTGGCCGACGCCGACTACCCAGCGTTCTGCCGCGTGATCTGGCATGGCCATGTGAAGGAAATGACCGACCTGGCCCCAGCCGACCGTGCCCACGTGATGGACTGGGTGTACCGCACCGAAGCCGCATTGCGCACCCTGCTGAAGCCGGACAAGATCAACCTGGCCAGCTTCGGCAATATGGTGCCGCACCTGCACTGGCACGTGATCCCGCGTTTTGCCGACGACAAGCACTTCCCGCAGCCGCTATGGGGCCAAGCCCAGCGTGACGGCGTGGCGCACGGCATGCCACAGTTGGCCGCCGCACTGCGCGCCGCGCTGGCCGGCTGAAGCCCGGCCGTGCTATGGTGGTCAACGTTTAATATTTCAAACAACGCTTGACCACCGTCAACGGCAGCCCGCCTGCCAGGACGCCTTGCGAAGCCGGCCACCGGCTGGCTTCGCAAGGTGCCCAAGCGTGTGCAAAGGAGAACCCCATGTACCGTACCCTGATCAGCGCAGCAGACCTGCTGCAGCACGACACCGCCGACCTGGTGCTGCTGGACTGCCGCTTCCAGCTGGCCGACCCGTCCTATGGCCCCACCGTTTACGAAGCCGGCCACCTGCCCGGCGCCCACTACCTGCACCTGGACTATCACCTGTCCGGCGCCAAGAACGGCAATAACGGCCGCCACCCGCTGCCGGACGGCCAACGCCTGGCGGTGAACTTTGGCGCGCTGGGCATCGGCCCGAATACCCAGGTGGTGACCTACGACGACGCCGGCGGCATGTACGCCGCACGCGCCTGGTGGCTACTGCGCTGGCTGGGCCACGAGGCGGTGGCAGTGCTGGATGGCGGCTTCCAGGCCTGGCAAGCCGCCGGCGGTGCGACCAGCACCGATGCGCCCGAGAAAAACAGCACCCGTTTCGTGATGCGCCCGGCGCTGGAGCAGCTATTCGATATCGACATGGTGGCGGCTAACCTCGACAAAGCCGAACGCGTGCTGATCGATGCCCGCGCCCCCGACCGCTTTGCGGGGCAGAACGAAACACTGGACCCGGTAGGCGGCCACATCCCCGGCGCGCGTAACCGCTTTTTTCAGCTCAACCTGCAGGATGGCCGCTTCAAACCAGCCGAGGCATTGGCCAGCGAATGGCAAGCGGTATTGGGTGACACGCCAGCCAGCGACGTGGTGCTGTACTGCGGTAGCGGCGTCACCGCCTGCCACAACCGCCTGGCCATGGCCCACGCCGGGCTGGACGGTGCCGCGTTATACGCCGGCAGCTGGAGCGAATGGTGCAGCGACGACAGCCGCCCGGTAGCGACCGGCGCCTGATCACTGCCCGCAGCAAAACAAAAAGGTTGGCCGCATGCGGCCAACCTTTTTTGCGTCTTAAGCCAGCGTCAACCCAGCATCAACTGCTGGATCAGCTTCTGCCCGGCCTTCCAGTCGCCCAGGCCGCTGTGGCTGCCCATATGGCCGGCGTTACCGGCGTCCAGCAGCGGTACACCCCAACACGCCGCCATCGCCTCGCTACTGGCATAGTCGCAGAACAGGTCATCGCGGCTGGCTACCATGCGCGCCGGTACCGGCACACGCACATCACGCGGCGCGGCAAAGCCATCAAACGCCGGTAGGGGCGCGGCGTCCGGCAGCTCGCCGCTGGCACGCGCCCGTGCCTCGGTTATCGGCAAGGCCGGTGGTGCTACCAGCAGCAGGCCTTTTATCTTGCGCTGCTGCAGCAGGCTAGCCTGCCCCAGCCATTCCACTGCGGTATGGCAGCCCAGGCTATGCGCCGCCAACACCACCTTGCCGCTGCAGCCGTCTACCGTGTCGGCCAAGCGCTGCACCCAGGCATCGCGGCTGGGGTACAGCCAGTTATCCTGCTCCACACGGCGCGCCAGCGGGTACAGCATTTCCCAATAGCTTTGCCAGTGTTTGGGGCCGGAGTTGCCCCAGCCCGGCACGGTGATCAGGAAAATATCGTCGTCATCCCACATTACAGGCTCCGTTCGTAGTCAACGGTCAGTGGGGCGTGGTCGGAAAACTTCTCGTCTTTATAGATGCTGGCGCTACGTGCCTGCGCCATCAGGCCGGGGCTAACGATATGGTAGTCGATACGCCAGCCCACATCCTTGGCATAAGCCTGGCCGCGGTTGCTCCACCAGCTATAGCCCGGTGCGTCGGGGTACAGCGTGCGCCACGCATCGCACCAGCCGCTGCCCAGCAATTGCGTCATCCAGGCGCGCTCTTCTGGCAGGAAACCGGAATTCTTCAGGTTGCCCTTCCAGTTTTTCAGGTCGATCTCTTGATGGGCAATGTTCCAGTCGCCGCAGATCACCACGTCGCGGCCGCTGGCGCGTAGCGCTTCCATATGCGGCATGAACACGTCGAGAAAATCAAACTTCACCTGTTGGCGCTCGTCGCTGCTGGAACCGGATGGCAGGTACAGCGATACCACAGACAGGTTACCGATATCCAGTTGCAGGTAGCGGCCTTCGGCGTCGATCCAGTCCACACCCAGCCCGGTAATCACACGGTCCGGCGTGTGGCGGGTGTAAATCCCCACCCCGCTATAGCCTTTTTTCTCGGCGTAGTGGAAGTAACCGGTCAAGCCATCCGGATTCTGCATGCGCGGGCTCAGGTCGCCCGCCTGCGCCTTCAGCTCCTGCAGGCAGACAAAATCGGCCTGGTGGCCAGCCAGCCAGTCAAAAAAACCTTTCTTGTCCGCCGAACGGATGCCGTTCAGGTTGGCGGAAACGATTCGAAGCATGGGGTCTCCCGTGGTATCCTTGCGGCGATTTTTCAGCCACGTCAACGCGTTAAAAGTATATAAGGGGTATTCAGATGAGCGATTTCCGCCAGGATTTTATTCGTTTTGCGCTTAAGAAGCAGGTATTGCGCTTTGGCGCCTTCGTCACCAAGGCTGGCCGCACTTCCCCTTACTTCTTCAATGCCGGCTTGTTCAATGACGGCGAAAGCACACTGCAACTGTCCCGCTTTTACGCCAAGTCTATCAGCGAGAGCGGCGTAGCATTCGATATGATCTTCGGGCCTGCCTATAAAGGTATTATCCTGGCCGCCGCCGCCAGCATGGCACTGGCCGAACAGGGCCACAACGTACCGTTTGCCTATAATCGCAAAGAAGCAAAAGACCACGGCGAAGGTGGCACCCTGGTAGGCGCGCCGCTGCAAGGCAAGGTACTGATCATCGACGACGTGATCTCGGCCGGTACTTCGGTACGCGAATCGGTTCAGCTGATCCGCGCCGCCGGCGCAGAGCCAGCCGGCGTAGCCATCGCACTGGACCGCATGGAGCGCGGCACGGGGGAACTGTCCGCAGTACAAGAAGTGGCTCGCGAGTACAATTTACCCGTCATTGCCATCGCGAACCTGAAAGACCTGCTCGGTTTCCTTGAAGATAGCCCGGAACTGGCAGACAATCTGGAAGCGGTGCGTGCTTATCGCGCCCAATACGGAGTCAACGACTAATCATGCGCCCTCACCACCTCGCTCTGCTGATCACCCTGCTTGCCTCGGCAGCAGGGGCCGAAGGTCTGTACAAATGGACCGACGAGCGCGGGGTGGTGCACTACAGCGACTACCCGCCACCAACCGAGCAGAAAAGTGGCGTCAGCAAATTGAACAAACAGGGCATTCTGCTGCGCAAAGGTGAAAGCGAGGCGGACAAACGCGCCCACGAAGCCGAGCTGGCCAGACAAAAGCAGGAACAAGCCCAACGCGCCGAGCAAATCCGCTACGACCGCGCACTACAGGAGCGCTACCGCTCTACCGCAGACATTGCCGCCGAGCGCGACAAGCAGGTAAAAGCCCTACAGACCGGCCTGCGCACGCTGGAAAGCCAGCTACGCATGGCAAGTGCCCAGCTCACCGACCTGAATAACGAAGCCAATAAACTACGCAGTAGTGGTAAAAGCATCTCCCAAGGCCTGAGCAGCCAGCTGGAAGAGAAACAGCACCTGCAGAATGAAACGCAGGCACTGATCCAGTCGCGCCGGGCTGAAATAGAGCGCCTGCGCCTTAAGGCTGCGCAAGACATGCTGCGCTTTCAAGAGCTGAACAAACCTAACCCGGCACCAGCCCGCTAAAACCGCTTACTGCCCTTCTTTCTGCTGCCAGGCATCCCGTAAACGCTGCGTAGCCTGCTGCATCAAGGCATCTGCAGCTGCTTTATCGGCTAGCGCCTGCTGCTGTGCCATCTCAGCTTGCTGTTGCAGTTGCTGAGCATCAAGCAAACGCTTTTGTGCCTGTTTCAACTCCTCCTCCACCTGCAACAAACGCCGGCGAGCCTGATCCTGCTTGCTATCAGCGTCTTGATATGCCATCTGTGCTGATAGCAACAGGGCATCAACATTAGCCGTTTGTGCCCACACCGGCAGGCTTGCCAGGCAGCAAAGCAAGATCGCAGCCTTCTGTTTCATGACGTACCCCCAACAATAAAAGAATCAAGCTTAACGTATCTGCCCATTGGCTGCCCAGCCGCACGCTAACGGAATAGCCGGCTACTCTAACGCCAATGCATAAAGCCCGCGATAGCGGGCTTTATGTCAGGGTCGGCAGGCTGCGGCCAACGTTGGCCGCGGAGTGCGTGCGCGGTGTTTTCGCCGCACCAAAGCACAAAGCCCAGCTCGTCTGAGCTGGGCTTCGGTATCGGGCGTCTGGCGGTGTCCTACTTTCACACAGGTATCTGCACTATCATCGGCGCTGA
>NZ_JAQQLF010000016.1 GCF_028548455.1 Vogesella aquatica
TACGACTTCCCAGGCGATGACACCCCGATCGTTACCGGTTCCGCTCGTCTGGCACTGGAAGGCGACCAATCCGAATACGGCGAACCAGCCATCTTCCGTCTGGCAGATGCCCTGGATTCCTACATCCCGACTCCAGAGCGTGCTATCGACAAGCCGTTCCTGCTGCCGATCGAAGACGTATTCTCCATCTCCGGCCGCGGCACCGTGGTTACCGGTCGTGTAGAGCGCGGTATCGTTAAAGTTGGTGAAGAACTGGAAATCGTTGGCCTGAAAGCCACCGTAAAAACCACCTGCACCGGCGTGGAAATGTTCCGCAAGCTGCTGGACCAGGGTCAGGCTGGTGACAACGTAGGCGTGCTGCTGCGTGGCACCAAGCGTGAAGACGTTGAGCGTGGTCAGGTTCTGTCCAAGCCGGGTTCCATCACTCCGCACACCAAGTTCTCTGCTTCCGTATACGTACTGAGCAAAGACGAAGGCGGCCGTCACACTCCGTTCTTCGCTAACTACCGCCCACAGTTCTACTTCCGTACTACTGACGTGACTGGTGCTGTTAGCCTGTCCGAAGGCGTGGAAATGGTTATGCCAGGTGATAACGTAGAAATCACCGTAGAACTGATCGCTCCGATCGCTATGGAAGATGGCCTGCGTTTCGCGATCCGTGAAGGTGGCCGTACTGTTGGCGCCGGCGTTGTTGCTAAAATCATCGCCTAATCGGACGCGGAGTTAATACCATGCAAAGCCAGAAAATCCGTATCCGTCTGAAAGCCTTTGATTACAATCTGATCGATCGCTCTGCTCAGGAAATCGTTGAAACCGCCAAGCGCACTGGTGCTGTTGTTAAAGGCCCGGTTCCGCTGCCGACCAAAATCGAGCGTTTCAACGTGCTGCGTTCCCCGCACGTGAACAAGACTTCCCGCGATCAGCTGGAAATCCGTACCCACCTGCGCCTGATGGACATCGTTGATCCGACTGATAAAACCGTTGATGCGCTGATGAAGCTGGACCTGCCAGCTGGCGTGGATGTGGAAATCAAGCTTCAGTAATTACGGATTTACAATGTTTGTTTGCTAAGTGCTTGCAAGCATTGATTTTTCTGTGATAAAGTCGCGGACTCATCATTTTGATGAGTCCGCTTTTCTTTGAGCAAGCCGGTCAATCGTAATCGGCGCCTGTAAAGGAAATAACCATGACTTTAGGTCTAGTCGGTCGCAAAGTCGGCATGACCCGCATTTTTGCTGAAGACGGCGCAACCGTCCCAGTAACTGTGCTGGATATGTCCGCAAACCGCGTATCGCAAATTAAAAACGCAGAAACCGATGGCTACGTAGCTGTCCAAGTTGCTGCAGGTGCCCGCAAGGCCAATCGTGTGACCAAGGCAGAAGCCGGTCACTTCGCTAAGGCCGGCATTGAAGCCGCTCGTACTATGCGTGAGTTCACCCTCACTGCAGAAGCACTGGCGTCGCTGAATGTTGGTGATGCGCTGTCCGTTGAAATCTTCACCGTTGGCCAACTGGTAGATGTTACCGGTACCTCCAAAGGTAAAGGCTTCTCTGGCGCCATCAAGCGTCACAACTTCTCGTCCAACCGTGCATCCCACGGTAACTCGGTTTCCCACAACTCCCCTGGCTCTATCGGTCAGGCGCAAGATCCGGGCCGTGTATTCCCGGGTAAGCGCATGGCAGGTCAGTACGGTAATGTGAAGAGCACTGTTCAGTGCTTGGAAGTCGTTCGTATCGACGTAGAGCGTCAACTGATTCTGGTAAAAGGCGCAGTGCCTGGTGCCAAGAACGGCGACGTAGTGGTGCGTCCTAGCGTGAAGGCAGGTGCATAATGGAATTGAAAGTGATCAATGCCCAGGGTCAGCAAGTAGACGCCCTGCAAGCTTCTGAAGCACTGTTTGCACGTGACTACAACGAAGCACTGGTACATCAGGTTGTTACTGCCTTCCTGGCTAACGCCCGTAGCGGTAACCGTGCGCAGTTGACTCGTGCCGAGGTTAAACACTCGACCAAGAAGCCTTTCCGCCAGAAAGGTACAGGCCGTGCTCGTGCCGGTATGACTTCCTCCCCGCTGTGGCGTGGTGGTGGCCGCACCTTCCCGAACAAGCCGGACGAAAACTTCACTCACAAAGTGAACCGTAAGCAATACCGTGCTGGTATGGCTACTATTCTGTCCCAGCTGGTTCGTGACGAACGCCTGATCATTGTTGATGAGCTGAATGTTGCTACGCCGAAGACCAAAGAGTTCGCCGCCAAGGTGAAAGCACTGGGTCTGGATCGTGCACTGATCATCACCAAAGAGCTGGATGAGAATCTGTATCTATCTTCCCGTAACCTGCCTAACGTGCTGGTAATTGAAGCTCAGCAAGCTGACCCGTTCAGCCTGGTACGCTTCAAGAAAGTGGTAATCACCCGTGATGCCGTGAAGCAACTCGAGGAGCAGTGGGTATGAACCAGGAACGTTTGCTGCAAGTAATCCTGGCGCCGATCGTGTCTGAAAAGAGCACACTGGTTGCCGAGAAAAACCAGCAGGTTGCTTTCCGCGTTGCTACCGATGCAACTAAGCCGGAAATCAAGGCTGCCGTTGAACTGCTGTTCAATGTCAAGGTTGAAGGTGTTTCCACTGTCAACGTTAAGGGCAAAACCAAGCGTTTTGGTCGCTTCGTTGGCCGCCGCAAGGACTGGAAAAAGGCGTATGTAAGCCTGGTTCCGGGTCAAGAACTTGACCTGACCGCCACCCCGGCCGTTGCGGAGTAAGGAGATAGAGCATGCCTCTCGTAAAAGTTAAACCGACTTCCGCAGGTCGTCGTGCCGTTGTCAAGGTCGTACATCCAGACCTGCACAAAGGTGCTCCGTTCGCTGCGCTGGTTGAAAAGAAAACTTCGACTGCTGGCCGTAATAACAACGGTCACATCACTACCCGTCACAAAGGTGGTGGCCACAAGAAGCACTACCGTATCGTAGACTTCCGTCGCAACAAAGATGCGATTCCGGCCAAGGTTGAGCGTATCGAATACGATCCGAACCGTACCGCGCACATCGCACTGCTGTGCTATGCCGACGGTGAGCGTCGTTACATCATCGCTCCGCGTGGTGTTAAGCCGGGTGCCGAGCTGATGTCCGGTGCTGAAGCTCCGATCAAAGCTGGTAATGCCCTGCCTATCCGCAACATTCCAGTTGGTACCACCATCCACTGCATCGAACTGCAGCCGGGTAAAGGTGCTCAGATCGCTCGTTCCGCTGGTTCTTCTGCCATGCTGCTGGCCCGCGAAGGCGTTTACGCCCAGCTGCGTCTGCGCTCCGGCGAGATCCGCAAGGTACACGTTGACTGCCGCGCTACTGTTGGCGAAGTTGGCAACGAAGAGCACAGCCTGCGTAAGATTGGTAAAGCCGGTGCAAACCGCTGGCGCGGTATTCGTCCGACCGTTCGTGGTACTGCCATGAACCCGGTGGATCACCCGCACGGTGGTGGTGAAGGCCGTACCGGTGAAGGTCGCGTGCCAGTAAGCCCATGGGGTACCCCAACTAAGGGCTTCCGTACCCGTCGCAACAAGCGTACCGACAATATGATCGTACGCCGTCGCTTTTCGAAATAAGGGGTAATTGACTTATGGCACGTTCGCTTAAAAAAGGCCCGTTCGTTGATCTCCACCTGCTGAAAAAAGTGGATGCGGTGCGTGCGACGAATGACAAGCGCCCGATCAAAACCTGGTCCCGTCGCTCGACCATTCTGCCGGACTTCATCGGTCTGACTATCGCCGTACACAACGGCCGCACTCACGTGCCGGTTTATGTGTCCGAGAACATGGTTGGTCACAAGCTTGGTGAATTCTCGCTGACTCGTACCTTCAAAGGCCATGCGGCTGATAAGAAGGCCAAGAAGAAATAAGGTGATGCGATGAAAGTTTCTGCACAACTGAATAATGCACGCCTTTCGGCACAGAAGTGCCGCTTGGTAGCAGATCTGATCCGCGGTCAATCCGTTGGTCAGGCACTGAACATTCTGACTTTCAGCCCGAAAAAGGGTGCTGCACTGATCAAGAAAGTACTGGAATCCGCTATTGCGAACGCTGAGCACAACGAAGGCGCGGATATCGATACTCTGAAAGTGACGAGCATCTATGTTGACAAGGGTCCTAGCCTCAAGCGCTTTACCGCACGTGCCAAAGGCCGTGGTAACCGCATCGAGAAGCAGACCTGCCACATCACGCTAAGTGTTGGCAACTAAGGGGTAAGCTATGGGTCAGAAGATTCATCCGACGGGTTTCCGTCTCGCAGTAACAAAAAACTGGGCTTCCAAGTGGTTTGCAAACTCGCACGATTTTGCAGGTCAGCTGAAGCAGGATATCGAAGTTCGTGAATTCCTGAAGAAGAAGCTCGCTCATGCTGCAGTTGGCCGCATCGTTATCGAGCGTCCAGCCAAGTCCGCCCGCATTACCATTCACAGCGCCCGTCCAGGTGTTGTAATCGGTAAAAAAGGTGAAGACATCGAAGTTCTGAAAAAAGAACTGCAGCGTCGCATGGGTGTTCCTGTGCATGTGAACATCGAAGAAGTTCGCAAGCCGGAAATCGATGCGCAGATCATTGCCGATGGTATCGCTTCCCAGCTGGAAAAGCGCGTTATGTTCCGTCGTGCCATGAAGCGTTCCATGCAAAATGCAATGCGCATGGGTGCTCAGGGCATCAAGATCATGAGCTCCGGCCGTCTGAACGGTATCGATATTGCCCGTAGCGAGTGGTATCGCGAAGGTCGTGTTCCGCTGCACACTCTGCGTGCAGACGTGGACTACGCTACTTCCGAAGCCCACACCACCTACGGTGTAATCGGTATCAAGGTATGGGTCTACAAGGGTGACATGAAGCCAGGTCAGGTTCAGGCAGCCCCGGTAGCACCTGAGAAGAAATCCAGAAAGGCAGGAGCTCGTAATGCTGCAGCCAACTAGACTCAAATACCGTAAACAGCACAAAGGTCGCAATACTGGTATTGCTACCCGTGGCAACAAGGTGAGCTTTGGTGACTTCGGTCTGAAAGCTCTGGGCCGTGGTCGTCTGACTGCTCGCCAGATTGAAGCTGCACGTCGTGCTATGACCCGTCACATCAAGCGTGGCGGTCGTATCTGGATCCGTGTATTCCCGGACAAGCCAATTACTTCCAAACCTGCCGAAGTTCGTATGGGTGGGGGTAAAGGTTCTCCTGAATACTACGTGGCAGAAATTCAGCCAGGTAAGATGCTGTACGAAATGGACGGCGTTGCTGAAGAACTGGCTCGTGAAGCGTTCCGTCTGGCTGCTGCCAAGCTGCCAATTCCGACGGTGTTTGTGACTAAACAGGTGGGCCAGTAATGAAAGCGACTGAACTGAGAGCCAAGAACGTTGATGAGCTCAAAGCCGAACTGCTCGGTCTTTTGAAAGCTCAGTTCGCACTGCGCATGCAACACGCAACCCAGCAGCTGGCTAAAAACAGCGAGCTGAAAAAAGTGCGTCGTGACATCGCGCGTGTCCGCACCGTTCTGAAAGAGAAGGCTGCATAATATGAGCGACACTAAAGTGGTTCGTACGCTGACTGGTAAAGTAGTCAGCGACAAAATGGATAAGACAGTAACTGTACTGGTTGAGCGCAAAGTAAAGCACCCAATCTACGGTAAAGTTATCCGTCGTTCCAAGAAGTTTCACGCCCATGATGAGAACAACGAGTTCCGCGCTGGTGACATCGTAGTCATCAGCGAGACTCGTCCGCTCTCGAAAACAAAAACTTGGGCTGTCACTGCACTGGTCGAGAAAGCTCGCCAAGTGTAATGCTTGCAGAGGGGGCAACCCCTCTGTATAATGGCTGTTTTCGGGGGTTCCTCCGAAATCATCCCTGACGGGGTCCAAGACTGGCCGCTAGACACGCCGCATTTTGCGGCGTTTCCTTCATGTTCGGAAGGAAAGAGGCGGAATTAAGTTGGATAGAAAGGTAATCAAACATGATTCAAATGCAGTCCATTTTGGATGTTGCAGACAACACTGGTGCGCGCTCTGTTATGTGCATCAAAGTGTTGGGCGGCTCCAAACGTCGCTATGCCGGCGTGGGTGACATTATCAAGGTGAGCATCAAGGATGCTGCTCCTCGTGGTCGTGTCAAGAAGGGTGATGTTTACAACGCTGTAGTGGTTCGCACTGCTAAAGGCGTACGTCGTCCTGATGGCTCTCTGATTAAATTTGACAGCAATGCGGCTGTTCTGCTCAACAACAAGCTTGAGCCGATCGGTACTCGTATCTTCGGGCCTGTTACGCGTGAACTGCGTACCGAGCGCTTCATGAAGATCGTGTCGCTGGCTCCTGAAGTGTTGTAAGGAGAGAACCCATGCGTAAGATTCGTAAAGGCGACGAAGTCGTCGTAATCACCGGCAAAGACAAAGGCAAACGTGGTGCTGTACTGCGCGTGCTCGAAGGCAAGGTATTGGTAGAAGGCATCAACCTGGTGAAAAAACACCAGAAGCCTAACCCGATCCGCGGTGTGGCTGGTGGTATTGTTGAGAAAACAATGCCTCTGGATGTTTCCAATGTCGCTATTTTCAACGCGGCTACCCAGAAAGCTGACCGTGTTGGCTTTAAGGTTCTTGATGACGGCAAAAAAGTACGTGTCTTCAAGTCCACTGGCGAAATCGTGGGCGCGTAAGGAGCAAAAATGGCACGTTTGTATGATTTCTACAAAAGCACCGTTGTTCCAGAGCTGATCAAACAATTCGGCTACAAGTCCGTTATGGAAGTGCCGCGCATTGAAAAGATCACCCTGAACATGGGTGTTGGCGAAGCGGTTGCTGACAAGAAAGTTATGGACCACGCGGTTGGCGATCTGGAAAAGATTGCTGGTCAGAAGCCAGTTGTTACTGCTGCTCGCAAGTCCATCGCTGGCTTTAAAATCCGTGATAACTACCCGGTAGGTTGCAAGGTAACTCTGCGTCGCGAACGCATGTACGAGTTCCTGGACCGCCTGGTAACTATCTCGTTGCCGCGCGTTCGTGACTTCCGTGGTGTTTCCGCCAAGTCGTTTGACGGCCGCGGTAACTACAACATGGGCGTTAAAGAACAGATCATTTTCCCGGAAATCGAGTACGACAAGATCGATGCTCTGCGTGGTATGAACATTACTATCACGACTTCCGCGAAAACTGACGAAGAAGCCCGCGCACTGCTGGCTGCGTTCAAATTCCCGTTTAAGGGCTAAGCACATGGCAACTCTTGCTCTGATTAATCGTGAAGAGAAGCGCGCGAAGCTCGTGGCTAAGTACGCCGGCAAGCGTGAACAGCTTCTCGCCATCATCAATAACCCGAATTTGTCTGAAGAAGAGCGCTTTGCTGCTCGTCTGAAGCTGCAGCAGCTGCCGCGTAATGCCAGCCCGGTACGTCAGCGTCGTCGCTGCGCACTGACTGGTCGTCCGCGTGGCGTTTTCCGCAAATTCGGTCTGGCTCGTAACAAACTCCGTGAAATCGCCATGAAAGGCGAAATCCCGGGTGTTGTTAAAGCCAGCTGGTAATAGGAGATACAGAATGAGCATGCAAGATCCTATTTCCGATATGCTGACTCGCATCCGTAACGGCCAGCGCGCTGCTAAAACCAACGTTTCGATGCCATCGTCGAAGCTGAAGGTAGCAATCGCTCAGGTTCTGAAGGATGAAGGCTACATCGAAAACTTCGCAGTAACCGAAGCTGATAAAAAGCCGGTTCTGGAAGTTGAGCTGAAGTACTACGTTGGCCGCCCGGTAATTGAGCGTATCGAACGCGTATCCCGTCCTGGCCTGCGTGTTTACAAAGGTTCCACCGAGATTCCGAAGGTACTGAACGGTTTGGGCGTTACCATCGTTTCGACTTCGCGTGGCGTAATGACTGATCGTAAAGCACGTGCTGCCGGTATCGGCGGTGAGTTGCTGTGCGTCGTGGCTTAATCGGAGGGTGTAATGTCTCGCGTAGCTAAAAACCCCGTGGTTATTCCTGCAGGCGTAGAAGTTAAGTTCGGCGCTGCTGAAGTAACCGTAAAGGGCGCGCTGGGCTCTTTGAGCACCCCGCTGTGTGCCGACGTTGACGTAAAACTGGTTGATAACCAACTGGTTTTTGCGGCCAACAATGACACCAAATTTGCCCGTTCGATGTCTGGCACTCTGCGTGCCCTGCTGAACAACATGGTTCTTGGTGTTAGCAAAGGCTTCGAGAAGAAACTGCAACTGGTAGGTGTAGGTTACCGTGCGCAAGCTCAAGGTGACGCTCTTAACCTGTCTCTCGG
Organism: Vogesella aquatica; assembly: GCF_028548455.1. Classification (GTDB taxonomy): domain Bacteria; phylum Pseudomonadota; class Gammaproteobacteria; order Burkholderiales; family Chromobacteriaceae; genus Vogesella; species Vogesella aquatica. The sequence continues at coordinate 8,264 of NZ_JAQQLF010000016.1, forward strand.
TTTCTCCCACCCGGTAGTTCACCAGATGCCAGCTGGCATCAAGTGCGAAACACCGACTCAGACCGAAATCCTGATCAAAGGTGCTGACAAACAGCGCGTTGGCCAGGTTGCTGCCGAAATCCGCGCATACCGTTCCCCAGAGCCATACAAAGGCAAAGGTGTTCGTTACGTTGATGAGGTTGTGGTTCTGAAAGAGACCAAGAAGAAGTAATTGAGGCACTGAAATGGACAAGAAACAGACTCGACTCCGCCGCGCACGCAAAACCCGTGCACGTATTGCGGAGCTCAAGATGGCTCGTCTGTGCGTATACCGCACTAATAGCCACATTTACGCTCAGGTCATTGACGAAACTGGCAGCCGTGTTCTGGCAAGTGCTTCCAGTCTTGAAGCTGATGTGCGCGCTAATCTTGCAAACGGTGGCAACGTTGCTGCAGCTGTTGTGGTTGGCAAAGCAATTGCCGAAAAAGCCAAAGCTGCTGGCGTAAGCCAAGTTGCATTCGATCGTTCCGGCTTCAAATACCATGGTCGCATCAAGGCCTTGGCAGACGCTGCCCGTGAAAACGGTCTTGTATTCTAATCGGAGTTAAGAATGGCTAAGCACGAGATCGAAGATCGTGGCGATGGTCTGATCGAGAAAATGATCGGCGTAAACCGTGTCACCAAAGTGGTGAAGGGTGGTCGTATCATGGCCTTCTCGGCTCTGACTGTCGTAGGTGATGGCGACGGTGGTATCGGCATGGGTAAGGGCCGTTCCAAAGAGGTTCCTGCTGCTGTACAAAAAGGCATGGAACAAGCACGTCGCAACATGATTAAAGTACCGCTGAAAAACGGTACCCTGCATCACGCAGTCGTAGGCAAGCACGGTGCTACCACCGTGTTCATGCAGCCGGCTAAAGAAGGTGCCGGTGTTAAAGCTGGCGGCCCGATGCGTGCTGTATTTGAAGCCCTGGGCGTGCACAACGTTTCGGCCAAAATCCACGGTTCCACCAACCCGTACAACGTGGTTCGTGCAACTCTGGACGGTCTGAGCAAGATCCACACTCCGGCTCAAATTGCAGCCAAGCGTGGTCTGACCGTAGAGCAGATTCTGGGGGCAGATCATGAGTGATATCAAAACCATCAAAGTGACTCTGGTTAAGAGCCTGATTGGTCGTATTGAATCGCACAAGGCTTGCGCACGTGGTCTCGGTCTGAAGAAAATCAATCAGACCGTTGAAGTTATCGACACTGCAGCTAACCGTGGCATGATCAACAAGATCAGCTACCTGGTTAAGAGCGAGGGCTGATAAATGTTGCTGAATACCATTAAGCCTGCCGCTGGTGCCAAACACGCCAAGCGTCGTGTAGGTCGTGGCATTGGTAGCGGCCTGGGTAAAACCGCTGGTCGTGGCCATAAGGGTCAGAAAAGCCGTGCAGGTGGCTTCCACAAAGTAGGCTTCGAAGGTGGTCAAATGCCACTGCAACGTCGCCTGCCGAAGCGTGGCTTCAAGTCCCTGACTGCTGGTGATGTGGCTGAAGTTCGCCTGTCCGAGCTGGCTTTGCTGCCAGTTGCCGAGGTGGATCTGCTGTCCCTGAAACAGGCTGGTCTGGTACCTGTGCAAGCACTGGGTGCCAAACTGATCCTGTCCGGCTCCGTTGATCGTGCATTTACCCTGCGTGGCGTTGCTGCTACCGCTGGTGCTAAAGCTGCGATCGAAGCTGCTGGTGGCAGTTTCGTAGAATAAGGCGCAATCCGTGGCGAATACTTCTCTAGTTGGAAACGCCAACAAGTTTGGTGATCTTAAGCGCCGTATCTTGTTTTTGGTCGGAGCTTTGATTGTTTACCGTATCGGTGCTCATGTGCCGGTGCCTGGTATCAATCCTGCAGAACTAGCGAAGTTGTTCCAGTCGTCGCAAACGGGCCTCCTGGACATGTTTAACATGTTCTCGGGAGGCGCCTTGCAGAGATTTACGGTGTTTGCCTTGGGCATTATGCCGTATATTTCTGCCTCTATCGTTCTTCAGCTTGCGTCGGAGATTGTTCCGGCACTTAAGCAGTTGAAGAAAGAGGGCGATGCGGGACGTCGCAAAATAACTCAGTACACACGTTATGCAACCTTGGCACTGGCTAGCTTCCAGAGCTTTGGTATCGCGGTAATGCTATTTAAACAGCCTGGTCTGGTGATCGTGCCGCAGCTGGAGTTCTATGTAACGACAGTTGTTTCGCTGGTAACCGGTACCATGTTCCTGATGTGGCTTGGTGAGCAGATCACGGAACGAGGCTTGGGTAATGGCATTTCCCTGATCATCTGCGCAGGTATTGCTGCCGGTGTGCCTGCTGCGATCGGTAAGACCCTGACGCTGACTAGCCAAGGTTCCCTGCCTATCCTGCTGGTGATCGCGCTGTTTGTTGCAGTGATCGCGGTAACCTATCTGGTTGTATTCGTGGAACGGGGCCAGCGTAAAGTTCTGGTTAACTACGCCAAGCGCCAAGTAGGCAACCGCGTTGTGCAGGGTCAGAGTACCCACATGCCGCTGAAGCTGAACATGGCCGGTGTAATTCCACCGATTTTTGCGTCCAGCATTATCCTGTTCCCGGCGACGGTGTTGGGTTGGTTCGGTAATACCGAAGGCCTTGGCGTGCTGAAGTCTATTGCAGACAAGCTTCATCCTGGCCAGCCGGTATACGTGTTGCTGTACGCTGCGGCAATCATTTTCTTCTGTTACTTCTACACCGCCTTGGTATTCAACCCCAAGGAAACGGCAGATAACCTGAAGAAGAGTGGGGCATTTATTCCCGGAATCCGCCCAGGCGAGCAGACTTCGCGGTATATCGAGAAGATCATTCTCCGCCTCACTTTGATTGGTGCGATCTACATCACACTTGTTTGCTTGATGCCCGAGTTCCTGATCCTTAGCTGGAACGTTCCATTCTACTTTGGCGGTACTTCTCTGCTGATCATGGTAGTTGTAACGATGGATTTCATGGCGCAAGTACAGTCGTATGTTCTTTCCCATCAGTACGAAGGCCTGCTCAAGAAAGCAAACTTCAAGAGTGGCGGTAATCGTTAAGGTAGACGGTAACTGGTTTTATGGCGAAAGAAGATACTATCCAGATGCAGGGTGAAGTCCTGGAAACGCTGCCAAACGCAACCTTCCGGGTCAAGCTCGAAAATGGACACGTTGTTCTGGGTTACATCTCTGGCAAAATGCGTATGCATTACATCCGCATTTTGCCGGGTGACAAGGTAACGGTGGAGATGACACCGTATGACCTGTCTCGTGCCCGTATCGTGTTCCGTGCGAAGTAATCGCACTTGCTCTTTTCAGATAGAAAGGAACTGAAATGCGTGTACAACCTTCGGTAAAGAAAATTTGCCGTAACTGCAAAATCATTCGTCGCAACCGTGTTGTTCGAGTGATCTGCACTGATCCGCGTCACAAACAAAAACAAGGCTAACATTTGTTAGCTTGGTTTTGTCGTGTTACAATCGCAACCTTTTCAAGCTTAAGGCTTAAGGAAAGAGAATGGCCCGTATTGCAGGGGTAAACATCCCCAATCATGCGCATGCCGTTATCGGCCTGCAGGCTATCTATGGCATTGGTGCTACCCGCGCTAAGCACATTTGTGCTTCCGCTGGTATCAATCCTTCTTCGAAAGTGAAGGATCTGACCGAAGCCGAGATGGAGTCTCTGCGTGTAGAAGTCGCCAAGTTCACCGTTGAAGGTGATCTGCGTCGTGAAATCACCATGAGCATCAAACGTCTGATGGACATGGGTTCCTATCGTGGCTTCCGTCATCGTCGTGGTCTGCCGTGCCGTGGTCAGCGCACTCGTACCAATGCTCGTACCCGCAAAGGTCCGCGCAAGGCTATCGCCGGTAAGAAGTAATTTTAAGGAACACAGATAATGGCTAAAGCAAACACAGCTGTCCGTGTACGCAAAAAAGTACGCAAGTCTGTTAGCGACGGTATCGTGCACGTGCACGCTTCCTTCAATAACACCATCATTACCATCACCGATCGTCAAGGAAATGCTTTGTCTTGGGCTACCTCCGGCGGTGCTGGCTTTAAAGGCTCGCGTAAAAGTACACCCTTTGCCGCTCAGGTAGCAGCAGAGCACGCTGGTAAAGTTGCCCAAGAATACGGCGTAAAAAACCTGGAAGTTCGCATCAAGGGTCCCGGTCCAGGCCGTGAGTCTTCCGTGCGCGCACTGAATGCTCTGGGTTTCAAAGTGACCAGCATCTCTGACGTGACGCCAGTCCCGCACAACGGCTGCCGTCCTCCCAAGAAACGTCGTATCTAATTTCGGAGAGTCTGAGAAATGGCACGTTATACCGGCCCTAAATGTAAGCTCGCTCGTCGCGAAGGGACTGACCTCTTCCTGAAGAGCGCTCGTCGTGCTCTGGATACCAAGTGCAAGCTGGATACTGCACCTGGTCAGCATGGCGCCAAGAACACCCGTCTGTCCGACTTCGGTGTTCAACTGCGTGAAAAACAAAAAGTACGTCGCATCTACGGCATTATGGAACGTCAGTTCCGTAAATACTTCGCCGAAGCTGCACGTCGCCAAGGCTCCACTGGTGAAAACCTGCTGAAGATCCTGGAAGCTCGTCTGGATAACGTTGTTTATCGCATGGGCTTCGGTTCCACTCGCGCAGAAGCTCGCCAACTGGTAAGCCACAAAGCGATCACCGTGAATGGCGCTCTCGTGAACATCCCTTCTTACCAGGTTAAAGCTGGTGATGTGGTTGCTGTTCGTGAGAAGTCCAAGAAGCAGGTTCGTATTCAAGAAGGTCTGGCTTTGGCTGAGCAGATTGGCTTCCCGGCATGGGTAGCTGTTGACACCAAAAAGATGGAAGGTGTCTTCAAAACTGCTCCTGAGCGTTCCGAGTTGTCTAGCGATATCAACGAACAACTCGTTGTGGAATTCTACTCCAAGTAATCGCTAGCTCTTAAGGAATGACTATGCAAAACAGCGCTTCGGAATTTCTGAAACCGCGACTGATCGATGTGCAGCCGGTTTCGGCTACACATGCTCGTGTGTCGATGGAGCCGTTCGAACGCGGCTATGCCCATACTCTGGGTAACGCCCTGCGTCGTATTCTGCTCTCTTCCATGCCGGGCTATGCTCCGACCGAAGTAACAATCGCTGGCGTTTTGCATGAGTATTCCGCTCTTGACGGTGTTCGGGAAGATGTCGTTGACATCCTCCTGAACCTGAAGGGCGTAGTGCTTAAGCTGCATGGTCGTGACAGCCTGATTCTTTCCTTGAAAAAGGAAGGTGAAGGTCCTGTCCTGGCTGGTGACATCGAACTGCCGCATGATGTAGAAGTGATCAATCCTGATCACGTAATCTGCTATCTGTCTGCTGGCGGTAAAATCGATATGGAAATCAAGGTTGAGAAAGGCCGTGGCTACCAGCCGGTAGCTGCCCGTATCAACCACGATGACAATCGTGCGATTGGCACCATCCAGCTTGATGCTTCCTTCTCCCCGGTGCGCCGCGTCAGCTTCAATGTTGAAAGCGCCCGTGTAGAACAACGTACCGACCTTGACCGTCTGGTACTGGACATCGAGACCAACGGTGTGATCGAGCCGGAAGAAGCGGTACGCCTGGCGGCCCGCATTCTGGTAGATCAGCTGTCGATCTTTGCAGACTTGCAAGGTACAGCAGTTGAGGAAGTCGTTGAGAAGGCGCCACCGATCGATCCGATCTTGTTGCGCCCGGTCGATGATCTCGAACTTACTGTTCGTTCCGCCAATTGTCTGAAGGCCGAGAACATTTACTACATCGGTGATCTGATTCAGCGTACGGAAACCGAGCTGCTGAAGACCCCGAACCTTGGTCGTAAGTCGCTGAACGAGATCAAGGAAGTTCTCGCTTCTAAAGGCCTGACACTCGGCATGAAGCTCGAAAACTGGCCTCCGGCTGGCCTCGAGAAGCCGTAAGTTTGGGATAAAAGGACACTACAATGCGTCATCGTAATAGCAATCGTAAACTGAACCGCACGAGCAGCCATCGCCTGGCGATGCTTCGCAACATGGCGAACTCGTTGCTCCGTCACGAAGTTATCGTGACTACCCTGCCGAAAGCAAAAGAACTGCGTCGCGTAGCCGAGCCGCTGATTACCCTGGGTAAGAAGCCTTCTCTGGCCAACCGTCGTCTGGCTTTCGACCGTACTCGTGACCGCGAAATGGTTGTAAAACTGTTTGACGTTCTGGGCCCGCGCTACGCTGCCCGTAACGGTGGTTATGTACGTATCCTGAAGTACGGCTTCCGTCAGGGCGACAACGCTCCGATGGCACTGGTAGAACTGGTAGACCGTCCGGAAGGTGAAGTGGTAGTAGAAGAAGCCGCCGAGTAATCGACAGCCTCTGTAGAAAAAGCCAGCGCTTGCGCTGGCTTTTTCTATTGTTGCGCGGTCAACCATTGCCAGAACCGGCTGTTATCCAGATACGCGGCATTGAAGCGGTAGTAGGGCGTACCGCTGCCATCGCTACTGAAAAGATCGCCTGGCGCCAGATAGATCTGCTGCTGCCGCGCGCTTTCCTGATCGATGGATACACCCTGTGGCGGCCTGGCCCAGATGAACATGCTTTTACTATTGGGCTGGAATACCTGCCAGCCCAGCTGTTCGAAGTGTGCCACCGCCTTGCTGGTGCTCTGAGCGATGCGCTCTATCAACCGGCTATTCTGTTTTTTGTATTTGCTATCGCTTGCCAGCTCGTAGGCCAGCCGTTCGGTATGGGTAGACGAGGTCAATGCGGCCAACATTTTGGCGCGTGTGAGTGCGGCTTGCCAGCGCGCGGGTGCTAGCAGATAGCCCACTCTCAGCGCCGGGCTTAGCGCCTTGCTGAAGCTGCCGATGTGCATCACCTGACGCAGGCCGTCCATCGCCGCAAGGCTGGGCCCGGCTTGGGCCAGCAGGTCGGCAGAGACATTATCTTCTACCAGCAACACATCGTACTGCTGTGCCAATCGCAGTACACCGTGTGCGATGTGTGGTGCATAGCTGGCGCCTGTGGGGTTGTGTAGCCAGGGATTGGTAAAAAATACCCGCGGCCGGTGTTGCTGCATCAGTTGTTCCAGCAGTTGCAGGTCAGGCCCGTTGGGCGTCCAGTTAACCGGTAGCAGCTGGCATCCCCTGAAACGCAGCGCTGATAGCAGGTTGCAATAGCCTGGGTTGTCGATCAGTACGGCGCTACCATCCAGCCGCAGGGTGCTGCACACGATATCCAGCGCGTGCGTGGCACCCTGAGTGAGCAGGATCTCCTCTGCGTGACAGCTGATGCCCTGCAGGCCCAGTTTTTCGGCCAGAAACTCGCGTAGCAACAACAAGCCTTGCGGGTGGCCATAGGTCATTCCGGTGACCTGCTCGCGTGCAATCTTGCGAAGGGCGCGTACCTGGGCCTGATCGTCGTACCAGCTGGCGGGTAGCCAGCCGCAGCCTGCCAGAATGCCCTGCTGTTCCCCTTGATAGATCCCGCTAAGCAGCCAGTCACCATCCAGCGGCAGATCGCTGAGCTGTTTGCGCACCGCCTGGCTGGGGCTTTGTTGTTTGCGCTGTGCGTAAAAGCCGGAGCCCGCTCTGGAGAGTAGCCAGCCTTCCTGTACCAGCCTGTCGTAGGCTTCGCTTACCGTGAACGGGCTGGCGCCAATATCTTTGGCAATGGCACGGATGGATGGCAGCTTGCTGCCTGGTGTCAGGCGCCCCTCGCGGATGGCTTGCTGGATGCCGCGTACCAGCTGTTCTACCTTGGTGCGCTGGCTGGGGTCCAGGAAGCTTTGATAGCGGTTCATGACTGTACCTATTTTTTTACCAGTACGGTTTGGTGTATTTGCATGCTAACTGTACCTGTAACTGTACTGGTTTGGCACCTACATTTAGGTCATCAGGCTGCAATTAGGCAGAGGAGACACCGCAATGAACCCCCAAGCAATGGACGCTTTCTGGATGCCGTTTACGGCAAACCGCCACTTCAAGGCCAACCCGCGCATGCTGGTCAGCGCAGATGGTATGTACTATCAGGACGACGCAGGTCGTAGCATTCTGGACGGCTGCGCCGGGCTGTGGTGTGTCAATGCCGGCCACAATCGCAAGCCTATCGTAGAGGCCATCCAGCGCCAGGCGGCTACGCTAGACTACGCACCGCCGTTCCAGATGGGCCACCCCAAGGCATTCGAGGCTGCTGAGCGGCTGGCCGAGATGGCCCCGGCCGGGCTGGATAAAGTGTTCTTTGTGAACTCGGGCTCCGAGGCGGCCGATACCGCCTTGAAAATGGCCATTGCTTACCATCGTGTGCGTGGCGATGCCGGCCGTGTGAAGCTGGTTGGCCGCGAGCGCGGCTACCACGGTGTGAACTTTGGTGGCATCTCGGTAGGTGGCATTGCCGGCAATCGCAAGCTGTTCCCGGTGGCCCTGCCGGCTACCGACCATATCCGCTCTACGCACGACCTGGCGCGTAACGCCTTTACCCGCGGCGAGCCGGAGTTCGGTGCCGAGTTTGCCGACGAGCTGGAAGCGCGCATCACCACGCTGCACGACCCGTCTACCATTGCGGCCGTGATCGTGGAGCCCATGGCCGGTTCTACCGGCGTACTGATTCCACCCAAAGGCTACCTGAAGCGCCTGCGCGAGATTTGCGACAAGTACGGCATCCTGCTGATTTTTGATGAAGTCATCACCGGCTTTGGCCGCCTGGGGGCCGACTGGGCTGCCAACAAGTTCGATGTGCTGCCGGACATCATCACCTGCGCCAAAGGCTTGTCCAACGGCGTGGTGCCGATGGGCGCGCTGATCGTCAAGCCGGCCATCCACGATGCCTTCATGGCGGCTGCCGCCGAGCGAGCCATCGAGTTCCCGCATGGCTACACCTATTCGGCCCACCCGCTGGCCTGCGCTGCCTCGGTAGCCACGCTGGATCTGTACCGCGACGAAGGCTTGTTCCAGCGCGCGGCCAACCTGGCGCCGCGCTTCGAAGAAAAAGCCCACGCGCTGCGCGGCACCCGCCATATCAAGGACATCCGTAACCTGGGCCTGGTGGCCGGTATCGAGCTGGATAGCCGCCCGGGTGCGCCAGGTGCACGCGGCATGGATGTGTTCCTGAAATGCTGGGAAAAAGGCGTACTGGTGCGCTTTACCGGTGACATCATCGCCGTGTCGCCACCGCTGATCATCAGCGAAGCCGAGATCGACCGCCTGTTTGCCACCATCGGCGAAGCCATTCACGAAGCCGACTAATCCCCGGCACGCTGCGGCCAACGTTGGCCGCAGTAGCCTGATACTGACATTGATAAAGCTGACACCATGAAAACCATTCCACACCTGATTGCTGGCGAGCTGCATGCAGGCCAGGGCAGCCGCTTTGCCGACGTTTACAACCCGGCGCTGGGCGAAGTCATTGCCCGCGTCCCTTTGGCCAGCGACGACGATATCAACGCCGCTGTGGCGGCCGCCCGTCGTGCCTTTCCGGCCTGGGCCGAGACCTCGCCACTGAAACGCGCCCGCGTGATGTTCAAGTTCAAAGCCCTGCTGGAAGACAATGCGCAAAAGCTGGCCGAGATCATTTCGCAAGAGCACGGCAAGGTGGTATCGGACGCCATGGGCGAAGTGACCCGTGGCCTGGAAGTTGTCGAGTTTGCCTGCGGTATTCCGCAGTTGCTGAAGGGCGAGTTCACCGAGCAGGTCGGTAGCGGTATCGACAGCCACAGCCTGCGCCAGCCGCTGGGTGTGGTCGCCGGTATCACCCCGTTCAACTTCCCGGCCATGGTGCCGCTGTGGATGATTCCGGTGGCGTTGGCTTGCGGTAACACCTTTATCCTGAAGCCGTCCGAGCGCGACCCGTCCGCCGCCATGTTCCTGGCCAAGCTGCTCAAGCAAGCCGGCCTGCCCGACGGTGTGTTCAACGTACTACACGGCGACAAGCAGGCGGTAGACGGCCTGTTGACTCACCCGGACGTACAGGCCATCAGTTTTGTCGGCTCCACGCCTATCGCCCAGTACATCTACGAAACCGGTGCCCGTCACGGCAAGCGCGTGCAGGCGCTGGGCGGTGCCAAGAACCACATGGTAGTGATGCCGGATGCCGACCTGGACGGTACGGTAGAAGCGCTGATCGGTGCCGCTTATGGCTCGGCAGGCGAGCGCTGCATGGCCATTTCGGTGGCGCTGGCGGTAGGTGATATTGCCGACGCGCTGGTAGAGAAGCTGGCCGCACGCGCCCGCCAGCTGAAGATCGGCGTGGGCAACGACGCCGCCGCCGAAATGGGCCCGCTGGTGACCCGTGTGCACCAGCAGAAAGTAGCGGGCTATATCGACCAGGGCGTAGACGAAGGCGCCAAACTGGTGGTGGATGGCCGTGGCTACCGCCACACCGGCTACGAAAACGGCTTCTTCCTGGGCCCTAGCCTGTTCGATAACGTCACCCCCGAGATGACCATCTACCGCGAAGAAATCTTCGGCCCGGTGCTGTCCATCGTGCGCGTGCCGGATTTCGACACCGCGGTGCAGCTGATCAACAGCCACCAGTACGCCAACGGCACCAGCATCTTTACCCGCTCCGGCGCCGCCGCGCGCGAGTTTGGCCACCGTATCCAGGTGGGCATGGTGGGCGTGAACGTGCCCATCCCGGTGCCGATGGCTTTCCACAGCTTTGGCGGCTGGAAAGCATCGCTGTTTGGCGACCACCACATGCATGGCCCGGAAGGCGTGCGCTTCTACACGCGCATGAAAACCATCACCACGCGCTGGCCAGACAAGCTCACCGCCGAGTTTGTCATGCCCACCATGAAGTAATGCTCTGTCCACGATAGGGGGATAACCCTTGTATCGCAGCTTCAACCCGGCTTTGGCCGGGTTTTTTTTGTTTAAGACAATGACAAACTGTGCGATGCGGCTTAAATTACTTGATACAAATGTGTCGCACAAAGCGGCCTGATTTAATAAAAATGCTTCACAGGAGTGATGGAATGCAAAAAAACGCTGGTTTGTCGCTGAAGCGCAGGTTGCAGCTTCAGGTAGTGCTGGTGACAGTAATTCTCTGTGTGCTGGGTGTATTGTCGCTGATGCACGAACGCGCCACCATGCTGCAAGACCGTCAGGTCAAAGTGCGCAACCTGGTGGAATCCGCCATGACCGTGGTAAAAGCCTACGAAGACAAGGCCAGCAGCGGCGCGTTGAGCGAAACCGAAGCCAAGAAGCAGGCGGCCTCGGTGCTGAACGCCATGCGTTACGACGAACGCGAGTACTTTTTTGCCTTTGATCGCGAGTGGAACTGGGTAGCCCATGGTGCGAAGGCCGCCATGATAGGCAAAAACCTGAACAGCGTGAAAGACGCCGCTGGCGTGCCACTGAAGCCGCTGTTCGAGCAAGCACTGCAAAGCGGTGGCGGCAAAGGCCTGGCTGCCTACGTGTGGGACAAGCCGGGCTTTGATACCCCGCAGGACAAGATTTCCTATATCGCCACCACGGCCGGCTGGGGCTGGGTGCTGGGCACGGGCATCTATCTGGACGACGTGCAAGCCGGCTTCATGCAGCAGGCTTATGCTTTGATTATTGAAGTATTGCTGGCAGTGGCGCTGGTGGTAACGGTGGGCTACCTGATTCGCCGTAGCGTGATGCAACAGCTGGGCGGTGACCCGGCGCTGACACGCGACGTAGTGCACCGCATCGCCCAGGGCGACCTGAACGTGCAGGTACCGTTGGCCGCCGGTGACAAAGACAGCCTGCTGGCTGCCGTTGCCGATATGCAAAAGCACCTGCGCGAGCTGGTGGGCGGCATTGCCGGTAGCAGCAGTACCTTGTCCGGCATGGCCGGCAATATTGCCGGTAGCGCTGCCGCCGTGGCCAGCAGCTCGGGCCAGCAAAGCCACGCTGCCACCGAAATGGCAGCGTCCATCGAGCAGCTTACCGCCAGCATCAAACAGATTGCCGAGCTGGCCGAGCATGCCCGTACCGTATCGGCCAGCTCCGGCCAGCTGTCCAACCAGGGCGGTGAGGTGATTGCCAGCGCCGTCAGCGAAATGCAGCGCATCAATAGCGCGGTCGATCAGGCGGCTGGCACCATTGGCGACCTGGTGAGCAAGACGCAAACCATCTCCACCATCATGCAGGTGATCAAGGACATTGCCGACCAGACCAACCTGCTGGCGCTGAATGCCGCTATCGAGGCCGCGCGCGCCGGCGAAATGGGCCGTGGCTTTGCCGTGGTGGCCGACGAGGTGCGCAAGCTGTCCGAGCGTACTGCCGCCGCCACGCAGGAAATCGCCGGCATGATCAACGAGATTCAGGCGGGCTCCGAAGCCTCGCGCAGCAATATGGAAGAAGCGGTCAACCGCGTGAAAGCCGGCCTGGCGCTGGCCGAACAGGGCGGCGAGGCCATCCACCAGATCCGCGACAGTGCCAACGGCGTGGTGGGGGTGGTGAAAGACATCTCGCAGGCGCTGGCCGAGCAAGGCCACGCCAGCGAAGAGATCACCCGCAATGTGGAGCAAATTGCCCAGGCTGCCGCCAGCAACGCCGCCGCCTCCGGCCAGTCGTCGCAGGCCATTGGCGAGCTGAACGAGCTGACCCAGCGCCTGCGCAGCATGGTGTCGCGTTTTCAGGTGTAAGTTTTAGCCTGCATTGATTAACTGGCGTGTGTAGGTACGTGTCCTGCCCGCCACGGCAGATAAAAGGTTGGCCGCATTCCTGTCACAGGGCATGCGGCCAACCTTTTATCTTGATTTGTCAAACCGTGCCGGCAGGGACACCCTGCTGGGCCCGGTTTTTCGCGCATTGCCGCCGCTTGCCAGGCGCCGCTACATAACAATAGCGTTAACAGGCACTGATGCCGGACTAGGCTTGGATTGCAGTCATTTTGATCACCCGTGCAGGACCTGCCCGGAAAGTAGGGCTAAGGGCATCGGCAGCAATCATATGCGCGGTGACATCGTGTGCATCAAGCGCACTTTGAGTAGCCCATTTTTCAAGCAGCACAAATCTATTTTCGTCAGCAGCATCCGAGAATAGCGTGTACTGCAAACACCCCGGCTCGGCGTCAACTAATGGCTTAAGTTTCCTGTACAGATCAAGCTGGGCATCGCGTTGCCTGGGGATCACTTCAATCATGACGACTAGGCTCACTGCTTCCATGGCTCATCCTTGGGCTGTCGGTTTGTCTCCAGCTAGCAATGCTACGCACGTAGCTGATGGATCCTTATGGAAGCATGCGGTGATTTATCCATGCAATATTGATATCAGTTTGGCTTGGAAATAATGCACTAGTCGTGAGCAGCGTGGACAACGCCCGCGTGGCGTCACCCACCCGCTGCCGTGATGATGTGGGTATCAGCCACCTGCACCTGCACGTGCCCGATGGCCAAGCTCTGCGTGTCAGCAAGCAGGTGGGCAGTGGCGTTGCCCACCGTGTTTTTACGCGGTTGCGTGGCCGTTGCGTTGCGCCGCACGGCGGTGCCATAGCCCCCAGCCACCGGCAACTAGCAGCAGCGCGGCGCATAGCAGCAGAACCGGCGCGTTGCCGTGGCGCATATACGGTGTCAGGCCGCTATGGCCCTGTACCGTGGCCAGCAGCGTCTGGCGCGTGTCCGGCGCGGCAGCGGCGATCAGCTCGCCGCGGTGGTCGATGGCAGCAGTCATGCCGGTATTGGTGGCGCGCAGCATGGGGCGGCCGGTTTCCAGCGCCCGCGCCTGCGACAGCTGCAGGTGCTGGCTCATGGCGTTGCTTTTACCAAACCACGCCAGGTTGCTGACGTTGGCCAGCACGGTCGCGTTGGCTGCCGGGCCGATCAGCTCTTCGCCAAAGCCGTCTTCGTAGCAGATATTGAACGCAACCTTTTGCTGGCCGATGGTCAACGGCGGCTGCGCCGCACCGCCGGGGGTAAAGCCGGACAGCGGCATGCGCAGAAACTGGTAGATCCAGCTGGTGATGGCGGGCAGCGGGATGAATTCGCCAAACGGTACCAGGTGGTTTTTCGCGTAGTAGTCCTGCGTGGGCTGGTTCAGTGCGATAACGGCGTTCAGGTAGCCACGGCCATCCGGCGTGCGGCGCGGGATGCCGGCGACCAGTGCGGTCTTTTTACGGTCGGCTACGCCGTTGATCATGGTGAGGTAGCCGGAGGGCAGGTCGTCCAGGAAGACGGGTAGCGCGGTTTCCGGTAGCAGGGTCAGCTCGGCCTGCGGCGCTTGCACCACCATGCGGTAGTAGGTGGCCAGGGTAAAGTCGAAGGTGGCCGGGTCCCATTTCAGCGCCTGCGGGATATTGCCCTGCAGTAGAGCCACGCGCAGTGGGGCGCCGGCAGGCGTGGTCCAGCTTTGTTGCTGTAGCCAGCCGCTGCCGCCCCACAGCGCCAGCAGCAAGCCGCCCAGAGCCGCGCGCCTGGCAATATGCAGGCTGGCCTGCGGCAGCAGCGCCAGCACGCCGGCGCTTAGCGCTACCGCCAGGGTAACGGCGTGGATGCCGCCTACCGGTGCCAGGCCGGCGAGCGGGCTTTCGGTAATCTGGCTATAGCCGATGGCGCCCCAGGGGAAGCCGGTAAATACCCAGCTGCGCAGCCATTCGCCCAGTGTCCACGCCGCGGGGAACACCACCAGCCAGCGCACGGCAGGTAGATGGTGCATGCGGGCGGCCAGCCAGGCGGCCAGGCCGGGGTAGAGCGCCAGGTACATGGGCAGCAGCAGGGTCATGCCGCCAGCCAGCAGCGAGGGCATGCCGCCAATATCGTGCAGGCTGATGTAGATCCAGTAGAACTGGCTGGTGTAGGCGGCTACGCCCCACACCCAGGCCAGGCCAAAGGCGCGCTGCGGCCAACGTTGTACCAGCAGGATCAGCGCCGCCAGCGCCAGCAGGGCCACCCAGTACAGGCGGTAGGGGGCAAAGGCCAGTACGGTGCTGGCCCCGGCCAGCGCGGCCAGCAGCAGGGTGAGTGCGTGACGCAGCATGTCAGCTAGGCTTGGCGGCGCGCCGCTCTACCAGCAGGGCGTGCAGGCGGCGGCTGTCGGCGCGGATCACGGTAAAGTGCCAGTCGTCCAGCTGCAGACCCTCGCCACGGGTGGGCACGTAGCCCAGGTTGGCCATCACCAGGCCGCCGACGGTGTCGACTTCGTCGTCGGGCAGGGTGCTGTCGAAGAAGGTGTTGAAGTCGTCGATGGCGGTGGTGGCGCGTACGCGGTAGCGCCCGCCGCGCACCGGCACGATATCGTCTTCTTGTTCTTCCAGGTCGTGCTCGTCGTCGATCTCGCCCACGATTTCTTCCAGCACGTCTTCGATGGTCACCAGGCCGGACACGCCGCCGTATTCATCCACCACGATGGCCATATGCGTTTTGCTGGCGCGAAAGTCGCGCAGCAGCGCATTGAGCGGTTTGCTTTCCGGCACGAACACCACCGGGCGCAGGACCTTTTTCACGTCGAAGGCGTCGGGCTGGTGAAAGTAGTGCAGCAGGTCTTTGGCCAGCAGGATGCCTTTGATGTCGTCCTTGTCGTCGCCGATCACCGGAAAGCGCGAATGCCCGGTTTCGATGAGCTGCGGCAGCCATTTCTCGATGCTGTCTTCCAGCTTCAGTACGGTAATCTGGCTGCGCTGCACCATCACGTCGCGCACGCTTTGCTCCGAGAACGACAGCACGCCTTCGATCATGGACAGCGCCTCGGCGTCCATCAGGTTGCGCTCGAAGGCGGCGTGCAGCTGCTCGCGCAGCTCTTCGCGGTCTTCCGGCTCGTGGGTAAAGCGGTTTAGCAGGCGGTCAAACCAACTGGCGGGTTTACTGGGGTCGTCCATAGGTGGGGTCAGGTTTTCTCTGCGGCGTAAGGGTCGTCATAGCCTAACTTGGCGAGGATGGCGGTTTCAAGCGCTTCCATGATGTTGGCCTCGTCGTCCTGCTCGTGGTCAAAGCCCTGCAGGTGCAGCATGCCGTGTACGGTGAGGTGGGCGTAGTGCGCATCCAGCGTCTTGCCTTGCTCGGCGGCCTCGCGGGCGACCACCGGGGCACAGAATACCAGGTCGCCAAACAGTGGCATGCCCGCCACGGTGTCGCCTTCGTTCAGCGCGAAGGACAGCACATTGGTGGCGTAGTCCTTGCCGCGGTAGTCGTGGTTCAGCTGGCGGCCTTCGGCCTCGTCTACCACCAGCAGCGATACCTGCGCCTGGCGATGCTGGCGTTGCAGGGCGGCCTGGCACCAGCGGCGCCATTGTTTGCCGTCCGGCAGCGGCTGTTCGCTTTCCAGGCGGTCTTCCAGGGTCAGGTCCAGCCGTGCGGCCAACCTTTGCAGGAAGGAGTTACGTTTCGCTTTTTTCATCTTGTCTTGCCTGATAGTGGTCGTAAGCGTCGACGATCTTCTGCACCAGCGGGTGGCGCACCACGTCGTCGCTCTGGAAATGGTGGAAATGGATGCCGCGCACCTTGCCCAGGATGCGCTCTACTTCGACCAGGCCGCTTTTCTGGTGGCGCGCCAGGTCGATCTGGGTCACGTCGCCGGTAATCACGGCGCGCGAGCCAAAGCCGATACGGGTGAGGAACATCTTCATTTGTTCGGGCGTGGTGTTCTGCGCCTCGTCCAGAATGATGAAGGCGTTGTTCAGCGTGCGGCCGCGCATATAGGCCAGCGGGGCGATTTCGATCAGGTTCTTTTCGAACAGGCGCGCCACTTTGTCAAAGCCCATCAGGTCGTACAGCGCGTCGTACAGCGGGCGCAGGTAGGGGTCTACCTTTTGTGCCAGGTCGCCGGGCAGGAAGCCCAGTTTCTCGCCGGCTTCCACCGCCGGGCGTACCAGCACGATGCGCTTCACCGCGTCGCGCTCCATGGCGTCTACCGCGCAGGCTACTGCCAGATAGGTTTTGCCGGTACCGGCCGGGCCGATGCCAAAGGTAATGTCGTGGCCGAAAATGGCCTTGATGTAGGCGCCCTGGCGCGGGGTGCGGCCCTTGAGGTCGCGGCGGCGGGTGGCCAGCTGCGGCGTGTCGTCGTCCGCGCCCTGCGGGTTGTGCTGGCGGGCTTCCACCAGGCTCAGCTGGATGTCGCGTATGCCCAGGTCGCGCTTTTCGGCCATATCGTAAAAGCGCAGCAGCAGGGCCAGCGCGGCCTCGGCGTGCTGGCCGCGCAGGGTGAACTGCTCGCTGCGGCGCTGGATGCTGACATCCAGCCCGGTTTCGATCTGCTTGAGGTTTTCGTCCAGCGCGCCGCACAGGCGGGCCAGACGGTCGTTATCGACAGGGGTGAAACTGTGGGTGCAGGTAGGTTCGCTCATGGACGCTTTGCTGTAGTTGGCGGGCATTGGCGCTGGCGCTGCAGGCTTTGCAGGCGGGCCAGCCTTTCTTCCAGGGCCTGGATGCGGTCATCGTCGGCGCGCGGGGTGCCTACCGGCAGGCCAAAGCCCACGCCGATGCTACCGTGGCTACCTACCGCGCCGCCCAGGCCGATGTTCAGTGTAACCGGCGCCCGCAAGTTTGTGCGCTCGCGGCTCAGCACCAGGCTGGTGTCGGCCACGGCTTGTGCCAGGCCGGCGCAGTCCAGCGTGGCGGGGTCGGGCTGCTGCAGGCTGGCACAGGCGGCCAGTAGCAGGCAGGCAATCAGGGGCAGGGTGCGTGGCATGGTGGCTCCGGTAGCGGCCGGGCAGTACGCTGCCCGGCTGGCCTGGCTCAGACGGTTTCCGTGGTGAGGATTTCGCCGCCCAGCGAGTGCGGGTTGGCTTCGGTAATCACCACGTCTACCAGCTGGTTGATCAGCCGTGGCTGGCCGACAAAGTTCACCACGCGGTTGTTGGCGGTGCGGCCTGCCAGCATGCCGGGGTCTTTTTTGGAGATGTTTTGCACCAGCACGCGCTGTACGGTACCCAGCATGCTCTGGTTGATCTCGAAACCGCGCGCTTCGATCACTTCGTTCAGCGCTTCCAGGCGGCGCACCTTTTCCTTGTGCGGGGTATCGTCGGTGAGGTTGGCCGCAGGCGTGCCCGGGCGCGGGCTGTAGATGAACACGTAGCTGAAATCAAACGCCAGGTCTTTCACCAGCTTGAGTGTTTGTTCGAACTCGGCCTCGGTTTCGCCGGGGAAGCCCACGATAAAGTCGGACGACAGGCACAGGTCGGGGCGGATGGCGCGCAGCTTGCGGATGATGGATTTGTATTCCAGCGCGGTGTAGCCGCGTTTCATGGCGCTAAGTACGCGGTCGGAGCCGCTTTGCACCGGCAGGTGCAGGTGCGATACCAGCTTGGGCAGGCGCGCGTAGCAGTCGATGATGCGCTGGCTGAACTCGCGCGGGTGGCTGGTGGTAAAGCGCATGCGCTCGATGCCGGGGATCTCGTGCACGTATTCCAGCAAGGTGGCAAAGTCGGCGATGTCGCCGTCGGCCATGGCGCCACGGTAGGCGTTCACGTTCTGGCCCAGCAGGGTGATTTCTTTCACGCCCTGCAGCGCCAGGTTGGCGATTTCGGTGAGCACGTCGTCAAACGGGCGCGACACTTCCTCGCCGCGGGTGTAGGGCACCACGCAGAACGAGCAGTATTTGGAACAGCCTTCCATCACCGACACCATGGCGGCGGCGCCGTCTACCTTGGCTGGCGGGATGTGGTCGAATTTTTCGATTTCGGGGAAGGAAATATCCACCTGCGAGGTGCCGCTTTGCTGGCGGCTCTTGATCAGCTCGGGCAGGCGGTGCAGGGTTTGCGGGCCGAAGACGACGTCTACATACGGCGCGCGCTTCACGATGGTGTCGCCTTCCTGGCTGGCCACGCAGCCGCCCACGCCGATAATCAGGTTGGGGTTGGCTTCTTTTAGCGGGCGAATACGGCCCAGGTCGGAAAACACCTTTTCTTGCGCTTTTTCGCGCACGCTACAGGTATTGAACAGGATCACGTCGGCTTCTTCCGGGTTTTCCGTCTTGATCATGCCCTCGGTACTGCCCAGTACGTCTACCATTTTGTCCGAGTCGTACTCGTTCATCTGGCAGCCGAATGTCTTGATGTAAACCTTTTTCATGCTGGTATCTGCAAAAAAGAGAAGGCCAGCTCACACCGGCCGCTTGTTTGGCGGGGGCGTTTTTGCTGGCGAATGAATAGCTTGCGCGAGTTTATCACATCGCGCCGGCAGCAGCAGCGGGCGGGCCGGCGCGGCGCAGTGCCAGGCGGAACAGCAGCGGGTTCAGCAGGATGGACAATATCGCCCCGGCCATGATCAGCGCATGCCCGCGCTCGGGCAGCAGCTGCAGGCTCAGGCCCAGGTTGGCCAGGATGAACGAGAACTCGCCGATCTGCGCCAGGCTGGCGGCCAGCAGCCAGCGCTCGCCGCGTGGCTGGCGCAGCAGCGCCATCAGTAGCCAGGCGGCCAGGCCTTTGCCCACGATAATGATGGCCAGCGTGGCCAGCACGGCGGCGGTATCGGTAATCAGCACGCGCGGGTCGAACAGCATGCCCGCGGCCACGAAGAACAGCACCGAAAACGCATCGCGCAATGGCATGGCTTCTTCGGCAGCGCGGTGGCTGAACGGCGAGCCGGCCAGCACCGTGCCGGCAAAGAAGGCGCCCAGCGCAAACGACACATCGAACAGCGCGGTAGCACCGTAGGCTACCCCCAGCGCAGTGGCCAGCACGCCCAGGCGGAACATTTCGCGGCTGCCGGTGTAGACGATTTTTTCCAGCATCCACGGGATGGCTTTCTGCCCCACCAGCATCATCACCGCCACAAAGGCGGCCACCTTGCCCAGCGTAATCAGTATTGCCTGCAGCGAGTCGCCCAGGTTGGCCGCAGCGCTGCCGGCCAGTGCCGGAATCAAGACCAGCGCCAGAATGGTGGCCAGGTCTTCGCTGACCAGCCAGCCTACCGCTACCTTGCCGACCGGGGTTTCCAGCTTGTCATGTTCTTCCAGTGCCTTGAGCAGTACCACGGTGCTGGCTACCGCCAGCGCCATGCCAAACAGCAGGCCCTGCGGCACGCTCCAGCCCAGCAGTACGCCCAGGCCGCAGCCCAGGGCGATGGCCACCGCGATCTGGGCAAAAGCGCCGGGTAGTGCAATGCGCCGCACCGCCCACAGGTCTTGTATGGAAAAGTGCAGCCCCACGCCGAACATCAGCAGGATCACGCCCAGCTCGGCCAGCTCGGCCGCCAGGTGGCCATCGGCCACAAAACCCGGGGTGAAGGGGCCTACCAGAATGCCGGCAGCCAGATAGCCCAAGAGTGGCGGCAGGCGCAGTTTGAGCGCCACGGCGCCCAGCAAAAAGGCGGTGACCAGTGCGCCGACCAGCGTGGTAATCAGTGGGGTTGCATGCATGTTTTCTCCCTGTCCATTGTCGTTTTGTGGTCGCCAGCACGGCTGCGCCTGCGGGCGGGGCGGCAGGGCGTAGCTGGCCTGTGGGTGCCGGGCCTGGCTGGCGGCTATTTAAAGATAGAAAGTCTGGCGGCGGCAGAGTTCACCGTTTGGGCATAATCCATCGAATTTGTTTTACTTAATGGGGTGGCTAGCAACATTCAATTTCTACTATTGAATTAAAATAACTATCATCACAACAAGTTCAATAGCTGCTGGGGTGCATCATGATCAAGACCATCACCTTCGCCATCTGTCATTTCACCGTGGCGTTCAGCGTGGCCTATCTGCTCACCGGCAGCTTTGGCATGGCCAGCCTGCTGGCCCTGGTCGAGCCGCTGGTGAATACCGTGGCGTACTACTTTCATGAAAAAGTATGGGACCGTATCCGGGCCAGAAAGGGCGCCGTGCCGGATACCGCTACCGCCGGGCATGGCGGGTTGCTGCATCGCCACTAGGGGCTTTTGTTACCTCATTTGCCTGCCTGTCACCCTCTTGCGATACACATCGCCAGAGGGTGTTGTTTTTTGTGGCATCGCCGTTGTGTTGTCACCGTGTTTTGCTACCTCGCCGTGTTGCACTGCGGTGTTGGCGGCGGGCCAGGCTTGCTGCCGTGGCCTGGCAGGATTTGTGCACTGCAACTACAGCGCCAGGGCGCTGAATGCTGCTGCGCATGCTAACGCGCTGCTTTGCTGATTGATGATGGCATATTCAATGCTTTTCTGTAGTGCAGGGCTTACATTTTTTGCGTTTTTCTCTTTCCTGCCGCTAGCTCTGTGCGCTAGCATTCGCGCTGGCTGATGACGTTTTAGCTAAACGTTAGCTAACAGATAACGCGGTTTGCCACAGGGTTGGCCGCAGGCAGGAGACAAGCGCGATGACGCGTGTGCTGGTAATAGGCAGTATCAATATGGACATGGTGGTGAATAGCCCCACCATGCCACGGCTGGGTGAAACGCTCAGCGGTAGCGGTTTTGCTACCTATCCGGGCGGTAAGGGCGCCAACCAGGCCGTGGCTGCCGCCCGGCTGGGCGCACAGGTCAGCATGATCGGCTGTGTCGGCCGCGATGCGTTTGGTGCCGGGCTGAAAGCGGTGCTGGCGCATGAGGGCGTAGACACGCGCTGGGTTAGCGAGGTGGACATCGCCACCGGCGTGGCCAGCATCACGCTGTGCGGTAGCGACAACGCCATCATCGTGGTGCCGGGTGCCAACCATGCGCTGCAGCCAGCGCAGCTGGACGCCGCCGAGCAGGCCTTTGCCGACGCCGACGTGGTGCTGGCGCAGCTGGAAGTGCCGCTGGCGACTGTAGAGCACGCCGCCATGTTGGCCGCACGCCATGGCAAGCCATTCGTGCTGAACCCGGCGCCTGCGGTGGCGCTGCCTGCTGCGCTGCTGGCCCGCGTCAGTGTGCTGACCCCCAACGAATTCGAGCTGGCCACCACACTGGCCAGCCCGCAGCCGTGGCGCGAGCTGGTGGCCGCTGCCGCCGGCCGCATCGTGATGACGCACGGCGCCGACGGCGCCTTCTTTGCCGTTGCTGGCGGCCAACTGCAGCACCAGCCCGGCTTTGCCGTGACGCCGGTAGACACCACCGGCGCCGGCGACACCTTCAACGGCGCGCTGGCCACCTTCCTGCACCTGGGCCTGGCCGAGGCAGTACGCCGTGCCGCCGCAGCCGGTGCGCTGTCGGTAACGCAGCCTGGCGCGCAAGGCGGCATGCCGACCTTGGCCGCACTGGACACCTTTTTGCAGGAGCACGCCGCATGAAAAAGCTGGGCCATCTGAACCGTGATATCGCCCGCGTGCTGGCTTGCCTGGGCCACACCGACAGCATCGTGATTGCCGATTGCGGCCTGCCGGTGCCGCCGGGGGTGGAGTGCATCGACGTGTCGCTGGCGCTGGGCGAGCCCGGCTTTGCCCGCGTGCTGGACACCGTGCTGGCCGACATGGCCTGCGAGCGCGCGCTGTTTGCCAGCGAGTGCCACAGCCATAACCCGGCGGTGTCGGCGCTGGCCGCCGCGCTGCCGGCGCAGGGCATTGCCACCGAGTTTGTCAGCCACGAAGCGTTCAAGCAGCACTGCGGTCAGGCGCGGGCGGTGATCCGCACCGGCGACGCCACGCCGTACGCCAATGTGATCCTGTACGCCGGCGTGATTTTCTAGGAGGCGGCGATGAAGGTAAGCATGCGTGGCATCTGCAAGGCCTTTGGCCCGGTGCGGGTGCTGGAAAATGTGGACTTTAGCCTGCACGGTGGCGAAATCCACGCGCTGATGGGCGAAAACGGCGCCGGCAAGTCTACGCTGATGAAGATCCTCAGCGGCGTATACCAGCCGGACAGCGGTAGCGTCGAGGTGGACGGCCAGGCAGTGGCGATCCGCAGCACCCGCGACGCCGAGGCGGCCGGTATTGCCATCATCCACCAGGAACTGAACCTGATTCCGCAGCTGTCGGTGATGGAAAACCTGTTTCTGGGCCGCGAGCCGTCGCGCTTTGGCGTGATCCAGCGTGCTGCCATGCGCCAGCAGGCGCGCGCGCAGCTGGACGCGCTGGGCGCCAGCCAGATCGACGTGGACGCCGAAGCGGGCAGCCTGTCCATCGGCCAGCAGCAGATGGTGGAAATCGCCAAGGCGCTGGCCATGGACGCCCGCGTGCTGATCATGGATGAACCCACCGCCGCGCTGTCGGCGCGCGAGATCGACACCCTGTTTGCGCTGATGCGCGGCCTGAAAGCACGCGGCGTGGCCATTGTGTACGTGTCGCACCGCATGGAAGAGATCTTCCACATCTGCGACAAGATCAGCGTGCTGCGCGATGGCTGCTTTGTGGGCGAGCGCGTGATTGCCGACACCGGTTTTGACGAAGTGGTGAAGCTGATGGTTGGCCGCGAGATCGGCGACCGCTTCCCTGGCCGTGACGTGCTGCCGGGCGCCGTGCGCTTGGCCGTGCGCGGCCTGTCCGATGGCCGCCATATCGACGGTATCAGTTTCGAGGCCCGTGCCGGCGAGGTGCTGGGCATTGCCGGCCTGATGGGCGCCGGCCGCAGCGAAATCCTCAATACGCTGTTTGGCATCAACCGCCGCACAGCGGGCGAGGTGTGGCTGGACGGCGCGCCGCTGGACGTGCGCAGCCCGGCTGCGGCCATTGCCGCCGGCCTGGCGTTTGTAACAGAAGACCGCAAGAGCCAGGGCCTGGTGCTGGGCATGTCGGTACGCGAAAACGCCACGCTGGTGCACCTGGACAGCTACGCCCGCCTAGGCGTGGTGAACCAGGCCGCCGAGCAGGCGGCGGTGGCGCAGCAGATCAGCCAGCTGCGCATCCGTACCCGCGACGCCGAGCTGGACGTGAAGTCGCTGTCCGGTGGCAACCAGCAAAAAGTGGTGTTTGCCAAATGGCTGGCCAAGCCGCCCAAGGTGCTGCTGCTGGACGAACCCACGCGCGGCGTGGACGTGGGCGGCAAGGCCGAGATCTACCACATCATCAACCAGCTGGCCGCCGCCGGGGTGGCCATCGTGATGGTGTCGTCCGAGCTGCCCGAGGTGATGGCGATGAGTAACCGCATCCTGGTGCTGCACGAGGGGCGCCAGACCGCGCTGTTCGATGCGGCCAACCTCAGCCAGGAAGACATCATGGCCGCTGCCACCGGCACCGCCGGCCACGACACCCGCACAACACAGGATTGAGAGCATGACTGCACAACAAAAAGCCACGCTGCAAAAGCTGGGCCCCTTCATTGCGCTGCTGGTGGTTTCCGGCGCGCTGGCCATCATGAGCCCGGATTTCCTCACCGTGGGCAACCTGATGAACGTGATGCGCCAGGTATCGATCAACGCGCTGATCGCCTTCGGCATGACGCTGGTGATTCTGCTGGGCGGCATCGACCTGTCGGTGGGTTCCATCCTGGCGCTGTCGTCGGTGTGTATTGCACTGATGATCCAAAGCGGGCTGGACCCGGTGCTGGCTACGCTGCTGGGTATTGGCGCGGGTGCCGGCATGGGCTTTGCCAACGGCTGGATCATCAGCAAGGGCAAGGTGGCACCGTTTATTGCCACGCTGGCTTCCATGACTATTCTGCGCGGCCTGTCGCTGGTGTTTTCCGGCGGCAGCCCGATTACCGGCCTGGACAGTGATTTCTTCCAGATGCTGGGCGGCGGCTACGTGGCCGGCCTGGTGCCGGTACCGGTGGTGTGGATGCTGCTGATGTTTGCCGGCTTCTGGTTCCTGCTGAAGCAGACCGTGTTCGGCCGCCACGTGTACGCCACCGGCGGTAACGAGGAAGCCTCGCGCCTGTCCGGCGTGAAAGTGGATCGCGTCAAGATCTGGGTCTATACCTTGTCTGGCGCCATGTCGGCGATGGCCGGCGTGGTGCTGACCTCGCGCCTGAACTCGGCGCAGCCCACCGCCGGTACCGGCTACGAGCTGGACGCCATCGCCGCCGTAGTGCTGGGCGGCACCAGCCTGACCGGCGGGCGCGGCTGGATCTTCGGCACCCTGATGGGGGCGCTGCTGATCGGCGTACTGAATAACGGCCTCAACTTGCTGGGCGTGTCGTCGTTCTACCAGCAAGTGATCAAGGGCGCAGTCATCCTGCTGGCGGTACTGCTGGACCGCGCAGGCAAAAAGTAAACCGGTCGCCGGCAGGTGGCCGGCGGCGGCAACACGTGTCGTTCAATAAAACAGGGAGTCGCACCATGAATCGCATCATTACCCCGCTGCTGGCCAGCCTGCTGGCTTTCGGTATCGCCGCCTGCTCCAAGCAAGGCCCGGACAGCGCGCCGGCCGCGGCCAGCGAGCCGGCAGCCGCCACCAGCACTGCTACCGTCGGCCTGGCGGTGTCCACGCTGAATAACCCGTTCTTCGTGTCGCTGCGTGACGGCGCCGAAGCCGAGGCCAAGAAAGAAGGTATCAACCTGATTACCGTGGACGCGCAGGACGACCCGGCCAAGCAACAGGCCAGCGTGGAAGACCTGATCCAGAAGAAAGTGAACGTCATCCTGATCAACCCGACCGACTCCGCCGCGGTGGCCAATGTGGTGAAAGAAGCCACTAGCAAGGGTATCAAGGTGGTATCGCTGGACCGTAGCGTGACCGGTGCCGAGGTCAGCGCCCACATTGCCTCCGACAACGTGGCTGGCGGCAAGATGGCCGGCGAGTTCCTGCTGGAAAAACTGGGTGGCAAGGGCAGTATCGTGGAGCTGGAAGGCATTGCCGGCTCCTCCGCAGCGCGCGAACGTGGCCAGGGCTTCCACCAGGTAGTGGATGGCAAGGCCGACGTGAAACTGCTGGCCAAACAGCCGGCCGACTTTGACCGCGCCAAGGGCCTGTCGGTGATGGAAAACATCATCCAGGGTAACAAAGGCATCCAGGGGGTGTTTGCGCACAACGACGAAATGGCGCTGGGCGCGGTGAAAGCCATCCAGGCTGCCGGCCTGAAGAACGTGGTGGTGGTGGGCTTTGATGCTACCGCCGACGCCGTGGCTGCCGTGAAAGGCGGCACCCTGGCCGCCACCGTACAGCAACAGCCGGAGCTGATCGGCCAGTACGGCGTGCAGACTGCCAAGAAACTGATCGCCGGCCAGCCGGTAGACAAGTTCATCCCGGTACCGCTGAACCTGGTGAAGTAAGCCTGCATGCGGCCAACCCGTTGTGACGGGGGCCGCTGTAATACAATCAGGGTCCCTGCCGGCGCCGTGCTGGCAGGGATTTTCTTTGCCCCGCCATATCGCAGGAGTTTTTCATGACGTTTCAGCGCCTGACCATTGACGATGTTGCCCGCATTGCCGGCGTGTCGCGCACCACGGCCAGTATGGTGCTCAATGGCCACGCCGAGCGTTACCGCATTGCCCAGGCCACCGTACAGCGGGTAGAGCAGGTGGCGCGCGAGCTGCATTTCAGCCCGTCGCACTCGGCGCGCTCATTACGCAACCGCCGCAGCCAGGCCATTGGCCTGGTGATACCCGACCTGACCAACGCCAGCCACGCCGCGCTGGCGCAAGCGCTGGAAAACCTGTGCCGCGCCCGCGACCTGCAGCTGCTGATGGTGACCAGCGACGAAGACCCCGAGCGCGAAAGTGCCGGCATGACCCAGCTGGTCGCACGCCAGGTGGACGGCATGCTGGTGGTGCCCTGTAGCAGCGATGCCCGCCATTACCAGAAATGGACACGCCGCCTGCCGCTGGTGTTTGTCGATCGCCGTCTGGACGACAGCGGTATCCCCTCGGTGGTGACCGACGCCACCGACAGCGTGGTGCAATTGCTGGCGCCCAGGTTGGCCGCAGGCATCAGCGAGCTGGTGTACTTTGGCGGCCAGGCCGCGCTGTCGCCCAGCCGTGACCGCCTGGCCGGCTACCGCCAGGCGCTGGCCGGGGCGGGCCTCGCCGAGCAGCCTGGCTGGGTGTGCGAACGCGACTTCCTGCGCGAATCGGGCTACGCCATGATGCGCGACTGGCATGCGGCCAACGGGCGATACCCGCAGGCGCTGTTTACCGCCTCCATCACCCTGCTGGAAGGCGTACTGGCGTATTTGCGCCAGCATGGCCTGCACGATGCGCCGCGCAGCATGATGACCTTCGACCACCACGCGCTGCTGGACTGCCTGCCGCTGGCCATTGATGCGGTACAGCAGGATTCTGAAGGCTTGGCCGTTGCCAGCCTGGCTAAAGTGCTGGCTTTGCTGGAAGGCCAGCCGCTGGCGGCTACCGACACCCGTATCGCCGCCACCTTGCTGCGCAGCCCGCACGGCGGCTAGGGCGGCTGGCTGGTAGAATGGCTACTTTCGTATTTGCCTGACCCCGCCCCATGAATAATGACCTGCTCGCCGGCCTGAACGCCGAACAACTTTCCGCCGTAACCTGGCCTGCCAAGAGTGCCCTGGTGCTGGCTGGCGCCGGCAGTGGCAAAACGCGGGTGCTCACCACGCGCATTGCCTGGCTACTGCAAACCGGCCAGGCCAACCCGGCCAGCATTCTGGCGGTAACGTTTACCAATAAAGCCGCGCGCGAAATGCAGACACGCTTGGCCGCGATGATGCCGGTGAACGTGAAAACCATGTGGATCGGCACCTTCCACGGCCTGTGCAACCGCCTGCTGCGCATGCACTACCGCGATACCGGCCTGCCGCAGACCTTCCAGATCCTGGATAGCGGCGAGCAGCAAAGCGCCATCAAACGCCTGCTCAAAAGCCTGGATATCTCGGACGAGAAATTCCCGCCCAAGCAGGTACAGCAGTTCATCAACGGCCAGAAAGAAGCCGGCGTGCGTGCCGGCGAGCTGAGCGCCCACGACCCGTATACCAAAAAGCTGATCGAGCTGTACGCCGCCTACGACGCGCAGTGCAACCGCGAAGGCGTGGTGGATTTTGCCGAGCTGCTGCTGCGCAGTTACGAGCTGTTGTCGCGCAATGCTGCCTTGTGCGAGCACTATCGCGCCCGTTTCCGCTTTTTGCTGGTGGACGAATTCCAGGATACCAACCGCCTGCAGTACGCCTGGCTCAAGCTGCTGGCCGGCCCCGACAACGCCCTGTTCGCCGTGGGTGACGACGACCAGTCCATCTACGCCTTCCGCGGCGCCGAAGTGGGCAATATGCGCGCGCTGCTGGCCGATTATGGCGTGGCCGGCCCGGTACGGCTGGAGCAGAATTACCGCTCGGCCGGCACCATTCTGGATGCGGCCAACGCGCTGATCGAGCGTAACGACGGCCGCCTGGGCAAACAGCTGTGGACCGCCGCCGGCCCCGGCGACAAGATCCGCCTGTTCGATGCCTATTCCGACGGCGAAGAAGCGCAATTTATCGTGGACGAAGTCAAAGCGCTCAAGCGCGATGGCTGGAGCTTGTCCGACATGGCGGTGCTGTACCGTAGCAACGCCCAGTCGCGCATTCTGGAGCACGTGCTGGTACAGGCTGGCGTGGCCTATCGCATTTACGGCGGCCTGCGCTTTTTCGAGCGCCAGGAAATCAAGCACGCGCTGGCCTACCTGCGCCTGGCCATTAACCCGGACGACGACAACGCGCTGCTGCGTGTCATCAACGTACCCGCGCGCGGTATCGGTGCCCGTAGTGTGGAAAACCTGCAAACCGCCAGCCGCGAGCAGGGCGTCAGCTTGTGGCAGGCAGCGTGCGGGGCGGGTGGTGGGCGCACCGCCGGCAAGCTGGCCGAGTTTGTGCTGCTGGTGGAAAAACTGCGCCAGCGCTGCGAGCCCTTGAACCTGGCCGAGCAAGTGAGCCTGGTGATCGACGAGAGCGGCTTGCGTGCCATGTACGAGGCCGACAAGAAAGACGGTGAAGAGCGCCTGGCCAACCTGGACGAGCTGATCAATGCGGCTACCGGCTTCATGCCGCAAGAGCCGCAGCTGGCCGTGGTAGAGTTCCTGACCCAGGCTAGCCTGGAGGCGGGCGACCATCAGGCCGACGCCGGTGAGGACGCCTTGCAGCTGATGACCGTGCACGCGGCCAAGGGGCTTGAATTCAATGCGGTATTTGTTGGCGGGCTGGAAGAGGGGCTGTTCCCGCACGAAAACAGTTTCAATGACCCAAAGGGCCTGGAAGAAGAGCGCCGCCTGATGTACGTGGCCATCACCCGGGCCAGACAGCGGCTTTATCTCACTAATGCGCAAAGCCGCATGCTGCACGGGCAGAGCCGTTACCCGATACGCTCGCGTTTTGTAGATGAGATTCCGGCCGAGCTGTTGCAGGTTTTATCTGCTACGGTAAAAGCTGCGCCCGTGACCAGCCGCAGCAGTTGGGCCGAGCCGGCCTTTGTGCAGCAAAAAGCGGTAGCCCGCCAGGGCGGTTGGCGCGTGGGCCAGTCGCTGAGCCATACCAAGTTTGGTGCCGGGGTGGTGATCAATGCCGAAGGTGCAGGCGACGACGTGCGCTTGCAGATCAATTTTGCCGAGCATGGCATCAAATGGCTGGATTTGCGTTACGCTGCTGACAAATTGACGTCTCTATAAGCCACCAACATAACAAAAGCGGGGCAATACATGAGTTCGCTGTCCAATCAATCGACTACTTTTAACGCCATTACCAGTGCCAAGGAAGCCACTGGCCGCCGGGATTACTCCAACCCGTTTGCCAAGAAGCAGTTTCTGGTGGTGGATTGCGTGCCGGAAATGCAGCGTGCCATGTCCATGACGCTGCAGTCCTTCGGCGCCGAGAAAGTGGAGTACGCCGGCAAGGCCAATGACGCGCTGGTAAAACTGATGCGTTACGACTTTGACGTGGTGCTGTGCGATTACGATCTGGGTGGCGGCAGCGATGGCCTGTACCTGTATGAGGAGGCCAAGGAGCGCAACCTGCTCAAGCAGTCTTGCGTGTTCATGATTGTCAGCGGCGAGCGCCGTGCAGCCAAGGTTTTGTCTGCAGCCGAGCTGGCGCCGGACGGCTACCTGCTCAAACCGTTTACCGGCGAAGAGCTGGCCAAGCGGCTGGAAGTGGCCATGCGCCGCCGTGATGCATTCAAGGTGGTGGACGAGGCCCTGATGAGCCATGACTATATGGCCGCCATTGAGGCATGCGGCAAGAAAATCAGCGAACGCAACGAATTCAGCCTGGATTTCATGAAACTCAAGGGCAGCCTGAGCATGAAAATCGGCGATTACGACTCGGCGCACAATCTGTACCAGCAGGTGCTGAAGATCAAGGAAATCCCCTGGGCCAAGGTGGGCATGGCCAAATCCATGGCCGGCCTCAAAAAGGTAGAGCCAGCGATTGCGCTGTTCCAGCAAGTGATTGTGGAAAACGACCGCGTGATGGAAGCCTACGACTGGCTGGCCAAGCTGTACCAGGACAACCACGAGCTGGACAAGGCGCAGCAAACGCTGAAGCGTGCTACCGAGCTGTCGCCGGCCACCATACGCCGTCACCAGGCGCTGGCGCAGGTGGCCGAAGAAAACGGCGATCTGGAGCAGGCCAAGAAGGCCTACGCCACCACGCTGGACCTGGCCAAGGCCAGCTGGCACCGCAGCCCGGCACACTACGCTACGCTAGCGCGCACGCAGCTAGCCAGCCAGGACAAGGCCGAGGCCATGAAAACGCTGGCGTCGTTGCGCCGCGATTACAAGCACAACCCCGAAGGCGAGTGGATGGCCGACGTGGTGGATAGCACCATCCAGAACCATGGTGGTAACAAGGCAGCCGCAGAAAAGCTGCTGCGCTCGGCCGAAGAGCGCATGCCGCAGCTCACCAAACTGAAAGACAGCGACCGGCTGGAGTTTGCCCGTGCTTGTTATGGCCAGGGCCAGCATGACATCGGCGACAAGGTCGCCAGTAACCTGGTGCGCAATAACCACGATAACGAAGAGCTACTGCAAAAACTGTCCACCCTGTTCGACCAGGTTGGCCGCGGCGATGCCGGGCGCGAGCTGATCGCCAGCAATGTGCAGGGTATTGTCGACCTGAACAACCAGGCGGTACGCGAGGCGCAATCCGGAGATCACGACAAGGCGATTGCGCTGTTCCAGAAGGCTTTGCAGGAAATGCCGGAGAACGTGCAGCTGATGCTCAACCTGGTCAACGCCATCATTGCGCAGTGCCACCGCCAGGGCTGGCACGAAAGCAATATCAAGCACGCGCACGAATTGCTGCAGCGTGTGCGGGAAATGGCACCAACCAATAATAAATTCCAGAAACTGCTCCAGGCGTGGCGCAGCCTGATCGACCAGCATCAGAAGCGGGAATTCTTGCTGTGAGCCCTGCGTGGCGCCACGGGATACAGCCCCTGTTGTTCATGGGGCTGTTTTCTTGCTGGCTGCTATTTGCTGCCATTGGCTGGGTATGGCTGGAAGCCGGCGAGCGTCATGCCGCCCAGCAAGCACTGGATGAGCAGGCCGAGCAGCAACTGGGGCAACTGCGCACCCAGCTGGACGCCATGCAGCAGGAAGCGCGGCAGCTATTGCGCAGCCTGATGCTGGCCCGGGATGAGGGGCGTGAGCAGTTTTCGCCTTATCTGGCCAGTTTGCGCAGGCACACACCACAGCTGGGTACGGTGGCACTGCTGGTGGCCAACCCTGCCCAGGGCAGGCTGCTGGAGGTACAGGCGTTTGAGCCCTTTCAGCTCGGTGGCGCCCTGTTGCCCACGCAAGATCTGGCCAGACTGCCCCAGGTGGCTGCGGCATTGCCAGGTTTGCAGCGTGGCCAGGCGCAGGTGCTGGTCTGGCAGCGTCGTTCACCAGAGCAGCTATTACTGATCATACCCGGCCAGCAAGGCATGGCACTGGCCTTGTGGCTGCCACCGCAAGCCTTGCTGCAAGATAATAGGCGCGATGGTGTACAAGCCGTGCTATCGGTACAGCCGGCGGCGCCGCCAGCCGCCAGCGAAGCGGGCAGTCTGCTGAGCCAGCAAGCGTTGCGCAGTGGTGCTTTTGAGCTGAACCTGACCCTGTGGCGTGCCTGGCAGCCAGTGGCGCAGCTGTCGTGGCGCAGCATAGCCTTGCTCGCCTTCATGCTGCTGCTCTGGCTGTTGGGCTGGCGCTCATGGCGCCAGAGCCGGGGTTTGCTGCGGCAGCGTTTGCAAGCACGCCGTTTGCAAGCGCAGTGGCTGGAGCAGGCCAGGCAGCAGGCCCCGGTTTCCCCGCAACGTGCTTTGGCTACGCTGGAGCGACAATTGCAAACGCTACCGCCGGCGGGGCTGATGCGTGTCTGGTGGGTACATGGCCGTGGCGTTCGCCGCCGCAGTTTCCATCAGGCCAGTGCCATGCTCCAGCTGGAAAGCCAGCTGGCCAAAGCGCCATTTGACGGGCTGACGGCGGTGCGCCTAAGACACGGCCAGGTACTGCTGGTGCTGCTGCAGGATGAGGCGGGTATGGTGGCCAATAGTCAACGTTTGTCGCACTGGCTCACTGCGGTGATGGGTGGCCGGCCCGACGAGGCCAGCATGCTGTGGCACTGCTTCGAGATGGATCACGGGGTGGCCGAGCTAGAGCGCGCGTTGCTGGGTACGTCGATTACGCCACTTTATAGTGCGGCATCACCCCTGCCCCCCGGGCGCTGATGCCGGGTTGCCGGTTTTGCAGTACAATCGCCGCCATCGCCAACCGGGGGAATACACATGTATCAGTCCGAATTTACCGCCTTCATGAACGGCTTTCTGGAAAAGAACCCGCAAGTCGATACCGAGCGTCGCGAGCTGCGCCTGACCTGGTGGGAACGCACGCTGGACCTGGACGATCTGCGCCGCTGGAAAGCCTCCCGCGTGCCACAGAAGCCCTACGTTTACCAGCCAGAGTAAGCTGCTGGCGGGTGTGCCATGCAGTCCGATGGTGCCGCGCCTGCCGGGTGTGCTGTATTGATAAAACCCTGCTTGCCATGCATGCAGGGTTTGTCTTGTAAACGGCGGTGCCCTGTGTAATGGCACGGTCAAAGCATGCGGGCAGTTTTGTCAGCAGCCCTCACGCCCGCAAGGGCGTTTGTTTTTTTGAGCACCAGTATGACCAGACAAACCATGACCATGAGCGACGATGTCGCCAGCTACTTGCTGCAAATCGGGGTAAGCGAGCACCCGGTGCAGCGCGCCCTGCGCGAATTTACCGCAGGCCACCGCATGGCCAAGATGCAAATTGCCCCCGAGCAGGGCCAGTTTCTGAGCTGGCTGGTCGGCCTTACCGGCGCGCGCCGTTATCTGGAAATCGGCACCTTTACCGGCTATAGCGCTTTGACTGTCGCGCTGGCCATGGGCGAGCAAGGCCGTACCGTGTGCTGTGATATGAGCGTGGAGTTCACCACCATCGCGCGGGACTACTGGCAGCAGGCCGGCGTGGCCGAGCGCATTGATCTGTACGTGCAACCTGCGGTGCAGACGCTGGCCATGCTGCTGGAGCAGGGCGGGGCGGGCAGCTTTGACCTGGCTTTCATCGATGCCGACAAGCAGAATTATCCAGCCTACTACGAAACCTGTTTGCAGCTGGTGCGCCCGGGCGGGATTATTGCCATCGATAATATCCTGCTTAATGGCCGGGTAGTGGCACCGCAGCCCGATCATCCGCGTAGCGTGCATGTCATGCACGAATTCAACGCCACGCTGCTGGCCGACCCGCGTGTCAGCCTGTGTATTCTGCCCATGGGGGACGGTATGACCCTGCTGCGCCGTTTGTAAACGGCCGCAGCGAGGAACCCGCCGCTGCCGGCTTGGTCAGTCAAGCACCCCTTTTAGTCCGCTGCCGGTGTTAACATCGGCATGTTATTGAAACAGGATAAGCCCATGTTGCAACGCCGCCCGCGCCGCATGATGAACCAGATGAATGTGGTGCCTTACATCGACGTGATGCTGGTACTGCTGGTGATCTTCATGGTGACCGCGCCCATGTTCACCCCCGGGGTGATTGATGTGCCCAGCGTCAGCCGTGCCGCGCAGGTAGAGACCGCACCACTGGAAATCAGCATTGAAGCCAGTGGTGCCTATTTTGTCGGCGAAGGCGGCAAGCGTGAGCCTGCGGCCAACCTGGACGAGCTCATCGCCATGGTGCAGGCGCGCCTGAAGGATAGCCGCCCGGTGGTGGTGACGGCGCATCAGGACCTGAAGTACAGCGAAGTGGTAAAAGTGGCCGACAAGCTGCACGCGGCCGGTATCCAGCGTGTGGCGCTCACGGTGCGCCAGCAGGGTAGCTGATGATGGCCACCCGCCAGCCCGGTGCGGCTTCATGGCTGCTGTCCGCATGCCTGCATGCGGTAGTCATGCTATGTCTGTGGCTATCTGCTGCGCCCGAAGAGCTCAAGACACCGCCACCACTGGCGCTAGAGCTGTGGGCCGGCAATGCCGGCCAGGTAGCGGCACCGGTGGCTACGCCTGCCCCTGCGCCCGCTCCGGCGCCGAAAGTGGCCGCGAAAGCTCCGCCTCCACCCCCCGCCCCGGTGCAAGACAACCCGGCTGCCGATGTAAAAGTACTGGCCGACAAGGCTGCCAAGAAACCGCCGCTGCCGGAAGCCAAGCCGGCCGAGAAAGCAACGCCGGTCGCCAAGGCCAAGCCGGAGCTTGCCAAGCCAGAACCCACACCGCCAGTGAAACCTGCTACCAGTGTGCCCGCCAAGCCTGCGGCCACCCCCAAGCCTGCTGCAGTGAAAACCGACGACTTGCTGGCCGAGCTGGATGCGCTACCGCCAGGCCCAGGGCAGGGCAAGGTGAGCCAGGCCGGCGCCAAAACCGGTGCGAAAACAGGCTCTGCTACCGGCCAGCCAGACCAGAAACAGCAGTACGGCGAGGCCATCAAGAACCGTGTGCGCCCGTATATCGTGATACCCGACGGCATCAAGGGTAACCCGGAGGCATCGGTGGAGGTCATCATCCTGCCGACACTGGAAATTCGCAGTACGCGTATCCTGCGCAGTAGCGGCTCGGCAGCGTGGGACCAGGCAGTACTGGCAGCACTGGCCGAAGTGCGGCGTTTCCCGCCGCTACCCAAAGGCGCCGACTTTGCCGACTACCGCCGTATCACCCTTAATTTCCGCCCCAAGGAGTAATGCCTTGCACCGACTGATTGCCTACTGCTGGCGCGTACTGCTGCTGGCCACGATGTTGGCCGCACCGTTGGCGCGTGCCGACCTGACCGTGGATATCGTGGGCGGCGGCAGCAGCCGTTACCCGCTCACCATTCTGCCCATGCAAAACGAAGAGTGGCTGCCCGAGGCGGTAACGCAAACGGTAAAAAGCGACCTGGCCATGACCGGCTTGTTCGGTTTGCTGGAGCCGCCGGGCGGCACGGTGCTGCCGGCCTCGCCGCAGGCCTTCGACCCTGTGCCATGGCAGCAAAACGGTAGCCGTGCCGTGCTGTACGGCAAAGTGACCAAGCTGGAAGGCGGCCTGCTGCGCCTGACATTCTGGGCCGAGACGGTGAACCCGCGCGAACAAAAGCTGGCCGCCGAGTTTGATGTCCACAGCTCGCAGCTGCGCGATGTCGCGCACCGGATTGCCGACATGGTTTACGAGGCGCTGCTGGGCAGCAAGAGCCTGTTCGCCAGCCGCATTGCGTTTGTGGTGCAGAAGGGCAAAGAGTCGCGCCTGCAAGTAGCCGATGTGGATGGCCGCCGCGCGCAAACCGTATTGCGCTCGGCAGAGCCCATCATTTCACCGGCGTGGAGCCCGGATGGCAGCCGCCTGGCTTATGTCTCGTTCGAAAACAAGAAGCCGGTGATTTACGTGCAAGACCTGGCCACTGGCCAGCGCCGCCTGCTGGCCAACTTCAAGGGCAGCAACTCGGCCCCGACCTGGAGCCCGGACGGCCGCAAGCTGGCTATCGTGCTGACATTAAGCGGTAATTCGCAGGTCTATATCATCAATGCCGACGGCACAGGCCTGAGCCGTTTCTCGTATAGTGATGCCATCGATACCGAGCCGGTATTCAGCCCGGATGGCCGCCAGATTGCGTTTGTGTCCGACCGCAGTGGCGGGCCACAGATTTACATCCAGCCACTGGATGGCAGCAAAACCGTACGCCGCGTCACTTTCCAGGGTGCGTACAACGTGTCGCCGGCGTTTTCACCGGATGGCCGCCAGCTGGCCTATGTGCGCCGCGAAGCCGGCCGCTTCAAGGTGATGTTGCAAGACCTGGCCAGCGGGGATGCGCGCATGATCAGCAATAGTGCTTTTGACGAGTCGCCCAGCTTTGCACCCAACGGCAAGATGGTGCTGTATGCCAGTGATGAAGGCGGCCGTAGCGTGCTGTACGCTGCATCTACCCAGCACCCGGGCCGCGTCAAGCTAGGGGTACTGGAAGGGCAGGTGCAGGATGCGGCATGGGGGCCATTCAACCCCTGACGCGTGCTACGCTGGAACTTCGGTTTTGTTCAAAAGTCTTTATGGTTTACCCGAGTCATTTCACTGGCTATACCCGGCCAGCCAGAACAAGGAGCGTCGCATGAAAGTCTTACCCTTCGTCGTAGCCGCTGCAGCGGTATTGCTCAGTGCCTGCGCCAGTACCGGCAACCCGGCGGATAGTGCCAATGCCGGCAATGCAGCCATCGTATCCGGCAATGGTGCCAGTACCGCAGGTGGCGGTGGCAGCAGCCTGAACCCGGCGCAGCCGCTACCGCAGGTGGATGCTGCGGGTGCCGAAGCCGCCGCGTATGCGGGGGTGAATGGCAAGAGCGTGTTCTTCGATTTTGACCAGTCCGCGATCAAGGACGAATACAAGGGCGTGGTAGAAGCGCATGCCGCCTACCTGGGCAAGTACAAAGGGCACGTGCTGGTACAAGGCAACACCGACGTGCGTGGTAGCCGCGAATACAACCTGGCGCTGGGCCAGCGCCGTGCCGAAAGCGTGAAGCAGTCGCTGGAGGTGCTGGGCGTGAAGCCGGATCAGGTTGAAGCCGTGAGCTTTGGCATGGAAAAACCCCAGGCTAGCGGTAATACCGATGGCGATCATGCGCAGAACCGCCGCGCAGACTTCGTTTACCAGTAAGCCGGCGGCCATTGTCTAGGCCGGCTGGCTTGACCTGCACCCGGGAAGGCGTCAACCTTTCCGGGTTATCCATTTAGCAAAGCCCGAACCGCCATGCGTAACCGACTGTTCCCCCTGTTGTTGCCCATCGTACTGGGTGCATGCGCCACCACCACCGACCTGGAGCAGGCGCGCCTGGACCTGGAAAGCAAGCTGGCCAGCTCCAGCCAGCAGGCCAGTGCCCGTTTGTCGGATGTCGAGGCCAAGCTGGCCAACCAGCGCCTGCTGGACCTGGTGAACCAGGTCACCCTGCTGAAAGGCGAAATGTCCACGCTGCGCGGGCAGAACGAGGTACTGCAACACCAGGTAGCCGAAACGCAAAAGCGCCAGAATGACCTGTATAACGACATCGACCTGCGTATGGGCAAGATGGAAAAACAGCTGCGCGACGCCAGCCAGCCGCAAGCCGAGGCACCGGCCGCCGAGCCTGCTGCGGCCAACCCTGCCGACGCCGCGCTGGCCCGTGCGCTGGAAGTACTGCGTGGCCGTGACTTTGCCAAATCGTT
This sequence comes from Vogesella aquatica, assembly GCF_028548455.1. Taxonomy (GTDB): domain Bacteria; phylum Pseudomonadota; class Gammaproteobacteria; order Burkholderiales; family Chromobacteriaceae; genus Vogesella; species Vogesella aquatica. The sequence continues at coordinate 45,472 of NZ_JAQQLF010000016.1, forward strand.
ACCCTTGCTCAAAGCCGTAGCCGATGGCTACCCCGCTAGCGAACAGGGGCTGGAGGCCACCTACTGGATGGGCGTGGCGCATACTGCGCTGAAGCAATACAGTGCCGCCATCGATATCCAGCGCCGCTTTGCCGAACAATACCCCAAGCACCCGAAAGCTGCCGAAACCCTGCGCCTGATGGCGGGTAACCAGCTACAGCTGGAGCAGAAAGACCAGGCCCGCCTGACCCTGCGCAAAATTATCAAACAATACCCTGGCACCCCGGCGGCGCAGCGCGCCCAGCAACAATTGGCCACGCTATAGCCAAGCCTGGCCATACTCGCCGTTATCGAAAGCCGGCTTCCCTGCGGAATGCCGGCTTTGTCTTGCCGGGAAGATGCTTCCATGGAAGGTAAATCCCGGCGGCAAGCCCTTGCCAAATCAGGTAAAATTCCGTTTTTTCCCCTTCTTGACGGAATCAGCCTCCATGATCGAAGTTGGCATCGTGATGGGTAGTAATAGCGACTGGGAAGTCATGCAAAACGCCGCGCGCGTTCTGAAAGACTTCGGCATCGCTTTCGAAACCCGCGTCGTCTCCGCCCACCGTACCCCCGACCTTCTGTTCCAGTACGCCGAAACCGCCGAAGCGCGTGGCCTGAAAGCCATCATCGCCGGAGCCGGCGGTGCCGCCCACTTGCCGGGCATGCTGGCCGCCAAGACCCATATCCCGGTGCTGGGCGTGCCTGTGCCGTCCAAGTACCTGCGGGGCGAAGACTCGCTGCTGTCCATCGTGCAAATGCCCAAAGGCATTCCCGTGGCCACGTTCGCCATTGGCGAAGCCGGTGCGGCCAACGCTGGCCTGTTTGCCATCGCCATGCTGGCCAATGGCAACCCCGAGCTGGCGGCCAAACTGAAGGCTTTCCGCAAGCAACAAGAAGACACCGTGCTGGCCATGAGCCTGCCGGAGGTGCAGTAATGGCTGCCATTTTGCCGCCAGCCATGCTGGGCATCCTCGGTGGTGGCCAGCTGGGCCGCATGTTCGTTACCGCCGCCAAACGCATGGGTTACCGCGTAACGGTGCTGGACCCGGACGCCAACGCACCGGCGGCCGAGTTTGCCGACGTGCACCTGTGTGCCGCGTTTGACGACGCTGAGGCGCTGGCCACGCTGGCGCGCAGCTGCGCCGCGGTTACCACCGAGTTCGAAAACGTCAACGCCGACGCCATGCGCCTGTTGGCCAAAACCACCCGCGTATCGCCGTCTGGCGACTGCGTGGCCATTGCCCAGGACCGCATTGCCGAGAAAAGCTGGATCAACAAGGCCGGCCTGCCGACGGCGCCGTATCTGGCGATCGAGAGTGTAGAGGATATCCAGGTCGAGCTGTCGCCCTACCTGCCGGGCATTCTCAAAACCGCCCGCCTGGGCTACGACGGCAAGGGCCAGGTGCGCGTGAAAACCGCCGACGAAGCCCGCGCTGCCTACGCCAACCTGGGTGGCCAGGCCTGTGTGCTGGAGAAGATGCTGGACCTGAAGCTGGAAGTGTCCGCCATTGTTACCCGTACCAGCCCGGCGCAAGTGGCCGTGTTCCCGGTATCGGAAAACATCCACAAGAACGGTATTCTGGACGAGTCCATCGTGCCGGCGCGCATTGCCCCCAAGTTGGCCGCATGCGCGCAGCAATACGCCAAACAGCTGGCCGAGGCGCTGGATTATGTCGGCGTACTGGCAGTCGAATTCTTCGTACTGGGCGACGATAGCCTGGTGGTAAACGAGATCGCACCGCGCCCGCACAACTCTGGCCACTACACCATCGACGCCTGCGTTACCGACCAGTACCAGCAGCAAGTGCGCGCCATGTGTGGCCTGCTGCCAGGCAAGACAGACTTGCTGTCCCCAGTGGTGATGGTGAACCTGCTGGGTGACGTGTGGGGCGAGGACGGCAGCGAGCCGAACTGGGCCGTGCTGATGGAAGCGCCCAACGCCCACCTGCACAGCTACGGCAAGAAACAAGCCCGGCCAGGCCGCAAGATGGCGCACTACTGTGTGCTGGCGGCCAACGTAGACGACGCGCTGGAGCAGGCGCGCGCGCTGAAAGACACCTTGTAATGAAAACAGGCGACGCCCACAAGGCGTCGCTTTTTGCTTTGTGAAGGAAGTTTCATGACCCAACTGACCAGCCTGAAAAAAATCTACTCGGGTAAAGTACGCGACCTGTACGAGATCGACGATCAGCGCATGCTGATGGTGGCCAGCGATCGTCTGTCCGCATTCGACGTGATCCTGGACGACCCGATTCCGGGCAAGGGCCAGATCCTCACCGCTATCTCCAATTTCTGGTTCGACACCCTGAAAGACGTGGTGCCCAACCACCTGACCGGCGATCAGGTAGAAGACGTGGTTGCCGCTGCCGAGCTGCCGCTGGTAGCGGGCCGTGCCGTGGTGGCCAAGCGCCTGAAGCCGGTGATGATCGAAGCGGTAGTGCGCGGTTACCTGGCCGGCTCCGGCTGGAAGGAATACCAGAAGTCCGGCACCGTGTGCGGCATTGCGCTGCCGGCCGGCCTGCAGGAATCCAGCAAGCTGCCCGAGCCTATCTTTACCCCGTCCACCAAGGCGGCGGTAGGCGACCACGACGAGAACATTACCTTTGCCCAGTGCGAAGCCATCGTGGGTGCCGAGCTGGCAGCCAAGGTGCGTGACACGGCGATCATGCTGTACCAGACCGCCGCGGCCTTTGCGGCCAAGCGTGGCATCATCATTTGCGATACCAAGTTCGAGTTCGGCCTGGACGCCGACGGCACCCTGGTGCTGATGGACGAGGCACTGACGCCGGACTCCAGCCGCTTCTGGCCAGCCGACAGCTACGCCGAAGGCACCACGCCACCGTCGTTCGACAAGCAGTTCGTGCGCGACTGGCTGGAAGCTTCCGGCTGGAACAAGGCTCCGCCAGCCCCGGCGGTACCGCTGGACGTACGCGAGAAAACCGCGGCCAAATACCGCGAGGCGCTGGAGCGCCTGACCGCACAGTAAGCGCTGGCTCAAGCCAGACGCTTGCCGGGCCCGCCTTGAGCGGGCTTTTTCATGCCTGTGTGCCGCACTGGTGGCATACTTGCGTTTTTATCGAACCTGCCAAGGGAGTAGCTCATATGGCCCGTAGCCAGCCCGCGCTCAGCACCGCCCGTTTACAGCTTTTGCCGCCAGAGGCGGCCTGGGCCCGCGCCGTCCGCGACTACCAGCTGCACAACCGCGAGCACCTGGCCCCGTGGGACCCTACCCACGGCGATATGTACTTTACCGAGCTGTTCTGGGGCATGCGCCTGCGCGAGCGCATCGAGGACTTCAAGCTGGGCCGTGGTGCCATGTTTCTGGTCATGCACGATAAGCAGCCCGGGCAGGTGATCGGCACCGTGAGCCTGAGCAATATCGTGCGTGGCGTGTTTCAGGCCTGCCACCTGGGTTACAACATCGACCACGCCTACCAGGGGCAGGGCATGATGAGCGAGGCGGTCGAGGCGGTAGTGCAGTTTGCTTTTCGCGAGCTGGGCCTGCACCGCGTACAGGCCAACTATCAGCCGGAAAACCAGCGCAGTGCGCGCCTGCTGGCCAAGCTGGGCTTCACTATCGAAGGCGAAGCCAAGGATTATCTGTTTCTGAACGGTGCCTGGCGCGACCATGTCCTGACTTCGCGCCGCAACCCGGATTTCGACGCCACACCATTGCGCGCTTAAGCCCTTAGGGCGCAACCCGTTAGGCCACAGGGTTGGCCGCACGGCGGAAAAGACCTATTGCTCATAGGGTTGGCGGATTTTTTGCATGCGCTATGATGTGGCCTCTTCATCAAGCAAGGTGTTCCGATGACGCTAGACCCTGTCGTGCTGTTTTTCGTGCTGGGCTTGCTGGCTGCGCTAGCCAAGTCCGATCTGAAACTCCCCCCCGCGCTGTATGAAACCCTGTCGGTGTTCCTGCTGATTGCCATCGGCCTGAAGGGCGGGGTGGCTTTATCCAAGCTCACCGGTAGTGCAGTGCTGTGGCAGGTGGTGGCGGTGATCTTGCTGGGGGCCGGTTTGACCTTGGTCGCTTTTGCTGTACTGCGCTGGCGCCTGGGGCGGGCAGATGCTGCGGCCACGGCGGCGCATTATGGCTCGGTCAGTGTGGTGACCTTTGCCGTTGCCAGCGCCTATCTGGCGCGCCAGGGCGTAGAGGCAGAACCGCAGCTGACGGTGTTTCTGGCGGTGATGGAAATGCCGGCGCTGGTGGTGGGCGTATTGCTGGCCCGCATAGGGGGGGACAAGCAGGTGAATTGGGGCCGCCTGGCGCACGAGGTGTTTCTGGGCAAGAGCATGGTGCTATTGATGGGCGGTTTGCTGATCGGCTGGCTGGCCGGTGTGGATGGCATCAAGAGCCTGTCGCCGCTGTATATCGACCTGTTCAAGCCGGTACTGTCGCTGTTTCTGCTGGAGATGGGCTTGCTGACTGCCGGCAAGCTGGCCGGCCTGCGCGCCCAGGGGCTGTTCGTGGTGGCGGTGGCCCTGCTGATGCCGCTCGTGTTTGCCGCCCTGGGGCTGGCCACTGCCGTGGCCATGGGCTTGTCGGTAGGCGGCGCCATGCTGCTGGCTACCCTGTGTGCCTCGTCGTCCTACATTGCGGCCCCTGCCGCCATGCGTATTGCCGTACCGGAGGCTAACCCGGCTATTTCCCTGGCTGCCAGCCTGGGGGTAACTTTCCCGTTCAATCTGTTGCTGGGTATTCCGCTGTACCTGTGGCTGGCGCAGCAGGTTTACGCCTGAAAGGAAGCTCGATGCCATTTCATACTAAGAAGCTGCTGACGATCGTGACCGAGTCGGTGCTGGAGGCGCGGCTGGTCAAAGACATCCAGCGCCTGGGCGCACACGGCTATACCGTGGTAGATGCGCGTGGCGGCGGCGCGCACGGCGTGCAGGGCGGGGCATGGACTTTTGACCGTAATATCCGCATCGATGTGGTATGTGATACCGAAGTAGCCAAGGCGATTGCGTTGCGTTGCGAGCAAGCCTATCTGCCGGATTACGGCTTGATCCTGTATGTTTCGGATGTAGGGGTGCTGCGCGCGGATAAATTCTAGCGCGTGCCGGCCACCCGCCAGGGGGAAACATGACGCAAACCTTTCGTTTAAGCGCCAGCGACGAGGCCGATATCCACGGCTGCTGCTGGCTACCCGGTGGCGCGCCGCGTGCCGTGGTGGTGATCAGCCACGGCATGAGCGAGTACGGCGGGCGCTATCAGGCGTTGGCGCAAAAGCTGGTGCTGGCCGGTTACGCCGTTTATGCGCACGATCATCGCGGCCACGGCCGCCATGCGTTGCTGCCTGGCTGGTTTGCCGAGCAGGGGGGCTGGCAGCGCGTGGTGGACGATCTGCGCGAGGTGGTGGATTACGCGCGCCAGCAGCACGAGCGGCCGGTGGTGTTGTACGGGCACAGCATGGGTAGCTTTGTCGCACGCGCTTTTATCCTGCGCTACGGCCAGCGCTTGGCCGGCATGGTGCTGTCGGCTACCGGCTACCGCCAGCGTTATCTGTCGCGTGTGATGCGCGGTGTGGCACGGCTGGCGGCCAGGCTGGGGGGCGCCAGCAAACCCAGTACCTTCATGACGGCGCTGGTGTTCGGCAGCTTCAACCTGGGGTTTTTACCCGCACGCACCCGGCTGGACTGGCTAAGCCGCGATACGGCGCAGGTGGATGCCTATATTGCCGACCCGCTATGCGGCCAACACCCCACCCCGCAGCTGTGGATAGACTTGTTTGGCGGCATTATCGCGCTGGAGCTGGGCGAGGCGGATGGCCGCGCGTTGCCCAAAACCTGCCCGGTGTGGCTGCAGGCAGGTAGCCGCGACCCGGTGAGCCTGGGCAAGTTCGGCCTGGGCCAGCTGGCCAGCCGCTACCGCACGGCCGGCATGCAGGACGTGAGCGTGACCGTCTACCCGGGTGGCCGCCACGAAATGCACAACGAAACCAACCGCGCCCAGCTGGAGGCCGATTTGCTGGCCTGGCTGAATCGTATTAGCGCTTGAACTGCAGCACCAAGAAAAAAGCACCGTCTTGTCAGGCGGTGCTTTTTTCATGTCATGGTGGCGCATTCAGCCCTTGGGGACGATTTGCTGCACGCTGCCATCCAGCGCCATCAGATAGGTTTCTACGGCCAACTGCGGGTATTTGGCCAGAATCTGTTTACGCAGCGTCATCAGGGTTTCGGCGTGGGTCTGCGTTTCTTTTTCCGGCATTTTGCCAAAGTCCTCGCCCAGCACCACTTTGTAGGCGCCGCAATCGCGGTGGTCGAGGACCATCACCTTGTGGATATGGTGCAAGCTGATCGCTACGTCCAGATGCTCCCAGAACGCCTGGTTCCAAGCCGGAAACTTGCTGGTAACCGCCCCCAGTGCTGCCCCGGCCAGCACGATATGGTCGTACTTGTTTTTCATGCCAAGGCCGGCCATGAAGGCTTCGGTTTCATCCACCAGGCGGTAGTCCATGCACGACAGCAGCAGTGCATCGGTGCCGCCTGCCGCGTAGGCAGTTTGTGGCAGAAAGCTGCCTAGCAGGGCTGCGCCACCGCCCAGGGCGGCAAGCTGTACAAACTGGCGCCGGCCAAGGTTGGCCGCAGTGGCAGGCTGCGTGTGAGTAGAGCACTGGCACATGATTTTCTCCCTGAATTTATTAATAACTTTGGTGCATTCTAGGTTATTTCATAAGCAATGTCGTATGTCCAGCGGGCAGGGCGCGTGCCGAATTGACAGCTTACTAACTAGTAAGTATCTTCGCTGGCATGCTGCAAGCACTATAACGAAGACAGCTTTCCGGTGGCCAAACCAGTTGCCGGGCCAACCAACACGAGGATGAACATCATGACGGCTTACCCGCACCTGCTGGCACCGCTGGATCTGGGCTTTACCACGCTGAAAAACCGCGTGCTGATGGGTTCCATGCATACCGGCCTGGAAGAAGCACCGCAGGGCTTCGAGAAAATGGCCGCCTTCTATGCCGAGCGCGCGCGCGGCGGGGTTGGCCTGATCGTTACCGGTGGTGTGGGCCCCAACGAGGAAGGCCGCGTGGCCGAGGGCGCCTCCATGCTGGCCGATGCCGCCGAAGTGCCGCACCATCGTATCGTCACTGACGCGGTGCACGCGGCCGGCGGCAAGATCGCCATGCAGATCCTGCACACTGGCCGCTACAGTTTCCAGGAAAACCTGGTATCGGCGTCGCCTATCTGTGCGCCGATCAACTTCTACCGCCCGCGTGAAATGTCCGAGGACGATATCCAGCGCACCATTGCCGACTTTGCCCGTTGCGCCAAGCTGGCCCAGGACGCGGGCTACGACGGCGTGGAAGTGATGGGTTCGGAAGGCTATCTGCTCAACCAGTTCATTGCCCAGCATACCAATAAGCGTACCGACGGCTGGGGCGGCAGCTTCGAAAACCGCATCCGCTTTCCGCTGGCGGTACTGCGTGCGGTGCGCGAAGCGGTGGGCCGCGAATTCATCATCATCTATCGCCTGTCCATGCTGGACCTGGTGAATAACGGCAGCACCTGGGAAGAAGTAGAACAGTTGGCCGCAGAGGTAGAAAAAGCCGGCGCCAACATCATCAATACCGGTATCGGCTGGCACGAAGCCCGCGTGCCGACCATCGCCACCAGCGTACCGCGCGGCGGTTTTGCCTGGGTGACCAAGCGCCTGATGGGCAAAGTGGGCATTCCGCTGATTACCACCAACCGTATCAATACGCCGGATGTGGCGGAAGATATCCTGGCCAGTGGCTGTGCCGATATGGTGTCGATGGCGCGCCCCTTCCTGGCCGACCCGGAGTTCGTGATCAAGGCCGAGCAAGGCCGTGCCGATGAAATCAACACCTGTATCGGCTGTAACCAGGCCTGCCTGGATCATATCTTCCAGGGCAAGCTCACCAGCTGCCTGGTGAACCCGCGCGCCTGCCGCGAGACCGAACTGAACTATGTGAAGACCGGCACGCCGAAGAAGCTGGCCGTCGTGGGCGCCGGCCCGGCAGGCCTGGCGTTTGCCACCATCGCCGCCGAGCGCGGCCACGACGTGACGCTGTTCGATGCCGGTAGCGAGATTGGCGGCCAGTTCAACGTGGCCAAGAAAGTACCGGGCAAAGAAGAGTTCTATGAAACGCTACGCTATTTTGCCCGCCGCATCGAGATTACCGGTGTCACGCTGCAACTGGATACCCGCGTACAGGCAGCCGACCTGGCCGGGTTTGACGAAGTAGTGCTGGCCACCGGTATCGCGCCGCGTACGCCACCTATTGCAGGGATCGACCACCCGAAAGTGCTCAGCTACCTGGACGTGCTCAAATACGGCAAACCGGTTGGCCGCCGTGTTGCGGTAATTGGCGCCGGCGGCATCGGCTTCGATGTGTCTGAATACCTGACGCACGAAGGCAAATCACCGTCGCTGGATACGGTAGCCTTCATGAGGGAGTGGGGGGTAGACATGGCAGTAGCCACGGCAGGCGGCCTGGCAGCCAGCGGCCCGCAGCCGCACCCTAGCCCGCGCCAGGTGTACTTGCTGCAACGCAAGAGCAGCAAGGTAGGCGAGGGTCTGGGCAAGACCACCGGCTGGATCCACCGCGCCAGCCTGCAGATGAAAAACGTCACCATGATCCCGGGTGTGACGTATGACAAGGTCGATGATGCCGGCCTGCACGTGACCATCAAGGGCGAGCCGCAAGTCCTGGCTGTGGACAATGTGGTGATCTGTGCGGGGCAAGACCCGCTGCGCGAACTGCAGCAGCCTTTGCTGGATGCCGGCAAGCCAGTGCATCTGGTTGGCGGTGCCGATGTGGCCGCCGAGCTGGATGCCAAACGCGCGATCGATCAGGGCGCAAGGTTGGCCGCGATCATCTGATTTACTGAACAATCGTGAGTTAACCCGGCGCATGGACGCCAGAGGTGTTTCATTCTATGAAGTGTTAAAGACTGCCGGCTTGCCAGGCAGTCTTTTTTTATTTATTTGTTATATTCTTTTGGCATTTAAAAAATGTGCTGCGGCATTTTTGCCATAAATGAATCAATTACCGATAGAATTTAGCCAAATCAAAAATTCATATTTATTGAAATGCTAGATTGCGTGGGCCTGTTGACGGTAAATTGTTAAGCATCAGCCATTTGACTTTAAAGTCGTGCCTGAGGTGTTTGCTGTCTGCGCGACGAGTGAATTGCCACAATAACGATAAAGGAATGCCGGGATGGCCAAAAAATTCCTGCTGTTTTGCCTGACTGCCTGCTGCCTGACACCGCTGGCACAGGCAGCAGATACGCTGGTGCTGGGGGTGGTGCCGTATTTGTCGGCACGCAAGCTGGCCGAGCTGTACGAGCCCATGCGCGCCCAATTGCAAGGTGCCATGGGGGTGCCGGTGGTCATCGAGTCTGCTCCGGACTACCAAAGCTATCTGGAACGCACCAGGCAAGGCCGCTACGACGTGATTGCCACGTCGCCGTACTTTGGCCGCCTGGCGCAGCTAGAGCAGGGTTATGAGCCGCTGGCCCGGCCGCAAACCAATCTGGAACCTTTGCTAGTGACCCGTAAAGACGGGGTGAATACGCTGGAAGCGTTACGTGGCAAGGTAGTGTCTACCAGCGACAAACTGGCCAATCTCACCTTGGCCGCACAGCGCTACCTTATCCAGAATGGCCTGACGCCCGGCAAGGACGTCATCATCCGTCCTGCAGGCAGCCATGCCAACTCGGTGCAGGCGCTGCTCAATGGCGAGTCCGCTGCCGCCATTATCTCCGTGACCGCTTTGCGTCAGCTGCACCCGGGCACCACGGTGCGGGTACGCATCATGAAGCGCCTGCCACAGACAACGCCTTTGCTGTATCTGGCACATAAGCGCCTGGGCAGCAGCCGCATCGACAGCCTGCGTAGCCAGTTATTCCAGTTTGCCAATCACACCGATGAAGGCAGGGCGTTCAGCAAAGAATTGGGGCATGACGGCCTGAAAGAGATTTCAGCGGCAGACATGAAGGCGCTGGACCCGTATGTCCAGGATCTGAAGGTGATGCTGAAATAATGGCCATTGACCTGCGGCCGCGTTCGCTGACCTGGATCATCATTCCCGCCTTGTTCGTGGTGCAGCTGCTGTTGTTCGGCATTATTGCCTGGCAAAGCGTGCATATGATGCGCGAGATGGCGGTAGAACAGACCCGTGTGCGTCTTGGAAGCCTGCAGGTCGAGCTGCGTGCCGCTTTGGTGGCCCCCATGCTGGAGCGGGATTACAGCACACTACAGGAAATCACCGACGAGCTGACCCGTTCCGGTGACCTGGCTTATCTGGTGGTGCGCGACAGCACCGGCAAGGTGATGGCGCGCAGTGGTATCCAGATTCAGCGCTTTACGCCGGATAGCGATATTGCCGGTAGCAGCGATCCACTGTTTGATACCCGTTTCCCCCTGACGCAGGGCGAGGTACAGCTAGGTTTGCGCGTTGCGGAGGCGCGGCAGATCTTCCTGAACTTCATCCAGCGTACTGCGCCGATGGTCGTGGTGGCGGGCTTGCTGGCTACCGCCTGGATGGTGCTGGTTACCGTATGGATTGTGCGGCGGCTGAAGCGTTTGACCCAGGCTGCAGAAGCCCTGGGCCATGGCACCCTGTCGATACGTGCGCCGGAAGACGGGGTGGACGAGGTTGGCCGCCTGGGTCTGGCGTTCAACCGTATGGCGGCGGCGGTACAGTCGGCAGACGAAAAATGGGCCAAGAGCCAGCGCTTCACCGATATGCTGTTGCTGGCCATGCCCATGCCGGTGTTTTACAAGGATGCCTGCGGCCGCTACATGGGCTGTAATGACGCATTTGCCCGTGTTACCGGCCTGAGCCGGCGGGATATTCGCGGCAAGGTCGCCACCGAGTTATGGCCTGCCGAGCTGGCTGCATTGCATATGCGTCAGGATGAGGCGCTGAATGCCGGCCTGGGGCACCAGGAATACCCGGGCTTGCTTACCGACCAGCACGGCCAGCAGCGGCATGTGATTTTCTCCAAAGACGTGTTCTACGACGACCTGGGCGAGATTGCCGGCATTATCGGTGCCTGGAACGATATCTCGGATCTGCGGCGCGCCGAAGGCCGCTTGCAACTGTTGGCCGGCGTATTCAAGCACTCGCGCGAGGGTATTGTGATTGCCGATGCCAGTGGGCGGGTGGTGGATGTGAACCGTGCGCTGTGCGAGATCAGTGGTTTCGAGCGTGACGAGGTAGTCGGGCAGATGCCCAGCCATTTTTATTCAGGCCGGCACGACGAGGATTTTTACCAGACCATCCGTACCACCCTCGGTCAGAAAGGCCATTGGCAGGGCGAGGTCTGGAACCGCCGCAAGGATGGCAGCCTCTACCCGGTACTGCTATCGATATCCGTCATTTACGACCAGCAGGGCCAGGTACGCCACTATATCGCCGTGTTTGCCGATATCACGGTGATGAAAGAGCAGGAAGCCCGGCTGGATCGTATGGCGCACCACGACCCGCTGACCCAGCTACCCAACCGCGTGTTACTGGGTGACCGCATGCGGGTTGCCATTGCCCAGGCCAGCCGCAGTGGCCAGTGGCTGGCGATCTGCTTCATGGACCTGGATGGTTTCAAGCGCGTCAACGACCGCTACGGCCACGATGTGGGTGACCAGTTGCTGATCAAGATTGCCGACCGGCTTCAGCTAACCCTGCACGGTGGCGATACCGTGGCACGGCTGGGTGGTGATGAATTTGCCCTGCTGTTGTCCGGCCTGCCTGATATAGAAGCCTGCCACCAGACCCTGCACCAGATTCTGGACACCGTTGCGCAGCCCTGCGATATCGGTGATATCCAGATACAAGTCTCGGCCAGTATCGGCGTCACGTTGTACCCGCAGGACGAGCAGGATGCCGATACGCTGCTGCGACACGCCGACCAGGCCATGTACAAAGCCAAGGATCTGGGGCGCAATGGCTACCAGATTTTTGACGCCGAGCACGACCGCCAGAGCCGTAGCCGCCTGCAAAGCCTGCAAAGGCTAGAGCAAGCGCTGGTGCAGGGTGAATTGCAGCTGTACTACCAGCCCAAGGTCAATATGCGTGATGGCCAGATTGTCGGCATGGAAGCCTTGATGCGCTGGCACCACCCACTGCGTGGTGTTTTGCCGCCGGGGGCCTTTTTGCCCGAAGTGGAAGACAGCCAGCTGGATATCCGCCTGGGCGAGTGGGTGATCGAGACGGCGCTGCAGCAGATGGCGCTGTGGCGTGGTGAAGGGCGCGTTCTGTCTGTCAGCGTGAATATTTCTGCCCACCATCTGCAGCAGTCGGACTTTGCCGCCCGGCTGGCCAGCCTGCTGGATGCCCACGCGGACGTACCGCGCGGCATGCTGGAAATAGAGGTACTGGAAAGCACGGCGCTATCGGACGTGGAGCACGTTGGCCGCCTGATGCAAACCTGCCAGGCGCTGGGGGTGCGCTTCTCGCTGGATGATTTCGGTACTGGCTATTCATCCTTGCTGTACCTGAAGCGCCTGCCGGCGGACAAACTGAAAATTGACCAGTCTTTCATCCGCGGCATGCACGAAAGCAGCGACGATCTGGCCATTGTGCAAGGCATTATAGGCCTGTCCGAAGCCTTCAGCCGCGAGCTGGTAGCCGAAGGGGTGGAAACCGTAGAACATGGCAGCTTGCTGTTGCACCTGGGCTGCGATGTCGCGCAGGGTTATGGCATAGCCAAACCGATGCCGGCCGGGGAGGTGGTGGCCTGGTGTCGCCACTGGCACAGCCCGCCGCAGTGGCAGGGGGCGCGCAAGCGCTGGTCGCAGGAAGACATCTTCCTGTTTGGCCTGGAGCTGAACCTGCGCAGCTCGCTGAGCCGTTTGCTGGCGCTGGCACAAGATGACAGCATGGAGGGGGCCTGGGACGCTGATGTCAGCGAGCGTTTCCTGCGCTGGTATGGCACCGATGGCCTGATGCGCTACGGTGGCCATGCCAGCTTTGCCCAGCTGGGCCAGCTGCAGTCGTCGCTGGCCCTGCATTGCCAGCAGCTGTGGCAAGCGCGCCAGCTGGGCGACGACGAGGCAATCCAGCTGCATGTTCCCGCTCTTCTTGCCCTGCGGCAGCGGCACGAGCAGGCTGTGCGTAGCCTGCTGTCCGGTATGCCGCAGCTGCACGAAAGCAGCTTGAGTCTGTCCCTATAGCCCGGCCAGCGCTTTATCGAGTGTTTTTTCGTCCAGAATGCCCAGGATCTGCCTAAGCGGTTTGCCCTGGGCATTCAGGATGACGGTATAGGGCAGGCCACCACTCTTGTTACCCAGCTCGCGCATGACGGCAACACCGTCGCCATCGCTCATCAGGATAGGGTAAGTCACCGCCGTCTGTTTCAGGAACGCCTGTACCTGGTCGGGCTGGTCCAGCGCAATGCCTACCGTCTTGATGCCTTTGGCCGCCAGCTTGGTCGATAGTGCCGACAGCATGGGCATTTCCTGGCGGCAGGGTGCACACCAGGTGGCCCAGAAGTTCACCACGGTCAGCCGCCCCTGAAACGGTGCAAACGCGGCGGCCTGGCCGCTCACCAGTGTCAGCCTGGCTTTGTCCAGCGGCCCGGCAGCCTGTACGGGCAAGCTGGCGCCGAGTGCGAGCAGCAGCAAGCCGTGGCGTAACAACGTGGTGAATTTGTGCATTTTTATTCCATTTTGATAGTAAAAAGTTGTTAGATATCTGCAAGTTGGCCGCAGTTCGCCGCTGCCTTTAAACAAACGTTCATGATAAACTCGCCGATTACTTTTTTGTTTGCGCGCGAGTCATGTCTATTCTCGTTTGCGGGGCGCTGGCCTACGACACCCTGTTCAATTTCGAAGATCGCTTCGATAACCATATCCTGCCCGATCAGCTGCACAAGATCTCTACCACCTTCAAGGTGCCTACCATGCGCCGCGAGTTTGGCGGCCCGGCAGGCAATATCGCCTACAGCCTGTGCCTGCTGGGTGAGAAGCCGCTGGTGATGGGCGCGGTGGGCGAGGACTTCGAGCCTTACCGCCAGCACCTGAAACGCGCGGGGGTGGATGACCGCTTTATCCGTACCATTCGCGGGCAGTATACGTCGCAATGCTTCGGCATTGCCGACAAGGACGGCAACCAGCTCATGGCCTTCCACCCCGGCTCCATGGACCACGCTACGGTAAACCACATTGCCGATGTGCCAGAGCCGGTGCAGGTGGCTATTGTGTCGCCTGGCGGCCACGCCGCTTTCCTGCAGCATACGCGCGAGCTGCACGAAGCCGGTATCCCGTTCATCTTCGACCCGGGCCAGGAGCTGCCGCTGCTGTCGCGCGACGAGCTGAACGAGATCGTGGAGCTGGCGACCTACGTTGCCATCAATGATTACGAAAGCGAGCTGATGCGCGAGCGCGCCGGCCTGCCGGTAGAAGTGCTGAAAGACAAGGTGAAGGCGCTGATCGTCACCCGCGGCTCCAAAGGCGCCGAGATTTATGTGGATGACACCATCCACCTGATTCCGCGCGTGCAGATGCCGATCAAGCCGGTCGACCCGATGGGCTGTGGCGACGCCTTCCGCGCCGGCCTGCTGTACGGCATCAAGCACGGCTACGACTGGAAAATTACCGGCCGCCTGGCCAATGTGCTGGGCGCCATCAAGGTGACGAGCCACGGCCCGCAAAACCATTTCTTTGACTGGGACAAACTCAAGTCACTGTATATGCAGGCCTACGGCGACCCGTGGCCGCTGTAAGCAGAATACTGGGTGTTTTCCACACTGTTCAATAAGGCACGCTACGGCGTGCTTTATGCTTTCATGCTGTCATCTGCTGTGGCCAGCTGGTATGGCCTGCTTTAAAATCAAAGGCTTGTACGTAGGTAGGCGATGCCTGGCCTGCGCGTACGGCTCAGCACGGCAAGATTTCATTTTGTAGCAAAGCGTCACAAAGTGATAACGGGGTTGAATAAGCAGCACGGCGGCCCCACCATGCACCCATTACCGCTTTCCCCGCAGAAAGGGCACCATGACCGTACCGCATTTGACCACCGCTTTGACCGGCCCCTTGTTAGAGCTGGAAAGCCGCATCCTGATTGCCCAGCCGCATATCGAGCACTGGTTCCGTAGCCAGTGGCACAACCACGCTGCGCCGTTCTATGGCTCGGTAGACCTGCGTAATAGCGGTTTCAAACTGGCACCGGTCGACATGAACCTGTACCCGGGTGGCCATAACAACCTGAACCCCGATTTTCTGCCCTTGGCCGTGCAGGCGGCACAAAGCGCGGTAGACCGCGTATGCCCCAAAGCCAAAAGCATTTTGCTGATCCCGGAAAACCATACCCGCAATACTTTCTACCTGCAGAACGTGGCCGCGCTGGTACATATTTTCGAGCAAGCCGGCCTGAAGGTTCGCCTGGGTACGCTGAACCCGGAAATCACCGAGCCTACCGCGCTGACTGCGGCCAACGGTGCCGTGGTGACGGTGGAGCCGCTGCTGCGCCGTGGTAACCGCGTGGTGCTGGCCGACGGTTTCAGCCCGTGTATCGTACTGCTGAACAACGATTTGTCTGCCGGCCTGCCCGACGTACTGGCGGGCATCGAACAGAACCTGATGCCGCCCTTGCACGCTGGCTGGGCCGTGCGCCGCAAGACCAACCACTTTGCCGCCTACGACCAGGTTGCCAATGATTTCGCGCAGCTGATCTCCATCGACCCCTGGTTGATCAACCCCTATTTCAGCGCCGCTGGCGGCCTGGACTTCCACACCCGTCAGGGTGAGGACGCGCTGGCCGAGCACGTGGCGAAAATGCTGGACAAGATCCGCATCAAGTACCGCGAATACGGCATTACCCACGACCCTTATGTCATCGTAAAAGCCGACGCCGGTACCTACGGCATGGGCGTGATGAGCGTGAAATCGCCGGAAGAGGTGGTTGGCCTGAACCGCAAGGCGCGCAACAAGATGTCGGTGGTAAAAGAAGGCCTGGAAGTGAGCGAGGTGATCGTGCAGGAAGGTGTGCACACCTTTGAATCCATCAACGATGCCGTGGCCGAGCCGGTGGTGTACATGATGGATCGCTACGTGGTGGGCGGCTTCTACCGCGTGCACACCGGGCGCGGCGTGGACGAAAACCTGAACGCACCCGGCATGCACTTTGTGCCGCTGTCGTTCGAAACCGCCTGCCTGCCAGACCATAAAGTTGGCCCCGATGCCCCGCCAAACCGCTTCTACGCCTACGGCGTGGTAGCCCGCCTGGCGCTGCTGGCGGCCTCGCGCGAGCTGGAAGCCACCGACCCCGACGCCGAGTAAGCACCCGCTGCGGCCAACCTGGATGCCAATACATGCAAATACTGTTTATTGCCGACCCGCTGGAAAGCTTCAAGATCCACAAGGACACCACCTACGCCATGATGGAAGAAGCGCATGCGCGCAACCACGCCATCTGGTTTTGCGAGGCGGGTGAGCTGTATGTCGAGGGTGGCCGTATCCTGACCGAAGCCCGCCCGGTAACCTTTACCGGCCTGGGTGGCAAAGAGTGGTTCAAGAAGGGCAATAGCCAGCGTTTGCCACTGCAAGGCTTTAGCGCGGTGGTGATGCGGAAAGACCCGCCGTTTGACCTGGAGTACTTGTACGCCACGCAGCTGCTGACCCTGGCCGAGGCAGAAGGCGCGCGCGTCTTTAACAAAGGCCAGGCGCTGCGCGACTTCAACGAGAAGCTGGCGATCCTGAACTTCCCCGAGCAGACGGCGCCGACCATGGTGACCTCGCGTCCGGACCGGCTCAAGCGCTTTGTGCGCCAGCACCAGGACGCCATTCTCAAGCCGCTGGACGGCATGGGCGGTAGCGGTATTTTCCGCGTGACGCCGGACGACCCTAACCTGAACGTGATTATTGAAACCGTCAGCTGCCAAGGCACGCAAACCGTGATGGCGCAGCGCTATATTCCCGAGATCCGCGATGGTGACAAGCGCGTGCTGGTGATTGACGGTGTGCCGGTGGACTATTGCCTGGCGCGTATCCCGCAGGGTGGCGAGACGCGTGGCAACCTGGCCGCCGGTGGCCGTGGCGAAGCCCGCCCGCTGACCGAGCGCGACCGCGAGATTGCGGCGGCGCTGGCCCCCGAACTCAAGCGCCGCGGTATCTTGCTGGCGGGCCTGGACGTAATTGGCAACTATCTCACCGAGGTCAATGTCACCAGCCCGACATGTTTCCGCGAGATCATGGACCAAGCCGGCATTAATGTGGCGGCACTGTTCATCGATGCGCTGGAGCGTGCCTCCGGCCACACGGCCTGATGCGCAGGCTGGGCTGGCGACGGGCGGCTGCGGCCGCCTTTGTCGTTTCTGCACTGGCCGCCTGCAGCGTGCAGCCGGCGCCGCTGCAGCAGGAAAGCTTCGTATTCGGCACCCGTGTCGCACTGACCGTCTACGATGCCGATCGTGGCAAGGCGCAGGCAGCCATGGCGCAGGTGCTGGGGGATCTGGACCAGCTGCACCAGCGGCTGCACGCCTGGCAGCCGGCAGGGGAGGTTTATGCGGCCAACCAGGCCATTGCTGCCGGCGAGCCCTTTAACGCGTCGGCCGAGCTGGCCGAGCTGATTACGCTAGGCCAGCAGCTGGAGCAGCAAAGCGATGGTTTATTTTCGCCGGCGATTGGCGCCATGGTGGCGGCCTGGGGCTTTCATGCCGAGCAGTATGCCGCGCGTTTGCCTGCGGCGCAGGTATTATCGGACCTCGCCGCCGCGCAGCCACGCATGGCCGACTTGCTGCGCCAGCCGGATGGCCGCTGGCTTAGCCGTAATCCGGCTGTGCAGCTGGATTTTGGCGGTATGGCAAAAGGCTGGGCGCTAGACCGCAGCCGGGCGCGTTTGCTTAAGGCAGGCATCAGCTCGGCGTTGTTAAATATTGGCGGCAACATTATTGCGCTGGGCAGCAAGCCCGGTGGCGAGCCCTGGCAGGTAGGCGTGCGTCACCCGCGCCAGGCCGACGCCATGGCGACGCTGGCGTTGGCTGATGGCGAGGCGGTAGGCACCTCGGGTGACTATCAGCGCTTTTTTGTGCTGAACGGCCGACGCTATTGCCATCTTATCGACCCGCGCGACGCGCAAAGCCGCTGTCACGTACAATCCGTGTCCGTATTCAGCCGCCCGGGGCCGCACGCCGGCTTGCTGTCCGACGTGGCGTCCAAGCCGCTGTACTTTGCCGGGCCGCAAGCGGCAGCGCGCTATGCTGGCCGCTTTGGCCTGGCCGGCTGGCTGTTGATCGATTCGCGCGGCGAGGCCTGGCTACCGCCAGCGCTGGACAAACGGCTGCAGTGGCCGCTGCGGCCAACCCGACTTCACCTCACAGGATCACCATGAGTTCGCATCAGGAAAGCCCGTTCAAGGGTAAAACCGGCGTAAAACGCCTGATCAATGCCTTTGGCTACTCGCTGGACGGCTTGCGTGCTGCCTACCGGCACGAAGACGCCTTCCGGCAGCTCACCCTGCTGGCTATCGTACTGGTGCCGCTGGCGCTGTTTGTGGTGCCTGCCACGCCCTTGGCGCGGGCGTTGCTGGTGGCCAGCTCGCTGGCAACGCTCATCATCGAGCTGTTCAACTCGGCGATTGAGGCGGCGGTGGATCACACCTCGCTGGAACGACACCCGCTGGCCAAGCGGGCCAAGGATATGGGTAGTGCGGCCCAGTTGCTGGGCCTGGTCAACCTGGGCCTGGTGTGGGGGCTGGTGTTGTTTGGCTGATGTACGCTAGCGTGGCATGTGGCAGCGCCGCGCGGGATTGCGGCGGCCCTAGCCTGCAGGGCGTTGCCGGTACAGCAGCCCCGGGACGACCCGTATCATGCCGTTTTCGAACGGCACTTCTCCTTCATTGCCGACCAGCTCCCAGGTAGTGTCTTGCGCTTGCAGGATGCGGTAGACCGGGGTGCCGGCCTGGTACCACAGCAGTTGTTTACCCTGGAAATAATCCAGCGGTAGCAGCGGGCGCTCGTCTTGTACAAACATGGCCAGCGTGTCCGGTGCCTGTGCCGCGATCTGCTCGCGGTCAGCCAGCCAGATGCCGATCATCATCACCAGAAATGACAGTGCCAGCAGTGGCCAGGCCCCGCCCATGGCAAATACCACGGTCAGCACGCTGCTGCCGCTCAGGAAGAATTGGCTGTTCATGTCGAGAGTCCGCGGCGCACCCCGCCAGAGGTGCCGGTTTGCCATGTCATGCTGCGCAGGAGCGCGCGGCATGGCCCTATGGGGCTGTCCGTCTGGCAAACAAGAGGCAGTTTGCGTGGCCATGCTGGCCATAGGCGGGCGGCTGCGTTAGAAGCTTAGTGGCTTTCCGGCATGATTTCTGCGTGAAATTGCTTGCCAGGCCATGTGTTTGGCGTGAATTGTGATTGGCGTACGCATGAAAAAAGCCAGCCTTTCGGCTGGCTTTCGCATGGCAAAGCATCAGGCTTCGGCCTTGCCTTCCGGCGGGGCGATCTGCTCGGCGTGACCGCATTCTTTCTGCGGGCACACTTTCTCGGTGCCGCGACGCTTGGTGGTTTTCAGCGTCAGGATAGGCCAGTTGCATTTCGGGCAAGGCTCGGCAATCGGCGGGTTCCAGGTGGCGTACTTGCACTTGGGGTAGGTGTTGCAGCTGTAGAACAGCTTGCCATAGCGGCTCTTGCGTTCGATCAGGCTGCCGGCTTTGCATTCCGGGCACTGCACGCCGGTATCGCGTGGTTTTTCCAGCGGCTCGATGTGCTTGCACTTGGGGTAGTTGGCGCAGCCGATAAACTTGCCGAAACGCCCCTTCTTGATATGCAGCTCGCCACCGCATTCCGGGCAGGTACGGTCTTCGATGACGGTTGGCGCCTCGGCTTCTGCTGCGGCCTGCTCGGCGGTTTCACCCACGTTGCGGGTGTAGTCGCAGTCGGGGTAGCCGGTGCAGGCGATGAAACGCCCGCGTTTGCCGAACTTGATCGACAGCGGCTTGCTGCATTTCGGGCAGGCCTCGTCCAGGCTTTCGGTGGTGACTTCTGCGCGCGAAATGCCTTCTTTTTCGGTGATCTGCTTGGAAAAGCCTTTCCAGAAGCTATCCATCACCGGTACCCACTGGCGGCTGCCGCTGGCAATTTCATCCAGCTGGTTTTCCAGCTTGGCGGTGAAGTTATAGTCCACGTACTGGGCAAAGTGCTCGGTCAGGAACTTGTTGACGATGTCGCCAGTATCGGTGGGGAAGAAGCGCTTTTTGTCGATGATGACGTATTCGCGGTCTTTCAGCGTGGAGATGATGCTGGCGTAAGTAGAAGGGCGGCCGATGCCGAACTCTTCCAGCGCTTTCACCAGGCTGGCTTCCGAGAAGCGCGGCGGCGGCTGGGTAAAGTGCTGGTCGCCATACAGCTTGTCTACCGGCAGGGTTTCGCCTTCAATCAGCAGCGGCAGTTTGGCGTTTTCTTCGTCTTCGGCATCGTCTACGTCTTCTTCGTACACGGACAGGAAGCCGGCAAATACCTGCACCTGGCCGCTGGCACGGAAGACGCCGTCGCCTACGGCAATATCGATACTGGTGGTGTCAAAGCGTGCAGGCGCCATCTGGCAGGCCAGCGTGCGCTTCCACACCATGTCGTACAGCTTGAACTGGTCGGTGGTCAGGAACGGCTTTACCGATTCCGGCGTGCGCAGGATGGACGTCGGGCGGATCGCCTCGTGCGCTTCCTGGGCATTCTTGGACTTATTCTTGTAGCTGACGGCGTTCTTGGGCAGGTGCTCGGCGTCGAAGCGCTCGGCAATATAGCCGCGGATTTCTTCTACCGCCTCATTGGCCAGCGCTACCGAGTCGGTACGCATATAGGTAATCAGGCCCACGGTACCCTGGCCGATATCGATACCTTCGTACAGCTGCTGCGCGGTACGCATGGTGCGGTCGGTGGTCATGCCCAGCTTGCGCACGGCCTCCTGCTGCAGGGTAGACGTGGTAAACGGCGCGGCGGGGCTGCGCGATTTCTTTTTCTTTTCGATGCTGGTGACGTTGGCCGCATGGCCAGCCAGCAAGCCCAGAATGCGGCTTTGCTCCGCTTCGTTGGGCACGTCGAACTGTTCCAGCTTTTTACCGGCAAACTGCGTGAGTTTGGCGCTGAATTTGGTACGGCTCTTGTGGCTGTCCAGGTGGACTGTCCAGTATTCCTGCTCCACAAAGGCCTTGATCTCGTTTTCGCGTTCGCAGATCAGGCGCAGCGCCGGGCTTTGCACACGGCCTGCCGACAGGCCACGGCGGATTTTCTTCCACAGCAGCGGCGACAGGTTGAAGCCTACCAGGTAGTCCAGCGCGCGGCGTGCTTGCTGGGCGTCTACCAGGTCTTGCGCAATGGCGCGCGGATTGGCGATGGCTTCCAGCACCGCATTTTTGGTGATTTCGTGGAACACCACGCGCTGGGCGGTTTTATCCTTCAACAGTTTTTTCTTGTTGAGGATTTCTACCAGGTGCCAGGAAATGGCTTCGCCTTCGCGGTCCGGATCCGTTGCCAGGTAGACGTGGTCTACCTTGTTCACGGCTTCGACGATGGCGTCCACGTGTTTGCTGTTGCGCGCAATCAGCTGGTACTTCATCGCGAAGTCTTTTTCCGGGTCCACGGCACCGTTTTTCGGCACCAGGTCGCGCACGTGGCCATAGGAAGCCAGGACTTCAAAGTCCGGGCCCAGATATTTTTTCAGCGTTTTCGCCTTGGAGGGCGATTCGACGATCAGGAGACTGGAGGGCATGTCTGCTTTGTTTTCAGTAGCACGCCATGCGGCGCGACATATTGTGTATTCATCAAACAAAACAAGAGCGCAAGGTTTTGCGCTCTTGTCGAATCCGGACACTGCGGCCAACCTTGATGGCGCGCAGTGCGTGCTTATTGCATGGTGGGTTCGCCGTGCAGGGCGGATAGCAGGTCTTCACCTACCAGCACCGGCAGTTCTGCGCGTTGTGCCCACAGTACCATCAGCGCGGCCAGCTTGGCTGTTGGCAGGGTAATTTCGTCGTCCGGCATCACCAGCAGGCGGTCGATCAGCATCTCGCGCTGGGCCGGTGACAGGGCGCCGTTGTGTTCCAGGAAAACAATCAGGCCGCGTACATCGCTGGGCAGGCGCGAGATTTCGTAGTCATGGAAAACACGCATGCCACTGCCGTCATTGGCACCCAGATAGGCACCTTCATTCAGCTCGTTCAGGCCGTCAAGCCAGTCCAGTGCGTCGCTGATTTCTTCATTTTCGAAACCTGCTGCGGCGAGCTGGCGCCCCAGATCATCACGGGCGGGGCAATGATCGGGGTCATTGAATTCTTCTAGCAAAAAGGCGAGAACGTCAAACATCTATAGGAATCAGTCACTTGTGTGGGTTGGCTAGTGGGCGTCGGCTCGGCGCTGGTAGCGCCCGCCTTGCATGCTGTCGACATGGCCCAGTAGTTCGAGCTCGAGAAGCATCGCGTAAACATCCCCCGCCGTCAACCCGAGCCGGCTGGCCAGGGTGTCGGCATCGACCGGGTCGTAACCCATGGCGTGCAGAATATCGGGGCCTTGGGCGATGCCTGGTTCTGTCTGGGTCTCGGTATCGGGCCGTAGTGCGGACGGCTTGCCGATTTCGTCCAGTACGTCGTCTACCGTCTCTACCAGCCGTGCGCCATCCTTGATCAGACGGTGGCAGCCGCGTGCTTGCGGGTTCAGGATGGAGCCCGGTATCGCCATCACCTCGCGCCCGGCTTCCAGCGACAGGCGGGCGGTAATCAGCGAGCCGCTCTGCAGTGTGGCTTCTACCACCAGGCAGCCACGGCACAGGCCGGCAATAATGCGGTTGCGCCGTGGAAAGTGTTGCGCCAGCGGGCCCATCCCCAGCGCGAACTCGGACAAAATCAGGCCTTGCTCGGCGATCTGGTGTGCCAGCTTGCGGTTGCTGGCCGGGTAAACGCGGTCTATGCCGGTGCCGATGATGGCGATGGTGCCACCGCCGGCCGCCAGGGCGCCTTCGTGGGCGGCGGCGTCGATGCCGCCGGCCAGGCCGCTGACGATGGTATAGCCCTGTGCGGCCAACCTTTTGGCAAAGGTGCGCGCGTTGTCTTCGCCCTGCGGGGTGGCATTACGGCTGCCGACGATAGCCAGCATGGGGGTGGCGAGCAGTGCTCGTTGGCCGCGGGCAAACAGCAGCGGCGGGGCGGCGCCGGCTTCGGCCAGCTGGCAGGGGTAGTCGGCGTCGTTCAGTGTGAGCAGGCTACAGCCAGGCTGCTGCGCCCAGGCCAGGGCGTCGGCAGCGCTCTGGCGCGCGATGTCGCCGCCCAGTGCGTCCAGTGCATCGCCTTCCAGCAGGCCTGCCAGCTGGCTGCGACTGGCAGCCAGTACGGCAGTGGCGCTGCCAAAACGCTGCAATAGCTGCAAAAAGCGTTGCGGGCCGACGCCGGGAGATAGCGCCAGCGTGGCCCAGTCTTGCAGGCTGTAGCTCATTCCGGCTGAGCGATGCGGTCGCCCACGATGACCGGCTGGCTGGCATCCATCACCAGTGCGTAGGAGGCCTTGTTGAAGACACGGTAGACGATCAGGCGGCCAACTTGCTGCGTGGGCAGTACCGCTTGCTGCTTGGGCGCGATCTCTACCGTGCGCGGAGCGCGGTAGATGCCGAATACGTGGCCGATTTCCACCCCGTCGCGCAGGCCGCGGTTGATCATTACATTGTAGTTCTGGCCGATTTCATTCACACCGTTGTAGGCGCTCACCACGCGGCCTTCCAGCGTGGCCGGGGCCTGGTGCGGGGCGTACTGCATCACGGTGAACTGGCTGGTTTTCATCAGTCGGTCACCCACCAGGATTTCTTCTGCCACCTTGCCTACTTTCAGCGTGCTGATGGTGTCCAGCTTGCTGACCGTGAGCTCGCCACCGTAGGTTACTTCGTGGCCCAGCACTTCCTTGGTGTCCGGGTCGCTAATGGTGCGGCCCAGGCGGTAGGCCTGCCACGTGCCGCCAGCGTCCAGCCCCTGGCCGTATGCCACATCGGTGGTGGACAGGATCACCCGGTTGTCCTGGCCGGCAATGATGCGCGGCGCACTGTCGTAGCCGGACAGGTCGTCCAGCAGCAGCGGGCGCTTCAGGAAGGGCTCGATCATTTTGGCCGGAATGGTGCTGATTGCGGCGTCCAGCTGCTGGGGGCGGATCTGTGGCGACAGCTTGACCACGCGGCTACCTTCGCGGCGCAGAACCGGTTCGCCGTCTATCATGTCCAATACCAGCGTCTCGCCAGGATAGATCAGATGCGGGTTCTTGATCTCCTCGCGGTTCAGGCGCCATAGCTGCGGCCACCGCCACGGAGATTTCAGGTACCGGGCCGAAATGTCCCACAGGGTATCGCCTTTTTTGACCACATAGCGTTGCGGTGCGTCCTCTCGTAGCGCCAGGGTATCGGCACAAGCCGGCGCGGACAGGCCAAGGGCGAGGAGTAGCGATATAATAGGTTTAAACATCAGAAAGTGACCCCATTTGACCGGCACTTGCGAAAAAGGCTAACCGGATGCTGGCAACATTATCGTTCCCGCTGCCGTCATCCTACAACTGGAAATCTGCTTGAATCATGGCACTGCTTAACATCCTGCACTATCCCGACCCGCGCCTGCACAAGGTAGCCGCCCCGGTCACTACCTTCGACGCGGCGCTGCAAAAGCAGGTCGATGACATGTTTGAAACCATGCACGAGGCCAAAGGTATCGGTTTGGCCGCCACGCAGGTGAATTATCACTACCGCCTGCTGGTGATCGACGTATCGGAAGACAAGGCCGAACCGTTGGTGGTGATCAATCCCGAATTCCTGAAAAAAGACGGTGAAACCGTGTACGAAGAAGGCTGCCTGTCGGTGCCTGGCGTGTACGACAAGGTCACCCGTGCCGAACGTGTCACGCTGCGGGCGCAAAACGCCAAGGGCGAGTTTTTCGAGCTGGAAGCCGACGGACTGCTGGCGATCTGCCTGCAGCACGAGGTAGACCATCTGGATGGTAAGGTATTCGTGGAATACCTGTCCGAGATGAAGCAAAACCGCATCAAGACCCGCATGAAAAAACGCGAAAAGCAGAATATGTAAGTGCGATCCGCCTGCCAGCCCCGCTGGCAGGCAGTGTGCCATTTTGCACCACAAACCCTGCGGGCAGTGCTAGCAGGGTTTGTCCTTGATAGACGGGGCACGCCGGCGTGCCCCTTAGTTATTGCAGCCACGGCCCAGGCCATGCTGTCAGGAAGGCTTCCGATGAAACTGATTTTTGCCGGCACCCCGGTATTCGCTGCCCAGGCGCTGCAAGCGCTGATCGACGCCGGCCATGATATTCCGCTGGTGCTGACCCAGCCGGACCGCCCGGCCGGCCGTGGCATGAAGCTCAAACCCAGCCCGGTGAAAGAGCTGGCGCTGCAACACGGCCTGCGCGTGGAGCAGCCGCTGACACTGAAAACACCGGAAGCGCAGGCGCTGGTGGCCGACGTGGGTGCCGAGGTGATGGTGGTGGCCGCCTACGGCCTGCTGCTGCCCAAGGCGGTGCTGGACATGCCGGCGCGCGGTTGCCTCAACATCCACGCCTCGCTGCTGCCACGCTGGCGCGGTGCGGCGCCTATCCAGCGCGCCATCCTGGCGGACGACGCCGAGACCGGCATCACCATCATGCAGATGGACGTGGGGCTGGATACCGGCGACATGCTGTCGGTGCACCCGCTACCCATCACGGCTGACGATACGGCGGCCAGCCTGCACGACAAGTTGGCCGCACTGGGCGCCGAAGCTATTGTGGCCACGCTGGCGGCACTCGATGCCAGCCCGGCAGTCAAACAGCCGGAAGACGGCGTGACCTACGCCGCCAAGCTCAGCAAGGAAGAAGCACGCGTCGACTGGCAGCTGCCGGCGGCCGACATCGCGCGCGCCATCCGCGCCTATAACCCGGCACCGGGGGCGCACACGCTGCTGGCGGGCGAGGCGCTGAAGCTGTGGCATGCGCACGCTATCGACGGCCAGGCGGCGGCAGGGCAAGTGGTCCGTGCAGATGCCGACGGCGTGGTGGTGGGCAGTGGCGGCGGGCTTGTTGTATTGACGCAACTGCAGGCCGCCGGTGGCAAAAGGTTGGCCGCACGCGACTTCATCGCCGGCCGCCCGGCGCTGGCCGGTACCGTACTGGGGGCTTGAGCAGACGCTCAGCCGTCCCCATAGTCTGTAACAGACCCGAGAAAGGAGTACGCCATGGGTGGTTTCAACTGGTTCAAGACCACGATGCTGATGGCCGCCATCATGGCGCTGTTCGTGGTGATGGGCGGCATGATGGGCGGCAAGACCGGCATGCTGATCGCGCTATTGCTGGGCGGCGCCATGAACGTGTACGCCTACTGGAACTCCGACCAGATGGTGTTGCGTATGTACAACGCTCAGGAGGTGGATGCGCAATCCGCCCCCGAGCTGTACGGCATGGTGGCCGAGCTGGCACAGCGCGCCAATATGCCCATGCCGCGCGTGTACGTGATCCACGAAGAGCAGCCCAACGCCTTTGCCACCGGCCGCAACCCCGAGCACGCTGCCGTGGCTGCCACCACTGGCATCATGCGCATGCTGGACTACCGCGAGCTGCGCGGCGTGATGGCGCACGAGCTGGCCCACGTGAAGCACCGCGACACGCTGATTTCTACCGTCAGCGCCACCATGGCGGGGGCCATTTCCGCCCTGGCCAACTTTGCCATGTTCTTTGGCGGCCGCGACGAAGACGGCCGCCCGGTGAACCCGATTGCCGCTATCGCCGTAGCCATCCTGGCGCCGCTGGCTGCCAGCCTGATCCAGATGGCGATTTCGCGTGCGCGCGAGTTTGAAGCCGACCGTGGCGGCGCCGAAATCAGTGGCGACCCGCTAGCCTTGGCCGCCGCGCTGCAGAAGATCGAGTACTACGCGCAGTACCGCACCATGCCGGCTGCTGAGGCGCACCCGGAAACGGCACAAATGATGATCATCAACCCGCTGTCCGGCGGCGGTGGCATCAGCAGCCTGTTCCGTACCCACCCGCACACCGAAGAACGTATCGCCCGCCTGCAGGAGATCGCCCGCGGCGGCGCGTGAAACGGTATCATTCGGCCTTAAATTTGATTTGCGGCCACCGCCCTAGCCGGGTGGTGGCCGGTTTTATTGGAAAGACCCAAACAGCATGCATCGTATTCAGGAACTGGCCGCGGGTTTGATCGCGCGTGTCGAAGAAGGCCGTACCCTCACCGAAGCACTGGCGGCCGCCCAGCGCAGCACCGAGCTCAGCGCTGGCGAGCGCGGTGCGCTACAGGATATCGGCTACGGCACCCTGCGCCACCTGGGGCAGCTGCGTTTTATCTTGCGCGAGCTGGTACCCAAGCGCCTGCCGTCCGACGACATCGAACGCTTGCTGCTGGTGGCGCTGTACCAGCTGGCACACACCCGCGCTGCGCCGTATGCCGTGGTCGATCAGGCGGTACGTTGCGCCGAAGACATCGCCATGGGGCGCCTGAAAGGCCTGGTCAACGGCACGCTGCGCAACTTCCTGCGCAATAAAGACAACCTGCTGGCCGACGCCGGCCGCGACAACGAAGCGCGCTACAACCACCCGCGCTGGTGGGTACAGCGCCTGCGCGCGGCCTACCCGACGCAGTGGGCTTCGGTGCTGGAAATGTCCAACCGCCGCCCGCCGATGACCTTGCGTGTGAACGCCGGCAAGCTCAGCGCGGAAGACTACGTGGCACAGTTGGCCGCAAAAGACATCAAGGCCCGCATCATCAAGGGCCAGGCCGTGCAGCTGGACGCGCCGTGCAATGTGCGCGACCTGCCAGGCTTTGCCGAAGGCGTGGTGTCGGTACAGGACTTCGGCGCGCAAAAAGCGGCGCTGCTGCTGGACGTGGCTGACGGCATGCGTGTGCTGGATGCCTGCGCGGCACCGGGCGGCAAGACCGGCCATCTGCTGGAGCTGGCCCAGGTCAAGCTGCTGGCGCTGGATGTGGACGCCGAACGCCTGCAGCGCGTAGAAGACAATCTGCAGCGTCTGGGGCTGTCTGCCACGCTGAAAGCGGCCGATGCGGCCAAGCCGGAAACCTGGTGGGACGGCCAGCCGTTTGACCGCATTCTGGCGGACGTACCCTGCTCGGCCAGCGGCGTGGTGCGCCGCCATCCGGATATCAAGTGGCTGCGCCGCCCGGACGATTTTGCCGCGCTGGGCAAGCAGCAGGCTGCCATGGTGGATGCGCTGTGGCCAACGTTGGCCGCAGGCGGCAAGCTGCTGTACGCCACGTGTTCCATCATGCCCGAGGAAAACCGCCAGCAAGTGGACGCTTTCCTCAAGCGCCATGGCGATGCGAAACTGTTGAAAGACGAACAATTGCTGCCTACCTCGGAACATGACGGCTTCTACTACGCCCTGCTGGTTAAAAAGGTTTAGCCTCGCGCTAGGCTTTTTGCTGTGCCTGCTGTCTGCGCTACCTGCGCAGGCGGCAGAGGACATCGTGGCGCGCCGTCTGTCTGCCCGTATCGAAGAGGGCGCGCTGGAGATCTCCACCCGCTACCAGACCACCCTGCCGGCACCGTTGCAAGACGCGTTGCAGCAGGGTGTCCCCCTTACCTTCCAGCTGACCTTCGAGCTGACCCGGCCACGCTCATCCGCCTGGTGGCAGCAACTCAAGACCCTGTTTGAACCCACTGCCACACTGAGCTTCAAGCTGGTGTACTACCGGCTGACCAACCGCTATCGCGTGGCCATTGGCGGCCTGGCGACCAATTACGGCTCCCTGAATGAAGCCCTGTCTGCTGTGGGCAGTATCGCGGGGTGGCGAGTGATGGATGTGTCTGGCTGGGATAGCGACAGCCAGCACAGTTTGCGCGGCAGGGTGCGCCTGGAGCTGGATATCAGCCAGCTACCGCGGCCGTTCCAGCTGAACGCGCTGGGCTCGCGCGACTGGACGCTGGAGTCCGACTGGATAACGGTGGCCCCCGAGGTGAATAACTGATGCGTTACCCGGTGATTGCGGCGGCACTGGGTGTCGTCATGCTCTACCTGCTGGCCATTTCTACTGGTAACACGTCCAAGCTGGCCGAGTACTACTGGTGGGTGTTCGGCCTGAACGTGCTGGGCTTGGCCGGTCTGGTGGGGGTGGTGGTGCGCCAGCTGCTGCGCCTGCGCCGCCGCGTGAAAAGCCGTGAATTCGGCGCCAAGCTCACGCAGAAAATGGTGGTGATGTTTGCCGTGGTGGCGCTGCTGCCGGGCATGCTGGTGTTTACCGTATCGGCGCAGTTCCTCACGCGCAGTATCGAAAGCTGGTTCAACGTACAAGTGGAAAGCGCACTGGACCGCGGCCTGGAGCTGGGCAAGAACGCGCTGGGCTACGTGCTGACCGACGTATCGCGTAAAGCCCGCGTGATTGCCCTGGACGTAGCCGACCAGAGCGAACGCGAGCTCAATAGCCGGCTTTCCCGCCTGCGGGAGCAACTGGGGGTGGAGGAGGTGGCGGTCTACACCCGCCAGGGCCAGCTGGTGAGCTTTGCCGGCCCGGACGATACCCGCTACCTGCCGCGCGCGCCCGACTACGAACTGCTGCGCTCGCTGCAAGGCCGCAAGACGCACGAGAGCATCGACAATGACGCACGCAGCGGCCTGCTGCTGAAAGTGCTGATGCCTTACCGCAGCTATATCACCGGCGAGCAGTTGATCCTGCAGGTGATACAGCCGGCACCGGCCGATATCGCCCGCGACGCCGAGCTGATCGAAGACGCGCGCACCGATTACCGCCAGCTGGTGCTGGCGCGGGACGGTCTCAAGACGTTTTACATGCTGACGCTGGCGCTGGTGTTCCTGCTGGCGCTTACCGCTGCCCTGGCTTTTGCGCTGTTCATTTCCGAGCGGCTGTCGGCACCGCTATCCGAGTTGGCCGCAGGCACGCGTGCGGTCGCCCAGGGCGACTATTCCAAGCGCCACCCGGTGTACCGCAAAGACGAGCTGGGCATTCTCACCACCATGTTCAACCGTATGACGCAGCAGCTGGACGAGGCCAGGCATACCGCCGATGAAAGCCGCCGCCAGCTGGAATCCAGCAAACTGTATCTGGAAAGCATTCTGGCCAACCTGTCGGCCGGTGTGATGGCATTTGACAGCAGCTGGAACCTGCGTGCGGCCAATACCAGTGCCGGGCGCATCCTGGGGGTGGACTTTGCCGAGCTGGCCGCGCACGAAATACAGGTATGGCCGGCGCTGC
Source organism: Vogesella aquatica (assembly GCF_028548455.1). GTDB lineage: Bacteria > Pseudomonadota > Gammaproteobacteria > Burkholderiales > Chromobacteriaceae > Vogesella > Vogesella aquatica. Next base: position 75,652 of record NZ_JAQQLF010000016.1, read on the forward strand.
GTCCGGAGCTGTCGCCATTGGTGGATACCATCCTGCGCGAAGCTGCCAATGCCAGCCCGCACGACTGGCAACAGCAAGTGGATTACCTGGGGCCGCAGGGTAGCCGCCAGCTGGTGGCGCGGGGGGCGGTATTGCCAGAGCAGTCCGCTACCGGCTATGTTGTGGTGTTTGACGATATTACCGAGCTGGCGCGCGCCCAACGCGATGCCGCCTGGGGCGAGGTGGCCAAGCGGCTGGCGCATGAAATCCGCAACCCGCTGACGCCGATACAGCTGTCAGCCGAGCGTCTGGCGATGAAGCTGGCCGACAAGCTCGAAGGCAGCGACGCCGACATGCTGCGGCGTGCCACCGATACCATCGTCAAACAGGTAACGGCCTTGAAAGGCATGGTAGACGCATTCCGGGATTACGCACGCGCCCCCAGGACAAAACTGGTGCCGCTGGACCTGAATGAGCTGGTACGAGAGGTATTGATCCTCTACGAAAGCAACCCTGCCCTGAGAGTGGATTTGAGTCCGGAACCCTTGGCGTTTATGGGTGATGCGGCACTTTTGCGCCAGGTTTTGCATAACCTGCTGCAGAATGCGCAAGATGCAGTCCTTGACGCTAGCATCCCGATGATTCAAATTAGCAGCCGACTAGAAGGAAGGAACGCGCTCGTCTGTGTACAGGACAACGGCGCCGGGTTCAGTGCAGACATTCTGCCACGTGCCTTTGAGCCTTACGTAACCAGTAAGGCGAAAGGGACCGGCCTGGGCCTTGCTGTGGTGAAAAAAATAGTGGAGGAACACCACGGCCAGATTTATCTGGCCAATGCAGACAGTGGCGGTGCGCGGATCCATCTCACCCTGCCATTGCTGGAGGCTTAATGCGAAGCAGCGATATTCTGATTGTTGATGACGAGATCGGTATCCGGGAGTTGCTCTCGGAAATCCTGCAGGACGAAGGTTTTACCGTCGCCCTGGCAGAAAATGCCGAAGTTGCCCGCCAATTGCGGAACCAGACCCGACCGGCCCTAGTGCTGCTGGATATCTGGATGCCCGATTGTGATGGCGTTACCTTGCTAAAGGAGTGGGCCAAATCCGGGCAGCTCAATATGCCGGTGGTGATGATGTCTGGCCATGCCAGCATCGACACGGCCGTTGAAGCGACCCGTATCGGTGCGTTCGATTTCCTCGAAAAGCCGATTGCATTACAGAAACTGCTGACCACGGTGCAGCGCGCGCTGAAATACGGCGATATGCAGGCGAATACCTCGCTGAACCTGGACAAGCTGGGCAAGAGCGCGCCTATACACGAACTGAAGCGCCAGCTGGAGCGCGTTTCCAAGGTGAAATCGCCGGTATTGCTGACCGGTGAGGCAGGCGTAGGTTTCGAGCTGGTGGCCAGGTTTTTCCACCACGGCAATACCCCGTGGGTAACGCCAGCCAAGCTGGAACAGCTGGCCGATGCGCCGCTGGAACTGCTGCAAAAAGCCAATAACGGCGTGTTGTTCCTGCCCGAGATCGGCCAGTACAACCGTCGTACGCAGCAAGGTTTGCTGTTCTTGCTGTCCAAGCTGGACCGCTTCAACGTACGCCTGGTGTGTTCCTGCAGCCGGCCATTGCAAGAGCTGCTGGTAGACCCGGAATGCGATAACCGCATGCTGACCGCGCTGTCCAGCGTGATTGTGCCGATTCCGCCGCTGCGCGAGCACGCGGAAGACATCACCTTCATTGCCGAGCAGATCCTGCACGAGCTGATCGAGTCCAAGCAGATGCCCACGCGCCGCCTGACCACGGCGGCACTGAATGCCATGCGCCAGTATGAGTGGCCGGGCAACCTGGAGCAGCTGCGCAGCATCATCAAGAGCCTGGGCCTGACCGCCGAGTCGGATGATATCGATGCGGCCGAAGTCAACAAGGTGCTGGCGCAGTTCCGCCACGAGAAACCGGTGGAAGAAACCGGCTTCGACTTCAGCCTGCCGCTACGCGAGTTGCGCGAACAGCTGGAGCGCCGTTACTTCGAGTACCACATCGTGCTGGAAAACGGCAATATGAGCCGCGTAGCGCAGAAAGTGGGCCTGGAACGCACCCACTTGTACCGCAAGCTCAAGCAGCTGGGCGTGAAATTCAGCCGCAAGGTGGCGGAAGAGTAAGCCTGCTTTTTTACTGCTCCTGCGGGGGCTACCCGACGGCCGCGCAAGCGGCCGTTTTACATCATGACAAAAGAACTGAACGACAGCGCCTTGTTGCGCTACAGCCGGCATATCCTGCTGCCCGAGATCGATATCGAAGGCCAGCAGCGCCTGTTGGCCGCACGTGTACTGGTGGTAGGTGCCGGTGGCCTGGGTGCGCCGGCCTTGCTGTATCTGGCCAGCGCCGGGGTGGGCCAGCTCACGCTGGTAGACGACGACACGGTAGAGCTGACCAATCTGCAGCGCCAGGTGATTCACGATATGCAGACATTGGGTCAGCCCAAGGTGGCGTCGGCCGCGGCGCGACTGGCTGCCATCAACCCCGACGTACAGCTGCGCTTGCTGAACGAACGCCTGGCAGGTGAAAGGTTGGCCGCAGAGGTGGCCGCGCACGACCTGGTGCTGGATTGCAGCGACAACTTTGCCACCCGCCATGCCATCAACCGTGCCTGCGTGGCCGCCCGCGTGCCGCTGGTATCGGGTGCCGCGGTGCGTTTCAGTGGCCAGCTGGCGGTATATGACGTACGCGATGCAGCCTCGCCGTGTTATCACTGCCTGTTTCCGGAGGAAGGCGAGGCCAGCGACGGGCCGTGTGCCACCTTTGGCGTGCTGGCGCCACTGGTGGGCGTCATCGGCAGCCTGCAAGCGGTAGAGGCGGTGAAGCTGCTGGCTGGCCGCCACCCGGCGCTGGGGCAGCTGACCCTGTACGAGGCGCTGGAGGGGAGCTTTCGCCAGCTGAAGGTGCCGCGTGACCCGGATTGCCCGGTATGCGGCCAACGTTAAGTTGCCAATGAAAAAAGCCGCTTCGGTTGAAGCGGCTTTTTGCTGGCTGCTGGCCGGCATCAGACCTTGAGCTGCTGTTCGATCAGCTGGTGCAGTTCCTTGAAGTCCGGTTCGCCCACGTAGCGCTTCACGATATTGCCCTGCTTGTCGATGAGGATGCTGGTGGGGGTCAGCTGGATTTCGCCGTAAGCTTTGGCAATGCTGCCATCCTTGTCCAGCGTGACAAAGAAAGGCAGTTTTTTATCGTTCACGTAGGCTTGCACGTAGTTTAGCGGGTCGTAGCTCATGGCCACGGCCACCATCTCGTAGCCCTGCTTGGCGTATTTCTGGTGGGTTTCCACCATCCTGGGCATTTCCGCCATGCAGCCGCTGCAGCTGGTTGCCCAGAAGTTCACCAGTACCACCTTGCCTTTCAGGCTGTCGGTGCTGGCCTGCTGGCCGGACAGGCTGGTATAGCTCACTGCCGGGGCGGCGTCGGTAAACGCGCAGCCGCTGAGCGTGGCGGCGGCGCCTAGCGCCAGGATCATCAGGGTGTGCTTGAGCTTCATTGTGCTAAATCCGTCAGGTAAGGCCGCCTTGCGGCAGCCTGGCAGGTCAGGCTTGGTGTTGCAGGCCTTCCAGAAGTTCCCGCATTTTGCCTTCAATCGGTACCGCTTTGTTTTGCCGCCCATCAAACGCAACAAAAGTCACGTCGGCTTCGGCCACCAGTGTGTCGCTGCCATCCAGCGTCACGCGCTGGTGGATGACTGCGCTGCGGTTGCCGACCGACTTTACCGATGTGGCGATGGCCAGCTCGTTGTTCATGGTGGCGGGGTGACGGTAATCGATATTGATGTTCACCACAATCAGGGCAATACCGGATGCCAGAAAGGCTGGCAAGTCGGCGCGTTCTTCAAAGTAGGTCCAGCGGGCTTCTTCCAGAAATTCCAGATAGCGCGCGTTGTTCACGTGCTGGTACAGGTCCAGATGGTAGCCGCGTACCTTGATCTTGGTAATGTGTTGCATGTTTCCCCTCGTGTGGAAAGGTTGGCCGCAGCGATCGCCGCGGCAGGGTGCCGGCCTGTTTTAGTTTTGATCCAGGTCCAGCGGGATGAAGGCTTCGCGCTCCAGCGGCTGTTCTACCAGGTCGGTCAGCACGGAGTGGATTTCCACGTCGAACCAATCGGTAAACAGCGCGGGCGTCAGTGCGGGCCAGAATGCTTCGTCCTCGCACCAGTCGGCCAGCTCGGCAGCAAACAGCGAGTGGTAATGCTGGCGGACAAAATCTTCGGCACTGTCGTAGTCGTCGGCAGCCGGAATCAGCAGCGCGTTGCAGTCGCCGCGCAGTTGCACCAGTTCCAGCTGCTCATCCAGGCCGCCTGGCAGGCTCTTCAGCCAGTCCAGAAAGGGCTGGCGCGGTTTGAGGATGGCGATACTGCGGTTGACTTCGTACATGGTGTGTCCTTTACGGGTAAGGGCGATGAGGGCCTGTTGGCACTATTTCTGGCTGCGGTGCCGGCCCGGGAAGTTTTCCAATGCCAGGCGCAGGACGATGCGCTGGGTGGCTCCCGGCGCAAGCCCGATAACGCCGCCGTGGCAAGCTTGGCGGGCCTGCCCTTCGGGGCGCTGCTTTGTCAAACCGTGCTGGCAGGGGTCGCCCTGCTGCGCCCGGTTCTTCGCGCATTGCCGCCGCCTGCCAAGTGCCGCAGCAGCAAAAATAGCGTTAACAAGCCCTAGCTGCCGTCCAGCCGGTGCGCCGTGGTAAATGACCATTTTCGCACGACTTCCAGCGATGAGTACTCTTGCGCAAGTCGCGCAGGGAAAGGTGGGTAGGGCGCGCCAAGGCGAACGATATCGATGGCGGCCTGGTCCAGCAGCGGGCTGCCGGAGCTGCGTGCAATGCGGACATTCATCAGCTCGCCGGTATCGCGCAGGGTGACGACCAGTTCCAGGCTGCCGTACAGGCCGCGGGCGCGCGCCTCGGGCGGGTAGTGGCGGTTGCCGATGCGCTCGACACGCCGGCGCCAGTCTTCTACGTAGGCTGCCCAGCTCACGCCGACGGCAGCGGCACCCAGGCGGGCTTGCTGGCGGTTGTCGCGCACCGGTGTTGCGGTATCCTGCTGGCTATCGGGGGCCGTGTTGGCCGCACGCAGGCTGGCTTGCGGGCTAGTGCGTGCCGGGGCGGCGGGCGTGCTGTTGTCGCCAGATGGGCTGGCGCTGCCCTGGCTGTCGTGCTGGGCCAGCATGTCCGCACGGGCAGGCTTGGCAGACGGCGGGGTTTTCAGTACGGTGACCTGCAGCGTGCTGTGCGGCCACGCCGGAGGCGTAATAGGGGGGATCAGCCCGCCGGCGCTGGCGAGCAAAAGCAGATGCAAGGCCAGCGATATCAATATCGCGACCTTGAACAAGGACCGGTCTACCGCAGCGGGGACCGGTTTGAAAAGACGAGGTGCGGGCATGGCGGACTCCTGGACGGAGTGTAGCATGCCCGCTACGTGCTTAGCCTTCGAGCAGGCTGCGCAGCATCCAGGCTGTTTTTTCGTGTACTTGCAGACGCTGGGTCAGCAGGTCGGCGGTAGGCTCGTCTGCCGCCGCGTCGGCCAGCGGAAAGAGCGAGCGCGCGGTGCGACAGACGGTTTCGTGCGCCTGTACCAGCTCGCGAATCATGTCTTGTGCCTTGGGTACGCCCTGGCTTTCGCTGATCGATGTCAGGCGGGCGTAGTCGCCATAGCTGCCTGGTGCCACGTGGCCCAGGGCGCGGATGCGCTCGGCAACCTGGTCTACCGCCAGCGCCAGCTCGTTGTACTGGGTTTCAAACATCAGGTGCAGGGTCTGGAACATGGGGCCGGTCACGTTCCAGTGGAAAAAGTGGGTCTTCAGGTACAGGGTGTAGCTGTCGGCCAGCAGGCGCGACAGGCCTTCTGCAATGCGTGCGCGGTCTTGTTCGGAAATGCCGATATCCATGGTGATGCTCCCGTGAAACGTGATGACGATACGTTTTACAATGCTTCCTTTTGCAAAGAAGCCCGATGAAACCCTGGTTAACCGTTCAGGCCGATGGCCTGCGCCTGACTTTGCATGTTCAGCCTGGCGCCCGCAAAAGCGAGATTGCCGGCGAGCATGGCGAGGCGCTTAAAATCAGGTTGGCCGCACCGCCGGTAGAAGGCAAGGCCAATGCCGAGCTGGTGCGCTGGCTGGCCGGCTACCTGGGCCTGCCGCGCAAGGCGGTGGTGCTGCTCAGTGGCGAGCGTAACCGGCACAAGATCGTGGCCATTACCGGGCTGGATGCGGCTAGCGCGCTGGCACTCTTACTGCCGGATGCCTAGTGCAGGCGGCGATCGTTCGGCGTGGTGCGGTCTACGTGCTCGTATTCGCCTTCGATAATGTCACCGTTGGCCGCATTATCCGGGCCATGCTGCTGGGCACCGGGTTGGCGGAAGGCCTGGCTCATATCGATATTGGCAAGTTTGGGGCCTTTCCACGGCAGCATCAGTAGCAGGGCCAGTACATCGCTTACCAGGCCGGGAATGGCCAGCAGCAAGCCGGCCAGCATCACGCGCAGCGGCCACAATAGCGAGAACAGCGATACCTTGCCTTCGCGCAGGGTGCCGGCCAGGGTCAGCAGCCCGCCCAGCTTGCTGTTGCGCATCAGGGCACTACCCAGCAAGAAGGTGACAATAACCCAGGCTAGCGTCCAGCCACCGCCGATATGGTCGGCCAGGCTGAATAGCGAGTACATTTCCAGAAACGGGTACAACAGTAAAAGTATCAGTAATCCACGCATGAAACGGATATCCGCATGAAGGTGTTAATCGTAGTGTGCAATGTGCCGGATGAAGCGCTTGCGCAGCATATGGCAGCGGTGCTGGTGGGCGAGGGCTTGGCCGCGTGTGTCAATATCTTGCCAGCCTGCCAGTCGGTCTATCGCTGGGAGGGACGTATTGAAACCGCCAGTGAAATCCCGTTGCTGATCAAGACCACTGCAAACCAATATGAGGGGTTGCAGGCCAGAATCCAAGCACTTCACCCCTATGATGTACCAGAAATTATTGCTGTGGCAGCAGAATGCGGTTTGCCTGCCTATCTGGGCTGGGTGGCGGCGAGTGTTGCAGGGGCATGATTTCGGCATTCCTGCTGGGTAAAGGTTCCGGATTGGGCGGTTTTCAGGCTTTTTTACGGAAACTGCTTGACGTGCCAGCCTTCGATAGGTATAGTCGCTTTCTCTCAAGGACGGGTCGTTAGCTCAGCTGGTAGAGCAGCGGACTTTTAATCCGTTGGTCGCAGGTTCGAATCCCGCACGGCCTACCACTCCGAGAGAAAATGTATGATGGGTCGTTAGCTCAGCTGGTAGAGCAGCGGACTTTTAATCCGTTGGTCGCAGGTTCGAATCCCGCACGGCCTACCATCATACCGCCACACGGCGGGTCGTTAGCTCAGCTGGTAGAGCAGCGGACTTTTAATCCGTTGGTCGCAGGTTCGAATCCCGCACGGCCTACCAAGAAATTCAGAAAAGCCCAGTCTTCGGACTGGGCTTTTTGCGTTTTCCGCCTGCCGCGGGGGGTGGCCGCAGGCGTGTGCTTTACGCGTAGTCGTACTGGCCGCCAGCCAGCAGCGCTTCCTGGTAGGCCGGGCGGGCGTGGATGCGCTGCAAAAAATCCTGGATATGCGGCAGCCTCTTGCATAGCGGCACGCGGCTGTTGGCCGCTTCTAGCACAAAGCTCATCTGGATGTCGGCGGCGCTGAAACTGTCTCCGGCAAACCAGCCGCTGCTGGCCAGATGGCTGTCGATATAGCGCAGGTGCATGTCCAGCTGCGGGTCGATATAGCCTTGGCGCACGCCTTTTTCGATCATGCGTGCCAGCGGGCGCAACAGCGCCGGCATCGGGGGCTTGCTGATGCGGCTGAATACCAGGCTCATCAGCAGCGGCGGCATGGCCGAGCCTTCGGCATAGTGCAGCCAGTAAGTGTAGTCGCGTGCGGCCTGGCTGCCGGCGGCGGGTTTCAGGCTGTGCGTCGTGTCGTACGTATCGACGAGGTATTCCACGATGGCGCCGGATTCTGCCACCACGATGTCGCCATCGCTTACCACGGGCGACTTGCCCAGCGGGTGGATGGCCTTGAGCTCTGCCGGGGCCAGCAGCGTGGCCGGGTCGCGTTGATAGGTGGTGATGTGGTAGGGCAGCGCCAGCTCTTCCATCAGCCACAATATGCGCTGCGAGCGCGAGTTATTCAGGTGGTGCAGGGTGAGCATGGTGGTCCTTGTGGTGGGTGGTGGCGAGCTACAGTAGCTGTGCCAGCTCGGTTTCGTTATACACCGTTATGCCATGTTGTTGCAGCAAGGCGGCGCACACGCCGGCACCTTCCTGCAGCTGGCCATCAAACAGCCCGCTGTAAATCTGCCGGTTGCCGCAAGACGGGCTGTTGGCTTTCAGTAATGCCAGCGTACAGCCGTGCTGCTGCGCCAGCGCCAGCGCTAGCCGGGCGCCGCGGATAAAGGCCGCGCTGACGTCGCCGCCACTGGCGGTGTGTACTGTTGCCTGGCCTGCCAGCACGTGTCTGCCATGGCCTCCGTATATTTCCGCTGCAGGTCTTGGGGTGGGCAGGCCGCCGGCGCATTCCGGGCAGAAGGGCAGCAAGGCATAGCGTGCGGCCAACTGCTGTTGCCAGCTCGTATTCATGCCTTTGCTGGCACCGTCGTAGCGTACCGGCTGGCCAAGCAGGCAGGCACTGATTAACAGGGCAGGTTTAGTCATGGTGTTGTACCTCTTGTAGCAATCGGGCCAGGATGGCTACGCCGTGCCTGATTTCATGATCGTTGACGCCGGCATAGCCCAGTACCAACCCTTTCTGCGGTGCTTGGCCCAGGTAGTTGCGTGCCAGGGGCCGGAGTACTACGCCCTGGGTCGCAGCGGCATGGCTCAGTGCAAGCTCGTTTGCCAGCATCGGCAAGTGTGCCATCAGATGTAGACCGGCTTTGCCGCTGGATAGGGGTAGCCAGTGCGCGGACGAGCTTGCTAGTGCACTGCGTAGCGTGTGTTGGCGTGCTTGGTACAGCTCACGCATGCGCCGCACGTGCCGGGCAAAGTGGCCTTGCTGCAGGAAGTCTGACAGCGCAGCCTGCGTGATATAAGGGGGCTCGCGGTACAGGCGGGCATGGGCGCGCCGGAATGCGTCAATCAGCCCGTCCGGGACCACCATATAGGCAATGCGCAAGCCGGGGTACATCACCTTGCTCATGGTGCCCACATAGATCACGCGCTCGTCCTGGGCCAGCCCTTGCAGTGCCGGTAGCGGCTGCGAGCTGTAGCGGAATTCGCTGTCGTAGTCGTCTTCCAGAATCCAGGCGCCGCAGCGTGCGGCGTGTGCCAGTAGAGCCAGCCGACGTGGCAGGCTCATCACCACGCCCAAAGGGTACTGGTGCGAGGGGGTGGTGTAGATAAGCCGTGGCGTGCGCGTATCCTGGACGCTGTCTGGGTTCAGGCCTTCGTCGTCTACTGCGGCTGCCACCAAATCCATGCCTGCGGCCTGCAAGGAAGCATGGGCCCCGGCGTAGCCGGGTTCTTCTACCCAGGCCACCTCACCCTGATTAGCCAGCAGCCGTGCGCTCAGCTCCATGCCGATCTGCGCGCCGCTGATGATCAGGATTTGTTCCGGGGTGCAGCGCACGCCACGCGATAGCACCAGGTATTCGGCTAGCGCTTCCCGTAGTGCGGGCAGACCACCGTCGACGGTATAACCTAGCTTGGGCCAAGGTGTACTGCGCTGGTGGCGTGATAACAGGTTTTGCCAGACGTGGTGGGGAAACTGGCGTATTTCTGGCATGCCGGGTGCAAAAGCACCACTCAGCCCGTCTGGTATGGTTGCGGTGCTTACCAGTGCGTTCCCCCGCGATGATAAGCCCAGTGGCTGCGCCCTGACCGCTGTCGGTCCGGGTTTGCGCAGGAATGCCGGCACGACAAAGCTACCCGCTCCCTGACGGGTTTCAAGATAACCCTCGGCCTGCAGTTGCTCGTAAGCCTGGATCACGGTATTGCGGCCAAGGTGTAGTTGCCTCGCTAGCTCACGGCTGGCCGGTAGTCGTGCTACGCCCTGCTCGCCATGTGACACTTCCGTAAAACGCCCGGCTACGATCGCTTCACGAATCAGGCGGGTCAGCTGTTTGGCCAGGCCTTCATCACTGTGCCGCGCTAGCCGGGTCATGAGAAAGTCTACAATCCAGGTCGGCAAAATTGGCTCCTTTATGCGGTGAGCTATTGGTTCTTCTATGGGGCCGCTATTGTTTTATCATGGCTTGGACATTTCACCAAGACGGAGAAGCCAATGAGCAAACATAGCGCAACGTTGCGTTGGCAGCGAGGTACGGCAGCATTTGTGGATAACGCGTATAGCCGGCTGCACGAGATTCATTTTGATGGCGGAATGGTGCTGCGTGCATCGTCTTCACCTCACGTGGTGAAAGTACCGTATTCCGACCCAACAGCAGCTGACCCCGAGGAAATGTTTGTGGCTGCACTGGCTAGCTGCCACATGCTGTGGTTCTTGTCCCTGGCCGCCACGGCAGGCTGGGTGGTGGATCGCTATCAGGATGCCGCCGTGGGTAGCATGGCGGTGGGGGAGCAGGGCCGCGTGTGGCTTAGCCAAGTCACGCTGCATCCAGCCGTACAGTTCTGCGGCCAGCAACCTTCATTGTCCGAGTTGCATGCGCTGCACCATCAGGCGCATGCACAATGCTTTATCGCGAACTCCGTGCGTACCGACGTACGCTGTGAGCCAGTTTTGTCCTAAGTTCGGGAGCGCACCATGTCATTCTCAGATCAACAACAAGCACAACTCGCGTTTTACCGGACCAAACTCGCTTTCGAGATCGATAGCTGGGATGTGGCCGAGCAGCTCAAGCAAGGCGCGGCCCTGCAGCTGGTGGATGGGCGCTCCGCCGCCGCCTACGCGCAGGAAACGCTGCCGGGTGCCATCAACCTGCCGCACCGTACCATTCGTGCCGAGACCACGGCGCAGCTGCCGCGCGACGTGCTGCTGGTGACCTTCTGCGACGGTATCGGCTGCAATGCCTCCACCAAAACCGCGCTGAAGCTGGCCGAGCTGGGTTTTACCGTCAAAGAGCTGCAAGGCGGTGTGGACTGGTGGAAGCGCGACGGCTACCCCACGGTGCAGGGCGGCGCCAGCTGCGGTGTTGCGCCGTCGGACGACTGCGGCTGTGGGGGTTGATATGCACTACGACGCATTTCAACAGCCACTGGGGGCGCCGGTAGCGGGCTGGCCGGGCGCTTGCCCGCCGCAGAAAGTTACGCTGCAAGGTCACCATTGCCGGCTGGAGCCGTTCGAGCGCACCCGCCACGGCGACAGCCTGCGCGCGGCGCTGGAGCTTGACCGCGACGGCCGCGACTGGGCTTACCTGATGCCGCGCCCGCAAAGCGATGCCGACTGGGCGGCCTGGTTTGCCATGATGGAAAGCAGCAGCGATCCGCTGTTTTTTGCCATCGTCGATAATGCCAGCGGCGATGTCATCGGCAGCTGCAGCTATCTGCGCATCGATGCGGCCAACGGTGTCATCGAGGTAGGTTGGCTGCGCTTTTCGCCACGCTTGCAGCGCACGGTGGCGGCCACCGAAGCGATGTATCTGATGATGAAACAAGCTTTCGACTGGGGCTACCGCCGCTACGAGTGGAAGTGCAACAGCCTGAACGCGCCGTCCATGCGTGCTGCCGAGCGCTTGGGCTTTACCTTCGAGGGCATCTTCCGCCAGGCGCGCGTCAACTGGGGGCTGAACCGCGATACTGCCTGGTTCAGCCTGCTGGACAGCGAATGGCCGGCTAACCGCGCGGTGCTGGAAGCCTGGCTGGATGCGGCCAACTTTGACACCGGCGGGCAGCAGCGCCACAGCCTGGACCAATGCCGCCGGCAGCAGGCCGCCACCACGCTACCCGATGGCATCCGGGCGGCCACGCTGGCCGACCTGCCGCAGTTGGCCGCGCTGTTTGACGCGTACCGGCGCTTTTATGGCAAGCAGGGCGATGCACCAACTTCGCACGACTTCATCCGCCAGCGCCTGATCCGCGCCGACAGCCACGTGCTGGTGTACCAGCAGCAAGGCCAGCTGCTAGGGTTTACCCAGCTGCTGCCGCAGTTCAGCTCGGTACTGGCTGCCCCGGTGTGGCTGTTGAATGACCTGTATGTGGCCGAAGCCGCCCGCCAGCGCGGCGTGGGGCAGGCGCTACTGCAGGCAGCGGCCGCGCTGGCGCGCCAGCACGGCGTACAGCGGCTGGACCTGGTCACCGCGGTGGATAACCATACGGCGCAGGCGCTTTATGCCGCGCAAGGCTGGCAGCGCGACCAGCGTTTCTATCGCTATCAGCTGGCGCTGGGAGATTAATTTCACGATGCGGCCAACGTCGGGGTAAAATCGCTGGTTTTACAAGGCAGTAACGACGTCAGCCGCATGAAATCCCACCCGCGCAATGCCCGCATCAAGGGCGATCCGTTTATTCCCAGCCGTTTTATCTTTGGCGATGCCGTCGAAGAGAAAGGCCTGGAGCCTTACGAGTATGTGATTCATACCGTGGCCCCGGCTTTTGTCTGCCGTCTGGTGGGCATGGATCAGACCCCGTTTGACAGCCGTGAGCAGGAAGGCTTTCAAAGCGATGTACTGTTTGATGCTGCCAACAATCTGACGCACTACGTCACCAACTCGGGTTTTCGCCTGTTCGATTTCAACTTCTGGGGCGAGCTGCCCACCGCCACCCAGCTGAAAAAAGTCTGCGACGAAGCCATGCAGGAGTACCAGCGCCTGCAAAAAGCCTATATCGAGCGCGAAGTCGCGCCCAAAGAGCGAGACTTCCGGCTGGTACCTACCGAGCCATTGCCCCCCGCCGAGCGTCAGCAGCGTATCAAGGAGCTGGTGAGTACGGCGATGGAAGCCGACAGCAACCCGATGAAACGCATGCAGCTACCCATGTTGGTGCAGCAGGCGCTCTCTGGCGGCGATCAGGCGGTATTTACCGAGGCGCAGCTGGCGTTGCAGGAGCATACCGCTGCCCGCGAGCAGCTACTGGCGCTGGCGCGCGACAGCATCGCCTTCCCCGAAGTGATGCGCCCGGATGGCAGCGTGGTGTCTTACGAGCTATGGGCACTGCCCATGATTTTCTCGCGTGCGCAGGGCGGCTTCTGGTGGCACTTCCCGCTGCTGGAGCGCGTGGAGCCGGCGCTGGTAGACGCGCTGGGCCTGCCGGAAGACACCGTGTTGTGGCTGTCGCCCACCATTTTCAACACCGACATGCTGATCGAGCGTAGCTGCCAGTCGCTGGTGCACCTGGCCGCCATCATGGACGCCGGTTGCGATATGGCACAGCAAGACGTGGACGCCGCGCGCGCCACCTTTGACGCGGCCAGCCAGACGGTGAATCCGCAGTTATCGTTGTGCTGGCTGCCCTTTATTGTGGAAAGCGGCAAGCTGGATATCGACCGCGTACGCCAACACGCCCGCAAGGCACTGGATGCCGCCATGCCGCTGGTGCAGCAGGCCATTGCCGCCGAAATGAAATATGGCGAGGCCGAGCTATTTGCCCCGCTGCCGTGGTGGGACGCGCTGGGTGCTGGCGTATATGCCTTTAACCGCAAGCGCCTGGGCCTGCACATGGCGCTGGTGCAGGGCAAGACGGACAAGCTGGAAAACGTCGAGGCAGTGGCCGAATTCCTGCCCGAGCAGCAAGCCTACGACGTGCAGTTGCTGGCGCGTGACAGCGGTACGCTGCTGAACCGCGTGCAATGGCTGCTGGTGCCAGACCTGGGGCCAAGCCGTGTGCAGGCGTGGGTGGACTTGTCCGAGTGCCTGCGCCAGGCCGGCATTGGCCTGCGCGAGCAGCAGGCCAGATATCATTGAAGCAGCGAGCGGCGATGCACCCGGCGGTACGGGCAGGTTTTGCTTAGGCTTGCTGCCGGTTGGATAGCGGGTTTCCATATATTCTTTTATAGAAATAATGTCATCAAGGCAGAATAGTTAACCTTTTAATGATATTTGCATTTAGGAGCGGTATTTGCCCGGCTGGCTTGGCTTGAAATCCCTGCGCACACGACTAGCGCTGTTTTGCTCGTTATTGATTGTCGTCGTGGTGCTGTTTACCAGCTCGCTCAGCTACCTGGAGGGCAAGGCACGCGTGCGCAGCATGCAGCTACAGCACCTGGAAGACGTGGTAACCCGTCTGAGCGACGACATTGACGACCGCGTGCGCACGCGCCATGTCTTGCTGGAGCAGGCGGCTGCCAGCTTGCAGCTGGACGGCAATAATATCCGCAAACATGCCCCCGAGATCCTGCATGGTTTTCGCTACCTGAAGGGTAGTTTCAGCAGCATCATGCTATTCGATGCAGAGGGCAATGTGGTGGCCGATTACCCCGAGCTGCCGGGGCGGCGCGGCACCAGCGTGCTGGACCGCGCCTACTTTGCCCAGACACGGGACACGCTGCGCTCGCAGATTTCCGAGCCGGTGCGCGTGGCGGGCGACATCAAACGCAGCCTGATCATATTCACCTCGCCCATCCTGGACGAGCACGGCCAGTTTGCCGGCGTGCTGGGCGGTAGCCTGGAGCTGTTTGCCCCCGAGCTGTTTGGCGATTTGCGCTCCATTGCCATTGGCGGTACCGGCTACATCAATATCAACACCCGCGCCAGCCGGCTCACCATCTTCCACCCCGACCGTAGCCGTATCATGCAGGCCAGCCCTGATACCAGCCGTGACCCGGTATTCGGCAGGGCACTGCAAGGCTGGGACGGTAGCACCGAGAGCCTGGCGGCCAACGGCGAACCCGCGTTGATGGTGTACCGCAATATGAAGAACGTGAACTGGGTGGTCGGTGGCGTGTTTCCCCTGCGCGAAGCCTACGAACCCATCAGCGTGATGGCACGTAACCATATGCTGATCGTGCTGTTGGCTACCTTGCTGGCCTTTCCGGTAGGCTGGTGGGGCGTTCACCGCTTGCTGGGGCCGCTGCAGGCGCTGCGTGGCAAAGTCCAAGCCATGGCATTCGGTGCCGAGAAAAGTGTCAAGATACAGGGCAGCCACGAGCTGGAAATGCTGGCGCAAACGCTTACCGACGTGTTCGGGGAGCGTGAGCGCATCAGCGAGGAGTTGGCCGCACGCGAGGCGTTCTTTCGCGCCTTGAACGAGTCATCGCCGCTGGGCATCTTTGTCACCGATGCCGATGGCCTGCTGGTGTATTGCAACCGTGCCACCCTCGCGCTGGGCGGCCTGGCACAGCGCGAAGAAGACTGGTTGGGGCGCCATTGGCTGGATGCGGTGCATCCGGCTCAGCGCGACACCATCGAGCCGGAGTGGCAGGCTTTGCGCCATGGCGATGCAGCGGGCTTTTACCAGCTATGCCATCTCACCGGTGTGCGGGGCGTCCCGATCAGGGTGGAGTTGCGCTTTACCCGTTTGCAGCAGGGCAGCATCCTGCGCTTTCTTGGCGTGGTGCACGATGTCAGCGACAGGGAAGAAGCCCTGCTGTCGATGAATGCCGAGCGCGAGCGCGGCATGGCCATCCTGACTTCCATTGCCGACGCGGTAGTACTGACCAACCAGCTGGACGAGGTGTCGTATATCAACCCGCCCGCCCAACGCCTGCTAGGCCTGAATGCCGAAGAGGCGCAGGGGCGCTCGCTGGCGCTATTCGTGTCGCTGGCGTATCCGGATAGCGGCCAGGCGGTATCGCTGGCGACGCTGGCTGAAACCCGTATGGCGGTGCCGGTAGAGCTGGATTTGCTGTCGCGCGACATGCGTCTGCAGCCGGTGGTGCTGACCCTGTCGGTGGTGCAGGCTGCCGGCAGCATGCACGGCTACAAGATCTGCGTACTGCACGACGATAGCGAACGCCGCCGCCGTGAACGCAAGCACCGCTGGGAAGCCACCCATGACGCGCTCACCAACCTGCTGAACCGCCGTGGCTTTCTGGGTGCGCTCACCGTGTTGCTGGACAACGGCGAGGCTATGGCGCAAAACAATGTGGTGGTGATGATGGACCTGGATCACTTCAAGCAGGTGAACGACAGCGGCGGCCACCAGGCTGGCGACCAGATCCTGCAGGATATCGCCGCCATTCTGCAAAAACGCCTGCGCAATACTGATGTCATTTCCCGCCTGGGCGGCGACGAGTTTGCCCTGATTCTGTACAACTGTACCCGCGATACCGCGCAAGGCATCATGGAGGCCGTGCGTGGCGATATTGCGCGCCTGCGCCCGCAGAGCAACCCGGATGTCTGCCGCGTCACCGCCAGTATCGGCCTGACGCAGGTGCAGCCGCAGGATACGCGTCCGCACGACATCATCCAGCGTGCCGACCTGCGCTGTTACCAGGCAAAGGAGCAGGGCCGCAACCGCGTGGTGGCCACGCTGGGCAGCCAGTAAGCCAGCGTTGCTGGCTACGCGATGAAACCGTAAAAAAGCCGGCGCTCCGAGGGCGCCGGCTTTTTGCATGCCGCGCAGGCTTACTTGTCGATACCGCCCAGCAGCACGTACTTGATTTCCAGGTAGTCTTCGATGCCGTACTTGGAGCCTTCGCGGCCCAGGCCGGACTGCTTCACGCCACCGAACGGCGCGGCTTCGTTGGACAGAATGCCGCTATTTACCGCTACCATGCCGTACTCCAGGCCTTCGGACACGCGGAAGATGCGGCCGATGTCACGGGCGTAGAAGTAGGACGCCAGGCCGAACTCGGTATCGTTGGCCATCTGGATGGCTTCTGCTTCGCTGTGGAAGCGGAAGATCGGCGCCAGCGGGCCGAAGGTTTCTTCCTTGGCTACTTTCATCGCCGGGGTTACGCCGGTGATCACGGTTGGCTCGAAGAAGCTGTGGCCCAGCGCGTGGCGCTTGCCGCCGGTAACCAGCTTGCCGCCTTTGGCCAGTGCGTCGGCGATGTGCTCTTCCACCTTGCTGACTGCATTGCTGTCAATCATCGGGCCCTGAGTCACGCCGGCTTCCAGGCCGTTACCCACCTGCAGTTTGGCTACGGCGGCGGCAAAT
The DNA here is from genome assembly GCF_028548455.1 of Vogesella aquatica. Lineage (GTDB taxonomy): Bacteria > Pseudomonadota > Gammaproteobacteria > Burkholderiales > Chromobacteriaceae > Vogesella > Vogesella aquatica. The sequence goes on from NZ_JAQQLF010000016.1 coordinate 92,620, forward strand.
TTTTCTGCGAAGGCGTCGTACACGCCGTCCTGTACCAGCAGACGGTTGGCGCACACGCAGGTCTGGCCGGCGTTGCGGTACTTGGAAATCATGGCGCCTTCCACGGCGGCATCCAGGTCGGCATCGTCGAACACGATGAACGGCGCGTTACCGCCCAGCTCCATCGATACCTTCTTCACGGTCTCTGCGCACTGGCTGATCAGCTTGCGGCCAACTTCGGTAGAACCGGTGAAGGAAAATTTCTTCACGGTGTCGCTACCGGTCAGCACACCGCCGATTTCGGTAGAGCCACCGGTCAGCACCGAGAATACGCCAGCCGGCATGCCGGCGCGCTCGGCCAGTACCGCGATGGCCAGTGCCGACAGCGGGGTCTGGCTGGCCGGGCGTACCACCATCGGGCAACCGGCGGCCAGCGCCGGGGCAGCCTTGCGGGTGATCATGGCATTCGGGAAGTTCCACGGCGTGATGGCGGCGGTAACGCCGATCGGCTCCTTGGTCACCAGAATGCGCTTGTCGGCACCGGTAGACGGAATGGTGTCGCCGTAGATGCGCTTGGCTTCTTCGGCGTACCACTCGATATAGCTGGCACCGTAGGCGATTTCACCTTTGGCTTCTGCCAGCGGCTTGCCTTGTTCGCTGGTGAGAATCACGCCCAGGTCGTCCTGGTTGGCCATCATCAGGTCGAACCATTTGCGCAGGATAGTGGCGCGCTCTTTGGCGGATTTCTTTTTCCAGGTCTTGAACGCTTCGGCGGCGCCGGATACGGCACGCTCGGCTTCGGCACGGCCCATTTTCGGCACGTGGGCGATCACTTCGCCGGTGGCCGGGTTGGTCACGGCGATGGTTTCGCCGCTGTCGGCGTCGAGCCACTGGCCGTTGATGTAGCACTGCTGGCGCAGCAGGGACGGGTCTTTCAGGTTCAGCATGGGGGTGTCCTTTTGGCGATGCGGCCAACGTTGCCAGGGGCAAGGTTGGCCGCAGGGTCAGGCTAGTTCAGTATCAGGCCTTGATGGCGGCAACCAGTTTCTGCAGCGCTTCTTCGAAGATTTCGTCTTCGATAGTCAGCGGGAACAGGAAACGCACCACGTTGCCGTACACGCCGCAAAGCAGCAGGATCAGGCCGGATTCCAGCGCCTTGGTCTGTACTTTCTTGGCGAACTCGGCGTCGGCGTCGTGGCTGCCGGCCTTGTTGAATTCCACGGCAATCATGGCACCCGGGCCGCGTACGTCGGCGATTTGCGGGATCTCGGCTTTCAGGCCGTTCAGGGTTTCTTTCAGCTGCGTGCCCAGCTTGTTGGCGCGTTCCAGCAGTTTTTCTTCCTGGATGGCGCTGATCACGGCCTTGGCGGCGGCCAGGGCCAGCGGGCTGCCGGCGTAGGTGCCACCCAGGCCACCCGGTGCTGGTGCGTCCATCACGCTGGCGCGGCCAACCACGGCGGAGATCGGGAAACCGCCTGCCATGGATTTGGCCATGGTCATCAGGTCGGCGGCTACATCGTAGTGTTCCATGGCGAAGAATTTGCCGGTACGGGCAAAGCCGGCCTGTACTTCGTCGGCAATCAGCAGGATGCCGTGGGCATCACACAGGGCGCGCAGTGCGCGTACCCACTCGGCCGGCGCCTGGTAGAAACCGCCTTCGCCCTGTACCGGTTCGAAGATGATGGCGGCTACGCGGGTGGCTTCAATATCGTACTTGAACAGCTTTTCGATGCTGGCGATGGACTCTTCGATCGATACGCCGTGCAGCGGGTTCGGGAACAGCGCGTGGTACACGTCGGACGGGAACGGGCCGAAACCGATCTTGTACGGGGCTACCTTGCCGGTCAGCGCCATGCCCATCAGGGTACGGCCGTGGAAACCACCGCCAAAGGCGATGATGCCGGGGCGGCCGGTGGCGGCGCGGGCGATCTTGACGGCGTTTTCAACGGCTTCGGCACCTGTGGTGTAGAAAGCGGTTTTGTTGTCACCCGGGATCGGGGCCAGCTTGTTCAGCTGTTCGGCTACCTCGATGTACAGCTCGTACGGCACCACCTGATAGCAGGTGTGGCTGAATTTGTTCAGCTGCTCTGCCACGGCGGCTTGCACTTTGTCGTGCAGGTGGCCGGTGTTCAGTACACCGATACCGCCGGCAAAGTCGATGTAGCGCTTGCCTTCGGTGTCCCAGATTTCGGCGTTTTTGGCGCGCTCGGCAAAGAAGGAACACATCACGCCCACACCGCGCGGGGTGGCGTTGGCTTTACGCTGCATCAGTTCTTGCGGGTTCATGAATCTCTCCTAGATAGACGACCGGGCTGGCCTGGTTTGCCGCGACACGGGCAAAGCGTATCGTTGGCCATTGTTTGAACGCATTCTAGCGCTGTGTTTAGTAAAAAGTCACGGGTGATTGATTATTTAAACACTTTGCTGGTGTGCAGTGTGGCGATTCGGCACGCGCAGTAAAAATGCGGCCAACCTGGTAGCAGGTTGGCCGCATGGCGGGTTGGGCTGCGGGGAGGGCGCTCAGAAGAAGCCGTTTACCTCGGCCACTGCCTTGTCGTCCAGCTCGCCGGCGGCTTGCGCCAGCGACAGGCGGGCGTACAGGTAGCTGTAGCGCGCCTCGGCCAGGGCCCGTACGGCGTCCTGGTAGTCCCGCTCGGCGTTGAGCAAGTCCAGGTTGGTGCGTACGCCCACGTCTTTGCCCAGCTTGGTGGAGTCTAGCTTGCTCTTGGCCGAGATCTGCAGCTGCTCCTGCGCTTTGACCAGCGCGGCGCCGTTGCTGACGCCCAGCCAGGCGCGGCGGATATCCAGCCGTACCTTGCGGCGCGCGGCTTCCACGTCTTCGCGTGCCTTGTCCAGGTTGGCCGCCGCCTCGGTCACTTGCGAGCTGATCGCGCCACCGGCGTACAGTGGCAGGCTCAGGTTAAGGCCCAGAGTATTGCCGCGGGTGCGCTGCTGGCCGCTGGCTTTGCTGCTGGCGCTGGTGCTGTAGTTGTCGCTGAGACCGGCGTTGAGGTTGACGGTGGGCAGGTGTTTGCCGCGTGCCTCTTCCAGGCTGCGCTCGGCCAGCAGCTGTTGTTGCTGCGCCGCTTTCAGCGCCAGGCTGCCGGCCTCGGCGCGCTGGATCCAGGCGTCCAGCTCACCGGCACTCTGGGTGGCCAGGGCGGGTTGCTGGCGCAGGCGATTGATGCTCTCTGGCTTGAGCCCGGTCAGGCTGGCCAGCGTATTACGCTTGATTTCCAGGTCGCTCATGGCGGCAATTTCACGCGCCTGGGCGGCGTCGTAGCCAGCCTGGGCTTCGTGGGTATCGGTAATGGTAGCGGTGCCGACTTCAAACGACTTTTTGGCCTGCGCCAGCTGGCGGTCGTAGGCTTTCTTGGTGGCCTGGGTGACGTTCAGCACGTCTTCGGCCAGCAGCACGTCAAAGTAGGCACGTGCCACGTCGGCAATCAGTTGCTGGCTGCTGGCGTCGAACTGCACACCGGACAGCTCGCTGGCAATCAGGCCTTTCTTGTAGGCGCTGTAGCTGCCGATATCGAACAGTGGCTGGGTGAGCTGTACGCCCACGCTGCGGGTGTTGTACGGGTCGGCGTCCGGCTTCATCGCGTCGGTGCGCGTGAGGCTGGCAGACAGGCCGACGCTAGGCAGCAGCTGGGCGCGGCCCTGGACGGCTTTTTCCTGGCCGGCCTGCAGGGTGGCGCGGGCACCGGCGTAGCCTGCGTCGTAGCTGCGTGCGGCTTGTACCGCGGCATTCAGGTCGAAGGCCTGGGCGCTGCTGGCGGCACCCAGCGCCAGCAGGGCGGTAATGATCAGCGGATGGCGTGTGTTCATCGCTTGTTCCATAAAAAAGTAAACTGTTCTGCAGTTATCACCATAACGGAATATGGCGCGCTTTTCAGCAGGAAAATGATTAATGTGTTTGTGGCCGGCGCACCTTGAACCAGGCCGAGTACAGCGCCGGCAGGAAAAACAGTGTAAGCAGGGTGGCCACCAGCAAGCCGCCCATGATGGCTACCGCCATCGGGCCCCAGAAGGTGCTGCGCGTCAGCGGTACCATGGCCAGAATGGCGGCCAGGGCGGTCAGCATGATGGGGCGGAAGCGGCGGATGGTAGAGCCCACCACGGCTTCGAAGCGGTCTATGCCCTCGCTGATGTCGGTTTCGATCTGGTCTACCAGGATCACCGAGTTGCGCATGATCATGCCAGCCAGCGCGATTACCCCCAGCATGGCCACAAAGCCGAACGGCGCGCTGAACAGGATTAGCGTCAGCGTGACGCCGATCATGCCCAGTGGTGCGGTCAGCACCACCAGCAGGCTGCGCTGGAAGCTCTTGAGCTGCAGCATCAGCAGGGTAAACACAATCACCAGCATCAGCGGCTGTACCTTGGCAATGGCCGCTTGCGAGTTTTTGCTGGACTCCAGCGACCCGCCCAGCTCGATGTGGTATCCCAGCGGCAGGGTTTTTTCCAGCGCCTGCATCTTGGGCCACAGCGCGTTGGAAATATCGGCCGCTTGTACGCCGTCGGCAGCGTCGGCGCGTACCGACACGGTAGGCAGGCGGTTGCGATGCCAGATGATGCTTTCTTCCGGTGCGTAGACGATGTTGGCCAGCTGCGACACTGGTACGTAGCGGCCGCTGGCCGTTTGTACCATCAGGCTGCCCAGCTGTTCGATCTGCTGGCGCTCGTTGCCTGCCAGGCGGGCGCTGACGGCAATAGCCTTATCACCTTCGCGCCACTCGGTTACCGTGCTGCCGGTCAGCATCATCTGCAGCTGGCGGCCCAGGCTCTGGCTGGACATGCCCAGCGCACGTGCCTTGTCCTGGTCGATCTCCACGCGTAGCGAGCGGGCCTGTTCGCCCCAGTCGTTATTGATGTGGCGGGCACCGGGGTGGCTGCGCACCAGGGCTTCGACCTGGCTGGCGATATCGCGTACCTGCTGGTGGTCTTCACCCATCACGCGGAACTGTACCGCGTAGCCTACCGGCGGGCCGTTTTCCAGGCGCGTCACCCGGCCGCGTACCAGCGGGAAGTCGGTGTCGAACATTTTTTCCAGCTTGTGTTTTACCTGCTCGCGCACTTTTTCATCGCGCGTCATCACCATCAGCTGCGCATAGTTCAGGTGCTGCTGTTGCTGGTCCAGTGGCAGGTAGAAGCGCGGGCTGCCGCCGCCGACGTAGCTGGTGACGCTGACGATATTGCTATCGCCTTTGAGCTGGCTTTCCAGCTTTTTCACCTCGCGCTCGGTGGCTTCGTAGCTGGCGCTTTGCGGCAGCCACATGTCTACCATCAGCTCCGGGCGGTTGGACGAGGGGAAGAACTGCTGCGCCACGAACAGCTTGAACGCCACCATGGACAGCACGAAAGCGGCCAGGGTGAGGGCGATGACGGTCTTGCGGTGGTCCAGGCACCACTCCACGGCACGGCGGAAGCGCACGTAGAACGGCTTCTGGTACACATCGGCGTGGCCGTGGCCTGCCATGGTTTCCGGCAGCAGGCGGTAGCCCAGATACGGGGTAAAGACCACGGCAACGATCCATGACAGGATCAGGGCAATGCTCACCACCGAAAACAGGCTGAACACGTACTCGCCGGCGTTGGACTTGGCGATGCCCACCGGCAGGAAGGTGGCGGCGGTAATCAGCGTGCCGGTCAGCATGGGGAAGGCGGTGCTGGTGTAGGCAAAGGTAGCGGCCTGGAATTTGTTCCAGCCTTGCTCCAGCTTCATGGCCATCATTTCTACCGCGATGATGGCGTCGTCTACCAGCAGACCCAGCGCGATGATCAGCGAGCCCAGCGAGATGCGTTGCAGGTCCATGCCCAGGAAGTACATGGCCAGGAAGGTCATGGCCAGTACCAGCGGAATGGACAGCGCCACCACGATGCCGGTACGCACGCCCAGGCTGAAGAAGCTGACCGCCAGCACGATGACCACGGCCTCGACCAGCGAGCGCATGAACTCGTTGACGGCGGTTTTCACCACCTTGGGCTGGTCGGATACGGCGTGCACTTCCACGCCTACCGGCAGCTTGCTTTTGACTTCGTCCATCAGCAGCTGCAGGTTGTTGCCCAGCTTCAGCACATCGCCGCCTTTTTTCATGCTGATGGCCAGGCCAATTGCCGGTTTGCCGTCAAAGCGCATGCCGAAGGACGGCGGGTTGACGAACTCGCGGCCAACCTTGGCAATATCGCCCAGGCGGAAGGTTTTGCCGCCGGCACTGACCGGCGTGGCGGCGATGGCGTCTACCGAGTTGTAGCTGCCGCTGACGCGTACCCAGATACGCTCGTTGGCGGTGTCGTAATTGCCGGCCGGGCTGATGCTGTTTTGCGCCGCCAGGGCGTTCCAGATCAGGCTGCTATCCAGCTGCAGGGCAGACAGTTTGGCGGTATTGAGCGTGACGTATATCTTTTCCTCTTGCTCGCCGATGATGTCTACCTTGCCCACGTCGGGCACGCGCAGAATCTCCTGGCGGGCTTTTTCTACGTACTTGCGCACGTCTTCGTAGCTGAAGCCATCGCCGGTAAACGCGTACAGGTTGCCGAAGGTATCGCCGAACTCGTCATTGAAAAACGGGCCGCGGATGTCGCCAGGCAAGGTGTGTTTGATGTCGCCTATTTTCTTGCGCACCGTGTACCACAGCTGCTGCACGTCTTTGGGGGACACATCTTCGCGGATGGACAGGATCAGCAAGGCTTCACCGGGTTTGGTGTAGCTTTTGACGTACTCCAGCTCGCCCATTTCCTGCAGTTTCTTTTCGACGCGGGCGGTGACTTGCTGCTCGGTTTCCTGCGCGGTAGCGCCAGGCCACAGCACGCGCACCATCATGGCCTTGAAGGTGAATTCCGGGTCTTCTTTTTGCCCCAGCTGGGTATAGGCAAACATGCCGGCCAGCATCAGTACCACCATCAGGTAGCGTACCAGCGAGCTATTGCGTATCGCCCATTCGGACAGGTTCAGTGGTTGTTGCTTCATGATGGGTGCCCTTATTTCGCCAGCAGGGTAACGCGTTGGCCGTCGCGCAGCAGGTGTACGCCGGCGGTAACGACTTGTTCGCCCCCGTTCAGCCCGGCAGTAATGTCGATGCCCTGGCTATCCGGGCGGCCTACACTCACGGCCTTGCGGCCAACCTTGGCGGTTTTCGGGTTAATCACCCAGACATAATGCTTGCCCTGCTCGTCCAGAATGGCGCTCAGTGGCAGCTTGATGGCGGCGCTGTGCTGGCCTGGCAGGCTGGCTTCTACCGTGGCGGTCATGCCCAGGCGCAGCCCGTCAGGCTGGCCGGACAGCTTCAGCCGTGCCGCGTAGGTGCGGGTGGCCGGGTCGGCATCGCCGGACAGCTCGCGCAGGGTGGCGGGGATGGCTTGCTGGCCAGCCCACCATTTCACGTTGAAGCTACTGGCCTGGCGTAGCTCGCCCACGGCGTTTTCCGGTACCTGGATCAAGACTTCGCGCTCGCCCGCGGCGGCGACTCTGGCGACGATCTGGCCGGCTGCTACCACCTGGCCGGGCTCGATGCTGATTTCGCTGACGCTACCGTCGCTGTCGGCGATCAGGCTGGTGTAGCCGGCCTGGTTGCGGCTGGCCGACAAGGCGGCCTGGGCTTGCTGCACGCTGGCCTGGGCGCTTTGCACGGCGGTGTGCTGGCGCTCTACCTGCGCGGCGCTGATGAAGTTTTGTGCCAATAGCTCGCGGTAGCGCTTCAGGTCGGCAGCCTGCTGGGCCAGATTGGCCTGGGCTGCGGCCAACTGTGCCTGCTTGGCCTGGCTATCGAGCTGGTAGTCGCTGGCGTCCAGTACGGCCAGCACCTGGCCTTTTTTCACACTGTCTCCGCTGCTGACGCGTTTTTCTACCACTTTGCCGGCTACGCGGAAGCCCAGGCGGCTTTCCTGGCGTGCGCGTACTTCACCACTGAACTGGCGCAGATGGCTTTGCTGGCCTGCGCCGGCAATGGTGTAGCGCACCGGGCGGATTTCTTCTACCGGTTTGACTTCCTCTTTGCAGGCAGTCAGTGCCAGCAGCAGCGCGCTGGCCAGCGCCAGCTTGTGATAGTGCGGAGTCATGTGTGTTTGCCTCGTTCTATATGGAATTATTTATAGGTTCAGTCGGACGTTTTCAGACCATTGAGCATCAGGTCCAGCGACAGCTCCAGATACTCCAGCGGCGGCAGCGAGCGGTGCTGGCTTTCGGTCAGGACACGGCCAAACGAGCAGCGCCAGGTCATGGTGAGCATCATGGGCGCCACTAGCGTGTCCACTACGGCGTCCGGGTTGATGCTGCGGAACTCGCCACGGGCGATGCCGCGGCGCAGCACCTGCAGCAGCATCTGGTGGCTGGGTTCGATGACTTCGGCGTGATAAAAGCGCGCCAGCTCGGGAAAATTGGTGGCCTCGGCAAACATCAGCTTGCAGATGCCGCCCAGTGGCGATTCGCCGACCTCCAGCCACCAGCGGCGCATCATCAGGCGCAGCAGGTCGGCGCTGCTGCCGTCAAACTGCTGTACCAGCTCGGCAAAGCCTGCCAGGCGGGTGACCAGGTTTTCACGGATCACCGCCTTGAAGATGTCTTCTTTGTTTTCGAAATACAGATAGGGCGTGCCCTTGGTGACACCTGCGGCTTTGGCGATGTCTTCCATCTTGGTGGTTTTGAAGCCTTTTTCCACGAATAGCGCCAGCGCTGCGTCCAGAATTTCGGCAGGGCGCACTTCCTTGCGACGGCGCCAGCGCGCTACCGGACAACAGGATTCCTTGTCCATTCTTGCCTTCTCTGAAAATTGGTTCATTAATGAAGGGTGAAATGTAGAGCAAGCACTCTGCCAATTCAATTAATAAATCAATATTCACTAAGTGGCATGGTTAGAATGCAACACCTGACAGTTATTGCTGTGCAGCAACCTGTGTCCCCATCTTGCTACTGGAGAATCCGACGTGAGCGTAGCCCCTATCGACAAGGCAGCCATTCTGGCCGAGGCCCTGCCGTACATCCGTTCCTTTAATGGCAAAACCATCGTGATCAAATACGGTGGCAATGCGATGACCGACGACAAGCTGAAAGAAGACTTTGCCAAGGATGTGGTGCTGCTGAAGCTGGTAGGCCTGAACCCGGTGGTGGTACACGGCGGCGGCCCGCAGATCAACGACCTGCTGAACCGTGTGGGCAAGGAAGGCCAGTTCATCCAGGGCATGCGCGTGACCGATAGCGAAACCATGGACGTGGTGGAAATGGTGCTGGGCGGCCTGGTGAACAAGGAAATCGTGTCGCTGATCAACAAGCATGGCGGCAAGGCAGTGGGCATTACCGGCAAGGACGGCCACTTTATCCGCGCCAGTAAGCTGTTCCTGAAATCCGAGTCCGACGAAGACATCGATATCGGCCAGGTGGGTGATATCGAGCATATCGACCCCAGCCTGGTGTCCCTGCTGGACAGCCAGGACTTTATCCCGGTGGTAGCGCCTATCGGCGTAGGCAGCGAAGGCGAGGCCTACAACATCAACGCCGACGTGGTAGCCGGCAAACTGGCCGAAACGCTGAAAGCCGAAAAACTGGTACTGATGACCAACACCCCGGGTGTACTGGACAAGCAAGGCCAGCTGCTCACCGGCCTGACCGCCGCCCGCGTGGACGAGCTGTTTGCCGACGGCACCATCAGCGGCGGCATGCTGCCTAAAATCAGCTCGGCGCTGGATGCGGCCAAGAGCGGCGTGAACTCGGTGCATATTATCGATGGCCGCGTGTCGCACGCGCTGCTGCTGGAAATCCTGACCGACGCCGGCGTGGGTACCATGATCAAGGCTGGCTAAGTCGTTGAGCTGGCAATGAAAAGGCTGCCTTTGGCAGCCTTTTTGCATTTGGCAGATACATGGCGACGGCTATAGTACAGGGTGCTGGCGTCGTGGGGCGCCGCCTTGTCCAACCCGCAGCGTGTGGAGGTGTCATGCAGACAGTCAGGCAGTTATTGGAAAGGAAATCCGGCGAACTGATTAGCGTCAGCCCGGATGCCACCGTGTTTCAGGCACTACAGACCATGGCCGAGCAGGATATCGGCGCCGTGCTGGTGATGGATATGGGCGATGTGCTGGGTATTTTTTCCGAGCGCGACTACGCCCGGCGCATCGTGTTGCAGGGCCGTACCTCGGCGGGTACCAAGGTGCGCGACATCATGACCAGCAAGGTAGTGTACGTGGGGCCACAGCAAAGTGTGGCCGAATGCATGGCACTGATGACCGACAAGCACTTTCGCCACTTGCCGGTCATGGAGGCTGGCCGAGTGATCGGCATGCTGTCCATTGGCGACCTGGTGCGTGCCACCATCGAAGAGCAACAGCTGGTGATAGAGCAATTGGTGAACTACATCCGCGCCTGAGTCGGGCGCGGCAATCTCAAGACAAAGGTTGGCCGCAGCGCATGCGGCCAACCTTTTGTGCTTTATGCGCCAGGCACGATCTGTCGTGCCAGCTGCATGAGCGCCGGCGCGATCTGTTGACGCATGGTGTCGGCGTCAAAGGCAAACGCCGGGCCGCTGGCGTTCAGGCACAGGCTGCCCTGGCCGGGTGCGGGCGAGGGCAGGGCCACGCCCACCGCCATCACGTCGCGTTCAAATTCGCCAAACGATTCACTGTAGCCGCGCTGCAATACCTGCTGGCGCGCCTGCTCCAGCTTGGCCTGCACCAGTGGCCAGTCTTGGCCGTAGCGGGCTGCCATATCGGTGTCGGCCAGCTCGCGTTCGGTGGTGCTCAGGCTGCTGTAGCAAGCGCGGCCGATGGCGGTGCTGGCCAGTGGCACGCGCGAGCCCACGCTGAGCTGCACCGATACCCGCGCCTGGCTGCGGCAGGTTTCCAGATACACGATATCGCTGCCGTCGCGCATGCCCAGGCTCACCGAAATGGTGTGCTTGAGCGCAAAGTCGCGCATCAGCGGGGCCGCTACGCGGCGGATGTCGTAGCTGCCCAGTACGGCCGAGCCCAGCGCCAGCACCGCCAGGCCCAGGCGGTAGTAGCCGCTGTCGGCATCTTGCGACAGGTAGCCCAGCTTGGTCAGCGTATAGGTCAGGCGGGATACGGTGGATTTGGGCAGGCCGGTGCGTTGCGCCAGTACCTGGTTCGATAGCGCCGATTCGCCGGGGCGAAACGCCGACAGCACGCGCAGGCCGCGTGCCAGCGCCTCGACAAACAGGCGGTCTTTGCTTTCGTCTTCCTGCGGGGTGAACGACATGGTGGAAATGCTCCTGGCTGAAGAGTGGCAAGAATAGTGCAGTGCGCGCCTTGCTCCCACAAAAAACTTTACAGCTACTGCCTGGCTTGCTAGTCTATTTTGCAAGACAGAACATTATTCCGCAATGCGGAACAAAATGCAAAGGAGAACTGCATGGCCGCTACCTCGAATCGCGCACCGTTCAACTGGGACGATGCCCTGCTGCTGAACGATCAGCTCACCGACGAAGAGCGCATGGTGCGCGAAACCGCCTACGCCTACTGTCAGGATCGCCTGATGCCGCGCGTGCTCACCGCTAACCGTGAAGAGCGCTTCGACCGCGAGATCATGAGCGAGATGGGCGAGCTGGGCCTGCTGGGCTGCACCATCGACAGCCACGGCTGCGCCGGCCTGTCGCACGTGGCCTACGGCCTGATCGCCCGCGAGGTAGAGCGTGTGGATTCCGGCTACCGTTCCGCCATGTCGGTACAGAGCAGCCTGGTGATGCATCCGATCTGGGCCTACGGCACCGATGCGCAAAAAGACAAATACCTGCCCAAACTGGCCAGCGGCGAATGGGTGGGCTGCTTCGGCCTCACCGAGCCGGACGCCGGTTCCGACCCGGCCGGTATGAAAACCCGCGCCCGTAAAGTGGACGGCGGCTATGTACTGCACGGCAGCAAGATGTGGATTACCAATAGCCCGATCGCTGATGTATTCGTGGTGTGGGCCAAGGATGACGAAGGCGAGATCCGCGGTTTTGTGCTGGAAAAAGGCATGAAAGGCCTGTCCGCGCCCAAGATCGAAGGCAAGTTCTCGCTGCGAGCCTCCATTACCGGTGAAATCGTGATGGACAACGTGGAAGTGGGCGAAGACGCGCTGCTGCCGCACGTGAAAGGCCTGAAAGGCCCGTTTGGCTGTCTGAACAAAGCCCGCTACGGCATTGCCTGGGGCGCGATGGGTGCCGCCGAGTTCTGCTGGCACGGTGCCCGCCAGTACACGCTGGACCGTAAACAGTTCAACCGCCCCCTGGCTGCTACCCAGCTGGTGCAGCTGAAGCTGGCCAATATGCAAACCGAAATCAGCCTGGCGCTGCAAGCCGCGCTGCGCGTGGGCCGCCTGATGGACGAAGGCCGTGCCGCGCCGGAAATGATCAGCCTGATCAAGCGCAATAACTGCGGCAAGGCGCTGGATATTGCCCGTATCGCCCGTGACATGCACGGTGGTAACGGCATTAGCGACGAGTTCCACATCATCCGCCACGTGATGAACCTGGAGGCCGTCAACACTTATGAAGGCACGCACGATGTGCATGCCCTGATTCTGGGCCGCGCCCAGACCGGTATTCAGGCATTCGCCTGATGTGATGTTCCGCCGGCGGGCTTCACCCCGGCGGAATGTTGGTTCCTGTCTGTCCTTGAGGCCCGGCTGCAATCCGGGCCTGTTTTTTTGCAGGCAGCCCCACGTTACAGGAGACAAACATGTCAGGTGCACTGTCAGGTATCAAAGTCCTCGACCTTACCCGCGTACTGGCCGGGCCCTGGGCGGGCCAGCTGCTGGCCGATCTGGGGGCCGAGGTGATCAAAGTAGAGCGCCCCGGCTCGGGCGACGACACCCGCCAGTGGGCGCCACCCAGCCTGCCCGATGGTACGGCGGCCTACTATCTGGCGGCCAACCGTGGCAAACAGTCACTGACGGTGGACATTACCCAGCCGGCAGGGCAGGAAATCGTGCGGCAGTTGGCCGCACAGGCCGACGTGCTGCTGGAAAACTACAAGGTAGGTGGCCTCAAGAAATACGGGCTGGACTACGACAGCCTGCGCGCCATCAACCCGCGGCTGGTGTATTGCGCCATCACTGGCTTTGGCCAGACCGGCCCCTATGCCCAGCTGCCCGGCTACGACTACATTGTGCAGGGCATGTCCGGCCTGATGAGCATCACCGGCCCCGCCGACGGCGAACCGCATAAGGTAGGTGTGGCGGTAACCGACCTGTTCACCGGCCTGTATGCGGCCAACGCTATCCAGGCTGCGCTGCTGGCGCGCCATCGTACCGGCGAAGGGCAATATATCGACATGGCGTTGTTCGATTGTTCGCTGGCCATGCTGGCCAACGTCAACATGAACTGGCTGGTAGGGGGCGAAGTGCCGCCACGGCTAGGCAACGCCCACCCGAATATTGTGCCTTACCAGGTGTTCCGTACCGCTGGCGACAGCCACTTTATTCTGGCCTGCGGCAACGACAAGCAGTTCCGCACCATTTGCGAGCTCATCGGCCAGCCAGCGTTGGCCGCAGACCCGCGCTTTGCTACCAACCCGCAGCGTGTACACCATCGTGATGTGCTGGTGCCGCAACTGGCCCAGGCATTTCTGGCGCGGGGGCGCGACGAATGGCTAAAGCTGCTGGACGCTGCTGGTGTACCGTGCGGCCCGATCAATACCGTGGACGAGGCCTTTGCTGACCCACAAATACAACACCGGCAAATGGCGATGCAGCTGCCCGACGCGGCTGGGCAATCGGTGCCGCAGGTTGCCTGCCCCATCAAAATGAGCGGCACCCCCCCGCAGTACAAGGCGGCGCCGCCAAAACTGGGCGAACACACCGAGGCGGTACTGCAATCGTTGGGCTATAGCGCTGAGGCGATTGCACAACTGAAGGCAAGCGCTACCGTTTAAACGCTTGTTTGATTTTGACGCGCAGCATCAATCATTGCATCATTGGGCAATCAAACCTCCCCCTGCGCAAAGGAGAAGCGGTGGAACGCGAATACATGGAATACGACGTAGTGGTTGTCGGCGGTGGCCCATCCGGCCTGTCCGCGGCCATTCGTCTCAAACAGCTGGCCGCCGAGAAGGGCCAGGAGATCAGTGTCTGTCTGCTGGAAAAGGGCTCAGAAATTGGCGCGCACATTCTGTCCGGTGCCGTGCTGGAGCCGCGCACGCTGAACGAGCTGATCCCCGACTGGAAAGAAAAAGGCGCGCCGCTTAACACGCCGGCCAAGTCCGACCGCTTCCTCTACCTGACTGAAACCGAGTCCATCCAGCTGCCTACCCCGCCGCAGATGAACAACCACGGCAACTACATCATCAGCCTGGGCAACTTCTGCCGCTGGCTGGGTCAGCAGGCCGAAGAGCTGGGTGTAGAAATCTACCCGGGCTTTGCCGCCGCCGAGGTGCTGTACCACGCCGACGGTTCGGTAAAAGGTGTGGCCACCGGTAATGTCGGCACCGGCAAAACCGGTGAAGAAGAAGGCGAGCCAGGCATCGAGCTGTGGGCCAGACAAACCATCTTTGCCGAAGGCTGTCGCGGTTCGCTCACCAAAGGTCTGTTCGAACGTTTCAATCTGCGCGCCGAAGCCGACCCCCAAACCTACGGTATCGGCATCAAAGAACTGTGGGAGGTGAAGCCCGAGCTGCACGAAGAGGGCAAGATCACCCATACCGCAGGTTGGCCGATGGACCAGAGCACCTACGGTGGCTCTTTCCTCTACCATCTGGAAAACAACCAGGTCGTGGTGGGCTTCGTGGTCGGTCTGGATTACCAGAACCCGTATCTGTCGCCTTATGAAGAATTCCAGCGCTTCAAGACCCACCCGGCCATTAAAGGTGTATTCGAAGGCGGCCGTCGTCTGTCCTACGGTGCGCGCGCCATTTCCGAAGGCGGCCTGCAGAGCATCCCCAAGCTCACCTTCGCCGGTGGCGTACTGGTGGGCGATACCGCAGGTTTCCTCAACGTACCCAAGATCAAGGGTACCCACACCGCCATGAAGTCCGGCATGTTGGCCGCAGAAGCGGTCTTTGCGGTGCTGGCGGCCAACCCGGAGGCGCAGGGTGCAGAAGCCGTAGCGTATACCCAGGCCTTCAAGCAAAGCTGGCTGCACGACGAGCTGCACAGCGTGCGCAACATCCGCCCGTCCTTCCGCTGGGGTCTGTGGCCGGCCATGATTTATTCGGCTATCGATACCTATCTGTTCCGCGGCAAAGCCCCGTGGACGCTGCGTCACAAGCACCACGACCATGAATGCCTGAAATCCAAAGACGAATGCAGCCCCATCGCCTATCCCAAGCCGGACGGCGTGCTCACGTTTGATCGTCTGTCGTCGGTATTCATCTCGAACACCAACCACAGCGAAGATCAGCCGCCGCACCTCAAGCTCAAAGATGCCTCGGTGCCGATCCGCATCAACCTGGCGCAGTACGACGCACCCGAGCAGCGCTACTGCCCGGCAGGTGTGTACGAGATTGTTGGCCGCGAAGAGGGCAAGCCGCAGCTGCAGATCAACGCGCAAAACTGCGTGCATTGCAAAACCTGTGACATCAAAGACCCCACCCAGAACATCAACTGGGCCACACCAGAAGGCGGTGGCGGTCCGAATTATCCCAATATGTAAGCAAACAGCCCGGTGCAAGCCGGGCTTTTTCGTACCATAATCAAAAGTTAGCCGCTTGCGGCCAATTTTTTTGCTTTTCGTAGCCGTTGCAAATCAACACCTTAAGCAAATACTTGCAGTTTATTGCGAGGTAAGTGTTGACGCCCTTTGTCTGTCTGGGTATAGTTCGCCTCCTCAGCTGACGA
>NZ_JAQQLF010000017.1 GCF_028548455.1 Vogesella aquatica
GTGTAGTTTGACGATCATGGATTGGGTGCTCGGGAGAGTTGTAGCAGGATACCCATGACTTCTCGTGCTGTGTTCAGTTTGAGTAGCCGATTGCTTATATGATCGTCAGGGATGCGACAGCTATACCCCTGCCAAGGCACAATTTCATTTGAGGGCCGCCATGCCATTCCCGGAACGCGATCAATTTCCCGAGTCACTTGAAACCGACAGGTTGCTTGTCCGGGTTGCGCGCCCCGGCGATGGGCAGATGTTCAATGCCGCAATCGTGGAGTCCCGTGAACAGCTCAAACAATGGCTTGGCTGGGTTGACCCGCCGCCGTCGTTGCGTGAGTCGGAGGCTTCCTGCTGCCGGGCGTTCGCCCGCTTTCTGCTCAACGAAGACCTGATGGTTTTCTTCATTGATAAAGCATCAGGCGAGCTGGTGGGCGGCAGTGGCTTGCACAATCCCGACTGGGTGCTGCGCCAGTTTGAGGTGGGTTATTGGGGGCGCAGCAGCTTTCTCGGCCAGGGCTTTATCACGGAAGGGGTGGCTGCCCTGACGGAGTACGCGCTGCAACAACTGGGCGCAAGCCGCGTGTTCCTTACCACCGACGAACAGAACCGGGCAAGTTGGCGCCTGGCAGAGCGGGCCGGGTTTCAACTGGAAGGCACCTTGCGTCATGATCGTCTTAACATTCAGGGCCAACTCAGGGATACCCGTGTTTACTCCCGCGTGCAACATGGTCGGCAGGGCTGAATGACATGAAGTCCAACGTTTACCGCGTTTTCAAGCAAGCTGGCATGGTTTGCTGTGATGGTGCCCGGTAAACGTTGGGCTTTGCTACGCGCAACCCAAGCTGCGCGTTGAACCCACGCTGTGCTTCGGGGTTTCCCGTGCCAAAGGGCAACCATCCGCCGCGACAGCCGGGCCTCGCAAACAGGGTGGCCTGCGGCCAACCTGCCGTGCCTGCCGCTCAGGCAGGGGGCGGCTGGCTTACAGCATTGCCGGACCGTCCACGTCGCCGTCCACGCCGGCCAGCGGGCCCAGTAGCTGCTGTTGCTGGTAGTGGTGGCACCAGCTCAGGTAGTCGTCTATCGGCATGGGTTTGCTGTAGTAGTAGCCCTGCCCGATATCGCAACCCAGCAGCCACAGCTGCTGCATGGTTTCCTGGTCTTCTATGCCTTCGGCTACCACCATCAGGCCCAGGTGGTGGGCCAGGTCGATAGTGGATTCCACAATGGCCATATTGCCGCGGTCGTCTACCAGCTGGCTGATGAAGCGCTGGTCGATCTTGAGCTCCTGCACCGGCAGGTGTTTCAGATAGCCCAGCGAGGAAAAACCGGTGCCGTAGTCGTCTATGGCCAGGCGCACGCCCAGCGCCACGATGTCTTGCAGGATGGCCAGGCCTTTTTCCGGCGCGCTCAGCATCAGGCTTTCGGTGACTTCCAGCCGTACCAGGGCGGGGTTGATGCCGGTTTCCTGCAGCAGCTGGCGCAGCATGGGCAAAAGCTCGGTATCAAACAGGCTGCGCACCGACAGGTTTACCGACACGGCCACACCGGGGAAGTCGGTTTGCCATAGTGCGCACTGGTGCAGCGCCTCGCGTATGGTCCAGCGGGTGAGGGGTTTGATCAGGCCGGAGCTTTCGGCAATGGGGATGAACTCCAGCGGCGAGATGAAGCCTTCTTCGGGGTCGAACCAGCGCGCCAGTGCTTCGGCGGCTACCAGCTTGCCGGTGCGGATATTGATCAGCGGCTGAAAGTGTTGCGTCAGCTGGTTTTGCGCCATGGCGTCGCGCAGCCGGCCAAAACGGTAGTGGTAGCGTACAAAGGCTTCGTCCTGGCTGGCGTCGTACATGGTGGCGGCTTGCCCGTGCTGCAGCGCTTGCAGCATGGATTGCTCGGCCTTGTGCAGCAGCGCTTCCGCGCTGGCGCCGTGCCGCGGGTACACCGCAATGCCGGCGGTGTAGTCGATGTGTACCGGGAAGCCGCGTATTTCAAAATCCAGATTGTAGCTGCCCACCATCTGGGTGGTTTTTTCCAGGTCAAACTGCGGTTTGCGCATGTGGAATATCACCAGCAGCTCTTCGCGGGCAATGCGCGCCAGCATGCCACCTTCGCCCAGTAGCTGTTGCAGGGTGCCGGTAATGGCTTGCATCAGTTCATTGGTGGCGTCGCTGCCGATGATGTTGCTGATTTCCGGCAGCCGCGACAGCCGCATGGCAATCACCAGCAAGCCGCCATGCCGCGACTGCGCCTGGCCGATTTCATCCTGCAGCAGCGGCAGGATGCGGGTGCGGTTGGGCAGCTTGGTTACCGGGTCGTGCAGGGCCAGAAACTGTAGCTGGTCCAGGTAGTGCTGGGCGGTGGCGGTATTGGCCAGCACGCCTTCGTGCAGCTTTTCCTGAAAGCGGCTACGCAGCAGGTTAAAGCAGGCGGCAATCACCGACACAAACAGCAGCGACGACAGATAGTGCGGGATCTGCACCGGGTCGTAGGGGTAGGCCAGTGCCGTGCCGCGCAGCGCCAGCAGCAGCACGCCTACTTCTAGCAGGAACAGGCCACTCCACAGCCAGCCTTTGCGCTGGCCTTTGATGAAAAAGGCCATGAACGGGAAGCTGTACGCCCAGAACAGGCCGGTGCCGCCCACGCCACCCACCACCACCAGCGCGCCAAATACCACCACGCCGCATAGCATCAGCAGGTTTTCGGCCCAGCGCAGATGTTGGCCGCGCCGCGCCAGGCGGATGGCAGGCAGCAAGAGCAGCAGGGCGCTGGCGGCTTCTATTGCGCCCAGCAGCGGGTAGGGTGCCAGCAGGGTGTTGAACAGGGAAAACAGCAGGGCAACGACAAAGCCGATGGGGGCAATGGTCAGCACATTATCCCTGCGCTCTTGTTGGCCCAGGATTTCCTTGCTGCCCTGGCCCAGCAGGCTGGAGACAAAGCGCCACGGTTTGGGTGCGTGTTGTTCGGGTGTCTTGGGCATGGCGTGCTTGGCGTTCGGTGTCGTAGCGGTATGAATTGTGCGTAATTTTCTCATGCCATCAGGCAGGTGTCTGTTTTATAGACATAGTTTCTCATGTTGATTGCATGGTTCGCGATATTGGCGCTGAAAGCAGGGTGCGAACCCCACATTGGCGACCTATCCTTCCGGCGAAGTACTTACACTAGCGACTTGTCGATTCCGGAATGTATCCCATGCTGCGCACTGCCTTGCTGTTGTTTTGCCTGTGTTTTGCCGCCCCCGTTCAGGCGCTGTCGGTAGTGTTCATCAATCCGGGGCATGCCAATGAAACCTACTGGTTTACCGCTAGCCGCTGCATGCAGGCAGCGGCAGAGGACCTGGGCATCAGCTTGCGCGTCGAGTATGCCGCACGCAATTACAAGCTGGCGCTGGAGCATGCCCGGGCCCTGGCTGGCCTGCCGCCAGCGCAGCGGCCGGACTATGTGATCTTGAGCAATGAATTTGGCACGGCTGCCGAAATGGTCAAGCTACTCAGTGATGCCGGTATCAAAAGCTTTCTGGCTTTCAGCGGGCGTGGTGCCGGCGCCGCTGGTGAAGAGCTGGGCAAGCCCCGGCAGAAATTCCCCTTGTGGCTAGGCTCGCTGGAACCGCGCGCCAGCGACGCAGGCTACCTGACAGGCCAGACGCTGATTGCGCAGGCGCGCCGCGCCGGTGTGCCACGTATTCACGGCAAAATGCCCATGCTGGTGATCGGCGGGGATCGCAGTACGCCCACATCAGTGTTCCGGCTGCAGGGTTTGTATCAGGCAGTGCGTGATGCCGGCGACGTGATTGTGGTGCAAGAAGTGATGGCCGCGTGGGATCGCCAGCGTGCTGCGCAGCAGGCCAGCTGGCTGTACCGCCGCCATCCGCAGGTGCGCATGGTGTGGGCCGGCAGCGACCAGATGGCCATGGGGGCCATGGCCCAGTGGCGGGCGCGCGGCGGCCAGCCGGGCAAAGATGCCTTTTTCAGCGGTATCAATACCTCGCCGGAAGCGCTGCAGAGTTTGAGCGACGGTAGCATGACCACGCTGGCGGGCGGCCACTTTGTTACCGGTGCCTGGGCGCTGGTAATGTTGTACGACTACGAGCACGGCAAGGACTTTGCCAGCGAGGGGCTGGAGCTACAGCGCCCGCTGTTTGTCCGCTTTGACGCCGCCTTGGCGCAGCGCTACCTGAAAGCCTATAGCGATGCCGACTTCAGCCGGGTGGACTTTGCCCGCTTTAGCAAGGTAAAGAACCCTGCCATCCAGCGCTATCGTTTCAGCTTCCAGGCCTTGCTGCCCTAGGCCGGACTGGCGCTGTCGCTAAAATGACACGCCATCCATTGTTGTATCTCTTCCACAAACAGCCTTACCTTCAGTGCATTACGGCGGGCGGCCGGGTATACGGCGTATACGTGGTCGCGCCCGAAGCTCTCGCCCGTGCAGTGGTAGTCTGCAAAGACCTGTTGCAGTTTTCCTGCCCTGATGTGGTGCAGTGCACTCCACCGAGGGCAGGGCAAAATGCCCTGCCCGGCGCAGGCTGCATCCAGTAACAGGTCAAAATTATCCGAGCGGATACGCCCTTGTGGTTCTACCCGCAGGCTGTGGCCATCGCGGGCAAAAAACCAGGCCGGGTTCAGTAGCGGGTGGCGGTATACCAGGCAGCGGTGTTGTACCAGATCTGCCGGGCTGTGCAGTGGCGGCGCACTGGCCAGATAGGCGGGGGAGGCGCACACCATCACGCGGTTATCGCCTATTACCTTGGCAATCTGCCCGGGCAGGTCGTGGTGCCCCAGGCGCAGCGCCAGGTCGTAGTTCTCGGCTACCAGATCTACGTAGCGGTCAGCCAGGCTGATATCCAGCTCTACCTCGGGATAGCGTTGCATGAAAGCCGGGCAAAAGCCGGACAGCACGGCGCGGCCAAACGATAGCGGCGCGGTGATGCGCAGCACCCCGCGTGGCTCACCGTCCAGCTCACGCAGGCGTTGGCCGACCCGCCCTAGCTGCTGCATGGCCTCGCTGGCGGTTTCCAGATAAATGCGCCCCGCTTCGGTCAGCGCTACCTGACGCGTGCTGCGCGTCAGTAGCCGTGTGCCGAGTGATGCCTCCAGCGCATTGAGTGCCTTGGTCATCGCCGACGGGCTCTTGCCCAGTTTTAGTGCGGCGCGCGACATGCTGCCGGTTTCTGCTACCGCAATAAACGCTTGTATCGCCTGAAAGGTATCCATCAGTTTTTCCATCCGGGAAAAAAAGAACTGCGTGCTTCGTACTTTATCCTGCCGCGCACTTGCGCTCATGATGTTTTTACCGCGGCACGCATTGTGCGCACCATACCAGGGAGAGAGTCATGAAAACTACATTGAAAGCCCTTGCTGTCTGTACTGCAGCGGCCTGTATGCCGCAGCTGGCACAGGCGGCCGGCACCTTGAACATCTACAACTGGGGCGAGTACTTTGCCGCGGATACTATTGCCGGATTCGAAAAAGAAACCGGCATCAAGGTGCGGCTGGACGTGTACGACAGCAACGAGGTGCTGCAGACCAAATTGCTGGCCGGTGGTAGCGGCTACGACCTGGTGTTTCCGTCGAATGACTTTTTGACCCGGCAAATCCAGAGCGGCGTGTACCAGAAGCTGGACAAACGCAAGCTGCCCAACCTGAAAAACCTGGACCCGGCATTCGTGCCCAAGGTGGATAGCGTGGACAAGGGCATGCAGTACAGCGTGCCGTATATGTGGGGCACCACCGCCATTGGCTACAACGTGGACAAGGTGAAGAAAGCACTGGGCGGCCAGCTACCGGCCAATACGTATGATCTGCTGTTCAAACCCGAGGTGCTGGCCAAGCTGCAGGGCTGCAATGTGGCCTATAACGACGCCGGCAGCGTAATGCTGCCGATGGCCATGCGCTACCTGGGGCTGGACCCGAACAGCACCAGCGCCAAGGACTACGACGCCGCCTACGCGGTGCTGGCCAAAGCCCGCCCGTACGTAAAGCGGCTGATCGCCACCCCGGTGATGAATGACCTGGCCAACGGCGAGGTGTGCGTCACCACCGGTTACTCCGGCGCTGTGCTGGTAGCCAAGCTGCGCGCCAGGCAGAACAAGAATGGCCAGAACATCGCCTACACCATTCCGCAGCAGGGCGCGCCGATGTGGTTCGACAGCATGGTGATCCCGAAAGACGCCAAGAACGTCGATAACGCCCACCTGTTCATCAATTACCTGCTGCGCCCGGACGTGATCGCCAACATCAGCAATGCGGTGATGTACCCCAGCCCCAACGCACAGGCGGCCAAGCTGATGAGCAAAGACCTCACCGGCGACCCGATGATCTACCCCGACGCCGCGCGCATGAAAAGCTTCTGGGTACAGCGCCCGCTGGAGCCTGCCGTGCAGCGCATCCAGACCCGGCTGTGGCAGAAATTCAAGACCGGCCGCTAGGAGCAAACCATGACACCCACCACCGGTTTTCTCTACGACACGCTGTTTTTGCAACATAACGCGGGCCGCCAGACCTACCACGGGGCCCATGGCGCTGCCGACGCCGGCGCCGAGTTCGACTGCCCCGAGCGGCTGGCCTACACCAAGGCGTTGCTGGACGCCACCGGCATGACGGCGCGGCTGCAACCGCTGGCCTACCAGCCGGCCGACGACGCCACACTGCTGCGGGTGCACACCCCGGCCTACCTGGCGCAGCTGGCGGCCAACTGTGCCGCTGCGGATGGCGATGGGGTAGTGCTGGGCCCCGACGCACGGGGCGGCCCGGCCACCGAGCGCATCGCCCGCGCCGCCGCCGGTGCGGCCTGCGCCGCCGTGGACGCAGTACTACAAGGCCAGGTTGGCCGCGCCTACGCGCTGATCCGCCCGTCCGGCCACCACGCCGGGCCCGACTACGCCATGGGCTACTGCTACTACAACAACGTGGCGGTGGCGGCGCGCCACGCCCAGGCCCGTTACGGCCTGCAGCGCATCGCTATCATCGACTGGGACGTACACCACGGCAACGGCACCCAGCACGTGTTCGAGGCCGACCCGCAGGTGCTGTTCTGCTCGCTGCACGAAGAAGGCAACTACCCGCTGGAAGGCGGTAGCGAGGCGGACCAGGGGCAGGGCGACGCTGCCGGCTACACGCTGAACATCCCGCTGCCGGCCGGCAGTGGCTACGCCGCCTACGCGCTGGCGTTCGAGCAGGTGTTGCTGCCGGTGCTGCAGCACTTCCGCCCCGAGCTGATCCTGGTGTCGGCCGGGCAGGACGCCAACGCCTATGACCCGCTGGGCCGCATGCGCCTTACCCGCCCCGGCTACCGCGCGCTGGCGGCCAGCCTCACCGCTGCGGCGGGTGAGCTGTGCCAGGGCCGCATCGTGATGCTGCAGGAGGGTGGCTACAGCCTGCCGTACCTGCCGATTGCCACCCTCGGCGTGATCGAGGGCTTGAGCGGCCAGCAGGTGGATTTTGACGACCCGCACTGGGTGCCGGACCGGCCGCTGACCAGCAACGAAGCCGCCGCCGTGGCGCGTGCCCGCGACGCCCAGCGCCGGTACTGGGCACTGCAAGGAGAGCAAGATGCGTAATGTGACTGTGGCCACTACCCAGATGGCCTGTAGCTGGGACCGTGCGGCCAACCTGGACCGCGCCGAAGCCCTGGTGCGCGCTGCGGCGGCGCAAGGGGCGCAGGTGATCCTGCTGCAAGAGCTGTTCGAAACGCCGTACTTCTGCATCGACCAGCGCCACCACCACAACGCATTGGCGGCGCCGTTCGACGGCCACCCATGGCTGGGGCGCTTTGCCGCGCTGGCGCGCGAACTGCAGGTGGTGCTGCCGGTAAGCTTTTTCGAGCAGGCGGGCAATACCCAGTTCAACAGCCTGGCCATGATCGACGCCGACGGCAGCGTGCTGGGCCACTACCGCAAGATGCACATTCCGGACGGGCCGGGTTACAGCGAGAAGTTCTACTTTGCGCCCGGCGACCTGGGCTTCAAGGTGTGGGACACCCGCTACGGCCGGCTCGGCGTCGGCATCTGCTGGGACCAGTGGTTTCCCGAAACCGCGCGCAGCATGGCGCTGATGGGCGCCGAGCTGCTGCTGTTTCCTACTGCCATCGGCAGCGAACCGCACGACCCGGCCATCCAGTCGCTGCGCCACTGGCAGAATACGCAGCGCGGCCACGCCGCGGCCAACGTGATGCCGCTGCTGGCCAGCAACCGTGTCGGCACCGAGCACGGCGAGGCCGGCACGCATATCATCTTCTACGGTGGCTCGTTCATCGCCGGCGAAGACGGCGAACTGCGTGCCGAGGCCGGCAGCGAGGATGGCACCATCCTCACCGCCACCTTCGACCTGGACGCGCTGGCGGCCAAGCGCCGCGCCTGGGGCGTGTTCCGTGACCGCCGCGTCGAGCACTACGGCACGCTGCTGCAGTACGCGGTTTGACCTGGCCACCCCGGCCCCGTGTTGCCTGTTTGCCAGGCGGCACGGGGCGTTTTCATGCCGCTGGCTGGCAGGCAGTAGCCGCGCCGGCCGGCTGGCGCTGGCGGTGTGCCAGCCACACAAAGCCGGCGCCCAGTAGCGACAGTGCCATCATCACCACCAGCAGCGCATCCGGTGGCCACCTCAGCAGCACTATGCCGGCCAGTGCCGGGCTGATGGCGCCACCGGCCTGGGCCAGGTTTTGTGCGCCGTAGTAGCTGCCGCGCAGGTGTTCCGGCGCGATGGCATCGATGTACAGGTACTCGGCCGGCACCAGCAGGATCTCGCCCAGCGTGAACACCACCATCCACCCCGCCCACGCCCACAGGCTGTCGCTGAGCGCACAGCCGGCCAGCCCGGCCGCCAGCAGCAGCGACGACGCCATGATCCAGCGCAGCAGAGTGTGCGGCCGCAGCAGTTTGCCCAGCGGGTACTGCAATAGCACCACGGTCAGCGAGTTGGTGGTAATCAGTACCGACATCCAGCGCAGCACCTCGGCGTCGCTAAGCGTCTGTAGCAGGTACAGCGCCAGGTAGTCGGAAAAGCGCGCCTGCACCATACAGGCCAGCAGGCTGCCAATGGTGAACAGGATTAGCGTGCGGTCGCGGCGCAGCAGCTGCAGTGTGGCGGCAAAGTCTGGCGCCGGTGCGGCGGACGCTGCGGCCAACTTGCCGGCAGGCACGCCGCGCAGCAGCGGCAAACAGGCCAGCACCAGTGCCGCCGCCAGCCAGAACGCCAGTGCCGCTTGCGTGGCGGCCACCAGGCTGGCCAGCAGCGGCCCGGTGGCGTAGCCGACATTGGCCAGCGTATAGCGCAGCGAAAAGGCGCGGCTGCGCTCGGCGGGTGGCAGCAGTGCCGCCAGTAGCGCCTTCAGCGTGATGCCAAACAGCACCAGCGCGCTTTCGGTGAGCAGCAGCGCGCCGGCGGCGGCCAGTGGCTGGCGGCAGAACGGTAGCAGGGCAAAGCCCGCCGCCATCAGCAGCAGCGCGGCCAGTAGCAGCCGGCGCGGCGCCAGCCGGTCTACCAGATAGCCGGCGTACAGGCTGCCCAGCGTGGCCAGCAACAGCACGCCGCCCAGCAGCAGGCCGATGTCACGCGGGCCCAGCGCCAGCTGGCGGCCCAGGGTCAGTACCAGCAGCGGCGATACCAGCGCACGCGCCACCGACAGGCCAAAGCTGCACGCCAGCAGGCGGCGTACGGTTGCAGGAAAAGCCATGAAGCAGCTCCTTGTGGATGATGGCGCCAGTGTGCAAGCAAAAGATGAAGTCAAAAACGGAAGCTTGCCGCATAATTTACTTCCCCTTTTTTGCGAGCACCGTCCGCCATGCGCCTGCACGAGCAATACCGGCTGCTGCAACAGCACTACGGCGAACAGCCGGTCAGCCCCGGCGTAGCCGAGCTGGCGGCGCTGCTGGCGTGCAGCCCGCGCAATGTGCGGCTGTAGCTGGCCAAGATGCAGCAGCAGGGCTGGCTGGCGTGGCAGCCGGGGCGCGGCCGCGGCCACCGCTCGGTATTGCAGTGCCTGCAACCGCCGCAAGACCTGCAATGGCAGCGCACCCACCGCCTGCTGCAGCGCGGCGAGCTGGAGCAGGCCTTTGCCAGCCTGCCGGCCGCCGGGCGCAGCCAGCTGATGGCGCAGCTGCCGGCCTACCTGGGCGCCAGCGCCAACCGCCGCCAACTGCGCATCCCCATTCACCGCCCGCTGGCCACGCTGGACCCGCTGCACGTTACCAGCCGGCTGGAAGCGCACCTGGTGCGCCAGGTGTTCGACCGCCTGTGCAGCTTCGACATTGCCACGCAAACGCTGCAGCCGGCGCTGGCGCACAGCTGGCAGGCCGACGCCAGCGCCAGGCAATGGCGCTTCTGGCTGCGGCCTGGCGTACAGTTTCATGACGGCAGCCCGCTGGACGCGTGGGCGGTAGCGGCCAGCGTACAGCGCCTGCACGAGCAAGCCGGCCCGTGGATGCAGCAGTACCGCGGCCTGCGCGCCATTCGCGTGCACGACGCGCTGTCGCTGAGCTTTGATCTGGCCGACACCGACTGGCTGTGGCCGCAGCGGCTGATTACCGCCAACGCGTCCATCGTGCCGGTGCGCCGTGGTGACGATTTTGCGCAGCTGCCGGTGGGCAGCGGCCCGTTCCGCGTTGCCCGCCACAGCGCGCAGCGGCTGAGCCTGGAGGCCAACCTGCGTTACTACCGCGAGCGCCCCTTGCTGGATGGCATCGACCTGTGGGTGCTGGCGGCGCCGGCCGGTACCGACTTTCACCTGCGGCTGGACCAGCCGGTTAGCGGGCGCAGCCAGCCGCTGCAGTCGGCGTGTACCTATCTGCTGGCCAACACGCGGCGGCCGTGGTGCCGCAACGACGCCCGCCGCCGCGCCTTGCTGCACTGGCTGTCGCAGCCACCGCTGGTGGCACCGGATGACCCCTTGCGTGAGCCGGCTAGCGGGCTGCTGCCGGACTGGCAGCAGCCCGGTGTACAGCCAGCCGCAGCGCCGCTGCCGGCTGGTCAGGTGCTGACGCTGGTGACCTACGAGCTGGCCAGCTTCCAGCCGCTGGCGCAGGCCATTGCCGACAGGTTGGCCGCAGCTGGCGTCGGCTTGCGCATCCGCACGCTGGACTACCCGCGCTACGAACGCTTTGCCGACTGGTGGCAGGATACCGACTTGGTACTGAGCAGCGAGGTGCTGCACGACGACCGCGACTACAGCTGTTACGAGTGGCTGGGCGGCAACCCGCTGCTGCGGGCGGCGCTGGGCGAGGGTGGCGCGGCGCGCATGGCGGCGGCGCTGCAGACGGTGCAGGCCACGCCGTCGCGTGAGGCGCGCATGCAGGCCTACCAGCGCATTGCAAACTGGCTGGTGGCCGAAGGCTGGCTGTTGCCGCTATCGCACGAGCGGCAAGGCGTGGCAGCCAGCCCCCGGGTGGGCGGGCTGGCGCTGGGGCTGAACGGCTGGATGGATTTTGCCAGCCTGTGGCTGCGCGACGACGACGGCTAAGCCGACTGCGGCCAACCCTGCGCTGGCAAGGTTGGCCGCAGCGCCCCTTATTTCACGCGGTACACCTGGCCGCTGTGCGCGCCCTCTACGCTTTTGCTGAACGCCAGCGCGGCGCGGGCGGCCGGTACCGGCTCGAAGCCGCGGAAGAACGGCGCGTACACCGGCATGGATTCCACCAGCACGCCGGGGCTGACGACATTGATGCGCAGGCCGCGCGGCAGCTCGATGGCGGCGGCGCGGGCAAAGCCTTCCAGCGCCGCATTCACCATGCTGGCGCCGCTGCCGGCCACGATGGGCTCGTCGGCCAGCACGCCGCCGGTGAGGGTAAAGCTGCCGCCGTCGTTAAGGCGGCGCTGGCCGGCCAGCACCAGGTTCACCTGGCCCATCAGCTTGTCGTCCAGGCCTACGCGGTAGTGCTCGGGGCGGAAGTCGGCCAGCGGGGCAAAGTGCACGTTGCCGGCGGCGCTGACCACCGCGTCCAGCGGCCCGGCGGCGTCGTACAGCGCTTCCACACTGGCCATGTCGGCCAGGTTGACGCGCAGCGTGCCGCTGTTGCGGCCGGCGGTGATGATTTCATGGCGTTGGCCCAGCTCGGCGGCGACGGCTTGGCCCAGGGTGCCGTGGGCACCGATCAGCAAGATACGCATGGTGTGTTTCCTTGTGCTTGTTTACGTATCGCCATGTTATCTTGGCTGATTGGCGCGATAATCCGGGTAAAAGTGGAATGACTGTCAACCTCAAGAAAACAATCGACCTGATCAGCGAAGCGCAGCAGCTGCAGTGGGCAATGGCATTCACCGCCGTGGTGGAAGAGGGCAGCTTTACCGCCGCCGCGCAGCGCATGGGGGTGAGCAAGGCGCTGCTGAGCCGCCAGGTGCGGCAGCTGGAGCAGGCGCTGGACGCGCAGCTGCTGTACCGCACCACGCGCCGCTTGCTGCTGACCGACGCTGGCGAGCTGTACCTGGGCCATTGCCGCGACTGGCTGCTGCGCGTGCAGTCGGCGCGCCAGGCACTGGCCGAGCTGCGCGAGGAGGTGGCCGGCCGGCTGCGGCTGACGGTGCCCACCAGCTTTGGCGGCGTGTTCATGGCGCAGGCGATGCTGGCCTTGCGCCAGCAGTACCCGGCGCTGGAGGTAGAGCTGGACCTGTCGGCGCGGCCGCACGACCTGGAGGCGGAAGGCTTCGACCTGGCGATCCGCGCCAATATCAGCCCGCCGGAGCGGCTGGTGGCGCGGCCGCTGGCCGAGGTGGCGGACTGGCTGGTGGCGGCGCCGGCTTATCTTGCCGGCAAGGTGTTGCCGCAGGTGCCGGCCGAGCTGGCTGCCCACGCCTGCCTGTGCAACAGCCATTTCAGCCACGGCCGGCAATGGGCGTTTCACCGTGACGGCGAGCTGGCCAGCGTGGCGGTGAGTGCGCCGCTGCTGGCCAACGACTACAACCTGTTGCGCAATTTTGCCCTGCAAGGCGCCGGCATTGCGCGCTTGCCCAGCTACCTGGTGGCGCCGGACGTGGCCGCCGGGCGGCTGCAGCGGCTGTTGCCGCAGTGGCACGGCCGCGGCCAGAGCCTGTACCTGGTTTACCCGCAGCGCCTGCCGCAACCGGCGCGGGTGCGGGCGCTGGTGGCGTTTCTGCAGCAATGGTTTGCCGCGCCGGCGCAGGCCGCGCTGCTGGGGCAGGCCTGAAGCGGCCCGCCAAAGACACTGCGGCCAACCTTGTCACGCAAGGTTGGCCGCATCGCATTGCAGATGAATCAAATCAGAAAGTATCGCCCGGTACGCGTACCCAGCCTTCCATCAGGATGCGGGCGCTACGGCTCATGATGGCCTTGGTGACCTTCCATTGGCCGTTTTCCTGCACCGCTTCGGCGCCCACGCGCAGCGTGCCGGACGGGTGGCCAAAGCGCACCGCCTCGCGTGCGCCGCCGCCGGCGGCCTGGTTTACCAGCGTACCGGGAATGGCCGCTGCGGTACCGATGGCCACCGCGCAGGTGCCCATCATCGCGTGGTGCAGCTTGCCCATCGACAGTGCCCGCACCAGCAGGTCCACATCGCCGGCGGCAATGGCCTTGCCGCTGGACGCGGTGTAGTCCTGCGGCGGTGCCACGAAGGCGATTTTCGGCGTGTGCTGGCGGGTGGCGGCTTCTTCCGCTGTCTTGATCAGCCCCATGCGTAGCGCGCCGGCCACGCGTATGGCTTCGAAACGCTGCAGCGCGGCAGCGTCGCTGTTGATGTGCTCGCGCAGCTCGGTGCCGGTATAGCCGATGTCGGCCGCGTTGACGAACACGGTGGGGATGCCGGCGCTGATCAGGGTGGCGGGCAGGGTGCCGATGCCGGGCACCTCCAGCGCGTCTACCAGATTGCCGGTGGGGAACATGGCGCCGTCGTCGCCATCGTCGGACGGCTCGAGGAACTCCAGTACGATCTCGGCGGCGGGGAAGGTGACGCCGTCCAGCTCGAAATCGCCAGTCTCCTGCACCTGGCCTTGGCTTACCGGCACGTGGGCAATAATGGTTTTGCGGATGTTGGCCTGCCAGATGCGCACGGTGCAGACGCCGTCTTGCGGCACGCGCTCGGGCGCTACCAGGCCGGCGTGGATGGCAAAGGCGCCGGCGGCGGTGGACAGGTTGCCGCAGTTGCCGCTCCAGTCCACAAACGGTTTGTCGATGGACACCTGGCCGTACAGGTAGTCCACGTCGTGGCCGGGTACGCTGCTCTGGCTCAGGATCACGCACTTGCTGGTGCTGGAGGTGGCCCCGCCCATGCCGTCGATGTGGGCGCTGTAGGGGTCGGGGCTGCCGATAACGCGCAGGAACAGCGCATCGCGCGCCGCGCCAGGCTGCTGGCAGGCGGCGGGCAGGTCTTGCAGGCGGAAAAACACGCCCTTGCTGGTGCCGCCACGGATATAGGTGGCGGGAATGCGGATCTGGGCCGGGTGGTTCATGCGGATGCGTCCTTTCTTGTCTGGTCTGGCAGTGCCTGCCAGATGGCAGCCAGTACGGTATCGGGTTGCTGCAGTATGTCGTGATTCCAGAAGCGCAGCACACGGTAGCCCTGTGCCTGCAGCCAGGCATCGCGTTGCGGGTCGCGCTGGCTGGCAAGGTGTTGGCCGCCGTCTGCTTCGATAATCAGCCGGGCTTGCAGGTGGACGAAGTCCACGATGTAAGGCCCGATCGGGTGCTGCCGGCGAAACTTGTGGCCATCCAGCCGGCGGTTGCGCAGGTGGTGCCACAGCAGCTGCTCGGCGTCGGTCATGCGCTGGCGTAGCTGCCGCGCGTGCTGATTGGCCGGCATGCGCTGCTCCCTTCGTTTGTTGCCTTGTGCTGCTTGCCCCTCACCCCAACCCCTCTCCCCGCTGGGGCGAGGGGCTTTGGTGGTGCGGGTGTGATGTTGGCCGCAGGATCAAGTCTGGTTCCGATGCTGCGACAGCTTGTAGTGCAGGGCACCGTCAACTTCGGGGCCGTTTTGCCCTTACCCCAACCCCTCTCACCGCTAGGGCGAGGGGCTTTGGTGGTGTAGGTGCGATGTTGGCCGCAGGGTCAAGTCTGGTTCCGATGCTGCGATGGCTTGTAGTGCAAGGCACCGTCAACTTCGGGGCCGTTCTGCCCCTCACCCCAACCCCTCTCCCCGGTGGGGCGAGGGGCTTGGTGGTGTAGGTGCGGTGTTGGTCGTAGCCAACGCTGTGCATGGCGATTGCGGCCAACCTTGCGCCCTGTCACCCCTCTCCCGCGGGCGGGAGAGGGGCCGGGGGTGAGGGTGGCGCGGCTCAGGCCGCGCCGGCCAGGAAGTCCTGCGCAAAGCGCTGCAGCACGCCGCCGGCCTGGTAGACGCGCACCTCGGCAGCGGTGTCGAGGCGGCAGGTTACCGCTACCTCCACGCTGCTGCCGTCGCGGCGGTGTACTACCAGCGTCAGGTCGCCACGCGGCGCCAGCTCGCCCTGGATGTCGTAGGTTTCGCTGCCGTCCAGGCCCAGTGTCAGCCGCGTGGTGCCGGGTTTGAACTCCACCGGCAACACGCCCATGCCGATCAGGTTGGTGCGGTGGATGCGCTCGAAGCCTTCGGCCACGATCACTTCCACCCCCGCCAGGCGCACGCCCTTGGCCGCCCAGTCGCGCGAGCTGCCCTGGCCGTAGTCGGCGCCGGCCACGATGATCAGCGGTTGCTTGCGCGCCATATAGGTTTCGATAGCTTCCCACATGCGCATGACCTTGCCTTCCGGCTCGACGCGTGCCAGCGAGCCCTTTTTCACTGCGCCGTCTACCACGGCCATTTCGTTCACCAGTTGCGGGTTGGCAAAGGTGGCGCGCATGGCGGTGAGGTGGTCGCCGCGGTGGGTGGCGTAGCTGTTGAAGTCCTCTTCCGGCAGGCCCATCTTGGCCAGGTATTCGCCGGCGGCAGAGCTGGCCAGGATGGCGTTGGACGGCGACAGGTGGTCGGTGGTGATGTTGTCCGGCAGCACCGCCAGCGGGCGCATGCCCTTCAGCGTGCGCGGGTTGGCCGCCAGCGCGCCCATGCCTTCGGTGTCCCAGTACGGCGGGCGGCGGATATAGGTGGACATCGGGCGCCACTGGTACAGCGGGCTGTCGGCCTGCTGCGCTTCGCCCAGGTCGAACATCGGGATGTACACCTGCTTGAACTGCTCCGGCTTCACGCTGGCGGCCACGATGGCGTCGATCTCCTCGTCCGACGGCCACAGGTCTTGCAGGCGGATCTCGCGGCCGTCTACCACGGCCAGCACGTCTTGCTCGATGTCGAAGCGCACGGTGCCGGCCAGCGCGTAGGCCACCACCAGCGGCGGCGACGCCAGGAAGGCTTGCTTGGCGTAGGGGTGGATGCGGCCGTCGAAGTTGCGGTTGCCGGACAGCACGGCGGTGGCGTACAGGTCGCGCTCGATAATCTCTTGCTGGATGGCCGGGTCCAGTGCGCCGGACATGCCGTTACAGGTGGTGCAGGCGTAGGCCACGATGCCGAAGCCCAGCTGTTCCAGCTCTGGCAGCAGGCCGGCTTCTTCCAGGTACAGCTTGGCCACCTTGGAGCCCGGTGCAAACGAGGTTTTCACCCACGGTTTGCGGGTGAGGCCCAGTGCGTTGGCTTTTTTGGCTAGCAAGGCTGCGGCCACCACGTTGCGCGGGTTGCTGGTGTTGGTGCAGCTGGTGATGGCGGCAATGATCACCGCGCCGTCCGGCAGTTGGCCGCGGGCTTCTTCGTCGCGGGCAGCGGCCAGCTTGGCGGCGTCGGCAATGCCGCGCTCGGCTAGCGCCGAGGTGGGCAGGCGTTTGTGCGGGTTGGACGGGCCGGCCATATTGCGCACTACGCCGGACAGGTCGAAGCGCAGCACGCGCGGGTATTGCGCGGTTTTCAGGTCGTCGGCCCACAGCCCGGTGTGGCGGGCGTAGTTTTCCACCAGCGCCACTTGTTCCGGCTCGCGGCCGGTGAGCTTCAGGTAGGCAATGGTTTGCGTGTCGATGTAGAACATGGCGGCGGTGGCGCCGTACTCCGGGCACATATTGGAGATAGTGGCGCGGTCGCCGATGGACAGGCTGTCGGCGCCTTCGCCGAAGAACTCCACCCAGGCACCTACCACGCGCTCTTTACGCAGGAACTCGGTCAGCGCCAGCACGATGTCGGTGGCGGTAATGCCGGGTTGGCGCTGGCCGGTGAGCTCTACGCCCACGATGTCGGGCAGGCGCATCATCGACGGGTGGCCCAGCATGACGGTTTCGGCTTCCAGGCCGCCGACGCCGATGGCGATCACGCCCAGCGCATCAACGTGCGGGGTGTGGCTGTCGGTGCCGACACAGGTGTCGGGGAAGGCCACGCCGTCACGCAGCTGAATCACCGGCGACATTTTTTCCAGGTTGATCTGGTGCATGATGCCGTTGCCGGCCGGGATCACGTCCACGTTCTTGAACGCGGTGCGCGTCCAGTTGATGAAGTGGAAGCGGTCTTCGTTGCGGCGCTCTTCGATGGCGCGGTTTTTGTCGAAGGCTTGCGGGTCGAAGCCGCCGCACTCCACCGCCAGCGAGTGATCGACGATGAGCTGGGTGGGCACCACCGGGTTTACCTGCGACGGGTCGCCGCCCTGGTCGGCGATGGCGTCGCGCAGGCCGGCCAGGTCCACCAGCGCGGTCTGGCCCAGGATGTCGTGGCACACCACGCGCGCCGGGTACCAAGGGAAGTCCAGGTCCTGGCGGCGTTCGATCAGCTGGGTCAGCGCGTCGGTCAGCAGCGCGGGTTCGCAGCGGCGTACCAGCTGCTCGGCCAGCACGCGGGAAACATAGGGCAGGGTGGCGTAGGCGCCGGGGGCGATGGCGTCCACGGCAGCGCGGGTGTCGAAGAAGTCGGCCGGGCTGCCGGGCAGCGGTTTGCGGTATGGGCTATTCATGGCTTGGGCACGAGGGTGTGGTGCCTGCCTGGCGGCCAACGTTGGCCGCAGGCGGGCGTGTTATTCGGCAAAAAGGCCACGCTGCGGGCAGCGTGGCCGGGTGCTTAGCGCTGGGCCAGCGGTACGAAGGGCTGGTCTTCCGGCCCGGTGTAGTTGGCCGATGGGCGGATGATCTTGCCGTCGATGCGCTGTTCGATCACGTGGGCACTCCAGCCGCTGGTGCGGGCAATGACGAACAGTGGGGTGAACATGGCGGTGGGCACGCCCATCATGTGGTAGCTCACGGCGCTGAACCAGTCCAGGTTGGGGAACATCTTCTTGATGTCCCACATCACCGATTCCAGACGCTCGGCAATGTCGTACATCTTGGTGTCGCCGGCGGCTTTGGACAGCTCGTGGGCCACTTCCTTGATGACTTTATTGCGCGGGTCGCTGATGGTGTACACCGGGTGGCCAAAGCCGATTACGACTTCTTTGCGCTCAACGCGGGCGCGGATGTCGGCTTCGGCTTCGTCCGGGCTGTCGTAGCGTTTCTGCACTTCGAAGGCCACCTCGTTGGCGCCGCCGTGTTTCGGGCCGCGCAGCGCACCGATGGCACCGGTGATGGCGCTGTGCATGTCGGAGCCGGTGCCGGCGATAACGCGGGCGGTGAAGGTGGAGGCGTTGAATTCGTGCTCGGCGTACAGGTTGAGCGAGGTGTGCATGGCGCGTACCCATTGCTCGGACGGTTTCTGGCCGTGCAGCAGGTGCAGGAAGTGGCCGCCGATGCTGTCGTCGTCGGTTTCTACCTCGATGCGCTTGCCGTTGTGGCTGAAGTGGTACCAGTACAGCAGCATCGAGCCCAGGCTGGCCATCAGGCGGTCGGCAATGTCACGGGCGCCGGCGATGTTGTGGTCGTCTTTTTCCGGCAGCGCGCAGCCCAGGGCCGATACGCCGCTGCGCATCACGTCCATCGGGTGGGCGTTGGCCGGCAGCGCTTCCAGTACCGCTTTCACGGCGGCGGGCAGGCCGCGCAGGCTCTTCAGTTTTTTCTTGTAGCCAGCCAGCTCGGCCGGGCTGGGCAGCTTGCCGTGCACCAGCAGGTAGGCCACTTCTTCGAATTCACAGTGGGCGGCCAGGTCCAGGATGTCGTAGCCGCGGTAGTGCAGGTCGTTGCCGCTGCGGCCAACGGTACACAAGGCGGTGTTGCCGGCCGCTACGCCGGACAGGGCGACGGATTTTTTCGGTTTGCCAATCACTACTTCACTCATGCCACTTCTCCTTTGTGCTGCCGTACCCGTATGCGGGCGGCCTGCTGTGTCATTGCGGCGGGGCCGCGATCGTGAACCGGGTGCAGGGCTGGCCAGGCGCTCTGTGTTATCTGTGGCGTGCGGCCAACCCTGCTAAAGGTGCCTTACTTGTTTTTGCCTTCGGCGAACAGGGCGTCCAGCTTCTGTTCGTAGCCGTGGTAGCCCAGGTGGTCGTACAGGTCCATGCGGGTCTGCATGGTATCCACCACGTTTTTCTGGCTGCCGTCGCGGCGAATAGCACCGTACACGTTCAGCGCGGCCTGGCTCATGGCGCGGAAGGCGGACAGCGGGTACAGCACCAGGCCCACGCCGTTGGCGCCCAGCTCTTCGGTGGTGTACAGCGGGGTAGCGCCAAACTCGGTGATATTGGCCAGAATCGGCACTTTCACCGCCTCGGCAAACTGCTTGTACATGGCCAGGTCGGTGATGGCTTCCGGGAAGATCATGTCGGCGCCGGCTTCCACGCAGGCCACGGCGCGCTCGATGGCGGCGTCCAGGCCTTCCACCGCCAGCGCGTCGGTGCGGGCCATGATCACCATGCCGTGTTTGCGGGCATCGACGGCGGCTTTAACGCGGTCGACCATTTCTTCCTGGCTCACGATGGCTTTGTTGGGGCGGTGGCCGCAGCGTTTCTGCTGCACCTGGTCTTCGATATGCACGGCAGCGGCACCGGCTTTTTCCAGACTGCGTACGGCGCGGGCGATGTTGAAGGCGCCACCCCAGCCGGTGTCGATGTCGACCAGCAGCGGCAGCTCGCTGGCGTCAGTGATGCGGCGTACGTCGATCAACACGTCTTCCAGCGTGGTGATGCCCAGGTCGGGAATGCCGCAGGAGCAGGCGGCCACGCCGCCGCCGGACAGGTACAGTGCCTTGAAGCCGCTGTGTTCGGCCAGGCGCGCAGCGTAGGCATTGACTGCGCCCACCACTTGCAGGGGTTTTTCTTGGGCTACCGCATCGCGGAAGCGTTGACCGGGTGTCGTCATCTGGCGTCTCCTGCCTGTGTTCTGGGGTACTTGCCTGGCATTCTAGCAAGTGCTTGGTTTTTTGATAAGCGTTTTTTGTCTGGCAATCTGCCAGGCTGGGCGAGTGTGGCGCATTTGTCTGCCACATCTTGAAACACGGCACAGCGGGCGCATCTGGTATATAGCCTGCTGCTTGCGTGTGCCTGTTTACTGGCGGGTGAACTTATTTTGACGTATGCAGGTCATAGCCTTGCCTTGCATCGGCGTGAGCCGCTACTAAACAAAACCAAGCAGGGCGAATCAGGGAGAAATTGATAACGATGAGTGATCGTGAACTCGACCAGCAGCTGGTGGAGAGGGCGCAGCGTGGTGAGAAGCGCGCTTTCGACCTGCTGGTGTCGAAGTATCAGCGGCGATTGTCGCGCCTGTTGTCGCGCTTTATTCGTGACTCGGCCGATATCGAGGATGTCACGCAGGAGGCGTTTGTCAAAGCCTACCGCGCGCTGCCCTCGTTTCGTGGCGAGAGTGCTTTTTACACCTGGCTGTACCGTATTGGCATCAATACGGCGAAGAATTTCCTGACCTCGGCCGGCCGCCGGCCCGTGGTCAGCGCGGAGTTCGAGGATGAGGATGGCGAGAGTCTGGATATGGCTAGCCAGATACCGGACCACCACACCCCGGAAGCCGAGATGATGAATCAGCAGATACTCTCTGCCGTGAATGCGGCGGTAGAGCGTTTGCCTGAGGAGTTGCGCACAGCGATCAGCCTGCGGGAAATGGAAGGCTTGAGCTATGAGGAAATTGCCAGCGCAATGAACTGCCCGATAGGCACGGTGCGCTCACGGATTTTCCGTGCGCGTGAAGCAATCGCGACCGAGTTGCGTCCTTTGCTGGATACAGCCAAGAACAAAAGATGGTGAGCAGATTATGAAAGAAACCCTTTCTTCCCTGATGGATGGCGAACTGAGCGACAAGGACGCCGCTCAGGCCATGCAAATGCTGGGTAACGACGACCAGCTCAAAGCCGCCTGGCAGGAGTATCACCTGATTGGTGATGCCCTGCGTGGCAATGCCCTGCTGCAGGTGGATGTGCGCGAACAGGTGTCGGTAGCACTGCAGGCCGAGCCTACCGTGCTGGCGCCACGCAGCATGGCGCGCAAGCCGGCCAGGCCGGTGGCCCGCTTTGCCCTGGCTGCTTCGGTAGCGATGGCGGGTGTGGTGGGCTGGTACAGCTGGCAAGGCCAGCAGGCGAGTGATCCGGCCCTGATGGCGCAAGCTGTGCCCACGCCGAGTGCCCAGGTACAAGTCGTGAATGCGGCCAACCAGTCCTATCTGGATGCGCATCAGGACATCAGCCTGAGTGATGGCCTGGCGCGTGCCAGCCTGGTGCAACCTGCGGCGAAAGGTCTGCATTGATGCGTGTCATAGCTGCCTGTGTTGTAGCAGCCTTGCCGTTGGCCGCTTTGGCGGACGACGACTGGGCGTTGCTGGACAAAGCTGCCGAAGCGGCGGTAAACCTGCCGCTGGCTGCCACCTATATGCACCAGCTCGGTGGCGAGCTGGAAACCTTCCGTCTGCAGCGTGTGGTGGAATCCGGCGTGGTGCGCGAGCGGCGCGAATCGCTGGATGGCATGCCACGCGAGATCGTGCGGGTAGGTAACGAGCTGACCTGCTACGCGCCGGATGCCAAATCGCTGAATGCGGCCAAGCTCAGTGCCATCAAGCTGTTCCCGGCCTTGTTGCCCGATAATGTGGAAGAGCTGGCGCAGGGGTATCAGCTGGCGCGCGGCGGTATGGATCGTGTCGCGCAGAAAGATTGCCAGTGGCTGGTGCTGAAACCCAGGGACGTAGCCGGGCGCTACACCCAGCGTTTCTGTATCGACCCGCAAAGTGCGCTGCCGCTGAAAGTGGTGACCGCCACCGCCAAAGGCGAGGTGGTTGAGCAGTTTGCCTTTACCGAATTGCAGCTGCAGCCACCCAAGGATAAATCCCAGCTCAAGCCGCGTTACAAGCAAAGCCTGGCGCTGGGCAAGGTAGGTGGTGTGCAGCAGGGTATGCAGCCTATGCACGACATCAAGGGCTTGCCCAGTGGCTTTCGCATGGTGCGCTTTGTAAACCGCCCGCTGCCCGGCCATGAGAAAGCCGTACAGCATTACGTGTTCTCTGACGGTTTTGCCAAGGTGTCGCTGTTTGTCGAGGCGGCCAGCGGCGAGGGCGTCAACCAGAGCTCGGCCACGGCGGCCAATGGCATTGGCGTGGCTTCGCGCCAGAGCGGGGACATGTTGCTGACGGTGGTGGGCGATCTGCCCGAAGCCGGCCTGCAGTCCGTGCTGAAGAATATCCGCCTGACTGCTCGCTAAATGATAGAAACCGAAGCGCGCGTGCTGTCCGTGGAACCCGGCTTTGCCTGGGTTGAACCACGGCCGCACTCGCCTTGCGGGCAGTGTCACCCTGAACATGGCTGCCGCTCCTTGCAAATGGCACGCATGTTTGCCCTGCGCGAGCCGCGCTTTCGGGTGCTGGACCCGCTGGGCGTTGCCCCGGGGCAGCGCGTGAATATCGCGGTGCCGGAGTCGGGCGTGCTGCGTAGTGCCGGCTTGCTGTACGTGTTGCCAGTGCTGGCGCTGATCGCCGGCGCCATGCTGGGTAGCCGTTACGGCGACACCACGGCTGCGCTGCTGGCGCTGGTTTGTTTGTTGTTCACTTTGGGCTGTGTGCATCTTTATGCACGGCGCTTGGCGGCAGATGTCCGCTATCAGCCGCATATTGCCAGCCTTGTCGATGTTCAGACTGTTTCCATGGAGTTTGTCAAAACATGCCGATCAAGAAGCTGATTGTCTCTTCCATGATGGTAGCCGGCCTGCTGGGCGGCTCTGCCCCCCTGATGGCGGCCCCGCAGCTGGCGCTGCCGGATTTCACCCAGCTGGTGGAAAACCAGGGCCGTGCCGTGGTGAATATCCGCACCGTGCAAACCGTGCGCGAAGTGGTGCGTGACGTGCCGGAAGGCATGGAAAACGACCCGTTTGCCGAATTTTTCCGCCGTTTTGCCCCGCCGCAGCTCAGAGAGTACCAAGCTGGTGGCATGGGCTCCGGTTTTATCCTGTCTGCTGACGGTTACGTGCTGACCAATGCGCATGTGATTGCCGATGCTGACGAAATGATTATTACGCTAAACGACAAGCGCGAATTCAAGGCCAAGGTAGTCGGCTCCGATGCCCGCACCGACGTGGCCTTGCTGAAAATCGATGCGGCTGGCCTGCCATTTGTGAAGCTGGGCAAGGTAGACCAGCTCAAAGTGGGTGAGTGGGTGCTGGCCATCGGCTCGCCGTTCGGTTTTGACAGTACCGTTACCTCGGGCATTGTGTCGGCCAAGGGCCGTCACCTGCCTGACGAATCGTACGTGCCTTTCATCCAGACCGATGCGGCGGTCAACCCGGGTAACTCCGGCGGCCCGCTGTTCAACCTGAAGGGTGAGGTGGTCGGCATCAACTCGCAGATTTACAGCCGTTCCGGTGGTTTCATGGGTATTTCGTTTGCCATCCCGGTGGACGTGGCGCTGGATGTGGCCGAGCAGCTCAAAAAGAACGGCAAGGTCAGCCGCAGCCGGATTGGTGTGTCGATCCAGGATGTGTCCAAGGAGTTGGCCGCATCTTTTGGCTTGCAGGATGCCCAGGGTGCGTTGATTACTTCGGTTGAAAAAGACGGCCCGGCCGCCAAGGCTGGCGTACGCGCTGGCGATGTGGTGCTGCAGGTGGGCGGCAAGGCGGTAGATGGCAGCGAAGACTTGCCGCGCCTGTTGGGTGGTGTGTTGCCCGGCAGT
The DNA here is from genome assembly GCF_028548455.1 of Vogesella aquatica. GTDB lineage: Bacteria > Pseudomonadota > Gammaproteobacteria > Burkholderiales > Chromobacteriaceae > Vogesella > Vogesella aquatica. The sequence goes on from NZ_JAQQLF010000017.1 coordinate 23,885, forward strand.
AAGGTGGAGCTTGGCGTGTGGCGTGGCCGCGCGCTGGTGAAAGTGGCGCTGGTGACGGCCGAAATGCAGGATGAAGACCCGCGTACGGCCGAGCGCGCCTACAAGGGCAAGCAGGAAGGCGGCCAAGATGAGGTTGGCACCACGACCGGCCTCGCCTTGCAGGCGGTAGCGCCGGCCTTGTTGCAGAAGCTTGGCGTGAAGTTTGGCCTGGCGGTGCGTGGCGCCACCGGCCCCGCACTGAAAGCCGGCATGCAGCAGGGCGATGTGATTGTCGGGGTAGGTGGTGAAGAACTGCAGTCCGCCCGCCAGCTGGTGCAGGCGATCCAGGCGGTCAAGCCGGGAGATGCCTTGGCCTTGCGCGTACTACGTGACGGTGCGCCATTGTTTGTTGCCCTGAAACCCGAGAAGAAAACCCGTTGAAAACCCTGACTTTATACTTTCGGGAGTACTGCAGCCTGTGCCACCAGATGCTGGCGCAGCTGCAGCCGCTGCAGGCACAGTACGGCTTTGATATCGATGTAGTCGATGTGGATGCCGACCCGATACTGGAAGAGCGCTACAACGAGCTGGTGCCGGTTCTGGTGGATGGTGATACCGAAATCTGCCATTGGCACCTGGACGAAGCCAAGTTGGCCGCACGATTGGCTGCACACACGGGCGAAATCGGCTAAAATCCGCGCCAGTGTTGAGTTAGCAAGGGCACATCTCGGTGCCCTTAATTTTTGCTGGATTCCGATGAAACATATCCGAAATTTTTCGATCATTGCCCATATTGACCATGGCAAATCGACCCTTGCAGACCGTTTTATCCAGTATTGCGGCGGTCTGGAAATGCGTGAAATGAGCGCCCAGGTGCTCGACTCGATGGATATCGAGAAAGAACGCGGCATTACCATCAAGGCGCAAACCGCAGCCTTGCAATACAAGGCGCGTGATGGCCAGGTGTATAACCTGAACCTGATCGACACCCCGGGGCACGTGGATTTCTCCTACGAAGTATCGCGCTCGCTGTCTGCCTGCGAAGGCGCACTGCTGGTGGTGGATGCCTCGCAGGGTGTGGAAGCGCAAACCGTAGCCAACTGCTACACCGCCATCGAGCTGGGTGTCGAGGTGGTACCGGTACTGAACAAGATCGACTTGCCAGCGGCCGACCCGGAACGCGTTAGCCAGGAAATCGAAGACATCATCGGCATTGAAGCCATCGACGCCGTGCGCGCCTCGGCCAAGTCCGGCATTGGTATCGAAGACATCCTGGAAACCGTGGTCAGCAAGATTCCGCCGCCGGAAGGCGACCCGGAGGCGCCGCTGAAAGCGCTGATCATCGACTCGTGGTTCGATAACTACGTGGGTGTGGTGATGTTGGTGCGCGTCATTGACGGCAAACTCAAGCCAAAAGACAAGATCAAGTTTATGGCTACCCAGGCCGAGCACCTGTGCGAACAGGTCGGTGTGTTTACGCCGAAATCGGTACAGCGGCCAACCCTGAATGCAGGCGAAGTAGGTTTTGTCATTGCCGGCATCAAGGAACTGAAATCGGCCAAGGTGGGCGACACCATCACGCTGGCTGCCAAGCCGGCCAGCGAGGCGCTGCCTGGCTTTAAAGAGGTGCAGTCGCAAGTGTTTGCCGGTCTGTACCCGGTAGAAAGCCACGACTACGAAGCGCTGCGCGATGCACTGGAAAAACTGCAGCTGAACGACGCCTCGCTGAAGTACGAGCCGGAAGTGTCGCAGGCGCTGGGCTTTGGCTTCCGCTGCGGCTTCCTGGGGCTGTTGCACCTGGAAATCGTGCAGGAGCGCCTGGAGCGCGAGTTCGACATGGACCTCATCACCACCGCGCCAACGGTGAACTACGAAGTGGTGATGAAAGACGGCGTGGTCGAGGTGGTATCCAACCCGTCGCGCATGCCGGACGCCGGCAAGTACGAAGACCTGCGCGAGCCCATCATTACCGCCACCATCCTGGTGCCGCAAGACTATGTGGGCTCGGTGATGACGCTGTGCAATAACAAGCGCGGCGTGCAGCGCAATATGCAGTACATGGGCCGCCAGGTCATGCTGACCTACGATCTGCCAATGAACGAAGTGGTGATGGACTTCTTTGACAAACTCAAATCCACCAGCCGTGGCTACGCCTCGCTGGATTACGAGTTCAAAGAGTTCCAGAGCGCCGACCTGGTCAAGCTGGACGTGCTGGTCAACAGCGAAAAAGTGGATGCATTGAGCCTGATCGTGCACCGCGCTTCCAGCGTGTACCGTGGCCGCGAGCTGGTGTCCAAAATGCGCGAGCTGATTCCGCGCCAGATGTTCGATATCGCGGTGCAGGCAGCCATCGGCGGCCACATCATCGCCCGCGAAACCGTGAAGGCTCTGCGCAAAAACGTCTTGGCCAAGTGCTACGGCGGTGACATCACGCGTAAGAAAAAGCTGCTGGAAAAACAGAAAGCCGGTAAGAAGCGTATGAAACAGGTGGGTAATGTGGAGATTCCACAAGAAGCCTTCCTGGCCATTCTGCAAGTCGGGGATAAATAATGGGTTCGAATCTGGTCTGGATCTGGTCGGTGCTGGCCGTTGTTGGCGTGATGTTGATCCTGTTTTCCGGCAAGGATGCCGACGGCAAGTCCGCGTCTACCGAGTGGGGCTATCTGGCCGTGCTGGGTGGCTGCTTTGGCCTGCTGTCCGGCTACATGACCTTCTCGGCCGTGATGCTGATCATCGTGCTGGTGACCGGCAGTATCTGGGCGCTGGACAAGTTCATGCTGGCGCGCCGCCGCGAGCCGGGTGCCATGGTGCCGCACTACATCGACTTCCCGCGCGGGTTTTTTCCCATCATCGCGGTGGTGTTCCTGTTGCGCTCCTTCCTGGTTGAGCCATTCCAGATTCCTTCCAGCTCCATGCGCCCCGGCCTGATCGTGGGTGACTTTATCCTGGTGAACAAGTTCAGCTACGGCCTGCGCGTACCGGTACTGAACAACGTACTGGTGCCGGTGGGCAAGGTTGAGCACGGCGACGTGGTGGTGTTCAACTACCCTGAAGACGAAAAGGTCAACTTCATCAAACGCGTTATCGGCCTGCCTGGCGATGTGGTGAGCTACCGTGACAAGCAGCTCACCATCAACGGCAAAGCGGTAGAGCATGTGAGCCAGGGCGAACACCAGTACCTTGAAAAAGGTCTGATGATGGTGCAGACCCAGCAGTATCAGGAAACTATCGAGGGCAAAACCTTCCGTACCCTGGTCGTGCCGGAGGCCCCGGCCTATATGCCGCAAGGCGTGCGCCAGTTTGCCGGCCATGAAAACTGTGAATATGTCGAGAACGGCTTTACCTGCAAGGTGCCGGCCGGGCAGTACTTCATGATGGGTGACAACCGCGACAACAGCGAAGACAGCCGTTACTGGGGCTTTGTGGAAGACCGCCTGCTGGTAGGCAAGGCCTTCCTGGTGTGGATGAACTTTGGCGACCTGAGCCGTATCGGTAGCCGCATTCATTAAGCGAGGCATTATGCGCAAGCAGCAGGGGTTTTCTTTATTGGTGGTCATGGCCATGGGTATCGTGGCGGCGACCGTGGTACTGATGTTTCTCAAGATCGTGCCGGTGTATTCCGAATACTATGCCGTCAAGGAAACACTGGACGCCATGGCGCAAAACCCCGGCAAGACTGAAGACGAGCTGCGCCGCGATTTTGCCAACCGTGCCGCGGTGCAGGACATCGTATCGCTGCGCGCAGGTGACCTGGTGATCGTCAGCAGCCCCACTGTTATTGGTGTGGGTGCGCGCTACCGCCGTGAAGTACCGTTACGCGACCATGTGAAACTGGTCTTTGATTTTGAATACCAGGCAGGGGCACCTGTACTGAAAGACGCAAAATAAACTGTGAGCAATCAAGACAACCGTTTCCGGCGCCTGACCCAGGCGCTGGATTATTTTTTTACGCAGCCTGCGCTTTTGCGCCAGGCGCTGACGCACCGCAGCTTTGGTACGCCCAATAACGAGCGTTTCGAGTTTATCGGCGACAGCATCCTGAACTACACCGTAGCACGCATGCTGTTCGACCGGTTCCCGCAGCTGAGCGAGGGCGAGCTGTCGCGCTTGCGCGCCAACCTGGTTAATCAGAACACGCTGGCCGAGCTGGCGCACGAGTTGAAGCTGGGCGATTACCTGTACCTGGGCGAGGGCGAGCTGAAAAGCGGCGGTTATAACCGGCCGTCGATTCTGGCCGATGCGCTGGAGGCCACCTTCGCGGCCATCAGCTTTGACGCCGACTTCATGGCGGCAGAGCAGGTGGTGCGCCGGCTGTACGCCAGCCGCGTGGCCGCCATCGACCCTACCAAGCACGCCAAGGATGCCAAGACCCGTCTGCAAGAAGCACTGCAAGCGCGCCGCCATACCCTGCCGCGCTATACCATACTGCAGCAGAGCGGCGAGGCGCACGAGCAGAGCTTCCGCGTGCAGTGCGACCTGGCCGAGCTGTCCATCATGACCACCGGGGATGGCAACAGCCGCCGCGGTGCAGAACAGCAGGCTGCCGAAGCGGCGCTGTTGCTGCTTGAACAACACTTTGCCGCTGGCAAGAAATAAACCATGACCGATATCACACACCGCTGCGGCTTTGTGGCCATCGTAGGGCGCCCGAACGTGGGCAAATCCACCCTGATGAACCACCTGATTGGCCAGAAGATCAGCATCACCTCCAAAAAAGCGCAAACCACCCGCCACCGCGTAAACGGTATCTATACCGAGCCGGCGGCACAGTTCGTGTTTGTCGATACCCCCGGCTTTCAGACCTTTCACAAGGGCGCACTCAACGAAACGCTGAACAAGAGCGTAAAAGACACGCTGGGCAGCGTGGACTGCGTGCTGTTCGTACTGGAAGCCATGCGCTTTACCGGCGCCGACCGCGAAGTGATGGCGCTGCTGCCCAAAAATACGCCGGTGATGCTGGTGATCAACAAGCTGGATAAAGCCAAAGACCGCCTGCTGCTGTCGGCTTTCATCGAAGAAGTGCGCGCCGAGTTCGAGTTTGCCGACGTGGAAGTGGTCAGCGCCAAGCACGGCCAGCGCCTGGCCGAGCTACTGGACAAAGTGCGCCCGCACCTGCCCGAATCGGTACCGCTGTACCCGGAAGAAATGGTTACCGACAAGAGCCAGCGCTTCCTGGCCGGCGAGATCGTGCGTGAAAAGCTGTTCCGCTACCTGGGCGAAGAGCTGCCGTACGAAATGAACGTCGAAGTGGAGTCGTTCGAAGTGGACGGCAGCATGTTCCGCATCCACGTGGCCGTGCTGGTGGATAAAGAAGGGCAGAAGCCCATCGTGATCGGCCGTGGTGGCGAGAAGCTGAAAAAAATCTCCACCGAAGCGCGCCTGGACATGGAGCAGCTGTTCGACTGCAAGGTGTACCTGGAAGTCTGGGTAAAAGTGAAATCCGGCTGGGCCGACGACGTGCGCTTCCTGCGCGATTTCGGCCTGAATTAAGCCCCTGCCAAAGGTTGGCCGCATGCTAGCACGTACCCCCGCACCGCCTTACTGGGCCGTGATATTCAGCAACCAGCGCAGCGCCGCCGACGCGGCCGGTTACGGCGTCACCGCCGAGCAGATGGTGACGCTGGCGGCCGCTCAGCCCGGTTTTCTGGGGGCAGAGAGCGCGCGCGGGGCCGACGGCTTTGGCATTACCGTATCGTACTGGCAAAGCGAGGCCGACATTGCTGCCTGGCGTGCCCACGCCGAACACCGTGTGGCGATTGCTGCCGGTTTCGACCGCTGGTACGCTTGCTTTGCTACCCGCGTGGCCTACGTTGGCCGCGACCATCTGTGGGACAAGCCCGCCAGCGATGCGCCAGGTCAAGGTTGATCGCCAGCCGGCCTACGTGCTGCACACCCAGCCGTACCGCGAAACCAGTTTGCTGGTAGAGGTGCTCAGCCGCGACCACGGCCGCTTCACGCTGGTAGCGCGCGGCGCGCGCCGCCCGCGCTCCGACCTGCGCGGCCAACTGCTGCCGTTCCAGCCATTGCAGCTGGCCTGGTTCGGTAAGGGCGAGCTGCGCACGCTGCACACGGTAGACTGGCGCGGTGGTGTGCCGCAGTTTGCCGGCCAGCGCCTGGTGTGCGGTTTCTATCTGAATGAATTATTGCTGCGCCTGTCGCCGCGCGACGACTCGTCCCCCGAGCTGTTCCAGCTGTACGACCGCACCGTGCGCGGCATGGCGCGTAGTGACAGCCTGCCCGACGTGCTGCGCCGCTTCGAACTGAACCTGCTGACTGTGCTGGGCTACGCGCCGCCGTGCAGCGAGGACGCCGCCGGCCAGCCGGTGTTGCCGGATGCTTATTACCTGTGCCGTTTCGGCGAGCTGCCGCAGCGCGTGGCCGCCCCGGATGCGGGCCCGCGCCAGCTGGTAGTAGCCGGTGACAGCTTGCTGGCGTTGGCGGCCGCCGATTTTGCCCTGCCGCACAGCCGCCGCGATGTACGCGGCCTGCTGCGGCTGTATCTGGATGAACTGCTGGGGGCCGAGCCGCTGGCCACCCGCGAACTGCTAACCACGCTCTACGCGCTGCAAGAAGACAGCGCCCCAAGCCGGAGACCATCATGATTCTGCTAGGCGTCAATATCGACCACGTTGCCACCCTGCGCCAGGCGCGTGGTACCCGTTTCCCCAGCCCGATCGAAGCCGCCCTGGTGGCCGAAACCAGCGGTGCCGACCTGATTACCCTGCACCTGCGTGAAGACCGCCGCCATATCCAGGACCACGACGTGGACGCCATGCGCGCCACCATCAAGACGCGCATGAACCTGGAAATGGCGCTGACCGACGAAATGCTGGCCAACGCGCTGCGCGTGAAGCCGGAAGACGTATGCCTGGTGCCGGAAAAACGCGAGGAAGTCACCACCGAAGGCGGCCTCGACGTGATCCGCTACTTTGACGAAGTGCGCGAGTTTACCCGCCAGCTGACCGATGCCGGCATTCGCGTATCCATCTTCATCGACCCGGACGTCAAGCAGATCCAGGCCGCCTGGGACGCCGGTGCCCGCGTGATCGAGCTGCACACCGGTGCCTACGCCCACGCCGACTTCCAGCACGAGGCGCAGCAAGTCGAGCTGTCGCGCATCCGCGAGGCCGCCGTATTTGGTGACCACCTGGGCATGGTGGTGAACGCCGGCCACGGTTTGAATTACCACAATGTGAAGCCGATCGCGGCTATCCAGGAAATTGCCGAGCTGAACATCGGTCACGCGCTGGTCAGCCACGCGCTGATGGTAGGCTTTGCAAGTGCTGTGCGCGAAATGAAAGCGCTGATGATCGAAGGCCGTCAGGGGCTGTAATGATCTACGGCATCGGCACCGACATGGCGCGCATCGCGCGCTTTCAGGCCATGCTGGACCGCTGGGGCCTGCGTGCCGGCCGCCGTTTGCTGGCGCCGGTAGAGCAGGACGAGTTGGCCGCAGCGGCCAACCCGGCGCGGCTGCTGGCCAAGCGCTTTGCCGCCAAAGAGGCGCTGGCCAAGGCACTAGGCACCGGCGTGCGCGAGCCGGTACTGTTGACTGCCATTGCGGTTAGCCACGATGCGCTGGGCAAGCCGATGTTTGCCTTTGACGATGCGCTGCATGCGTTTCTGCGCGAGCGCGGCGTCAGCCGCGTGCATTTGTCCATTACCGACGAGGCCGAGCACGCGCTGGCCTTCGTGGTGTGTGAAACCGGCCTTGCGGCCAACCTTTAAGCCCGATCATGAGCACACTTACGCTACCGCGCGGCCCGGTGATGGCCGACGTTGCCGGCTTCCGCCTCAGCGACGATGAAAAACAACGCCTGTGTCACCCGCTGGTGGGCGGCGTTATCCTGTTTCGCCGCAACTTCGACAGTGTCGAGCAGCTGAAGGCGCTGAGCGCCGAGATTCGTGCGCTACGCCAGCCGGAGCTGCTGATTGCCGTCGATCACGAAGGTGGCCGTGTGCAACGCTTCCTGGCCGGCTTTACCCGTCTGCCGCCGATGCGGGTGCTGGGCGAGCTGTGGGACGTGCAAGGTCAGACGGTGGCCGAAGCCGCCGCCGAGGAAACCGGCTACGTGCTGGCCGCCGAGCTGCGCGCCTGCGGCGTGGACCTCAGCTTCACCCCGGTGCTGGACCTGGACTGGCAACACTGCGCCGTGATCGGCAACCGCAGCTTCCACGGCGACCCGGCGGTGGTGATTGCGCTGGCCAGTGCGCTGCAGCGCGGCCTGAATCGGGGTGGCATGGGTAGCTGCGGCAAGCACTTCCCCGGCCACGGCTTTGTCGATGGCGACACCCACGTGGCCATGCCGCAAGACCCGCGCAGCCTGGACGATATCCGCGCTGCCGACCTGAAACCGTTTGCCGCCCTGGCGGCTAGCGGCATGAAGGCGGTGATGCCGGCGCATGTGATCTACCCGCAGGTGGACGATACCTCTGCTGGTTTTTCGCGCATCTGGCTGCAGGACATCCTGCGCGGCGAGCTGGGTTTTGACGGCACCATTTTCAGTGACGACCTCACCATGGAAGGCGCCGCCGGCGCTGGCGATATCGTGGCCCGTGCCGGGCGCGCGTTTGCCGCCGGTTGCGATATGGCCCTGGTGTGCAACCGCCCCGAGCTGGTAGACGACTTGCTGGCCAGCTTGGCCGCACCGGTGCAGCCGCAGCTGGCGCAGCGCCTGCAGGCGATGGCCGGGCAGGGTACGCCGGCCGAGTGGGCAGTACGGGTAGCAGGTAGCGACTTTGCCGCTATTGCCGCCCGCGTCGGCGCCCTGGCCGTGCCGCCACAACAGTTGGCCGCAGCGCCGCAAGTGGGCGAGGCGCATTAGTCACGCTTGGCTAGTTTTAACGTGAACAAGGCCTGTCTGCGTAGGCAGACAGGCCTTGTTGTATGCCGGCAGCCCGCAGGGCAGGCGTGGCGGCGTGATCAGAACAGCTCGATATCGCCGGTATCGTTACTGCCGCTGTTGGCCAGCTGAATTTCGCTAGGGCGCGCGCGGGTGCGACGCTGGTCATTCCACTGCTTTTCATGCATGTGCAGGCGTGCCAGCGAGGTGCGCAGCTTGGCGGCCAGGTTGCGCAGGTCATCCGGGGATACCGCGTGGATGCGGCTGCAGTCCAGCGCGTCCTGGTTTAGCTGGATCAGGATGTCGCCGGATGCTTTCGAGTCTTGTACTGCCTGAGCCTGCATGCTTACCGCGTTGCCGATTTCGCTGGCCGAGCTATTGATCTCGCCAATGGAGCGGGTGATGTTGTCCAGCTTTTCGCGCGAGGTGCCGGCGTGGGTGGCGGCAAAGTCGGCGCGCTCTAGCGAGGTGCTCATGGCGCTGACGACTTTCTCGGTACCACGCTGCACGTCGCCCATGATGTTCTGTACCTGCTGGGTGGCTTCCTGGGTGCGGTGTGCCAGCTTGCGTACTTCGTCGGCTACCACGGCAAAGCCACGGCCGCTCTCGCCGGCACGCGCGGCCTCGATGGCGGCGTTCAGTGCCAGCAGGTTGGTCTGGTCGGCGATGTCCTTGATGGAGGAGAGAATGCCGCCGATGTTGCCCGAGGCTTGCGCCAGTGCGCGTACATCGCGGGTGGCTTCTTCCAGCAGGCTGGCTACGTCGGTAACACCATTGATCACGATCAGCGTAGCTTCGCGGCTTTCGCCCATATCCTGCTCGGCATGTTGCGCTGCAGCAGTTATTTGCTCCAGGTCCACGCGCAGGCGCTCGGCCTGTTCTATCATGCGGGAAATGGCACCAATCAGCACCTGGCCATGGCTGGACTGCAGCAGGTTTTTCTGCAGGATAGCGCTATAGGTATCGGTGAGCTCTTGCGACATGGGGATCAGCCGTGCGCTGGAGCCCAAGACCTGGGTAAAAATATCGTCCAGTTCTTCCAGTAAGGCGTTGAAGTGGCGGCTGCAGCCTTCCCAGTCCGGGCTGGTGGCCAGGTCCAGTGTCTTGCTGAAGTCGATAGGCTCTTGTTTAAGTGATTGCAGGTGCTGGCGAAAGATACGGGCCGGCTTGATGAAATGCTTGTGGATGCGCCAGGCCAGGGTGGCCATCACGGCCAGGCCGGTAAGCAAGCTGCCAAGCAAGGTGGAGAAGGTATTTTCCGGCAAGAGCAAGCTTAAGGCAGGAAGCAGTAGCAGCGGAATAAGTGCAGGTGCAATCAGACGAATCAGCGTAGCTTTCATGTTCTTCTCGGGATGGCAGATGCCACGGTTGTACTCGCAGTGTAATGCAACACTGTTTGGTGAATGTGACACATGACGATGGCCAAAGTATACCCCTGTCCATGTAGGGTTTTGAAAGCAATTGAGCAGGAATTTTGAAGATGCAGAAGTTTTTACGCTGGATGCTGGGTGGCATGAACGATCGCTTTGCCAGCCGCGAGGTACAGGAAGCCGTTGAGCTGCTGATTGCCGAAGTGGAGCCCAAGGTCAAGCTGCTGCCCGGTGGGCGGCGCCAGCTACGCCGCGGGGTGCGGCATCTGCTGTCGCAGCTGCAGGACGTGGGCCGCTTGCTGCCCGCGCCGCTGGACCTGAGCCCCGCCGGCTATAGCAGCGACCGGCGCGTGGGTTTGCTGTTTGCTTCGCCACAGAGCCTGTGCGATAGCCTGCGCGCCAGCGATGCCATCAAGGCGCATCTGGCTAGCCCGCAGTCCCCGCAGCAGCTGCAGCTCATGCTGGTGATGCAGCTGAACGAAGAAACGCGGCTGGGTAGCCAGCTGTTGCCGGATGGCAGTGTGCGTAGCGACGTGCCACAGCGCGTACTGTGCTTCGAGCGGCATCGCTTCATTGCCGCCAGTGCCAGTCACGAAGATTTGCTGCACGCTGCCCGCCAGCAGGCTTATGGCTTGCTGTGCCGCAACCTGGCGTATGGTATCAGCCAGGCGGAAAGCGAGCGCCGCTTGCTGGAAGTGGAGCGCCGTGCGCTGCAGCTACAGCTGCAGCACAAAACCAATGTGCTCAATGCCGAGGCCTTGAACCTGCATGGCAGCATGACGCCAGCGCAAATGGCAGAGCGTCTGGCGCAGGTGGAGCAGGCCTTGGCCGCATCGCAGTTGGTGGCGTCGCTGCAGGGTAAGCTCAAGCTGATCCGGCAGGTTATCGAGGCGCCGGATGATTTTGTGCGCGCCAGCCTGGAAACGGCCTGGGTAGACCGCATGGGTGTGGTGCTGTCACCAGCTGAGGGTGGGCAGCAGCTGGACTACGCCAATATCGAGATGGGCTATTTGCAGCGCCGTCGCCGTGTGGTGTTTGCGGCCAACCTCAGTCGTGGTGATTTGCGCGAATGGCAGCAGCGCTGGCCCGCGCTGGAAAGCTGAGTTTAGCCACCACACACAATCAGCGGCACCTGCATTTCTGCCGCCGATAGCCCGCCATGGTTGCCCAGCAACGGCGGGCGTTTTTCATCGCCTACCATCTGCAGCAGCCCCCAGTTGTCTTTCATCAGCAGGACAAAATCCCCGGCGCGCTCGGCCAGCCGCGGGTGGTGTGGCGCCGGGCCAAACCAGCCGTGTGCGATGACGTCTTGTGCCGGCAAGCACCAGGCGATATGCCCCAGCGTGTGTTCGAACGCAGTGCAGAAGCCATCGGCCAGGCCGGCTTTGACATGGCAGATGGCGGCCCGTGGCTCGCCGCTCAGTGGCTGGCGCAGCATGGCGGCCAACGCCGGATAATCGTTCAGAAACAATAGCCGTTCTGGCGGGATGTCCAGCTGGCCGTGGTCTGCCGTAATCACCAGCTTGCAGCGGGCGGGCAGCGTGGCGGCCAGCTCGGCGCAGTGCTGCTGCAGCCGTGCCAGCAGCGCCTGGGCTTTGGGGTGGGTGGTGCCTTTACCATGCATCAGCGAATCCAGGTCGGGGATGTAGGCGTAAACGAACTTGCGCTCGGGCGTGGCTGCCAGGTCGGCCAGGCTGGCAAACAGCTCGGCGTAACTGCGCCACGGCAGGTGCTGCGCCTGCCCAGCGTGATGGCGGCTGTAGTGTGAGTCGGCAATGTACTGCGGTTGCAGCACATAGTGTTGTCTGCCATGGCCTTGCAAGGCTGATGGCTGGCTGTACAGGCAGGCCGCCAGCGCGGCATCGTCCAGGGCTGGTGCGCTGTCGGCCTGCCAGTGGTAGCGCAGCGGCAGTGGCGTGGCAATGCCCTTGGCCTCCGGCGCCCAGACATGCCACGCCAGCAGGCTGTGCTGGCTGGGCGGCACGCCGGTCATCAGCGTGGTGATGGCGGCGGTAGTGGTACTGGGGAAAACCGACGACAGCGTGGCGCATTGCCGCTGTTGCAGCCAGCCGCCGGGTGCCAGCGCGTTGAGTTGGGCGCAGCCCATGCCGTCGATCAGTAGCAGGATAACGGTGTCGCAGTCATCCAGATTGTTCAGGGCCGGGTGCTGCAGCGGCGGGCAACTGGCGTTGCCATGCAGGCGTGCGGCCAGGTTGGCCAGGCTGTGCTGGTAACCGGGTAGCTGGCACTGCGCCAGCAGGCTGTCGGGTAGGGGGCTCACTGTTGTGCTTTCGTGCATGTGTTTATAGTGTCGGTTTTACCTTGTCTGCCAGGTTTTGTAAGCATCATGAGTGATTTGCGTGTGAGCTGTACCGAGTGCGGCGCCTGTTGTTCGGCGTTTCGCGTGTCTTTCCACCGCAGTGAGTTGGCCGCAGAAGGCAGCGCAGGCGTGCCCGTAGGCATGGCTGTGCACGAGGTGGGCAATACCTGGCGCATGGTGGGCACCGACGACAGCGCCGCCGACGGTAAGCCACCGCGCTGCGTGGCACTGTGCGGTGCGGTAGGCGAGTCGGTCAGTTGCAGTATTTACGCGCAGCGCCCCTCCCCCTGCCGCGAGTTTGGGGCGCTGGCCAGCGTTGGCATCTACGAAGCAGCCTGCAACCGCGCCCGCGCCCGCCATGGCCTGCCACGGCTGAAGGTGGAGGATAGCTGGTAGGCCGTTATGACAGGTAGCCGGGTGTGCGTGCCACCGGCACGCCCGGGCTAGGTGGCCTGGTTGTTTGCGTGGCAAAGCACGCGGCTAGCTGTACGCCAGGCTCAGGTGGTTATCCCATTTAACCGGGAAACGCTGGCTGCGGCGCGGGTCGATCTGCAGGGTCTGGCTGTCTATCCACACGATTTCGCCCAGCTCGTTGCTGGTAATGAAGTGGCGCTGGTCGCGGCTAAGCGCGATGCCGGCCGGTTTGGTGAGCGCCACCTGCCCCAGGTAGCTGCCCTTGCCGTCCCAAAACACCACCGAATCGCCTTTGGTGGCGGTGCAGGCGATGCGGTTGGCTCCGGCGGCCACGCTGGCTGCGTAGCCGTTGCTGGCCAAGGCTAGCGTATCGGGTGTGTCCAGCAGGCGCAGGCCCAGCTCGGCGTTCCATATCGCCACCAGCGGCGCGGCGCCGTCGCCTTCGTACTGCAGCGCCACGGCGAAATCGTGCTGGTTGATGAGGGCCAGGTGGCGCAGCGACAGGCGCTTGTCGTCCAGTGTGTAGCTGGCGATGCTGCGGCCTTGTGCCGGGTCCACGATGTCGATCTGCGGCTTCATATTGCTGCGGTTCAGCTTGATGCGGCCGCTTTCCGGCAGCGTCAGAATGCCGCCGTTGGCCACCAGGATGCTGCCATCGTCCAGCGCCATGAGCTCATGCGGGCCGATGCCGCCCGTGGGCATCTCGCGCAGTGGCTGCAGGGTTTGCGCATCGCGCTCGGTCAGCAGGCCGTTGCCGTTATCGATGTCGTTGTCGGTGGTATACAGCTTGCCGTGTGCCAGAATGCCGTGGCCAAAGCCGTGGCGGTTGTCCGGGTAGTCGTACCACGCCAGCTGCTGGCCGCTGCGCCAGTTGAAGCGGGCGATCTGGTAGCCGGGGCGGCGGGCAAATACCAGGCATTCACCGGGGCGTGCCGGATCCAGCTCCAGGTGGTGGCCGCGCTCGGGCAGCGTCAGCAAGCCGCTGGCACCGGCCAGACCAGCGCGGTGCTGGTTGCGGCCAACGTCGCAGGCCGAGATGATGGCCGGCTGGTCTGCGTCGCCAGCCCAGCTGCGCAGCGGCAATGCTGCCAGGGTAAGGGCGCCGGCTTGCAGCAGCTGGCGGCGGCTTAGCTTAGTCGCCATCGGATTCATTAAAGCTCAAGGTGATGTCCAGGGTGTGGGCTACCGGGCCTTCTATCTGGGCCAGCAGTTTTTCCAGTGCCTGCGCAGCGGGTTTTTCGCGGCCGCTATTGCCGTTTTGTGCCAGGTTTTCCGGCAGCTTTTCCAGCGCGGCTGCTACCGCCAGTGTGGCGTCTTGCAGGGCACGGGCTTGCGCTGGCTGGCCTTTGGCTTGTAGCAGGCTGCTAATGCCAGGCTGGGTCTGGTTGCCGGCAAGCACGGTTTGCAGCAGGCTGAACTGGGCTTTTAGCAGTGCGCGGCCTTCACCGCTACGCTGCGCGTTCACCAGCTCGGGCTTTTGCTGCGGCAAGCGCGAGATTTCCTTGTGCATCTCGTTGACGCCGGCCAGGGTCAGGTTGATGACCTCTTCCAGCGGCTGGCTGGCGCTGGCGTACTGGGCGCCGGGCTGGCCGCTGCGACCCAGGTTGGCCGCAAAGCTTTCCCAGGCTTGTAGCAGCGCCGGGGTGTGGCCGGCAATCTCCTGGCCGTTTTGTTGCAGCCAGGCGCAACGTGCGGCATCGCCCAGGTTTTTCTGTTGCGAGAACAGCTGGTATTCGATGGCGGCAAAGCCTTTGGCGGCGGCGCCGGCTTCTTCGTAGCTGTCTTTGCTGCGGCCCAGGTTTTCGCTAACCGCTTGTTCGATCAGTGCGGCGCGGGCTGGCTTGAAGGCGATGACACGCTGGCTGCGTAGCTCGGCGGTAGGCCCCCAGTTCAGCGGGGCAACGGCCATCCAGCTGCGGTAGCTTTGTCGCCATTGTTCGCGCGCGCTGGCCAGGTTGGCCGCACTGTTGTCCTGGCATAGCTTGGCCAGGCTCTGGTTTAACGCCTGGCTTTGCTGGTTTAGTGTGCTGTAGCGGGGCAGCAGGGTGTGCTGTGCCAGGCTGTCGATGAATGTTTGCTCGGCACTGGCGGCGTGGGCGAGCGGCGCGGCCAGTAGCAGGGCGGCCAGCAGGGTGCGGGACATGCGGTTTCCTTTGCGTGTGCCAGGCCCGTGTACCGGGCCTGGCGGGTGTGTGCTTGGCGGGCTTACAGCGAATTCAGGAAGCGCAGCACGGCATCGCGGTCGGCCTTGCTGAAGCTGGCAAAGCGCTGCTTGGCGGCTTCGGCTTCACCACCGTGCCACATGATGGCCTCGGTCAGGTTGCGTGCGCGGCCATCGTGCAGGTACTGGGTGTGGCCGTTTACGTCCATGAACTGGCCAATGCCCCACAGCGGCGGCGTTTTCCATTCGCGCCCGTCTGCCAGGCCATCCGGGCGGTTATCCGCCAGGCCAGGGCCCATGTCGTGCAGCAGCAGGTCGGTGTACGGGCTGATTTTCTGCCCGGACATTTCCGGCAGGCCCGCCAGTTTGCCGGTGGTATAGCTTGGCGTGTGGCAGGTGGTGCACTGTGCCTGGCTGAACAGCAGCTTGCCACGGCGTACCTCCAGGGTGTCGGCATCGCGCTGTGCCGGTACCGCCAGCGTGCGGCTGTAGAAGATGACGGCGTCCATCTTGCTGGCGTTGATTTCCGGCTGGCCACCGTGCGGGGCTTTCAGACAGTCACGCTGCGATGGCATGCATTCTTCTTTGGGGAATTTGGGCGAGGTAATGCCGATATCGCCATTGAATGCCCCCGCGGCCTGGTGGGCGATGGTAGCGACGTTGGCTTTCCAGCCAAAGCGGCCCAGCATGGTTTTGCCTGCATACGCGTCGTGCACGTAGTTTGGCTTGCCGCTAATGCCCTGGCCGGCAGCGGCCTGCGCTTTGGCGTTGGCCAGAATGTCTTTTTCGCTAATGGCTTCCAGCAGACCCAGGCCTATCATTTGCGGGGCGATGCGTGGCGAAATCTGTACTTGCGGGTGCAGCGGGCCGTAACCCAGCTCGGTGAGCTGGTAGTCGGGCTGGCGCAGGCTATAGCTTTCGCCATCGGCAAAGCGGCCAACTTGCTCGGTGTAGCGGATGGCAACCTTGCCTTCCGGTTTAACCCCGGGAATGGCGTCGTTATTGAACTGGCCACCGTAGTTGGGCTCGGGCAGGGTGCTGCCGTTTTTGCCCGGAATGGACAGGCGGAACAGCAAGGCCAGCGGTTGCTCGGCTTGCAGGCCATTTTCGAAATTGGGCGTGGCGCCACGGCCATCCAGCGCGTGGCAGGCGCCGCAGGAGCGGGCGATGAAATGCGGGCCCAAACCATCGCGCGCGGTGGTGGACGACGGGGCTTCTACCCAGGCTTTCTTGAAGAAGGAGTTGCCGATGAAAAACTGTGTCTGGCGGTCGCTGGCCATGTTGGCCGCAGGTAGCGAGAAGGCATTGCGGCCAACCTCGTACACGGTGGTGTTGCCGCCCAGTTTTTCATCGCCATCCTGGTAAGGGGCTACTTCCTGGGCTGCAGTAAAACCCAGTGTGCCCAGGATTGCAGCCGTGCCACCCAGCGTGGCTGCAAGGGAGAGATATTTCTTTTGCATGGTGTTTTCCGGTCAATGCAAATACCCGCCTGCGGCTGCAGGCGGGGTGGTGGGTGGTGGTGGGTACGGCTTAGCCGTTAACGTTCAGCTTCTTGATGCCCAGTGCTTTGGCAGCTTCAACCAGGCTGGTGGCCTGCTTTTTCAGCGCGGCAACCGTGGCTTGCACGCGGCTGCGGCCTTCTTTTTTCACGATTTCCTGGTCGAAAGGTGCCTGGATGCCTTCAGCGGCTTTCAGGGTGGCTTCCATATCGGCAGTGACACGCTCGGCGGTTTTGGCGTTGCTGGTGGCAACCAGGTCACGCAGGCTGGCACCTTTTACCACGCTGCCATCAGCACGCTTGTACTCGCCCAGCCATACGTTCTGGATGCCTTTGGCGTTGGTAATGATGTCGCGGTGGGTGTTGTCGGAGAAGCAGCTGTGTTCGTCTTCCTGGTTGCGGCTATCCAGTGCCACCTCCATGCGCTCGCCAGCCAGCTCGGCGCGCGACAGTACGCCAATACCCACCATGATCTGGCGGATGGCGTCCGGGTTCTTGGCGAATTTGGCGCGGTAGTTGTTGCTGCCCGGTTTCCACTGGCTGGTAACACTGGCCAGGTCGTCCACCAGCAGTTCGGCGGCGACTTTCAGGTACTCGCGGCGGCGGTCGGCGTTAGGGGCTTTGCCGTCGACAAAGTCGGTAAAGCTGCGTTTGCCCGGCCCGGCTACGTCAAAGTCCTGGCCCCACAGCAGGAATTCGATGGCGTGATAGCCGGTGGAGACGTTTTCTTCACCGCCGCGCTCGTTCAGCGACGACAGTTTTTCTTTGGTGATGGCGACTTTGCGGTTGTTGATGATGCCTGCGTTCGGTTTGCCCTTCACGCCATCAATATAGGCTTCGTCCAGTGGCCAGGCGTTGATCTGGCCTTCCGGGCCTTTGGCGTCGTCGATCGGGCCGCCGTAGAAGCGGAAAGCTTCGGTCTGGCCGTATGGCTCGCGTGCCGCCAGCCAGGTCTTGCGTGCTTTGGCCAGAGTGTCTTCGGTCGGCGCGGCCACAAAGGCATCGATCGCTGCTTTCAGTTCACGCGCGCCTTGCAGCGAATCTTCGTAGCTGGCAAAAACAATCTGGCTATAGGTTTCTACCACGCTGGTACGGGTAACATCCGCGGCGAAAGCCGCAGGGGCGAGCAGGGCAGAACCAAGGGCGAGAGCAAGCAGTGTCTGGCGCATGAACGTGTATCTCTTTATTGGTTGTAAAAAGTAGTACTGATGATAAGTATTATCATTTGAGGAGTCAATTGGCTTGGGTGGCGCTTTATTTTGGCTTGCGCGGGCTTTTTCGTGGTGCGGCGCTGGGTGATGCGCCACCTTCGTGGTATCCTTGCGCCCCTTTTTTTGCACAGTGACCCGTCACCGTTACATGCGAGACCCTTGCGATCACTACACTATCGACCTGATTGGCGGCACGCGCGCCAAGCCCGGGCGCAAGCCGCTGGGCGAGCGCGCCATGACGCCGGCAGAGCGCAAGCGCCGTAGCCGCGAACTGCGCCGCAACCGTTTGCAGGAGCTATCCGTGACGGTAGAGCTTTCGCGTGATGCGCAAAAGGCGCTGGACAAGATGATCGAGTGGTGGGGGGTGAGCAAGAAGGAAGCCATCAACCGTGCCATGCTGATTGCCTGCCAGTCGCAAACCGGGCGCACGGGCACGCTGTTCGAATTCGATGCCGAATTCCTGCTGCCGCAGCCGGTGAAAAAACGCAGCCGGAAAAAAGCCGAATAGGCAGTGTGCCAGCAAAAAAGCCAGTCGATTATGACTGGCTTTTTTTATTGCTACTTTTGCTGCTACGCAGTGCCCCTTAATCGCTTTTCATTTTTTCGTTGCCTGTGGAGATGGCGGGCAGGTTCTGCATGGCAGCGTGGCGGGCATCGTCTTCGCTATGCAGATAGCGCCGCGTGGTCTGTATGCTGCCATGGCGCAGGTTCTGGCTCACCATCAGCAAACTAATGCCTGCATCCAGCTGGTGCGTGGCGGCCGTGTGGCGTAGCCAGTGCGTGCTGGCTTGCTGCAAGCTTGGCCGCATGGTGTCGGGTGCCTGCTCGGCTGCGCGTCGCAGAATCTCTTTTATCAATAGATAAAGTGCCTTATCGCTAATGCCTTGCTGTGCGCCACGGCCGTCGGCCAAGCGACAAAGCAGCGGGGTGTCTTCCTGGCTGCCGGGTAGCGGGCTCAGGCCAAGGTGCTGGCGGTAGCGCTGTAGCGCCGCCAGCAAAGGCGGGCTGACGGGTATGTCGCCGGTGCCGGTTTTGCCGTGTACGCGCCACCACCAGTTGCCGCGTTTCTGATGTATATCACCCATGCGCGCCGCGCTGGCCTCGCTGCGGCGTGCGCCGCTGTAATACAGCAAGCTGAATGCCCAGATGGCACGTTCGCGGTGTGCCAGTTGTCGTGGCGAATTGGCTGGCAGTGTTTGCAGGGTGTGGCAAATGTGGGCCCAGCAGTCTGCGTCAAAAAAGCGGCCATTCTCTACCGTGCGGCGCTGTCTTGGAGACTTGTGCAGGCGGAATGGGTTGCCATTCAGGTGGCCGGCATGATTCAGATAGCTGTATAGCCCGCCCAGGATGGTAAAGGCGTGTTCGATGCTACTGGCAGAGAGCGGCCCTGTAAGCGGGCGCCACTGCGGGTGGCTGCGCGGCACGGCTGGGCCTATCCATTGCTCTGCGGGGTGGGGGTGGGCCAAAAAACGCCGGTAGTCGTGGACATCCTCCCTTTTTACATTGGCCAGGCCTTGCTGTCGGCTCCCCAGCCATAGCAGAAAGCGCTCGGCTTCTTTGCGATAACTGCGCAGGGTGGCCGGGCGCTGGGCGTATTCCGCCAGCCACACCAGCACCGCTTCGGTATCGCTGTTGGCGCTGATCAGGCTGTTTTGCGGGGTGGGGGCGAGTTCTGGCAGCAATTTTTGCGGCTTTCTTTGATAAAAAGTTCCGATAAGTATAATTATCGGAAAAATAATTGGCAAATCATTAAAAATTACATGTATTACGTAATAAATATTAAGAGGCAAAAAGGGTATAATGCGTAAAAATCAGGAGGTTGTTATGGATATCTATGCGCGCATCCGGCAGGTGGCTTTTGATATGGTGGCGGAGGGGGAGTGGCCTACGGTGGTAGAGGTGCGGGCACGGCTAGGGACTGGCTCGAACACCACTATCAACAACACGCTGAAGCAGTGGCGGCAGGAGTTTCTGTCGCGCATGGCGACCAGTGTGCGCCGGCCAGACTGGCCGCCGGCACTGGCGGATGCCTTTGGCCAGCTATGGCAAAAGGCTTGCGACTTGGCAGAGGAAAACCTGGCCACGCTGCGCGAGGAGGTTAACCTCAAGCTGGAGCAGGTGGTGGCAGAGTTGGCCGCCGCGCAGCGCGAGCTGGATGCGCGCGCAGATCAGTTGGTCAGCCTTTCTGCCGAGCTGGCGCAGCAGCGCGAGCAGGGGCAGCAGGCCAGGCAGCAACTGGCGGAAGAGCAGGGGCGGCGACAGGCGCTGGAAGAAAGCGTGTCCGGCCTGGCGGCATCGCTGGACGAGGCACGTACGCAAACCTTGCAGCAACAAAAAGAAGCGGATGAGCGCGTAGCGGCGCTGGAGGCGCGCCAGGAAGCGCGCGTGCAGCAGCTGGCTGCCGAGGCCGCGCAGCGCGAGGCGCTGGCGTACGAGCGCTTTGAAGGCATGCGCGTACGTTTGTACGAGCAAGTCGAGGAAGAGCGTGCGCAAATGAAGCAGCGCATGCAGCTGCTGGAGCAGCAGCTGGCGGCGGCGACGCAGCAGCTGGATGGTTTGCGGCGTCAGCAGCAACAGCAGCAAGCGGACAGTGCGCGCGAGCTGGGCAAGGCCGCGGCTATGCAAGAAGCTGCGGCGCAGCGTGAAACACAACTGCAGCAGGCCTGTCAGCAGTGGCAGCAGGCAGACGTGGAGCGCCAGCAGCAGTTGATGGCGCTGGCGGGCGAGGCGTCGGCCCTGCGTACCGAGCTGCTGATCGTGCGCGAGCAGCGCATGCCGCAATTGCTGCAATGGCTGCTACTGCATCGCGAACAGTTGGCCGCACTGCCGGCGAACGAGGCGGCGGTGCAGTTGGCGGGCTGGCTGGGCTTGTCGGCTGAATCAGCCGAATAGGCGGCTAAAGCGCGTGCAGATTTGCTCTAGCGCTACGCGGTCGTTGTCGTCGAACGACGCTAGCTCGATGGAGTCGACATCCAGCACGGCGCGTACGGTGCCGGCTGTATCCAGCAGGGGAACCACGATTTCCGAGCGTGACAGTGACGAACAGGCAATGTGGCCAGGGAAGGCGTCGACGTCTGGTACCACCAGGGTGGTGGCCTGCTGCCAGGCGTTGCCGCATACGCCTTTGCCTTTGCGGATGCGTGTGCAGGCGATGGGGCCCTGGAAGGGGGCGAGCACCAGCTCGTCGCCTTTTACCAGATAAAAGCCGGTCCACAGCCAGCCAAAGGTGTGGTGTATGGCGGCTGCGGTGTTAGCCATGGCGGCAATCAGGTCGTCTTCACTATCGATCAGGGCAAAAGCCTGCGGTAGCAGGGTGGCGTAGCGCTCGGCCTTGGTCTGGCCGTCGATGATCAGGTTTTCAGCCATGCTCATTCCTGGATAAGGTGGAAAGGGCGAGCAGCATAACAAAAAAGCCGGTGGCTGTGCCCCGGCTTCTGGATGCCTTGCTTGCGCAGGCTTACATCATGTGTTGGCCGCCATTGATGGCAAAGTCGGCGCCCGTGATGAAGCCGGCGATATCGCTGGCCAGGTAGCTTACCAGGCCGGCGATTTCTTCCGGCTGGCCCAGGCGGCCTACCGGGATCTGGGCAATGATCTTGTTGCGCACATCTTCCGGTACGGCCATCACCATATCGGTGCCGATGTAACCCGGGCTGATCGTGTTGACGGTAATGCCTTTGCGCGCTACTTCCTGCGCCAATGCCATGGTGAAACCGTGCATGCCGGCTTTGGCAGCGGAGTAGTTGGTCTGGCCGAACTGCCCCTTTTGGCCATTGATGGAAGAGATGTTGATCACGCGGCCAAAGCCACGCTCCAGCATGGCGTCTACCACGGGCTTGCACACATTGAACAGCGAGTCCAGGTTGGTGCTGATAACAGCGTCCCAATCGGCCTTGCCCAGTTTGCGGAAGCTGCTGTCGCGGGTAATGCCTGCGTTATTTACCAGCACGTCTACCGGGCCGATATCGGCAGTGATCTGGGCAATGGCTGCCTGGCAAGAATCGAAATCGCTCACGTCGCATTGTACGGCGTGCACGTCAAAGCCCAGGCCTTTCATGTCTGCTGTCCAGGCTTGTTCTTTGCCGGAGCGGCTGTAGGTGGTTACCACGGTGTGGCCGGATTGTGCGAGGGCCTTGCAGATGGCAGTGCCGATGCCGCCCATGCCGCCGGTAACCAGTGCAATTCGTTTTGTCATGGTGCTGACTCCTTGTCTGTATGTAATGTGGGTACACACATTACCGTTGAAATTTTTCTTCTGGGTGACAGATTAGAGTCAGTACCATGAAATGTAAATGGTGTTTTCCCTTATAGATATTATTTATTTGGCATCTTGCGCGTGGGTCACCAGTTTTTGGAGTAGTGCCAGCCTGCCCGGGGTGATGTGGCCATCGTCACACGCTAGCTTGATGGCGCAGGATGGCTCCATGCGGTGGCTGCAGTTGTGGAAGCGGCACTGGCCAATATACGGGCGAATTTCAGGGAATAGCGCTGGCAGCTCGGTAGCGCCGATATGGCCCAGGCCAAACTCTTGCAAGCCTGGCGAGTCGATCAGGTGGCTTTCGTTGTCCAGATGGTAAAGCGCTGCGTGGGTAGTGGTGTGCTTGCCGGAGTCCAGGGCGACGGAGATGTCCCCTACGCGTGCGGCAGCTTCGGGCAGCAAGGCATTGGTCAAAGTGGATTTTCCCATGCCGGATTGTCCGACAAGAACGCTGGTGTGGCCTTGCAGTAGCGGCCGCAGCTCGGTGGCGCCATCCAGTGCGCTGACCACGGCCAGCTTGTAACCCAGCTTTTCATAGGCTTGCAGCTTCTCTAGCCATGCACCGGTTTCGGGCAGGTCGCGCTTGTTGACCAGGATGACCGGCTCGATATCAGCCGCTTCGGCAGCAAGCAGACAGCGGTTCAACAGCTCTTCATTCGGGCTGGGTACGGCAGCGGTAACAAAGATGATGCGGCTAACGTTGGCCGCAATCAGTTTGGTGCGCCAGTCGTCCTGGCGGTAAAGCAGGCTGCTGCGCTCGTCTACCGATTCGATGACGGCTTGTTCATCGTTGATGATGCTCAGCTGGACGAAGTCGCCGCAGGCAAAGTCAACGCGCTTGCCGCGGCTGGTGCAGTCGTAGGTGCGTCCGGCCGTTTCCACGATGAAGCGGCGACCGTAACTACGGATAATCTGGCCTTGCTGTTTCATGCGCGGGGAAGCAGGGCTTCTGCTTTGGCGGCACAGATGAAATCGTTCAGCGTCAGGCCGCCGGCGTCGTGGGTGCTGAAGCGCACCACCGCGCGGTTGTAGTGTACCGACATGTCCGGGTGATGGTCTTCGGCGTGGGCTACCCAGGCCAGGGCATTCACGAAGGCCATGGTTTTGTAATAATCACCAAACATGAAGGTTTTGACCAGTTCGATGCCTTCTACGTGCCATTGCGGCAGATGGCCCAGCAGCTCGCTAACGGTTTGCTGGCTTAGTGGGTGGGCGCCGTGTTGAGCCTCGCAGTGTAGCTCGAGCAGATTCATGTCGTGGTTCCTTGCAGATGGGCGATACGCAGGCTCGCCGGTGGGTGGGAGTCGTAAAATGCGGAGTGTAGCGGGTCTGGCGTGAGCGTGCTTGCATTGTCACGGTAGAGCTTGAGCAATGCGCTTTGCAGTGCGCCGGCCGAGCTGTTGGCTGCGGCGTAGTCATCGGCTTGGTATTCCTGCTGGCGCGATAGCAGGCTGCCTAATGGCGCCAGTAAAAAAGTAAAACCGGGGGCGCATAGAATGAAGAGCAGCAGCGAGTTGGCCGCATTGCCCTGGCTGACGTTCAGCCCGCTGTGAAAATCGGCGTTGTACATCAGCGCGGCAAAAGCCGCCAGAAAAAGCAGCGTGCTGGCAAAAGTCAGTGCCAGACGTGTGCGGATGTGGCCGTGGTGAAAATGGCCCAGCTCGTGCGCCAGTACCGCCTCGATCTCGTCAGCATCCAGTTGTTCCAGCAGGGTGTCAAAAAACACGATGCGTTTGTTCTGGCCCAGGCCGGTAAAGTAAGCGTTGCCATGTGCAGAGCGGCGCGAGCCATCCATCACAAACAGGCCCTTGCTGGTAAAACCGCAGCGCTGCAGCAGTGCCTGTATGCGGCTTTCTAGTGCGCTGTCTTGCAGTGGTGCAAAGCGGTTGAAGTGCGGAGCGATGAGTGTAGGGTAGGCCCAGCTTAGCAATAGTACAAAGCCGCACCATGCCAGCCACGTCCATAGCCAGAAGTACGGCCCGCCGTTTGCTAGCAGCCACAGCGCCCCGGCGAGCACGGGGGCGCCGATCAGTATGCCTAGCAACGCACTGCGCAGCAGGTCGGCCGCAAACAGTGCCGGCGTGGTCCGGTTGAAGCCGAAGCGGCGTTCCAGCACGAAAGTGCGATACACGGAAAGTGGTAAGCCTGCGCAGCTGCTGGCCAGCAGGCACAGCGCTATGGTGCACATACCGGCTAGCAATGTATTGTCAAACCAGCTGCTGCCAAGCCGTGCAGCGAGGTTGATGCCGCCGCCGAAGGTCAGTAGCAGCACGGTGATTGTGTCGAGCAGTAGCCCGGCAATATGCAGCTTGCTGCGGGCGCAGGTATAGTCTGCCGCCTTCTGGTGGGCCTGCAGCGTGATGCTGTGAGCAAAGCTGGCGGGCACCTGCTGCCGGTGGTGGTGCACATGCTTGATCTGGCGGCGCGCTAGCCAGGCTTGTGCTGTCAGGCTGCTCATCAGGGCAAGCAGGGTGGCCCATGAAAATGCATTCATCGAGTACGTTTGCCCTGTATGGGGTAAATGTCAGAAAATGGCTGAATTTTGAAAGAGACTCATTATGCCGCAAGATCCGACGCACCTCATCTGGCTGGACATGGAAATGACCGGTCTGAACCCCGATGGCGACCGCATTATTGAGGTGGCCATGATCATCACCGACAGCCAGCTGAATGTCGTGGCCGAGTCGCCCGTCCTTGCCGTACATCAGCCGGATAGCGTGCTGGATGCCATGGACGACTGGAACAAGAACACGCACGGCAAGTCTGGCCTGGTGGCCCGCGTCAAGGCATCAGTCGTGAGCGAGGCGCAGGCCGAGCAGCAGTTGCTGGGCTTTCTGCAGCAGTACGTACCTGCCGGCAAGTCGCCCATGTGCGGCAATACCATCTGCCAGGACCGTCGTTTCATGGCGCGCTGGATGCCGCAGCTGGAGGCGTATTTCCACTACCGCAACCTGGATGTTTCCACGCTCAAGGAGCTGTGCAAGCGCTGGCGGCCGGATATCGCCAAAGGGGTGGTGAAAAAAGGCAAGCACGAGGCGCTGGCCGATATTGTGGAGTCCATCGAAGAACTGCGCTACTACCGCGAACATTTCCTGAAAGTGTAACGTCTTTCCATGTCTAACGACCGTATCTGCATTAACGAGCAGCCTGTGTGGGCGCGTTTGCATCAGCATCAGCGTGCCACGCGGCACCTGCACATGAAAGAGCTGTTCGCACAGGATCCGCAGCGCTTTGACCGCTATTCCTTGCAGTTGGATGGCTTGATGCTGGACTACTCCAAAAACCGTGTAACTGACCGCACGCTGGAGTTGTTGCAAGAGCTGGCACAGGCGGCAGATCTGTCGGGCTGGATGCGTATGATGCGTGCAGGTGAGCGCATTAATATCAGCGAAAAGCGGGCTGTGCTGCACAGCGCTTTGCGCTTGCCGGCGCAGGCCAGCCTGGAGCTTGATGGCGAAGATATTGTGCCGGCGGTACATGCCGTGCTGGCGCGTATGGCGTCGTTTGCGCAGCGGGTGCGCGCTGGCGAGTGGTTGGGCTTTAGCGGCCAGCCTGTGCGCCAGGTGGTGAACATCGGTATTGGCGGTTCGGACCTTGGTCCGCTGATGGTGGCTGAGGCGCTCAAGCCCTATGCCGACCCGGCGCTGACCTTCCACTATGTTTCCAATGTGGACGGCCAGCATCTGGCGCAGGTGCTGCAGCAGTGCGATGCCGCCAGTACGCTGTTCATCGTGGCATCGAAATCGTTTGCTACACCGGAAACCCTGCTGAATGCCCAGGCCGCCAGGCGCTGGTTCTTGCAGTATGCGGCCGAGGCAGATATTGCCCGCCATTTTGTGGCGGTGTCTTCCAATGCGCCCGCAGTGCAGGATTTTGGTATCGATACGGACAATATGTTCGATTTCTGGGATTGGGTGGGCGGGCGTTATTCTGTGTGGTCGGCTATCGGCTTGCCGGTGATGCTGCAGATCGGCCCCGAGCGCTTTGCCGAGTTTCTGGCCGGCGGTGCCCGGATGGACGAGCACTTTTTCCATACCCCGTTCGAGCGCAATATGCCCGTTTTGCTGGGTCTGATCGGTGTCTGGTACAACACCTTCTACGGTGCGCATACCCATGCCATCATGCCTTACGACCACGGCCTGCGCCGCTTGCCCGCGCATATCCAGCAGATGGACATGGAGTCCAACGGCAAGCGCGTGGGTCGCTATGGCGAGCGGCTGGATTTCGATACCGGCCCGGTGATCTGGGGCGAGGAGGGGGTAAATAGCCAGCATGCGTTCTTCCAGCTTTTGCACCAGGGTACTCGTCTGGTGCCGTGCGACTTCATTATTGCCATGAATACGCATTACCCGCTGGGTAATCAGCACCGGGTGCTGGTGGCCAATTGCTTTGCACAAACCGAGGCGCTGATGCGTGGTAAAACCGAGGCTGAGGTATTGCAGGAGTTGGGCGATCTTGCTGGTGACGAGCTGGATGTGCTGTTGCCGCAGAAGCTGTTTCCGGGTAACCAGCCTAGCAATACCATCGCACTGGACAAGGTCACGCCTTACAACCTGGGCATGCTGCTGGCCATGTATGAGCACAAGGTATTTGTGCAGGGGGTCATCTGGGGCGTGAATTCATTCGATCAGTGGGGTGTGGAATACGGCAAGCAGCTGGCTAGCCGTTTGCTGGGCGAGCTTGAATCTGGTCAGGTGGCGGCGCACGATGCGTCCACTGCGGGGCTGATGCGGCACTATCTGGAGGCCTGCCATGACAAAGTATGAGTTGGCGGCCGAGCTTGGCCGCCGCCTCGCCGCCGCGGGGCAGCGTGTGACGGTGGCCGAGTCCTGCACCGGTGGCGGCGTGGCGTCGGCGCTGACAGCTATTCCCGGTAGCTCTGCCTGGTTTGACCTTTCCGTGGTGACCTACAGCAACGAGGCCAAGCAGCGTTTGCTCGGCGTGCCGGAAGCTGCCTTGCTGGCGCATGGTGCAGTCAGCCTGCCGGTGGCGGCTGCCATGGCTGAGGGGGCACGTGCTTTGGCCGGTGCTGATTGGGCCATATCTGTTACCGGTATAGCCGGGCCAGGTGGTGGTACCGCCGACAAGCCCGTTGGCACGGTTTGTTTCGGCCTGGCGTACGCGGCTGGTACCCGGGTGGCCTGTTGTCATTTTGACGGTGATCGTGATGCGGTGCGTGAGCAGGCTGTGTTGTGGGTGCTGGGCGTTTTGTTGAGCTGTCTTTCCGGGCAGGGTGTGCCAATGTTGCACGGATAGATGCCTTATGGCTGGTATTTTGGCAATAATTATGCAAAATCGCAGGTGTGGTCTTGTATGGCTGTGCGTATAATCACGCCCCTGCTCGCATAATCCAAGCAGGTTTGTTGGCGCGAATGCGACGGCAAACCTGCTTTTAATACGTTGGCCGTGTGTGGCGGGAAAATTATCGCTACTATGAGCCAGCTACTTAACTGACACGACGTTGGGAGAGACATCTCATGCAAATTACCAAGAAAAAGAGCCTGGCCGTTGCTGCTGCAACCCTGATGGCTGCTGCTTCCTCCAGTTTTGCTTTCACCCCTGCCGTGGTTTACGACCAGGCCGGCAAGTTTGACAAGAGCTTCAACGAAGCGGCCTATACGGGCGCCGAGCGCTTCAAGAAAGCCACTGGCATTGCTTACCGCGAAGCTCAGATCGCCAATGAGGCGCAAAAAGAGCAAGTGCTGCGCAACCTGGCGCGCAAGAACGTAGACTTGGTCATTGCTGTGGGCTTCTCCTTTACCCAAGCCGTTCAGACCGTGGCTGCCGAGTTCCCGAAAGTGAAATTCGCGATTGTTGACGATGTGGCCAAAGGCGACAATGTGCAGTCCGTGATCTTCAAGGAACAGGAAGGCTCCTACCTGGTAGGTATGGCCGCAACCCTGGCTTCCAAGTCGAAGAAAGTCGGTTTCATTGGTGGCATGGACGTGCCGCTGATCCGCGCGTTCGGCTGTGGCTATGCACAGGGTGCCAAGGCTGCGGATGCCAAGGTAGAAGTCGTATCCAACATGACCGGCACTACCCCGCAAGCGTTTAACGACCCGGCACGTGGTGGCGAGCTGGCTCGCAGCCAGTTTGACCGTGGCGTAGACGTGGTCTTCCACGCTGCCGGCGGTACCGGCATGGGTGTGCTGCAGGCGGCCAAAGACAAGAACAAACTGGGTATCGGTGTGGATTCCAACCAGAACCACCTGTTCCCGGGCTTTGTGCTGACTTCCATGCTCAAGCGTGTGGACAATGCTGTTTACCAGCTGATGCTGGATGGCCAGAAAGGTACCTGGAAAGCAGGCGTGGTGACCATGGGCCTGAAAGAAGGCGGTGTGGATTGGGCGCTGGATGCGAACAACCGCAAGCTGATCTCCAAAGACATCGAAACCAAAGTGAACCAGGCCAAGAAAGACATCATTTCGGGCAAGGTAAAAGTGGTTGACTACCGCGCTGGCAATAGCTGCCCGGTAAAATAATGTTGTAATCGTCTGTCTGATCCAGACGACTTGTGCGGCAAGCAGTTCATTCTGCTTGCCGCACTTTATTGTGTCTGTCGCGGCGGGGTAGTGTGGTCGGCCGCGGCTGGATATCACCCTGGCTGCTTGGCAGGGTTGGCAAGACATTTCCGCCCGTTGGTGTTGGTCTGGGCGGGAGGTACAGCGGTCTGCACCAGCACGCCGTTGTCTGATTATTCGAGTTTCCATTTGCCGTACGCGGTGGGCCGGTCGGGCTTGCCTGGCTTTGTCACGGTTGCATTTTGTCGTGGCGGCATGGAAATGGCATTTTAACCGAGAGCGAGATCACTATGGCCGAATTAGCCATCGAGCTCATTGGCGTCAACAAACACTTCGGTGAAGTGCACGCCAATAAGAACATTACTTTCGGAGTTCGCAAAGGTACGGTTCACGGCATTATTGGCGAGAACGGTGCCGGCAAATCCACCCTGATGAGCATTATCTACGGCTACTATCAGGCGGATTCCGGAACAATCAAGATTAACGGCAAGGCCGAGCGCATTCGTTCGTCGCATGCGGCTATCGGCCTGGGTATCGGCATGGTGCATCAGCATTTCATGCTGGTAGACCCGTTTACCGTGCTGGAAAACATTGTGCTGGGTGCCGAAGGCGGCATGACGCTGGACGGTAGCCTGGCTGCGGCGCGTACCCATTTGCAAAAGCTGAACCAGGATTACGGCCTGCAAGTCGACCCCGATGCGATTGTGGGCGAGCTGGGGGTGGGCACGCAGCAGCGTGTGGAAATCCTGAAAACCCTGTACCGCGGTGCTGACGTGCTGATTCTGGATGAGCCGACCGCCGTGCTGACGCCGCAGGAAGCCGACGATCTGTTCCGCATCCTGCGTTTGCTGCGCGAGCAGGGCAAGACGGTGATCCTGATTACGCATAAGCTGCGCGAGGTGATGGATATTACTGACGATGTCACGGTAATGCGTGCCGGCGAAATCGTGGGCCAGGTACGGACCGCAGACGTTACCAAGGAAGACCTGGCTGACTTGATGGTTGGCCGCAAGGTGAACATGCACCTTGATAAGGCTGCTGCCGTGCCGGGCGAGAAGGTGCTGGGCGTATCCGGCCTGAATCTGGTCGATGGCCGTGGCGTGGCGCTGCTGAAAGATATCAGCTTCGATCTGCATGCCGGCGAGATTGTCGGTATTGCCGGGGTGTCCGGTAACGGCCAGTCCGAGCTGCTGGAAGTGCTGTCTGGCATGCGTGATGCGACGTCTGGCTCGGTGCAGTTCAAGGGTCAAGAGCTGGTCACGCTGAAAACACGCGAGCCGAAGGCCGCTGCGTATCGCAAGCTGGGTATTGCGCACATTCCGGAAGACCGCTCGCGCGAGGGTATGGTGAAGGACTTCATGACCTTCGAGAACGCCATCCTGGGCTACCACGACGACCCGAGCGTGCGCCGTGGTTTCCTGTTTAACCGCAAGGCCATCATCGAGCGTTGCCGTCGTTTTATCGACGAGTTCGATGTGCGCCCGGCGCTGACGCACCGCCGTATCGGCCTGTTTTCGGGTGGTAACCAGCAGAAGGTGATTCTGGCGCGTGAAATTCACGCCAATCCGGACTTGCTGCTGATTGGCCAGCCTACCCGCGGCGTGGATATCGGTGCGATCGAGTTCATCCACAAGCGCCTGATGCAGCTGCGTGACGAGGGCAAGGCGTTGTTGCTGGTGTCGGTGGAGCTGGACGAGATCATGGCCTTGAGTGACCGCATCATCGTGATGAACGGTGGTGCCATTTCCGGCGAGCTGCCGGCGGCAGAAGCGACCGCCACCTCGCTGGGTTTGTTGATGGGGGGACATAAATGAGTCAGCCAGCCAATATGCCGCGCTGGGCCAGTTTGTGGCTGATGCCGCTGCTGAACCTGTTTGCGGCACTGTTTGTGTCGGGTCTGGTGATTGCACTGATCGGCGAAGACCCGGTGGAGTGCCTGAAGCTGATGATCAACGGCGCCTTCGGCTACCCGGAGGGTATCGGTTACACGCTGTTCTATACCACCAGTTTCATTTTTACCGGCCTAGCGGTAGCGGCAGCGTTTCATGCCGGCCTGTTCAATATCGGTGGCGAGGGCCAGATGTATCTGGCGGGTCTGGGCGTGACCCTGGTGTGCCTGCAGTTTGATTACCTGCCGGCCTACGTGGTGATTCCATTGGCCATGTTGGCCGCCATCGTGTTTGGCGGGGCGTGGGCATTGGTGCCGGGTTATCTGCAAGCCAAGCGTGGCAGCCACATTGTGGTAACCACCATCATGTTCAACTTTATCGCCAGCTCGCTGATGACCTGGCTGCTGGTGGACAAGCTGCGTATGGAAGGCTCGCAAACGCCTGCCACCCGCGAGTTTGCCCAGAACGCCTGGGTGCCGATGCTGCACGAGCTGTTTGCCCCGCTAGGTTTCGAGCTGCCCAATACGCCGCTGAACGCCAGCTTCTTCCTGGCGCTGGTGGCGCTGGTGCTGTTCTATCTGGTGGTATGGCATAGCCCGAAAGGCTTTGTCACCCGCACGGTGGGCCTGAACGAAAAAGCAGCCCGCTATGCCGGTATTCCGGTGGACAAAGTGGTGATCGCCGTGATGTGCGTGTCCGGTGCGCTGGCCGGCCTGGCTGCCATCAACGAGCTGCTGGGTTCTACCCATCGCATGAATATGGGCTTTACCAACGGTATCGGCTTTGTCGGTATTGCCGTGGCGCTGATGGGCCGTAACCACCCGGTAGGCATTTTGCTGTCTGCGCTGCTGTTCGGCGCGCTGACGCAGGGTGGCCTGGACTTGTCGTTCGAGAAGCCGGCCATTACGCGCGAGATGATCATCTTCACCCAGGGCTTGATCATCCTGTTCTGCGGTGCGCTGGAAAACCTGTTCCAGACCCCGCTCTCGGCTGCGTTCAAACGCATGCTGAAGAACCAGTAAGGAGTACAGCATGGACATGATTTTTAGTGTGCTGGACGCCACGCTGCGTGTGAGTACCCCGCTGGTGCTGGCGGCGCTGGCCGGTTTGTTCTCCGAGCGCTCCGGTGTGGTGGATCTGGCGCTGGAAGGCAAGATGTTGGCCGCAGCGTTTGCTGCTGCCTGCGTGGCGTACATTGCCCAATCCCCGTGGGTGGGGCTGGGCGCCGGTATTGCTGCCGGTATGGCGGTGGCGATGCTGCATGGTGTGGTGTCGATTACCTATAACGGTAACCAGCTGATTTCCGGTGTGGCCATCAATATGATGGTGTCCGGTGTGACGCCGGTATTGGCGCTGGCCTGGTTCCAGCAAGGCGGCCGTACGCCGACCTTGTCGGATGATGCGCGCTTTACTGCCATCGAGCTGCCGTTTGCTGATGCCATCGCGCATAGCGCCGTGCTGAAGACCTTCTTTGGCCATAACATCCTGGTGTACCTGGCACTGCTGCTGATTTTTGTGGTGAGCTGGGTGGTGTACAAGAGCCGCTTCGGCCTGCGCTTACGTGCCGTGGGTGAAAACCCGCATGCCGCCGATGCGGCAGGTATCAGCGTGAAGGGTGTGCGTTATATGGCGCAGGCCATTGGCGGTGCGCTGTGCGGTGTGGCCGGTGCCTACCTGGTGCTGGCGCAAACTGGCGCTTTCATCCAGGACATGACCGCCGGCAAGGGCTATCTGGCGTTGGCGGCGCTGATTTTTGGCAAGTGGCGTCCTTGGTCTGCCGTGCTGGGCTGCCTGATTTTTGCCTTCACCGATGCGATCCAGATTCGCCTGCAGGGCGTGGAGTTGCCGCTGATCGGCAGTATTCCGGATGCCTTCATCCAGGCGCTGCCGTACGTGCTGACGGTAGTGTTGCTGGCGGGCTTCATGGGCCGTGCCGTGGCACCAAAGGCGATTGGCGTGCCGTTTGTGAAATCACGCTAAGTTGGCCGCAAGCCAGGATAAAACCCCCTGCCGCTGGCAGGGGGTTTTTCTTTGCGCCGTCAGAGGGATTTGCACGAGATTACTGCTTGTCTTTGTCATCCAGCTTGGCGCGCGGGTGGGCGGTGTCGTACACCTTGGCCAGGTGCTGAAAGTCCAGGCTGGTGTAGATCTGCGTGGTGGCCAGATTGGCGTGGCCCAGTAGCTCTTGCACAGCGCGCAGGTCGCCGGAGGATTGCAGCATGTGGCTGGCAAACGAGTGGCGCAGCATGTGCGGGTGCACGTGCTGTTCGCTGCCGCTATGTAGTGCCCAGCGTTCCAGCCGGCGGGCCAGCTGGCGGCTGCTGATGCGCACGCCTTTGCTGGAGACAAACAGCGCTTCTTCGCCATCTGCTGCCTGTCGTAAGGTTAGCCAGCGCTGCAGCGCGGCAACGGCCTGCTTGCCGACGGGTAATATGCGCTCGCGGTTGCCTTTGCCCTGTACTTTCAGTAGCGCTTCGCGCAGGTCGATATCGGCCAGGTTGATTGACACGGTTTCGGAGAGGCGCAGTCCAGACGAGTACATCAGCTCGAAAATGGCCGCGTCACGAATTTCGCGCTCGTCTTCGGCGGGGGCGTCCAGCAGCTGCATAGCGCTGTCCACGCTCAGGGTTTTGGGCAGGCGCTGCCCGGCGCGCGGGGCGCGCACGCCAGCGCAAGGGTTGGCCGCCAGCCATTCGCGCCGGATCATCCATTCAAACAGGCTGCGCCAGGTGGAGAGCATGCGTGCCAGTGTGCGCGGGGACAGGCCGTGGCGACGCAGCTGGCCCAGCGCACGCTGTATGGCCGGGCCGTCGGTGTGCTCGGGCTGGCTGCTGCCCAGCAGCTCGGCCAGCTTGGTGAGGTCGCGGCGGTAGGCGGTGCGGGTGTGCTCGCTGCGTGCGGCCAACCTTAGCTGGTCGTCGTAGGCGTCAATCAGGGCTTGCCAGTGTGCGTCCATCAGCCGCGCCGCATTTTCGCCATCTGCATCAGGCGCTCGAAGAAGTGCATGTCTTGCTCGTTTTTCAGCAGTGCGCCAGCCATGGGTGGCGGCGTGTTGCTGTCGCGGTGCTGTTGCAGCTGCTGTTCGCTGATGCCTTCGCTATCCAG
Organism: Vogesella aquatica; assembly: GCF_028548455.1. Lineage (GTDB taxonomy): Bacteria > Pseudomonadota > Gammaproteobacteria > Burkholderiales > Chromobacteriaceae > Vogesella > Vogesella aquatica. The sequence goes on from NZ_JAQQLF010000017.1 coordinate 57,454, forward strand.
CAGTTTCAGCCAGTCCAGCAGCTCGGAAGTGGTGGGCTTTTTTTTCAGCCCGTTCATGTCGCGAATGCCGGTAAAGACCTCTAGCGCTTCGCGTACCAGCTGCTGGCGGATGTCGGGGTAGTGCACCTGGATGATTTGCTCCAGGGTGTCGCGGTCCGGAAAGCGGATGTAGTGGAAGAAACAGCGGCGCAGGAAGGCGTCCGGTAGCTCTTTCTCGTTGTTGGAGGTAATGATGATGATGGGCCGGTGGCGCGCTTTGACGAACTCTTGGGTTTCATGCACAAAGAATTCCATCTGGTCCAGCTCGCGCAGCAGGTCGTTGGGGAATTCGATGTCGGCCTTGTCGATTTCGTCGATCAGCAGGATGGCCTGCTCGTTGCTGGCAAAGGCTTGCCACAGCTTGCCCTGGCGAATGTAGTGGCGGATGTCGTGCACTTTGTCGTCACCCAGCTGCGAATCGCGCAGGCGCGATACGGCATCGTACTCATACAGGCCATGCTGTGCCTTGGTGGTGGATTTGATTGGCCAGACGATCAGTTGTTTGCCCAGGGCGCGGGCGATTTCTTCGGCCAGCATGGTTTTGCCGGTGCCGGGCTCGCCTTTTACCAGCAGCGGGCGCTGCAGCGTGATGGCGGCATTGACGGCCATCATCAGGTCGTCGGTGGCGATGTAGTTGTCGGTGCCGTTAAAGCGGGTTTTCATGGTTTAGCCTGTGTATTGTTGTTATGAAATGCAAACAGCCGCCTGGCGGCGGCTGCTGTCGGTGGCTGGCTCAGTTTTTGGCCAGCTCGGCCTGGAGGTCGTCCAGGGTAATGTGCCAGTAGTGCATCATGTGGCGCAGCAGCAGCATTTCCGGATCACTGATTGTATTGTCCGATTTGCAAATGTCCAGCGCCAGGGCGCAGCAGATCACGCGCTTGCTGCGTTCGCTCACGCCGTCCAGGATAATATTGGTACGCGCGGAGGCCAGCAGGTGAATGGTGCCGTCTTCTTCTGCTTCGTCGGAAATGTCGTCACAGTAGTCTACCAGTACCTTGATGAAGTCCTTGCGGCTCAGGCCCAGCAGCTCATAGACATGCAGGTTTTCCAGTGTCTCGATTTCACGGGGGTCCATATTGCCATCGGTAATCATGAACATGGCAAGAATGCGTGCCAGGGCTTCCGGGCTGTTTGGCGCGTACTTTTTCATGGCGCGTTTCCTTTATTGTGTTGCTGCCAGCCTGGCGGTAAATACCGCGGGGACCGGGGAGACTTTTCGTTGTTGATAGTCAAAAAACACCACGCCTGTTTTGATGCGCAGAGCTTCTTGTTGCGTTCGGGTGCTGCGGGCGCTGTAGATGATGTCGAAGCCGTACTTGTTGTGGTCTGCCAGGCCCAGCTCCACATGCAGTACATCACCATGGAACACTTCTGCCCTATACATTACCGCAGCGTCGCTAACGATAATACCGAAGCCTTCGATATTTAGCTCGTTGTAATCGAGGGATTTGAGCCAGCGCAAGCGTGCCTCGTGTGCCAGGCGCAACGCCGCGTCGTTGCCCATGTGGCCACCGTAGTTGATGTCGGCAATGGCAATGTGCAGTTCGGTGCGGAACAAAATGTTTTGCGGTGGATCTAGTTGGATGCGGGCCATGCGCTTGTCCTTATTCCGATAATGTAATACTGCGCCTGCTGTTAATCTTTATCAATGCCTGCGTGGCAGCTTGCGCTAGACTTGAATGACACGAGAGACAGGAGGGCATATGTATCAGCGTATCTATATTCCAGTGGACGACAGTGCCACGTCGGCGCTGGCGCTGGCAGAGGCGTGCAAGCTGGCCAAAGAGGTGGGCGCGGCCGTGCGCTTGGTGCACGTGGTAGATCTGGCGCAGTTTGGCTGGGGGGGGGCCGAGTTTCTGGATGCGGCCGAGCTGCAAGGTGCCATCAAGCAGGCTGGAGAGCAGGTGCTGGCCGCCTGTCATGCCAAAGTCGTGGCGCAGGGTCTGGCGGCGGAGTCGCATATTCTGGAAAGCTGGGGCGACCGTATTGCGAGTGTGATTGTCGAGGATGCCAACAGCTGGGGGGCAGACCTGATGGTAATGGGAACACACGGGCTGGGCGGCCTGCTGCATCTGCTGATGGGTAGTGTGGCAGAGGGCGTGCTCAAGCAGGCGGATGTGCCTGTGCTGCTGGTACGCAATCCGGGTGACGACTGAACAATAGACATTTTGGGCATAAAAAAACCCCGGCTTGCTGGCCGGGGTTTTTTTATGCTGAAGATCAGGCTTCGGCGGTATCTGCACTGCCTTCGGTCTGGGCATCCAGACGGGCGCGTACGGCTTTGCGCAGGCTCTTGTACAGGTCTGGGTGAGTCTCTTTCAGGTATTCCACGATTTCGAAATCTTCGCGACGTACTTTGGTCAGGTCGATTTGCTCAACATGTACCAGGCGCAGCAGTTCGCGTACCGGTTTTGGCATGTTGCGGCCGCTTTCGTAGCGGCTACCGCCAGACTGGGTAACGCCGATTCGGCTCCAGAACTCTTGCTGGTTCAGACCCAGTTTGCGGCGGATTTCACGTGGGTTGGCGATTTTGTCAAACAGTTTCATGGCGTTCCTCGCTTCTGTTCAATTCAGGAATCCGGATGTAATCCGGGTGACGTTTTAAAGATGAAACTATGGAACAAGGTCGTTGCCGAGTTCCTTTATGTACTGCATATGATAGCAGTATTTTTAATCGATCAAAAGAAAAATGCTCTAGGGATTGTCAATAGATTTTGATCAACAAATTTAGTTCAATCAAATTTTGTGAAGCAAAGGAACGGGTAATGCGGGGAGGGGAGGGGTGGCGAGCCTGAACCCCGGCACTTGCACTAAGTAACTGTGGCTGCTTCCTTCCGGACCTGACCAGGTTGGCTACCGTACAATGCGGGGGGGCCCGCCATAGAGAAAACGCATGATACATGGCTTGGGCCTGGCTGCCAAGCCTGTCGCGGCATTTAGCCTGAAATGGCGGTGCCGTGGCAGTTTGCATGCCTGTGGCAATTGGGTATGCTGCTGGCAGCAACCCACCCGTTACGAGGTACCCGACATGAACTGCTTGCCTGCTACCGAAGCCATTTTGTCCCGATTGTTATCGTTCGACACCACCAGCCGTGACTCCAATCTGGCGCTCATCGAGTGGGTGGCGAGCTGGCTTGAGCAGTATGGTGTAGCCAGTACGCTCACATTTAATGATGAAAAAACCAAGGCGAATTTGTTCGCACATCTGGGCGACCCGACACTGCCTGCGGTGGTGCTGTCAGGGCATACCGACGTGGTGCCGGTTGATGGCCAGCAATGGCGCTATCCGCCGTTTGACATGACGGTTCATGACGGCTTGGTCTACGGGCGTGGTAGTGCTGATATGAAAGGCTTCATCGCGTGTGTGCTGGCCGCGGTGCCGCGCTGGCAGCATATGGTCGCTGGCGGCGCGATGACTCGTAGCCTTGGCATTGCGCTTTCATACGACGAAGAGATCGGCTGCCTGGGGGTGGGGCGGCTGATTGATGATCTATTGGCGCGTCAGGTGCCGGTAGCGGGCTGCATTATCGGCGAGCCCACCATAATGCGGCCGGTGATCGCACACAAGGGTATAGCGCACTATCGCGTGCAGGTGCGCGGCCGCGCGGCGCATTCGTCGCTTACCCCCCAGGGTGTGAATGCCATCGAGTACGCGGCACGCCTGGTAACGCACATCCGCAAGCTGGCGGACACCGAACAGTCATTCGGTAGCCGTCACCCGCTGTACGACGTGCCTTTTGCTACGCTGCAAACCGGGCTGATCAAGGGTGGCAGTGCGGCCAACATTGTGCCCAAAGACTGCGAGTTCGTGTTCGAGGTGCGCTGGTTGCCGGGCGATCTGCACGAACGCTTTGTGGCATCGGTTAAAGACTATGCACAAGTGTTGCTGGCAGAAATGCAGCAAATAGCACCGGAGGCGGATATCCAGTTTGAAGCGCTGGTCAATTGTCCGCCATTTGAATACTCGCCAGGTAGCGAAATTACCCGCCACGTCGAGGCGCTATGCCAAGGCTGCAGTCACGATGCGGTGGCGTATACCACCGAAGCCGGGCGTTTTCACGAAGCCGGCATCCCATGCGTAGTATGCGGGCCCGGTTCAATCGAACAGGCGCACCGCCCGGACGAGTTTGTCAGCCAGGCACAGCTGGCGGCCTGCGATGCCTGGCTCGACCAGCTGTTCTTGCGCCTGAAACAGGCGTAGAGCGGCGGTAAACTACTTTACGCCCGGCGCGTCCAGCCTCAGAATCGCGGCTCCCGATAAGGGGCCGAGTACCCGCCCTGTCACAAGCAGGGCGGGTTTGTTATTGGTTTTGACGTTGGACAGCATATGAAGAACGATACAAGACCCGCAGCGCCACAGACTGCGGGCAATAGCCGGGACGCCTTCACCTCCAGCTTTGGCGTGTTGGCCGCAACGCTGGGCTCCGCAGTGGGGCTGGGCAATATCTGGAAGTTTCCCTACGTTACCGGTGCCAATGGTGGTGCCAGCTTCCTGGTGGTGTATGTGCTGGCTACCTTGCTGGTCGGCCTGCCGGTGATGATTGCCGAAATCATGCTGGGCCGTAAGGCCAAGGCCGATGCGGTGACTACCCTGCGTACGCTGGCCCCCGCAGGCCAGCCGTGGTGGCTGATTGGTGGTTTTGGCGTGATCGCTGCATTTCTGATCATGTCGTTCTATTCCGAAGTGGCTGCGTGGGTATTTGCCTATGTGTTCAAGGCATTGCGCGGCGATATCCTGTCCAGCGACCCGGCGGTGACGTCGGCAGCATTTGGCGCGCTGATTAGCGACCCGCTGCAGTCGCTATTGTGGCAATGGGCCGTGCTGTTGATGATCGGCGGCATTTTGCTGATGGGGGTGGCCAAAGGTATCGAGGCGGTCACCAAAAAACTGATGCCGGTGCTGTTTTTGCTGCTGTTGGTCATTTGTGCGCGCAGTCTGATGCTGCCAGGGGCTATGGCTGGCTTGTCTTTCCTGTTTACCCCGGACTGGAGCAAGATCACCGGCGAGGTGGTGCTGGTGGCCATGGGCTTGGCTTTCTTCAAGCTGTCCATTGGCATGGGTACCATGATGACTTATGGCAGCTACTTCCGTGACGACCAGAATGTTCCTGCCACCACATTGCGTGTGATGAGTGCTGACCTGTTTGTTTCCATGCTGGCGGGTATCGCCATTTTCCCGGCGGTGTTCAGCTTCGGCTTCAAGCCGGAGGCGGGCCCGTCTTTGCTGTTCATCACCATTCCGGCCGTGTTTGCCAGCATGCCGATGGGCCACCTGTTCATGGTGCTGTTCTTTGTGTTGGCTGCTGTAGCGGCTACCGGGGCGATGTTGTCCATTCTGGAGGTGCCTGTATCGGTCATGGCGGGCCGTCTGGGTGTATCGCGCAAGAAAGCCACGCTGGTCAACCTGCTGCTGCTGGCGCTGATTGGGGCTACCTGCGCGCTGTCCAATAGCTTGCTGGCCGATGTCAAACCGTTCGGCATGACCTTCTTCGACCTGTTTGACTACATCTCGTCGTATATCCTGATGCCGCTGGGCGGGATCTTCATCTGCCTGTTTGTGGCCTGGGTGTGGGGCAAGCACAATATGGCCGCAGCACTGAGTAATGATGGTCGTCTGGCCAATGGCAAGGTGGTGGCGGGTTTGTATGTGCTGTTGAAGTTTGTTACCCCGCTGCTGATCTTGCTGGTGATGCTCAAGGGTTTGGGTTTGCTGTAACGTTTGTGTTGCCAGCTAGCCAAAGGTTGGCCGCAATGTGCGGCCAACCTTTTTGTTTATTCCGGGAGATAGCATGAATATTATGCGTGTCAGCGAGCAGCATTGCGTGCCGCAACAAGACAGACCGAACCCGCAGCGCCTTGTGACAGGTAACCCGCTGCGGCATACCTGGCCGGTGTATGACAGTGCAGACAGCGCGTGCGCTGCCGGTATCTGGTCGTGCGAGACCGGGGCCTGGCGTATTGCCTTTGCCGATAACAAGCACGAATTCTTTGCCGTGATCAGTGGCTGCGTGTGCCTGACGAATGAGGCCGGCCACGCCGAGACATTTGGCCCCGGTGAGGCGGCGGTGATTCCGGCTGGCTTTCGCGGCGAGTTTCGCGTGCTGGAGCCGGTGCGCAAGTATTATGTGATCGTGACGGTGCCGGTAGCCTAGTCGCGCTGGTAAGCGTCCGGGTCGACCGGCGGGGTGTCAAAGCCGTTGATGTCTCTGGCGGGTTTGTTCAGCTGTAGCAGGATCAGGCCGTTTAGCCCGCCAAAAAACCAGGCTAGCAGAAAGAAAACCGAGTAAGCGCTGAGCTCGTCACGGAATAGCTGCTTGCCGTGCAATGCCAGCTCGTAGGGGTCGAATACCGAGAAAAAGCAGGTGGTGGCCAGCAGTGCAGTCAGGAAGGATGGCCACAGAACCAGGATAAGCTTGCGCATAGGGTGCTCCTTTATCTGCCGGGGGGTGCCATTCAGTATAAGACAAATGAAAAAAGCCGCGCAGTGCGCGGCTTTTTTTGCTCAAGGTTTACTTCACCTTGTTGGCATACATGAAGTTTTCCATCTTGTTCTCGGCCAGGTTGAACCAGCCGTGCTGCAAGGTGCGGAACTTTTTCCACTCGGTATAGATTTTCTTGAAATCCGGGTTGGTGGCGGCTTCCTTCTCGTACAGCTCGAAGGCGGTTTTCTGTGCGGCCTGCATGATGTCGGCTGGGTACTGGTGCAGTTTGGTGCCTTTTTGCAGCAGGCTCACCAGCGCTACCGGGTTCTTGGCGTCGTATTCGGCTTGCATGCTGAGGTTGGCCTCGGCAGCGGCTGCTTCGAATGCCGCTTTGTAGTCAGCTGGCAGTTTGTCCCATTCTTTCTTGGATACATAGAACGATACGTTCGGGCCCGGCTCCCAGAAACCCGGGTAGTAGTAGTGCTTGGCTACTTTGTAGAAGCCCAGTTTTTCGTCATCGTACGGGCCTACCCACTCGGTTGCGTCGATGGTGCCTTTTTCCAGGGCCGGGTAGATGTCACCACCGGCCAGCGTCTGTGGTACCGCGCCCAAGGCCGCCATGATTTCGCCACCAAAGCCCGGAATACGCATTTTCAGGCCTTTGAGGTCGGCCAGGGATTTCACTTCTTTGCGGAACCAGCCACCCATCTGGGTGCCGGTGTTGCCGCCCGGGAAGTTCACCACATTGTACTTGGCAAAGAACTCGCGCATCAGCGCCATGCCGCCACCGTAGTACAGCCAGGCGTTTTGCTGGCGCGAGGTCAGGCCGAAAGGCAGGGTGGTATCAAAGGCGAATGCCTTGTTCTTGCCTACATAGTAGTAGCTGCAGGTATGGCCACACTCTACGGTGCCGTTCTGTACCGCGTCCAGCACCTGGGTGCCCGGCACGATTTCGCCGCCCGGGAAGCTGCGGATCTGGAACTTGCCGCCAGTCAGCTCGGCCACGCGTTTGCCCAGCTGCTCAGCTGCACCATAGATGGTCTCCAGGCTTTTCGGGAAGCTGGAGGCCAGGCGCCAGCGTACGGTAGGGCTGTCGGCCGCCATGGCGGGTGCGGCGACTGCAGCGGTGGCCAGGCCGGCTGCACCGGCTTTCTTCAGGAACGAGCGTCTTTCCACAGTGATCTCCTTAGTGTTGTTTACTGCTGTGCTCTCAGGCTTTGTGGTTTGCCTGAAAATCTATGTGCTGCCGGATACGATGTCCAGCAGCTTGTTTCGATGGAGGCGACATGACATCTGTCGCCTCATTTTGTGTGGTTTATTTGCCTGTCAGCTCTTTGAGCAGGTCGTCGGACTGGCTGCTATCCGGTGCCGATGCTTCACTGGCCGACGCATCAGCTGCCGGAATGTCGGCTGGCAGCTCGGCCGACGGTGTGTTGTCCATCTGTTGCATGATGGCGGCAGCGTCTTCGGCATTGGTTTTCACTTCTTCATGCAGCGAGCCGGTGACCAGTTTCGGGAAGGCAATCAGCAAGCCTACCATCACCATCTGGATCAGCACGTAAGGTACGGCACCCCAGTAGATTTGCGTGCTCTTGACTTCTTTGGGTGCCACGCTGCGCAGGTAGAACAGCGCAAAACCAAACGGCGGGTGCATGAAGGAGGTCTGCATGTTCACTCCCAGGATCACGCCAAACCAGATCAGGTTGATATCCAGGCTCTGGGCTACCGGGGCCAGCAGTGGTACCAGAATGAAGGCGATCTCGAAGAAGTCCAGGAAGAACGCCAGGAAGAACACCATGATGTTCACGACGATCAGGAAGCCGGTAGCGCCACCTGGCAAGCCGGTCAGCAGGTGCTCCACCCATTGGTCGCCGTTCACGCCCAGGAAGGCGATACGGAACACGCGGGCACCGATTAGGATGAACACCACAAAGGTAGACAGCTTGACGGTGGAGTCCATCGCCTGTTGCAGCAGCTTCATGTCCAGGCGTTTGTTCATCAGTGCCAGGATGATGGCACCCACTGCGCCCATGGCGCCGCCTTCGGTCGGGGTGGCGATGCCCAGGAAGATGGTGCCCAGTACCAGGAAGATCAGCAACAGTGGCGGAATCATCACCAGTACTACGCGCTTGGCCAGCTGCAGGCCGCGCAGTGTGCGTGCTTCAGGCGGTAGTGCCGGTGCCCACTGTGGTTTGAACAGCGTGACCATGAAAATGAACAGGGCGTAGAACAGGCACAGCAGCAGGCCAGGCGCCATGGCGCCGGCGTACATATCACCTACCGAGGTGCCCAGCTGGTCGGCCAGCACGATCAGTACCAGCGATGGCGGGATGATCTGTGCCAGGGTGCCGGATGCAGCAATGACGCCGGTAGCGATGCGCGTGTCGTAGCCGTAGCGCAGCATGATGGGCAGCGAGATCAGGCCCATGGAGATCACCGACGCGGCCACTACGCCGGTGGTGGCCGCCAGCAGGGCGCCGACAAAGATCACCGCGTAGGCCAGGCCGCCGCGCACCGAGCCAAACAGCTGGCCGATGGTATCAAGCATGTCTTCTGCCATGCCGGAACGTTCCAGTATCAAGCCCATGAAGGTGAAGAACGGTATCGCCAGTAGCGTATCGTTCCGCATGATGTCGTATACCTGGTTGGGCAGGGCTTGCAGCAGCTCGGGGCGCAGCAGTTCAAAGTGGATACCAATCCAGCTGAACAGCAGGCCGACGGCGCCCAGGGCAAAGGCTACCGGGTAGCCGATCAGCAAAAAGCCGATCAGCGAACAGAACATGATGGGGGCTAGCATGTCGAGGCTCATACCGGCTCCTTGTGTACGTCAGTGTTTTTTTCGCTAGGGTCGGCAATCAGGCCCTGCAGGAAGGCGACGCGCTTGATGACTTCGGACAGGCCCTGTGCCAACAGCAGCGAAAAGCCCACTGGAATCAGCAGGAATACCGGCCAACGGATCAGGCCGCCGGCGTCGGACGACATTTCGCCGCTTACCCAGGCTTTTTCAAACAGCGGCCAGCCGTACATGATCAGGATGATGCATACCGGCATCAGGAACAGCAGGGTGCCGATAATGTCGATGATGGCCTGGCCACGCTTGGATAGTTTGCTGGCCAGCAAGTCGATACGGATGTGTTCGTTCTTTTGCAGGGTGTAGGCCGCAGCCAGCAGGAAAACTGCCGAGAACAGGTACCACTGGATTTCTAGAAAGCCGTTGGAGCTGATGTCGAACGCTTTGCGAACGACAGCGTTTCCGGCGCTGATGAGCACGACAACAAGCACAAGCCATGACGCAGCCTGGCCCATGCGTGCGTTGACCGCGTCTATCAGACGCGACAAGGCAAGCAGTGAATGCACTGGTTTTCTCCTGTGTAGTGTTTTTACAGCTTTAGCTGCTTTTTATCAGCCTTCTCCAAGGCTGCTACCGTTTTTCGGTTGCTGCTATCAAAGCACAGGGCGTGGCGCTTGCAAAGTACAAGTGGGTAGGGGATTACCCTTGGTTGCCGGGCTGGCGACGCTTTAGCTGTAGCCGCAGCCAGTCGTGCCGGGTATGGATGGCGGCGATGCGCCAGCCCGTCAACGGCTGGTAGCCCAGAACGGTAGCGTTCAGCCAGCGCTGTATGGCGGGGATGTCGTGCCAGTGCAGGGTGAGGTATTGCTGGTCTATGGCCAGCCAGGGCAGTGGTGCGGCCAACTTTTGCAGCAGGTGTGTGGCCATGCCGCTGTTGGCGGCCAGGCTGGCCGCTTTGCCCAGCAGGTGCCCGCGTAAGCTGGGCTGGCTGTCATCAGCTTGCAGGTGGTAGTGCAGGCGCAAGCTGTCGCTGCCTGCGGCAGCGGTTTCGGGCCGGCAGTGCAGCTGCAGGATGGTGGGGGCCGGGTGTTGTATCCGCAACCAGAAAACCGCACCGTGTTCGTCCAGTAGCAGGTCTTCGATGATGAGATCGTCGTTGTCTAGCCAGCTTTTCAGCTGTTTGAGCAGCAAGGCGGCGGGCAGGCTGATGCCGTCGCGGTGCAGGTGCGGCCGGTAGCGTTGCCAGTTTTGCCAGTTTTGCCAGTGCTGGTGCCACATGGCTTAGTCGAACAGGGTGCGCGCGCCTTCGTAGCGGGCGGCAAAATAGCTGTTATCCAGGCGGTCAACACGGATCACGCTATTGCTGCGTGGCGCATGGATGAATTTGCCGTCACCAATATAAATGCCCATGTGCGAAAACGGTTTGCCCAGTGTATTGAAGAACACCAGATCGCCCACACGCATGCGGCTATTGTCGATAGGGCGAGCCAGGCTGGCGATCTGGGCGGCATTGTGCGGCAGTTTTACCTTGGCGGCGTTCTGGTAGATGTAGGCCACCATGCCGCTGCAGTCCAGCCCGGCTTCCGGGTTGCTGCCGCCAAATTTGTAGTCGATGTCCAGCAGGCTCAGGCTATACATCAATATCTCGCGGCCGGCGCCATCAGCTTGCAGGCCAGCCAGGCTCACACCGGGGCGGCTGGCGGTTTTAGGGGGCTTTTTCGGGGCGGGCGGGGCGCTGGCACAGCCCGCCAGCGCCAGCGCCGTGGCCAGTAGCACCAGTCCCTGGCGGCTGGCTAGCTGCGCGAGGATGGTGCGTTTCATCATGCCTGCTTGGCCTCCAGTGCTTCCCAGCGTTCCAGTTTTTCCAGTAGCAGCAGGTCGATTTCCTCAATGCGTGCTTGCCAGCCGCGTGCTTCCAGCGGGGCGCTGCGGTAGGCGTTGGGGTCTAGCAGTTTTTCGTTCAGCTGGGCTTGTTCGTTTTCCAGGTCGGCGATCTCTTGTGGCAGGCGTTCCAGCTCGCGTTTTTCGTTAAAGCTGAGCTTTTGCGTGCGGGCGCTACGGTCACGTTCCGGCTTGGCGTCCAGGTTGGCCGCATGATTGTCTTTGCGCGCCGGAGCTTCCTGCTTCATGGCGGCCATACGCGCCTTGGTATCTACCCAGTCCTGGTAGCCGCCCGGGTATTCTTCCAGCCGGCCTTCGCCTTCAAACGCAATGACCTGGGTGACGACGTTGTCCAGAAAGGCGCGGTCGTGGCTCACCACAAATACGGTGCCGGTGTACTGCTCGATCAGCTCTTCCAGCAGCTCCAGGGTGTCGATGTCCAGGTCGTTGGTGGGTTCATCCAGCACCAGTACGTTGGCTGGGCGGGTAAACAGGCGGGCCAGTAGCAGGCGGTTACGCTCGCCACCGGACAGCGAGCGTACCGGGCTGCGCGCGCGCTGCGGCGAGAACAGGAAGTCTTCCAGGTAGCTCATCACGTGCTTTTTCTGGCCGCAGATGTCTACAAAGTCGTTACCCTGGCTGATGATGTCGGCCACGCTGGTTTCTTCGTCCAGCTGGGTGCGGAACTGGTCGAAGTAGGCCACTTCCAGCTTGCTGCCGCGCTTGATGCTGCCGCTGTCGGCTTCCAGCTCGCCCAGGATCAGCTTGAGCAGCGTGGTCTTGCCCGCACCGTTGGGGCCAATCAGGCCGATTTTGTCGCCGCGCAAAATGCGGCTGGTAAAGTGCTTGATCAGCGTGCGGCCTTCAAAACCCTTGCTGACGTGCTCCAGCTCGGCCACCAGCTTGCCGGAGCGCTCGCCGGCGTCCAGCTGGAAGTTCACCTGGCCCACGCGTTCGCGGCGGGAGGCGCGCTGGCGGCGGATTTCTTCCAGACGGCGCACACGACCCTCGTTGCGGGTGCGGCGCGCCTCGATGCCTTTGCGGATCCACACCTCTTCCTGGGCGTGGAATTTGTCGAAGATGCGGTTCTGTTCTTCTTCTACGGCCAGTTCTTCGGCTTTGCGCACCTGGTAGGCGCCAAAGCTACCCGGGTAGCTGCGCAGCAGGCCGCGATCCAGCTCGATGATGCGGGTGGCGATGTTGTCCAGGAAGCGGCGGTCGTGGGTGATCAGCAGCACGCTGCCGGCAAAATTCTTGATCAGGCCTTCCAGCCACTCGATGGCGCTCATGTCCAGGTGGTTGGTGGGTTCATCCAGTAGCAGCACGTCGGGGCGCGAGGCTAGCGCGCGCGCCAGGGCAACACGCTTTTTCCAGCCACCGGACAGCTCGCTCACCAGCGTGTCGGCATTCAGGCCCAGGTGGGACAGGGTGGTGCTGATCAGGGCGTCGAACTGCCAGCCGTCGTGGGCTTCCAGCGCGTGCTGGATATCGGTCATGCGTGCCAGCACGTCTTCATGGTTGGCCGCAGGGTCCGACAGCTGCTGCGTCAGGTGGTGGTAGTCGGTGAGCAGGGCTTTGAGCGCGCCCAGGCCTTCGGCGACGGCTTCGAATACGGTGTGCCCGTCGGTAAATACCGGCTCTTGCGGTACGTAGGCTACCTTGATATCGCTTTGCTGGATGATGCGGCCATCGTCCAGCTTGACGGTGCCGGCAATGGCTTTCAGTAACGATGACTTGCCGGCACCATTGCGGCCGATCAGGCCGACGACCTCGCCGCTTTCCAGCGAGAAATCCACTTTATCCAGCAGGGCGTGGTGCCCGAAGGCGAGGCAAGCGTTATCTACGGTAATCAGGGCCATAATGTATTCGGGGTGTACGGGGCAATTGCAATGGCGGCAATTGTAGCATGAGCACGTGTTTGCCCTTCGCCTGCCGCCTTGTGGCTGCTACAATGCGCGCCAACTCGAAGCCTGCCTGCCGGCAGGTATCTGTGAAAGGATTCGCCATGTATTTTGTTGACCGATCGGTAGCCGTCATCAAACCCAAAGCCCCGTTTCTGGCGTGGCTGAACGCTGTGCCGGACAACGACATGATCGAGCTGACACTGGATGCACTGCGCGCCGACAGTACCGTGATCCTGCTGCCGGAGTTCGACGAGCCGGAAGAGGCCGTGGCGCATGTGGACGAGATTTTCGAGCAGCTGTTCCGCCTGGAGCTGGCCTCCTGGTACGAGGACGAGTCGCTGTGGCCGCAAGACCGCTCGCTGAAAACGTTCTGGGAATGGTTTGATGTCGAGATCCACTCCACGCTGCTGGATACCGTGGACGCCGACATCATGAACTCGCCGCTTGACCCGGCCTGATTTGTAGCGGTTGATGCACCGCACGCACATTCCGCCGTTTGCGGCCACGCTGGCTACCAGCAGGCTGGCTTGCGGGGTACTGCTGCTAATGTGGCTGGCTTTGCTGGCGGCGCTAGGCGTGCTGGATAGGCAGTCGCAGCTGGTGCTGCTGTTATGCGGTGCCATGGCCAGTGTGTCACTGCTGCGCAGTAGCGGCATGGCCGGGCGGCGCGGCAGTTTTTCGGTAGATGCCCGTGGTGCCTGCCATCTGCAGCTGTTGCGGGTGGCCGTGTTGCCCGCCAGTGTGGCGCTACCCTGGCTGGTGGTGTTGCGTGGCAGAACGGCCGACAAGAAAGATCTGACCCTGCTGGTGTGGCGAGACGCCGTGCCGGCAGACACGCACCGGGCGCTGCGTGTGTACGTGCAGTGGTGCCGCACGGCAGCGGCCAACCTTGCAGAAGAAGAGTAGAGAATGAGTACGAATACCCCACCGCATCGTGACAGTAGCCTGCAAACGTGGCTGCAGTATCAGGAAGGTCTGCACACTTCGGCTATTGATATGGGCTTGGCCAGGGTGTCGGCTGTGCGGGATGCCATGGGTTTGCAGCCTGATTTTCCAGTGATCATCGTTGGCGGCACCAATGGCAAGGGCTCGGTGTGCGCCATGCTGTCCACCATGCTCAGTCGTGGTGGTTTCAAGGTGGGTACGTATACCTCGCCGCATATCATCCGCTACAACGAACGTATCGCCATCGATATGCAGCCGGTGGCAGACCAGCGCATTGTGGACAGCTTTGCTGCCATTAACGATGCGCGTGCTGATACCTCGTTGAGCTATTTCGAGTTTGGTACCTTGGCCGCCATGCACACCTTCATGGCCGAAGGCGTTGACGTGGCTGTGCTGGAAGTAGGGCTGGGCGGCCGCCTGGATGCGGTGAACATTTTCGAGCCTGCCGTTTCGGTGGTGGTGAGCGTGGATCTGGATCACCAGGCTTACCTGGGTGATACGCGCGAGCTGGTGGGCTTTGAAAAAGCCGGTATTTTCCGTGCCGGCAAGGTTGCCATCTGTGCCGACCCCAACCCGCCGCAAAGCTTGCTGGACCACGCGGCACAACTGGGGGCCGAGCTCAAGCTGGTAGGGCGCGACTTTGGCATCACACGTATGGATAACCAGTGGTCTTTCCATATGGGCGATGTGCACAAGCACGCGCTGCCTATTCCGGCCCTGCGTGGTGAGTACCAGATGGTGAATGCAGCTGCTGCATTGGCTGCGCTGGAAGCGGTGAAGGCGTGGCTGCCTGTGGGTATCGGTGCGATCAAGCGCGGTTTGCTGGAGGTGGACTGGCCGGGGCGCTTCCAGGTATTGCCTGGCCGCCCGCTGACCATTCTTGACGTTGGGCACAATCCGCATGCTGCGCGAGCCCTGGCGGATAGCTTGAAGCGCATGGCGTTTGCCAGCCAGCGCATCGCCGTGTTTTCCATGCTGGCCGATAAGGATATGGCTGCCGTGGTGGGCTTGCTGAAAGACGAATTTGATGTGTGGCTGGTGGGCGGGCTGGACATGCCGCGCGGCCGCAGTGCCGATGATATCGCCAGCGAGCTGGAAGCCTTGGGTGTCAGAGGGGTAAGCCGTTACGAAACGGTACCTTTGGCCTGGGATGCCGCCTTATCTCAGGCCGGCGAGAATGATAGAATTGTTGTATTTGGCTCATTCCACACCGTGGCCGAGGTGATGGAGCATCGCCTTCACCGCGCATCATAAGGACACCTGATGGCACTTTCCACCCATGACGAACTGCTGTTGCTGCGCAAACGGGCGCGCCGCCGCCTGGTGGGCGCTATCGTGATGGTGAGCTTGTCGACAGCCGTACTGTGGAATGTGGTGGATGCCTTGCCGGAGCAGGCCATGAAGCCGGAGGCGGTGGATATCACCGGCCTGCAGGCAGCCTCGCAGCCAGCCGCCGTGGTGGCGCCGCCGGCAGAACCCGTGGTGGCGTCGCAGCCGGTGACCGACTTGCTGGCCACCTTGCCGCCGGATGAGCCGGAAGTGGCGTCGCCGCCGGTGGCCAAGCCGCCAGTGGTGCTGGCCAAGCCGCCTGTGGCACCGCCGGTGCCAGCCGTCATTGCGCCTGCGCCAGCTGTGGCGCCTGCTGCCAAGCCGGAAGTGAAGCCCGAGGTCAAGCCATTGCCCAAGCCTGAGCTGGCTGTAGAGCCTAAGCCGCAGGCCAAGCCCAAGGCTGAGGTCAAGGCCGAAATCAAAGTCGAGCCCAAGCCTGTGGTCAAAGAGCCGGCAAAGGACATGAAGCCCAAGCCTGCCGCAGAGAAAAAAGCCGCCGACCCGATGGCCATCCTGGAAGGCCGCGAATCAGCCCATGCCGAGCCGGCCAAGCCTGCAAAAGACAATGCGGCGGATGTCGTGCCAGGCAAGAAATTCAGCATCCAGCTGGCGGCGCTGTCCGACCCGCAAAAAGTGGATGCTTTGCGCAGCAGGTTGGCCGCAGCCGGCGTCAGCGCCCGTTTCAGCAAGGTACAAACCAGCAAGGGTGAGGTCACCCGCGTGCGCGTGGGTCCGTTCAAGTCGCGGGAAGAGGCAGACACCGCCATGCGACGCCTTAGCAAGGCCGGGGTGACCGGCATTGTGGTGGGGGCGGAATGACCTGGCTGGACTACCTGATCCTGGCGCTGATTGCCGGTTCTATCATGTTGTCGCTGTTTCGCGGTTTGGCCGCCGAGGTGCTGTCGCTGTTTTCCTGGCTGATCGCGTTCTGGGCAGCGCGCAGCTTGTCGCCATCTGTGGCAGAGTTCATGCCCTTGCCGGGTGACGGGCTGCGTCTGGTGGCTGCATTTTTGCTGCTATTGCTCGGCGTGTGGTTGTTGGCGGGTGTGTTGCGTGCCTCGCTCACGGTCATGCTGGATGCAGTAGGGCTGGGTGGGGTAAACCGTTTTTTTGGTGCGGTATTCGGCTTGATAAGGGGTATGTTGCTGGTGACGGTGGTGATGATTCTGGGTGGGCTCAGTAGCTTGCCGCAGTCGCCAGCCTGGCAAGGTGCCCTGTTGGTGTCGCCGTTTCAGGCTGTTGCTGTAGCTGCCAAGCCGTGGCTGCCTGATACGCTGGCACAGAAAATGAAGTTTACTTAGTTTGCTATAGAGGGGTGATGATGCGTCGGCGTCATCACCCCTTGTTTTTACTCGTGTAGTCTGGGGATTAACTATGTGTGGAATTCTTGGGGTGGTAGGTCAGACACCCGTAAACCAGCTGTTGTATGACGGTCTGCAACTGTTGCAGCACCGCGGTCAGGACGCAGCCGGTATTGTTACGGCCAACGGTAAGACCTTTCACATGCACAAAGGCAGCGGCTTGGTGCGGGATGTGTTCCGCACCCGCAATATGCGCTCCTTGCAGGGCAATGCCGGTATCGGCCACGTGCGCTACCCCACCGCTGGCTCGGCATCCTGCCTGGCCGAGGCGCAGCCGTTTTACGTGAATTCGCCGTTCGGTATTGTGCTGGCGCACAACGGCAACCTCACCAATACCGACGAGCTCAAATCGGACATGTACCGTAACGATCTGCGCCACATCAACACCAACTCCGATTCGGAAGTGCTGCTGAACGTGTTTGCGCACGAGATCGCCGCGCGCGTGGAAGGTGCCTCGCTGACGGCGGATGCCGTGTTTGGCGCCGTGGAGGCCGTACACCGCCGTGTGAAGGGTGCTTATGCTGTCGTGGCCATGATCGCCGGCTACGGCCTGGTGGCATTCCGCGACCCGCACGGCATCCGCCCGCTGATCATGGGTTGCAACGAGGTGGATAACCGCACCGAATACATGTTTGCCTCCGAGTCGGTAGCGCTGGATTGCTCCGGCTTCAAGGTGCTGCGCGATGTGCTGCCGGGGGAATGTGTATATGTACGCTTTGACGGCGAGATGCAGTCCAAGGTGTGTGCCGAGAAAACCCAGCTGGCGCCTTGCCTGTTCGAGTACGTATATTTTGCCCGGCCGGATTCGGTGATCGACGGTGTGTCGGTTTACCAGTCGCGCCTGGTGATGGGCGAGATGCTGGCCGAGAAAATCCGCCGCCAGTATGCGGACATGGAAATCGACGTGGTGATCCCGATTCCTGACTCCAGCCGCCAAAGTGCGCTGCAGCTGGCCAATGCGCTGGGTCTGCCGTACCGCGAAGGCTTCATCAAGAACCGTTATATTGGCCGCACCTTCATCATGCCGGGCCAGGCGGTACGCAAGAAGTCCGTTCGCCAGAAGCTGAACCCGGTGCCCATGGAATTTGCCGGCCGTAACGTGCTGCTGGTGGATGATTCCATCGTGCGTGGTACTACCTCCAAAGAAATCGTACAGATGGCGCGCGATTCCGGTGCCAAAAAGGTGTTCTTTGCCTCGGCCGCCCCGGCAGTGCGTTTTCCGAACGTTTACGGTATCGACATGCCAACGCGTGCCGAGTTGCTGGCTACCGGCCGCAACGAGACGCAAATCGCTGCCGAAATCGGCGCCGATGCGGTGATCTACCAGGATCTTGAAGCGCTGGAGCTGGCGGTGCACAGCCTGAATCGCGAACTCAATGTGTTTGAAGCGTCTTGCTTCAGCGGCTGCTACATTACCGGCGATATCAACGAAGCCTATCTGGATGCGATCGAGGCTGCGCGTGGCAAAAGCAAGCCCGCTGGCAAAGAGGCGAAAGACGGCGAAGATGCCGGCAGCCAGATGGTAGACCTCAACCTGAACGTGGCCGAACAAAACCTGATGTAATGTGCTTATAACGACAAGGGTTGGCCGCTGCGGCCAACCCTTGTTATCGTTTGGTTTTGTATTCAATCGCCCGTGTCGAGAATAAACATGTCCAGTGATGACCCTTGTCTGAGCCTGCACCCGGAAACCCTGGCTATCCGTGCTGGCCGCGAGACCAGCGAGTACCGCGAACACAGCCAGAGCCTGCAGCTTACTTCCAGCTTTACCTTTGATAGCGCAGCCCAGGCGGCTGCCATGTTCCTGGGTGAAATCGACGGCTTTACCTACTCCCGCTTTACCAACCCGACCGTGTCGGCATTCCAGCAGCGGCTTGCTGCCATGGAAGGCGCCGAGCGTGCGGTAGCAACCTCTACCGGCATGGCGGCCATCCAGGCCACCATGTTGACCCTGCTGAAGAGCGGCGACCACATTGTGTCCTCGCGTAGCCTGTTTGGCTCCACCATCAATCTGTTCAATGGGGTGCTGGCCAAGTTTGGTGTAGAGACCAGCTACGTGGACGCGGCCAACCTGGACGCCTGGCGTGCGGCCATCAAGCCCAATACCAAGGTGTTTTTCCTGGAGACACCCTCCAACCCGCTTACTGATTTGGCCGACATCGCTGCGGTAGCCGCTATCGCGCACGAAGCCGGGGCCTTGCTGGTGGTGGATAACTGCTTCTGCTCGCCGGCGCTGCAGCAGCCGATCAAGCTGGGTGCGGATCTGGTCGTGCATTCGGCCACCAAATACCTGGACGGCCACGGCCGCGTGATGGGTGGTGCGGTGGTAGGGAGCGACAAGCTGGTAGAGCAGGTGTACCTGCACGTACGTACTGCGGGCCCGTCGCTGGCGCCATTCAATGCCTGGGTATTGCTTTCCGGGCTGGAGACGCTGCACCTGCGCATGGAAAAGCACTCCGCCAATGCGCTGGCGCTGGCGCAGTGGCTACAGCAACAGCCTGCCGTGGAAAAGGTGTTCTACCCGGGCTTGCCCGACCATCCGCACTACGCGTTGGCGCAGCGCCAGCAGAAAAGCGGCGGGGCGGTGCTGTCGTTCCAGGTAAAAGGCGGGCGTGAAGCCGCCTGGAAGGTAGTGGATGCCATCCAGCTGATCTCGCGCACGGCCAACCTGGGCGATGTGAAAACCACGCTGACGCACCCGGCATCCACCACGCATGCCCGTATTACGCCGGAAGCACGTGCCAATGCGGGCATTACCGAAGGTCTGCTGCGGGTGGCGGTGGGGCTGGAGCACATAGAAGACCTGAAGGCAGATTTGCTGCGGGGTTTGTAAGAAACGGTTGTTTCAATCGAGCGGCAGTCTAAACTGAAGACTGCCGTTTTTGATTACGAATTATAAAGGCGAGGCGATGCAATTCTTGACATGCGTCAAATTTAAACGTAAGTTTCAAACGCTTGTTCTAAAGTCATGATGAGCAAGGCGACGCAATTACTTACCCCGATCAAGGTGCAAGACAGCATGGAAGTGAATAAACCCGATACGGCAACACGAATTCTGGACGTTGCAGAACGCCTGTTCGTCGAGCATGGTTTCGAGGCCACCTCGCTTCGCATGATTACACAGCAGGCAGAGGTCAATCTGGCTGCGGTGAATTACCACTTTGGTTCCAAGGATGCCCTGTTCGAGTCGGTATTCATGCGCCGTATCGGCCCCTTTGTGGCGGCCTGTCTGGCAGAGCTGGATACCCTTGAGCAGTCCGGACAAGCACTGACAGCCGAGCAACTGGTGGTGAGTTTCATCCGCCCGTGCCTGGCCCTGTCTAAAGACCCTGCGAGGGGCGGGGCGCTGTTTGTCCGGCTGATGTCGCGTACGCTGGTAGAGAATCACCGCCTGCTGCGCGAAGCACTGAATCAGCAGTACAGCATTTTTGTACAGCGCTATACCAGTGCGTTTCAGCGTGCATTACCCCAATTCGGGGCCGAAGATATCGCATGGCGCATGCATTTCGCTTTCAGCGTGATGTTCAATGCCTTTGCCGGTAATGATGTGTTGAAGATTTTTGTCCGCAGCCAAGTGGTGACCGCCCGCGACCCGGACATGATCGTGAAGCACCTGGTACCTTTTGTCGTGGCAGGGTTGACGGCGCCCATCTGATTGACTTTCACAGGGTCAACACGAGGGTTAACCATAATGACATCTGCCGTTATTCTCGTCCTGCTGATGGGCGCGCTGGCTTACTTGCGCGCGCCTGTTATTGCCTGGACTATCGCCATTGCAGGCTGGATCGCCAGCCTGCAGTTCGCCTGGGGTTGCCAGGTTCCTGTTGCCGTATGGGCCGTTTTCGGCGTTATCGCGGCGGTACTGAACCTTACCCCGCTGCGCCGTGCCGTGTTTACCGGCCCGGTGTTCACCATTTTCAAGAAGATTACCCCTGCCATGTCCCAGACAGAGCAGGAAGCGATCAACGCCGGTACCGTATGGTGGGATCGTGACCTGTTCTCCGGCAAGCCGGACTGGAACCGTCTGCTGTCCTTCCCGGATCCGAAGCTCACCGCCGAAGAGCAGGCCTTCATCGATGGCCCGACTGAAGCATTGTGCAAGATGATCGACGACTGGAAGATCACGCACGAGCTGAAAGATCTGCCACCGGAAGTATGGCAGTTCATCAAAGACCAGGGCTTCCTGGGTATGATCGTCAAAAAGAAATATGGCGGTCTGGAATTCTCCAACTACGCGCACGCCAAGGTGGTGACCAAGATCGCTACCCGCGGCGGTACGGCGGCTGTGTCGGTGATGGTACCGAACTCGCTCGGCCCGGGCGAGCTGCTGCAGCACTACGGTACCGAGGCGCAAAAAGACTACTACCTGCCGCGCCTTGCCAAAGGTGTGGACGTACCGTGCTTTGCCTTGACCAGCCCGTACGCTGGTTCTGACGCGGGTGCCATCCCTGACTTTGGCGTGGTATGCCGCGGTAGTTACACCGACCCGCGCAGCGGCCAACATCACGAAAATGTGCTGGGTATCCGCGTGAGCTGGGAAAAGCGCTGGATCACCCTGGCCCCGGTTGCCACCGTGCTGGGCCTGGCTTTCAAGATGTATGACCCGGACCATCTGCTGGGTGACAAGGAAGACATCGGCATTACCTGCGCGCTGGTGCCTACCGAGCACGAAGGCGTGTGCATTGGCCGTCGTCACTTCCCGGGTGGCGCTGCCTTCATGAACGGCCCGACCTGGGGTAAGGATGTGTTCATTCCGCTGGAGTGGATCATCGGTGGCCGTGAGTTCGCTGGCCAAGGCTGGCGCATGCTGGTCGAGTGCCTGTCGGTTGGCCGCTGCATCTCGCTGCCGGCTATGTCGGTTGCCTCCGGCAAGGTGGCTTCCTACACCACTGGTGCGTATGCCCGCATTCGTGACCAGTTCGGCTTGTCCATCGGCAAGTTCGAAGGCGTGGACGAAGCCATGGCGCGTATCGGTGGCTTTACCTACCAGATGGAAGCATCGCAAGACCTGGCGCTGACCGGCCTGGATATCGGCGAGAAACCATCCGTGTTGTCTGCCGTGCTGAAGTACCACAATACCGAGCGCATGCGCAAAACACTGAACGATGCGATGGACGTGCACGGCGGCAAGGCTGTGGTGCTGGGCCCGCGTAACTATCTGGCGCGTGCTTACCAGGCGATTCCCATTGCCATCACGGTAGAAGGTGCCAACATCCTGACGCGCTCCATGATCATCTATGGTCAGGGTGCCATCCGTTGCCACCCGTTTGTGCTGCGTGAAATGAAAGCCGCCATGGCTAACGATGGCGTCGAGTTTGACAAGGCCATTACCGGCCACATCAACTTCGTGATCAGCAACGTGTTCCGTTCGCTGTGGATGGGCCTGACCGGTGCCAAGTTTGTCGGCAGCCCGAAAGGCGGCGAGGTGGCGGCGTACTACAAGCAGCTGACACGTTTCTCCAGTGCGTTTGCCTTGCTGTCCGATATGGCCATGTTCAGCCTGGGTGGCTCGCTGAAGTTCCGCGAAAAACTGTCTGCCCGCCTGGGTGACATGCTGTCCAATCTGTACATTGCCTCGGCGTGCCTGAAGCGCTTCGAGCGTGATGGCGCCCAGAAGGAAGACCTGCCGGTGCTGAAGTGGGCAGTTGAAACCGCGCTGTACGACCTGCAACAGGCGATGGACGGCTTCCTGGCCAACCTGCCTAGCCGTATGTTGGCCGCAGTGCTGCGCAAGGTCATCTTCCCGTGGGGCTTGACCCTGAAGCCGGCCAGCGATCGCACTGGTACCCAGGTGGCCCGTAGCTTGATGGAACTGGGCCCGACGCGCGCTCGCCTGACCAAGGGCATGTTCGTATCGGCTGACGAAACCGACCCGGTAGGCGTGCTGGAGCCGGCGCTGAAGGCGATGCTGGAAACCGAACCGGTGGAACAGAAGCTGCGCAAGCTGGGTCGTGATGGCAAATTCAAGACCATCACCGCGCGCGAGCGCCTGGCTGAGGCGCTGGCCGGCGGTATCATCACGCAGCAAGAGTTTGATGCGGTAACGCGAGCACGCAAACTCAAGCGTGACGTCATCATGGTGGACGACTTCGACATGAAGATGGAGCACCACGACGCGCAATTGCTGCAGCGGCTGATTTTCTGATGCACTAGCATGTAAGTGGGGTGGGCTTGTGCCCACCCTCCTGCCGATGTCATTTTGCCTGCAGGGTGACATCGGGAGGGGTAGACATGCAAAACAACCTGAATGAACCAGGCCGCCAGCCGGTATTGCGCCTGCGCGCCGAACCTCGCAGTACCAATGCCCATGGCCGTGTACAGGCAGGCTGGTTGATGCACCAGATTGATCTGGCTGGTGCCACTTTTGCCGAGCGTATTGCCAAAGGTGCGGTGACGACGGTGGCGGTAAATGCTTTCCAGTTTGCCCATCCCATTCATGTCGGGGATGTGGTGTCCATTTATGCCAGCTGCTTGCGCCTGGGGAAGAAGTCGGTAACGCTGAAACTGGAGGTGGAGGCCGAGCGCATGTCTGGCGAGATTGTCGCTATTACTGACCTGATTGCCACGTATGTGGCGATTGATACAGAGGGCTGTTCACGCTTGATCTGAGGCGTTGTATGTTTCATGGCAATAATAAAACAACCGTTTGGAACGAATGCTCGAAAGTGCTGGAAATACTTATCTAGTCTGGTAGTATCAATGTTAGATCGACGCTACAGTACGGTCACAACAGCATGACAAACAATGCACAGAGGGAATGACACATGAAACTGAAACACCTCAGCCTGTCCGTGATGATGATGGGTGCCTCCGCTGCCGTTATGGCATCCGGCTACCATTTTGGTACCCAGTCGGTTAGTGCGCAGTCTACTGCCAACGCCAGTGCGGCCGAAGCTGCTGATGCTTCTACCATTTTTTATAACGCTGCAGGCATGACCAAGCTGGAAGGCACCAATTTCTCCGGTGCCGTCGATTTCGTTGCGCCGCAGGTTGAATACAGTAATGCCTCCGGCAAATACCCTACAGGTGATGCCATTACTCGTGGCGACGGTGTTGCCGGAAGCACTGCAGCTACCTCTGGTGAAATTACCAAGAGCACAGTGGCTGTGCCACATATGTATGTAAGCCATCAGCTGAACGACAAAACCTTTATCGGTTTGGGGGTGTACGTTCCATTTGCTTCCGAAACCGAATACCAGCGTAACTCGGTGCTGCGTTACAACCTGAATGCCACCTCGCTGAAGACAATCGATATTAATCCTACTATTGCGTTCAAACTGAATGATCAGCACTCGGTAGCTGTGGGCGTGATCGCCCAGCATGCTGAAGCCCATCTGCGCCAGTACGCTAACTTTGGCTTTTTGATTGGACGCAGTCTTAGCCTGACTGGCGCTACACTTTTGGCGCAAAACGGTCGTGCTGATGGTTTTGCCGATGTGAACGGCGAGGATTGGGGGTTCGGCTACAATCTGGCATGGATGTGGGATATCAACGAGCAAGCGCGCGTTGGCGTGAACTACCGTTCCAAGATCGAGCATAACCTTGAGGGTAATGCCAAATGGAACAAGAGCCGGGTGGCAGCTGTCTATGGTGCGACTGCCGCGGCACAGCTGACTTCGCTAGGTTATTCCGATGACGAAACCGCTAGCGTAAAGATCAGCACGCCTGAATCGCTGTCGGTACATGGCATGTATCGTCTGAACCCCAAGACAGACCTGTTCGGCGATGTAACCTGGACCAAGCATTCCCGTTTCAGTGCCGCGCAACTGATATACGGAAACAGTAAGCCTTCGCAGGGTAACATCACGTATCTGAACCCGGCCTGGAAAGACTCTTACAAAATTGCTGTGGGTGGCGCTTATCAACTGAATGACCCGTTGCAATTGCGTTTTGGTCTGGCCTACGACAAGTCGCCGGTGCCGGATGAAGATCATCGCCTGGCTACCATGCCAGATAACGATCGTATCTGGTACTCGTTTGGTGCCAAGTATGACCTGAACAAGCAAAGTTCGGTCGATGTGGCCTATAGCTATGTTCAGATCAAAAACGGCAAAGCAAATGTAACTGGTGTTTGCACGACTTACGGTGTAAGCCAGTGTGTATCTAGCCAGACTACCGGCACTGCCGATTACAAATCGTCCGCCCAGATTTTTGGTGTGCAGTACAACCACCGCTTCTAATGTTTGAGCATGCGGCCAGCTCTAGGGTTGGCCGCAGCAGACACGGCGCAGGCCGTGTTTTTTTGGAAAGATGCTGAATTTTGGTTCAGATACTCTAAATCAGATCTTTCCCAAGATTGCTTACCTGGAACCTATAATCCGGGAAGCCTTTAACCATGTTTGTTCGTTAAGACAACCGAGGAAACCATGTCTCAGACCAAATTCATCGTGCGCAAGGTAGCCGTTCTGGGTGCCGGCGTGATGGGGGCGCAAATCGCCGCTCATCTGGTTAATGCCAAGGTGCCAACCGTTCTGTTCGACCTTCCAGCCAAAGAAGGCAATAAGAATGCGATTGCACTGAAAGCTATCGAAGGCCTGAAAAAGCTCAAGCCGTCGCCACTGTCCAATAAAGACGCAGTGAACTATATCCAGCCGGCCAACTATGAAGACCACCTGCATCTGCTGAAAGACTGCGATCTGGTGATCGAGGCGATTGCTGAACGCATGGACTGGAAGGCAGACCTGTACGCCAAGGTCGGTCCGCATCTGGGCGACAACACCATCTTCGCGACCAACACCTCGGGCCTGTCCATCAACCAGCTGTCTGACTCGCTGCCGGCTGCATTGAAGCCACGCTTCTGCGGTGTGCACTTCTTCAACCCGCCGCGCTACATGCACTTGGTAGAGATCATCCCGTGTGTGGGTTCGGATGCCGGTATTCTGGATAACCTGGAACGCTTCCTGGTGTCCACGCTGGGCAAGGGCGTGATTCGCGCCAAAGATACCCCGAACTTCGTGGCGAACCGCATCGGCGTGTTCTCCATGCTGGCGACCATCGCCAATGCCGAGAAATTCGGTATCCGCTTCGATATCGTTGACGATCTGACCGGCCCGCGCCTCGGTCGTCCTAAGTCGGCTACTTTCCGTACCGCCGACGTGGTAGGCCTAGACACCTTCTCCCACGTGGTGAAAACCATGCAGGACACGCTGCCTAACGACCCATGGCACGCGCTGTTCCAGTCGCCGCAGTGGCTGCAAAAACTGATCGCCGATGGCGCGCTGGGTGCCAAGACCAAGCGCGGTATCTATAAAAAAGAAGGCAAACTGATGTTTGTCATCGACCCGGCTAGTGGCGAGTACGTTGGTGCCGGCCAGAAGGGTGACGATGCGGTCAAAGAAATCCTGAAGATCGCCAACCCGGGCGAAAAATTCCAGAAGCTGCGTGAGAGCGAGCATCCGCAGGCGCAGTTCCTGTGGGCCTGCTTCCGCGATGTGTTCCATTACATCGCTTACCACCTGGGTGATATTGCCAACTGTGCACGCGATGTCGACTTCGCCATTCGCTGGGGCTTTGGCTGGTCTGCCGGCCCGTTCGAGACCTGGCAGTCTGCCGGCTGGAAACAAGTGGCCGAGTGGGTTGATGCCGACGTAAAAGCAGGCAAGTCGCTGGCTGCGGCCAAGCTGCCAGCCTGGGCGCTGGAAGCTGACCGTGCCGGCGTGCACTTTGCCGATGGCTCGTTTGATGCCGCCGCCGGCAAGCTGGTAGGCCGCTCCACACTGGATGTCTACGCCCGCCAGCTGGCTCCGGCCAAAGTGCTGGGCGAGGCCGCTGGCCTGCTGGGCGAGACGGTGTTCGAAAACGATGGTGTACGTGCCTTCACCACCGGTGACGACGTGCTGGTGGTGTCGTTCAAGTCCAAAGCACATGCTATCGGCCCGGACGTGATCGATGGTGTGCACGCTGCACTGGATATCGCCGAAGCCCGCTTCAAGGGCCTGGTGATCTGGCAAACCGAAGAGCCGTTCTCGGTAGGTGCCGACCTGCAGTCCATGCTGCCGGCGTTCATGATGGGTGACTGGGACGCTATCGACACCATGGTGCGTCGCTTCCAGGAAACCTCGATGCGCTTGCGTTACAGCCAGATCCCGACTGTGGCTGCAACCCAGGGTTACGTATTCGGTGGCGGCTGCGAGTTTGCCATGCACTGCGACAAAGTTGTCGCTGCGCTGGAATCCTACGTAGGTCTGGTAGAAGTGGGCGTGGGCCTGCTGCCCGGTGGTGGTGGTTGCAAGGAGTTCGCCCTGCGTGCCGCGCGCGAAGCCAAAGGTGACGTACTGGCCGCGCTGAAGGACTACTTCATGGCGATTGCTACTGCCAAAGTAGCGACCAGTGCACACGAAGCGCAGGAAATCGGTTTCTTCCGCGCTACCGACAATGTGGTGTTCAACAGCTATGAGCTGCTGCACGTGGCCAAACAGCAGGCCCTGTCCATGTACGAGTCGGGCTACCGTCCGCCAATGGCTGGCGGCAAGTTCCCGGTGGCAGGTCGTTCCGGCGCAGCTTCCATCAAGGGCCAGTTGGTGAACATGCTGGAAGGTCGCTTTATCAGCCAGCACGACTTTACCATTGCCGGCCTGATTGCCGACGTGATGAGCGGTGGCGATGTCGAGCAAGGTACGCTGGTGAACGAGCAATGGATCCTCGATCTGGAGCGCAAGGCATTCATGACCCTGCTCAAGTCCAGCAAGACTCAGGACCGCATTGCCAACATGCTGACTACCGGCAAACCACTGCGTAACTAATCACAGCCAGAATGCGGGCAAGCTGGCGGCTGAGGGGCTAAGCCAGCTTTGCCGAAGGAGATTGTAAAAATGGTTAAACAAGTACAGGAAGCTTACATCGTTGCCGCCACCCGTACCCCGGTGGGCAAGGCGCCACGTGGCATGATGCGCCATGTTCGCCCGGACGATATGCTGGCACACGTTATTACCGGTGCACTGGCCCAGGTGCCGACACTGGACCCGAAATTGATTTCCGACTGCGTGGTCGGTTGCGCCTTCCCGGAAGCTGAGCAAGGCCTGAACATGGCACGTATTGGCGTGTTGCTGGCTGGCCTGCCTAATACCGTGGGTGGTATCACCATCAACCGTTACTGCTCGTCCGGTATCAATGCCGTACAGATGGCGGCTGACCGCATCCGCCTGGGTGAGGCGGATGTCGTGATTGCAGCCGGTTCCGAGTCCATGTCCATGGTGCCGATGATGGGCAACAAGGTTTCCTTGAACCCGGAAGTGTTTGCCAAGGATGAAAACTATGCCATCGCTTATGGTATGGGTCTGACTGCGGAGAAAGTAGCGCAGCAGTGGGGTATTTCCCGCGAAGACCAGGATGCGTTTGCGGTAGAGTCGCACCGCCGTGCCCTGGCTGCCATTGATGGCGGCAAGTTCAAGAACGAGATCACCCCGCTGGAAGTGACTTACCGCACACCCAACCTGGAAACCGGTGAAGTGGTCAGTAAGACCCGTGTACTGGATACCGACGAAGGCCCGCGCCGCGAAACCACGCTGGAAGGCTTGGCCAAGCTGAAAACCGTGTTCGATGCCAAAGGCTCGGTGACTGCCGGTAACTCGTCGCAGATGTCTGATGGCGCCGGTGCGGTGATTCTGGTGTCCGAGCGTGTACTCAAAGAGTTCAATCTGACACCGCTGGCTCGTTACGTGACCTTCTCCGTGAAAGGCGTTCCGCCTGAAATCATGGGTATCGGCCCGAAAGAAGCCATTCCTGCAGCCCTGAAGCAGGCCGGCCTGGCACAGAGCGATCTGAAATGGATCGAGCTGAACGAAGCCTTTGCCGCCCAGGCTTTGGCGGTGGCACGTGACCTGGAGCTGGATATGTCGCTGGTGAACCCGCACGGTGGCGCCATTGCCTTGGGTCACCCGCTGGGTGCAACGGGCGCTATCCGTACCGCTACGCTGATTCACGGTATGCGTGATGCCGGCCAGCAAGGCCATGGCATGGTGACGATGTGTATCGGTACTGGTATGGGTGCTGCGGGCATTATCGAAGTGCTGTAATCAGTGTATTGCGGCCAACCTTATGTTGGCCGCAATCACCAAAAAAGCCGGCTGACAAGCCGGCTTTTTTCATGAGCTGAAGTGTGTTTACAGGCGTTCCAGTGTTTCAAATTCTACCTGCTGGCAATCTTCGAATATTGCATTGCTATGCAAAATGCGGATCTGGTAAGACTTGCCGTTGGCTGCAAAGGTCAGCTCTCTACCATTGTCTGCTAGCCGCTTGGGTATCAGAAAAACACGTTGCCCTTTTTTTGCGTTGGTTTGCGTAATGTACAGGCCGCTGCTGCTATTGCTGTCATCGATGCCGCCTTCGCTCAGGCTGACAGGCAAGGGTAGGCTGCCAAGCACTTCAACGCCCACGCGGGTGCCGCCCTCGGCCAGGCGCTGCACACGGCGGATCACGCATAGCTGGCCAGGGTGTTCGCGTGAAGAAACCCAGATGGTGCGCCCGATCATCAGGCTTTCTACCGAGCGACCCAGGTAGGTCAGGCCAAAACCCGCCTCGCTGGCATCGTTGACGCGCCAGTCATCATTGCTTTCGTCTTGCTGCAGTGCGTTGCGATTCACCTTCAGGTGGTGTGCTATTTTCTCGAAACCGATTTCCACTTTGGCGTGGCCAGTGGAGCTGAGGCGCTCATGCTGGCGCATGGACTTGCCGCCATCTTGCGACCAGCGGGATGACAGCTTTTGCAGCAGGTTACGCCAAGTGGGGGTATCCATGGCCGGCAGGGCCTGTTTGAAGCCCTCGGGGATGCCTTGGTCAAAATCCAGGATCAGGTCGGCCAGACGGTTCACTACGAAATCGCCAGACCAGTAGCGGCAACCTTTGCCCAGCGTACCCCGACGCAGCAGCTGCGGCGGGGCGGGCAAGTCCAGATTGATCACGTACTGGAAATCACTTTTCGATGCCGTATTCTGTAGCTTGATACCTTCGGACAGGCGGGCCAGCAGCAAGTGGATGGCTTCGATCTCGATGGTGAGTAGGTTGTCTGTTTGCGCCAGGTGCAGCATGGCCGCCTGGATCAGCAGCTGTTCGCCCGTGGTCGATTCGGACTGCTGGTCGTACATGGTGATGGCTTTGCCATGAAACCCGTTTTGCTCGGCAAATTGGTACAAGCGATACGCCTGCTGCCAGGTGTTGCCATCGGCAGAAATGTAGCGCAAGGCACTCCACTTGATCAGGCTAAGCTGGTGGTGCAGGGCACGGATGGCGACGCGTTCGATCTGGGCGTCGATCTGGCTGTTTTTGCTGCTCTGGAGCTGGCGCAAGCATAGCTGGTAGCCATTGGACAGCTCGGTCCAGTAAGCCAGGATGCTGGGCAAAAATGACTTGGACCGCGACGCACCGATCAGGAATTCCTTGCACAGCTTTCTGTGCATTTCAACCGCGCGGGTATCCACATACAAGAGCGTGGTGATGCGATCTTTCAGCGTAACGTTGGCGTCTTTATTGATTTTTGCCACCGCCTTGATGATTTCGACCAGCGCCGTGTAGTACTCGGCATTCGGCAAATTTTTGACCAGCATGGTGGCCGACTCTGTCGACTCGCTAGAGGTCTTTTTTCTGCCTGAAATGGCGCTAAGGATGGCTTTGATATCAATCATTGGATACGGGGTCGGGTTCGGTTGGCCGAATCATGCTATGAGCTGCCTATAGTAGCGTAATCTCGTTGTGGATAGGAAATCTGGCTCAACGTGGCTGCTTTCTTTATACGGCCGTCGTGTACTGCATGGCCGGTGGTGCCGCCGTTATAAGCTTTTATGTGTGTTGTGAATACAGAATAAACCATTTTTTGGCATTTTTTTGTCATTTTGTGGCATTTGCGGTTTTGCGGCAATGTAAGCATGCCCAAGCCCTCGCCTGTGGCATCGGGGGCATAGGGCTGTATGTGGAGAAAAACATACAATTGTTTCAATTCGCTTGCCGAACATTTGTTTGAAAATGCGCTGTCGGCCTTCGTGAGTGTAAATTGAGCAGTCACTCTAATTTCGGGGTGCTCAGCTAGTGACATCAAGATCACAAGTCATTCATCGAGGAGAACATATGCGCAAGTTTATCGCCGCAAGAAAAATGCTCGCGGCAGCTGTGCTGCTGGCCGTGGGTTGGCAGCCGGCTTCCGGCATGGGCACAGTGCCTGCCGCCAGTGAAGCCAGCTATGCCAAAACCAAGTATCCGATTGTGCTGGTGCATGGCGTATTAGGCTTTGACAGCCTGCTGGGTATGGATTACTTCTACGGGATTCCGGCTGAGCTGCAACGTAGCGGGGCGCAGGTATATGTGGCACAGGTATCGCCGGCCGATAGTTATGAGAAGCGTGGCGAACAGTTGCTGGCACAGGTGCAGCGTATCGTCGCCATGACAGGATCGCAGAAGGTAAACCTGATTGGTCACAGCATGGGCTCGCCCACGGCGCGTTACGTGGCATCGGTGCGGCCGGATCTGGTGGCTTCCGTTACCAGTGTGGGTGGCGTCAACAAGGGCTCCAAAGTGGCGGATGCCATGCGTGGTGCCTTGCCGCCGGGTTCGGTTGCCGAGTCGGTTGCCGTGGCCGCCGGCGGGGCGCTGGCCAGTCTGATCCGCCTGTTTTCCACGGGCAGCAGCTTGTCGCAGGACGAGCTGGCAGCGCTGGATGCGCTGACCACCGCCGGAACCCTTGCTTTCAATCGCCGCCATCCGCAAGCGATACCTGCTACTGCGTGTGGCGAGGGCGCTTATCAGGTGAATGGTATCCATTACTTCTCCTGGTCCGGCGCGCAACCTTATACCAACCCGCTGGATGTAGGCGACCCGCTGTTGGCCGCAACCAGTCTGGTATTTGGTGCGGAGCCAAACGATGGTCTGGTTGGCACGTGTTCTTCGCACCTGGGGCAGGTGATACGCGATAACTACCGCTTCAATCACCTGGATGAAACCAATATGTTCTTTGGGCTGGGCAATATTCTCGAAACCAGCCCGGTAACGTTGTTCCGCCAGCACGCGAACCGCCTGCGCAATATCGGGGTATAGCCATGGTCGGGCATCGCAAAGCATGGCTGCTGCTGCCGGTATTGCTGCTTGTAGGGGCTTGGTGGTGGCCGGGTGGCGATGGCCCGCTGTCTGCGCAGGAGGAGGTGTTCGCCCCTTCCTTGCGCCAGACCGCGGTGGACGGCCTGGCGGGAGCAGCAGGTAGTAGCGTAATGACAAGGTTGCAATTGAAAGCCTTGTTTGACTACTACCTTTCAACGCTGGGTGAGCGCTCGCTCGACGATATCCGGCACGAAATTCTCCTTCAGCTGGAAAAGCGCTTGTCAGGCCCGGCGCTGGCCGATGCGCAAGACCTGCTGCGCCGCTATCTGGGCTATCAGCACGCGCTGGCCGACCTGGGTAAAGGCATGGCAGGGCAGGCGCAGACCCTAGATACCATGGCGGCCAGATTGCAAGCCGTGCAGCAAACGCGTAGCCGGTATTTCGGCGCGCAGGAAATTGCCGAGCTTTTTGGTCATGCCGATGTGCTCGATCGCTTCGTGCTGCAGCGTACGCAGATCATGCAACGTGCCGACTTGAGTGCTGCCGAAAAGCAGAAGCAGATTGCGCAGCTGGAGGCCGGGCTGCCTGCGCAGCAACAGCAATGGCGCCGGCAGGCTACCCGGCACATTACGCTTGCCGAGTCCGAGCAGGCCTTGTTGCAGCAAGGTGGTAGTGCTAGTGACTTGCAGGCGTTGCGTGCCGCCGAGGTGGGGCCGGAGGCGGCAGAAAGGTTGGCCGCAGTGGACCGGGAAAACCAGGCATGGAACGCGCGGCTGGTGCAATGGAAGCTGCAGCGGCAGGCAATCGCATCTGATGTTGCCTTGTCGCCTGCCCAGCGCCAGCAAGCGGAGCAAGCCTTGCAGCAAAAGCTATTCAGCGAAACCGAGCAGCGACGCTTGCTGGCCTACCAGTAGCGTATGGCAAGAAAAAAGAGCAGCGCATGGTGCGCTGCTCTTTTTCATGGCTATCAGGCAAACAGTTGCTGCAAGCCTTGGCCGGGATCCGGCTGGCGCATGAAGGCCTCGCCGACCAGGAAAGTGTGTACGGCGTTGTCACGCATCCGCTGTACGTCCTGTGGCTGCACGATGCCGCTTTCGGTGACGGCAATGCGGTCTTTGCCGATTTCCGGCAGCAGGCGCAGCGTGGTGTCCAGGCTTACTTCAAAAGTACGCAGGTTGCGGTTGTTGACGCCTACCAGCGGGGTGTTCAGCTGCAGGGCGGCTTCCAGTTCGTACTCGTCATGTACTTCTACCAGCACCGCCATGCCCAGCTCGTGTGTCAGTGCTTCGAAATCACGCATCTGTGGCAGGCTCAGGCAGGCGGCAATCAGCAGGATGCAGTCGGCACCGATGGCCCGCGCTTCGTAGATCTGGTACTCGTCTACCATGAAGTCTTTGCGCAGTACCGGCAGCTGGCAGGCGGTACGGGCAGCCTGCAGGTAGTCTTCGTGGCCCTGGAAATATTGCGCATCGGTCAGTACGGACAAGCAGGCGGCGCCCGCTTGCTCGTAGCTTTGCGCAATCTGTGCCGGGTTGAAGTCGGCTCGGATCACCCCTTTGCTCGGGCTGGCTTTTTTGGCTTCGGCAATCACTGCGGCCAGGCCGGCAGTATGCTTGGCGCGGATGGCGGCAACAAAGTCGCGCTGGTCGCCGTGGCGGCCTTCGGCTTCGGCGCGCAGGCTGGCGAGGCTGCGTTGCGGGCGGCGCTGCGCGACTTCTTCTACCTTGGTGGCACAGATTTTTTTCAGAATGTCGGACATTGTGCGTGGGCTTTCTGCTGTGCGCTTATGGGCGCTGGTATGAATCGAAAAATGCTAACAGACGCTGGGGTAGCCACGCCAGTGTGCCGGGGAACGGGCCGCTGACAAAGCCCACATGCCCGCCTTCCTGCGGTTGCTCCAGCTGCACGGCGGCGCTGACATCGGCCGGGCCGGGCAGGGCGTGTGGCGGCAGAAAGGGGTCGTTGACCGCGTTCAGTACCAAGGTTGGCCGCACAATCTGCTTGAGTAGCGGTTTGCTGCTGGCGCGGGCCCAGTAGTCCTGCACATTGCGGTAGCCATGCAGCGGGGCGGTGACCAGGTTATCGAATTCGCCGAAGGTGCGGGCCTTTTGCACCGCACGGCGGTCGAACAGGCCAGGGTGGCGTTGTAGCTGTGCCAATGATTTGGGCTTGAGCGTGTTCATGAACATGCGTGTGTACAGCAGGCGGCCCATGCCCCGGTCCAGCCGCGTGCTGGCAGCTGCCAGGTCTAGCGGGGCCGAGATGGCCGCAGCGGCCAGTGGTATGGCCTTGTCGCGCAGTTCGCCCATATGGCGCAGCAGCATATTGCCGCCCAGGGACACGCCAGCGGCAAACAGCTGCGGGTTTTCTGCGGCCAACCGGGTGCATATCCAGCCTATCTCGGCGGCATCCCCGGCGTGGTAGGCGCGTGGCAGCGTGTTTTCCACGCCGCCGCAGCCACGAAAGTGTGGCACGACGCCATGCCAGCCCCGGGCTTGTAGTGCGCGCATCAGGGCGATGGCGTAATGGCTGTTGCTGCTGCCTTCCAGGCCGTGAAACAGCACCACCAGCGGCTGGCCGGCCTGGCCGTCAATGCGGTCTACCGCGATCTGGCCGCCATCGGGCGTAGCCCAAAGCTCGCGACGGTAGTCTGGCGCGGTCTGTCTGAGCATGGTGGCGGGCCAGATAGTCTGGGCGTGGCCGCCGCGCAGCCAGCGGGGGGCGTGGTACGGGGTCACGCTACAGGTTTGATGGCGGACTTGGGGCGGAATGCTTTGACCACTTCTTCGCGCGTTTCCACATACGGTGCGCCAATCAGGTCCAGACAGTAGGGCACGGCGGCAAAGATGCCGGGCACGGTGACAACACCGTCTTCGCGCAAGCCTTCCAGCGTTTCACGTATCGCTTTGGGCTGGCCGGGCAGGTTCAGGATCAGGCTTTGTTTGCGGATGACGCCTACCTGGCGTGACAGGATGGCGGTAGGCACAAACTTCAGGCTGATCTGGCGCATCTGCTCGCCAAAGCCTGGCATCACGCGGTCGGCTACCGCCAGCGTGGCTTCCGGTGTCACGTCGCGCAAGGCCGGGCCGGTGCCACCTGTGGTGAGCACCAGATGGCAGCCTTGCTCGTCAACCAGCTCGCACAGGGTGGCTTCGATGATGGCTTGTTCGTCCGGAATCAGACGGGTAGTGGTTTCGAAGGGGCTGCGGATGCACAGGCTCAGCCAGTCCACCAGCGCAGGGATGCCCTTGTCTTCGTATACGCCTTGGCTGGCGCGGTCCGAGATGGATACCAGCCCGATTTTCAGACTCATGCCTCGTCGTCCTGTCCGACGGTGTCTTCCGGTGCATTCTTCTGGCGGCCTTGTTCCGGGATCAGCTCTTTGATCATCTGGAACAGCAGGCGGGTTGCCTTTGGCGGCTTGGCTTCGTCGCGCTCTTTGCGGGCGTTGCGCACGGTAGTGCGTAGCTGTTGCACGTCCACTTCCGGGAAGTCGTCAATGAAGATTTGCACGTTCTTGTCGTCTTCCAGCAGGCGTTCGCGCCAGCGTTCAACCAGATGCAGCCAGCGCGTGTGTGTGCTGGAGTCGCCGCGCAAGGCGGCCAGTTTTTGCTCGATCGGCTCCGGGTCGATGTCACGCATCAGTTTGCCGATGTACTGCAGCTGGCGGCGCTTGGCACCGTTGGCAGTAAAGCGCTGGTAGTCCAGTACGGCGGCCAGCAGGGCATCATCCAGCTCCATCTTTTTCAGCTTGGCAGCAGGTAGCTCGGTGAGCGCGCGGCCAATGTTCTGCAGCGCATCCATATCACGCTTGAGCTGGGATTTGCTGGGGGGCAGGCCATTATTGCTGCCATTGTTAAAAACGTTCGACATTCGCTAAGACTTGATTAAGGTTTCAAGCTGGTATGATACCGGAAAAGAACCCGTCACGGCCGACTGGTGTGTGTTCCCGTCGTGCCTTACTACTAGAGAAAACCATATGGCAGAGCAGATTTTTTCGTATACCGAGGCGGCACTGGAAGACATTGCTGCCCGTATGCTGGCGCTGGCCCGTGCTGGCGGTGCTACCGCTGCGGAAACCGACGTATCCGAGGGGTGTGGGCAGAATGTGTCGGTGCGCTTGGGCGAAGTGGAAACCATCGAATACAACCGTGACAAAGGCGTGTCGCTGACGGTGTATCTGGGCCAGAAAAAGGGCCATGCCAGCACGTCGGACTTCTCCGACAAGGCGCTGGCCGATACCGCGGCTGCCGCACTGAATATCGCACGCTATACCGCAGAGGATGACTGCGCGGGTCTGGCTGACCCGGCATTGCTATTGAAAGCTGGCGACCGCCGCGACCTGGACTTGTATCACCCCTGGGATTTGCCGGTAGAGCAGGCCATCGCGCTGGCGCGCCAGTGCGAGGACGTGGCGCGCGGCGTAGATGCGCGCATCAGCAACTCGGAAGGTGGCTCCGTGGCTACCCATGTCACGCGCCATTGCTATGCCAATAGCCACGGCTACAGTGGCAGCCTGACCACTTCGCGCCATAGCCTGTCGGCGTCAGTGGTGGCTAGTGGTGCCAATAGCATGCAGCGCGACTACTGGTACAGTACCGCGCGCCATGCTGGCGACTTGCTGTCGGCAGAAGAGGTTGGCCGCATTGCTGGAGAGCGTGCGGTGCGCCGCCTGGATGGCCGCCGCGTGAAAACCGGGCAATACCCGGTGTTGTTCGAGGCGCCGGTGGCCGGCAGCTTGCTGAGCCACCTCGTACAGGCGGTGAGTGGTGGCAGCCTGTATCGCAAGTCCAGCTTCTTGCTCGATAGCCTGGGGCAGCAAGTAGCTGCGCCGCTATTGAATATCAGCGAAGACCCGTTTGTGTTGCGTGGTCTGGCCAGCGGCTGCGCTGACGACGAGGGGGTTGCTACCAGTGCGCGCCAGTTTGTGAAGGATGGCGTGTTGCAGGGTTACTTCCTGGGTAGCTACTCCGCCCGCAAGCTGGGTATGCAAAGCACCGGCCACGCCGGCGGCGCGCACAACCTGGTGGTGCGGCCAACGCTGGCGGGTGGTTTGCCGGCTTTGCTGGCACGCATGGGTACCGGCCTGCTGGTAACCGAGCTGATGGGGCAGGGCATCAATATGGTGACCGGTGATTACTCGCGTGGCGCCAGTGGTTTCTGGGTGGAAAACGGCGTGATTGCCTACCCGGTAGAGGAGTTGACCATTGCCGGTAATCTGCGCGACATGCTGCAGGGCATCGATGCCATTGGTGACGATATCGACTACCGTGGCAGC
The DNA here is from genome assembly GCF_028548455.1 of Vogesella aquatica. Lineage (GTDB taxonomy): Bacteria > Pseudomonadota > Gammaproteobacteria > Burkholderiales > Chromobacteriaceae > Vogesella > Vogesella aquatica. The sequence continues at coordinate 94,425 of NZ_JAQQLF010000017.1, forward strand.
CGCCACATGGGCTCGGTGCTGCTGGGTAGTATGATGGTGGCAGGCGAGGCGTGACGCCATCTTACTGGGCACAGGCTTGTGCCGAGCTGTCGCAGTGCAGCCCGGCATTGTCGGTGCTGATCGCGCAGCACCCTGCCAGCGCGCTGAAAACACGCGGCGAGCCATTCGAGACGCTACTGCGCGCCATTGTCGGGCAGCAGATTTCCATTGCGGCTGCCGATGCGATCTGGGCCAGGTTGGCCGTATTGCTGGATACCACCAGCCCGCAGGCTGTGGTGGATACGTCGCCGGATGCGTTGCGGGCTGTAGGCTTTTCGCTGCGCAAGGTGGAGTACGCGCAGGATCTGGCACGGCATTTTCTGGATGGCCGTATCGACCCGGCGCGTTTTGCCAGCCTGGACGATGAGGCCATCATCCGCGAGCTGGTGGCGGTGCGCGGCATTGGCCGCTGGACGGCAGAGATGTACCTGATCTTCAATCTGTGCCGCCCGGATGTCTGGCCGGTGGACGATATCGGCCTGCAAAAAGCGCTGGTGATCATCCATGGCTTGCCGGCGCGCCCTGTGTTGGCGGAATGCCGGCGCATGGGCGAGGCCTTTCGCCCATGGCGTAGCGTGGCTACCTGGTATCTGTGGCGCATGCTGGACCCGGTAGAAGTGCAGTACTAGCGTACAAATCCTGCTGCGGCGGCGTCTGTGTTCCATACTCAAAACAAAACAGGGAGCGAGATATGGATAAGCCTATTGTCGGGCTGGTACTGGCGGGCGGTGGTGCACGGGCGGCTTATCAGGTGGGGGTGCTGATGGCGGTGGCGCATATGCTGCCGCGCGATTACGGCAATCCTTTTCCCATCATCAGCGGTACGTCTGCCGGTGCCATCAATGCGGTAGGGTTGGCCGCAGGTTCCACGCATTTTCGCCAGGCTACGGCTTTCCTTGCCAAGATGTGGAAAGGCTTGCATGTCAGCCAGGTGTACCGGGCTGACTGGCCTTACTTTGCGCGCGCTTTTCTGGCGTGGGGTGGCTCGGTAGTGACGGGTGGCAAGCTGGTGCACAACCCGGCCAGCTTGCTGGATAACAGCCCGCTGCGCGAGCTGCTGGGCCGGGTAGTGAACTTTGATGGCGTGTCGCGTGCCGTGCAGAGCGGCGATCTGCATGCGCTATCACTGACAGCATCCTGTTATACCACCGGCCAGTCGGTGAGCTTTTTCGAAGGCTGCGACAGTATCGACGAGTGGCACCGGCATCAGCGCCTGGGTGTGCGCGAGCATATCGGTGTCGATCATCTGATGGCGACCTCGGCCATTCCCATGATTTTCCCTGCGGCGACCATCGATGGGCGCTTTTATTGTGATGGTGCCATCCGCCAGATGGCACCGTTATCACCCGCCCTGCATCTGGGGGCTGAAAAGCTGTTTGTCATTAATCTGAATACCGAACACCGCCCGCGGCCGGAGCGTCGCCTGGTGGGGGATCGCCCCTCGCTGGCCATGATCTTTGGCCATTTGCTCAATAGCATCTTTTTTGACAGTATGGCCGCCGATATGGAGCGGCTAAGCCGGGTAAACCATACTGTGTCACTGCTGGATGAACAGGTGCGCTGCAGTGGCAGAACTGCGCTGAAGCGGGTGGATGTACTGAATATCTCGCCGAGTGTGTCGCTGGAGGCTATCGCCTTCAAGCACGTCAAAAACTTCCCGCCGGCCATGCGCTTTCTCATGCGTGGTGCCGGAGCCATGCGTCAGCGCGGCTCGGTTCTGGCAAGTTATCTGCTGTTCGATCCTGCCTATGGCCGCGAGCTAATTGACCTGGGCTACAAAGATGCGATGGCCAGGCGGGATGAAATACTGAATTTTCTACAAAAATCATAGTCTGCTACGGTGCAGGTGTTTGGCACCGCTATTTTTAAGGGGGTTGTAATGCGTTTATCCAGACGGCAGGGTTTTGCCACCATCGCGGCGCTGTGTGCCGCATCCATGGGCTTTGCATTGTATGCCCAGCATGTCATGGGCTTGGAGCCCTGCCCGTTATGTGTGTTCCAGCGTGTGGGGGTGATTGCGACTGGCGTGCTGGCCGGCATCTTTGCCGTGGCGAACCCGCAAAGGTTGGCCGCAAGGCTGGCGGCATTGCTGGTGGCGCTGGCCGCACTGGCCGGTGGGGCGGTGTCGGCCTGGCATGTATATCTGCAGCATTTGCCGAAAGACCAGGTGCCGGCCTGCGGGCCCGGGCTGGACTTCATGCTGGAGACCTTGCCGTTGACGCAGGTGCTGAATACGGTGTTCAAAGGCAGTGGCGAATGCGCCGAGCTGGGCTGGACATTCCTTGGCCAGTCCATGCCGGTATGGACTGGCCTGCTGTTTCTTGCGCTGATAACGATGGCGCTGTGGAATGGCTGGCGCAAGAGCTGATTGGTATCGGTATACCAATACATGGCCAGCCCTGATGGGCTGGCCTTTTTATATGCTGTAATTCAGGGTGGGGGGTAATGCAAAAAGCCTTCCGCGAGGAAGGCTTTTGAATGGTTGGCGGAGCGGACGGGACTCGAACCCGCGACCCCCGGCGTGACAGGCCGGTATTCTAACCAACTGAACTACCGCTCCAACCGTAAAACGGTGGTGGGCGTTGACGGAGTCGAACCGCCGACATTCTGCTTGTAAGGCAGACGCTCTACCAACTGAGCTAAACGCCCG
>NZ_JAQQLF010000018.1 GCF_028548455.1 Vogesella aquatica
GCCGGTATTCTAACCAACTGAACTACCGCTCCAACCGTAAAACGGTGGTGGGCGTTGACGGAGTCGAACCGCCGACATTCTGCTTGTAAGGCAGACGCTCTACCAACTGAGCTAAACGCCCTGAAATCTGGCTCTGCTGAAGCGCTGTTTTTGCTGCGTCGTTCAGCGAGGAGGCGAATTAAAACACAGGCTGGGCGGGGCTGCAAGGGGTTATTGCAAGAAAAATGCAGGTTTTCTACAAGCGTCTGTTTTTGTTGCGGGTGATGCTGGCCGCATTTTGTCGGACAGGGTGGTGCGTGATGTAAACCGCTCATGTATCATTGCCCGATTGTCCCTAATCGGAACCTAAGCATGAAGCCGACCTTTCTTGATTTTGAGCAGCCCATTGCCGAGCTCGAGAACAAGATAGAGGAATTGCGTTTCGTCCAAGACGATTCCGTCCTCGATATCTCGGAAGAGATTTCGCGCTTGCAGAAGAAGAGCCAAGAGCTGACAAAAACCTTGTACAGCAAATTGTCCCCTTCCCAAATTGCAATTGTGGCGCGTCATCCGCAGCGTCCTTATACGCTGGATTACATTAACAGCCTGTTTACAGACTTTCAGGAGCTGCACGGTGATCGTTCCTATGCCGATGACCCGGCAATAGTAGGTGGCCTGGCACGCTTCAATGATCAGCCTGTGATGGTGATTGGCCACCAGAAAGGCCGCGATACCAAGGACAAGATCTATCGCAATTTTGGCATGCCGCGGCCGGAAGGCTATCGCAAGGCACTGCGCCTGATGCGCACCGCCGAGAAGTTTGGCCTGCCGGTGATTACTTTTGTCGATACGCCAGGTGCGTACCCCGGCATTGGTGCAGAAGAGCGCGGCCAGTCTGAAGCCATTGGCCGCAACCTGTACGAAATGGCCCGCCTGAAAGTACCGGTTATCGTGACTGTGATCGGTGAGGGTGGTTCGGGTGGTGCACTGGCGATTGCCGTAGGCGACTACGTCAACATGCTGCAGTACTCCACATACTCGGTTATTTCGCCGGAAGGTTGTGCTTCCATCCTGTGGAAGACGGCGGAGCGCGCTGCCGATGCGGCCGAAGCGCTGGGTATTACGGCACCGCGCCTGAAAACCCTGGGCCTGATCGACCGTGTAGTCAACGAACCGCTAGGTGGTGCCCACCGCGACCACGCTGCCATGATGACTTCGCTTAAGCGCGTGCTGCAAGATCAGCTGAAAGAAGCAAACGGCCGCGGTGTGGATGAGCTGCTGAAAACCCGCTTTGATCGCCTGATGAGTTACGGGCGCTTCAAGGAAAATGCAGCCTGACCTGTTGCATGCCTTGATCCAGACCTGGCCGGACACCTTGTCCGGCCATTGTCATTTGGAAGTGGCATTGTCCGGCGGTCTGGATTCCATGGTGCTGCTGGATTTGCTCTGCCGCTGGCGTGATGAGCACGGCGGGCCGCAGGTGTCGGCCATTCACGTGCACCATGGCATCAGCCAGCAAGCCGATGCATGGTTGGTGCATTGCGAACAACAGTGCGCGCAGCGGGGTGTGGTGCTGCGTGCCGAGCGAGTGCAATTGCACCGGCAGGGGGGGGAGAGCCTGGAGGCCGTAGCGCGTCATGCGCGCTACTCGGCTTTTGCGCGCTCGCCGCAGCAGCTTGTTGTGTTAGCGCACCATGCTGACGATCAAAGCGAAACCGCGCTGTTGCAGCTACTGCGCGGCGGCGGGGCAAAGGCCCTGGCGGCCATGCCGGCGCTGCGCCAGTGGCAGGGCAAGTGGCTGTGGCGCCCTTTGTTGTCGTTTGGTCGTGCTCAACTGGCCCAATATGCCCGGCAGCGGGCGCTAGCGTGGGTGGAAGACGATAGCAACAGCGATGCGGCCAACTATCTGCGCAACTATCTGCGCCTGACCACCTTGCCGGCATTACGCCAGCGCATCAGCGGGCTGGATGCCCGGCTGGCACGCAGCGCGGCGCAGATGGCCGATGCCGCCAGCGTGCTGGACGAAATGGCCGCGCTCGATGCCGGGCATTGCCTGTCTGATAACCGGCTGCAGCTACCCGCCTGGCAGGCGTTGTCTGCAGCCAGGCAGCGGCTATTGTTATTGCATTGGTTAGGTTTGCTGGGCTGGGCTGCGCCCGCGCCTGCTGCCTTGCTTGATTTCCAGCGTGCGGTGCTGGGCGGCGAGGCGGCCAGGCTGCAAATACCACAGGGGCAAATACTGCGCTATCGGCAGCAGCTTATCCCCGTTGCCTGGTGTGATGGCCCATTGCCTTGGCCTTTGGCCTGCCAGCCGGGCGTCAGGGTCGTAACGCCATTTGGTACGCTGGAGTGGGTGTGGCAACGGGGTGGTTTACCAGCCGCGTGTACACAAGAAACCATGTGGTTACGCACGCGGGAGGGAGGGGAGAGTCTGCTGCAGAAGGTTGGCCGCGTGGCGCCGAAGAAACTGTTCCAGGCGCATGCCGTACCTGCTGCACTGCGCGAGGCTTGGCCATTGCTGCACAATGCGGCGGGAGAACTCGTGGCCATTCCAGGCTTGGGGGTGAGTAGCACTTGCGAGGCTGATGGCGATGGCTGGTGGCCACTGTGGCTACCCGCAGCGCTGCCCAGGCAGGGTATTTTTTAAGTTAAAGGGGCTGGCGATATGCCAGCCCCTTTGCTTTGTATGGTGGGGTATTAGTCCAGGTTTTTCGGGCCAAAAGCCCCTGGCAGCAGCGTATCCAGTGTGGTGTCGATGATGCCCTCTCCGTCGCAAATGGCGCGCACTTGCATGTTAGGGCCAAACTCGTTTAGCACCTGGCGGCAGCCGCCGCAGGGCGGGGTGGGGGTGGCAGTAGGTGTGTAGATGCAGACCGCCAGTACAGACTGCATGCCTTCTGCTCGCGCAGTAAAGATGGCGGTGCGTTCTGCGCAATTGGTCAGGCCGTACGAGGCATTCTCTACATTGCAGCCGCGTACGATCTTGCCATCAGAGGTCAGGATGGCCGCGCCCACAGTAAAACGGCTATATGGCACGTAAGCGTGACGTGCAGCGGCACGCGCTTCCTTGGCCAGAATATCCCACGGGATGGTGTGTTCCATCGATGCTCTCCACGCAAAAGGGCGTGGGATATTCCTGCGCTAGCGCAGCCTTGTCAATCACTTCTTGCTGTGATGGCCGCCAGCGTGTGGTGCTGTACCTTGCCGCGTGCTTGGCGTGCTGCCAGCAATGCCTCGCCTAACGCTCTGGCAATCGCAGGCTCGGCGCGCCAGTGGTGCCAGTATAGTGGCAGCTGCAAGGGCGTACCCAGCGTGACCAGCCCAGCATCATCGGCTATATGGTCGAGGTATTCCTGTGGTATCAGGCCATATGCCAGCCCGGCGCGAATAAGGGTCAGCATGGCTTCGGGTGTGGGCAGGCTGGAGTAGGGGAAGTCACCCATGTATGCCAATGCTTGTTGCAGATAGAACGCGTGTCGCGCGTGCTGTCCATGCAGTATTGCAGCGTGGGCATTGGCCAGCGTAGTGGTATTTAGCCCTTGGGCAAAGCGGTGTTGCAGGTATGCGGGCGTGCAAACACATTGATAATGCATATCACCCAAATAAAGGCACTGGCTGCTGTATATGGTACTGCTGCTATGAGTGAGCCAGCCACTCAAATGGGTTGTACTTTGGGCAGCGGTCGGGTCTGGCACCTGCTCCCCGAGCAGGATGCGCAGCTGCAGGCCATGCTGATGCATGAGTGGCAGCAGTGCAGGCATCAGCCAGCTTGACAGGCTGTCTGCATCAGCGCCGATGCTGAGTATATGCAGTGGGCCGTCGCTGCTCTCTGGCTTGATGTGTTGCATCAAGTCCAGTTCCAGCATTTTAATCTGCTTGTAGTGCTGCAGCAGGGTTTTCCCGGTGCTGGTAGCTTCAATCGGTTGGCTGCGAATCAGTAACGGCTGCCCTAGTAGCGACTCGAGTTGCTTGATGCGTTGCGAAACGGCGGACTGGGTAATGCCCAGCTGAACGGCGGCGCGCTCAAAGCCGTTTGTTTCAATGACGGAGGCGAGTGTCAGCAGAAGTTTGCTATCAAGCATGGTGATATCGAGCTGTGGTTTTCATGCGTGAGAGAGTATTTACATGGCAATATTTAATTGTTTGTCATTGCTTGTGTAGAGTCAATCAATTCAATGCAGTCTGCTTGCCGCGCTACCACTTATTGTTGCAGCTGTTTGCTCCTGTTATCACAGACTGCTTGCAGTTGTTTGTTTTGATTTAAAGCGATGCGTAGTGTCGTAATGTAGAAATTGCGCCGGTGGCCCTAGGCAAGCAGGGGAAATTTGCGTAATATGCGCATCTCTTGAAGGCGCAAAGCCTGAAAGGAAGCGTGGCCGAGTGGTTTAAGGCAGCGGTCTTGAAAACCGCCGAAGGTGTGAGCCTTCCGTGAGTTCGAATCTCACCGCTTCCGCCAAATATTTTTGGTATGTGTTTGATTTTTAAGGCTGTTTTTCATTTTATCAGCCAGCAAAAAACAACGCAAATATCAAAGCTACCATCAAAAAAGCGATGCTACCGTGCATCGTTTTTTTGCTTTTCAGCCAGCCACACGGATTGCGCACCGTCCGGTACTGCAGGCTGCCAAAGTTTTACGCTCCTCGATCCTGGCTGTTTGCCGGTGATAACGTAAAAACGCCACCGTACCTACACCCGGCCTCGGCCTGGCGCCACGCGCAGCTATCCTCCTCGCCCGTATTGGGTACTCCCTGTTGATTCCGCCTTACTTGCCATCTTGCGGGCAGGTGCTGCTGCGCCTTTTCCATCCGGATCAGGAGCTTCACCATGACGACCTCAACTTCTCTGCAGCCTTTGTTCAAACGCGTCGCCCAGCAAGACCGCCACGACGATCTGCTGGCCGTGATCGCCACCCTCAGCAGCAAAACCTTTAGACACCGTGTACCAGCAGGCCGAGACGCTGGGCATGCCCAAGGTGGGCCCGTTTTACCCGTGGCTGGACGAAACCTTGCTCGGCAAGCTGTTGGCGGCCAATAACCTGAAAGGCGCTGGCGTGCTGGTTGCCGTTACGCTTCGGTCTGTGGCCAACCGGGATAGTCCACACCGCTCAAATGCATCAACACCAGCAACAGGGAATCTTGCAGGTCTTGGCGCATTTTTCCCCCGTCTACGGTGGCCCATGTCCAGCAAAATGTTTGGTCGCCACTCGGTGGCAGGCATGCGTTTCGCCGATGCTGGCGTGCCCCCAATGCTGCATCGTCCGTAGAGCGCTACCGCTTGATAAGCTATTCACTTTTGCTTGTTTCACAGCGGCTCCGGGCCGCTTTAGAGTGTTCCCATCGCATCACGATACGACGAAGGAAACCCACATGAGCCTGCGACTTGGTGATATTGCCCCAGACTTTGAACAAGCTTCCAGCGAAGGCGACATTCGCTTTCACGCGTGGCTTGGGGATGGCTGGGGCGTGCTGTTCTCGCACCCTGCCGACTTTACCCCGGTGTGCACCACGGAGCTGGGCCAGACCGCCAAGCTGAAGGATGAGTTTGCACGCCGTAACGTGAAGGTGATTGCGCTGTCGGTCGACCCGGTGGCGTCGCACCTGGCCTGGATCGAAGACATCAACGACACCCAGCAAACGGTGGTGAATTTCCCGATCATTGCCGACGCAGACCGCAAGGTATCCGAGCTGTATGACCTGATTCACCCTAATGCCAGCAGCACGCATACCGTGCGTTCGGTGTTCGTGATCGATCCGGCCAAGAAAATTCGCCTGACGCTGACTTATCCGGCCAGCACCGGTCGCAATTTTAACGAGTTGCTGCGCGTGATCGACTCGCTGCAGCTTACCGAGTACCACAGTGTGGCCACGCCGGCCAACTGGCAGCAGGGTGACGAAGTCGTCATCGTGCCATCGCTGCAGGATGAAACAGTGATCAAACAGAAGTTTCCGCAAGGCTACCTGTCGCATCCCTGACGATCATATAAGCAATCGGCTACTCAAACTGAACACAGCACGAGAAGTCATGGGTATCCTGCTACAACTCTCTCGAGCGCCCAACCCATGATCGTCAAACTGCAC
>NZ_JAQQLF010000019.1 GCF_028548455.1 Vogesella aquatica
CAAGCTGTCCAGTAGTGCGTCAGGTACGTTGTGATTTTTCGAGCTCATTGTGCCTCCAGACTAGGTAGCAGTTTCCTGCCAAATGTCCGTTTACACAAAATTCAGTACACGCCCGACTGCGACTACAATGCTACGAATTACGTAGTATCTGAAATATACAGCACCTACGAATCTCGTAGCTATTTGGGCGCGAGACGATGGATGCAAATCAGCTTTGGGGTCGCCGTCTAAAGCAGGCGAGGTTGGCCGCAGGCTTATCGCAAAAGAGCCTGGGGATTACGGCGGGCATAGACCCGTTTGTGGCCAGTACCCGTATCAATCGCTATGAGCTGGGCGTGCACAAGCCAGACTTGTTGACCGCCAGTAATCTGGCCAAGACCTTGGGCGTGCCTTTGGCGTTTTTCTATGCAGAGGAGGACGATATGGCTGATTTGATCTACCGCTACAGCAAGGCAGATACGGAAGCCAAGGCGCAAGTTGTGCAGTTGCTAGCAGCGAGTCCTGGCTTAGCGGAATAGACGACGGAGTTCGTTCACCACCTCAAGCAGCAATCCTTCCGGTAGTCCTTTGACCGATTCCGGCAACTGCATGGCGAGTAACCGTTGCCTGAGCTGGTCATGCTGCTGGAAGCGTGCAGCCAGGGCTTCGTGCAGGATGGTGCGGTACGCAGTGCTATCTGGCTGCGATTGCCAGGCTTTGCGCAACGCTAACGGCCAGTGATTGAGATGGGCGGATGGCCAGATGCGGCCTGCCAAGACGAAGGGATAAGGGCTTTCTGGCAGTAACCAGCAGGCGGGGGAATCAGCGTTTTCAACGCGCCAAGTGCGGACTATTGGCGTGTGGCCCTGTGGGCTGAAGCTGATACTTCCGTCCAGTGCCGGCAAGTAGCTCAGCTGCCACGTGCTGTTTTGACCTAAGCCCAAACGCAGCCGCAAGGTAATCATGGCGTCGTCTAGCACCATGTTCGCCAGCATCAATCTGGGGGCGGTATCGGTGCCCAGCAGGTCTTTCAGTGCGTGGCCGCTGATGGTGTGACGGAGCAAGGTCAGGTCGAACCGTTTATCGCCTGTCTCCGCTGGTAGCACGCTCAGCCTGTAGCCTGGCGAAGTCAGCACACCATTAACCGAGACACCTTGTACAGTTCCGGTTGGCCGCATGCCGTAACGCAGCGGCGACCAGCACGCCAGCACCCCATCTTCAAAGTGCAGCAACACGGCACCGGCTAGCAGGCCGGGCGTCCCGTTATCGAGACGCCACGGCTCCACCAGCTCGATGTGGTGCAGCTGCTGGAAGTACAAGTCTTCAAGCAGCATGGTGCACCGTCCTTAGCCTTTGGCATCGCGATACAACTCGGTGACCCCGACATACCAAGCGGGCCGCAGCTTGGCGATGTCACCCACGCCGCTGCGCAGGTACAGCTTGGGGTCAGCGTGCGGGTATGGGTCGATCACGTAAGGCTGTGCCGATTTACCGTCCTGGCCCGTGTTGCGGTGGTAGAGCACGCACCGGCCCACCTCCCACTCGGTGTGATAGTCGGTCATCACGATGGCGATTTCCGGCAACTCCGTGTAGCTGGTGCACGGCTTCCATGCACCGCCTTTCAGGTTGTTGGCGGCCAACAGCTTGCCGAGCAAGGTTTCATCCAGCCACGGATAAAACGGGCCGACCTTGGGCATGCCCAGCGTTTCGGCCTGCTGGTACACGGTGTCTAAAGATTTGCTGCTGAGGGTCGCGATCACGGCCAGCAGATCGTCGTGGCGGTCTTGCTGGGCGACACGTTTGAATAAAGGTTGCAGAGAAGTGGGGGTAGTCATGGTGAAGCTCCTGATCCGGATGGAAAAGGCGCAGCGTCACCTGCCCGCAAGATGGCAAGTAAGGCGAAATCAACAGGGAGTGCCCAAGACGGGCGAGGAGGGTGGCTGCGCGTGGTGCCGGGCCGTGGCCGGTAGTAGGTACGGTGGCATTTTCACGTTATCACCGGCGAACAGGCTGGATCGAGGAGCGTAAAACTTTGGCAGCCTGCAGTGTCGGACGGTGCGCAATCCGTGTGGCGGGGCTGAAAAAGCAAAAAAGCGATGCACAGTAGCATCGCTGATTTGATATTAACTTTGATAGTTGCGTTGATTTTTCGTAGCCGGTAAAATACCAAATTGCCTTTTAAATCAACACTTTATCAAGTGTGTACTGGCGGAGAGGGAGGGATTCGAACCCTCGGTACGCTCGCACGTACGCCTGATTTCGAGTCAGGTACATTCGACCACTCTGCCACCTCTCCGACTCAGTAGGCTGCGGATTATAGGTAGGGCTTGGGGGGCTGTCAACTGCTAACCATGCATTTTTTTGCCAAGCCTGCCCGCGTGGCGGTGGCTGCGGCATACTGCTGTTCGATAGAGGCCGCACAGGCCCGCACAGACAAAGGGACAGCAGCAGTGAAACTCTCCAGACGGCTGGATGCCATCGCCCCGTTTCAGGTGATGGCCATCCTGGAAAAAGCCCGCGCCTTGCAGGCGGCAGGGCACGACGTGATTCACCTTGAAATCGGCGAGCCGGATTTTGCCACCCCGCAGGCTATTGTCGATGCCGGCCGCGCGGCGCTGGCCGCTGGGCATACCTTTTATACGGCGGCACAGGGTTTGCCACAGCTGCGCGAGGCGATTGCTGCGCATTACGCCAGCCAGTTTGGCGTGACGGTGGCGCCGCAGCGCATCATCGTGACTCCAGGCGCGTCCGGTGCGCTGCAGATTGCGCTGTCGCTACTGGTGGACGAGGGCGATGGTGTGCTGATGGCCGACCCTACCTACCCGTGTAACCGTCATTTTGTCAGCCTGCTGGGCGGGCAGCCGCAGGCGGTGGCGGTGGATGCAGGCAGCCGCTTCCAGCTGCTGGCGGCGGATGCCGACGCGCACTGGCAGGCCAATACCGTGGCGGCGATGGTGGCCACGCCGGCCAACCCTACCGGCACCATGCTGGCGGCAGACGAGGTGGCCGGCTTGGCCGCAGTGTGCCGTGCGCGTGGCGGGGCGCTGATTGTGGACGAGATCTACCAGGGGCTGTGCTACGGGCAGGCGCCGTTCAGCGCGCTGGCGCTGGCGGACGACGCCTTTGTGATCAACAGCTTTTCCAAGTATTTCCAGATGACAGGCTGGCGGCTGGGCTGGCTGGTGGTGCCGGATGCTTATGTCGAGCCCGCAGTACGCCTGGCGCAGAACCTGTTTTTGTGTGCGCCGGCGGCGGCGCAGTACGCGGCACTGGCCGCGTTTCAGCCGGCGGTGCTGGCCGAGCTGGAGGCGCGCCGCGCCGAGTTTGGCCGTCGTCGCGATTACCTGCTGCAGGCGCTGCCGCAGCTGGGCTGGCGTATTCCGGCGCAGCCGGACGGGGCGTTTTATGTCTATGCCGACGTGTCGGCGGTAACAGACGACAGCTTTGCCTATTGCCAGCGCGTGCTGGACGAGGTGCAGGTGGCGATTACGCCGGGGGCGGATTTTGGTGCCCATCAGGCCGGCCGCTACGTGCGGGTGGCGTACACCACCGGCGTGGAACGTCTGGCGGAGGCGGTGGCGCGTATAGCGCAGGTGCGCGGTTAAGGTTGGCCGCAGGGTGCGGGCCGGCTAGCGCTAGCCTAGCCGTGCCAGCCATACGCCGGCGGCCAGAGCAACAGCAGCGTGGCACCAGCTGAGCAGGCGTAGCTGCTGCGCCTGTGCCTGGGGCGTGCGCCAGCTAAGCATGAACGGGCGCGAGTCTGCCGGGCGGTGCAGGTGGTGGCTGGGCGGGATGCTGGCCAGGGTGCGGTGCTGTTGGTCTACGGCCTGGTGCGCGGCCTGGCGGGCGGCTTCCCATTCGTCGGGGTCCAGCTGGCCGTTGCCGTTCCGGTCAAAGCGCTGCAGCAGGCTGCTGCGGTCGGCTTTCCATTCGTTGAGCAGTAGCTGCAAATCGTCGCGCCAGGCTTGCTGGCCGGGTGGGCCGGCATGGGTGGTGACGCTGCCCAGCGCGTACAGCGGGTCGCCCTCGGCTATCCAGCTTTCCCGGTACTGGTATTGCTCGTCCTGCCACTGGCGCTGGTGCAGGGTTTCTACTTGCGCGCCGTCCGGCTCGATAACCAGCTGGCCGTTGCCCAGCTGCAGCAGCAGGGCGTTATCGCTGCTGTGGCGGGTGTAGTCTGTCAGTACGCTTTGGTGATCGTCGCGTCGCTGGCGGCTGGCGTGGTACCACACGCAGCGCATATGGCCATAGGGGGTGATCAGCGGTGGGCCGCCCACGGCGCGGGCGTGGCCGAAGAATTCGCCATAGCCTTGCACGGGTGTGGCGCTGCGGCTGGTGGGGGTGTCGGCTACCAGGCGGTAGCGGTGGTGGTAGCGCCACCATTGGTATAGGCCGAGTGTGCCTAGCGCAATGGGCGTGGCATGCGGCCAACCAGGGGCGCTGAATAGCCACAGGGGCAGGGCGGCCAGGTAGAGTGCCAGGCTGGCGCGGCCACTGGCCAAGCGGCTAGCGCTGGAAAAGCGCATTCACGTCCACGTCGCGTTTTTCTGCCTCGGCAAATCGCAGTGGCTTGGCGGGGCGAAAGCTGAACAGGCTGGCAATGACCACATCGGGAAACTGTTCGATGCGCACATTGTTCAGGTTGACGGCTTCGTTATACAGTTCGCGCCGGTCGGCAATGCTGTCTTCCAGCTGGGTAATGCGCAGCGCCAGGTGGCTGTACTGGGCGTCGGCTTTCAGCTCGGGGTAGGCTTCGGCCACGGCAAATATCTGGCCGGTAAGGCTGCGCAGCTGGCCTTCCAGCTCGCCGATGCGGCCAACGTTGGCCGCACGTGCGGCTTCGGATAGCATGGCGCGCGCTTCCATGATCCGGCTCAGGGTGTCTTGCTCGAACTGGCTGTAATGGCGGCACACGTCTACCAGCTTGGGCAGCTCTTCGTGGCGCTGCTTGAGCAAGACATCGATATTGGCCCAGCTTTTACTGACCTCGTGCTTCAGGCGCACCAGGCCGTTGTAGAGCATGACACCATAGAAAAACAGTACGGCAAAGGCGGCAAGAAACAGGATGAACGGCATGGGCGTAACCTTTCTGTAAGCAGCTGCCCGCCATTGTAGCGCCGCTTTGGTCTGCGCAGGCGGCGCGACCTATTCGTGTGGTTTATCGCGCATTGCGGCCGAGGGGCGGGGGCGAGCGCTGTTGCGCCACCTCTGCCGCGTTTATCCAAGGGGGACACCATGCAAACATTGAATATCGTCGGGGCTGGCCGCCTGGGCCAGAGCGTGGGGCGCCTGGCGGCGCTGGCTGGCTACCGTATCGGTAGCGTGTATTGTCGTAGCCTGGCTTCGGCGCAGGCGGCTTGTGCCTTTATCGGGCAGGGTATGCCGGTGGCTGGTTTGCAGCTGTTACAGCCGGCAGAGCTGACTTTGCTGGCGGTGCCGGATGCGCGCATTGCCGAGGTGGCAGCGCAGCTGGCGGCTACGGGCACCTTGGCCGCAGGGCAGGTGGCATTTCATGCCAGCGGCGCGTGCGAGGCAGCCTTGCTGGCACCGCTGGCGGCGCAGGGTGTTCATTGTGCCAGCCTGCATCCGGCATTTTCCTTTGCCGAGCCGGCGCGCGCGGTGGCCAGTTTTGCAGGAACCCGCTGTGCGCTGGAAGGCGACCAGCGCGCGTTTGACGCCTTGCAAGCGCTGGCACATGCCATTGGCGGGCAGCCTTTTTTGCTGGGGCCTGGCGGCAAGGTGGCCTACCACGCCGCCCTGGCGGTAGCATCGAACTATCTGGTGACATTGCATGAGCTGGCGCAGCAGCTGGCTGCTCAAGCCGGTATTGGCCAGGCCGATGCCAGGCTACTGTTGGGCGACCTGATGCAGAAAACGCTGGCCAATAGTCTGGCGCTAGGGCCCGCAGCCGCATTGACCGGCCCCATTGTGCGCGGCGATGCCGAGACCGTGATGCGCCATCGCACGGTGATGAGCCCCGCGCAGGATGCACTGTATTGTGCGCTAGGGCAGGCGACGCTCAGCCTGGCGGCCGCGCGGCTGGATGAGGCGCAGCAGGCCGCCGTAGCGGCCGCTTTGGGTGGGGCAGGCTGATGCTAGCCCAGCTCGATGCGATTGCGCCCGTGCTGCTTGGCGCGGTAGAGCGCAGCGTCGGCACGGTGGTAAGCGCTTTGTACGCTGTCGCCAGGTTGTAGCAGGGTCAGCCCGCCCGAGCAGCTGTAATGGAAATCGGCCAGTGCCCCTATCGGGCGTGGCGGGTGCAGGCCGCTTAATAGCTGGTGCATCAGCAGGCTGGCTTGCGCGAGTGGGGTGTCCGGCAGTACCAGCATGAATTCTTCCCCGCCCAGGCGGCCTATGCCGTCGCTGCGCCGCAGCTGGTTTTGCAGGTAGCGGGCAAAGTCCATCAGCACCAGGTCGCCAAAGGGGTGGCCGTGGCTGTCGTTGATACGTTTGAAAAAGTCGATATCCAGAATGGCCACGCAGTGTGTGCCGGAGCGTGCCAGCTGGGTTTCCAGCTGGGCCAGGATGTGGCGGCGGTTGCTCAGCCCGGTCAGCGCGTCGCTACTGGCGGCGCGCAGCGCCAGGTCGCGCGCGGTGCGCAGGCTGCGTTTGCCTGCAGCCAGGCTGCTGATGTCCACTGCGGTACAGAGCATCCAGCCGGCCTCGTTTACCGTTTCCGTCATCATGAGCCAGCGGCCGTCGTGCAGGTCGCTTTCCAGCATGCGGTAGGCTTGCTTGCCGCGCCGCGACAGGGCCGAGCCCAGCCAGGTATCAAAGTCTGCGGTGCGAATGACGGTGCCGGTGTGCTCGGCGTGGTTATCCCGCATCAGCTGCACCCAAGTGGGCATGGCGGTTTCCGCCAGGTGGTAGGCCTGGCGGAAGGCCGGGTTGGCGTAGCGCAGCGTGTCGCTGGCGTCGAACAACGCAACCAGTAGTTCGCTGCCCTGATACAGGGTTTGTAGTTGCTGGATGTGCTCGGTGTGCAGGGTGTTGGGCATGGCAGGCTCTCGCAGTCTCTGTCTTTATAGTAGCGCTTTAACAGTGAGCTGCAGCAAGCCAGGCATGCCGTTTAGCCAGCGTGAATCACAAAGATGGCCGGGCGTTTGTGGAAGTCTGGCGCGTCGCGTGGCCAGTCTTTTACCAGCCGGCTCACAATGGTTTGCGTGGGGGCGGTAAGGTCGGCCGCCACGCACAGGCGGGTGGTTGCGGCCAACGTTTCGCGCAGCTGCTGCAATAGCGCGTTGTTGCGGTAAGGCGTTTCGATAAACAGCTGGGTTTCGTTGTTTTGCCTCGAGCGCAGCTCCAGCGCCTTGATCGCTTTGGCGCGCTCGGCGGCGTCTACCGGCAGGTAGCCGTGGAAGGCAAAACACTGGCCGTTGGCGCCGCTGGCCATCATGGCCAGCAAAATGGACGACGGGCCGATCAGCGGCTCGACGCGGTAGCCCTTTTCGTGCGCCAGGGCCACCAGCTGGGCGCCAGGGTCGGCCACCGCCGGGCAGCCGGCTTCGGATACCAGGCCCAGGTCCAGCCCTGCGGCCAACGGTGTCAGCAGGGCGGCCACGTCGGCCGGTTTGGTGTGCTCGTTCAGCGTATGCATCACCAGCTCGCGTATCGGCGTGGTGACGCCCAGCTGCTTCAGGTGCTTGCGTGCGGTTTTTTCGGCTTCCACCACAAAGTGGGTCAGGTGGGTTACGCGGGCGCGTTCGCCTTCCGGCAGCCACGGTGTGTCACCTTCACCTAGCGGGGTGGGAATCAGATATAAAGTGCCAGCCATTTATAGAATCTCCACGCCTTCGTTGTGCAACATGGTCACCAGTGCAAACAGCGGTACGCCAATCAGCGAATTGGGGTCGTCGGCTTCAACCTTTTGCATCAGTGCGCCGCCCAGGGTTTCGCTCTTGGCGCTACCGGCGCAATGGAGGGCATCCGGCTCGCGGGTAAGATAGTTGCGGATCTGCTGCTCGGTCAGATTGCGCAGCGTCACCTTGGTGATGCCGACGTCTTCCTGCAGTTGGCCGCTGCGGCTGTTGTACAGCGCCAGCGCCGAATGGAAGACCACGGTGCGCCCGCTCATCCATTGCAGCATTGTCACGCCGTTTTCAAAGCTGCCCGGTTTGCCGATCTGGCGGCCATCCAGCAAGGCCACCTGGTCGCCGCCGATGATCAGCGCGTCCGGATACTGGCTGGCCAGCGACATGGCCTTGGTGCGCGCCAGGCGCACGGCGGTCTCTAGCGCGCTTTCATCGGGTAGCGGGGTTTCGTCGCACACGGGGGCGGCGGTAACGAGCGGCAGGCCCAGGCGGGCGACAATTTCACGCCGGTAAGGCGAGGTAGAAGCAAGAACAATCTGCATGGTGTATCCGGTGGGCAAGCTGCAGCGGGCGTTTTGACAACGGCCACGCGCAGGGTGTCGATAGGTTAAGTCCTGATTGTTTTGACAAAATGGCAGCGGCGATTATATCATCCAAGGTTTATGTCTAACCCGATTTTGATTGATCCGCTCGCGTTTGCCCGCGATGGTGGTTTGCTGGAAAGCGAAACACCGGTTGCAGCAATGAATGTCCGCGTGCACGAGGTGCTGGCTTCTACCGCTGGCGCAGCTCGTTTCACCGTTAGTGGTTTTAGTGACCGCTTGCGGCGTCCGTCGTTGCGTTATCGTGTTGTCGCCAATGTCGAGGTCAATTGTCAGCGTTGTCTGGCGGCCATGCCGCTGGAGGTGGTAAGCGAGGGGGTCATCACGCTGTTTGTCAGCGAGGCGAAACTGGAAGCTGCCGTAAACGTGGACGATGAACTGGACGCCATCCTGGCCGAAGAAACATTCGACGTGACCGCGCTGATCGAAGACGAAATCATTATGGGCTTGCCGCTGTCGCCGAAACACGACGATTGCGGTACGGAGCATCTGGAGCGCGCCAAGGCTGACAAGCCTAACCCCTTTGCGGTACTGGCGACGCTTAAGAAATCCGGGTCCTGAACTTTTACTTGAATTTCTTAGGAGTCGACCATGGCTGTTCAACAGAACAAAAAGTCCCCGTCCAAACGTGGCATGCACCGCGCACACGATTTTCTGACCGCTCCGTCGCTCGCTAAAGAGCCGACTACCGGCGAAACCCACCTGCGTCACCACATCAGCCCTAACGGTTTCTACCGTGGCCGTCAGGTTGTGAAGGCTAAAGGCGAGTAATCCGCGCCTTGACCACTCTTACCTTCATAACTACAGGTAGGTTTACTACCGTTTCACGTTGATGACTATCACCGTAGCGGTTGATGCAATGGGCGGTGACGTTGGCCTCAAAGTCACCGTCCCGGCATCTATCCGATTCCTCCAAGAAACCCCCGACATTCATCTGATCCTGGTTGGCGACAGTGCGGCAATCGATGCCGAGCTGCATGGCCTGCAGGATGCTTTGCGTGCGCGTGTGCGTGTTCACCATGCTACCGAAGTGGTAGGCATGGACGAATCGCCACAGCTTGCGCTGAAGAACAAGAAAGATTCGTCGATGAGGGTGGCGATTAACCTCGTCAAAGAAGGCCAGGCGCAAGCCGCCGTCTCTGCCGGTAATACCGGTGCGCTGATGGCGACGGCCAAGTTTGTCCTGAAAACCATCCCCGGTATCGACCGTCCGGCCATTGCCAAAATGATGCCTGGTATCAAGGGCAGCACCTGCGTGCTGGACCTGGGTGCCAACGTTGAATGCTCGCCGGAACAGCTGGTGCAATTCGGCATCATGGGTTCGGAGCTGGCTGCCAGCCTGACACATAAGGCAAACCCGACGGTAGGCTTGCTGAATATCGGTTCGGAAGATATCAAGGGTACAGATTCCATCAAGCGTGCAGCCGAATTGCTGCGCGAATCCGGTCTCAATTTCCACGGTAACGTTGAAGGCAACGACATCTTCAAATCGACAGTAGATGTGGTAGTCTGCGACGGCTTTACCGGCAACATTGCGCTAAAAGCATCCGAGGGGCTGGCGCACATGATTGCTACCTTCCTGCGCGAAGAGTTCGCCAGCACGTGGTGGACCAAGCTGTGCGCCCTGGCTGCCATGCCGGTGCTCAAGCGGTTCAAGGCGCGTGTTGACCCCCGCTATTACAATGGCGCCAGTTTTCTGGGCCTGCGGGGCATCGTGGTGAAAAGCCACGGCGGTACCGACGCGTTGGGGTTCCGTATTGCATTGGAGCAGGCTTGCGAGGAAGTTCGCGCCAATGTGATTGGTCACATCGCAGACCGGGTCGCTTCCCAATTACAAAATCTCAAGCGTTCCGAGTCTGAAGCTTAAAGTTAGCTCATGACCTATTCACGCATTCTTGGTACCGGCAGCTATCTGCCGGAAACCGTTATGACGAATGCGATGCTGGCAGAGCGCATCGAAACCAGTGACGAGTGGATTGTCTCTCGCACTGGTATTCGTGCGCGCCACATCGCGGCAGAAGACCAGAAAACCAGTGACCTGGCCTACCTGGCGGCGCAGCGTGCGCTGGAAAGCGCCGGTTTGCAGCCTGCCGATCTGGACCTGATCATCGTTGCCACCACCACGCCGGACATGGTGTTTCCCAGCACGGCCAGTATCTTGCAGGAAAAGCTGGGTATCCCTGGCGTACCGGCATTTGACGTGCAGGCGGTGTGCGCCGGCTTCGTGTACGCGCTGGCCACGGCCAACGGTTACATCAAAAGCGGTATGGCGAAAAACGTACTGGTCGTGGGCGCTGAAGTGATGAGCCGCCTGCTGGACTGGGGCGATCGCCGTACTTGCGTACTGTTTGGTGATGGCGCCGGTGCCGTGGTAGTCGGCCCGTCCGACGAGCCGGGCATTCTGCACGCCAAGTTGGCCGCAGACGGCCGCTACCGCGACATTCTGAAAACCGAAGCCCAGATTATCGGCGGCGAGGTGGAAGGCACACCTTATCTGCATATGGATGGCCCGGCGGTGTTCAAGTTTGCCGTGAAGGCACTGTCTGATATCGCCGAGAAAACCCTGGCCGAGGCGGGCGTGCCACAAGACAGCGTGGACTGGCTGGTGCCGCACCAGGCCAATATCCGCATCATCGAAGCCACGGCCAAGCATCTGCAGCTGTCCATGGAAAAGGTGATTGTCACGCTGCCGGAGCAGGGTAATACCTCGGCCGCCTCCATCCCGCTGGCGTTTGACCACGCGGTGCGCCAAGGCCGTATACAGCGCGGCCAGACCGTGCTGATGGAAGGTATCGGCGGTGGTTTTGCCTGGGGTGCGCTGCTGCTGCGCTTCTGATCTGCGGCAAGCCGGCCATGTAGCAATATGTAGCCGGCTTGTTTGATTTTCATCAATGAATGGCGGCTATTCGCGCTGATCTTCGTCGATCATACGAGCGTTTGAGTGTTTTCTTTGCATAAATCGCAGCGAGCAGTCATCATTCCCCCCGTTTCAAAAGGAGACCCAACATGGCGTTTGCCTTTCTCTTTCCCGGCCAGGGCTCGCAAAGCCTGAAAATGATGGACGGCTTTGCCGACCTGCCGGTAGTAAAACAGACTTTTGATGAAGCCTCTGCGGCCCTGGGCGAAGACCTGTGGGCCATACTGCAGGCCGATAGTGCCGACGCGATCAACGCCACCGTGAATACCCAGCCGCTGATGCTGGCTGCCGGTGTGGCTACCTATCGTGCCTGGCTGGCGCAAGGCGGTGTGGTGCCTGCCGCCGTAGCGGGCCACAGCCTGGGTGAATACAGCGCCCTGGTCGCTGCGGGCAGCCTGGATTTTGCCGACGCCATCCGTCTGGTGCGCTTGCGTGCGCAGGCGATGCAAGAGGCGGTGCCGGCTGGCGAAGGCGCCATGGCCGCTATCCTGAACCTGTCCGACGACGATATCCGTGCTGCGTGTGAAGAAGCCGCGCAGGGCGAAGTGGTGGAGCCGGTCAACTTCAACTCGCCAGGCCAGGTAGTGATTGCCGGCAGCAAAGCTGCCGTGGAACGCGCCATGGAGCTGTGCAAGGCGCGTGGCGCCAAACGCGCGCTGCCGCTACCGGTATCGGTGCCATCGCACTGCACGCTGATGAAGCCGGCGGCCGAACGCCTGGCTGCCGCCTTGGCCGACGTAGAGATCAAGGCCCCGCAGATCCCGGTACTGCATAACGCCGACGTGGCCAGCTACAGCGATGCGGCACAGATCCGCGACGCGCTGACCCGCCAGCTGTACTGCCCGGTGCGCTGGACCGAAACCATCCAGCAGCTGGCTGCCGGCGGTATCGTGCTGATGGCCGAGTGCGGCCCTGGCAAAGTGCTGGCAGGCCTGGCCAAGCGTATCGATGGTAATGTCAGCTGCCACGCACTGACCGACGCAGCCAAGCTGGACGCCGCCCGCGCCGAGCTGGCGTAAAGATGAAAGGTTGGCCGCATGCGGCCAGCTGCAGGAGAGAAACATGAGCTTGCAAGGTAAAGTAGCGCTGGTTACCGGCGCATCCCGCGGCATTGGTGCTGCCATTGCTGACACCCTGGCCGCCGCAGGTGCCAAGGTGATCGGTACCGCCACGTCCGAATCCGGCGCGGCCGCCATTGGCGAGCGCCTGGCGCAGTGGGGTGGTGCGGGCATGGTGCTGAACGTGGGTGAAGAGGGCGCCATCGACGCGCTGATCGACGCCATCGCCAAGGAACACGGCGACGTGGCCATTCTGGTGAACAACGCCGGTATTACCCGCGATGGCCTGCTGATGCGCATGAAGGACGACGACTGGGACGCCATCATGGACACCAACCTGAAGTCGGTGTTCAAGGCCTCCAAAGCCGTGCTGCGCGCCATGATGAAGGCCCGCACCGGCCGCATCATCAACATTGCCTCCGTCGTGGGCGCGATGGGCAACGCAGGCCAGACCAACTACGCAGCGGCCAAGGCCGGCATCATGGGCTTTACCAAGTCCATGGCGCGCGAAGTAGGCAGCCGTGGCATTACCGTGAACTGCGTGGCACCGGGCTTTATCGATACCGATATGACCCGTGCGCTGCCGGAAGCACAGCGCGACGCGCTGGTGGGCCAGATCGCGCTGGGCCGCCTGGGCGACGCACAAGACATCGCTGATGCCGTACTGTTCCTGGCGTCGGACAAGGCAGCTTACATCACCGGCCAGACACTGCACGTGAATGGCGGTATGCTGATGCCGTGATTTTTCCGGCCGCAAGGCTGGAAAATGCGGGGGTAAAAACAACATTGCCCCCGCGTTTAACCGGATTAAAGGGCCTGCTGGCGGATAAAATCAGCAAGAACTGCTGAGCTAGGTAGGCTACTCTAATTTTTTTTTGTAGAATGTCGGGGTTTTGTTGTCCCGAACACAGAAAGGTAAAGGGTTTAAACAAATGGAAAACATCGAAGCGCGCGTTAAGAAGATCGTTGCCGAGCAACTGGGCGTGAACGAAGCCGAAGTAAAAATCGACTCCTCGTTCGTGGACGATCTGGGCGCTGACTCTCTGGACACCGTTGAGCTGGTAATGGCTCTGGAAGAAGAGTTCGAGTGCGAGATTCCGGATGAAGAAGCCGAGAAGATCACCACCGTTAAGCAGGCTGTTGACTACGTAACAGCTCACCTGAACAAGTAATCCTTTTTTTAAAAGGGTTGCCTGGACCTCTGCTGGTGGCTTTGGCTCGCCTGCAGAGGTCTTTTTGCTGTAGTGGCTCTGAAACGTGCGTTTGATTTGCCGGGCGCGTAAACCGTTTCAGGACTATCGGGAGTACGCTCCCTTTTTTCACGGAGATACCCTGTGTCAAAACGCAGAGTAGTAGTGACCGGCCTCGGGCATATTTCCCCGGTTGGCAACGATGTGAGCAGTGGCTGGGCCAATCTCCTGGCCGGCAAGAGTGGTATCACCAACATCACCCGCTTTGATGCCAGCGATATCACCTGCCAGGTTGCGGGTGAGGTCAAAGGCTTCGACATCAGCCAGTACATCTCGCCCAAGGATGCACGCCGTATGGACGTGTTCATTCATTACGGTATTGCCGCCGCGCTGCAAGCGGTGGCGGATTCCGGCCTGGACGATGTGGCAGGCCTGGACAAGACCCGTGTGGGGGTGAATATCGGTTCCGGTATCGGCGGCCTGCCGCTGATCGAGGAAACCGGCGTGGCTCGCCACGAAGGCGGCATTCGCAAGATTGGCCCGTTCTTCATTCCCGGCTCGCTGATCAATATGGTAGCGGGCCACGTGTCCATCCTGAAAGGCTACCAGGGCCCGAGCTACGGCATCGTGTCTGCCTGCACCACCGGTGCGCATTGCATTGGCGATGCCGCCCGCGTGATTCAGTACGGCGACGCCGACGTGATGGTAGCCGGTGGTGCCGAAGGCACTATTTCCAGCCTGGCCGTGGGTGGCTTTGCTGCCATGAAGGCGCTGTCTACCCGCAACGACGACCCGGCTACCGCCTCCCGCCCGTGGGACAAAGGCCGTGACGGCTTCGTCATGGGCGAGGGCGCCGGCGTACTGGTGCTGGAGGAGTACGAACACGCGGTAAAACGCGGCGCCAAAATCTACGCCGAGCTGGTGGGTTTCGGCATGAGCTCCGACGCGCACCACATTACTGCCCCTAGTGCAGAAGGCCCGGCACGCGGCGTGCTGAACGCCCTGCGCGACGCCGGCCTGAACCCGGACCAGGTGCAGTACGTGAACGCCCATGGCACCTCCACCCCGCTGGGTGATGCCAACGAAACCAATGCGCTGAAGATCGCGTTTGGCGACCACGCCAAGAAACTGGTAGTGAACTCCACCAAGTCCATGACCGGCCACTTGCTGGGCGGCGCGGGCGGTGTAGAAGCCATCTACTCGATTCTGGCCGTGCATAACCAGGTTTCCCCGCCGACCATCAACCTGCACGAGCAGGATATCGAAGGTGGCTGCGACCTGGACTACTGCGCCAATACCGCGCGTGACATGAAGATCGACGTGGCCATCTCCAACTCCTTCGGGTTCGGTGGTACCAACGGTACACTGGTGTTCAAACGCGTATAAATGCCGACACGTCGCGCAGGCGACGTTGACAGCCAAGACCGCTGCGATAAACTCGCGCGGTCTTTTTCTTTTGCGGCTGCCGTTACCGCGGCGCCCGACGCCCATGCATTACGAACTGCTGAACCACACGCCAGACCTGCTGGCCCTGCACGCTGCCGACCGTGGCCGTTTCCCCTACCTGATGCAGTCGTCCGGCGACATCGGCTGGGACATGCTGATGGCGCTGCCACAAGAGCGCCGCATCTACGGCGAAGGCGAGGGTGCCGCCTTCCTGGACGCGGTGCGCGCGCTGCCGCGCGAAGCGACGGTGGCCAACCCGCACGGCCTGCCGTTTACCGGCGGCTGGTTTGTGTACATGGGCTACGACTTGCTGTCCGAGTTCGAGCCCAGCGTGCCGGCTGCCATCAGCGATAGCTTCCCGCTGGCGGCGCTGTGCCGCGTGCCGGCGGCCATCCAGCTGGACCGCGCCAGCGGCCGCTGCTGGCTGATGGCCGAAACGGCAGCCCAGCTGGCCGAGCTGAAAGCCGCGTTGCAAACGGTACCCGCATTTGCGGCCAACCCGGTACAGCTAGCGGCGCTGGAAGAAGACCCGCCGCACTGGTATACCGACGCCGTGGTGCGGCTGAAGGATTATATCTACGAAGGCGACGTGTTCCAGGTAAACATCTCGCGCGGCTGGCGCGCCACCCTGCACGACAGCGTGCGCCCGGTTGATCTGTTTGCCGCGCTGCGCCGCGCCAACCCGGCGCCGTTCTCGGCGCTGGCCGACCTGGGCGACGCCTATATCGTCAGCTCCTCGCCAGAGCGCCTGGTGCGCGTGCACGACGGCTGGGTGGATACCCGCCCGATTGCCGGCACCCACCCGCGTTCGCCCGACGCCGCCGAAGACGCTGCGCTGAAGCAGCGCCTGATCAGCAGCATCAAGGAACGCGCCGAGCACGTGATGCTGATCGACCTGGAGCGTAATGACCTGGGCCGCATCTGCCAGCCTGGCACCGTGGAAGTCAACGAGCTGATGGCGGTGGCCAGCTACGCCTACGTGCACCATATCGAATCCAATGTGCGCGGCCGCATCCGCGACGGCGTGGATACCGTAGAAGTATTTCGTGCGCTATTCCCCGGTGGCACCATTACCGGCTGCCCCAAGGTGCGCACCATGCAGATCATCCGCGAGCTGGAAAACAGCGCACGCCGCGCCTACACCGGCAGCCTGGGCTACCTGAACCGCGACGGCACGCTGGATGTGAACATCCTGATCCGTACCTTCATGCAGCAGGGCCAGCAGCTGCGCTTCCGCGCCGGCGGCGGCATCGTGGCCGATTCCGACCCGCAGCGCGAGCTGCAGGAAACCCGCCACAAGGCCCGCGGCCTGCTGCGCGCGCTTGGTGTAGAGCAAGCCTGAGCCACGGCTGACAAGGTTGGCCGCATACCCAGGAGACGCCATGTACCGCATTGCCCCCGCCGACCCCGCCCACCCGCAGGCCATGGCCATGCAGGCGGCGTTGTCTGCCACATTGGCAGCCATGACCGGCGATAGCGGCCAAGCTTCGTTTGACGCCGGTGATGTGCGTGGCGACGGTGCCGTGTTCCTGCTGGCCTGCGATGGCTACGGGGCGGCGCAAGGCTGTGGCGCGCTGCGACCCTTGCAGCCGGGCGTGGCCGAGCTCAAGCGCATGTACGCCGCGCCCGGCAGCCAGGGCCTGGGCGCGCAGGTGTTGGCGGCGCTGGAGCAGCACGCGCAGCGGCTGGGCTACCGTGCCGTATGGCTGTCCACCCGCCGCATCAATACCCGTGCCGTGCAGTTTTACCTGCGCCACGGTTACCGCGAGATTCCCCCTTATGGCCATTATGTTGGCCGCAGTGCGTCCATTTGCCTGGGCAAGGAGCTGACATGCTGATCAATGGTGTGCCGGCAGACCACCTGCCGGCCAGCGACCGTGGCCTGGCCTACGGCGACGGCCTATACCGCACGCTGGAGGTGCTGGCTGGCCGGCCGCAGCTGTGGCGCTGGCAATGGCAAAGGTTGGCCGCAGACTGCGCCGCGCTGCGCCTGCCGTGCCCGGACGAGGCGCTGCTGCTGGCCGAAATCGCCACCGTCTGCGCCGGCTTGCCGCGTGCGGTGG
This sequence comes from Vogesella aquatica, assembly GCF_028548455.1. Lineage (GTDB taxonomy): Bacteria > Pseudomonadota > Gammaproteobacteria > Burkholderiales > Chromobacteriaceae > Vogesella > Vogesella aquatica. Next base: position 17,067 of record NZ_JAQQLF010000019.1, read on the forward strand.
CCAAGGTGGTGCTGACACGGGGCAGCGGCCAACGTGGCTACGCCATACCCGCGCAGGTGCAGCCCACCCGCATCGTCAGCGCTGCCGCCTGGGCCGGTTACCCGCCCGAGCGCGCCATGCACGGCATCACCGTGCGCTGGTGCAACACACAGCTGGGTTTGCAGCCATTACTGGCGGGTATCAAGCACCTGAACCGGCTGGAAAACGTGCTGGCGCGCAGCGAGTGGGACGACCCGGCGATTGCCGAAGGCCTGATGCTGGACAGCGATGGTACGGTAGTGGAAGGCACCATGAGCAACCTGTTCTGGGTGCGCGCAGGCCAGCTATATACGCCGCCGCTGGACCGCTGCGGCGTGTCCGGCGCCATGCGTGCCTGCGTGATCGACACTGCGCACCAGCTGGGCATTGCCGTGACCGAGCAGCGCCTGCTGCCGGCCGAGTTGCTGGCGGCCGACGAGGCTTTTGTCTGCAACAGCCTGGCCGGCATCTGGCCGCTACGCCAGCTTGATGGCCACACCTGGCAGGCGTGGCCGCTTACCACCCGCCTGCAGCAGGCGCTGGCGGCGGGCTGATTAGCAACCGGCTATAAGCCTGCCCCATCCTGGGCTAGCCGAAAGCGCGCCACCATCTGCGGTATGCTGCCGGCCAGCTCTGCGACGGTGGCGCAGCTTCTCCCGGCCTTTTGCGCCATCTGTTCCATGCTGCGTGCCAGCAGCTGGTTGATGTCGCGCTGTTCATCCAGCGCTTTGCGGATGGCCTCCTGTTCCGCCCGTGTCCTGGCTGGCAGGCGGTCAACTGTGGCTAGCTGTCATGCGTGGTTTGCCCCGGTGCCTGTCATTGCTGTGTGCCAGGCTTCCTGGTGTTGTGGCTGCTGCGTTGGCTGTTGTCGCGTGGGGCTGCCCTGCGGGCGGCGGCGGTGCGCCGGCGGGGCCGTGTCCATGCCGGGCTGAGTTCTTCCTCGGTCTGTTCCGGGTCGTGCCCGGTCGCCTTGCGCTTTACATCCCCGGCTTGGCCATCACGGCCATCAGCAGCAGGCTGCTGCCGAATGCGGCAAGCCGTTTCTGTCGACGGGTAAAGTGCTGATACATGGCACACCTCCCTTTATCAGGCTGGGTGGTGACACCAGGGTTTGTAAGGTGGCGATTGAAAGGCCATCCTGTTTTAAATTTCTGTGAAACATTCGGCGTGCCGTGCCACACCCAGCCAGCTGGCATCGGTCGCCACGGCACGGCTTAGCGCTTGCTCTAGTGCTGCCAGGTCAGTCACCGGCTCGTAGATTTCCATCCAGGTGTGCGCATCGTCGCGACGTTGCAATAATCTGCCTTTTATCTGCATTTCCGATGCTATCTGCGCCATTATTTTTCGAGAAGAGCACTCAAAAGACGGGAAATTGCCGTCAATGCGGTAATAGATGTACAGCGAAACAGACATGATGCACCTCTTGGTCAAGCGGGAATGCGGTTATGATAACGGCTCTGACACACAGTAATGGGCAATAGCATGCAGGCGGGTGAGGGCAGATTGACCCTGGTAGTGATAGGCGTGGGCCTGATTGGCGGCTCGTTTGCGCTGGCCTTGCGCCGCGCCGGCCGGGTGGCCAAGGTCATCGGGGTAGGGCGCTCTGCGGCCAACCTGCAGCGGGCCGTCGAGTTAGGTGTCATCGACGAGGCCAGCCACAGTGCGGCCGAGGCGGTACGCCACGCTGACGTGGTGCTGGTGGCCACGCCGGTAGGGCAGATGGGGCGCGTGTTTGCCGAGATCGCGCCGTACCTGCCGCCGCACTGCGTGGTGACCGATGGCGGCAGCACCAAGAGCGACGTGGTGGCGCTGATGCGCAGCCACCTGCCTGCCCACCTGGCCGGTTGCGTGCCGGCGCATCCGATTGCCGGCTCCGACCTGTCCGGTGCCGCCGCCGCGCAGTACGGCCTGTACGATAACCGCCGCATCGTGGTGACACCGCTGCCGGAAACCCGCCCCGACGCGGCCCTGCTGGTGCGCGAGCTGTGGCAGGCCTGCGGCGCCCGTGTCTACGAGATGAGCGCCGCCGAGCACGACGCCGTGTTTGCCACTGTCAGCCACCTGCCGCACCTGCTGGCCTTTGCCTACGTGGATACCATCGTGGCCAAGGCCGATGCCGCGCGCTGCTTCGATTTTGCCGCCACCGGCTTTCGCGACTTTACCCGTATTGCCGGCAGCCACCCCGAGATGTGGCGCGATATCGCATTGGCCAACCGCGACGCGCTGCTGGTGGAGCTGGACGCGTTCCAGGCTACCTTGGCCGCACTGCGGCAGGAGCTGGTGGCCGGCGACGCCGAGGCGATGACCACCCGCTTCGAGCGCGCCCGCGCAGCCCGCCAGCAATGGCAACAACACTTCAACCGGGGCAACGCATGACGATCTGGGTAGACGCCGACGCCTGTCCGGCGGTGATCAAGGAAATTCTGTTTCGCGCCGCCGACCGTACTGGTACGGCTACTGTGCTGGTGGCCAACCAGCTGCTGCGCGTGCCGCCGTCGCCGCATATACGCGCTGTGCAAGTACCAGCCGGTTTCGACGTGGCCGACAACCATATCGCACAGCAGGCGCAGCCGGGCGATATCGTGGTGACCGCCGACATCCCGCTGGCGGCGCAAGTGGTAGCCAAAGGCGCGCTGGCGCTGAACCCGCGCGGCGAGCTGTACAGCGACGCCACCATCCGCGAGGCGCTGGCGCTGCGCAATTTCATGACCGAGCTGCGTGATAGCGGGGTACAGACCGGCGGCCCGGCCGCCTTCAGCCAGCGCGACCGCCAGGCGTTTGGCGCCCAGCTGGACAAGCTGCTGCAAAGGTTGGCCGCAGGCCGCCGCTAAGCCCCCGTTTTGCCGTGTCATGGACACCTTGTCTTTACCTGCCACACTTGCCGACCTGCGGGTATTGCCCTTGCAAGCCGCTGACATCCCGGCGCTGCAGGCATTCTATGCGGCCAACCCGCTGTATTTCGAGGCGACGGGCGGCGAGCCAGCGCAGCCCGCTGCTGCCGAGGCCGACTTTCATGCCAGGCCACCGCCCGACATGCCGTACCGGCAGCGCTGGCTACTGGCGCTGTGCGATGAGCATGGGCAATGGCAGGCGGTAGTGGAAGTGCTTGCCGGGCTGCTGCTACCGCAGGCGTGGCATATCGCGCTGTTTATGGTGGATGCGCGCCATCACGGCCAGGGCTTGGCCGCGCAGCTGTATAACGCGCTGGAAGCGTGGGCGCTGGCCCGTGGTGCGTATTGGCTGCGCCTGGGCGTGGTGATGGGGCACAGCCGTGCCGAGCGCTTCTGGCTGCGGCAGGGTTTTGTTGAGGTCACGCAGCGCCACGCTGTGCAGATGGGGCGGCGCAGTAACAGCCTGCGGGTGATGCTGAAACCGCTACGCAGCAGTGTGGCAGCCTACCTGCAGCAGGTGCCGCGCGACCGGCCTCAGGCCTGAGACGCCGCGCGGATCACGCCGACTTTGTCTGCCGGCTGCCAGCCTGCCGGTTTCAGCAGCTTGCCGTCGGCGCGGCGCAGTACCTGGCCGTCCACGCACTTGGCCAGGTTGGCCGCATGGATGGCGTCGAACATCGCCTGCAGCGGCAAGCCCTGCGACAGCAGTAGCCCGCACAACACGTTCAGCACATCCACCCCCTCGGCAGCCAGTTCGGCTTGCAGCTGCTGCTGCGTGGCGGCGTCGGCCTGCGGCATGGCCTGGTAGTCGGCCAGCGCGGTCTGGAATTCCTGCCATTCCTCTTGCAGCATGGTCTGCCACATCGCTAATGCCTGCGGCTGGAAGCTGGGGGTGTCGGGGGCGGCCATGTCGAAGCGCTGCATGAAGTCGCGGCGCACAGCAAACGGGTTGTTCATTATCTTGTGTCTTGTAGTTCTGTTGGTGGCATATTTTGTGTTTTTTGTGGTTTGCTGGCAAGGCGTAGCCATGAAAAAACCGCTGCGGCGAGGCAGCGGTTTTGGGCTGGCGGCTGGTGCGACTTCAGCCTGCGGCCAACTTGCCCAGTACCTCGAAATAGTCGGGGAAGGTCTTGGCCACGCATTTCGGGTCGTTGATCACCACCGGGGTGCCCAGCAGCGCCACCAGCGAGAAGCACATCGCCATGCGGTGGTCGTCGTAGGTGTCGATTTCGGCGTTGGCAGTCAGCTGCGCCGGCGGCGTCACGCTGATGCTGTCCTGCGTTTCCACCACGCTGGCGCCTACCTTGCGCAGCTCGGTGGCCATGGCCGCCAGGCGGTCGGTTTCCTTCACGCGCCAGCTTTCCACGTTACGGATGGTGGTGGTGCCGTTGGCGGCCAGCGCGGCCACGGCGATGGTCATCGCCGCATCCGGAATGTGGTTGAGGTCCACGTCGATGGCCTGCAGGCCGCCGGCCGGGGCGCGGGCCTCGATCCAGTTGTCGCCCATGGTGATCTCGGCGCCCATCAGCGCCAGCGCGTCGGCAAACTTCACGTCGCCCTGGATGCTGCTGCGGCCAACCCCCTCCACGCGTACCGGGCCGCCGGCCAGCGCGCCAGCCGCCAGGAAGTAGGATGCGCTGGAAGCGTCGCCTTCCACGTGAATGTCGCCGGGGCTGGTGTAACGTTGGCCGCGCGCGATGGTGAAGCGCTGCCAGCCGTCACGCTGTACTTGCACGCCAAAGCGCGCCATCAGGTTCAGGGTGATTTCGATATACGGTTTGGAAATCAGCTCGCCCACCACCTCGATGGTGACGTCTTCGCCGGTGAGCGGCAGCGCCATCAGCAGGGCGGTGAGGAACTGGCTGGAGACATTGCCTTTTACCGGGATGACCTGGCCGGCGTTCAGGCTGGCCGGCTTGATCTGCAGCGGCGGGTAGCCGTCGTTGCCCAGGTAGTCGATATCGGCACCGGCCACGCGCAGCGCGTCCACCAGGTCGCCGATCGGGCGTTCGTGCATGCGCGGTACGCCGTGCAGGTGGTAGCGGCCCTGCATCAGCGCCAGCGCGGCGGTGAGCGGGCGAAAAGCCGTGCCGGCGTTGCCCAGGAACAGGTCGGCGTCTTTCACGCTAAAGGCACCGCCGGTGCCATGCACCAGGAAGTCGCGGCTATCGCCTTGCTGCTCGACGCGCACGCCCAGTGTGGCCAGTGCTTCCAGCATGCGGCGGATGTCGTCGGAGTCCAGCAGGTCGCGCACCAGCGTGCTGCCTTCGGCCAGTGCGGCCAACAGCAGGGTGCGGTTGGAAATGCTCTTGGAGCCGGGCAGTTTGATGCGGCCGGCCAGCGGGCCAATGGGCTGTAGATGTAGTTGTTCCATGATGTTCTTGTCTGTTTTGCTGCAGGGCAGGGCCCTGCCGGGTGATCTCGGCAACGACTGTACCCGTATTGTGCGCTGCCACGCAAACGCCTCTTTTTGTACTGCTTGCGCTACAATTGCCGGTTTTGATTCAAGGTCTTCGCCATGCCTACGCTCAAACCCGTCATTACCATCGACGGCCCTTCCGCTTCCGGCAAGGGCACCGTGGCTGCCCTGGTGGCACAGCAGCTGGGGCTGCATTATCTGGATTCCGGCGCCCTGTACCGCCTGACGGCGCTGTATGCGCTGCGCGAAGGCGTCAGCTGGGAAGACGAGCAGAACGTGGCGCGCCTGGCAGCCCAGCTGCCGGCGTCTTTTCACGACGATAAAGCCTGGCTGGGCGAAGCCGATGTGAGTGCGGCCATTCGTGCCGAAGATATCGGCATGGGTGCCTCGAAAGTGGCCGCGCTGCCGGCTGTGCGTGCCGCGCTGCTGACCCGTCAACGCGACTTTCTGGTGCCGCCAGGCCTGGTGGCCGACGGCCGCGATATGGGCTCGGTGGTGTTTCCGCGTGCGGAATTGAAGGTTTTTCTGACCGCATCAGCCGAAGTTCGTGCTGAACGACGCTATAAGCAGTTGATCGCAAAAGGGGAATCTGCTAACCTCGTCCAGATTCAGCAGGATATTTCCGATCGTGACGCGCGCGACGCGGCACGGGCGGTTGCCCCGCTAAGACAAGAGCCGGATGCCCACTTGCTGGACACCTCGGACCTGACCATCGAACAAGCGGTGGGGCAGGTACTGTCGTGGTTCGACAAGGCCCGTGGCACCGGCCATTAATTTTTTGTAAGCCGCCGTCTGTCATACCTTGCGCTGACGGCGTATGAAAAACCTAACCCTGCGTGACGCAAGGCATGCCTGAGAGTTACATCTGATGACTACCCTCGTTATGGATAGCTTCGCCGCCCTGTTCGAAGAGAGCTTGGCTCTGCAAGAAATGCGTGCTGGTGAAGTAATCACCGCTGAAGTCGTTGGCATCGATTCCAACTTCGTGACCGTTAACGCCGGCCTGAAGTCCGAATCCCTGATCCCGGTTGAAGAGTTCAAGAACGACAACGGCCAAGTTGAAGTTGCCATCGGCGATTTCGTTACTGTTGCGATCGACTCCCTGGAAAACGGCTTTGGCGAAACCAAGCTCTCCCGTGAAAAAGCCAAACGTCTGGCTGCATGGGTTGACCTGGAAGAGGCTCTGGAAGCTGGCAAGATCCTGTCCGGCGTTATCAGCGGCAAAGTCAAAGGTGGCCTGACCGTTATGGTTAACGGCATCCGCGCCTTCCTGCCGGGTTCCCTGGTTGACGTACGTCCGGTGAAAGACACCACTCCGTACGAAGGCAAAGAAGTTGAGTTCAAGGTTATCAAGCTGGACCGCAAGCGTAACAACGTTGTTGTTTCCCGCCGCGCTGTTCTGGAAGAAACCCTGGGCGAAGAGCGCAAAGCGCTGCTGGAAACCCTGCGTGAAGGTGCCATCATCAAAGGTATCGTCAAGAACATCACCGACTACGGTGCGTTCGTTGACCTGGGCGGTATCGATGGCCTGCTGCACATCACCGACCTGGCATGGCGCCGCGTGAAGCACCCGTCCGAAGTTCTGGCCGTGGGCGACGAAGTTGAAGCCAAGGTACTGAAGTTCGACCAAGAGAAGAACCGTGTATCCCTGGGTCTGAAGCAACTGGGCGAAGATCCGTGGGTGGGCCTGTCCCGTCGTTACCCGTCCGGCACCCGTCTGTTCGGCAAGGTAACCAACCTGACCGACTACGGCGCGTTCGTGGAAATCGAACAAGGCATCGAAGGCCTGGTACACGTGTCCGAAATGGACTGGACCAACAAGAACGTACACCCGTCCAAGGTAGTTCAGGTTGGCGACGAAGTTGAAGTGATGATCCTGGAAATCGACGAAGACCGTCGTCGTATCAGCCTGGGCATGAAACAGTGCCAGGCTAACCCATGGAACGAGTTCGCTGACAACTTCAAGAAAGGCGACAAGCTGAAAGGCGCGATCAAGTCGATCACCGATTTCGGCGTGTTCGTTGGCCTGCCTGGCGGTATCGACGGCCTGGTACACCTGTCCGACCTGTCCTGGAACGAAACCGGCGAAGACGCTGTGCGCAAGTTCAAGAAGGGTGACGAGGTTGAAGCCATCGTTCTGTCCATCGACGTGGAAAAAGAGCGTATCTCCCTGGGCATCAAACAGCTGGAAGGCGATCCGTTCAACAACTACGTAGCCATGAACGACAAAGGCGCGCTGGTTAAAGGTACCGTGAAGACCGTTGACGCCAAAGGCGCCGCCGTGACGCTGGACACCGACGTTGAAGGCTACCTGCGTGCTTCCGAACTGTCCCGCGACCGCGTTGAAGACGCTCGCTCGGTTCTGAAAGAAGGCGACGAAGTTGAGGCTGTGATCATTGCTGTTGATCGCAAGTCCCGCGCTATCAGCCTGTCGATCAAAGCCAAGGACGCACAGGAAGAGAAAGCTGCCATGTCCGCTATCGGCGCTGGCGACTCCAACGTGTCCGCTGGTACCACCAGCCTGGGCGCGCTGCTGAAAGCTAAACTGTCCGGCGGCAACGAATAAGTGATGGACATGACCAAATCTGAGCTTATAGCGAGGCTTGCCGAGCGTTATCCTCAGTTGGTCGCCAAAGATGCTGAGCTGGCTGTTAAAACCATTCTGGATGCAATGGCCAGCAGCTTGGCAAAAGGGCAGCGGATCGAAATCCGCGGTTTTGGTAGCTTCGATCTGAACTACCGTCCGCCGCGGATGGGCCGCAATCCCAAGTCTGGCTCCAGCGTTGTCGTTCCTGAGAAATACGTGCCTCACTTCAAGGCAGGTAAAGAACTGAGAGAGCGGGTTGATCTGACCGGTTCGAACGACTAAGCAGTTTTTTTGCCTGTCCCAAAGCGCCGCAGCTTGTCTGCGGCGCTTTTTTTATCTGCGCTTTACTTGGGAGGGGTGTCGCTTTCGTTTAAACTTGCAGCATTGCGACGATGCGAAAGCCCCCGATGCGTTATCTCTTCCGCTTGTTTGAGCTGCTCGTACTGGTGTTGTTGATTGCCGTTACCGTGCAAAACAGCGCTGTAGTGGAATTCAAGCTGTTCTTTGGCCAGACCTGGCAAGCCCCGCTGATTCTGCTGTTGCTGATCTTCTTTGTGGCCGGTGCCCTGATTGGCCTGGTGGCTACGTTTGCCTATTCCCTGCGCGTACGCCGCGAGCTGTCGCAGCTCAAAAAAGAGCTGCGCTCGCGCCAGAGTAGCAAAGTGGTGGTTGACCCCAGCGATGCCCTGGCTGACTAAGCCGTCCTGTTTTTTGCCCCGAGGTTGAATTTTGGATATCGATTTGTGGTGGCTGTTGCTGTTTCCGGCCTTTTTCGGCCTGGGATGGTTGGCCGCACGCGTAGACATGCGTGCAGTACTGAAGCAGGCGCGGGAAGTACCTGCCGGTTTTTATAAAGGTCTGGACGCGCTGGTAGACGACCAGACCGACGTGGCCGCCCGTTCGCTGTCCGAGGTGGCACGCGCCCACCCGCACGCGCTGGAAGTGCAGCTCAGCCTGGGCAAGCTGTACCGCCGCCGTGGCGAGAATGACCGCGCCATCCGCCTGCACCAGCAGGTGCTGGAGCTGCCCGACCTGACACGCGAGCAAAAGGCGCTGGTGCGCTTCGAGCTGTCGCAAGACTTTCACAAGGCTGGCTTGGTAGACCGCGCCGAAGAGATTCTGGTGAAGCTGCTGGATAGCCACACCATGGGCCGCGCCGCGCGCGAGCAGCTGTTGTCCATCTACCAGCAAGACCGCGACTGGGCCAAGGCCATCGCCACCGCGCTGGAGCTGCGCAGCGATGCGCACAGCTTCCAGCACGAAGTGGCGCAGTTCTACTGCGAGCTGGCGCAGGGTGCGCTGTACCAGTCCGATTACGACAAGGCACGCGAGGCGGTGAAAAACGCCTTTGCGGCCAACCGCAAGTGCGTGCGCGCCAGCATCCTGCTGGGTGATATCGAAACGGCGCAGGGTAAGCACGAGGCGGCCATCGCGGCGTGGCAAGCCATCGAAAAGCAAAACTACGAATACCTGGCCATGGTGGCCGAGCGCCTGTTCGATGCCTACGAATCGCTGGGCAAGCCGCAGGAGGGCATCGCCTTGCTGCGTGGCTACCAGCGTACCTTCTCGCAGCTGGAGCTCACCGACCTGTTGTACCAGAAGGTGGCTACCTACGAAGGCGAAGCCCGTGCGCTGGAGGCCGCCCGCGAGGCGGTACACGCGCGCCCCAGCCTGCTGGGGGTGTACCGCCTGGTAGAGTCGCAGATGGACGAGCTCAGCACCGAAGGCCGCCTGGACGCCGAAGTGGCGCGTGCGCTGATCATGAAGCACGCACAGCGCCTGACCGTACACCGTTGTAAACGCTGCAACTTCCGCTCGCGGGCTTTCTTCTGGCATTGCCCCGCCTGCGGCGAGTGGGAAAGCTTTACGCCCAACCGCTCCGAAAACCACTGAACCGAATACGCGACAAGAAAGACAGGAAAACATGAACCCGTTAATGGCACATGGCTTTGCGGCCAACGTTAATTCGCCGGTACTGGTGGCGCTGGATTTTGCCACCGCAGACGCCGCACTGGCCTTTGCTTCCCGTCTGGACCCCTCGCAGTGCCGCCTGAAGGTAGGCAAAGAGCTGTTTACCGCTGCAGGCCCGCAGCTGCTGGAACAGTTGGCCGCACGCGGCTTCCAGGTGTTTCTGGACCTGAAATTCCACGACATCCCCAATACCGTGGCGCACGCCTGCAAGATGGCTGCCGAAGCCGGGGTGTGGATGGTGAACGTGCACGCCAGTGGCGGCCGCCGCATGATGGAAGCCTCGGCTGACGCGCTGGCGCAATACAGCCAGCGCCCGCTGCTGATTGCCGTTACCGTGCTCACCAGCATGGACGCGGCCGACTTGCTGGAAATCGGCGTGACCGTGCCGCCGCAAGAGCACGTGCTGCGCCTGGCGCGCCTCACCCGCGACAGCGGCCTGGACGGCGTGGTGTGCTCGGCGCAGGAAGCCGGCGTACTGAAAGCCGAGTTGGGTCAGGACTTCAAACTGGTGACGCCGGGTATCCGCCTGGCCGACAGCGCCGCCGACGACCAGCGCCGCGTGATGACGCCGGTGGCCGCGCTGCAAGCCGGCTCCGACTACCTGGTAATCGGCCGCCCCATCACCCGTGCAGACGACCCGTTGATGGTGCTGAACAAGATCAATGCCGACATCCAGGCCTATCAGGCCAGCCTGGCCTGAGCCGAGGTAGCCCATGACCCTGATGCAACAGCTGGGCCTGAGCCCGCAAGAATTGACCCGCAGTCTGGCCAATAGCCGCGTGCTGGTGGTGGGCGACGTGATGCTGGACCGCTACTGGTTTGGCGACGTATCGCGCATCTCGCCGGAAGCCCCGGTGCCGGTGGCCAAGATTGCCCGCATGGAAGAGCGTGCCGGTGGTGCGGCCAACGTGGCGCGCAATATCGCCAGCCTGGGCGGCAAGGCGACCATCCTGTCCGTGGTAGGCGACGACGAAGCCGCCACCGCGCTGACGCGGCTGATGGAAAGCGACGGTATTACGCCGTCGTTCAAGCGCGACCCCGGCATTTCCACCACCATCAAACTGCGCGTCGTAGCGCGGCAGCAGCAGCTGATCCGCCTGGATTTCGAAGACGCGCCCAGCCACGAGATCCTGGCCGACAAGCTGGACGACTACGCCGCCATCGTGGCCGACCACGACGTGGTGATTTTGTCCGACTACGGCAAGGGCGGCCTGACCCACGTCAGCCGCATGATCGAACTGGCGCGCGCTGCCGGCAAGCCGGTGCTGATCGACCCCAAGGGCGACGATTACAGCAAGTACGCCGGTGCCACGCTGCTCACGCCTAACCGTAGCGAGTTCAAGCAGGTAGCCGGTAGCTGGCAGAACGACGAACAACTGGCCGCCAAAGCACAAGCGCTGCGCAGCCAGCTGCAGCTGGACGCGCTGCTGGTGACGCGCAGCGAAGAGGGCATGACGCTGTACCGCGAAGCCGGTGCCGTACACGAGCCCACGCTGGCGCAAGAGGTGTACGACGTCTCCGGTGCGGGTGACACCGTTATCGGCACCCTGGGCCTGATGTTGGCCGCAGGGCTGGACATGCCGCTGGCCATGCGCCTGGCTAATGCTGCCGCCGGTATCGTGGTGGCCAAGCTGGGTACCGCCGTGTGCCACCAGCGCGAGCTGTTTGCCTTGTAATAACCCAGCCTAGCAAGGAGCGGATGATGGCCTGGTACGAGCAGGTATTGCAGTTCTGGTTCGGCGGTAGCGGCGACGACATGCTGGCCCTGCCGCGCGAGGCCTGGTTCAAGAAAGACCCGGTGTTTGACGGCATCATCCGCGAGCGCTTTGCGCCGCTGCTGGCCGAGTTGGCCGCCGGCACGCTGCAGCCCGACGCCAGCGACGCGCGCCAGGTGCTGGCCTGGCTGATCGTGGCCGACCAGTTCCCGCGCAACCTGTACCGTGGCCAGGCGCAGGCTTTTGCTACCGACGCGCAGGCGCTGGCCGCCAGCCACGCCGCGCTGGCGGCGCGGCTGGATATCCGCCTGCCGCCGGTGGCGCGCTGGTTTGTCTACCTGCCGCTGGAGCACAGCGAGCAGCTGGCCGACCAGGAAGCATCCGTGCGCCGCTTCGAGAGCCTGCCGCATGGCAGCCCGGGGCGCGACAATGTAATCGACTTTGCCCGGCGGCATCACGAGATCGTCGCCCGTTTCGGCCGTTTCCCGCACCGCAATGCGGCGCTGGGGCGGCCGTCTACCCAGGACGAGCTGACCTTTCTGGCCCAGCCAGGCAGCGCGTTCTGAACGCATACAAGGAACAAGCATGACTATCGTAGTGACCGGTGCGGCCGGTTTTATCGGCTCCAATATCGTGAAGGCGCTGAACGCGCGTGGCGAAACCGACATCCTGGCGGTGGACAACCTCAGCAAGGGCGACAAGTTCGTCAACCTGGTGGGCTGCGAGATCAGCGACTACCTGGACAAGCAGGACTTCATCAGCCTGATCGGCAGTGGCGATTTCGACGGTGAAATCACCGCCATCCTGCACCAGGGTGCCTGCTCCGACACCATGAACCACGACGGCAAGTACATGATGGAGAACAACTACCAGTACACGCTGGAGCTGTTCGAATTCTGCCAGGCCGAGGAAATCCCCTTCCTGTACGCCAGCAGCGCCGCCACTTACGGTAAGGGCACTACCTTCAAGGAAGACCGCCAGTACGAAGGCCCGCTCAATGTATACGGCTACTCCAAGTTCCTGTTCGACCAGATCCTGCGCCGCCGCATGGCCGAAGGCCTGACCGCGCAAGTGGCCGGCTTTCGCTACTTCAATGTGTACGGCCCGCAAGAGCAGCACAAAGGCCGCATGGCCTCGGTGGCCTTCCACAACTTCAACCAGTACCGCGAAACCGGCAAGGTGAAATTGTTTGGCGGCTACGACGGCTACGCCGACGGCACGCAGAGCCGCGACTTCGTGTCGGTGGAAGACGTGGTGAAGGTGAACCTGTACTTCCTGGATAACCCGGACAAGAGCGGCATCTTCAATCTGGGCTCCGGCCGTGCGCAGCCGTTCAACGACGTGGCCGTGGCCACCGTCAACGCCTGCCGCCGCCACGAAGGCAAGCCGGCACTGACGCTGCCCGAGCTGGTAGAGCAGGGCATCCTGGAATACATCGACTTCCCGGACGCGCTGAAAGGCAAGTACCAGAGCTTCACCCAGGCCGATATCGGCAAGCTGCGCAGTGCCGGTTACAGCGATGCCATGCTCACCGTAGAGCAGGGCGTGGACCGCTACGTGGACTGGCTGATGAGCCGATGAGCCGACACGCCGCCCTGCCGGTACGCGTGGCAGCGCGTTTGCTGCTGCGCGACCCCGACGGGCGGGTGCTGCTGTTCCCCTACCGGCCGCCCGCTCTGGGCGGCCGTATTGTTTACTGGTTCACCCCTGGCGGTGGTGTGCACGCCGGCGAAAGCCTGGCCGACGCTGCCTGCCGCGAATGCCTGGAGGAAACCGGCTACGCGTTGGCCGACCCTGGCGAGCCGCTGGCGCGGCGCCAGTTTGCCATGCGCCTGCCGGACGGAGGCGAGGTATGGGCCGACGAGTATTACTTTCACGTACGGGTTGGCCGCATCGCCCTGCAGCAGGATGGCTGGAGCGTGCAGGAGCGCGCCAGTATGGGGCAGGGGCGCTGGTTTGACGCGGCTGCGCTGGCTCACCCGCCGCAGCCTGTTTTTCCCGAACACCTGCCGGCCATGCTGGCCGCAGCCGATGCGCGCGACGCACTGGCCGCGCCACCTGACGTGCGCGATGGCGACACGCTTGTGCCCAAAAAATGAGCATTACTGTTGCCAGGCGGCGATAGCTGATAACATCAGGCTATTGAAATTGCCAGGATTGTAAAGCCATGAAATGCCCCTTCTGCGGCTGCGCCGATACCCAGGTGGTAGATTCCCGCGTCAGCGAAGACGGCAGCAGCATACGTCGCCGCCGCCGCTGTACCAGCTGCGACAAGCGCTTTACAACCTTTGAAACCGCCGAAGTGCGCATGCCGCAAGTGGTGAAAACCGGCGGCCACCGCACCGAGTTCGACGTGGAAAAGGTACGCACCAGTTTCCTGCGCGCGCTGCACAAGCGCCCGGTGTCTACCCCGCTGGTAGACGACGCCATCAACCGCATCAGCCAGCGCCTGTTGCAGCTGGGCGAGCGCGAGGTGTCCAGCCGTTATATCGGCGAAATGGTAATGAACGAGCTGGCCAAGCTGGACAAGGTGGCCTACGTGCGCTTTGCCTCGGTGTACAAGAGCTTCCAGGATATTTCCGAGTTCACCGACGCCATCGAGGAAATACAGGGCAAAGGCTAAGGCCGGCCCAGGCCGTAGCGGCCGCCAAGATGCGGTGAACCAGACAACCCTGTCGTGCGCGGCAGGGTTTTTCATAGCTGGAACTTAAGGGGGAGTGACGTGAATACTTGTCTGCGGCCAGTCGCCGAGCAGGATGCCGCAGCGTTGTTTACGCTGGTGGACACCCACCGCGCCGCGCTGGCGAGCTGGCTGCCGTGGGTGGCGGCCACCCATACCCAGCAAGATAGCCTGGCTTTTTTGCAGCATAGCGTGGCGGCGCGCCAGCAAGGCAGCCAGTACGACTGGCTGATTCTGGTGGATGGCCAGCTGGCCGGTGTGTGCGGCCTGCATAGCGTGTCTGCGGCCAACCGCCGTGCCTGTGTCGGTTACTGGCTGGCGCCGCCTTACGTTGGCCGCGGCGTGATGCAGGCGGCGCTGCAGCAGCTGTGCGGGCAGGCGTTTGGCCCGCTGGGCCTGCAGCGCCTGGTAATCGACCCGGCGCTGGCGAATGTGCGCAGCATCGCGGTGGCACAGCGTGCAGGCTTCGGTTTCGAGGGCATACTGCGCCAGCATTTATGGTTGCACGGCCAGCCGCACGACGCCGCCAGCTACAGCCTGCTGGCCACGGAGTGGGCAGTACGCCAGCCTGTACAGGCTTGACGCTGGCTGGCGGCCAACCTTAGTCTGTGGGCTCGCAGTTCCATCAGAAAGCCTGACATGACCTCCGCCGTTACCCTTCGCCCGCTTGAACCTGCCGACGCCGATGCGTTGTTCTCCCTCGTCAATAGCAGCCGCGACAGCCTGTCGCAGTGGCTGCCCTGGGTGGATACCACCCGCAGCGCCGCCGATTCGCTTACCTTCATCCAGCATACGCAAGCCGAGCGCGACGCCGGCCGCGTTCATACCTGGCTGATTCTGGCCGACGGCCAGCCTGCCGGCGTGTGCGACCTGCACGGCGTGAGCTTGCTGAACCTGCATGGCTCTATCGGCTACTGGCTGGCCGATAGCTACGTTGGCCGCGGCTATCTGCCACAGGCGCTGGCACAGGTGCTGCATACCGCGTTTGCCGAGCTGGGTTTGAACCGTGTGGATATCGTGAGTGCGGCGGCCAACCTGCGCAGCTGCGCGGTGGCAGAGCGTAGCGGCTTTACCCAGGAAGGCGTGCTGCGCGGCTATCTGCGTATCCGCGAGCGTTTCTGGGATGCCCGCATCTACAGCCTGCTGGCCGCCGACTGGCGTGCCGCGCAAGGGCAGGCATGATGAGCGAGCCGCAAGGCCTGCTGCCGCAAGATTACCCCTATATGCAGCAGGCCTTGCGCCTGGCTGCCGCGGCGACCCGCCGCGCCGCGCCCAACCCCGGTGTGGGCTGCGTGCTGGTGCGCGATGGCCAGGTGATAGGCGAGGGCGCTACCCTGCGTGTGGGGGGCGACCATGCCGAAATCCAGGCTATCAAAGACTGCTACGCCCGTGGCCATAGCCCGGCCGGCGCCACCGCCTACGTCACGCTGGAGCCGTGCAGCCATTATGGCCGTACCCCGCCGTGCGCCGAGCGGCTGATCAAGGAAAACATCGGCCGCGTGGTGGCCGCCATGGTGGACCCGTACCACGAAGTAGCCGGGCGCGGCATTGCCATGCTCAACGCGGCCGGCATTCCGGCGGTGGCCGGCTGCCTGCAAGCCGAGGCACAGTACGTGCACCGTGGTTTCCTGTCGCGCGTTACGCGCCAGCGCCCCTGGGTCACGCTGAAGGCCGCCGCCACGCTGGATGGCAAGACGGCGCTGCTCAATGGTGTCAGCCAATGGATTACCGGCCCTGACGCCCGCCGTGACGTACAGCAGCTGCGTGCGGCCAACTGTGCCATGCTCACCGGTAGCGGTACCGTGCTGGCCGACGACCCGCAGCTCACCGTGCGCGAGGTGGCCGTGCCCAGCCAGCCGCTGCGCGTGGTGGTGGACAGCCGCCTGGCCACGCCGCCCGCGGCACGCATTTACGATACCGCCGTGGCGCCCACCCTGCTGGTGACTGCGGTGGCGGATGCCACGCTGCATGCGCCGTATCTGGCCCGCGGCGTACAAATACGCGTGTTGTCTGCGCCAGATCAGCGTGTGGATTTGCCGGCACTGCTACAAAGCCTGGCAGCAGATGGCATCAACCAGCTAATGGTAGAAGCCGGTGCCGGCCTGAACGGTGCGCTGGTGCAAGCCGGGCTGGTGGACGACATCGTGCTCTACCTGGCGCCTTATCTGGCCGGCGATGCGGCACGCGGGCTGTTTGCCTGGCCGGCGTTGCAGTCGCTGGACGACAAGCTGGCGCTGCGCATCAGCGACACCCGCATGGTTGGCCGCGACCTGCGCCTGACCCTGCAGCCCGACCCTAACCCGAGCTAACCCCCGCATGCTGCTGACCGAACACACCCTGTACCGCCTTGCCCACGCCACCTTGCTGGCGCTGGGTTCTGGCAATGAAGAAGCCGCTGTCGTGGCACAGCATCTGGTGTCAGCCAACCTCAAAGGCCACCCCAGCCACGGCGTGGGCATGCTGCCTTTCTATGTGGACAGTGTGCGCAACGGTACTTTGCAGCCGGGTGAGCCAGCCTGGCTGCTGAACGACAGCGGTGCCATCCTGCAGTTTGACGGCGAGCGCGGTTACGGCCAGCGCGTGGTGCGCGAGGCGGTGGACGCCGCTATCGAGCGCGTGGCGCACACCGGCATCGTGCTGCTGACTGTGCGCAATAGCCACCATATGGGCCGCATCGGCAGCTATGGCGAGCAGGTGGCGGCTGCGGGCAAGGTGGGGCTATTCTTTGTCAACGTCACCGACTTTCCCCAGCCGCTGGTGGCACCGTTTGGCGGCTCTGCCGCGCGCTTTGGTACCAATCCCTTGTGCGTGGCGTTTCCGGCGGGGGAGCAGGAGCCGCCGTTCATTCTGGATTTCGCCACCAGCATGGTGGCCTATGGCAAGACGCGGGTAGCCTACCTGGCCGGCAAGACGTTTGACGAAGAAGTCATGCTGGACGCGGATGGCCTGCCCACGGCCAACCCTGCCGCCATGCACGAGCAGCCTACCGGTGCGCTGCGCCCCATCGCGGCGCACAAAGGCGGTGGCCTGGTGGCGGCCATCGAGTTTCTGGCGGGCCTGCTGTCGGGCGGGGGCACCCTGCAGCCGGGCAATGCCCGCCTGGGCGGTATCGTGAACAACCTGACCGCTGTCATCATCGACCCGGAAGCCGTAGCCGACGTAAGCTGGCTGCGTGAGGAATACGACGCCATGGCCGCCTATATCCGCAGCTCGCCAGCCCCGGCCGGGCAAGCGCCGCTGATGCTGGCCGGCCAGCCGGAGCGCCAGCGTGCAGCAGAAGCCGCAGTACACGGGGTAGAGATGTCGGATAATGAATGGGCAGCCATACTGGGCGCTGCGCGTAGAGCAGGGGTGCCCGCACCCGAGCTGCTGTAAGGAAGCAAGACCATGCCTCAGGACAAGATGGACGACGCACTGGATGCCTACCTGCGTCTCTTGGACAGCAAAGGTGCCGATGCCGGGGTTATCGCCTATCGGCGCCGCATTCTGGCCAGGCTGAACCAGATTTTACGCAGCCAGCGCGGCGGTACGGATATCTACCGTGCCGCCGTGGATGCCCTGTTGTCGCTGTGCCCGCCAGGCGACCGCGCCGGCGCCATGACCGCAGCGCGCGAGTACTATTATTTCTGGCTCGACGACGTCAAAAAGCTGGCCGCACTGAACGCCCGCGACGGCTTTACCACCCACCATATCCGGCTGCCGGCGCACGGCAGTTTTGAAAGCCTGCAGCAGCGTATGCTGAGCGATGGTTTTAGTAGCTATCCGCCCTCGCTGGACATTTATCTGGGCCAGCTGTACGAGCTGGGCTCGGACGAAAGCATGCTGGCCGAGCGCGGCGAGCTGATTCGCCCGCTGCTCTACCTGCTGCATGGCCACCCGCACCACCCGGACAGCTTTCGTACCGCTATCGATGCCATGCTGCTGCACCTGGGCGATAGCCAGGCGCGCGATACCTTCCTGATCATTGCGCGCGAATTTTTCTACTACTGGATATCGTTTCCCGACGCCGGCGTACGCGCCGCACCGCGCCCGGCCTGAGCCCGTCCGAACAGACAATTGCCGCCCGGCGCAGCTGCAGGCATCATCTCAGCCTTGTTTATCCAAGGTGCCTGCCATGACCCAACCCGCTTACCCGCAGCTGGAAACCGCCTTTACCCGCCTGTACCGCTACCAGCACCTGGCCGCCATTGCCGGCTGGGATCAGGCTGCCATGATGCCATCCAAAGGTAACGATGCCCGCGCGGCAGCCATGGCAGAGCTGCAGGTGCTGATGCACCACACGCTGACCGACCCGGCTTTGCGCGGCCTGTTCGATGCGGCCAACAGCGAAGCACTGACGCCGGTACAGCAAGCCAGCCTGCGCGAGATGCGCCGCGAGTGGCAAAACGCCAACCTGCTACCCGCCAGCCTGGTCGAGGCCAAAAGCCTGGCCGGCAGCCGCTGCGAACACGCCTGGCGTAGCCAGCGCAAGGCCAACGACTGGCAAGGCTTTTTGCAGAACTTCCGCGAGGTGGTCAAGCTGTCGCGCGAGGAAGCACAGTATCTGTCCGACACCACCGGCGTATCGCGCTACGACGCCCTGATGAACCTGTACGAGCCGGGCATGAACAGCGCCGAAGTACAGCGCATTTTCGACGACGTGAAGAGCTGGCTGCCAGGCCTGATCCGCGACACTATGCAAAAACAGGCGGGCGAGCAGGTATTGCAGGCGCAGGGGCCGTTTGCCATCGAAGCACAGCGCGCGCTGGGCATCGAGGTGATGGGGGTGCTGGGCTTCGACTTTGACGCAGGCCGCCTCGACGTATCGGTGCACCCGTTCTGTGGTGGTGTCGCCGAAGACGTGCGCATCACCACCCGTTACCGGGACGACGATTTCGTGCAAAGCCTGATGGGTATCGTGCACGAAACCGGCCACGCCCGTTACGAGCAAGGCTTGCCGCGCGAGCTGGCGCACTTGCCCGTAGGCCACGCCCGCTCCATGGGCATACACGAAAGCCAGAGCCTGTCGTTTGAAATGCAGCTGGGCCGCAACCCGGCCTTCTTGCAGCTGATTGCGCCGCTGGTGAAAAAGCACCTGGGCGAGCAGCCGGCTTTCGATGCGGCCAACCTGGGCCAGCTGTACAGCCGTGTACGCCCGGGCTATATCCGCGTAGATGCCGACGAGCTGACGTATCCGGCGCACGTGATTCTGCGCTTCGAGATCGAGCGGGCGCTGATCGAAGGCGAGATCGAGGCAGAGGATATTCCTGCACTGTGGGATGAAAAAATGCTGGCTTACCTGGGTGTGGATACCCGCGGCAATTACCAGAACGGCTGCCTGCAGGATATCCACTGGACCGATGGCAGCTTTGGCTACTTCCCTAGCTACACCCTGGGTGCCATGTATGCGGCGCAGTACTTTGCCACCATCCGCCAGCAATACCCGGATCTGGATAGCCGTATTGCTACTGGCGACCTGGCACCGGTATTCGACTGGCTGCAGAGCAATATCTGGCAGCAGGCCAGCCTGTGGAGCACGCCCGAGCTGGTACGCCGCGCCACCGGTGAAAGCCTGAACCCCGCGCATTTCCGTGCGCATTTGCAGGCGCGTTATCTGGGCTGAATATGGCGCGGTGTGCCTGGGTTAGGTGCCGGCATATTATGCTGATATCGCGAAGCTAAGCGAAATAATACCCCGCATAAATCACTTCCAAGGAAGTTGTGCGGGGTATTTTACATATGTTGATTTATAAGCTAGCTATTTAATATGTGTTGTATGTATCGAAATATCAGAAGATGTGATGTCACTATTTCACCCCCGCATGATTAGCAGTATAAATCCTGAGAAAGGGGCGTAGCGACGCGCCCGGATACCATAAGAACATCATCAGGCAACACAGACGCAGTGCGTACTGCAGCCTGACAGGGGAGAAACATGTCGACGGGGCAGCAAGTTTTGGCACCTTACGACATCGAAAAGGTGCTGTTTCATAGCCTGGACGTGATACCCATTCCGGCGCTGGTGTCTACTTCGGACCCCGCGCTGGAGGGGAAGCGCAACCATTTGTTTATCAACAAGGCTTTCCTGCAGCAGATCGGCTACAGCGCCGAGGAAATGCCCGATATGCTCAGCTGGTTTCAGCTGGCGTACCCCGACCCGGTTTACCGGCAGCAGGTTATCCGCGAGTGGCAAGAGACGGTAGAGGATAGCCTGGCGCGCGGGGAAAATGTGGCCGAGACCAGTGCCCTGGTGCGTTGCAAGAATGGCGAGCGGCGCTGGTTTATCGTGGCGGCCCAGATCAAGGCCGAGGTCCTGCCATCCTGGCATATCGTTACTTTTCGCGACGTACACGACCTGCATTGCATGGTGGAAGAAAATCGCCGCCTGTCCATTACCGACACGCTGACCCAGCTGGCCAACCGCCGCGAGGCCCAGATGCAGCTGGACCTCGCACGCAATGCCTTTTTGCACCGCGACCAGCCATTTAGCGTACTGTTGTGTGATGTCGATCACTTCAAAGCGCTGAATGACCGTTTCGGTCACAGCTGCGGTGATGAGGCGCTATGCCTGTTGTCCGCTACCTTGCAGGCCTGCGCGCGCCAGGGGGACTGTGTCGCGCGTTGGGGGGGGGAAGAGTTTCTGCTGCTGTTACCGGGTACGGCTTTAGCGGGTGCCATCGTGATGGCGCAGCGTATCCGTACCCAGATAGCGCAGATCGCCTTGCCTTGGGAGAACGCCCCATTGCTGAGCGTAAGCATAGGCTGTGCCACCATGACGCCCGAGCTCACACTGGACGGCCTGATCCAGCAGGCCGACATGGCCTTGTATCGCGCCAAGGCAGCCGGGCGCAACTGCGTGATGGCCTGACGCTGTTGCTACTGTTATACGGGTGTTTGCTTTTGCTGAACTTTCCGGCCGCGTGGTGCTATTCCGGCGGGCTAATGCCCGAATTGCTGCTCGCACGGCTCGCCATCACCATCGCCATCCATTTTTGCGCCAGGGCAATGCGCCAGAAAATACAGCGCCTCGCTACGGGATGTCATTTGCGAGCAATAAATGCGCTGGTCGCATTGGAACTGTGTGCCGCCCGGGGGCACGTGTTCGGCGCGCAAGCTGCTGGCCGGTGCCGCTATCGCTGGCGGGGTACCGTGTGTCAGCGTCAGCAGCTGCCGTGCCCGATAGTATTCCTTTACGCCGTAACCGGCTGCGGACACGGCCAGCAGCAGTAGCAGGCCATTGAGCAGTTGGCCGCGTCGCCGCCGCTTGCTGGTGTACGCCGGGCGTGTGGCGCGTGCTGTGGCCGGTTTGCCGGGGGCTTTGGGCAGGAATTTTTCGCTGTGGACATGGTGGGCCGCAAATTTGCCATTCTGCGCGGCTGTGAGCTCGAACGACACCACCCAGCCTGTCTGTGGCCGTATGGCGCCGCGGGGGCAATCGCTGATGTGGAAGAAAACCCTGTCGCCGTTGTCTTTGCGGGTAATGAAGCCGTAGCCTTTTTCATCCAGCCAGTGTGTGATGGTGCCTTGATGACGCAACTGACAATCCTTTTTGCATAATTTGCATTATTATGCCATGTGATCATCGTGTCAGGTGCCACTGTTTGCCTTGCACCGTGCTGCCAGTTCACCCACGGTACGCAATGCATTGATGAAGCGCTCGTCCAGTGGCTGGCAGCATGACAGCCGTAGCGCATTGCGGTAGCGGCCACTGGGTGAGTACAGCGGGCCGGGGGAGATGCTGATGCGCTCGTGGATGGCCAGGTCGAACAGTTTTACCGTGTCGTAGCCGTCGGGTAGCTCTACCCAAATCAGAAAGCCGCCGCTGGGGTGCGTGGCACGGGTGCCGGGCGGGAAGTGGGCGGCAATCAGCGCCCGTACCTTGTCGATGTGCAGCGTGTAGCGGCGCTTGAGTGAGCGCAGGTGGTGGTCGTAGCCGCCCGATTCCAGAAACGCGCCCAGTGTTTCGCACAGCACCAGCGGTTCGGCGATCGAGCTGGCGAACTTCAGCTTCTTGATGTCGGCGCCGAAACGCCCGCCTTCCAGCCAACCCACCCGAAAGTCCGGCGCCAGCGTCTTGGTGTAGCTGGCGCACACGATCACCCAGCCGTCCTGGTCGTAGGCCTTCACCGCTGGCTGCAGCGCATCGCCGAATTGCAGCTCGGCGTATAGCGCGTCTTCGATCAGTGGCACCTGGTAGCGGTTCACCAGTGCGGCCAACCTTTTCTTGTTGTCGGTAGACATGCTGCAGCCCAGCGGGTTGTGCACATTTGGCATCGCCACCACGGCTTGCAGGCGCTGTTCGCTGAGCAGCATTTCCAGCGCGTCCAGCGACAGGCCGTGCTGCGGGTCGGTGGGGATTTCCACAGCTTTCAGCCCCAGGCTGGCAAACAGCGGCAGCAGGTTGAAATAGGTAGGCGACTCTATGCCCACGGTGTCGCCGTGGCGACATACCGCACGCAGTGCCAGCTGCAGGGCTTCCATGGCGCCGTGGGTGAGGATGATGTTGTCGGCCTGCAGTGCCATGCCCAGCTCCAGCCCGCGCCGCGCGATCTGGGTGCGTAGCCGCTCCGAACCCGGTGGCAGCGCGTAGTTGCTCACCAGTCCGGGGCTTTTGCGCAGCACCTGGCCCATCAGCCGTGCCAGCTTGCCGGCCGGATAAAAATCGCCACCGCGCGGGCAGGCCAGCGCCATGTCGATGTAGCCGGGCGTTTGCTGCGCCTGCAGCGCGGCGCCGATCAGGTCCAGCACCGCGCCGTCGGTACCTTGGGCAGGCCCCGCTTCGCGCAGTGCGCCGCGTGCCGGCGAGGCCAGCCGCGCCTTGACGTAATAGCCGGACTGCGGCCGCGCTTCTACCAGCCCCCGGTCTTCCAGCACGCGGTAGGCGGCCACCACGGTATTGAGCGACAGCTGGCGGCTGTGCGCGGTCTTGCGTACCGACGGCAGACGCGAGCCGGGGGGCAGGGTGCCGCGATTGATGGCGCTGGACAGATCGTCGGCCAGTTGCTGGTACAGGGTGGCATTTTCCATGGCGGGCTCGGGTGTGACAGTTGGGTGGGCGAAGCGTGGTGACAGTTGTATTTTGAGTCAAACTGTCACCGTGACAATGATAAATTCTTGGTTCTGTAACCGGCAAGCGGCTTTCTCTACGATAGGGCTACACACACTACAGGGAGCTGCCATGCTGACCTTGCCACTACTGAGTTATGTCTCGCTGATGTCCATCACGCCCGGCCCCAACAACCTGATGTTGGCCGCATCGGGTGTCAATTTCGGTTTTCGCCGCAGCCTGCCGCACCTGCTGGGGATCAGCATCGGCCATGGTGTGCAGGTGCTGATCGTGGCACTGTTGCTAGGCTGGGTGATGACGCTGCTGAACGACTGGCGCCTGCTGTTAAGCCTGGCCGGCTGCGGCTATCTGTTCTGGCTATCGTGGCAGGTGTGGCTGGCGGGGGCACCAGAGGCCAAACAGGCTGTCACGCCGATGAGCTTTCTGGGCGCTGCGGCGTTTCAATGGGTGAACCCCAAGGCCTGGGTGATGGTGGTGAATACCAGCCTGTTGTTTCTGCCGGCAGCGGCGGGTTGGCCGCAGGCACTGGCCTTGGCAGGCCTGTGTGCGCTGATCAACTTTCCCTGCATCTGCCTGTGGGCTGCGCTGGGCGAAGGGCTACGCCGCTACCTGAGCCAGCAGTTTGCACGCAGGCTGTTTAATGGCGTGATGGCGGGGCTGATGGCGGCAACGGCTGCCTGGTTATTGTGGGATGAACTGACATTGGCAAAGGTGCTGTAAATGACACAAAAGATGCTGGGTTTGCTGGGCGGCATGAGCTGGGAATCCACCGCGCACTATTACGCGCAGATCAACCGTAGTGTACGCGGCGCCCGCGGTGGTCTGCATTCTGCCCGTTTGCTACTGCATAGCGTCGACTTTGCGCCTATTGCCGACATGCAGCGCCGTGCCGACTGGGCAGCGGCGGCTCAGTTGCTAGGCGAAGCCGGGCGTGGCCTGGCTGCTGCCGGTGCCGGTACGCTGCTGATCTGTACCAATACCATGCACAAGGTGGCAGGGCAGATTGAAGAGATGGCCGGTATCCCGCTATTGCATATTGCCGACCCCACCATCGCGGCGCTGCGGGCTGCCGGAGTAGAGCGTGTTGGTTTGCTGGGCACCCGCTTTACCATGGAAGACGACTTCTACAGTGCACGCCTGTGCGGTGCCGG
This sequence comes from Vogesella aquatica, assembly GCF_028548455.1. Taxonomy (GTDB): domain Bacteria; phylum Pseudomonadota; class Gammaproteobacteria; order Burkholderiales; family Chromobacteriaceae; genus Vogesella; species Vogesella aquatica. The sequence continues at coordinate 41,545 of NZ_JAQQLF010000019.1, forward strand.
CCTGCAGGTTTGCGTACCCGATACTGACGACCGTACCGAGCTGCACCGCGTGATTTTTGAAGAGCTCTGCCGTGGCCTGCTATACGATGCCTCGCGCCTGCGTTTGCTGGCCATGGTTGATGCCTTGCGTGCGGACGGTGCCCAGGCGGTGATTCTGGGGTGTACCGAAATTGCCATGCTACTGGGGCAAGACGATACCGACATGCCCTTGTTCGACACCACCGGGCTACACGCCGATGCAGCGGCGGCATGGTTACTGGGCTGATATTGTCTTAGTTTTTTTATCGACGTTAAGCATAATGAGAGTAGAGTTGTTATCAACTTCTGCGTTGCGAGCACGATATGAAAACGATTTTTGCCGCTATGTTTGGGGGCAGCCTGTGGCTGTCGGCGGGGGGGGCTGCAGCCAACCCCGTGGTCAGCGTTTGTGCCGAACCCTGGGCGCCTTTTATCGACAGTGCCCCGGACCAGCCTGCCATCGGCTTGGCTGCCGATGTCATCAACCGGGTGGCCGAAGCTAACAAGCTGCGGGTGAAGTATATTTTCAAGTCGGCAGGAGCCTGCCTGCGCCTGGCGCGCCAAGGGCAGGTGGACATGCTGGCCTTTGCCGGTGCGGCCGATAGCCCTGCCGGGTGGGTACAAACCCGCCAGCCGCTGGTGTACTGGGTGCTGGGGGCCTGGGTAGCAACAGGCAGCCCGCAGCAGGCATTTACCGGGCTGGAGGCATTCAGCCAGCAGCGTGTCGGCTGGGTATCGGCCTATGATTACCCGGTGGCGCTAAAGCGCAAGCAGGATTGGCAGCGGGTGGACGTTATCGATACCGCGCGCGGCATGCGCATGCTGCTGGGCGGGCGGGTAGATGTGGTGTTCGATGATGGCCTGGCCGGTAGCAACCTGCCCCCGGCCATGCGTGATAAAGTGCGCTTGCTCAAGCCGCTGGTTGGCAGTGTCAGCCAGCCCATCAGCCTGCGCCCGGGCTTGTTTGCCCTGCGTGAGGGCATCGACGCGGAAGCCGAGCTGTTGCGCAAGAATGGCCAGCTGGACGATTTTTACCAGCATTACTTCGATAATTCTATCCATCAGGTGCTGCACTCCCTGCACTGACGGCCTGCGTGTGCAGGCCGTTGGCCGGTAGCCGTTCAGTCATGGTGATCCAGCCGCTCGATACCCAGTAACTTCAGCACGTATTTCTCGTAAACCGGCTCGGAAGAGCCGGTTTTCATTTTGTGCATGAAGTATTTCTCGAATGCTGCTTTGGCCAGATGCACCCACTTGCCCTTGGCGAACCAGTTTACATTGCGTGGGGGTAGCTGAGGCAGTGCCACAAAGGCGGCTCCGGTGTCGCCCATATCGGCCAGGCAGATGGCGTTCCAGCTTCCCTTGGCCTTCGCCGCCTGGCCATCCAGCTCCGCTCCGATGTTATGCACGATGGCGGTGACCATGGTCTCGATCATATAGCCGGTTTTCGGCGCCCCGGTGGCTACCGGCGTGGCTTCTACCGGTGGAATGGCGACACAGACGCCGGCAGCAAAAATGTTGCGGTACTGTTTGCTGCGCTGGTACTCGTCGATCAGCACAAAGCCACGCGGGTTGCACAGCCCTTCCACTGCTGCAACCGGGTCGACGCCACGGAAGGCAGGTAGCATCATGCTGAAGGCAAAGGGCAGGGTGTGCTCTTTGCGCACATTGCCGTCATCCGCCAGCTCGCTAATGTGCATCTGGCCTGGCTCTACCTGTGTGGTGCGGGCATTGCAGATCCACTTGATATCGTTATTGCGCAGCTCACTTTCCAGCACCGATTTGGAGTCGCCCACACCGCCCAAGCCCAGGTGGCCAATATAAGGCTCGCTTGTCACGTAGGTGATGGGGACTTTATGGCGCAGCTTGCGCCGGCGCAGATCGGTATTGACGATGAAGGCAAACTCGTAAGCCGGGCCAAAGCAGGACGCACCCGGCATGGCACCGATGATGATGGGGCCGGGCTGCTCCAGAAAGGTCATGTATGCCGCGTTGGCATGCAAGGCGTGTTGCAGTGTGCAGATGGATTGGGTATAGCCGCCTGCCGGCCCGGCACCGGGTACTTCGTCGAAGGCCAGTTTGGGGCCGGTGGTTATCACCAGGTAGTCGTATCCCAGCTGTTGGCCGTCGGCCAGCGTAAGCTGGCTGTTGGCCGCATCGATGTGGCTGACCGGGCTGGCGATGAAGCCTATGCCTTTCTTTTCCAGATAGGGGCGGATGGGGAAGGAGATTTCCTCGGCCTCGCGCCAGCCCACGGCGACCCACGGGTTGGAGGGTACGAACTGGAAATGCTCGCTGTTATTCACCACAGTGATCTGGCAGCGCTTGCCCAGCTTTTCCTGAAGTTCATACGCGGCGGGCATACCTCCGGTTCCGGCACCAATCACGACGATCTGTTTCATGTCTTCTCCTTTAGCCAGCTTTACGGGCAGTGTTGTCATTTAATTAAAATACAAAAAAATATAATGTAAAGCGCTAAATGGATTGTGTTTCCGGCAAGCCAGGCATGCAAAAGCCCGGCGGACTGCCGGGCTGTGTGTGGGGGAAAGTATCTTACAGCTTGTAGGTACGAACCTCGTTGTCCAGGGTGGAGGCCAGCTCGTTCAGGTGGTGCGCCAGGTCGGTCACGCTGTGGGCGGCGCTGGCGTTTTCTTCCGACATTTGCGCCACGGTTTCTACCTGCTGCGCAATGCTGTTCGCTGCCGCACCTTGCTCGCGGATGGCACTGGCAATTTCACCTACCACCCCTTTGTTATCGTCTGCGGCCTGGGCGATTTCCTGCATGGTCAGGCGTGCCCGCTCGGTTTCCTGCACGCCGCTTTCCACGCTGCTGACGGCACGGCTTACCCCGGCGGCGGCGTCATCAGACTTGCCCTGCATGGTGTTGATCATCTGGGCGATTTCGGTAGTAGAGCTGGCGGTGCGTTCGGCCAGCTTGCGTACCTCGTCGGCTACTACGGCAAAGCCGCGGCCCATTTCGCCTGCGCGGGCGGCTTCGATGGCGGCATTGAGCGCCAGCAAATTGGTCTGGTCGGCCACGTCGCGTATCACGTTAATAACCGTATGAATGGCATTGGTTTGCTGGTTCAGGGCTTGCATATGGGTGGACACGTCGCGCACCGACTCGGCCATGCTGAGGATGGTGCCGTTGCTGCTTTCTATCACCTGTTCGCCGTGGCGCGCCTTGTGGCCGGTGTCCTGCGCCAGGGTATTGGCTTCCTGGGTGCGGTCGGCCACGTGGTTGATGCTGACGGTAATCTGCTCCAGCGCCGCCGCCATGGACGAGGCCGACTGGCTTTGTGCCGACGAGCCAGCGGCAACCTGCCCGGCAGCGCTGGCCAGGTTGGCCGCAGCCGATGCCACATCGCTGGACGATGCCGCCACGCGCTGCATGCTGTCGTGCAGGCGGCTGGCCAGCTGGTTGAAGTGGCGTAGCAGGCCGCCCATTTCATCGTCGTGACGGATCTGGCAGCGGCGAGACAGGTCCAGGTGCTCGGTCATGTCGGCAATATCGCTGGCCGCGTCGTGAATGCTGCCTACAATCTGGCGATAGGTGCGTATCGCGATGATGACCAGCGCCAGCAAGGCGACGCCGGCGGTAATGGAAAGCCATAACAAGGCACTCTGTTCGGCCTCGTTCAGTGCCTGATGCGCTTCACGCCCTACCTGCTTGTTGTGCTCTATTTCTTTCAGTGCGGTGTCGCGTACCTGCAGGAAGTCGCTGCGGCTGTTGTTGAGTATTTGCGAGGCATTGGCGACGTCTCGCGCCTTGAATGCCGCCAGCACCTGGTCGTAGGTCTGGTTGGTGCGCGCTACCCCGCGACGGAATTCTTCCAGTAGCTGCTTGTCGGCGTTGTCGTTTACCAGGGCTGCATAGCTTTGCAGATTGTTGTCTACCAGCTGGCGATAATTTTGATAGGCCGCCAGGATCGCATCCTGTGTGGCGGCTTCTTCCGACGCCACCAGGCTGAGCAAGGCAGCGCGCTGCTGCACAAAGTTCAGGCTGGCGGTACCGAGCAGCTCGATGCTTGGCACGACATCTTCGGCGATAACCGACGACTTTTCCTTGATGCTGGCTAGCTGGATAAAGGCAATCAGCAGAATCGTGGCAAAAGCAGCCACAGCCACCAGGGTCTGCAACTGCAAACGTGTAGCAATTTTCATGAAACACCTCTAACCGATGGGGTGGGTTGTTTGGGGCTGAAGCGGTGCAGTCAGGTCAATGGCAGTGTTCGCCAGCCATCGCTGGCGATGGCGGGGTGGCTGGCGGTACGGCTTGGCGCACACGGTTGATCCCTGTCGGTGGCCCGCAGTGCACCAGGTCATGCATACCTCGGGCAATGCCGGGTTATTTTGCTCGTAATTTATAGATATTGCTTGGGCTTATAGCAAGATGACATGTTGCGATGCGTCAACTTCATGCCGCATCTGTCATCCCATGCGATGTGCTGGCGGGCTGCCGAGTGCGGCCAAAAAAACAGCCCGAAAAGGGCTGTGGGATGAATGAGCAAGTTGGCGCTATAGCATGCGCGGGCGGGTGCTTTCCGGCTAGCTTAGCTCTTTCATCAGCTCTTTCACGCGCACGATGCGCATCGCCACATCCGGTATCGGGCTTTCTACCCGCAGCTTGTCCTGGCCCGCCAGCTTGTAGTTACGCTTGCTCTGGATCAGCTGGATGATCTTCATCGGGTCGATGGGCGGGTTGGGCACGAAGGTGAGCTGGATGGCCACTTCGCTGGCGTCCAGCTTCTGGATACCCATCTCGCGTGCGGCCAACCTTAGGCGGTGGCTTTCGATCAGCGTTTTCACGTTTTGCGGTGGCAGGCCGAAGCGGTCGATCAGCTCCTCGTGGATGGTGTCGATGTCGTCTTCGCTATCGCAGGTGGCCAGCCGCTTGTAGATCACCAGCCGCTCGTGCACGCCGGGGCAGTAGTCGTCCGGCAGCAGCGCCGGGCTGTGCAGGTTGATTTCGGTGGTCACGCCCAATGGCGCGTCCAGGTCCGGCTCGCGCCCTTTTTTGAGGTCGCGCACCGCTTGCTTCAGCATTTCGGTAAACAGGCTGAAGCCGACCTCCTGCATCTCGCCCGACTGCCCCTCGCCCAGCACCTCGCCGGCGCCACGGATTTCCAGGTCGTGCATGGCCAGGTAGAAGCCGGCGCCCAGTTCTTCCGACGCCTGGATCGCTTCCAGCCGCTTTTGCGCATCGCGCGTCATGCCTTCGCCGGTAAGCAGGTAGGCATAGGCCTGGTGGTGGCTGCGGCCAACCCGGCCGCGCAGCTGGTGCAGCTGCGCCAGGCCGAACTTGTCGGCGCGGTTGATCAGGATGGTGTTGGCGTTGGGGATGTCGATGCCGGTTTCGATAATGGTGGAACACAGCAGTACATTAAAGCGTACCTGCAGGAAGTCGCGCATCACCTGTTCCAGCTCGCGCTCGCGCAGCTGGCCGTGGGCCACGCCGATGCGCGCCTCCGGCACCAGCTCGGCCAGCTTTTCGCGCATGTTCTCGATGGTGTCCACCTCGTTGTGCAGGAAGAACACCTGGCCGCCGCGCTTGAACTCGCGCAGCATGGCCTCGCGGATAATGCCGTTGTTGATGGGGCTGACAAAGGTTTTGACCGCCAGCCGGCGCGATGGCGCGGTGGTGATGGCCGAGAACTCGCGCAGGCCTTCCAGCGCCATCGATAGCGTGCGCGGAATCGGCGTGGCAGTCAGCGTCAGCACGTCCACGTTGGCGCGCAGGCGTTTGAGCTGTTCTTTCTGGCGCACGCCAAAGCGGTGTTCCTCGTCGATGATCACCAGCCCCAGGTTTTTGAAGCTCACATCCGGCTGCACCAGTTTGTGGGTGCCGATGACGATATCGATGCTGCCTGCGGCCAACCCTTCCATCGCCTGCTTCACTTCCTTGGCGCTCTTGAAGCGCGACAGCTCGGCAATGCGTACCGGCCAGTCGGCAAAGCGGTCGCTGAAGTTCTGGAAATGCTGCTCGGCCAGCAACGTGGTGGGCACCAGCACCGCCACCTGCTTGCCGCCCATCACCGCCACAAAGGCAGCGCGCAGCGCGACTTCGGTTTTGCCAAAGCCCACGTCGCCACACACCAGGCGGTCCATCGGGCGGCCGCTGGTCATGTCGTGGATCACCGCCTCGATGGCACTGGCCTGGTCGGGGGTTTCCTCGAAGCCGAAGCCGGCGGCAAAGGCGTCGTAATCGTGGTGGTTCAGCGTAAAGCTGTGGCCTTCGCGCGCGGCGCGCTGCGCGTACAGGTTCAGCAGCTCGGCGGCGGTATCACGCGCTTTTTCGGCGGCCTTTTTCTTGGCCTTGTCCCAGGCCGGGCTACCCAGCCGGTGCAGCTGCACATTGTCGCTGGCGTGGCCGGCGTAGCGGCTGATCAGCTGCAGCTGCGCCACCGGCACGTACAGCGTGGCGCCTTCGGCGTACTCCAGCTGCATCATCTCGGTTTCGCCTTCGCCCAGGTCGATAGACACCAGGCCCATATAGCGGCCGATACCGTGCGATTCGTGGACTACCGGGTCGCCCACTTTCACCTCGGCCAGATCGCGCAGCATGGCGTCGTTGTTGGCCGCCGTTTTGCGGCGCTTGCCGTGGCTGCGGGCGATGTGCTGGTACAGCTCGGCTTCGGTGACGATGGCGATACCGGCTTCGTGCAGCTCGAAACCGTTAAACAGCGGCGCGTGAATCAGGCCCAGCGCGACTTTGCCATCGGCAAAGGCCTGCCAGCTGTCTACCGGCTGTGCCTTGATGCCGTGTTCCTGCAGAAAGTGCTGCAAGGTTTCGCGCCGGCCCAGGCTTTCGGCGGCAATCAGCACGCGGCCGCTGTAGCGGCGGCTGAAGTCGGCAAGCCGGGTGAGCGGGTTGTCGGCGCGGCGGTCTACCGCCAGCTCGGGTAGCGGCAGGTAGCCGCAGTCGCCGCTGCCGGACATGTCCAGCCGGGCGTACGGTTTGATGGCGCCCATCAGCTCGTCCGGGCGCAGGAACAGCTCGGCCGGGGCCAGTACCGGGCGCTCCGGGTTGCCGCCGGCCATATTGTGGCGGCTTTGCGCATCACGCCAGAAGTCCTCGGCGGCGGCCATCACATTGCCGTGCAGGATCAGCTGCGCGCTGTCGCCCAGGTAGTCGAACAGGGTAGCGGTGTGATCGAAGAACAGTGGCAGGTAGTACTCGATACCGGCCGGCCACAGGTTATTGGACACATCCTTGTAGATACGGCTCTTGGACGGGTCACCGTCGACTTTTTCGCGGTAGTGCTGGCGGAAGGCGGTGACGGCGGCTTCGTCGGTGGGGTACTCGCGTGCCGGCAGCAGGCGGATCTCCGGTACCGGGTACAGCGTGCGCTGGGTGTCGGGGTCGAAGGTTTTCAGGCTGTCGATTTCGTCATCGAACAGGTCGATGCGATAAGGCAGCGCGCTGCCCATGGGGAACAGGTCGACCAGGCCGCCGCGTATCGAGAACTCGCCCGGTGCCACCACTTGCGAGACATGCTGGTAGCCGGCGGTGACCATGTCGGCGCGCAGCCGGTCTACGTCCAGGCGCTGCTTCAGCTTGAGCCAGAAGGTACGGCCCAGCAGAAAGCTCATCGGCGATAGCCGCGTGATGGCGGTGGTGAGCGGCGCAATCACCACATCGCATTCACCATTGCGGATTTGCCACAGCGTGGCCAGGCGCTCGGATACCAGGTCGCTGTGTGGAGAAAAGTGGTCGTAGGGCAGGGTTTCCCAGTCGGGCAGCAGGGCGATACGCCAAGACGGGCGGAAGAAGGGCAGCTCTGCCTTTAGGCGTTGGGCATCCTGTGCGCTGGCGGTCAGGATCAGTACAGGTTGGCCGCTATCCGGCAGCGCGGCTATCAGGGCGCTGTCGGCGCTACCGGCTGGCAGCGCCAGCAGGGTCTTCTGCCCGTTTGCGGGCCACTGTCGCAAAGTGGTGGTCATATCGCTACACATTCTCAAAGAGGCAGGTATTATAGAGCCACACCGGGCCTACAGCTGCGCCAGACAGCGACCTTCATCATGAATCCGGTGTCCCGCCCTTAAGTTCACCACAGAATGAATACAGCCAGCTTGTACAGGGGCGGGGCGGCGTTACGATAAAACAGGCAGGGGAGAGGTGGAAAAAAACACCATAGGTGCGCTGGTCGCACTGATTTTTTTTGCAACAGGCATGCTGTTCTGGCCAATTCAGTGGCTGGAAACCTTGCCGATGGCCGCATTTGTGCCCCACGCCATGATGGCGTGGCGCTTTGCCGCCGGGCGTTTTGGCGTGGTGTGGTGGTGGGGTGGCCCGGTAGCGCTGCTGGCACTGCTAACCATGCCGCTGGCCGAGGCCGCGCCCTGGACGCTATCGTTTGCCAGCATGTTGCTGGCCCTGTCCCGCGTGTTGCCTGCCGCCGATTACCGGCTGTCCTCCTTATCTTCCCTCTTCCGTTTGCAGCTGCGCTGTCTATTGCCTGCGGCCCTTCTGGTGGCCACTCTGGCCGGGGTGATGCCTGCCGCAAACTGGCCGGTGCTGGTGCAGCACTTTACCCTGGCATGGCTGACACTGGTGCTGGTGCTGCCGCTGGCGTATGCCAGCTTTCCCGGTAATGTGATGCAGCGTGACACCCTGTGGCTGATGCTGGCCACGATGCTGGCGGGTGGCCTGCTGTGGGCACTGCAGCGCCAGGCTTGTGTTGCCTCGTGTCTGCTGGTTTTTTTACCGCTGCTATTGCTGGCCGCATTGCGTGCCGGGCTGACCGGGGTGGCCGGGGTAGGGGTAACGGTGCTGCTTACCCTGTCTTTGCCTGGCTTGTTGTGGGGGCAGCCATGGCCGCTGAGCCTGAATGCAGCGGGCTGGCTACTGTTGGCAAGCCTGGTCTTGCTGGCGGGCATGGTGGCGGTATTTGGCGATGGCTACCGTCGCCGCGAGCGTTTGCTGCAAGATGTACAGGCGCGTTTTGAGTCCTTGCTGAACCAGAGCACCAGCCTGATGACGCTGAAAGACCTGGACGGCCGCTACCTGGTGGTGAACCTGAACTTTGCCCGGCTGTTTGGCTTGTCACCGCTTTACTTCAAGGGGCGTGCCGCGCGTGATGTCTTTGCTGCCGAAGAGGCCAGGCAGATTGCCGAGCACGACTTGCAGGTATTGCGCAGCCTGGAGCCACGCCAGTTCGAAGAAAACATCACGGTAAAGGGTCACAGCCTGCGCATGCTGTCCAGCGTGTTTCCGCTGTTTGATAGTGAAGGGCTGCCCTCCGGGGTGGGCAGCATTTCGGTTGACATTACCCAGCGTGCCGCCGAAGAGCGTTTGCGCCAGGAGGCAGTGGAAAAGTACCGTGCTGTCGTCGAGCAATCCATGGTGGGTATTTACATCACGCAGGAAGAAGAGCTGGTGTACGTCAACCCCAAGCTGGCCGACCTGGTGCAATACAGTGCCGACGAGCTGGTGGGCCGTCATATCGGCGTGGTGCTGGCACCGGCGGAGGCGCAGCGTATCAGCGCACAGATACGCCGCCGTATCGCCGACCGCATCCAGAACATGCACTACACCACGCGTTTGCTGCGCAAGGATGGTGAGGAAGTAGACGTCGAGGTGCACAGCCGCCTGTTCGACTACCAGGGCCGCAAGGCGATTATCGGCGTGGTAATGGATATTTCCGACCGCGTGGCCGCCAGCGCCGAGCTGCGCCTGGCCGCCACCGTGTTCGACAATGCCACCGAAGGCATTCTGGTCACCGACGCCGAGGGCCGTATCGTCATGGTGAACCAGGCCTTTACCCGCATTACCGGCTTTGGCTCGGACGAAGCCATCGGCCGTGTTTCGCGCATGCTGCGTACAGCCAACCGCGAGCGGAACCGCGCCCTGGTCGAGGCGCTGGAGCGTGACGGGCACTGGAAAGGCGAAATGTTCGACCGCCATAAAAACGGTGACCCATACGTGGCCGAGCTGTCCATCAGTGCTGTGCGGGCAACGCACGGCGGGCTGACGCACTATGTGGGGGTGTTTTCCGATATTACCGGCCGCAAGCAGGCCGAAGACCGGCTGCAGTTTCTGGCCAGCCACGATCCGCTTACCCGTCTGCCCAACCGCAGCGCCCTGATCGAAGCCATCGATAACGCCATTATCGAATCGGAAGAGGCAGTGCCGGCGCTGGCGGTGATGTTCATCGACCTGGACCGTTTCAAGCTGATTAACGACTCCTTTGGCCACCAGGCTGGCGATGAGGTGCTGCACGAAATTGCCGCCCGGCTGACCCAGTCGGCGCAGCGCTTTGGCCTGGTGGCGCGGCTGGGCGGCGATGAATTCACGCTATTGGTCAGCGATTTTGACAGCCACGAGGCGCTAGGCCGCATGGCCGAGGAAGTGTTGGCCGCATTGGCCCGCCCCATGCGGGTAGAGCAGCACGAGGTCTTTGTCAGCGGCAGTATCGGCATCAGTGTGTACCCCAACGACGGCATAGACGCCACCACGCTGCTGAAGAATGCCGACGCAGCCATGTACCGCGCCAAGGAAGCCGGCAAGAACACCTACCAGTTCTTTGATGCCGACATGAATACGCAAACCTTCGAGCGCTTGCTGATGGAAAGCGGCCTGCGCCAGGCACTGGAGCGGCGCGAGTTCGAGCTGCATTACCAGCCACAAGTATCGTGCGATGGCGTGTCGCTGCAGGGGGTGGAGGCGCTGATCCGCTGGCGCCACCCGCAGCTGGGGCTGATACCGCCTGGCCGTTTCATTCCGCTGGCCGAAGAAACCGGCCTGATCAAGCCCATTGGTGCCTGGGTGCTGCGCGAAGCCTGCCACCAGATGGTGGCGTGGGACAAAGCCGGCATGCGTGTACCGCGGCTGGCGGTGAATTTGTCGGCCCGCCAGTTCGAGCAGCAAACCCTGCTGAACGAAGTAAACGACGTGCTGGCGGTAACTGGCCTGGCCGCGTCGCGGCTGGAGCTGGAAATTACCGAATCCATGCTGATGCAGAACCCGCAAGAGGCCATCTCGCTGCTGGGCGAGTTGAAGGCGCTGGGCGTCAAGCTGTCTATCGATGACTTCGGCACCGGCTACTCGTCGCTGTCCACGCTCAAGCGCTTTCCACTGGATTACCTGAAAGTGGATCGCTCATTCATCGAGGGCTTGCCGGACGACGATGATAGCGCCGCCATTACCGAGGCCATCATCGCCATGGCGCGCAAGCTGCACTTCACCGTGATTGCCGAAGGGGTGGAAACCGCTGAGCAGGGCAACTTCCTGCGCCAGGCGGGCTGCGCCATCCTGCAAGGGTATTTCTTCAGCAAGCCGCTATCGGCCGCTGCGCTGGAACAATGGTTGGCCGCAGGGTTGCAGCACGCCACCCTGCCTGGCGTTGACGGTGACGGTGACGACGAGCTGTAAACTGCAAAAGCACAAAGGGCTGCGCATTAAGCGGTACAATGCGCGGTTCTATTGATAAGGTGATGCCTCATGAGCAACAAGAAACTCATTCACGGCTTTCATGCCGTAAATGCCCGCCTGTGGCAAAACCCGAAATCGGTGCTGGAAATCTTCCTGGCCGGCGGCCGTCAGGACGCCCGCGCCCAAGCCGTACTGGACAAGGCCGCCGGCGAAAGCGTGAAAGCCCACATTGTGGATAAAGCGCGCCTGGACAGCCTTACCGGCAACGCCCGCCACCAGGGCGTGGTGGCAATGATCGACGCCAACCAGAACTTTGTGACGCTGGACGACGTACTGGAAAACCTGTCCGAGCCGCCGCTGCTACTGATTCTGGACGGTGTGACCGACCCGCATAACCTGGGTGCCTGCCTGCGCGTAGCCGACGCCATGGGCGCACACGCGGTTATCGCCCCGAAAGACCGCTCTGCCACGCTGAACGCTACCGTGTCCAAGGTGGCCTGCGGTGCCGCCGAGGTCATGCCCTACATTACGGTAACCAATCTGGCGCGTACGCTGCGCGACCTGAAAGACGCCGGGGTGTGGATTGCCGGCACCACCATGGAAGCCGACACCGACCTGTACCATTTCGACGCCAGCGGCCCCCTGGCCTGGGTGATGGGGGCAGAAGGCGAGGGCATGCGCCGCCTGACGCGCGAGCACTGCGACGTGCTGGTGTCCATCCCGATGTTTGGCACCGTGGAAAGCCTGAACGTGTCGGTCTCGTCCGGCATGGTGCTGAGCGAAAGCCGCCGCCAGCGTGTGCTGAAACAGGGCTAAGCCGTTTCCTGGCCACGCAAGGGCCTGTCCGCTATGGCGGGCAGGCCTTTTTGCATGCGGCAAGCTTTTATTGCCATGGTGCCGGAACACCATGCCTGGTGCCTTGCCTACATACCCTTATGGGGTATATAGTGCTATGCAACTGACACAAGGAGTCGTCATGCAGCGTCGCCATTTCCTGAAAACCGCCGGCCTGTTGGCCGCAAGCTTGTCTGCGCTGCGACCGGCGCTGGCACAAAGCAGCATGGACCACGCCGCCATGGGGCACGACACGGCCCACGGCAGCGATGGCGCCATGCCAACCGCCGCCGATAACAGCCTGAAGCTGCCCAGCGGCGAACGCCTGCCGGCCTTGCAGCCGCTGGTGAACGAAAGCAGCGACGCCGGCCGCTTTGTCGGCAGCCTGCGCGCGGCGCCAGTACCGGTGCCGCTGTGGGGCGACGGTGCCAAAACCACGTTCTGGGCCTACAACGACAGCGTGCCCGGCCCGCTGATCGAGCTGTGGGAAGGCGACGAAGTGGACATCGGCTTCGAGAACGCGCTGACGCAGCCGTCCACCATTCACTGGCACGGCATGCCGGTGCCGCCCGCTGAAGACGGCAACCCGCAAGACCCGGTCGCCCCCGGGCAGCGCCGCCGCTACCGTTACACCTTGCCCGCCGGTTGCGCCGGTACTTACTGGTACCACCCGCACCCGCACGGCCATACCGCCGAGCAGGCGTACCGCGGCCTGGCCGGCCCGATCATCATCCGCAGCAAGCAGGACCCGCTGCGCCATTTGCCGGAGCGCCACCTGCTGCTGTCCGATCTGAAGCTGGACGCGCAGCGCCAGATTCCGGCCAACGATATGGCCGACCTGCACGATGGCCGTGAAGGCCAGTTCGTGCTGATCAACGGTGCCTGGCAGCCGGTGATCACGCTGGCCGAGGGCGAGCGCCAGCGCTGGCGCATCTGGAACGCCACCAGCAGCCGCATCATCAAGCTGGCGCTGCCGGCGCACGAGGTACAGCTGGTGGGTACCGACGGCGGCCTGATCGGCGTGCCGCAGCCGGTAGACAGCGTGCTGCTGTCACCAGGCGAGCGCTGCGAGCTGGTGGTGACCGGGCGCTTCAAGCCCGGCCAGCCTGCCGGCCTGCTTAGCCAGCCGTACGAGCGTGGCAAGCGCATGCACGCGGAACAAGAAAAGGACGAAGCCCTGGCCGGCATCGTGGCCTACGGCATGCGGCCAACCCTGGCGCTGCCGGCCTCGCTGCGGCCGATTGAACCGTTGGGCGCACCGGGCTTTCGCCGCAAGATCGTGCTGTCGGAAAACATGGCCGACCCGAAAGCACCGTTCCTGATCAACGGCCAAAGCTATGACATGAACCGTATCGACGGTACCGGCCAGGTTGGCCGCATCGAAGAGTGGGAAGTGATCGCCGACGCGCATATGGACCACCCCTTCCACCTGCATGGCACGCAGTTCCAGGTGCTGGCGCGCACCGTGGACGGCATCTGGGAAGACGAGCCCTTCCTGGCGTGGCGCGATACTGTCAACGTGCCGGCTGGCGGCATGGTGCGCCTGCGCTTCGTGCAAACGCTGCCGGGGCTGCGCATGTTCCACTGCCATATCCTGGAGCACGAAGACCAGGGCATGATGGCGCAAATCGACTTTCTGCCGGGGTAAGCCATGACCGAACCGCAACACGACTGCTGCCACACGCCCAAAAGCGTGGTGCAGCCGGACAAGACCGCACTGCTCAAGCGCCTGGCACGGCTGGAAGGTCAGGTGCGCGGCATCGCCGGCATGATTGAAGGCGACCGCTACTGCGTGGACGTGCTGACCCAGATTGCCGCCGCCCGCTCGGCGCTGGACGCCGTGGCGCAGCAGCTGCTGGAAAACCACCTCAAGGGCTGCGTGGCCCGTGCGGTAAACGAAGGCAATAGCGACGAGGCCATCGCCGAAGTGATGGCCTTGCTCAAGAAAATGCGTTGAACAGGAGAACAGACATGAATCAGCAAACGATCAAGGTAGACGGCATGACCTGCGGCGGTTGTGCTGCGGGTGTGACCCGTGCACTGCAGGCCGTGGCCGGCGTGGCCGAGGTACAGGTAGACCTGGCCAGCAAGGCGGTGACCATCCGTTTTGATGGCGATGCCCAGCCGGCAGCCTGGCAGCAGGCGGTAGAAAACGCCGGTTTTGATGTAATCGGCTGACACAGTTGGCCGCATGGCCGGCCAAATGCCTGAATATCCACGTGTTTGGCTTGCTAGCGCGGGCCAAACTCCGTACAATCTTCAGCTTTTAACCCTTGCCCTTCGCTATCGCGCATGACGAAGGGCTTTATAGCCACAAGGAGTTCACATGCGGCATTACGAAATCGTGTTCATCGTCCATCCGGATCAGAGCGAACAGGTTGGTGCTATGGTTGAGCGTTACAAGGGCATGGTCCTGAACGCTGATGGCAAGATCCACCGTCTGGAAGACTGGGGCCGTCGTCAACTGGCTTACCCGATCCAGAAAGTTCACAAAGCTCACTACGTTCTGATGAACGTTGAGTGCGCTCCGGAAACTCTGGCCGAGATCGAGCACGCCTTCAAATTCAACGATGCCGTTCTGCGTCACCTGACCATCAAGATGACTCGTGCTATCACCGAAGCATCCCCGATGATGAAGGACGAAAAGGCCAAGAGCCTGCTGGAAGGCCAGCAAGCTGCAGCCGAGGCTGAAGTAGCTGCCTAATTGGGCAATACTGCATCCTTGCAGAACCGACTTGAACTGACCGTTACGGTCGAGCGCGAAGATCCTTTGCGACACACCCCTGCCGGCATGCCGGTACTGGAAATGTGGCTCAGGCATCACTCCCGGCAAACCATTGCCACCCTGGAGCGCGACGTGTCCTGTGAAATACAGGCCGTAGCGATGGGGGAGCTAGCCAAAAAGCTGGCAGGGAAGGTGGCAGGAAACACCGTGCACTGCACAGGCTTTCTGAATCAGCGCAGTCTACGTAATCCGCGGTTGGTTCTACACATCGAATTTGTTGAATTTGTTAAAGGTTAATCACATGGCTCGTCAACTCTTCAAGCGCAAGAAGTTCTGCCGCTTTACCGCGGAAGGCATCAAGGAAATCGACTACAAATCCGTTGATCTGCTGAAGGACTTCATTGCCGAAAACGGCAAAATCATCCCGGCCCGTATCACCGGCACCAAAGCAGGCTATCAGCGTCAGCTGTCCGAAGCCATCAAGCGCGCGCGCTTCCTGGCCTTCCTGCCGTACACCGACCAGCATTAATTCCGGGATAAGGATACGACAAGATGCAAATCATTCTGCTCGAACAAGTTGCTAACCTGGGTGTACTGGGTGACGTGGTAAACGTGAAGAACGGCTACGCCCGTAACTTCCTGATCCCGCAAGGCAAAGCAAAACGCGCAACCGCCGCTAACCTGCAAGAATTCGAAGCTCGCCGTGCCGAGCTGGAAGCCAAACAGGCTGAAATTCTGGCAGACGCGAAAGTCCGCGCTGAAAAACTGGTAGACGCTTCCTTCACCATCGCTCAAAAAGCAGGTGTTGATGGCCGTCTGTTCGGTTCCGTAACCAACGTTGACATCGCCGAAGCTATTTCCGCTACCGGCGTTGCAGTTAAGCGTTTCGAAGTTCGCCTGCCGAACGGCCAGCTGAAGGCCATCGGTGAGTACGACGTAGAAATCGCTCTGCACCACGACGTGGTTGCTGCAGTGAAGATCGTTGTTGTTGCTGCTGTTTAATCCAGCGTAACGGCATCATCAAAAAGCCGCCTTCGGGCGGCTTTTTGTTTTTCTGCGCCGCCATGTCGCGCCGTGCAAAGCTAGCGTCCTGTTTCTGAACGATTTTCCGGCTGTCATGGCCGATAATGTGTAGACATTATCGGAGAAAAATCATGGAAACCCTGATTGTGCTGTGCGCGGTCTACTTTCTGCTGATGCCCATTGTAGGTGGTGCGCTGGCCTTTCTGGCTGGTGCTGTACGTGCCCGTCTGGCGGCGCAACCTAAAGCACTCACAGGCTGGCATCCGCTGAACCCGTACTACAAACTGTCGCCCTACCATTTCGGCAAACGCTAAGCGCGCCGGTTGGTCAAAAAATAGCCCCGCACTGCGGGGCTTTGTTTTTATTGATATCGATAATTTGCAGTGAAATTAAAGTTTCCAGTGTGCTGTTTCTATATACAGGCACTAAATTTTAAGTAAATCCCTATGGCTGGATTTTTAATGCCATTTGGTAAAAAGACAAAATGCATACCCGTTTTGACTAAATGAGGTATGCACCAATGAAAAATCAACTAAAGCTGATTGCATGCATTGGCTTGCCACTGGCGCTGGCTGCGTGCGGCGGCGGTGGTGGAGATGCTGCGGCTCCTGTGTTGCCGACCAGTTCTGCCACTACAACGGTACCAGCACCCGCCAGTGGTGATTTTACCGGTAGCGTTAGCAAACTGCTGGACACCAACGGTGTCCGCGGCGGCATGTACAGCAAGGGGCTCAGCCTGGTGGCGAATGCTACCGATCTTGTGCAGACGGCAAATGGTGCCGTTACCAAATTCTCCGCGAATTCGCTGGCTGGCAGCTACGGTGTGAAAGAAATGCACGGTGACCAATGGTATGCAGTCGGTCGCTGGAATAAAGGCACCGCCACGGTAGGTTTCACCCAAAACCTGACCCTGACCGACGCCAATGCGGCGCATTATCTGGTTTATCACCCAGCATCCAGCTCTTACGGCACGAGCCTGGCGGGAGCCAAGCTGTCTTGCGCCGATACGCATGCAACCAAGCCATCGACGGATAGCACCATTACCTCTGTCGCTATCAGTAATGCCACGGTTGCCGTGAAAGCGAACGGTACGGTAGATGCGGCATTTACCATCACCGCTGATGGCAGTAGTGGCAAGGTAAGCAAGCAGTTTGCCGGTAGCGCACTCTGGGCAAATTCGGCGTATGCCGCCGTGAACCTGGGGCTGGATGGTGCCGCAGCCGATAGCAAGAATGGCAGCCTGATGATTGGCGCGCATGAAACCAACCAGATTATGGCGGGTGGCATGTTCAGCCTGAATGGCCACCCGGCGGTGTATAGCCTGGTATGCAAGGTGGCGGTCTAGTGACGGTATCCCGATCAGGAGCCGGTAGTTGGCCGCATTAGCACGCCAGGCTACCACGCCCCTGAACAGCCCGGACATGTTAAGCATGCCCGGGCTTTTTTATTTCAGCCACAAACTCATCTGTACGCAGTCGCGGTACTGGCCGGCCTGGTAGGCGTAGCCGGTCAGTAGCGCTTCCTGCTGGAAGCCCAGCTTGCGGTACAACGCAATGGCTGGGGTGTTGCCGGCAAAGGCGGTTAACTCCATGCGGCGGTAGGGCTGGTAATCGCGTACCTGTTGCACCATGGCAGACAGCAGTGCACTGCCCACGCCACGGCCTTGCCACGCAGGCGACACGGTAATGCCCACGCCGATGATATGCGCTACCCGCGGGTTGTCGCTTGGTGCCCAGGCGCCACAGTGGCCGATGATGGTACCGCCCTCGTCGCAGGCTACCAGCACGGTGCCGCCGTGTTTGGCCAGCCGCTTTTGCCAGATGGCGGGGCTGGGGTAGGGTAGCTGCAGCGTGTTGCCGTAGGTGCTGTCGTAGGCCATCAGCGCGGCCATGCCGGCGGCGTCGCCCGGTTCGGCGTGGCGCAGGCTGAAGGCGCTGCCGGCAGGCATGCGTTCGCCAGCCTGATCCGGCGATTCACCGCGCGGCGCGCCCAGTTCACCTTCACGGAAGCGCAGCCGTGCCATCAGTACCGCGTCCTCGTATACGCCTTCGCGCAGGTTGAAGCCGCGGCTGACGCCTTCGTGGCGGAAGCCGAAGCGCTCGTACAGCGCGATGGCGCCGTGGTTGTCGTGTACGGCGTCCAGCTCGATGCGCTTCAGATCGAGCCAGTTGTCGGCGTAGTCCAGCACCGCCCGCAATAGTGCGCTACCCACGCCCTTGCCCTGCCAGTCGTCACGCACAAACAGAAAGAACAGCGCGGCGTGGCGGCGGCGCGGGCTGTGGCCGGACGGGTGCAGCCCGCCACAGCCGACCAGCTCGCCGTCGTCGGTACAGGCCACCAGCGCGTGGCTGGTTTCCGAGTAGTTGTCGAGAAAGGCCTGGGTGGCCGCCAGCGACTGGAACGGCTGTTGCAGGGTATTGCGCACCACGCCGGGGGATTGACGCAGGCGGTACAGTGCAGCCGCATCGGTGGGCTGCAGGCGACGGATGATATAAGCCATGGGGGCTCCCGGAGTTGATGGGCGGCGGCGGCGGTTGGCCGGGCCCGAAGTCCTACCTTGCCATTGCTGCATGCCAAATGGCAACTGCCCGTGCGGGCAAGCCGGCACGGGCAGCAAGGTTGGCCGCAAGCGGGCGCGTAGCCGTTTAGCGCTTGGCTTGGGTGGCGCGGTCTACCAGTACCATCAGGTGCTGGTAGGGAATGCCGCCGTGTTCCGACAGGCCGATCTCGCAGGTGGCGCTGGTGGAGAAGCCGCTGCCACAGTCGCGTACTTGCAGGCGCAGGCCGCTGAGCGCGCTTTCGTTCAGCTCCGGGTGGCTGAAGCCCTTGTCGCCGGCAAAGCCACAGCAGGTAATGCCCTTGGGCTCCAGTACCTGCGTGGCGCAGCGGCGCGCCAGCGCGTTGAGCAGGCCGGCCTGGCCTTTCTTGCGCATGCTGCATACCACGTGTAGCGCCACCTGCTCGTTTTGCGGGGTGAAGCTCAGGTGTTCAGCGGCCACGTCGTGTACAAAGCGGGTGACGTCCATCACCTGCAGGCGCGGGTCGCGGATGCCGTCCAGCAGCGCGGCGGTGCACACGCCGTTGTCGATAATCACCGGCAGGCGGCCGTTGTCGCTGGCGGCCAGCAGTGCGGCTTCCAGCTCGCTCACCTTTTTGTCGGCAGCGTCCTGTGCGCCTTTGGATTTGAACGGCGTACCACAGCACAGATTGGCCAGCCCGTCGGGGTAGACAATGCCGTAGCCGGCTTTGCCCAGCACCGAGGCCACTACTTCGTTCAGCGGGCGCTGGTCCGGCATGTGGCGCGAGGGCACGAAGGTACGGGTGAGGCACGATGGCAGGTACACCACCTGGCGCGGGCTGTGCATGTTGACGCCCAGCGTTTTCATCTTGCCAGCGGCGCGCGGGAAGTAGCGGTTCCAGCGCGGGATATGGCGGCCGCCCACCTTGCGCAGTACGCGCATCACGCCGCCGGTGGCACCGTCGCCGGCCACCGCGTGTACCACGTCCAGCGCCTTCAGCCCCAGCTTGGCGCCAGTCGTGGCGCTAGCAAAATTGTCGGCCAGTGTGTCTGCTACCGCCCAGCCCACGTCGCTGAGGCTGGCCTGGCGGATCAGGCTGGTGAGGCTGCCGGTGTTGATTCCCACCGGACAGGCAGTTTCGCACAGGCCGCAGGTGGTACAGGTTTCGTCGCCCGCGTACTGGTAGGCGGCGCGGATCTCGGCCAGACGGCCGCTATCGCCGGTTTTTTCCAGCAGCGCCATTTCACGGTTGGCCACAATGCGCTGGCGCGGGGTAAGGGTAATGGCGCGGCTAGGGCACATTACCTCGCAGAAGCCGCACTCGATACACTTGTCGATCAGCGGGCCCACCGCCGGAATCGGCTTCAGGTCGCGCACGTGCAGCAGCTTGTCGTGGGTGATGATCACGTCCGGGTTCAGGATGCCTTGCGGGTCGAACAGCGCCTTGATTTCCTGCATCAGGCGGTAAGCGGCGGGGCCCCATTCCATCTCCACGAACGGCGCCATATTGCGGCCGGTGCCGTGTTCTGCTTTCAGCGCGCCTTCGTATTCCACCGCCACCAGTTGGCACACCGCTTCGATAAACGCTTCGTAACGGGCGATCTCGGCCGGGCCGCTGAAATTGGGGGTGAACACGAAGTGCAGGTTGCCTTCCAGCGCGTGGCCGAAAATGATGGCCTCGTCGTAGTGGAACTGGCGGAACAGCGCCTGCAGCTTCAGCGTGCCTTCGGCCAGGTGCTCGATGGGGAAGGCCACGTCTTCGATGATCACCGTGGTTTCGGCGGCGCGCATCGCCCCCACGCTGGGGAACATGCCTTTGCGGATGTTCCAGTACTGGGTGTATTCGGCTACGTTGCTGGTAAAGCGGATGCCGGTTTCGGTACGGATGTGCGCAATAAAGCCGCTGATGGCCGCTACGTTGGCCGCAATGGCCTCCGGGCTGGCGGCGCGGGTTTCGATCAGGATGGCGGCGGCGTCCGGCCCCAGCGTTTTGATGAAGTCCGGCACACCGGCCTTGTTTTCTACCGACTTCAGGCTGGCGCGGTCCAGCAGCTCGGCCGACGACACCACGTCTTTGTGCTGCGCCAGAATCTGGATGGCGTCGCAGGCGGCCTTGATGTCGGGGTAGAACACCAGGGCCGAGGCCTTGTGCGGGTGCTCCACCACGGTGTGGTAGGTCACCTCGGACACAAAGGCCAGCGTGCCTTCGCTGCCCACAATCAGGTGCGCCAGCATGTCCACCGGGTCGGCAAAATCCAGCAGCGCGTTCAGGCTGTAGCCGGTGGTGTTCTTCATCTTGTACTTGCGGCGGATGCGCGCGGCCAGCGTGTCGTCGGCCAGAATGCGCGCGCGCAGTGCGCCCAGCTGCGCCAGCAGGCCGGCGTGGCTTACGCGGAAGGCGGCCGCGCTGGCCGCGTCGCCGGTATCGAGCACCGTGCCGTCAGCCAGCACCATGCGCAGCGATTTCAGCGTCTGGTAGGTGTTTTCGGCGGTGCCGCAGCACATGCCGCTGGAGTTGTTGTTGACGATGCCGCCGATCATGGCCGAGTTGATGGTGGCCGGGTCGGGGCCGATCTTGCGGCCGAACGGCAGCAGTGCGGCGTTGGCCTCGGCGCCGATTACGCCCGGCTGCAGGCGGATAGCCAGGCCATCGTCCAGCACCTGCAGGGTTTTCCAGCCGTGGCTGGCCACCACCAGGATGGAATCACTCACCGCCTGGCCGGACAGCGACGTGCCGGCGGCGCGGAAGGTCACCGGCAGCTGCAAGCTGGCCGCCTCGCGCAGAATAGTGCGCACCTCGGCTTCGCTTTCGCTTTTGATCACGATCTTGGGCATCAGCCGGTAACAGGAAGCGTCGGTGCCGTAGGCCAGCGTGGACAACGGGTCGGTAAACACCCGCCGCGCAGGCAGGGTTTCCAGGATACGTTGATGGAATTCGCGGTAGGCACCTTGCAGCATGTCACTCTCCGGTGGCGTGGGGGTGTTGGTTTTGTGGATGCTTGATGTTGCCATACTTTATAGCCTTGCCCATCAGGGGTTTGCCCTCGATTGCGACCTGCAGTTAAGCTGCAAAGTCATCTTGAGGAGCAAGCATGCTGATCAACAAAGACGATGCCACGCTGCTGGTGGTGGATGTACAGGAAAAGCTGGTGCCAGCGGTGCAGGACGCTGTTGGCATGGTGGCGCGCTGCCGCTGGCTGATTGCGGTAGCGATCGATCTGGGGCTACCGGTTGTGTTTTCCGAGCAATACCCGCAAGGCCTGGGCGAGACTTTGCCCTTGCTGTCGGCACTGGCCCCGCAGGCGGCGGTGGTAGAAAAGCTGCATTTTTCCTGCATGGAAGGGCAGTGCCTGCCTGATAGCCTGATGTCGCGCCGCCAGGTCATTGTGTGCGGCATGGAAACCCATGTATGCGTGCTGCAAACCGTGATGGGGCTGCTGCAAGAAGGCAAACAGGTATTTGTGGTGGCGGACGCGGTATCCAGCCGCTCGCTGCTGGACCGCGACTATGGCCTGCAGCGCATGCGTGACGCCGGTGCTGTGCTGGTAACGCGCGAGATGGTGCTGTTCGAGTGCCTGCGTGTATCCGGTACGCCGTTGTTCAAACAGATGAGCCAGCGTTATCTGGTGGGGGATCAGCCCTGAGTGGTGCATTGGTGCAGGCGCCGGGGCCAGAAAAGCAAAAGGTTGGCCGCATCGCTGCGGCCAACCCCTGGCTTGTTGAGATGACGGCTTGGCCGTTCTGGTTCTCCCTCTATCAAACCCTGGCGCCCCGCCTTGGCGTGGCGCATCAATCCGAAAATGAAGCCCCGAATTGGCGCATGGCACCAATTCGGGAAGCTTTTGCACCAAATTTGTGCAAAATATTTCCCTCTCCATGCTTGGTTTATTAAAACCAAGCCCAAAAAACGGGAAACAACACCTGTCGCTCCAAAGAGCACGGTATGTTAAGCAAACCATGTGCCAGCTTTATTTTTTGATAAAAAAGCATGAAGAGTCCTGTCGGCGTAGGCACTACGCTGGCAGGCCGTGTGCCGGTGCATGCTTGGCAAAGAAAATGCCAGTCAGCGCGGGCTGACTGGCAGTCTGGTGTGGTCTGGGTGCGGGCTTACTGGCTTTTGAAACGCACGCGGTAGCTGTGGTCGCTGTATTTCAGGTCCAGCAGCCAGTCGCCGCTGCCGCTGATGCAGACCGGCAGCGTTACCTTGGCCTGCCACTGTGACTGGCCATCGATAAAACGATAGCGGTTAAAGCCCATATCCATTTTTTCCATGGAAAACTCGGCAGCCGGTGCAGTGCCGCCTTGTTTGCTCAGGCTGATCAGGAATGGCTGGCTGTGGCGTGGTGTGCGGTCAAAGCGCAGCACACTGCCATCGGGCAAGGTGCAGCCCTGCTGCAGGTTGCTGCAGCTCACGTCCTGGCGCTGCAGCTCGCTGCCTTTGTTTTGCAGGTACCAGTAGATCAGCCCGGCTTTGAGCACGGCAAAGCAGATCAGGGCAATGCCGACAAACAGCCATTGCTGGCGGCTGAGCTTTTTCATTGCCAGGCCCCCCGCATTTGCGCCACGCCATGCGCGCCTGCTTGTCTGGCTGCATCAAGGTTGGCCGTACGCAGCCCGCCCAGCGCAAACACCGGCAGCGGTGCCGCCGGCGCCAGGCAGGCGGCCAGCCCGTCCCAGCCCAGCGCTGCCTGGCCGGGGTGGCTGGCGGTGGCTTGCACGTGGCCCAGCAGCGCGTAATCCAGCCCCAGCGCGGCAGCACGGTCCAGCTCGGTGCGGCTGTGGCAGGACGCGCCGACCCAGGCGAAGTGCGGGCGCGCCTCGCAAGCGGCCAGACGCTGGCTATTGAGCTGTACGCCATCCACTGGCCAGCCTTTCAGCCAGGCCGGGTCAGCGTTGACGATGAGCTTGCCGCCACGCGGGTGGATGATTTCGCTGATCTCGCCCACCAGTGCGGCCAACTGTTCGCGGTTTTTTTGCGGTTCGCGCACGATGACCCACGGCGCGTCCTGGTGCTGGGCCAGCTTGTCCAGCAGCGCATCGCGCCCGGTTTCGGCAATGCAGGTGAGGTTCAGTACGTCCGGCAGCTGCAGCGAGCGCAGGATGGGGTCGTTGGCCGGCAGCATGGGTTTTACCGACAAATGGCCGGGCTGCTGCCAGGCAAAGGCCTGGCCTTCGTGCGGCTGCGGTTCGCCTTGCCACGCCCAGATGCGGTAGAACAGCAGCTCGACTGACGCGTGTTCGTAATGGTGTACGCGGCGCAGCCACGGTGTGGCGTGGGTAACGGTGATGCCCATTTCTTCCTGGAACTCGCGAACCAGCGCGGCCAGCGGTGTTTCGCCGGCCTCTACCTTGCCGCCGGGGAATTCCCAGTAGCCGGGGTAGGGTTTGCCGGCCGGGCGGCTGCCCAGCATGAACTGGCCGTCAGGGCGCATCAGCGCACCGGCGACCACGGGAATGGTTTGCTTGTGTTCAGGCATGGTTGACTCGGTAGGCCGCAGTGCGGCCGGTATCAGGGTTAGCGGCCGACTTCGGCTACGCGTTCGGCCGGCTCGCGCCCGGCCCAGTCGCAGGCAAACTGCCAGGCTACGCGGCCGGAGCGGCTGCCGCGCAGCTGGCTCCATTGCAGCGCGGCGCGTTCGGCTTCTGCGTCCAGCGGCAGGCTGAAATGGGCCAGCCAGCCGCGCACTGCCGCCAGGTAGGCGTGCTGGTCGAAGGGGTAGAACGATAGCCACAGGCCAAAGCGGTCGGATAACGATACTTTTTCTTCGGTGGTTTCGCCGGGGTGAATTTCGCCATCCTTTACCCAGCCTTCGCGGTTTTCGCTGGCGCGCTCCGGCATCAGGTGGCGGCGGTTGGAGGTGGCGTACACCAGCAGGTTGGCCGCGCGCTGCGCCAGGCCGCCATCCAGTGCCGATTTCAGCGCCTTGTAGCTGTCTTCGCCCTCTTCAAACGACAGATCGTCGCAGAACAGGATGAAGTGCTCCGGCCGCGTGGCCACCAGCGCCACGATCTGGCCCAGGTCGGGCAGGTGGGTTTTATCGACCTCGATGACACGCAGCCCCTGTGCCGCATACTGCGCCAGCAGCGCCTTGATCAGCGACGACTTGCCGGTGCCGCGCGCGCCGGTAAGCAGTACGTTATTGGCCGGGCGGCCCGCCAGAAACTGCTCGGTATTGCGCACGATCAGCGCTTTCTGGCGCTCGATGTCGGTCAGGTCGGCCAGGCGTACGGTATGCGGCGCGTGGATGGCTTCCAGCCAGCCGCTGAGGCCGGCGCGGCACCAGCGGAAGGCCGGTGCGCTCCAGTCCGGCTCGGGAATGGCCGGCGGTAGCAGCGGCTCCAGGCGGGCCATCAGTGCTTCGGCGCGGGTAAGAAAAGCGTCCAGTTTGTCCATTGCAGCTCCGGTTCAGGCGACGAGCGGTTTTTCCAGCATTTCCAGATCCAGCGTGGCGTCCCGCGGTTGGCCAACGCCAGCGTCCAGTGGGTAAGCCTGGCGTTCGCCGGTGGGCAGGTAGCCGCGGCGCAGGTAGTAGGCGCGCAGCTCGGGGCGGCCGGCCAGCACGCTCATGCGCGCCCGCGGCAGCCGGTAGTGGCTGGCCAGCGTGGCTTCGGCGTGCGCCAGCATGGTTTTGCCGATGCCGCCGGCCTGACAGGCAGGGTCTACTGCCAGCATACCGATATAGCCGTAGCCGCTGGCCGGCTCGATGTGCACGCAAGCTACCAGCTGCCCAGCTTGCCAGCCCAGCAGTACTTGTCCGGGCGCAGCCAGCACGGTGGCCAGTTGCGCCTCGCTAGTGCGTGCACCGCGAATCAGTGCCGACTCGTGCGTCCAGCCGGCCTGGCCATCGCCGGGGCGGTAGGCCAGGTTGACCAGGCGGCACAGCGCGGGCAGGTCAGCGGCGGTAGCCGTGGTGAGCTGCAGCATGGCCTAGTCGCGCAGCGTGATGCTGGGCCAGCCTTGCTCGCGTGCGTGCGCCAGCAGCGTGTCGTCGGCGTCTACCGCTACCGGGTGGGTCACGATGGACATCAGCGGCAGGTCGTTACGCGAGTCGCTATAGAAATAGCTCTTGTCGTAGCTTTGCAGCGTTTCGCCGCGTGCGGCCAACCATTCGTTCAGGCGGGTGATCTTGCCGGCCTGGAAGCTGGGTACACCGGTGGGTTTGCCGGTGTAGTTGCCGGCTGCGTCCTCTTCCAGCTCT
This sequence comes from Vogesella aquatica, assembly GCF_028548455.1. Taxonomy (GTDB): domain Bacteria; phylum Pseudomonadota; class Gammaproteobacteria; order Burkholderiales; family Chromobacteriaceae; genus Vogesella; species Vogesella aquatica. The sequence goes on from NZ_JAQQLF010000019.1 coordinate 67,237, forward strand.
ACCGCAATCAGGTGCGCCACGCCCAGCTCGCGGGCGATGGGGGCGGTAATGAAGCGGTTGGTGGCGGTGATGATCATCACCACGTCGCCGGCTGCCTGGTGGGCGGCTACCAGCTCGCGCGCCTTTTGCGGAATGATGGGCAGGATGTGCGCCTGCATGTACTGCGCGTGCAGGGTGTCCAGTTCGCTGCGGCTGAAGCGCGCCAGCGGCGCCAGCTGGAAGTCCAGAAATTCGTAGATATCCAGCGTGCCGGCTTTGTACTGCTCGTAGAAGTAGTCGTTCTGGCGGGCGTGGTGCTCCGGGTCCAGGATGCCGCGTTTGATCAGGAACTTGGGCCACTCGGTGTCGGAATCACCGGCAATCAGGGTGTTGTCGAGGTCAAACAGGGCAAGGTTCATGTCAGGTTCCGGGGTTGGCGGTTTGCAATACGTTTTTCACCAGCGGCACAGTGATGGGCCGGCGCATGGCTAGCGAGTAGCGGTCCAGTGTATCCAGCATGGTAATCAGGCTGGACAGGTCGCGCCGCCAGTGGGTGAGCAGGTAGCGGAAAACATCGTCGCCAATGGCCAGCTGGCGGCTGGCGGCGTGGTGGCGCAGGGCGGCCAGCTTGTCGTTGTCCGACAGGGCTTTTACCTCGAACACCAGGCCCCAGCCCAGGCGGGTGCGCAGGTCGTCGCGCACCGGGGCCTGCATTGGCGGCTGGCGGCCGGCCATCAGCAGGCGGCCTTCACCGCTTTCCTTCAGCGAGTTGTAGATGGAGAACAGCATGATCTGGTCGTCCGGTGGCAGGTCGTCCACGTGGTCGACGGCGATGAAGCTGGCCTCGCGCGCAAAGTCGGGTAGTTGTTCGTGCTGGGCGTCCAGGTAGATGGAGGCGCGGCCCATGCGCTCGGCGTGGGCGATCCAGGCCTGCAGCAGGTGGGTTTTACCGCACCCCGGCTCGCCCCACAGGTACACGAAGCGCTCGCCTTCTTCGTGGGTGAGCGCTGCGATGATTTCGCGGTTGCGCTGCGCCAGAAAATTATCGAAGGCGGGGAGCGGGGTGGGGCTGAGGTCTAGAACAAGCTGATCCAACATGGGGGCGGTCAAAAAGAGTCAGGGGTCGATTTTACGCTGATAAAAGCCACTATTGAAATAATGTCTGACCAGATGGCGCATCAGAATCACGCTAATGGCAGAAAGCGGCAGGGCCAGCAGGATGCCGACAAAGCCCATCAGCTCGCCAAACGCCATCAGGGCAAAGATCACGGTCATGGGCGACAGGCCGATGCGCTCGCCCACCAGATAGGGCGTCACCAGAAAGCTTTCCAGCATTTGCCCCACCATGAACACCCCCCACACCATCAGGATGCCGCTGGCGCTGTCGTACTGCAGCACGGCGGCCAGGGTCGCCAGCAGCAGGCCCAGGAAGGCGCCCAGATAAGGGATGAACACCAGCAGGCCGGCAATAATGCCGATGGCCAGGCCGGAATCCAGCCCCACCAGCCACAGGCCGCCGCCATAAATGGCCGCCATGATCAGCATCACCGACAGCTGGCCGCGCAGGAACTGCCCCAGCATGCTGTCTACTTCACGCGCGATGCGACCAACTTCGGCCTCCCAGCGCCGCGGTATCAGGCTGGCGATGCGCGCCACCATATCGTCCCAGCCGTGCAGGAAGTAATACAAAAGGATGGGCAGCAGGCTGAGGTTGGCCAGGCTCGATAGCAGCAGTGCGCCGCCATGGGTGAGCTGCGGCGCCACGCGGGTAATGGTCTGGCGCACATTGCCGGCGTTCTGGCTCAGCACATTGCGCCAGCTGTCACTGTCTATGCTCAGGCTGGTGCCCAGCCAGGCGTTGATGCGCGGCAGTGCCTGGTGTTGCACAAAATCCACCAGTACCGGCAGCCGGGCTGCCAGCGCTTGTGCCTGCGAAACCAGCATGGGCACCACGATCAGGATCAGCCCGAGTATGGCAATAAACCCGCCCACCATCACCAGCAGCAGCGAACCGGTGCGCGACAGGCCTTTTTCCTGCAGCCGGTCTACGGCCGGGTCCAGGATGTAAGCCAGAATCGCCGCGGTGACAAAAGGCGCCAGTACGCCGGCCAGCCTGCCAGCCAACCATAGCAAGGCTGCCAGTGCGATAGCGATAATCAACCACGGAAGATAAACAGAGCGGGAGCGTTCCATTGTCTTTTCAGTTAAAATACAGCCGCTTTGGGCCAAGAGCCCAGGGCGCTCAAAGCAGCAAAACGATCACGTTAGCAGAAAGCGAGTTTACCTTGAACACCACGTCCCTCAGTTACCGTGATGCCGGCGTCGATATCGATGCCGGCGACGCGCTCGTCGAAAACATCAAGCCGTTTGCCAAACGCACCATGCGTCCGGAAGTCCTCGGTGGCCTCGGCGGTTTCGGCGCACTGGTGGAAATTTCCAAAAAATACCAAGAGCCGGTACTGGTTTCCGGTACTGACGGCGTCGGTACCAAGTTGAAGCTCGCCTTTGACTGGAACAAGCATGATACCGTCGGCATCGACCTGGTGGCCATGAGTGTCAACGACATTCTGGTACAAGGCGCCGAACCTTTGTTCTTCCTGGATTACTTTGCCTGCGGCAAGCTGGATGTACCGCAAGCAACCGACGTAATCAAGGGCATCGCCGAAGGCTGCGAGCAAGCAGGCTGCGCACTGATCGGTGGTGAAACCGCCGAAATGCCGGGCATGTACCCGGTAGGCGAATACGACCTGGCCGGCTTTGCCGTTGGCGTGGTTGAAAAGAGCAAGGTCATCACCGGCCGCGACATCAAGCCGGGCGATGTGGTACTGGGCCTGAAATCCAACGGTGTGCACTCCAATGGTTACAGCCTAGTGCGCAAGATCATCGAGCGCGCCCAGCCAGAGCTGGATGCTGCCTTTGACGGCGACAAAACCCTGCGTGAGGCCGTTATTGCCCCGACCCGCATCTACGTGAAGCCCCTTCTGGCGCTGATGGAGAAGCTGACGGTAAAAGGCATGGCGCACATCACCGGTGGCGGCATTACCGAAAACACCCCGCGCGTGCTGCCGGCCAACACCGTGGCGCAGATCGACGCTGGCAGCTGGGCCATGCCCAAGCTGTTCCAGTGGCTGCAGGCCGAAGGCAATGTGGATGCGCAGGAAATGTACCGCACCTTCAACTGTGGCATCGGCATGGTGGTGATCGTGGATGCTGCGGATGCTGACGCGGCAGCGGCGTTCCTGGCCGAGCAGGGCGAAACCGTATCGCGCATCGGCGTGATCCGTGCCCGTAACGGCGACGAGCACCAGACCCAGGTAGCCTGAGCCCTGTCTGGCTGACGCAAGGCGCCGCCGGCAGTGCTGGCGGCGTTTCTGTTTGCGGCCAACCTTTCTGCTGTTGCACAACCGTTTTTGACTGCCGACATGAAAAACATCGTCATCCTGATTTCCGGCCGTGGCTCCAATATGCAAGCCATTGTCGATGCGCAGATCGCCGGCGCGCGTATTGCCGCGGTAATTGCCAACCGCCCCGATGCTGCCGGCCTGGCCTGGGCCGCCGAGCGTGGCATTGCCACCGTGGGCCTGGACCACAAGCAGTTTGCCAGCCGTGAAGCGTTTGACGAGCGCCTGGCCAGTGAAATCGACGCTTTCGCCCCCGATCTGGTGGTGCTGGCCGGCTTCATGCGTATCCTGACGCCCGCGTTTACCGCCCGCTACGAAGGCCGCATGCTGAATATCCACCCCTCGCTGCTGCCGTCGTTCCCTGGCCTGCATACCCACCAGCGTGCTATCGACATGGGCTGCAAAGTGGCCGGCTGCACCGTGCATTTCGTTACTGCCGAGCTGGATCATGGCCCGATCGTGGCGCAGGGCGTGGTACCGGTGCTGGATGACGATACCGAGGCGGCGCTGGCTAACCGTGTGCTGGCGCTGGAGCACCAGCTGTACCCGCAAGCCGTGCGCCAGTTTGTGGCCGGCGAGCTGCAAGTAAACGGCAGCCGTGTCAGCGGCGTGGCCGCCAGCCAGGCCGACGCCAGCCTGATGGTGCCGGCGCCGCGTTGACGCGCTGGCGTAAACCGGCTGCCAGCCTGATGGCGGTGGCCTTTATCCTGTCCCTGCTGGCGCATATTCTGGCGCTGGGCAGCGGGCTGGTGTCGTTTGATAGCATCGATATGCCGGAAGACCCGGCGCTACGCCAGCTCAGCGCCACGCTGCAAGACATGCAGCTGGATATACCCAAGCCGCCTGCATTGAGCGCCCCCCGCATCCCCGGTACGCTGGGTGTGCCGCGTGGCGAGGCGTCGCAGCCGGTGGCCGACAAGCCCAAGCCGAAGCACAAGAAAGCAGCGGCCAGCCCGGCCAAGACCAAGCCACGGCACGCCGCCAGTGCCGTAGCCGCCGTGCCGCCAGTGCCAGAGCAGCAGGTAGCGCAGGCAGAGGCTAGCGTACCCATGGCCAAAGCGGCCAACGTGGCCAAGCCTGCCGCCAGTGCACCGCTGGCTGAAGTGGCCAGCAAGCCGGCTGACAAGGCCGATGCGGACAACGAAAAAGTGGTGAAGCCCGACGAGCGCATTACCCGCTTCCCGGCTGCGGCGCGCATGCAGTATGGCTTATATCTGTCTGGTGTCTTGCTGGGCAGTGGCGAGATGCGTTGGCAACGCAACGGCGGCAACTATAGTTTGATCACCGATGTCACGCCGGTGGTGGGCCCCAAGCTGCGTTACGAAACCGTGGGCAGCATCACGCCGCAGGGGTTGAGGCCGGAAAATTTCAAGGCCACGCGCAACGGCGAGCCACGCGAGTACGCCCGCTTTGACTGGGCCGCCGCCACGCTGGCTTATGGCGACAAGGAACACAAGACCGAGCCGCTGCAACGCGGTGCCCAGGACTGGCTCAGCCTGGGGGTGCAGCTGGCGCTGCACGGCAAGAAACTGAGCGACGCGCCTATCCAGATCACAACGGGTAAAAAGGTTTACCGCATGGCGCTGCGGCCGGAAGGGGAAACCGACTTTGACACGGGGGCAGGTGCTATCCGTGCCGTAGTGGTCCGGGTGCGGGACGAGGGGGAGCTGACAGAGTTCTGGCTGGCCCCGGACTTCGCCAATATTCCGGTACGTATCCTGCGCGCAGACAAAGACAAGCGTATCGAGCTGCGTGCGAATCTGATTGAACTAGATGGCGACACTGTGTGGAAACAGCCGCCACGACAACCGAGACAACAAAATGAAAGTAAACGTTAGCCAATTCAACCACCTGGAACAGGTGCTGTTTGCCATGCTGCGCTTTGACCGCCCGGCCGACGCCGTGCTCACCGCGCATTTCCGCCAGCACAGCAAACTGGGCGGCACCGACCGCCACCTGATTGCCGAAACTGCCTTTGCCTGCCTGCGCCACCTGGAAACCCTGCGCCCGCTGTGTGGCAAGCAGGTGAACTCGCGCCGCCTGGCGCTGGCTACCCTGGTGCGTATCGGTGGTACCAACCTGCGCGAGCTGGACGGTGTCATGAAAGAAACCGAGCGCGAATGGCTGGCGTCGGTCAAAGGCGCCGAGCTGCCGGACGACCTGAGCGCCCGCTCCGGCCTGCCAGGCTGGGTCATCGGCCTGCTGGGCGAGCAGGAAGAAGCCGACGTGATTGCGCTGGGCAAGGGTCTGGCGTCTTACGCGCCGCTGGACCTGCGTGTGAATACCCTGAAAATGAAGCGTGACGACGCGCTGATCCAGCTGCAGGATTCCGGCATTGCCTGCGAGCCTACCCCGTATTCGCCTATCGGCATCCGCCTGAAAGGCAAGCCGGCGCTGGCTCGCCACCCGCTGTTTGTCGGTGGTGCCATCGAAGTGCAAGACGAAGGCAGCCAGCTGCTGGGCCTGCTCACCGGCGCGCGCCGTGGTGAAATGGTGGTGGATTTCTGCGCTGGTGCCGGTGGCAAAACCCTGCTGCTGGGTGCACAGATGGCTTCCAGTGGCCGCCTGTACGCGTTTGATATCTCGGAAAAACGCCTGGCCAACCTGAAGCCGCGCCTGGCGCGCTCCGGCCTGTCCAACGTGAACAGCACGCTGATCGCACACGAGAACGACACCAAGGTGAAGCGCCTGGCCGGCAAAGCCGACCGCGTGCTGGTGGATGCGCCGTGCTCCGGCCTGGGTACCCTGCGCCGCAACCCGGATCTGAAATACCGCCAGAGCGTGGAAAGCGTAGCCGAGCTGAACGCCAAGCAAACCGCCATTCTGGCATCGGCCTCGCGCCTGGTGCGTGCGGGTGGCCGTCTGGTATACGCCACCTGTAGCCTGCTGCCGGCCGAAAACCAGGACATCGTGAATGCCTTCCTGGCCAGCCACCCGGAGTTCGAACTGCTGCCGGCCAACGCCTTGCTGGCCGAGATGAAAATCGCGCTGGATACCGGTGATTACCTGAGCCTGCGCCCGCATCTGCATAACAGCGACGGCTTTTTTGCCGCCGTGTTGCAGCGCAAGGCTTGAGTCGCAGCGCCTGCAGCTCTAGAATAGCCGATTGAATTTGTCGGGTAATCGCCCGGCCATTAATGCAAAAGGAAGATCATGTCGATTCAGGACACCATCCGCCAGACCGTGACCGAAAACCCGGTCGTGCTGTACATGAAAGGCTCCGCCACCTTCCCGCAGTGCGGTTTTTCCAGCCGTGCCGTACAAATCATCAAGGCCTGTGGCGTTGAGAAGTTTGTTACCGTCGATGTGCTGGCCGACCCGGAAGTACGCCAAGGCATCAAGGACTACGCTAACTGGCCGACCATCCCGCAGCTGTATGTCAACGGCGAGTTCGTTGGCGGCTCGGACATCATGTACGAGATGTACCAGGCCGGCGAGCTGCAGGAACTGCTGAAAGACATCGCAGCGTCCTGATTGCCCGCAGCGCAGCCTGCCCTGTGCAGCTGTCTTGCCACACGAACCCTGTCGCGCCTGCGGCAGGGTTTGTCTTTTTCCGGCCCATCGTGTGGGCGCATCCCCTGTGGCCTTGTTTGATCTGACGCAGTTGGCCGCACAAAACAGGGAAAACCCTGCATAGAGGGCATGGCTGCAAACAGCTGTTTGCTTGTACAATGTCGCCCCATACCAATTTAGCGAACCGGCTGCCGCCTGGCGGCCGGTTTTCCGTATCAAGAAAAGCGGTTTGCACGGGCGCCAGCCTGAGGCAGCCGCTTTTTGCCAAGGTTTGGGAAGAGCATGAACATCACCGTAGTTAATCACCCGCTGGTACAACACAAACTCGGCCTGCTGCGCGAGGGCGATATCAGCACCATGAAATTCCGCCTGCTGACCCAAGAGCTGGCCCGCCTGCTGGCGTATGAAGCCACCCGTGATTTCGAGCTGGAAACCGTCACTATCGATGGCTGGTGCGGCCCGATCGAAGTACAACAAATCAAAGGCAAGAAGGTCACCGTGGTGCCTATCCTGCGCGCCGGTATCGGCATGCTGGACGGTGTGCTCGACCTGGTACCGTCGGCCAAGATCAGCGTGGTAGGCCTGGCACGCAACGAAGAAACCCTGGAACCGGTGTCCTACTTCGAGAAGTTTGTCGGCAACCTGGACGAGCGCATCGCCATGATCATCGACCCGATGCTGGCCACCGGCGGCTCGCTGATTGCCACCATCGACCTGCTCAAGCGCAATGGCTGCAAGCACATCAAGGCGGTGGTGATGGTAGCGGCACCGGAAGGCGTGAAAGCGGTAAACGATGCCCACCCGGACGTGCAGATCGTGGCCGCTTCGCTGGACAGCCACCTGAACGAGCACGGCTATATCATCCCGGGCCTGGGTGACGCCGGCGACAAGATATTCGGTACCAAACACGCCTGATTCCTGGCAGACAGCCGCTTGCAAGAGCGGCTTTTTTGCGGGCGCGGCCAACCTTGGGGGCAGCATGAGCAGCAGTATCAGCAAGGCACAAGTAGCACAGATCGAGCAGGACTTTCTGCTGCGCTTTCCCGACGGCTTGCAAGACCCGGCCTGGCTGGCGCTAGGCAAAAAGCATCGCAGCACCCTGCAAGCCATGGCGCTGTTTGATACCGCGCTATCGCAGCCAACGTTGGCCGCAGCCATCGCACAGCGGCGCTACGGCGAGGTAATCGAAGCCTGCAGGCAGTTTGTCGGGCACTGTACCACGATCAGCACGTTCGAAAAGATTGCCTTTCGCAACTATCTGGCGTTTGGCGATGTGCACGAGCCGTTTGTACGCTGCCTGCACGCGCTGCTGACGCGTTGCGATGCGGCCAGCTTTGACGATTTTGTCGACGTACTGCTGCTGTGCCGCCACGACAAGAATGCCAACGCCGCCAAATGGCCGCTGGTCACCGCGTTTCTGGCCTATAGCGACCCGCAGCAACATGTGTGCGTCAAACCGACCACGATAAAAAAACTGGCTGCCCGGCTGGGTGTGGATATGGCTTATCAGGCGCAGCCGGCCCACCACACTTACCAGTGCGTGCAGGCCATGGTGGCGCAGTTTCGCCAGCACAGTACGCAGCTGGTGGTAGATAACAACATTACTGCCCAGGCGGTGATGTACTGCACGGTGTAATACACGCTGCACAGACACAAAGCATTCAACAACAAGAAGGTAAAACCTATGTTCCAACAAGTGAAAGTGGCCCTGTCCGGCGCCCAGATCCTGTTCGTCGCCTTTGGCGCGCTGGTGCTGGTACCGCTGCTGACCGGCCTGAACCCCGCCATGGCGCTGCTGGGCGCCGGCCTTGGCACCTTGCTGTTCCAGCTGTGCACCGGCCGCCAGGTGCCCATCTTCCTGGGCTCTTCCTTTGCTTTTATCGGCCCCATCATTTACTCGATACAAACCTGGGGGCAGGGCGCCACCATGTTTGGCCTGTTCTTTGCCGGCTTCATGTACTTCGTGTTTGCTGCCATCGTGAAATGGCGCGGCATGGCGCTGGTGAACAAGCTGCTGCCGCCGGTGGTAATCGGCCCGGTGATCATGATCATCGGCCTGTCGGTAGCCGGTGCGGCGTCCAATATGGCCATGGGCCGTGCTGGCGGCCAACAGATCATGCCGTATGAAACCTCGCTGCTGCTGGCGGCCATCTCGCTGGCGACCACCATTGCGGTGTCGATCTACGCCCGCGGCATGTTCAAGCTGGTGCCGATTCTGGCTGGCGTTACCGTGGGCTATATCGCGGCAGCCTTCATGGGTGTGGTGGATTTTGCCAAGGTGGCCAATGCACCGTGGTTTGCCGCGCCTGTGTTCCATAGCCCGGAAGTGAACTGGGCTGCGGCGCTGTTCATGCTGCCGGTGGCGATTGCCCCGGCCATCGAACATATCGGTGGCGTAATGGCCATTGGTGGTGTGACCGGCAAGGACTACACCAAGACCCCTGGCCTGCACCGCACGCTGGCGGGTGACGGCCTGGGCGTGTGCGTGGCCGGCCTGATCGGCGGCCCGCCGGTGACAACCTACGCTGAAGTTACCGGCGCGGTGATGATTACCCGCAACTTCAACCCGGTGGTGATGACCTGGGCGGCGGTCTTTGCCATCGCCATGGCGTTCTTTGGCAAGTTCAATGCGCTGCTGCAGTCCATCCCGATGCCGGTGATGGGCGGCATCATGGTACTGCTGTTCGGTACCATTGCTTCCATCGGCCTGAAAACGCTGATCGAAGCCAAAGTCGACCTGATGGAGCCGCGCAACTTGGTGATCATCTCGGTGGTACTCACCGCCGGTATCGGTGGGCTGGAGCTGAAGTTCGGTTCCTTCGGCCTGGTGGGCGTGGGCTTGTGCTCGGTGCTGGCGCTGATTCTCAACCTGATACTGCCAGGCAAGTCGGCCAGCCACGACGGTATCGTGGAAGGGCAGGACGTCTAGCCTGCTAGTTGGCCGCAGGCTGCGGCCAACCTGTCTATCTAGTAAAACAAACACCCCGCTACGGCGGGGTGTTTTGTATTGCGGCGAGGGTATCAGGCCAGAATCAGCTGCACGTTCAGAACATCGTCATGGCCGATGGCCAGCAGGCGGTCGATATTGGGGTGCTTGCCGGGAAAAGCCAGTGCGTCGGCGGTATGTTCTGCGTACAGCGCCAGGCCCTGCAGGGCGGCGGCATGGTTGATACAGCCGTGCTGTTGCCACAGCGCGTGGTACAGGCGTACCGAGCCGGCCGAGCCGGGCTTGTTTTCCAGCAAAGCCACTTGTTCGCCGCCAGGGCTGTGCAGGCTCAGTGCATTGATGTGGTCGATAGTGGGGAGGGTGGGCAGAATATCGGCAAAAGCGGGCATGAAAAACTCCGGTAGTAAATATCCGGAGTTTGGTGCATCGGGCTGAAATTTCCAGGTAATGTTATTGAAATTTTTCAGCGTGAGGCTGTGGTGTTTAGTGCAGGTACAGCCCGTATTCCAGTAGCAAGCTGGCGAACATCACGGCACCTACGCGGTTGTTGTCCAGAAAAGCCTTGAAACACAGGGCACGGTCACGGGTGCGGATCTCCAGATACTGTTTGCCGATTAGCACGGCCGAGATCGCCAGCCCGGTAAAGTAGGGCCAGCCCAGCCCCAGCTGCCAGCCCAGGCCCAGCATCAGCGCCATGAACACGCCATGGCACAGCATGATGGCGGCGACATCGTAATCACCAAAAGTAATGGCCGAGGTCTTGATGCCGATCTTCAGGTCATCCGGTTTGTCGGCCATGGCGTAGGCGGTGTCGTAGGCTACTGTCCAGAACAGGTTGGCCGCCAGCAGCCACCAGGCGGTGCTGTCTACGCGCCCGGTTTGAGCGGCGTAGGCCATGGGGATACCAAAAGAAAAGGCCAGCCCCAGATAGGCTTGCGGCAGCGGAAAGAAGCGCTTGGTGTACGGGTAGGTGGCCGCCAGCAATACCGCCGGCACGCTCATCAGCAGCGTCAGGCTGTTCATCGGCAGCACCAGCAGCAGGCTCAGCAGTGCCAGGCCTGCAGCCAACAGCAGTGCTTCTTTTCCGGTGACCGCACCGCGAGCAAACGGGCGCTGCGCGGTACGTGCCACGTGGGCATCAAAATGGCGGTCGGCGTAATCGTTAATCACACAGCCGGCGGAGCGCATCAGAAAGGTACCCAGCACAAAAACCAGTAGTACCAGCCAGTCTGGCCGGCCTTTGGCGGCCAGCCACAGGCCCCATAGTGTGGGCCACAGCAGCAGCAGGGTGCCGATGGGTTTGTCTACGCGCATCAGTTGGCCATAGACCGTTGCGCGCTCGCGCAGCAGGGCGGTGTTCATCGCAGGTAATTCTCCAGGGCCGGCAAAAACACCTCGCTCACCAGCAGCGGGGAATTGGCCAGGGTAAAACGGCAGCGCCGTGCGGTCAGCTGGGGGGCATGGTGGGTATCGTGTACGCTGGCCAGGGCATACAGCGGGTGCGGGTGATCGCTTTGCAGGAACTGCAGCGCTTCGCGCCCCAGGCCGGGCAGGCCGCCAAACAGCGTCAGTCCCAGCGAGCGGCTGCCGCGTTCCAGTATCGGGCGCCATACCTGGCAGTCATCCAGGGTGATGCTGCGTGCAATCACCACCGGTTCACCAGCTAGCATTAATCGAACGTGTCTGGCATAAACCGGCTGCTTTGCGCTAATCTGCAGCAGTTCGGCTTCGTCTGCATACGCGGGGGTATTACCTTGCGTCAGCACGTCCACCGCAAATGGGTGGCCGGTGGCCATCAGGTGTTCGGTTAGCGAGCCACGCGTGCCTATGCAGGCGGCCAGTAGAGGGCTGCATGTCGGCAGCGTAGCCGACCAGCGTTGTTTTTCATCCATGGGCGGCATTATGCCAAAACGTGCTTTGTGCTGTCCTGCCCTTGCGGCCAACCTTGTCTTCTAATTGCCATGATCGAAACCTTTATCTGGCTGCTGGCTTACCAGTTTATGGGTGAAGTCATCGCCCGCAGCCTGGGCTGGCCGGTGCCCGGCGCCGTGCTGGGCATGCTGCTGCTATTCCTTACCCTATGCGCCCGCCGTGGCGTGCCCGCAGCGCTGCGCGACAATATCCCGCGGCTGATGACGCACATGTCGCTGCTTTTCATTCCGGCTGGGGTCGGCATTCTGGCATTCTGGCCCATGCTGTCGGCACACCCGCTCAGCCTGCCGCTGGTGTTGGTGGTGGCTACTTTGTCTACCTTCATCATCACGGCGCTGGTGTTGCAACTGGGGCTGTGGTGGCAGGCTCGGGGGAAGGCGCGATGAGTGTACTTGCCTGGGTGCAGGGCTCACCACTTACCGGCCTGTTGCTAACGTTGGCCGCATACCGCGCCGCACTCGCCCTGAGCCGCCGCTATCACGGCCACCCCCTGGCCAATACCGTGCTGATTGGTGCCGTGATGGTGATTGCGGTACTGCTGTTGCTGGGCATGGATTTCCAGCAGTACATGAAAGGCGCCAGCTTTATCCAGTTTCTGCTCGGGCCGGTCACTGTGGCGCTGGCCATACCGCTATACAACAATCTGGGGCGGCTGCGTAAAAGCGGTTTCGCCATTCTGCTGGCGATCGTGGCAGGCAGCGTGGCCGGTGTGGTAACGGCGGTGTGTAGCGGGCTACTGTTTGATATGCCGCGCAGCATGTTGCTATCGCTGGCACCACGCTCGGTCACCACCCCCATCGCCATGGGTGTGGCCGAGGTGCTCGGCGGGATCCCGGCGCTATCGGCAACCTTTGTGATTGTCACCGGTATCATCGGCGCCATCTTTGCCAAACCACTGGTGCGGTTGATGGGCATGCACGACGACGTAGTGCTGGGCGTGGCGACCGGTGTCGCGGCGCATGGTATCGGCACGGCACGTGTTTTCCAGCTATCGGAAACTGCCGGTGCGTTTGCCGGGCTGGCCATGGGGCTGACCGGCTTGTTTACTGCCATCCTCGCCCCCATCCTGGTGCATTACCTGCTGCTGTAATCAGCCATCGATATACTGCATCACCATAAACACAACAACATTCACCGAGGAACACACCATGGATCTGATTCTGTGGCGACACGCCGAAGCCGAAGACGGCAACGACGACCTGGCGCGCGCACTGACCCGCCGCGGCCAACAACAAGCCCGCCGCATGGCCGACTGGCTGCACAAGCAGCTGCCGGACAATTTCCGCCTGCTCGCTTCCGAAGCGGTGCGCTCCCAGCAGACGGCAGCTTCTCTGGCAAAAAGCTACGAAATCCTGCCCGCACTCAACCCGGATGCCTCGGTAGAGGCGGTGCTGGCCGCAGTAGGCTGGCCGGAGTGCGGTAAAACCATCGTACTGGTCGGTCATCAGCCCTATATTGGTCGCTTGGCCGCCACACTGCTTAGTGAGCAGCCACTATTGTGGAGTGTGAAAAAAGGCTCCGTCTGGTGGCTGAACCACCGCGAACGCCATGGCATCGAGCAAATTCGCCTGAAAGCCATGATGACGCCCGCCATGCTCGAATCCATTTAAGCCTGGCAAGCAGTACACTTCACCCGGTTGGCCGCTTGCGGCCAACTTTTTTGCTTTTCGTAGTCGTTGCAAATCAACACCTTAAGCAAATACTTGCAGTTTATTGCGAGGTAAGTGTTGACGCCCTTTGTCTGTCTGGGTATAGTTCGCCTCCTCAGCTGACGACGCAAACGAAACAAGCCA
>NZ_JAQQLF010000020.1 GCF_028548455.1 Vogesella aquatica
ACTATACCCAGACAGACAAAGGGCGTCAACACTTACCTCGCAATAAACTGCAAGTATTTGCTTAAGGTGTTGATTTGCAACGGCTACGAAAAGCAAAAAAGTTGGCCGCAGGCGGCCAACTTGGTACACGGCTTTATATAACACGGTGCATCAGGGCAGCGGAATAAACTCGTTTTCACCGTTTACCATGGCAAAACGGCCATTAGCCCAATCATCACGTGCCTGCTGCAGCCTGTTTCGGTCGCTGGCCACGAAGTTCCAGTCCAGGTAACGCGGGCCGTCCAGCGGCGCGCCACCAAACAGTACGCCACTAGCACCTGCCGAGGTGCTGATCTGGCTGGCCTGTTCGCCCAGCACAATCAGCTCGCCAGCCTGGATGGTTTCATTCCCTATCTGCACGCTGCCATCAAACAGGTACAGGCCGCGCTCTACCACATGTGCCGGCAGGGTGAGGCTGGCGCCGGCGGCCAGCTGCCAGGATAAATACAGCGTGGGGGCAAAAGTGCGCACAGGCGACTGATGGTTGGCCGCATTGCCTATCAGCAGCTGCAAACTGGCGCCACCTTCTTGCCAAGTGGGCAGTGTGCTGGCCGCGTAGTGATGGAATGCCGGCTCGCAGGCTTCATCGGCTTGCGGCAGTGCCAGCCACATCTGCAGGCCTTCTATCGCTTGACCGGCCTGGCGTATGTCTGCGGGTACACGCTCGGAGTGCACGATACCGCGCCCGGCTACCATCAGATTGATGTCACCCGGGGTGATGCGCTGCTCGGTACCCAGGCTGTCGCGATGCATCATCTCGCCCTGACGCAGGTAGGTCACCGTGGCCAGACCAATATGCGGATGCGGGCGTACATCGCCAGCCGTGCCTTCGGCGGCAAACCGCGCCGACCCCATGTGATCCAGAAACACGAAGGGGCCGATGCTGCGGGTACCCATCACGGGCAACAAGCGGCGTACGATGAAGCCGATGTCTTTGCTGACGGGCTGGATACGGCGAACGATGTCGGACATGGTGTGCTCCTCAGGCCAGGCGGCCTTGCTGGTAGTCGGCAAAGGCCTGCTCCAGCTCGGCGCGGGTGTTCATCACGAAGGGGCCATACTGGGCGATGCTTTCATTCAGCGGCTGGCCGGATAGCACCAGCACGCGCGCGCCCTCGGCGGTAGCCAGCGATACGCCCTCCCCCTGTGCCGACAGAATGGCCATATGGCCGGTACTTACCGTGCGGCCAACGACATCCAGCTTGCCTTGGTAGACATAGATAAAAGCGTTGTGGCCCGGCTCGATGGCGACATCCAGCTGCTGCCCGGGCGGCAGGCCGACATCCAGATACAGCGGCTGGGTATCGGGCTGCTGGATGCTACCGGCTTGCTGGCCGTAGTGGCCGGCGATGACCTTGACGGTAATATCGTTCTCGAGCTGCAGCAGCGGAATGTTGGCCGCGGGAATGTCCTGGTAGGCGGCAGGAATCATCTTGCGGGCCCCAGGCAGGTTGATCCACAGCTGAAAGCCGTGCATCAGGCCTTCTTCCTGCTCCGGCATTTCGGAATGGATCACCCCGCGCCCGGCTGTCATCCATTGCACGCCACCTGGCCCGAGCAGACCTTCATTACCGCCGCTATCACGGTGACGCATGCGGCCAGCCAGCATATAGGTAACGGTTTCGAAGCCGCGATGCGGGTGCGGCGGGAAGCCGGCAATGTAGTCGCCCGGGTTATCAGAGCGGAACTCGTCCAGCATCAGGAACGGGTCCAGCCGGCGCTGGAGGTCTTGCGTGAGCACACGCTTGAGCTTGACACCCGCACCATCGGACGTATCGCTACCCTGCACCAAACGCTCTACCTGACGGGATTGGAATACCTTGCTCATCACTCACTCCTTGCTTGATTGCTGATAGCGACAATATACAAACATGGCCATGCTGATAAAAGATTAAAAAACTGCCGAGACCTTTCAAATATTCCGAGCAAGCGCGCCACCTGCGGCCAACATGAAAAAACACCGCACATGGCGGTGTTTGCTGCACAGGCTGGCGCGGCAGACTCAGTCTGCGTTTTGCCCCAGGATTTCCTGCGCCCAGACCATGGCGTCCAGGTGGATGCGGTTTACATCTTCGGCATCCAGTTTCAGCATGCGCGCCAGCGTGGTCATGCGCTCGTGGTTGTCTTGCTCGGCCGAGATTGCCAGTGCCAGGTACGGGGCAAACAGGCCGTGCTGGTTGAGCAGTGCATCAATCACGGTAGGTGGCAGCTCCAGCGGCGATAAGGCTTCGTTGAGCTCGACCTGCATCAGCGAATCCAGCAGCGAGAACATGCCGGTGAGGAACAGGTGCTCGCACTCCAGCTTGTGGTTACCGCCCTTTTGCCCCAGTGCTTCCATGAAGCGGGCGCGGAACAGCGAGCGCTCCAGCAGTGCCAGCGAGCGGCCATCCTCGCTCTTGCGCGAGGTAAACAGCAGCATGGTCAGCCACTTGAACAACGACTCGCGCCCCAGCAGCATCAGCGACTCTTCGATGGTCATGACCTTGCGCGACAAGCCATTCATCGGCGAGTTGATAAAGCGCAGCAGCTTGAACAGCAGCACCGAGTCCAGCTTGAACTGGGCGTCGATCTCGCGGCTTTCGGCACCGGCGCGCAACAGGCGCATGATTTCCAGCACCCGCATCTGGCTGGCATCGGCCTTGGCGTTGGGCACCGGGTGGAAGTTGGTGAGGAAGCTGCCCTGGTACAACGCAAAACGCTTGGCCGCACCCGGCGTTTTCACGCACACGTCAAACTCTTCCGCCGAGCCGATATTGCGTGCGTACCAGCGCGCCGCCGGGTATTTGCCAGGCAGCTGGTCCATGAAGGGCGCCAGCACTTCGTCGGCGGGGGCGGCAAAGTCCATGATCAGCATATCCATGCGCGACAGCATGTCGTCCTGCAACGGTGGTGGCAGCACGCCATGGCCAAACAGCGCAGGCTCGATGGCAAAACGGCGGCCGGCCGCACGATGTGCGTCAATCTTGCTGATGGTGTCAGCCGTTACCGGCTCATCCATGGCCGGGTTCAGCACAAAAATCACGCGCTCGGCGGGAAAGCCTTCCAGCGCCGGATCGCCCAGCGAAATGGTGGAAATATGCACCAGCGCACGACGGAAGGCCAGCAGGCGGAACACGTCCATATTGATGAGCGTACTGATCATCAGCCTGTCGTACTGCGACCACTGGCTGGCACTGGATTCGCGGCGCTTCACCGCATCACGCACCATGAACTCGTAAGCCACCACGCGCAGCTGCATATCGTGCAGCGGCTGGTGCGTGACAAAGCCCAGGGTATGCGGCAGCACCGGCGCCGGGCCAGCCGCAGCCGGGCTGGCCGGTGCCGCCTTGCTTGCCCCTGGCACCGCGCCGGGCTCGTTGGCCGCCTGCGGTGTGTCTTCTTTGCGGGACAGCTTGTCAAACAGGTTCTTGAACATGGTCAGGCGTCCATCATGGTGCGATAGGTTAATGTCAATTTAGCCGATGCTGCCGGGGATGCGCGGGGTGTTTACCCGCACGTCGCCGCATTGCGCACGGTGACGCAGCGCATGGTCGATCAGCACCAGTGCCAGCATAGCCTCGGCAATAGGGGTAGCGCGAATGCCCACGCACGGGTCGTGGCGGCCATGGGTTTCTACCGTAATGGCTTCGCCGGCCTTGTTGATGCTGCGCCGCGGCTGGGCAATGGACGAGGTCGGCTTGATGGCCATGGAAACGTCGATCTGCTGGCCGGTGGAGATACCGCCCAGAATGCCACCGGCGTGGTTGCTGGCGAAGCCTTCGGGGGTGAGCTCGTCGCCGTGCTCGCTGCCGCGCTGGGTCACGCAGCCAAAACCGGCGCCGATTTCTACGCCTTTCACGGCGTTGATATTCATCATGGCGTAGGCGATATCGGCATCGAGGCGGTCGTAGACCGGCTCGCCCCAGCCTACCGGCACGTTATCGGCCACCACGCGCAGGCGCGCGCCCACCGAGTCCAGGCTCTTGCGGATGCTGTCCATATACGCTTCCAGCTGCGGCACCACGCTGTCGTCGGCGGCAAAGAACGGGTTGGTATCGACCAGATCCCAGTTTTTGAACGGGATGACGACGTCGCCGATCTGCGTCATGTGGCCGCGGATGACAATGCCGAACTGCTCTTTCAGCCACTTCTTGGCAATGGCGCCAGCGGCCACGCGCACGGCGGTTTCGC
This sequence comes from Vogesella aquatica, assembly GCF_028548455.1. Classification (GTDB taxonomy): domain Bacteria; phylum Pseudomonadota; class Gammaproteobacteria; order Burkholderiales; family Chromobacteriaceae; genus Vogesella; species Vogesella aquatica. Next base: position 4,210 of record NZ_JAQQLF010000020.1, read on the forward strand.
GGGCGGAGGAGCGGCCACCACCACGCGGGTCGCGGATGCCGTACTTATGCCAGTAGGTGTAGTCGGCGTGACCTGGGCGGAAGGTGTCGGCGATATTGCCGTAGTCCTTGCTGCGCTGGTCGGTATTGCGGATCAGCAAGGCGATGGGTGTGCCGGTGGTTTTGCCCTCGTACACGCCGGACAGGATCTCGACGGCGTCCGGCTCGCGGCGCTGGGTAACGTGGCGGCTGGTACCCGGTTTGCGGCGGTCCAGCTCCAGCTGGATATCCGCTTCGGTCAGGGCCAGCCCCGGCGGGCAGCCATCCACAATGCAGCCGATTCCCGGGCCGTGGCTCTCGCCAAAAGAGGTAACAGTAAACAGCAAACCCATGCTATTGCCAGACATCGCTTTATCCCTGAATTCTTGTGTGATCTCACGCGATTCTAGCATGGCTGGCAGGCGTTCGAGCGCCCACCCTGCCGCAGGCGGGCAGAAGGTTGGCCGCAGCATACCGATAAAACAAAACCCGGCCGCAGCCGGGTTCGATAAGCCATGCACGAGGTATCGTGCCCGAGCTTACTGCCAGTCCAGAATCACCTTGCCACTCTGGCCGGACAGCATGGCGGCAAAGCCGGCCTCGAAGTCGTCCACCTTGAAATGGTGGGTCACAATCGGGGTGATATCCAGCCCGGACTGGATCAGCGCCACCATCTTGTACCAGGTTTCGAACATCTCGCGGCCGTAGATGCCCTTGATCTCCAGGCCCTTGAAGATGACCTGGTTCCAGTCGATGGCAGTGTTAGCCGGCGGGATACCCAGCAAGGCAACTTTGCCGCCGTGGTTCATCACGTCCAGCATCTGGCGGAAGGCGTGGGGGTTGCCGGACATTTCCAGGCCCACATCGAAGCCTTCGGTCATGTGCAGCTCCTGCATCACGGCTTTCAGGTCTTCGCGGCCAACGTTCACGGCGCGGGTAGCGCCCATCTGGCGCGCCAGGTCCAGGCGGTAGTCGTTCACATCGGTAATCACCACATGGCGGGCGCCCACATGCTTGGCGATAGCCACCGCCATGATGCCAATCGGGCCCGCGCCGGTAATCAGTACGTCCTCGCCCACCAGGTTGAAGCTCAGTGCGGTGTGCACGGCGTTGCCGAACGGGTCGAAGATGGAGGCCAGGTCGTCGGAAATGTCATCCGGAATCGGGAAGGCGTTGAACGCCGGAATCACCAGGTATTCGGCAAACGCGCCTTCGCGGTTCACGCCCACACCGGTGGTATTGCGGCACAGGTGGCGGCGGCCGGCGCGGCAGTTACGGCAGTAGCCGCAGGTAATGTGGCCTTCGCCGGACACGCGCTGGCCAAGGGTAAAGCCCTGCACTTCCGAGCCCATGCCGGCCACCACGCCCACGTACTCGTGGCCTACGTGCATCGGCACCGGGATGGTCTTTTGCGCCCAGTCGTCCCAGTTCCAGATATGGATATCGGTGCCACAGATGGCGGTTTTGGTGATCTTGATCAGCAGGTCGTTATGGCCCACTTCCGGCATGGGTACATCGGTCATGCTCAGGCCGGGTGCGGCCTGCAGTTTGGCTAGTGCTTTCATGCAATTACTCCTGTGTTTTGCCACGGAAGCATACGGAACAACACGGACAAGCTGGCCCGCCAGCCGCAGCGCACTGGCATAGCAGCAAGGCAGAGGCCGGTGTGTTTTCGTGTCTTTCGTGGCAAAGAATCATTTGGTCAAATCACGCCCAGTTTGCGGCCAACCTTGATGAAGGCGGCCACGGTGTGCTGCACCTGCTCCAGCGTGTGGCCGGCGGACATCTGCGTGCGGATGCGCGCCTTGCCTTTGGGCACTACCGGGTAGGAAAAACCGGTGACAAACACGCCTTCGTCCAGCAGGGCCGCGGCCATATCGCCCGCCAGTTTGGCATCGCCCAGCATCACCGGAATGATGGGGTGCTGGCCCGGCACCAGGGTAAAGCCGGCTTCGCTCATGGCGGTGCGGAAGTAATCGGCATTACGTTTGAGGTTGGCGCGCAGCGTGCCGCCTTCTTCTGTTTGCAGAATCTGCAGCACTTTCAGGCTGGCGGCGGTAATGGCCGGCGCCAGGGTATTGGAGAACAGATAAGGGCGCGAGCGCTGGCGCAGCAGGTCTACGATGGGCTGGCGGGCCGACACATAACCGCCCGATGCCCCGCCCAGCGCCTTGCCCAGCGTGCCGGTGTAGATATCCACACGGTCGGCCACGCCGCACAGCTCGGGCGTACCGGCACCGCTGTCACCGATAAAACCTACCGCGTGCGAGTCGTCCACCATCACGATGGCACCGTAGCGCTCGGCCACGTCGCACAGGGTTTTCAGGTCGGCGATGATGCCGTCCATGGAGAACACGCCGTCGGTCACCACCAGCTTGAAGCGCGCGCCCGCGGCGTCGGCAGCTTGCAGCTGGGCTTCCAGGTCGGCCATATCGTTATTCTTGTAACGGAAGCGCTTGGCCTTGCACAGACGCACGCCATCAATGATGGAGGCGTGGTTCAGCTCGTCCGAGATCACCGCGTCTTCTTCGGTGAGCAGGGTTTCGAATACGCCGCCATTAGCGTCGAAGCAGCTGGAGTACAGAATGGTGTCGTCGGTGCCCAGAAAGCCGGAAATCGCTGCTTCCAGGTCTTTGTGCACCTGCTGGGTACCGCAGATGAAACGTACCGAGGCACAGCCGTAACCGTAGTCGTCCAGGCCCTGCTTGGCCGCAGCAATCAGGCGGGCGTCGTCGGCCAGGCCCAGGTAGTTGTTGGCGCAGAAGTTCAGCACATCACGGCCACCGCTCAGGGTGATGCCGGCGCGTTGCGGGGTGGCAATCACGCGCTCCGGTTTTTCAAAACCGTCAGCACGGATGTGCGCCAGCGTGGCTTGCAAATGGGCGAGGTAGGTATGGTTCATGGGCTATCCCTGTGGTGTGGCAGGTGCCGAACTGCGGCACGGCGGCAATGTTTCTGTCACCATTCTAGACCCCTGCCCGCCACATTATCAGGGACAGTTTCGCGCGATTTTGCGGGGGTGAGTGTTACCGTGCCGTGCGACAATAGCCAGCCCCTGACTACCCTGCCCGTTCCACCGTGAGCCAGCCCGCCACCACCCCGCAGTGCCGCCACTGCCAGCACTACTACATTACCCACGATGCGCGCTTTCCCTACGGCTGCCGTGCCATGCAGATCAAGAGCAAACGCGCGCCACTACTGGATGTACAGGAAGCGACCGGCCGCCAGTGCGTGATGTTTGTAGCCAAGCCGGCACGCCAGCCATAAAAAATGCGGCCAGGGTTGGCCGCATTGCAGGCAGATCAGGGTGTAGGCTTAGCCGCGGCGAATGACACGTGCCGCGTCCAGCGCATAATAGGTCAGGATGCCGTCGGCACCAGCGCGTTTGAACGCCAGCAGGCTTTCCATCATGCACTTTTCTTCATTCAGCCAGCCGTTTTGCACCGCCGCCTTCAGCATGGCGTACTCGCCGGACACCTGATAGGCGTAGGTGGGTACCTTGAAGGTGTCCTTGATGCGGCGGATCACGTCCAGGTAAGGCATGCCCGGCTTGATCATCACCATGTCGGCGCCTTCTTCCAGATCCATTGCCACTTCGTACAGCGCTTCGTCCAGGTTGGCCGGGTCCATCTGATAGGTGTACTTGTCGGCACTGCCCAGGTTGGCCGCCGAGCCTACCGCGTCGCGGAACGGGCCATAGAAGGCCGACGCATACTTGGCGCTGTAAGCCAGAATCTTGGTGTGGATAAAGCCTTCGTCTTCCAGTGCGCTGCGGATGGCACCGATACGGCCGTCCATCATGTCGGATGGCCCCAGCACGTCGGCACCGGCGGCAGCGTGGCATAGCGCCTGTTGTACCAGGATTTCGGTGGTTTCGTCGTTCAGCACGTAGCCGCTATCGTCCAGCAAGCCATCCTGGCCGTGTACGGTGTACGGGTCCAGCGCCAGGTCGGTCATGATGCCCAGCTGCGGAAAGCGGGCTTTCAGCGCACGCACCACGGTAGGGACCAGGCCATCCGGGTTGTAGGCCTCTTCGCCGGAGTTGTCCTTGCCGGTTTCGATCACCGGAAAAATGGACAGCATCGGAATACCCAGCGCGACGGCTTCGGCGGCCGTGTCCAGCAGTTTGTCCAGGCTCTGGCGCTTGACGCCGGGCATGGAGGCCACTTCTTCCTCACGGCCTTCGCCTTCCAGCACGAATACCGGGTAGATCAGGTCGTTGGTAGTCAGCACATTTTCACGCATCAGGCGGCGGGAGAAATCATCACGGCGCATGCGGCGCAGGCGGGTAGCAGGAAAGTAACGGTTGGCAAACATGAAGTTCTTTCGGCAAGAGGTATCAGGACGGGCATGAAGATAGCAAAGCTCAGACCGCACAGACAGCACTAGTTCAATACGATTTGCGGCAGCACAAGTTGGCCGCATTGCGGCCAACCCTGCGCCTAGCGCTGTTCGGGGGGCGTGTCGTCTGCGCAGGGGGCGGTGTCGCCAGGGCGGCGATAGGCGCTGCCATCCTTACTGGACGGGGCGTAAGTACCGGGGATGACGCCAGGCGGCAGCTTGCCGTCGCCACTTTTTTTCGACATGCGCGCCAGCGTGGCGATAACGGTGCCCACCGGTGCCACGATGATCAGTACCCAGAACCAGGTTTCGTGCAGCAGATTCATGGTGTTCCCGCAATGAAAAACGCCGGGGTAGCCCCGGCGTGTCAAGTTTGATTGGTAAGTCGAAGGATATCAGACCTTGTCGTATACCGGTTGGCCGCCATGCTTGCGCTCGGCATCCAGGTTGTCTTCCGACTGGTGGCTGGTCCAGTAGTCGGCGTTCTTGATACCCAGTTTTTCCGGGTGGAACACCGGGTCCAGGCCCTGCGCTTTTTGTGCTTCGTAATCGCGCAGCGCAATAAAGGCCGGCTTCTGCAGCAGCAGGATGGCGGCGATGTTCATCCACGCCATCATGCCCACACCGATATCGCCCAGGCCCCAGGCCAGGTCGGCCGTTTTCACGGTGCCGTATACCACGGTAGCCATGATGCCGATCTTCAGCACCAGGGTCATCCAAGGGCGGTTTACCTTGCGGCTCAGGTAGGCGATATTGGTTTCGGCGATGTAGTAGTAAGCAATGATGGTGGTGAAGGCAAAGAAGAACAATGCCACAGCCACAAAGATGGAACCAAAGCCCGGCATGATGTTTTCCATGGCGGTCTGGGTGTAGCCCGGGCCGGCGACCACACCAGCAATACCGGTATACAGCGCCTTGCCATCCGGGCCCTGTACGTTGTACTGGCCGGTAATCAGCAGCATGAAGGCGGTAGCCGAGCACACGAACAGGGTATCGATGTAGACCGAGAACGCCTGCACCAGGCCTTGCTTGGCCGGGTGCGATACCGCAGCGGCAGACGATGCGTGCGGGCCGGTACCCTGGCCGGCTTCGTTGGAGTACACGCCGCGTTTCACGCCCCACTGGATCGCCATACCCAGGATGGCGCCAAAACCGGCGTCCAGGCCAAAGGCACTCTTGATGATCAGGCTCAGTACGTGCGGCAGCTGGTCGATGTGCAGCGCCACGATCACGCAAGCCACAATAATGTAGCCCAGCGCCATGAACGGCACCACGATCTCGGCAAAGGAAGCAATACGCTTCACACCGCCAAAGATAATGAAGCCCAGCATCACGGCCAGCAGTGCAGCGGTCACGTTAGGGTCGATGCCCAGCGCGTTTTGCAGGCCAGCACCGATGGAGTTGGACTGGGTACCCGGCAGCAGCACGCCGCAGGCAAAGATGGTTGCAATCGCAAACACGATGGCAAACGGCTTCATGCCCAGGCCTTTTTCAATGTAGAAAGCCGGGCCGCCACGGTACTCGCCGTTGATTTTTTCTTTGTAGATCTGGCCGAGGGTGGATTCGACAAAGGCCGAGCTGGCGCCCAGGAAGGCGACCATCCACATCCAGAACACAGCGCCGGGGCCGCCAAAGGTGATGGCAGTGGCCACGCCGGCGATGTTACCCGTACCCACACGGCCAGCCAGGGTCATGGCCAGGGCCTGGAACGACGACACGCCGCTACTATCGCTTTTGCCGTCAAACATCAGGCGGATCATTTCGCCAAAATGGCGTACTTGCGCGAAACGGCTACGGATAGAGAAGTACAGGCCAACGCCGAGGCAAAGAAAAATCAGGCCTTTGCTCCAGATCCAGCCATTCAGAAAATCGACTAACGCCTGCATGTTTGCTCCTTTGATGTCAGGTATTTGCTTTCCCACAAAGCCGGCAGCCTGGTCGGGGCTACCGCATCGCGCAGGTCGTGATCGCCCGCTTTGCGAAGCCGCAACCATACTGAAACAAAACCTATAGAGCTAGACGCGTGGATACATTAACCATTATTTGTCAGACAATCGCCGCCATGCGCACGATGATTGCCGGAAAATAAAAAAACGCACCGCGGGAAAACCCTCGCAGTGCGTCTTGTCTACAACAATATTTCGATAAGCTTAACCGAAGAAATCCTTCAGTTTGTCCACAAAGGACTTGGCGCGCGGGGTGTGGGTAGCCACATCGCCCTGGCTGATGGCCTCGAACTCGCGCAGCAGCTCGCGCTGGCGCTCGGTCAGGTTTACCGGCGTTTCTACCACCACGTGGCACATCAGGTCGCCCACATCGGCGCCACGCACCGATTTCACACCCTTGCCACGCACGCGGTAAACACGGCCGCTTTGCGTTTCGGCGGCAATCTTCACTTTCACCATGCCGTCCAGTGTCGGGATTTCCACCTCGCCACCCAAGGCCGCCACGGTAAAGCTGATCGGCATTTCGCAATGCAGGTCTTTGCCGTCGCGTTCGAACACGCTGTGCTTCTTGACGTGTACCACCACGAACAGGTCGCCGGACGGGCCGCCGTTCTGGCCTGGCTCACCCTCGCCAGACAGGCGGATACGGTCGCCCTCATCCACACCGGCCGGAATCTTCACGTTCAGCGTCTTGTGCGTTTTCACCTGGCCGGCGCCGTGGCACTTGTGGCACGGGTCGGTAATCTGCTTGCCGCTGCCGTGGCAGGTAGGGCAAGTTTGCTGGATGGAGAAGAAGCCCTGGCTCATGCGTACCTGACCATGACCACCACAGGTGGTGCAGGTCTTGGGTTGGGTGCCTGGTTTGGCGCCGCTGCCGTGGCATACGTCGCAGCTTTCATGCGACGGGATGCGGATCTGCTTTTCGCAACCGCGCGCGGCTTCTTCCAGCGTGATCTCCATGTTGTAACGCAGGTCGGAGCCGCGGTACACATTGCTGCGCCCGCCACGGCCACCACCGCCGCCACCAAAGATATCGCTGAAAATATCGCCGAAATCAAAGCCGCCAAAGCCTTGGCCACCGCCGCCCATACCGGCTTGCGGGTCCACGCCGGCGTGGCCGTACTGGTCGTAGGCGGCGCGCTTTTGCGGGTCGGACAGGATCTCGTAGGCTTCCTTGCCTTCCTTGAACTTGTCTTCTGCTTCCTTGCTGTCCGGGTTACGGTCCGGGTGGTACTTCATCGCCAGCTTGCGATAGGCCTTCTTGATGTCGTCGTCCGACGCATCGCGATTGACGCCCAGTACCTCGTAGAAATCCTTTTTCGCCATGCTGTCTCACCTCGCGCCAACCATCAGGGTTGGCCGCATATCATGGAAAAGGCACAGCGCCCCCGAAAGGGCCTGTGCCTTGCCGTTATCGCAGAAGCTTACTTCTTCACTTCTTCGAATTCGGCGTCAACCACGTTGCCGTCGTCTTTCTTGCCGTCAGCCTGTGGCTCGGCAGTAGCGCCTTCGGCACCTTTGTCGGCGTACATGTGCTCGGCCAGTTTGTGCGAGGCAGTCATCAGCGCCTGAACCTTGGCGTCGATGGCTTCCTTGTCGTCGCCACCGATCACTTCTTCGGCTTCTTTCAGCGCGGCTTCGATCGCGGCTTTTTCGTCAGCAGAGATCTTGTCGCCGTACTCGGTCAGCGATTTTTTCACGCTGTGGATCAGGCCTTCACCCTGGTTGCGGGCTTGTACCAGTTCGGACAGTTTCTTGTCTTCTTCGGCGTTCAGCTCGGCGTCACGCACCATTTGCTGGATTTCGTCTTCGGACAGGCCGGACGAAGCCTGGATGGTGATGTTGGCTTGCTTGCCGGTTGCCTTGTCTTTGGCAGACACGTGCAGGATGCCGTTGGCGTCGATGTTGAATTCCACTTCGATCTGCGGTACGCCACGCGGTGCCGGCGGGATATCACCCAGGTTGAACTGGCCCAGCGACTTGTTGGCCGCAGCTTTTTCACGCTCGCCTTGCAGCACGTGGATGGTTACCGCGGTCTGGTTGTCGGCTGCGGTGGAGAACACTTGCGACGCTTTGGTCGGGATGGTGGTGTTCTTCTGGATCAGCTTGGTCAGGATGCCGCCCATGGTTTCGATACCCAGCGACAGCGGGGTCACGTCCAGCAGCAGTACGTCTTTGCGGTCGCCCGACAGTACGGAACCCTGGATGGCGGCGCCTACGGCGACGGCTTCGTCCGGGTTCACGTCACGGCGTGGCTCTTTGCCGAAGAAGGCTTTTACGGCTTCCTGTACTTTCGGCATACGGGTCTGACCACCCACCAGAATCACGTCGGTGATGTCAGCCAGCGATACGCCCGCGTCTTTCAGCGCTACCTTGCACGGCTCGATGGAGCGCTGTACCAGGTCGTCTACCAGGCTTTCGAACTTGGCGCGGGTGATTTTCATCGCCAGGTGTTTCGGGCCGGTAGCGTCCATGGTGATGTACGGCAGGTTCACTTCGGTCTGGGTGGCGGACGACAATTCGATCTTGGCTTTTTCAGCGGCTTCTTTCAGGCGCTGCAGGGCCATTACGTCGTTCTTCAGGTCAACGCCCTGCTCTTTCTTGAACTCGGTAACGATGTAGTCGATCACGCGCTGGTCGAAGTCTTCGCCGCCCAGGAAGGTGTCACCGTTGGTGGCCAGCACTTCGAACTGGTGCTCGCCGTCTACGTCGGCGATTTCAATGATGGAGATATCGAAGGTACCACCGCCCAGATCGTATACGGCGATTTTGCGGTCACCTTCTTGCTTGGCCAGGCCAAAAGCCAGGGCGGCAGCAGTCGGTTCGTTGATGATGCGCTTGACGTCCAGGCCGGCAATACGGCCTGCATCTTTGGTGGCCTGACGCTGGCTGTCGTTGAAGTAAGCCGGTACGGTAATCACGGCTTCGGTCACTTCTTCGCCCAGGTAGTCTTCGGCGGCTTTTTTCATCTTGCGCAGTACTTCTGCGGAGATCTGCGGCGGGGCCAGTTCCTGGTCGCGTACTTTCACCCAGGCATCGCCGTTTTTGGCGCGCATGATCTCGAAAGGCATCATGTCGATGTCTTTTTGTACTTCTTTGTCTTCAAAACGATGGCCAATCAGGCGCTTCACCGCGTACAGGGTGTTTTTAGGGTTGGTCACGGCCTGACGCTTGGCCGGTGCACCTACCAGGATCTCGCCGTCTTCCATGTACGCAATGATGGAAGGGGTGGTACGTGCGCCTTCGGCGTTCTCGATTACTTTCGGGTTGCCGCCTTCGATTACGGCCACGCAGGAGTTGGTTGTACCCAGGTCAATACCGATAATTTTGCCCATGACTGGCTATTCCTTTCGTCAAACTTTGTCTCTTAAACCGCCGCAGTGTTGGCCGCAGCGGCCTGTTGTTCTGTCAGATATTGGCTATCGCCACAATTTCAAGAGGGACTCAAACCACGCTGGCCTTCAGGCTTTGGGCTTGGCCACCACTACCATGGCCGGGCGCAGTACGCGGTCGGCAATCAGGTAGCCTTTTTGCATCACGCGCACCACGGTATTGGCCTCGGCTTCCGATTCTTCGGTGCTGATGGCCTGGTGTTTGTGCGGGTCCAGCTTTTCACCCAGCGGGCTGATCTCGGTGATCTGGCCTTTCTCGAAAGCGGCGCTCAGCTGCTTCAGGGTCAGGTCTACGCCGAACTTGAGTGTTTCAAACTGGCCGGACTGATCCAAAAGTGCCATTTCCAGGCTGTCTTTTACCGCCAGCAGTTCGGAGGCGAACTTCTGCGCGGCAAACTTCTGGGCGTTCACGACATCATCGGCAGCACGGCGGCGAACGTTTTCGGTTTCGGCCCGGGCACGCAGATACTGTTCTTTCAGTTCTGCAACTTCGGCTTCCAGTGCAGCGACGCGGGTTTCTGCGGTATCCGCCGCGTTTTCATTCGGGGTCTGGCCCTGATCAAGCACTTCTTCTGCTTGGATATTCTGATTTTCCTGCATGACGCTTCCATTTGGCTGAAGTCAAAAAGACCTTTTGCAGATAGGGGCATCGTATGGAATTTCAAGCCCCCGGAAACAGGCTTTTGCATGTGCGCTTGTTTGCCATTCTTTTCGCAAGCGCACCAAAACAAGCGTTCGAATCGGTTCGTTTGCGTGCACGATTGTTACCAATTGAAAACAAAGGATTTTTTTTTGCTGCACTGCACACTTTCCGTTTTTTTTATGCTTAAATGTTTTCACAACAGCGCTACTGCACGGCCCGCCAGCCCCTTACCCGGGGCGGTTTCCGGCAGCCACAGCCACCCCTAAATCCGGTGGCGGCAAGACGCAGAAAGGCCGGAACACCGGCCCGCATCAAAGAGAAACTGGGAGTGCCGGCTTACCGGCAAAACGAAACTATCAAAGTGAAGGGTTTACCATGACTACTCGCGAACAACGCATCGCCGCCATTCAACACGACTGGGATACCAATCCGCGCTGGAAAGGCATCAAACGCGGTTACACCGCTGCTGATGTAGAGCGTCTGCGCGGCTCGCTGCAAGTCGAGCACACCATTGCCCGTGCCGGCGCCGAGAAGCTGTGGAATCTGGTGAACAACGAGCCGTACATCAACTGTCTGGGCGCACTGACCGGCGGCCAGGCCATGCAACAAGTCAAAGCCGGCATCAAGGCGATCTACCTGTCCGGCTGGCAAGTTGCCGCCGACAACAACGAATACGCTGCCATGTATCCGGACCAGTCGCTGTACCCGGTTGACTCGGTACCGAAAGTGGTTGAGCGCATCAACAACGCTTTCACCCGCGCTGACGAAATCCAGCATTCCAAAGGCCTGGAACAAGGCGATGCCGGTTATGTAGACTACTACGCCCCGATCGTAGCCGATGCCGAAGCCGGTTTCGGTGGCGTACTGAACGCCTACGAACTGATGAAAGCCATGATCCGTGCTGGCGCTTCCGGCGTACACTTTGAAGACCAGCTGGCTTCCGTGAAAAAATGCGGCCACATGGGCGGCAAAGTACTGGTACCGACCCAGGAAGCCGTACAGAAACTGATCGCCGCCCGTATGGCTGCCGACGTCTACGGCGTACCTACCCTGGTGATCGCCCGTACCGACGCGGAAGCTGCCGACCTGCTGACCAGCGACTACGACGAAAACGACAAGCCGTTCCTGACCGGCGAACGCACTGCCGAAGGCTTCTACAAGACCAAGAAAGGTCTGGAGCAAGCTATCAGCCGCGCTGTAGCCTACGCCGAGTACGCTGACCTGGTATGGTGCGAAACCGGCACCCCGGATCTGGAATTCGCCCGCCGCTTCGCCGAAGCCGTGCACGCCAAACACCCGGGCAAGATGCTGGCCTACAACTGCTCGCCTTCCTTCAACTGGAAGAAAAACCTGGACGATGCCACCATCGCCAAGTTCCAGCGCGAGCTGGGTGCCATGGGCTACAAGTACCAGTTCATCACCCTGGCTGGTATCCACAACATGTGGTACAACATGTTCGACCTGGCACAAGACTACGTGGCACGCGGCATGTCCGCCTACGTGGAGAAGGTGCAGGAGCCGGAATTCGCTGCACGCGACCGCGGCTACACCTTCGTATCGCACCAGCAGGAAGTGGGCACCGGTTACTTCGACGACATCACCACCGTGATCCAGGGTGGCAAGTCCTCGGTTACCGCGCTGACCGGCTCTACCGAAGAAGAGCAGTTCCACTAAGCTTTACGACATAAAACGGCGACTCGACCCCGCCGTCTGCGTCAAAAACCCCCGTCCTGCGACGGGGGTTTTCTTTTCAGCCCTGCGGCCAACTATCGCCATCGGCCACAGCAAACCGGCGCCGGCGCAAGCCAGACAAAACCCCCGTTCGCAGACGGGGGTTTTGTCTAAGCAGCTTACAGCGCGTGCCGATACATCAAGCCTTGTGCAGCAGCGAACGCTGGCGCGAGTAGCCGAAGTACACCACCAGGCCAATCAGCAGCCATACCGCAAAGCACACCCAGGTCAGCCAGGACAGCTGGCCCATCAGGAAGACACAAAACACGATAGCCAGTGCCGGCACGTAAGGCACGCCGGGGCAATGGAATTTGCGCGGCAGGTTCGGCTCGCGCTTGCGCAGCACAATGATGGCCGCAGCAATCAGCGAGAACGCCGCCAGCGTGCCGATATTCACCAGCTCGGCCAGCGTACCCAGTGGTACGAAGCCGGCGATCAGCGCGATGATGCTACCAATCAGCCAGGTCGCCTTGTAAGGGGTGCCGTACTTCGGGTGTACATCGCTGAAGATTTTCGGCAGCAAGCCGTCGCGCGACATGGCAAACAGGATACGGGTCTGGCCGTAGGTCATCACCAGAATCACCGTCAGCATACCCAGGATAGCGCCCAGGTCGACAAAGCCGGCGAACCAGTCCAGCTTGGCCACTTGCAACGCCAGCGATACCGGGTGGTCAATACCCTTGAACTGCATGTAAGGCACGATACCGGTCATGATGGCCGATACCACTACGTACAGCAGCGAGCAGATACCCAGCGACCACAGCACGCCACGTGGAATGTCCTTGTCCGGGTTCTTCACCTCTTCGGCGGCACACGTTACCGCATCAAAACCCAGAAAACTGAAAAACACGATCGCCGCGCCATGGAATACGCCATCCATGCCGTAGGGCAGCGCCGGGCTCCAGTTGGCCGGTTTCACATGCCACACGGCCACCGCGATGAACACCAGCACCACCGCCACCTTGATCAGCACGACCACGTTGTTCACCCGTTTGGATTCTTTGATACCAAACGCCAGCAACGCAGTCACCAGCATGGCAATCACAAAAGCCGGCAGATTGAAGATGGTATCCACGCCTGGGCGTGCGCCTGCCGCCGCAGTCAACGCGTCAGGCAGATGCACACCAAAGCCCGCCAGCAGGCTCTGGAAGTAACCGGACCAGCCCACCGATACCGCCGAAGACGCCAGCAGATACTCCAGCATCAAGTCCCAGCCAATAATCCATGCCACCAGCTCGCCCAACGTGGCGTACGCATAGGTATAGGTAGAGCCGGACACCGGCAGCATGGCGGCAAACTCCGCGTAGCACAGCGCGGCAAAGCCACAGGCGATAGCACCAATAATGAAAGACAGCACCAGCCCGGGGCCGGCTACTGTCGCGCCCGTACCGGTCAGCACGAAAATACCGGTACCGATAATGGCACCAATACCCAGCATGGTCAGGTCGAAAGCGGACAGCTCCTTGCGCAGCACCCCCGCGCCCTGCGATGCGGCCATCATCTGATGGACGTCTTTCTTGCGTAACAAACTCATTCTCTTGTCCCTGCCCGGCTCAATGAAAACGCGCCCTCGTGGGGCGCGTAAACCGCCGGCTTTGTCAGTGTTGTTGTAGTGAACATCGCCCCTGCCTGCGTTCAGGCCAGCGCGCAAGGGCGCGACTATGCCGCAGGGTTCTGAGCTTTTTCAAGCAGCCCGGGGAGTACGTCACATTGGATACAGACTCCAATACACAGCAAGACACAAAATCCATGCCAAGCCTTGCGCGAGACAGGCAGGATTTCACCCGGATAACGGGTGGATACAGCACAACCCTGTCTCTTGGGACAGGCTCGGCTATTTTGTTTCAATAAGTAGGCCCGAGTGCTGGCAAGCCCCGCCACAAATCAGGACAATGCAATATAAATGGCAGAAAAGACTTGGCAGCCCTACGCCAACCCATGCCATTTATCACTATTAAAGTAAAAAATGTTATGGGTTTTTACGCCTGTTTCCTGACATAACTTGGCGGTACACTGGCAAAAAATGTAGAGCCCGCATACCAAGCGGCCATAACAATATCAATACGGAGAGAGTGCATGGCGTTGCAACTGCCGCAAGGCGTAGAGATACTGGCCCCGGTCAAACCGGCTCATGAAGCGCTGTTCGGTACCGCCGCGCTGGACTTTATTGCCAGCCTGCACCGGCAGTTCGATGCCCGACGGCGTAGCCTGTTGCTACAGCGCCAGCAGCGCCAGGCCCAGCTGGACGCAGGCCACCTGCCCGACTTTCTGCCCGAGACACGCGCCATCCGCGAGGGCGACTGGCAAATCGCGCCGCTGCCCGCCGAGCTGCAGGACCGCCGCGTAGAAATCACCGGCCCGGTAGAGCGCCGCGCCATGATCAATGCCATGAATGCCGGCGCCAGCTGCTTTATGGCCGATTTCGAAGACGCGACCAGCCCTGGCTGGGACAATATCGTGAGCGGCCACCAGAACGTGAGCGATGCCTGGCGCGGCACCCTGAGCTACCACAGCCCGGAAGGCAAGCATTACCAGCTGAACCAGGCATCCGCCACCCTCATGCTGCGGCCACGCGGCTGGCACCTGGCCGAAAAACACCTGCGCGTGGATGGCCAGGCCGTCAGCGCCGCCCTGTTCGACTTTGGCCTGAGCTTTTTCCACCACGCCAGCGCCCTGCACGCCGCCGGCAAAGGCATTTACTACTACTTGCCCAAGCTGGAAAACCACCACGAAGCGGCGCTGTGGAATGACGTGTTTGTGGCGGCACAGGCTGCCCTGGGCCTGCCTACCGGCACCATCCGCGCTACCGTGATGATCGAACACATCCTGGCGGCATTCGAGATGCACGAAATCCTGTACGCCCTGCGCGAGCACAGCGCCGGCCTGAATGCCGGGCGCTGGGATTATCTGTTCAGCTGCATACGTACCTTCAGCCACAGCCGCGATTTCTGCCTGGCCGACCGCGAGCGCATCACCATGACCGTACCGTTCATGCGCTCCTACGCGCTGCAACTGGTCAAAACCTGCCACCAGCGCGGCGCACCGGCCATAGGCGGCATGTCGTCACTGGCCCCCAACAAGCACGATCCGGCGGCCAACGACCAGGCCATGGCGGCGATCTACCAGGAAAAACAGCGCGAAGCGCGCGACGGCTACGACGGCAGCTGGGTCGCGCACCCGGCACTGGTACCGCTGGCGCTGGACGCCTTTCGCAGCGTGCTGGGCGATGCGGCCAACCAGTTGGGGCGGCAACGCGACGACGTACACATCAGCGCAGCAGACCTGCTGAACTTCCAGCCGGAAACCCCCATTACCGAGCAAGGCATCCGCAGCAATATCAGCGCTGGCATCCAGTATCTGGGGGCCTGGATGAGCGGGCGCGGCTGCGTGCTGATTCACCAGCAGCTGGAAGAGGCCTCCACCGCCGAGATCGCCCGCGCGCAGCTATGGCAATGGGTGCACAGCCCTAAAGGCTACCTGGACGATGGCCGCAAGATCAGCCTGGCCTTGGTACGCAGCCTGGCGGCAGACGAAATCAACCGGCTGCACGCCGAGTACGGCAGCCGCTGGAGCCGCCATTTTGACGATGCCACCCTCCTGTTCGACCTGCTGGTGAGTAGCGAAGAGTTTATCGATTTCTTCACCCTGCCCGGAGCCGAGTATCTGGACTAAGTGCAACATGAAATAAGGTCACTACATAATTCGCCAGCATTCACCCCCAGCGGCCAACCTTGTTGGCCGCATTCATTTTTCGCACGCACCACATTGGCACATTCCACTTTTTGAATACAATATTTGGAATATTATTGCTTTGCACAATCTGAAAGACCGGTCGCTTTGCCATATCATTGCGCAAATATCGCATTAAACGACACCCTGTCACGCCCCGGAGCCCGCAAGATGAGCACAATTGCCCGCCGTACCCTCCTGGCTGCAGCACTGGCTGCCAGCCTGCCCCTGTTTGCCCACGCCGCCGAGCAAAAGTCGGTAGCCGTTACCGCCATCGTGGACCACCCGGCACTGGACGCCGCGCGCAAGGGCATCGAGGACGAACTGAAAGCCGCCGGCTTCGAGCCGGGCAAGCAAATCAAGTACCAATACCAGAGCGCACAGGGCAACCCGGCTACCGCCGCGCAGATTGCCAAAAAATTCGTCGGTGACACCCCGGACGTGATCGTGGCCATCGCCACCCCTAGCGCCCAGGCTGCCGTGGCCGCTACCCGCAGCATTCCGGTGGTGTTTACCGCCGTGACCGACCCGGTTGCCGCCAAACTGGTACCCAGCTGGCAGCCATCCAAAACCAACGTCACCGGCGTGTCCGACAAGCTGGCGCTGGCACCGCAGCTGGACCTGATCGCCAAGATCAAGCCGGGCGCCAAGCGCGTGGGCATGGTGTACAGCCCGGGTGAAGTGAACTCGGTAGTGGTGGCCAAAGAGCTGAAAACCGAGCTGGCCAAGCGCGGCATGAGCCTGGTAGAAGCCCCGGCGCCGCGCACCGTAGACGTGGCACCGGCGGCCAAGAACCTGATCGGCAAAGTGGACGTGCTGTACACCAGCACCGACAACAACGTGGTGTCCACCTACGAGTCGCTGGCCGCCGTGGCCCAGCAAGGCAAGCTGCCGCTGGTAGCGTCCGATACCGACTCGGTTAAACGCGGCGCCATCGCCGCCCTGGGCCAGAACTACTACGACATCGGCCGCCAGACCGGCAAGCTGGTGGTGCGCATCCTGAAAGGCGAAAAAGCCGGCGCCATCGCCCCGCAGGTGGGCGAGAAACTGTCGCTGACGCTGAACCCGGCTGCCGCCCAGAAGCAGGGTGTCACCCTGAGCCCGGCGTTGCTGAAAGAAGCCAGCGATACCGTGAAGTAAAGCCGTCAGGTTGGCCGCACACCTTGCGGCCAACCTGTCACCCCACCGCGCAGCCACGAGCTGCGCGTTGCTATTGAAAGACCCGCATCATGACCCTGATCGCCTTCATGGGTGCCATGGAAATCGGCCTGATCTTCGCCCTGGTGGCGCTGGGCGTGCTGATTTCCTTCCGCATCCTCGACTTCCCCGACCTCACGGCCGACGGCAGCTTCCCGCTGGGCGGCGCCGTGGCCGCCACACTGATTGCCGGTGGCCACGACCCGTGGCTGGCCTGCGGCGTGGCCGCGCTGGCCGGCGCCGCCTCTGGCTGGCTGACTGCCTGGCTCAATGTACGCCTGGGCATCCTGCAGCTACTGGCGTCCATTCTGGTAATGATCGCGCTGTACTCGATCAACCTGCGCATCATGGGTGCACCCAATATGCCGCTGATCGGCAGCCCTACCATTTTCAGCCCCTTCATCGGCGAGAACTTCGACATTGCCTGGCAGGTACAACCCGCTATGTTGGCCGCACTGATCGTGGTCGCCAAGCTGGGGCTGGACGTGTTCTTTGCCTCGCAGGCCGGCCTGGCCATGCGCGCCACCGGCGCCAACGCCCGCATGGCGCGCGCACAGGGCATTGCTACCGAACGCATGGTGCTGGCCGGCATGGCGCTGTCCAACGCGCTGATCGCGCTAGCCGGTGCGCTGTACGTGCAAACCCAGGGCGGCGCGGACGTGTCGATGGGCGTGGGCACCATTGTGGTGGGCCTGGCCGCGGTCATCATCGGCGAAACGCTGCTGCCGTCGCGCACGCTGTGGGTCATCACGCTGGCCACCGTACTGGGCGCCTTGCTGTACCGCCTGCTGATCGCGCTGGCGCTGAACGCCGACTTCATCGGCCTGCAGGCGCAAGACCTCAACCTGATCACCGCACTGCTGGTGGGCTTTGCCCTGGTGCTGCCCAAGCTGAAGGCCAAGCTGGCCCGCAAACCCGGAGGAACCCGCTGATGCTGCGCGCCGATAACCTGTTCAAAACCTTCAACCCCGGCACACCGATCGAAAACCCGGTGCTGCGCGGCTTGTCGCTGCAAATCGACAGCGGCCAGTTTGTCACCGTGATCGGCAGCAACGGCGCCGGCAAATCCACCTTCCTGAACGCACTGGCCGGTGACGTGATCGTGGACAGCGGCAGCCTGCACATCGATGGCAAAGACGTTACCCGCACACCGGGCTGGCAGCGTGCCGCTCTGGTAGCGCGCGTGTTCCAGGACCCGATGGCCGGCACCTGCGAAAACCTCAGCATCGAAGAAAACATGGCGCTGGCCTATTACCGCGGCCGCAAGCGCGGCTTTGGCCCGGCGCTGAACCGTGGCCTGCGCGAGCTGTTCCGCGACAAGCTGGCCACCCTGAAGCTGGGGCTGGAAAACCGCCTGCCGGACCGCATGGGCCTGTTGTCTGGCGGCCAACGTCAGGCGGTGAGCCTGCTGATGGCCAGCCTGCAACCCTCGCGCATCCTGCTGCTGGACGAGCACACCGCCGCGCTGGACCCGAAAACTGCCGCCTTCGTGCTGGAGCTGACCGACCGCATCGTGCACGAGAACCAGCTCACCGCGCTGATGGTGACGCACTCGATGCGCCAGGCGCTGGACCACGGCCACCGCACCGTGATGCTGCACCAAGGCCGCGTAGTGCTGGACGTCGCCGGCGAGGAGCGCGGCCGCATGCAGGTCACCGACCTGCTGGCCATGTTCGAAAAAACCCGTGGCGAAGCCATCGACGACGATGCGCTGCTGCTAGGCTGATCAGCCGTTGGCACCAGACCAACCCGGTACCGGTGGCCGGGTTGGTTTTACCGGCAGCCCGCGCATGCAATGACACTATCCGCGCTATTTCATGCCCGCCGGACAGCAGAATGCGTTAGGGTAGAGAACCGGCAGCCTGCCGCACAGTCTGATGGTTTTTGAAAAGGAAACCCGCCATGCGCCTGACTCTCCCCGCCCTGACCCTGTTGTGCACCCTGCCCGCGGCTGCCATGGCCGCCGATGCTGGCGTCACCGTACTGAACCTGTCCGCCAACGCCAGCCAGGAGCTGGCCAACGACGAAATCAACGCCAGCCTGTACGTGCAAGACCGCCAGCCGCAGGCCGGCCAGCTGGCCGACCGCATCAACAAGGCGCTGAACCGCGCGCGCCAGGACGCCGAAGCCTACCGCAAAGTCACCTTCAGCAGCGGCAGCTACAACACCTGGCCAGACTACGACAAGAATGGCAAGATCATCGGCTGGCAAGCGCGTGCCGAGGTAAAACTGCGCAGCAACGAATTTGCCGACACTGCCGAGCTGATCGCCCGCCTGCAAAAATACATGGCGCTGGAAGGCGTGCAGTTTAGTGTTTCCGACCGCAGCCGCAGCCAGGCCGAAGCGCAGCTGATCCCGCAAGCCATTGCCGCCCTGCAGGCCCAGGCCGCTGCCGCCGGTAAAGCACTAGGCAAACACCAGCAGCAAGTCACCGAGCTGAGTATCGGCAGCGCTCAGCCGAACTACCCGATGATGATGCGCGCCAAAGCCGAAATGGCTGCCGCACCGGCAGCCGATGTCGCACCGGTAAACTTTCAGCCGGGCCAGAGCATGATTCAACTAAACATTAATGGTAAAGTGGAAATTCGATAACACTTTACACAGTATGCATAAATATTGTGCTATGTTGCTGCCTAGGCTATGCGCTATAACGCACTCATTCCACTTACCCTTTTGATGGCTACCCATGAAACTGATCGCCTCGCTAACCAGCCCCTACGCCCGTAAGGTGCGCATTGTCCTGGCAGAGAAAAAGATCGACTGTCCGCTGCAGCTGGATATTCCGTGGGAAAGCACGTCCACCGTGGCCGACTTCAATCCGCTGGGAAAAGTACCGGTATTGCTGATGGACGACGGCAGCAGCCTGTACGATTCTCGCGTGATCGTGGAATACCTGGACACCATCTCGCCGGTATCGCGCCTGCTACCGCAGGACAAGCGCCAGCTCATCGAAACACGACGTTTCGAAGCGCTGGCAGACGGCATTTGCGACGCTGCCGCCAATATCGTGGTGGAAAGCCGCCGCCCACCGGCACAGCAAAGCCAGGAATGGGTAGACCGCCAGCACGGCAAGGTCACCCGTGGCCTGGCCGCACTGGCAGCCATGCTGGGCGAGCGCAACTGGTGCAACGGCGAGGGCTACAGCCTGGCCGATATCGCCACCGGCTGCATGCTGGGCTATCTGGACTTCCGCTTTCCGCAGCTGGCGTGGCGCGACAGCTACCCCAACCTGGTGCGCCTGGCCGACAAGCTAGCCACCCTGCCCAGTTTTGCCGATACCGTGCCACCGGCAGGCTAAGCAGGTACTGCCCCACTCAACGCCGCGCCTGTCGCGGCGTTTTGTTTATCGATGCTGCCCCGCAACACGACAACACAACGGCGCTTGACGCCGGGCTGACTACCGTGTTTTTATAAAGCCCATGAATACCAAACCCGCATCCGCATTCGTGTTTTTTTCCTGGTGGCGCCTCTAACGGCGGCACCGCGGTTGCGTACGTAAAGCAAACCCGGGAGCAGCTGACAAGGCGCCCGGGTTTATCACTTCCAGCAGCACCCTCCCCAGCGCCCAGTCGGCCTCCCCGATATCACGGAGATCGGCATGAGCTTACTGGACACAGTTTCCTCGCAAGACATCATCCTTACCGGTGACCGCACCACCGGCCCGCTGCACCTTGGCCACTACGTGGGCTCGCTGCGCAACCGCGTCATCCTGCAAGAGCGCTGCCCGCAGTTCCTGCTGCTGGCCGACGCCCAGGCGCTGACCGACAATATGGGCAACTACCTGAAGGTGCGTGAAAACGTGCTGGAAGTGGCGCTGGACTACCTGGCCGTGGGCATCGACCCGGCCAAGAGCACCATCTTCATCCAGAGCCTGGTGCCGGAGCTCACCGAGCTGGCGTCGTACTACCTGAACCTGGTGACCGTGTCGCGGCTGGAACGCAACCCCACCATCAAGGACGAGATCAAGCTGCGCGGTTACGAGCGCGACATCCCGGCCGGCTTCCTGACCTACCCCGCCGCCCAGGCCGCCGACATCACCGCGTTCAAGGCCACCATCGTGCCGGTAGGCGCCGACCAGATCCCGATGATCGAGCAGACCAACGAGATCGTGCGCCGCTTCAATGGCAGCGTAGCCGAGCCGGTGCTGGTAGAAGCCCGCGCCGTGGTACCTGACGCCGGCGCCCGCCTGCCGGGTGTGGACGGCAAGGCCAAGATGTCCAAATCGCTGGGCAATGCGCTGACACTGGGCGCCAGCGCCGACGACATCAGCCAGGCGGTAAAAATGATGTACACCGACCCCAAGCACCTGCGCGTGGCCGACCCCGGCCAGGTAGACGGCAATGTGGTGTTCACCTACCTGGACGTATTCCACCCCGACACCAACCATGTGGCCGAACTGAAAGCGCATTACCAGCGCGGCGGCCTGGGCGACGCCGTGATCAAGCGCGAGCTGGAAGACATCCTGCAAGCGCTGCTGGCACCGATCCGTGCCCGCCGCCAGCACTACGCGCAAGACCCAGGTGCCGTGCTGGCCATGCTGAAAGAAGGCACCCAGAAAGCCCGCGCCGTCGCCGCGCAAACGCTGGCCGAGGTCAAGGCCGCCATGGGCCTGAATTACTACTGAACAGCGTGTGCGGCCAACGTCAAGGTTGGCCGCAGCCAGCACCACACTACCGCCACAAGGAGCAGAAAATGGAATGGGTTTACCAATGCCGCAACCTGGACGAAGTCCGTACCCAGATCGATAGCCTGGACCGCGCCATCGTCAGCATGATCGCCCACCGCGGCCTGTACGTGCAGCAAGCCGCCGCCTTCAAACACAGCGACGCCGAAGTGGAAGACGGCAAGCGTGTCGACCAGGTGATGCGCCGCGTCACCCGGCTGGCCGGCGAGCTGGGCGCCGACGCCGCCCTTACCGCCAAGATCTACCGCACCATGATCGCCCACTTCATCGAAAGCGAGCGCGAAGAACGGCTGCGTCTGGTCGGCACGGAGGAGGCGCGCGCATGAACGATGGCGGCTCCGGTTTTTCCACGGTGCGGTGGCACACCACCGCACCCAAACAAAAAAGGCGACACCCACACGGTGCCGCCTTTTTTCATACCTGCCGTGCGCATCAGGACAGCGCCAGCGCGCCGGCCAGCGTCCACATCACCGTGCCCACCACGCCGTCCAGCACCCGCCACGATAGCGGCCGCGCAAACAGCGGCGCCAGCAGCCGCGCACCATAACCCAGCGCGGTAAACCACAGTACCGACGCCGTGCACGCCCCCAGCGCGAACCACAGCTTGCCGTCGCCCGCCTCCTGCCCGCCGATACTGCCCAGCACCACCACGGTATCCAGGTACACGTGCGGGTTCAGCAGTGTCAGCGCCAATACCGTCATCAACGCCACCTTCAGCGATATCGCGCTAGCCCCGGCGGCAATCTGCAAACTGTCGTTGGCCAGCACCGCACGCCACGCCCGCAGCCCGTACCAGAACAGGAACGCCGCCCCGCCCCAGCGCGCCGCCTCCAGCAGCAGCGGGCTGTGCTGGATCAGGCTGCCCATGCCGGCCACGCCGGCCACAATCAGCACTGCATCGCACAGCATGCACACCAGCACCGTGGGGCCGATGTGCTGGCGCAACAGGCCCATTTTCAGTACGTGCGCGTTTTGCGAACCGATGGCCATGATCAGGCTGGCGCCCAGGCCCAGGCCCTTGAAATAGCTGGCTGTCAGCATGGTGCTCTCCGTGGTGTCAGGTTGGCCGCCAGTATCGGGCAGCTCTGCCAGTCAGAACAGCAAGATTAAATTATCTTGGCTATCATTAATCCGGCTTCACTTATACCGCCATACCTGCCATGAAACTCGACCCCAAACACAGCGAAGCCTTTCTGGCCGCGCTGGACAGCGGCAGCTTCGAGCAAGCCGCACAAGACCTGCACCTGACGCCGTCGGCCATCTCGCAGCGCATCCGCGCGCTGGAAGAAGTGCTGGGCAAGCCGCTGCTGGTGCGCAGCCGCCCGTGCCGCGCCACCCGTGAAGGCCAGCTGCTGCGCCAGCACCTGCAACGCGCCGCGTTGCTGGAAGCCGACCTGGCCGCCACCTTTGCCGGCGACGACAGCGCCATGCTCAGCGTATCGCTGGCGGTAAACGCCGACAGCGTGGCCAGCTGGTTCCTGCCGGCGCTGACGCCGTTCCTGATCCGCGAGCGCGTGCTGCTGGACGTGATCGTGGACGACCAGGACCACACCTACACCCTGCTGCAAGCCGGCATGGCGCTGGGCTGCATCTCCACCGAGCCGCAAGCCATGCGCGGCTGCAGCGCCAGCCCGCTGGGCGTGATGCGCTACCAGGCGCTGGCCAGTGCCGACTACCACGCCCGCTGGTTTGGCAGCGGCGTCAGCCGCGACGCACTGCGCCGGGCGCCGGTGATGATCTACAACCACAAAGACCGGCTACAAGCCGACTGGCTGCTGCAGCACTTCGGCCTGCCGGACGACAGCTACCCCTGCCACTTCCTGCCCGCCTCCGACCCCTATCTGCAGGCGGTAAAACTGGGGCTGGGCTGGGGCATGCTGCCCGACGTACAGTTGGCCGCCTGCGGCCTGGCCGGCACCCTGCTGCCGCTGCAGCCCGACAAGCCGGTAGACGTGGCGCTGTACTGGCACCACTGGCAGGTGCAATCGCCCCGCCTGGCGCGCCTGAGCGACGTACTGGTGGAAGCGGCGCGGGCGGTGTTGCGGCCAACCTTGGCATGAGTGCGGCCAACCCCGCTCGCGCCAGCGTATGCCATGCTGCTACCATCCAGCTATCCAGACTTGAAAGCCCACCATGCCCCCGCTACGCCACCTCGCCCTCGCCGCCACCCTGGCCACCATCGCCCTGCCCGTTTACGCCGTGCTGCCACCCGCTTACCTGTCGGTGCCCGACTTCAAGCAATGCCTGGCCGAACAAAACCATGGCAGCCATAGCAGCTGGTGCCAGCCGGCCAGGAAACCGAAAGCCTGCCCGCGCGTCAGCTGGCGGCAGCTGCGCGCACTGCAAGGCAACGACGCGGTGCCGGCTTGCCGGGCCAAATAGTTAGCCGCCACCACGCGCACCTACGGCAAGGAAAAAGCCGCCCGTTTTTGCGGGCGGCTTTTTGCGTATTGAACGCGGTACAACAGCCTACTGCTGTACCGGGCCGGCCTGCGCCGGGGCGCTGGCCTGGTCGGCCGGTTTCGGCAGCAAGCGCTCCATCAGCTGGCCGGTGTTGTGCTGTGGCATCGGCATCAGGTGCACCGACGCCCAGCCCAGACCCAGCAGCAGCGCGGTCATGGCGCCGCCTTTTGTAATGAAGCCGTAGGCCCAGCCCACCAGCTGGCGGTTTTTCAGCGCAAACAGCAACGACAGCGGCGGGATGAAGAAGGTGAGGCTGCCCCACACAATGCGGCCATTATTGAGCGCAGCCATGGTGACGCCCAGGCAGCCCAGATAGAACACGGCAACGCTGCCGGCAAACAGCAAGCCGGCAACAGACGCGGCCAGAATGATCAGGATTTCCATTTTTGCTTTCGGTTCGGGTTAAGGTTGGCCGCCGTAGCGGCGCTAGCCGGCTAGCTGCAGGCCGTCCCAGGCCACGCTGACGCCAGGCGGGCACTGCGCTTGCAGCGCATGGTATTCCAGCTGGTGCGTCATGTGGATAAGCCAGGTCTGTTTTGCGGCCAAGCTTTGCGCCCAGTCAAGCGCGGCGGCCACGTGCAGGTGCGACGGGTAGGGTTCCGGCCGCAGGCAGTCCAGAAACAGCGTATCCAGCCCCTGCAGCAGCGGCAGGCTGCTGTCGGGGATGGTGGACAGGTCGGTGAGCCACGCGGTGTTGCCGATGCGCCAGCCCAGACACGGCCAGCTGGGGCCATGCTGCAGCGGTATCGGCGTGATGGTAACGCCGGCCAGCTCGAATGGCGCGTGCACACGCTCGGTGCGCAGCACGGGTTTGTCCCACACCGGCGACGGCGGCGCCAGCGCGTAGTCGAAACGGCGACTGATGTTGTCCAGCGTAAAGTCGTTGCCGTACAGCGTAATCGGCCCCTTTTTCACGTAGCAGAAGGCGCGCAGGTCGTCGATGCCGTTCAGGTGGTCGGCGTGCGGGTGGGTGTACAGCACGGCATCCACACGGGTAATGCCTTCGCGCAGCGCCTGCTGGCGCAGGTCCGGCCCGGTGTCGATCAGCACGCCGGTGTCGCCGATACGCACGTAGGCGCTGCAGCGGGTGCGGGTGTTGCGCGGGTCGGCAGACGTACACGTGGGGCAGCTGCAGCCGATGGCGGGCGCACCGCCGCTGGAGCCGCAGCCCAGCACTGTCCACGTCAGCTGCGTCATGCTGCCCCCTTATGCGCCGTTGCGCTGCGCCTTGGCAAACAGGCGGAAGTAATTATCGGTAGTGGCCTCGGCCACCTGCTCGAAACGCAGGCCGCGCAGCTCGGCAATGTGCTCGGCCACGTGCTTCACGTAAGCGGGCTCGTTGGTCTTGCCGCGGTACGGCACCGGCGCCAGGTAGGGCGAGTCGGTTTCCACCAGCAGGCGCTCCAGCGGCACTTTTTGCGCCACCTCTTTCACAATGGCGGCGTTCTTGAAGGTGACGATGCCGGACAGCGAAATATAAAAGCCCAGGTCCAGCGCGGCACGGGCGATGTCCCAGGTTTCGGTAAAGCAGTGCATCACGCCGCCCACGGCATCGGCGCCGTGTTCGCGCATCATGCGCACGGTGTCTTCCGCCGAGCTGCGGGTGTGCACCACCAGCGGCAGGTTCACACGGCGTGCGGCGCGGATGTGGGTGGCAAAGCGTTCGTGCTGCCAGGCCAGGTCGCCCTCGCACCAGTGGTAATCGAGGCCGGTTTCGCCGATGCCGACCACTTTGGGGTGGGCCGCGTGCGCTACCAGCTCGTCTTCGCTGAACTCTTCGGCGTCCGGGTCATCCGGGTGGATGCCCACGGTGGCAAACAGGTTGGCGTGCGCTTCGGCCAGGCCGATCACCTCCGGGTATTTGGGGCGGCTCACGCCGATCACCATGGCATGGCCCACGCCGTGGGCGGCCATATTGGCCAGCACCTCGGGCATGCGCGCCGCCAGGTCGGGAAAATTGATGTGACAGTGTGAATCAACCAGCATGGTGTTCCAATCTAGTGGCCGCCTGCGTTGGCCGCACAGCGCGGCGCAGGCGGCCCGGTATTACATGGTGTGGGTGGGGCGGGTGGAGTTCAGCGCACCACCCAGCAGGGTTTCGATGCGGTCGCGCGCCTGCTTGCCGGCGTCGCCGGTGGCAAACTCGATACCTACCCCCTGGTTGCGGTTGTTGTTGGCGCCGGGCGGGGTAATCCACGCCACCTTGCCCTGCACTGCCACCTTTTGCGGGTCGTCCAGCAGGGTCAGCAGCAGGAATACCTCATCCCCCAGGTTGTAGTCGCGGGCGGTGGGCACAAAGATGCCGCCGTTGCGCAGAAACGGCATATAGGCGGCGTACAGGGCGCTACGCTCCTTGATGGACAGCGATAACACGCCCGGGCGGCCGGCGTCGTGCTTGTCTTGCTTGTTGGCTGCGTTATCCATATGCAGGTATCCGGTGAGGGTTGGGTCAGGCGGCCTTGTTACTGAAGGCCTTGATGTAGTGCATCAGCAGGGCTTCCAGCTGCAGCCGCGTTACCAGCGTGTGCTGGCCGAACGGCACCAGCGCATTGAGCTCGCGCTGGCAGGCCATCAACTTGTGTATGTCCAGCCGCGGCAGCAGGCGCTGCTGCGCGTCGTGCATGGCTGGATAATAGCGAAGGCTGCCGGCCAGTTTCAAACTGGCCAGGTCGTGCAGCCATTTTCCCAGCCATTGCAGTGGCAGCGCCAGCGGCAGCTTGTGGCGGTCCAGCTTTTCTACCGCCGCCAGCAGGCTGGCCAGCGCCGGCTGCGTCAGCGCCTGCACAAAGTCGCGGCGCAAGGTGGCCAGCTCGGCATCGTGTTCGAATATCGGCATGCCACCGTGAAACGCCAGCTCGGCCTCGGCACCGTCCACGCCCTGCTGCTGCAGCCAGGCCAGCGCCACGGCAGGCTGGGGCGCGGTCAGCGGGAACTGGCGGCAGCGGCTCTTGATGGTGGGCAGCAGGCGCTGCGGCGCGCCGCTTACCAGCAAAAACACCACGTCGGCCGGCGGCTCTTCCAGCACTTTCAGCAAGGCGTTGGCCGCCGCCGGGTTCAGGCTTTCGGCGGGTTCCACCACCACCACGCGGCGGCCGCCACGGTGCGAGCTGAGGTGGGCAAACTCGATAACGGCGCGCACGCCGTCGATCTTGATCACCGGCAGCTTGCGCTTGCTGGCCTTGCCTTCCTTGCCGTCGTCGTCTTCTTCGTCTTGCGCCGGGGCCAGATGGCGGTAATCCGGGTGGTTGCCGGCGGCAAACCAGTGGCAGGCCTGGCACTGGCCACAGGCGTGGTGGCCGGCACCTGGCGCCTCGCACAGCAAGGCCTGCGCCACCTGATGGGCAAACTCGCTCTTGCCGATGCCGGCCGGGCCGGTAAACAGCCAGGCGTTGGGCAGGCGGGCAAACTCTGCGGCCAACCTTTGCCAGTCATCGTGCTGCCACGGGTAGTGCATCAGGCCTCCTGCAGGCGCGCCAGCGCAGCGGCGATCTGTTGCTGGATGGCGTCGATGTCGCCACGCGCGTCGATCACCACAAAGCGGCCCGGGTTGGCCTGGGCGCGGGCCAGGTACATCTGGCGCACGCGCTGGTGGAAGTCTTCGCGCTCGCGCTCGAAACGGTCCGGCAGCCGGCTTTGCGACAGGCGCGCTTGCGACACTTCCAGCGGCACGTCCAGCAGGATGGTAAGGTCGGGCTGCAGGCCTTGCTGTACCCACTGCTCCAGGATGGCAATGCGCTCGGCCGGTACGCCACGGCCGCCGCCCTGGTAGGCGAAGGTGGCGTCGGTAAAGCGGTCGCTCACTACCCAGCGGCCGGCGGCCAGGCTGGGGCGGATCAGCGACGACACCAGCTCCTGGCGGCTGGCAAACATCAGCAGGGTTTCGGTATCCAGCGTGGCTTCGGTGTCGATATCCAGCAGGATTTCGCGCAGTTTTTCGCCCAGCGGCGTGCCGCCTGGCTCGCGGGTGAATACGGTATCGATACCGGCTTGTTCCAGGTAGCGGCGGATGAAGGCCAGATGGGTGCTCTTGCCGGCACCATCCAGGCCTTCCAGCGTAATGAAGCGCGCCTTGGACATTACTTGCCTTTCTTCAGGATGTAGTCGCGGACGGCGGCATTGTGCTCGTCCAGCGTCTCGGAAAACTGTGAGGTGCCGCTGCTATCGCCTTTGGCCACGAAGTACAGCGCGCGGCTCTGGGCAGGGTTGGCCGCGGCGTCCAGCGCGGCGCGGCCTGGCAGGGCGATGGGCGTCGGCGTGAGGCCGGCGCGGGTATAGGTGTTGTACGGCGTATCGCGGCGCAGGTCGGCCTTGGCGATATTGCCGTTGTAGCGTGCGCCCATGCCGTAGATCACGGACGGGTCGGTTTGCAGACGCATGCCGATCTTCAGGCGGTTCACAAACACGCTGGCCACCATGGGGCGGTCGGCCTCGTGCGCGGTTTCTTTCTCGATCAGGCTGGCCATAGTCAGCAGCTCGTACGGCGTGGTGTACGGCAGGTCGGCCACGCGGGCTTCCCACACCGTTTGCAGCTGCTGCTGCATGCTCTGGTAGGCGCGACGGTACACGTCCAGGTCGCTGCTGCCGGGGGTGTAGAAATAGGTGCTGGGGAAGAACAGGCCTTCGGCGCTGTCCCCAGCCACACCCAGCTCGGCCAGCAGGCGGCTGTCGCTCCAGCCGGCCGTATCCTGGCGCAGGTCGTCTTCCTTGCGCAGCGCATTACGGAACTGGGCAAAGCGCCAGCCTTCGATGATGGTGACGCTGGACTGGTCCGGGTGGCCATCGGCAAAGCGGTTCAGGTACTGCCACATGGCGGTGGCGCCACCAAACTGGTACAGGCCGGGCTTGAGCTTGCGATCCACGCCCATCACGCGCGACAGCGCCACCATCACGTAGCGGTTACGCACCGCGCCGTCGTCTTCCAGCGTGCGCGCCAGCTGGCTCATGGTGCGGTTAAGGCCAACGGTCACGGTGTAGGGCTGGCGGTCGGGGGTGACGGGCACCACAATCACCCAGGCCAGCCACAGCGCGAACAGTGCGGCCAACAGGGAAAACAGCCTAAGGGCAGGTCGTATCATCGGTAGGAAACAGGCTATCAGCTGGCATCTGCCAAAACCGCCAGATCATACCATGCAGCCATCAGGGCTGTGGCACCCGAACCAGATGGTAAGCCGCTTCCAGCTCGGCAAACACACTGCGGCGCAACGGTATGCTGCCCTCGGGCAACATCAGCTGTAGCGACAGCGCGCCCTGCTCCCAGGCTTGCCAGTCGGCATCGCCGGGCTGGCGGCCATCGGGGCGGCAGATCAGCTCGCACAGCGCCAGCAGGTCGCGGTCGTCCACAATGGCCAGCTCGCCGCCCAGCTCCACGAACAGGCGGCCTTCTTCGTCCAGCCACGCCATGCGGGCGCGGTCGGCTGCCATGTCCGGCATCAGCGCCCAGGCATCGGCGTGGCGGCAGGCAACATAGGGCGCGGCCTCGTGCGCCACATACACTTTTTGCGGCCCGTTCTGCACGTAGTAGCGGCCTTCGCCGTCGCGGGCGTAGTTGCGGCGGAAGAAATCCACCATCGCCGCTTGTTTCAGCAGGCTGTCGCGCAGCCACCATTGCCCGCGGGCATCCAGCCGCAGCCAGCCGTATACGGCCGGCACATTCGGCCATTTATCCATGGCCGCCAGTACCAGTGCATCCATATCGCTTTCCTAGTTTGCGCGCAGCACTTCGCTGGGCGGTGTGTGCGTCACGCGGCGCAGCAGCGGCCACGCCGCCAGCGCCACCACGCTGCCGCCGGCCAGCATGCCCAGCGGTAGCAGCCACAGGTTCAGCGCCAGCGGCAGGTTGAACAGCTGCACGGCCACCAGCGCGCCCAGCACCATGGCGCCGCCACCGGCCATCAGCCCGGCCACACCGCCCAGCCACGCCAGCTCGGCCAGCAGCACGCTGCGTACCTGGCGGCGCGAGGCACCCAGCGCGCGCAGCAGCGCCACGTCGTACAGGCGCTCGTCGCGGGTAGCCGCCATCGCCGCCCACAGCACCAGTACCCCTGCGGCCAACGTTAACGCGAACATGGCTTCGATGGCCAGCGCCAGGCGGTCGATGACGGCGCGTACCTCGCGCACGATGGCGCTGATGTCCACCACCGTGACATTGGGCAGCGCCGCCACCAGCCGGTTATTGAAGCCGGCGTCCGGCGCGCGGTAACTGGCGATATAGCTGGCGGCCTGGTCGCCCATCCAGCCGGATGGCGCAATCACGAAAAAGTTGGGCTGGAAGCTGTCCCACGCCACCTTGCGCAGGCTGGTTACCGGCGCTTGCCAGCGTGTGCCGGCGATGTCGAAGGTCAGCGTGTCGCCCTGCTTCAGGCGCAAGGTTTCTGCCAGGCCTTCTTCCAGCGAAAACTGCGGCGTTTTGCTGCCCGGCTGCCACCATTGGCCAGACACGATCTGGTTGCGCGGGTTGGCCGCATCGCGCCACGACAGGTTGAACTCGCGCTCCACTAGCCGCTGCGCGCGCTCGTCGGTGTAATCGGCGGCTTTGACCGGCTTGCCGTTAATCTCGGTGAGCCGCGCCCGGGTCATCGGCAGCGCTTCGGGCGCGCTGCGGCCAACCTTGGCAAAAGCCTGCACCAGCTCGGCGCGCTGCGGCGGCTGCAGGTTGATCAGGAAGCTATCGGGTGCATCCGGCGGCAGCGAACGCTGCCAGGCGCCAATCAGGTCGTCGCGCACCACGGTCAGCGTCAGCAGCGCCAGCAGGCTTACCGACAAGGCGGCGATCTGGATCACCGCCAGCCACGGCCGGCGCGCCAGGTTGGCCGCACCGTGGCGCCAGCCCACCGCACCGGATAGCGGCACGCGGCGCAGCAGCACCACAATGCCCCACGCCAGCAAGCCCACGGCAGCCAGAAAGCCACCCAGGCCGGATAGCAGCCACAGCGCCAGCGGGCCGTCGCCAATCTGCCAGGCGGTGAGGCCCAGCAAGGCCACCAGCGCCAGTAGCGGCGCCAGCAGCGAACGGCTGCCGGCCGGCACGTCGGCGCGCAGTACCGCCATGGCCGGCACGCGGCGCAGCGCCAGTAGCGGGGGCAAGGCAAAGCCGGCCAGCAGGATCAGCGCCGACAGCGGCCCGGTGAGCCACGCCAGCCAGCCCGGCGGCGGCAAGCCGTCGCCCAGCCATTGCCTGGCCAGATACACCAGCAGCGCCTGCACACCGTAACCGGCCAGCGCGCCCAGCACGCCGGCCAGCAGGCCCAGCCACAGGAACAGGCTGCCCCACACCGTGGCCACCTCGGGCGCGGTCTGCCCCAGCGCACGCAGCACCGCCACGCTCTGCCAGTGCCGCGCCAGGTAGCGGCGCACCGCCAGCGCCACCGCCGCGGCCGACAGCGTCACCGACAGGATGGCGGTCAGGCCGAGAAAGCGCCGCGCCCGCTCCAGCGCGCTGCGCACTTCGGGGCGGGCTTCTTCGATGTCTTCCAGCCGCGTGCCGGGCTTCAGCTGCGGCGCCAGCCAGTCGCGGTAGCTTTTGACCTGCGCCGCGTCACCGGCCAGCAGCAGGCGGTAGCGGATGCGGCTGCCGTCCTGCACCAGGCCGGTGGCGGCCAGGTCGGCGTGGTTCAGCAGCACGCGGGGGATGAAATTGAACACATCTACCGCGCCGTCCGGCTCGCGCAGCACTTTGGCGGCCAACACAAAGCTGCGGCTACCCAGGCGCACGCTGTCGCCCAGCTGCAGGCCCATCTTTTGCAGCAGGCGTGCGTCGGCCCACAGCTCGCCCGGCGCCGGGCTGTACACGCCCTGCTTCACGCCCTGACGGGTACGGATCTGCACCTCGCCGCGCAGCGGGTAGCCGCTGGCCACCGCTTTCAGGTTGGCCAGCACCGCTTGCTCGCGGGCAAATACCATCGATGGAAAGGTAGCCGTAGGCACTTGGCGCAGCCCCTGCGCCTGCGCGCGCTGCTGCCAGGCGGGGTCAGCCGGTGCGCGGCTGTTCACCACCAGGTCGGCCGCCAGCAGCTGGCTGGCCTGCTGGGTGAGCGCACTGTCGATACGGTCGGCAAAAAACGCCACGCTACTCATCGCCGCTACCGCCACCAGCAAGGCCAGCGCCAGCACGGTGAGCTCGCCGGATTTCAGCTCGCGCCGCAGCAGGCGCCAGCCCATCAGCCACGATAAGCGCCTCATGCCTCACCCCGTGCCAGCACGCCGGCGGTGAGGCGGTAGACGGCAGCGCAGCGTGCGGCCAAGGTCGTGTCGTGCGTCACCAGTACCAGCGCGGTGCCGGCTTCGGCGTTCAGCTCGAACAGCAGCTCGATGATCTGCTGGCCAGTGGCCGGGTCCAGGTTGCCGGTGGGCTCGTCGGCAAACAGCAGCGCCGGGCGCAGCACAAAGGCGCGCGCCAGCGCCACGCGTTGCTGCTCGCCGCCGGACAGGTGGCGCGGGTAATGATCCAGCCGGTGGCCCAGGCCCACGCGCTGCAGCATGGCGGCGGCCGCAGGGCGGGCGTCGGCGCGGCCGGCCAGCTCCAGCGGCAGCATCACGTTTTCCAGCGCGGTAAACTGCGGCATCAGCTGGAAGTTCTGGAACACGAAGCCCACCTGTTCGCGGCGCAGCAGCGCGCGGCCGTCTTCGTCCAGGCCGGACAGCGGCTGGCCGGCCAGCCACACCTCGCCGGAACTCGCCGCGTCCAGGCCTGCCAGAATCGCCAGCAGGGTGGATTTGCCGCTGCCGCTGGCACCGACAATGGCCACGCTTTCACCAGCGGCCACGTCCAAGCTGGCGTCGTGCAGGATGGCCAGCTGCTGGCCGTGGTAGTTCACTTGCCGGGTAACGGCCTGGGCGCGCAGAATCGCGCTGTTTACCGAAGAGGATGTCATGTTGATGATCAAGCGCTGTGTGTTGTTGGCCTGCCTGTTGGCCGCACCGCTGGCTCAGGCCGGCAAGATTGTGGTGTTCGGCGACAGTATTTCTGCCGCCTACGGGCTGAACCCGGCGCAAGGCTGGGTAAGCTTGCTGCAAAAGAAACTGGGGGCAAAACACCAGGTAGTCAACGCCAGCCTGAGCGGGGAAACCACCGCCGGCGGCCTGTCGCGCCTGCCTGCCATGCTGCAGCAACACAAACCGGATGTGCTGGTGCTGGAGCTGGGCGGCAACGACGGCCTGCGCGGCCTGCCGCTACCGGCTATGCAGGATAACCTGAACCAGATGGTGCGCCTGGCGCAGTCGCAAAAAACCCGCGTGCTGCTGGTGGGCATGGCGCTGCCACCGAACTATGGCCCGGAGTACGGCAACAAGTTCCAGGCAGTGTTCCGCGACGTGGCGGCCGCGCGCAAGGCCGCGCTGGTACCGCTGCTGGTAAAAGGCTTCGAGCGCGACCTGGGCAAATTCCAGCCCGACGGCATCCACCCGGCGGCCAGCGCCCAGGGGAAAATGCTGGACAACGTGCTGCCAACGCTGTTGCCTTTACTGCCCAAGACCTGACACGGGCAACTGTTTTCTGGCCGGAACGCTGCGTTTGCGGCCAAGCTTTGCCAGCTTCATGACATTGTGGTTACGCTGGGGTGGGCGCTACTGTCCACCCGGCTTTCGTGCCGGCACACCTCCCCTCCCACAAGGAAACTGTCATGTTGGCCGCCATCGCCCCTAACCTCGGGCGCAAACTGCTTTCCCCCTTTCGCGGCTTGCCCGCTTCTGTCTACATCCAGATCGCCGCCACCCTGATCAACACCATGGGCGGCATTGCCAAGCTGTTCCTGCCGCTGTTCTTTCTGGAACGCTACCAGCTGCCCTACACCCAGATCGGCCTGCTGATGAGCTGTTATGGCCTGGGCATGTTTGCCGGCTCCTACCTGGGCGGCGTGCTCACTGACCGCTTCGACAGCCGCCATCTGGCCACTGCGCTGCTGCTGGCCAGCGGCGTACTCACCCTGAGCCTGGCGCTGTCGCTGCCGGTGTGGGCCTATGTGCCGCTGCTGGTGATATGCGGCCTGGCCGACGGCAGCTTCCGCCCCTGCAATATGCGGCTGGTGCTGGAGCCGTGCTCGCCGGCGCAGCGCCCCACCGCGCAGGGGCTGTACCGCATGTCGTTCAACCTGGGCACGTCGCTGGCCGGCATTACCGGCGGCCTGCTGGCGGCCTACGGCTACCACTGGGTATTTGTGGCGCAGGGCTGCGCCAGCCTGCTGGCCGGGCTGTGGGTGTGGGCCGCCTATCGCCGCCTGGGCGGTGCGGCCCCGCTGCACATCACCAGCCGGCAGGCCGATGAAGGCCAGGCTTCGCCGTGGCGCGATGCCGACTTTTTGCGTTTCATGCTGGGCTTGCTGCTGATCGTGGCGGTATTCGACCAGATGTACGGCACCATGGGCTTGTATCTGCGCGAGCACTACCAGCTGGGCCCGCAATGGATCGGCTATCTGTTCACCCTCAACGGCCTGATGGTGGTGGGCCTGCAGGTGTGGGTGGCGCGGCGCATCCACATCTGGGGCATTGTGCGCTGTTCGCACGCAGCGGTGCTGCTACTGGGCGGCAGCTACCTGCTGCTGAACTTGGGCACCCACATCGTGTGGCCGATCCTGGCCATGGTGGTGCTGACGCTGGGCGAAGTATTGCTGTCGCCCA
Organism: Vogesella aquatica; assembly: GCF_028548455.1. GTDB lineage: Bacteria > Pseudomonadota > Gammaproteobacteria > Burkholderiales > Chromobacteriaceae > Vogesella > Vogesella aquatica. The sequence goes on from NZ_JAQQLF010000020.1 coordinate 38,964, forward strand.
CCTGGTCCACCGTGGCGATGCAGTGCTCGGAAGGCCGCCAGCGCGGCCGCTACCTGGGCATCTACAGCGCCGGCTGGGGCGGGCGCACGCTGTACGCACCCGCTGCCGGCACCTGGTTTTACGGCCAGTACGGCGGCGCCTTGCTGTGGTGGGCCTGCGCCGCCATCGCCATCCTTACCGTGCTGATCCAGCACCGGCCACTGCAGCGCCTGCTGGCGCGCTGACCGACGCCTGGAAACACAAAAGCCCCGCTTGCGCGTAATGCCAATTCGTTAAACGAATAGGCTTGGCCATCAAGTGGGAGGGTGTGAGTGAAGCGCCCCATCCCGTTGGCGCGAGCCGGTCAAAATGGTGCGCCCCAGGTTTTAAGACGCCGATTTGTTTGAGCCCCGAGCCGTTAGAGAGGGGCGAGTTCGGCGGCGCCTGGGGCGTGCCATTTTGACCGGGGTTTCGAGCAGCCCCGGGTTGCGGGGGAATGAAAAGGGGGCGGCAATCCGCCCCCTTTCCCGTCTGCCGGGCGGAACCGGCATGTAAACATCGTCCGCATCGCGGACACAAAAGCACCCCTGAACGCAGCAACCCATTAGTCAAAAAAAAACGCCAGTCAGCGTTAACTGACTGGCACTACCGCTTGCGCGGGGCTTTTGGCATCCTGCGGCCAACCTTACAGCTGGCGGTCGGGATTACAGGTCTTTGGCGTTTTCAGCCAGGTAGGACGCTACGCCTTCGGCGCTGGCGGTCATGCCTTTTTTGCCTTTGTTCCAGCCAGCCGGGCACACTTCGCCGTGCTCTTCGGTGAACTGCAGGGCGTCAACCATGCGGATCATTTCGTCCACGTTGCGGCCCAGCGGCAGGTTGTTCACGACCTGGTGTTGTACTACACCGGCTTTGTCGATCAGGAAGGAGCCACGGAAGGCCACGCCGCCGTCAGCTTCTACGTCGAAGGCTTTGCACAGTTCGTGCTGGATATCGGCAACCAGGGTGTAACCCACTTGGCCGATACCGCCTTTTTCTACCGGAGTGTTGCGCCATGCGGCGTGGCTGAACTGGCTGTCGATGGACACGCCGATCACTTCTACGTTGCGGGCCTTGAATTCGGCCAGACGGTGGTCAAAAGCGATCAGTTCGGACGGGCACACGAAGGTGAAGTCCAGCGGGTAGAAGAACACCACGGCGTATTTGCCGGCGGTAGCTTCCTGGAAGGAGTAGTTGTCTACGATCTGACCATCGCCCAGTACGGCGGAGAAGGTTTTTTCACCAGCAAAAAACGGGGCTTGTTTGCCTACGAGTACGGCCATGAAGATCTCCTTGGGAAAACATTTATCGTGATAAGGCCGGTTTGCCCGGCTGCTGCGGCGGTTATAAAGCAGGCCTTGGCCAGGCTCAAATTGAAATTGCCAATTCCAGCCATAGCAGATGGCAATCACCGCTACGCTACTGCAGTTAAATGACGCCAGCGTGACCCTTTATCAAGCCCGTGGCGCATAAAAAACGGGCCCCATCCAGGGGCCCGTTGCGGTGCGCAGACAGTGTGCGGCCAACCTTAGGCGGCAGGCTCGGCTTTCTGGCGCAGGCGCAGGTTCAGTTCGCGCAGCTGCTTCTCGTCTACCGCGTTCGGCGCGTTAGTCAGCAGACACTGCGCACGCTGGGTTTTCGGGAAGGCGATGACGTCGCGGATGGACTCGGCGCCGGCCATCAGGGTCACCAGACGGTCCAGACCGAAGGCCAGGCCACCGTGCGGCGGCGCACCGAACTTCAGGTTGTCCAGCAGGAAGCCGAACTTGTTCTGCTGCTCTTCCGGGCTGATCTTCAGCGCGGCAAACACTTTTTCCTGTACATCGGCGCGGTGGATACGCACCGAGCCGCCACCGATTTCCCAACCATTCAGCACCATGTCGTAGGCACGGGCCAGGCAAGCGCCCGGATCGGTGTCCATCAGGTCTTCGTGGCCTGGTTTCGGGCTGGTGAACGGGTGGTGGCAAGCGGTCCAGCGGTCGGCGTCTTCGTCGTGCTCGAACATCGGGAAGTCTACCACCCACAGCGGGCGCCATTCGCGCACGAAGTAGCCGTCTTTCTCGCCACGCTCGTGACCGATCTTGATACGCAGCGCGCCGATGGCTTCGTTCACCACTTTGGCTTTATCAGCGCCAAAGAAGATGATGTCGCCGTTCTGGGCACCGGTACGCTCGATGATGGCTTGCAGGCCGGCAGCGGACAGGAACTTCACGATAGGCGATTGCAGGCCTTCTTCGTTCAGCTTGGTCACATCGTTGACCTTGATGTAGGCCAGGCCCTTGGCGCCGTAGATGCCGACGAACTGGGTGTAGTCGTCGATCTCTTTACGCGACAGGGTGGCGCCGTTCGGTACGCGCAGGGCTACCACGCGGCCATTGGCCATGTCGGCCGCGCCGCGGAATACCTTGAACTCTTCCGACTTCATCACGTCGGTCAGTTCGGTGAATTTCAGGCTGACGCGCAGGTCCGGCTTGTCGGAGCCGTAGTAGAACATGGCGTCGCCGTAAGTCATGCGCGGGAACTTGCCCAGCTCCACGTTCATCACGTCGCGGAAGATTTCCTGCGCCATGTTTTCGGTGATATCCATGATCTGGTCTTCGTTCAGGAACGAAGTCTCGATATCGATCTGGGTGAATTCCGGCTGGCGGTCGGCACGCAGGTCTTCGTCACGGAAGCACTTGGTGATCTGGTAGTAGCGGTCGAAGCCGGCCACCATCAGCAGCTGTTTAAACAGCTGTGGCGATTGCGGCAGCGCGAAGAATTCGCCCGGATGCACGCGGGACGGTACCAGGTAGTCGCGGGCGCCTTCCGGGGTGGAGCGGGTCAGCATCGGGGTTTCGATGTCGATGAAGCCCTGCTTGTCCAGGTGGTTACGCACACCCATGGCCACGCGGTAGCGCAGGCGCAGGTTTTTCTGCATGGCCGGGCGACGCAGGTCGATGACACGGTTGGTCAGACGCACGTTCTCGGACAGGTTTTCGTCGTCGATCTGGAACGGCGGGGTGGCCGCGGTGTTCAGGATCTCGATGTCCTTGGCCAGGATTTCGATCTCGCCGGAGATCATTTTGCTGTTGGCGGTGCCGGCCGGGCGCTCGCGCACGATACCGGTAATGGACAGCACAAATTCGTTACGCGCGCTATCGGCGGTCTTGAACGCTTCCGGGGTGTCCGGATCGATCACCACCTGCACCAGACCTTCACGGTCACGCAGGTCGATGAAGATCACACCGCCGTGGTCACGGCGACGATGGGCCCAGCCTTTTACGGTAACGGTCTGGCCGAGAAATTTCTTGTCGATAAGTCCGCAATAATCGGTACGCATTGCAATGCCTTTGTGTTGAATTCGTTGATGGATTTCCAGACAGGGAGCGAAGCCGGGTTGGCCGCATGCGGCCAACCCTGTCAATTTCGTTCGTCGCTTTCCTGTTTGCGCACGTCGGCGGGCGCAGGCGGGGCAACCACGCCCATGGAAATCACGTATTTCAGGGCTTCATCCACGCTCATCTCGAGTTCACGCGTGTCGCGCTTGTGCACGATGATGAAGTAGCCCGAGGTGGGGTTCGGCGTTGTCGGCACGTATACGCTGACAAAATCCTCTTCGCCCAGCTGTTGTTTCACCTGGCCGGCCGGCGTGCCGGTCTGGAACGCTACCGTCCAGGCGTCCTGATGCGGGAAGCGGACCAGCAGCGCCTTGCGAAACGCCTGGCCAGAGTCGGACAGCAGCGTGTCTGACACTTGTTTGACGCTGTTGTAGATGGTGCTGACCACCGGGGTACGGGTGAGAATCAGGTTCCACAGGTCCAGCAGCTTCTGGCCCAGCACGTTGGCCGCCATAAAACCGGTACCCAGCAGAATGGCAAAAGCCAGCACCACACCCAGCCCCGGAATATCAAAGCCGAACAGGCTTTCCGGGCGCCACATGCGTGGCAGCAGGTTGATGGTCTGATCCAGCGTACCGATGATCAGGTTCAGCACCCATAGCGTTACCGCCACCGGCAGCCAGATCAGCAAACCGGCAGCCAGGTAGCCGCGCAGGGTCATCTTGATATGTTTCATAGGGCCTCAGGCGCAACCGCCGCTGCCGCAACCGCCGCCGCCACCACAGGACGGGCCGCTGCCATTTTTGAAATCGGTGACATACCAGCCATTGCCCTTAAGCTGGAAACCCGCCGCAGACAGCTGCTTGCTGTACTGGCTGCTGCCACAGGCCGGGCATTGGGCAATAGGGTCATCGCTCATTTTTTGCAGATGTTCCTTTTGTGCACCACAGGCTTCACAACGGTATTCATAAATCGGCATGTTTTACCACTCCAACCGCAACTACGATGACATAATCAGGTAAATATTGCAGTGCATCAAACCGCATCGCAATAAACAGGCTCATGATAATGGGGCCAGATGCACACAACGGCAAGCCTGAACCCGCACAAACGGGTGATTATATCCGACTGATACGCCAATACAAAAATCGGATTCATGGCAGCGCAATATACGCACTGCAGCATGGGGCAGGCCACCTTCCATCGTTATCCGAACCGGAGTTTGTAATGACTACATCCCACCTGCCGCTCGCCGGCAAACGCGGCCTGATTGTTGGCGTGGCCAACGAGCACAGCATCGCCTACGGCTGCGCCAAGGTCATGCGCGACCAGGGCGCCGACATTGCCATTACCTACCTGAACGAAAAAGCAGAACGCTTTGTGCGCCCGCTGGCAGAAGGTCTTGGCGCCAGCCTGATCCTGCCGCTGGACGTACAGGAAGATGGCCAGCTGGACACCGTATTCGATGCTATCCGCGACAGCTGGGGCAGCCTGGACTTCGTGGTGCACTCCATCGCCTTCTGCCCGATGGACGACCTGCATGGTCGTGTGACCGACTGCAGCAAGGATGGCTTCCTGCAAGCCATGCGCGTGTCGTGCTATTCCTTCGTCGAGATGGCGCGCCTGGCCGAGCCGCTGATGGTGAACGGTGGCGCCCTGCTGACCATGAGCTACTACGGCGCCGACAAGGTGGTAGAAAACTACAACATCATGGGGCCGGTGAAAGCCGCACTGGAAAGCACCACCCGCTACATGGCGCACGAGCTGGGCAGCAAGGGCATCCGCGTACACACCATCTCGCCCGGCCCGCTGAAAACCCGTGCTGCCAGCGGCATTGCCCATTTCGACAAGCTGATCGACGACGCCATCGAGCGCGCGCCGCAAAACCGCCTGGTGAGCATCGAGGACATCGGCCAGACCGCCGCCTTCCTGGTATCCGATGCTGCCCGCGCCCTGACCGGCGAGGTTACCTACGTGGACGGCGGCTTCAACATCATGGCGTAAACCCTGCCCCGGCGTGGCAGGCCGCCTGTCACGCCGGGGATTGGCAATGGCGGCACCGACCCATAGCCCAAGGAACCCAGCCATGACCCGCGACGACCACGCCTTTACCGACATCATCGAACAAGCCCAGAGCAACGGCCCCCGTCCCATGGCCGTGGCCCATCCGTGCAGCCCGGAAGCCCTGCTGGGCGCCGTGGAGGCCGCCGAACACGGCATTGCCACCCCCATCCTGATTGCCCCGCGCGGCAAACTGGCCAAGCTGGCCAGCAGCATGGACATCGACCTGGGCCGTTTTGAAACCATCGACGCCGAACACAGCCACGCCGCGGCCGAGCGCGCGGTAGAGCTGGTGCGCGAAGGCTTTGCCGATAGCCTGATGAAAGGCAGCCTGCACACCGACGAATTCATGAGCGCGGTGCTGGACCGCGCCAAAGGCATCCGCACCGACCGCCGCATCAGCCATGTCTTCGTGATGAAGGTAGAAAGCTACCCGCGCTACCTGTTCATTACCGACGCGGCCGTCAATATCGAGCCAGACCTCACCACCAAGCGCGACATCTGCCAGAACGCCATCGACCTGTGCCATGCCTTGGGTATTGTCCGCCCTAAAGTGGCGATTTTGTCGGCGGTGGAAACCATTAACCCCAAGATCCGCTCTACGCTGGACGCCGCCGCGCTGTGCAAGATGGCCGACCGCGGCCAGATCAAAGGTGCCGTGCTGGACGGCCCGCTGGCATTTGATAATGCCATTTCGCACGCGGCAGCAGATACTAAGGGTATCGAGTCGGATGTGGCGGGCGAGCCGGACATCCTGCTGGTACCAGACCTGGAGTCCGGCAATATGCTGGCCAAGCAGCTGACCTATCTGGCTGCAGCCGCCAGCGCCGGCATCGTGATGGGCGCTCGCGTACCCATCGTGCTGACCAGCCGCGCCGATGACGCCGCCGGGCGCCTGGCCTCGGCCGCCGTGGCCAACCTGTACGCCGCCCACAAGCGCGCGGCAGGCCAGAAAAACACGCCATAAAACAAAAAGGGGAAAGCATGGGCAAAGCACTGATCGCCATTAACGCGGGCTCGGCCACGCTGAAATTCCGCGCCTACAGCAGCGACGGCAAGGCGCTGCTGGCGCGCGGTATGGTGGACCACTTTGGCCGCGACCATGCCTGCCTGGAGCTGGAAAAAAGCGGCAAGCGCTACCAGCAGCCGCTAGGCAGCGGCAACCGCGACGAGAATGTGGCCGCGGTACTGAACACCCTGGCAGACCACGACCTGACACCGCTGGCGGTAGCCCATCGCGTGGTGCATGGCGGCCAACATTACCGCAGCCCGGTGGTGATGACACCGGAGGTGGTAGACGACCTGTCGGCGCTGATCCCGCTGGCCCCGCTGCACCAGCCGGTGAGCCTGTCGGTGATGCACGCTTTTGCCAAGCTCGACCCGCACCTGACCCAGATCGCCTGTTTCGACACCGCCTTCCACTGCAGCCAGCCGGTGGTAGCCACGCGTTTCGGCATTGCCCGCCACTGGCACGAGCAGGGCCTGCGCCGCTACGGCTTTCACGGCCTGTCCTACGCCGCCATTGCACGTCGTCTACCCGAGCTGGGCCTGGGCGACGGCAAGGTAGTCGTACTGCACCTGGGTAGCGGCGCCAGCGCCTGTGCCATCCAGGCCGGCCAGAGCATAGCCTCCAGCATGGGTTTTTCGGCGCTGGACGGGCTGATGATGTCTACCCGCCCCGGCACGCTGGACCCGGAGGTGGTGCTGTACTGGATGGAGCACGCAGGCATGGATATCGCCGCGGTACGGCAAGAGCTGTACAAGCAGTGCGGCCTATTCGGCGTGTCCGGCGGCCTGTCCAGCGATATGCGCGAGCTGCTGCAGGCCAAAACCGATGAGGCACGCGAGGCGGTGGAGCTGTTCTGCTACCGCGCCGCGCGCGAGGTGGCGTCGCTGGCTACCGCCATGAAAGGGCTGGACGCTATCGTATTTACTGCCGGCATTGGCGAGCGCTCGCCGGAAATCCGCAGCCGCATTCTGAAACAGCTGGCCTGGCTGGGCTTTGAAGCCGACCTGGCGGCCAACCTGGCGCAGTCCTACCGTATTACCAGCCCGGCCAGCCGCCTGCACGCCTACGTGATGGCCACGGATGAAGAAGGCGAAATGGCGCGCGAAGCGGCGGCTCTGCTGTGCGGCGATATCGAGCTTTAGCGCGCGGTACGCCATGCGACACAGCCCCTGATGGCCAGGTTGGCCGCAGGGGCTGTCATTTTGTGGCGAGTATTCAGTTACTGAGCCAGTCGGTCATCATCAGGCCAAAGCCGACGCCGCGCGAGTGGTGGTTGTAATCCAGTAGCGATTCACCGTAGCCGTCAAAGGCCTGCACATAACCACGCAAACGGCCAGCCACCGGGAAGGTCCAGTCCAGCTGCAGCGCGCCCTTGCCGCTTTGCGGGTTATAGCGTGCGGTAGCACCCACGGTGTGGCGGTTCCAGCGGTACACCGCCTGCACATCACCGTGCCCCATATAGCGCACCAGGTCGGGGTTATCGTCATCCTGCTTGTTTTCCGGCAGGCGGTACCACCAGCGCCCGGTCAGCGACAAATTCCCGTTTTCCGCCCCTGCCATGGCATACACACGGTTCCAGCTACGCGATAACGGGTCGGTCTGGCCATTGGACTGGTGCAATATCCCCACGCCGGCCAGACGCATCTGCCAGTCGCCCAGCCTGAAGTGCCTGGGCAAGGGGGTCGTCAGCATCAGCTCCGGCTCGTAATCGGTTTCGCGAAACGGCGACGACTGTTTTTTGTTATACATCTGCCAGTGCGACTGCTGGGTGTAGCCAAACCACAGGTCAGCCGGCGTGCCCAGCACGTTTTCCCACATCTTGCTCTTGAACGATATCTGGTACTTGACCTCGACATTGTTCATTTTCTGGCCAAACAAGGTCACCGGCTCCTGCGTGGGCGAGCCCGGGCGGGCATTGGGCGACGCCTGGTACCAGGCTGGCAGCATATAGGTCGGCTTGTGCGCGCGCAGCACAAAGGTGCCCAGCTTGTTGTCTTCGTCCAGGTCCCACTGGCTGGCCAGCGTGCTATGGCGGCCAAGCAGCACCGTTTCGGCAGGTACGGCTGCCACGGGTGCAGGTGTCGGCACCGGGGCAGACGCAGACACTACAGGGTTGGCCGCAGCGGCCAGCGCGTCGTAACAGGCCAGCCGTGGCGCCGGCTCGCTCAGCGCTGCGCACTGCTGCAGAGAGGCACTGTTATCGGCCCAGGCCAAGGGCGATAGCAACAGGGGAAGCAGTTTTCGCATCATATGATTGGCACGCCTTTAAAGAAGTAGCAGACCGCCTGGCGGTAGCAAAGTGCCAGCCCAGAAACACAAAAGGCCCCGCGAATGCGGGGCCCTTGCGTATTCTTTGCCATTACAGCAGATTAGGCAGCCATTGCCTTGATCTGTGCGGACAGACGGCTCTTGTGACGAGCTGCCTTGTTCTTGTGGAACACGCCTTTGTCAGCCAGACGGTCGATTACCTTGGTCGAAGCCTGGTATACAACCCGAGCAGCGGCTTTATCGCCAGCTTCTACGGCTTTGATAACTTTCTTAACTGCAGTGCGGAATGCAGTACGCAGGCTGGCGTTGTGCGCGCGCTGCTTGAGAGCCTGGCGTGCACGCTTGCGAGCTTGTGCGCTGTTAGCCATGTGTTTCTCCTGATGAGCGGAATCTGAAACCGGCGATTCTAAGCCTTAACATCTGGTTTTGCAACAACAATCCCCCCCGCGTAAACTGTGGTGCTGAATACTCCAACTTACTGTCTGATTTTACCCAAGAATGAACCTACTTAACGCGCTGGCAAAAGTCAGCAGCATGACCATGGTTTCGCGTGTTCTGGGCTTTGTCCGCGACGCCATCATCGCCCGCGTATTTGGTGCGGGGCTCGCTACCGACGCCTTTTTCGTGGCCTTCAAGCTACCCAACCTGCTGCGCCGCATCTTTGCCGAAGGCGCCTTCTCGCAGGCATTCGTGCCGGTACTGGCCGAGTTCAAAGAGCAGCGCGGCGAGGCGGAAACGCGCGTATTCCTGTCGCATATTACCGGCACACTCACCGTGGTGCTGATGATCGTCACCGCGCTGGGCATGTTGGCCGCGCCGTGGATCATCTGGCTTACGGCCCCCGGCTTTGCCAGTAATCCGGACAAGGTGGCGCTCACCAGCGACCTGCTGCGCATCACCTTCCCTTATATATTGTTCATTTCGCTGTCGTCGCTGGCCAGTAGCGTGCTCAATACCTGGAACCGCTTTTCGGTACCGGCTTTCACCCCCACGTTGCTGAATGTGTCTTTCATCGCGTGTTCACTGCTGCTGACGCCCTACTTCGACCCGCCAGTGCTCACGCTGGCGTGGGCAGTATTCTTTGGCGGCATCGCCCAGCTGGCCTACCAGCTGCCGCACCTGAAAAAGCTGGACATGCTGCCCATGCCGCGCCTGAAGCTGCGTGATGCGGCGGTGTGGCGCGTCATCCGCCAGATGGGGCCGGCCATTTTCGGCGTGTCCATTGCGCAGATCTCGCTGGTGATCAACACCATCTTCGCGTCCTTCCTGGTCTCCGGCAGCGTGTCGTGGATGTATTACGCCGACCGCCTGATGGAATTCCCCACCGGCGTGCTGGGCGTAGCGCTGGGTACCATCCTGCTGCCGTCGCTGTCCAAACACGCGGCGCGTGGCGAAGCCAGTGCCGGGGAGTTCAGCCAGCTGCTGGACTGGGGCATGCGCCTGTCGCTGCTGCTGGCCATCCCCTCCACCATAGGCCTGGCGGTACTGTCGCAGCCGCTGATCGCCACCTTGTTCATGTACGGCAAGTTCAGCGCGCACGATGCGGCCATGACGCAGCAGGCGCTGATTGCCTACTCGGTAGGCCTGCTGGGGCTGATTCTGGTAAAAGTACTGGCACCGGGCTTTTATGCGCGGCAGAACATCAAGACCCCGGTCAAAATTGCCCTGGTTACCCTGGCCGCCACCCAGCTGATGAACCTCATGTTTATCGGCACCCTCAAACACGCCGGGCTGTCGCTCTCTATTGGCCTGGGCGCCTGCCTGAACGCCGGCCTGCTGTACTACCAGCTGCGCAAGCACGCCATCTACCAGCCCGCCGCCGGCTGGCCGGCCTTCCTGCTGAAGCTGCTGCTGGCCGTCGCGGTGATGGCGGGCACCTTGCTGGCGCTACAGCAGGTACTGCCGATCAACTGGCACGGCCATAGCTGGCAGCGCGTGATGTGGCTGAGCGTGCTGGTAGCCGCCGGTGCCGTGGCCTACTTTGCCACCTTGCTGGCCATGGGCGTACGCCCGCGCCAGTTCATGCGCCGTACCACCTGATGCCCCGGCAAGCCTTGCCGGCTTGCCTACAATAAAGCTGGCGGCGGCCCCACCGGGTACGCCGCAGCACGAGGAACCACCATGACCCCGACTTACACCCCGGAATTTTCGCCGCTAGGCAAAAAAGTAGACTACCAGGACCAGTACGACAACAGCCTGCTGTTCCCCATTGCCCGCCAGCAAAAGCGTGATGAAATCGGCGTGGCTGCCAACGCCCTGCCCTTTGCCGGCGTAGACCTGTGGACCGGCTTCGAGCTGTCGTGGCTGAATGCGCGCGGCAAGCCGCAGGTAGCCATTGCCACCTTCCGCATCCCGGCCGATAGCCCCAACCTGATCGAATCCAAATCGTTCAAGCTCTACCTGAACAGCTACAACCAGACCCGCATCGCCAGCTGGGAGCAGGTACAAGCCCAGCTCACCATGGACCTGAGCAATGCCGCCGGCGGCAAGGTGGAAGTCAGCCTGCTATCGCCCGCCGAGTTTGGCCGCGAGCAGATCAGCGAGCTGGCGGGCAGCAGCATCGACGAGCTGGATATCGACGTAGACAGCTACGCGCCCTGCCCGCAGGCGCTACGCGCCGATGCGGCCAACGTGGTCAGCGAAACCCTATGCTCGCAGCTGCTCAAGTCCAACTGCCTGGTTACCGGCCAGCCGGACTGGGGCAGCGTGCAGATCAGCTACACCGGCCCTCGCATCGACCGCGAAGCCCTGCTGCGCTACCTGATCGGCTTCCGCCAGCACAACGAATTCCACGAGCAGTGCGTAGAGCGCATCTTTACCGACGTGTTGCAAGCCTGCGCCCCGCAGAGCCTGACCGTGTACGCACGCTATACGCGCCGCGGCGGCCTCGATATCAACCCGTGGCGTACCAACGATGCCAGTGCCGTACCGCCGGCCAACATCCGCACCGCACGCCAGTAACAAGGTTGGCCGCAAGCGGATTTGATACACTGATGTTTTGTTTTTTCGCCACGGCAGCACACAAAAACACGGCATAGCCCACGGCCTTGTGGCCTGCCTCGCGGCTTGCCGTACGCTGCGTTTGCCTCCGTGACGCTCTGTCTTTTCATACTGAAATTAGGTAAACCATGGCTCAATACGTGATGTCCATGCTCCGCGTGAGCAAGATCGTCCCCCCCAAGCGCCAGATCATCAAGGACATCTCCCTGTCCTTCTTCCCCGGCGCCAAAATCGGCCTGCTGGGTCTGAACGGTGCCGGTAAATCCACCGTGCTGCGCATCATGGCCAATGTGGACAAAGAATACGACGGCGAAGTACAGCACCTGGCCGGCGTGAAAATCGGCTACCTGCCGCAGGAGCCGCAGCTGGACGCCGACAAAACCGTGCGCGAAGAAGTGGAAAGCGGCATGGGCGACGTGATGGGCGCGCAAAAGCGCCTGGAAGAAGTCTACGCAGCGTACGCCGAGCCGGACGCCGACTTTGACGCCCTGGCCGAAGAACAAGCCCGCCTGGAAGCCATCATTTCCGCTGGCGCCGGTGACAACATCGCGCTGCAGCTGGAGCTGGCCGCCGACGCGCTGCGCCTGCCGCCGTGGGACGCCAAGATCGGCCCGCTCTCCGGTGGTGAAAAGCGCCGCGTAGCGCTGTGCAAGCTACTGCTGTCGCAGCCGGACATGCTGCTGCTGGACGAACCGACCAACCACCTGGACGCCGAATCGGTAGAGTGGCTGGAGCAGTTCCTGGTGCGCTTCCCGGGCACCGTGGTGGCCGTGACCCACGACCGCTACTTCCTGGACAACGCCGCCGAATGGATTCTGGAGCTGGACCGCGGCGAAGGCATCCCGTGGAAGGGCAACTACTCCAGCTGGCTGGAGCAGAAGGAAGCCCGCCTGCAGCTGGAAAGCAAGCAGGAAGGCGCCCGCATGAAGGCCATGAAACAGGAACTGGAATGGGTGCGCCAGAACCCGAAAGGCCGCCAGGCCAAATCCAAGGCCCGCCTGGCCAAGTTCGAAGAGCTGTCCAGCCACGAATACCAGAAGCGCAACGAAACCCAGGAAATCTTCATCCCGGTCGCCGAGCGCCTGGGTAATGAAGTGATCGAGTTCGAAAACGTCAGCAAAGGCTTTGGCGACCGCCTGCTGATCGATAACCTGAGCTTCAAGGCCCCTGCCGGTGCCATCGTCGGCATCATCGGCCCCAACGGCGCGGGTAAATCCACGCTGTTCAAGATGATTGCCGGCAAAGAACAGCCCGATACCGGCACCGTGAAAATCGGCCAGACCGTGCAGATGGCCTTTGTCGAGCAGCACCGCGACAGCCTGGAAGCTGACAAAACCGTGTTCGACGACGTATCCGGCGGCCTGGACATGATCAACGTTGGCCGCTTCGAGATGTCCAGCCGGGCCTACCTGGGCCGCTTCAATTTCAAGGGCGCCGACCAGCAGAAAAAAGTGGGCATGCTGTCCGGTGGCGAACGCGGCCGCCTGCACCTGGCCAAGACGCTGCTGAAAGGCGGCAACGTGCTGCTGCTGGATGAACCGTCCAACGATCTGGACGTGGAAACCCTGCGCGCACTGGAAGACGCCCTGCTGGAGTTCGCCGGCACCGTGTTCGTGATCAGCCACGACCGCTGGTTCCTGGACCGTATCGCCACCCATATCCTGGCGGCGGAAGGCGAATCGCAATGGACGTTCTTTGACGGCAACTACCAAGAGTATGAAGCCGACAAGAAACGCCGCCTGGGCGAAGAAGGTGCCAAGCCCAAGCGTATTCGCTACAAGCCGGTCATCCGCTAAGCAAACCTTGCGGCCAACGTTGGCCGCAAAACAAAAAAGCCCGCAGATGCGTAATGCCAGTCAGTTAACGCCGACTGGCATTTTTCGTTGGATATTTGTGTACTCTGTTCTTCACCACTCGCGGGGGCGTGTAAATTAATGCGTGTTGTAGCAAACGCATACAGCAAAAAAGGGAACATGATGAACATGTTCCCTTTTTCTGGATTTACAGCTGAAAGTCTTAGCTGACTGGCATTACCGCAGATGCGGGCTTTTTTCTTGGCTAGACCAGAGTTCAGGCGATGTAGGCAGCATCACCGGATTCTCGCTTGGCGATGTAGGCAGTATCACCGGATTCTCGCTTGGCGATGTAGGCAGTATCACCGGACTCTCGCTTGGCGATGTAGGCAGTATCACCGGATTCTCGCTTGGCGATGTAGGCAGCATCACCGGATTCTCGCTTGGCGATGTAGGCAGCATCACCGGATTCTCGCTTGGCGATGTAGGCAGCATCACCGGATTCTCGCTTGGCGATGTAGGCAGTATCACCGGATTCTCGCTTGGCGATGTAGGCAGCATCACCGGATTCTCGCTTGGCAACGTCTTGGGCTTGGGCAACACCGGCAAACAGGGCAATGGCAGTAGCGATCAGGGTCAGTTTTTTCATGGTAATCATTCCTTTAAAAGTGTAATGGGTGGGGCGTGCCACCTGAACAAGACAAGGACTCAAACCATTCATACTCCAGCAGACCTTGTGTCTTGTTTGTACGTCCTTGCGATGTAGTCACTATAGTGATTATCTTCATTAGTAGATAGAAGAAGGTTTCGAACAAAGCATTTTAATTTTTTGAACTACTATTTATTGATGAATATCATTGACTTACCGACCACCAGAAAAGTTCAACTGCTTAACATTTATTAACATCCACACTGACAAGCAGTAATTTTGATTGATGTAAAAAGGGAAATTGACACAGATAACACCAGATATTCCAAATTCAACTCAAAATGCAATATCAATGTCATTGCAAGCACGCTAATCCGGGCGCAAAAAAACCGTCAGCGACCGGGGCGCTGACGGGGCTGGAGGGGCGATGGTCGGGCGGGCTACTCAAACACCCAGGCATCCATGGTGACTGCGGCATACTCAATGCCACGATGCAGGCTACGCCCAGGCCGGCCCTGCGCAGCCCCCAGAGCAAAGAACAAAGGCAGCAAGTGCTCGTCGGAGGGGTGATTCTCGCGCGCAAAAGGCGCCTGCGTTTGCCAGGACAGCAGCGCTTCGCTATCGCCCTGCTCCAGCCTGGCCGCTACCCAGTCGGCAAAGGCCTGCGCCCAGGGTTGTGCCGGCGCATCCGGCGCGCCCAGCGCATACAGATTGTGGGTAACGCTACCCGAGCCAATAATCTGCACGCCATCTGCGGCCAGATCGGCCAAGGCTTTGCCCAGCAAATAGTGTGTACGGGCATCCTGGTGCGGCAGGGTTGCCAGGGTAATCACCGGGATATCAGCCTGCGGATACATCATCAGCAGCGGTACCCAGGCACCATGATCCAGCCCATTCGCCTGCTGCAAGTGTGCCGCCACACCCGCTGCGGCCAACCTGGCTTGTACTTGCCGGGCGAGCTGCTCGTCTGATACCGCCGGGTAGTTCAACGCATATAGCTCACGCGGGAAACCGCCAAAATCGTGCACCGCCTGCCAGCGTGGCGACCAGCCCACCAGCGGCTCGCGCGCCAGATGATGCGCAGACATGATGAGAATCGCCCGCGGGCGGGGCTGGGTGGCCGCGTACTGCTGCCAGATATGGCGGGCTGGTGATGCGTTGATCAGTACATCCGGGCCACCGTGCGAAATGAAAAGGGGGGCGAGAAGGCTCATGGCAGGCTCCATTGATTCAGTCATGGTGACATTACAATTCACTGCGATGAATTGATAAAGCTACAATCAGGAAGTTGATTCATTACCATAAAGAAACAATCAATGGACAGACTCGCCGCACTACAGGTCTTCCAGGCCATTGTGGAGGCCGGCAGCTTTGTCGGTGCCGCGCAGCGGCTGGACATGTCTGGCGCCATGGTCAGCAAACAGTTGGCCGCGCTGGAAAAACACCTGGGCTGCCGCCTGATCCAGCGCACCACGCGCCGCATGACGCTAACCGAAGCGGGCCAGGATTACAGCCGGCGCATCGGCCCCATCCTGGCGCAGCTGGAAGAAGCCGATGCCCTGGCGCAGCAGCAAAGCGTCAGCGTACACGGCAAACTGCGCATGTCGGCGCCGCTGTCTTTTGGCATGCGCTTTCTGGGGGGGTGGATGGCCAGGCTGCACGCCAGCCACCCGCAGCTGGACATCGAGCTGATGCTGTCCGACGAGCAGGTAGACCTGGTGGAAGCCGGCTTCGACCTGGCACTGCGCATCAGCACACAGCCGCTGCCAGGCCAGCTGGTGGCACGGCCACTCGGCGAAATCGCCATGGTGCTGTGCGCGGCCCCCGCCTACCTGGCACGCCACGGTACGCCGCGTACGCTGGCAGAGCTGGCTAGCCATGCCTGCCTGCGCTACAGCCTGCAGCAGACGCAACAATTCTGGCAGTTTGGTCACGGCCACACCCTGTACCAGCAGGCGGTAAACGGCCCCTTGCTGGCCAATAACGGTGATGTACTGGTCAGTGCCGCCATCGCCGGTATGGGCATTGCTTATCAACCTGAGTTCCTGCTGGCGGACGCACTGCAAGATGGCCGCCTGCAGCGCATTACACTGGATGTCAGCCCACTCGCGGCACAGGTGTACGCGGTCTACCCGGCGCGGCGCTACCTGCCACAAAAAGTGCAACTTACCCTGTCGCTACTGCAAACCATGCTGCAATCGCCACCGTGAAGCGATGCAGACACGCGCCCTACTAGCCCAAAGGTCAGTATGGCTGGATATTCCATCCGGCTGCACAGTGGTTTACTCTGCAGCTACAAAAAAATGGCATGGCCTGCCTGGCAAGAGCCATTCCAGGATATAAAAGGAGAAACAATGATGAAGAAACGCATTCTCGTCGCGACGATCGCCGCCCTTGCTGCCACTGGTGCCCAGGCGGCCGACATGAACAAAGTGCTACGCGTAGCATTCAACGTGCCGGAAACCGGCTTCGACCCGGCCAAGGTGTCGGACACCTACTCTGGCGCCATCCTGGAAAACGTGTTCGACCCGCTGGTTACCTATGACTACCTGGCGCGCCCGGCCAAGGTTATCCCCAATACCACCGTTGCCCTGCCTACCGTCTCGGCCGATGGCAAGGTGTATACCTTTAAACTGAAACCCGGTATTTACTTTGCCCCCGACGCGGCTTTCAAAGGCCAAAAACGCGAGCTGACCGCTGCCGACTACGCCTACTCCATCAAGCGTCACCTCGACCCGACCATCAATTCGCCATGGAGCTTTCTGGTAGACGGCCGCTTTGCCGGGGTCGATGCGCTGGTGAAAGCAGCCGGCAAGGGTGCCCTGAACTACGACACCCAGGTAGAAGGCATCAGGGTGCTGGACAAATACACGCTGCAGCTCACGCTGAACGAAGGCAACTACAACTTCCTGCAGATTCTGGCCATGCCCGCCTTTGGCGCCGTAGCACGTGAAGCTATCGAAGCCTACGCCAGCAACACCAATGCCAAGCCGGTAGGTACCGGCCCGTACACCCTGAAAGAATGGAAGCCGGGCAACAAAATCATCCTGGAAGCCAACCCGAACTTCCGCAAGCTGGTGATCAATGGCCAGACGCTGCCCAAGGTTGGCCGCGTGGAAGTGTCCATCATCGAAGAAGAACAGCCGCTGTGGCTGGCCTTCGTCAACCAGCAGCTGGATATCTCCGGCATTCCACAAGCTGCCCTGCAAGAAGCCTTGGTCATCGACCCGAAAAACCCGCTGAATGTGAAGCTGCAGGATAAATACGCCAAGCAGGGCATCCAGCTGGAGCGCAAGAAAGACCTGGAAATCACCTACCAGTTCTTCAATATGCAAGACCCGGTAGTCGGAGGGGATGCCAAGGAAAAAATCGCGCTGCGCCGCGCCATTGCCATGGCGTTTCCGCGCAATGAAACCATCGCCGCCATCCGTCGCGGCCAGGCGGTGCCGGTGCACTACGTCATTCCGGAAGGCGTAGCCGGCCATAACCCGGCATTCAAGGGCGCGGTAAAGTACGACCCGGCGGCGGCCAACGCGCTGCTGGACCGCTTTGGCTACAAAGTGGGCGCTGACGGCCTGCGCACCCAGCCGGACGGCAAGCCGCTATCCATTGAAATGGCCACCGGCACCAGCGGCATCGACAAACAGTGGAATGAATACTGGCAAAAGGCCTTCGACAGCCTGAAAATCAGGCTCACCTTCAAGTACGGCAAATGGAACGAGCTGAATAAAGCCAACCGCCAGAACAAGCTGCAAATGTGGGGCCTGGCCTGGGGTGCCGACTACCCGGATGGCGAGAACTTCATGCAGCTGCTATACGGCAAGAACGCTGGCGACGCCAATAGTGCCAACTTCAAGAATGCCGAATACGACCGCCTGTTCGAAGCCTCGCTGCAGCTGCCGGACGGTGCCGAGCGCAACAAGCTGTACGATGCGATGAACAAGATCGTAGTGGCGCAGCAGCCATGGATCTTCGGCGATACCCGCATCCGCAGCTCGCTGGCACACCGCTACGTGAAAAACTTCAAGCTGCACCCGCTGCTGAACACCACTTGGCGTTATATCGACCTCCAGAAATAAACCCTGCTTTCTGTACCCGCAGCCGGCCCCGCAGGGGGCTGGCTGCCCGCGTTTGTCTGGAGACATGAACCATGCTTGCTTATATCCTGCGCCGCCTGTGGCAGATGGTCCCTACCCTGTTCGGGGTCATGCTGCTGCTGTTCATCCTGTTCAACTGGGTGGGGGGCGACCCATCCTACATCCTGGCCGGCAAGAGCTTTTCTGCCGAAACGCTGGCCAATATCCGGCACCAGCTGGGGCTGGATAAATCCTTGCCCGAACAGTTCCTGATCTTTGTACAGCAGGTACTGACACTGGATTTCGGCACTTCGTGGTCTACCCAGCAGCCGGTAGCCGACATCCTGGGCAGCCGCATTGGCCCTTCCTTGACCCTGGCCCTGCCCATGCTGCTGGTCAGCCTGCTGCTATCGGTCATCATTGCCGCCATCGTGGCCTATGTCCGCGGCAGCCTCACCGACCGCCTCGTTACCCTGATCTGCACGCTGGCCATGTCGGTCAGCGCCCTGGTGTACATCATTGCCGGCCAGTACTGGCTGGCGCACAAGCTGGGCTGGTTCCCCATCCTGGGCTGGAGCGACAGCCTGGCCACCAACCTGTGGCTGTACGTACCGCTGCCGCTGCTGCTGGGCCTGGTCGTCAGCCTGGCACCGGATATCCGGTTTTACCGCAGCTGCTTTGTCGAAGAGATGAACCACGACTACGTGCGTACTGCCCGCGCCAAGGGCTTGTCAGAGCAGGTCATCATGCTCAAGCACGTGATGCGCAACGCGCTGATCCCGGTCGTCACCTCGTTGATGATGTCGCTGCCCTACCTGTTTCTGGGTGCGCTGCTGCTGGAGCGTTTCTTCGGCATCCCCGGCATGGGTAACGAGGTGCTCAATGCGGTAGACCGCAGCGACTTCCCGGTGATCAAAGCCATCACCATTTATGTCGCCCTGGCCACCATGCTGTTCAACCTGCTGGCCGACATTGTTTACAAGCTGATCGACCCGCGCGTCCAGCTGAAATAAGGACTCCCCATGACAAGCCAAACGACCCTGCTAGCCGACGATGCCAGCTGCCCGGCGTCCCGCAGCCTGTGGCAGCTGGGCTGGCAGCGCCTGCGCCGCGACCGTATCGGCCTCACCGCCCTGTGGGTGGTGCTTGCTTTTGTCCTGCTGGCGCTGGCTGGCTGGCTAGGCCTGGCCGGCAGCCACTGGCGCGATGAAGTTGCCAAACCGAATATGCCGCCAGCCCTGTTCAAGGACTATGGCCCCGCCACCGTAGAGCTAACCGCAGCCGATATTGATGCCGCGCAGCAACACAACACCAGCATCGCCGATGCCAGCGCCGCCACCGGCATGAGCGCCGAAGACGACCCGCTAGCCGCCGACATGGCCGCAGCCCAGACCCAGGCTGCCAACGCCGCTCCGCTGGCGGTGACACCGGCAAATGACAGCCTGCTCGTCCTGGGCAGCGACAGCCGTGGCCGCGATGTATTGCAAAAGGTGATACAAGGCACCGCCACCTCGCTGCTGGTGGGCTTGTCTGGCGCACTGCTGGCCATTCTGATCGGCACCCTGCTAGGCGCGCTGTCGGGCTATTTTGGCCGCCGTACCGATGACCTGCTGATGTGGTTTTACAGCGTGTTTACCTCGGTACCCGACATGCTGCTGTTGCTGGCCTTTTCGGCGGTGATGAGCCGCGGTATCGACACCGTGATCATGGTGATGGCACTCACCAGCTGGACAGGCACCTACCGGCTGATGCGGGCCGAGTTCATGAAACACAAAGGCCGCGAGTACGTACAGGCCGCCGATGCCATCGGTGCCAGCCACCGCAGCCGCATGTTCCGCCACATTCTGCCCAACGTCACCCACCTGCTGCTGGTGCAGTTCTCCCTCCTGACCGTGGCACTGATCAAGTACGAAGCCATCCTGTCTTTCCTGGGCTTCGGGGTAGGCATAAGCCAGACCAGCTGGGGCGCCATGCTGGCGGAAGCGCCGGCCGAGCTGCTGCAAGGCTACTGGTGGCAAATGGCTGCCGTCACCCTGTTCATGTCGCTGCTGGTCACCGCCTTCAGCATGCTCACCGACAGCCTGCGCGACGCGCTGGACCCGAAAGTGAAATAAGGATTCCCGATGACTCAAGCATCCCCCCTGCTGAGCGTGCGCAATCTGGGCGTGAGCTTCCGCATGGAAAGCGGCGAACACTTCCAGGCGCTCAAAGGCATCAGCTTCGATATTGCGGCCAACCGTACCGTGGCCCTGGTGGGCGAATCCGGCTCCGGCAAGTCGGTCACCTCCATGGCCATCATGCGCCTGCTACCGGAGAACAACACCGAGATCGCCGCCGGCAGCGAAATCCTGTTTGAAGGCCGCAACCTGCTGCAAGCCGACCGCCGTGCCCTGCGGGCGCTACGCGGCCGCGATATTGCCATGATCTTCCAGGACCCGATGAGCTCGCTAAACCCGGTATTCACCGTGGGCGACCAGATCATCGAAACCCTGATGCTGCATACCGGCATGCGGCGCAAGGCGGCCCGCCAGCGCGCCGTCGCCCTGCTGAAGGAAGTCGGCCTGCCCGAGCCGGACCGCAAGGTAGACGCCTACCCGCACCAGCTGTCCGGCGGCCAGCAACAGCGCGTGATGATCGCCATGGCCATTGCCTGCGAACCCAAACTGCTGATTGCCGACGAGCCCACCACGGCGCTGGATGTCACCATCCAGCAGCAAATCCTGCAATTGCTGGCCGCGCTTCAGAAAAAACACGGCATGGCGGTGCTGTTCATCACCCACGATCTGGGCCTGGTGGGCGAGTTTGCCGATGAAGTCATCGTGATGCGCCATGGAGAAATCCGCGAGCACGGCCCGCTGCAGCAGGTGTTCACCCAGCCGCAGGACGCGTATACCAAAGCGCTGCTGAACTGCCGCCCGCAGCTGGACAGCCGCCCGGCACGCTTGGCGGTGATCGACGATTTTCTGCAAGACCAGCCCTACCAGACACCGCCGCAGCGTGAACGCGGCTACACGGCAGGCGACGACATCGTGCTGGACGTGCAGGGGCTGTGCAAAAGCTTTGAAAGCCGCGAAGGGCTGTTCGGCAAGCATGTGTTTCATGCCGTGAAAGACGTGTCATTCCAGCTGGCGCGCGGTAAAACGCTGGGTATTGTGGGCGAATCCGGCTCCGGCAAAACCACCGTGGGGCTCACACTGATGCGCCTGCACCAGGCCAGCGCCGGGCGAGCCCTCTTTAACGGCCAGGATATCCTGGCCATGTCACCCGGCGAATTTCACGCCTATAAACGCCGCATCCAGATTATCTTCCAGAACCCCTACGCCTCGCTGAACCCGCGTTTTACCGTCGAGGAAATCCTGCTGGAACCCATGACGCTGCACGCCATCGGCCGCGATCACGCCGAGCGCAAACAGCTGGCTGCCGCGCTGCTGGAGCGCGTAGGCCTGCCAAGACGTGCCTTGCAGAAATACCCGCACGAGTTTTCCGGCGGCCAGCGCCAGCGTATTGCCATTGCACGCTGCCTGACCATGAAGCCGGACGTGCTGATCTGCGACGAGTCGGTGTCTGCGCTGGATGTGTCGGTACAAGCGCAGGTGCTGAACCTGCTGCAAGACCTGCAGGATGAGTGCGGGCTGTCCTACCTGTTCATTTCGCACGATCTGTCGGTAGTGAAACATATCTCCGACCAGGTCATGGTGATGCAGCACGGCCAGGTAGTAGAGCAGGCCAACGCCGACAGCCTGTACGCCAACCCGCAGCACTCCTACACCCGCCAGCTGCTATCGGCCATACCGCAAGGTTGGCCGCAACAAGGGGGAACAAGGGTGGCGTAGCGTAGCCGGGCCGGCTAGCCTGCGGCGGGGGGCTGCAAGAAGTGTTGCAGCATCCAGGCGGCAGCCGGCCCGGGTGGCTGTGCACGCCGCCATACGGCGTGCAGGCTGCGCTGTTGCGGCCAACCTGGCAGCGCCAAGGGCAGCAGTTCGGGGGCGTAACGCGCGACCAGCCAGTCGGGTAACTCGGCCCAGCCAAAACCCAGCTGGGTCATCTCCAGCAGCAACAGATAGCTGGGCGCGTACCAGCACTGCCCTGCGCCACCAGCCGGTGCCGTATCGCCGTAGGTGTTCAGACGCAGCTGGCGATAGGCCTGCAGCTGTGCCTCGTCCTGCGGCGGCTGGCTGGCCAGCGCGTGTTGCGGCGCCACGTAGAGCGAGGTGCTGGCCGGCTGCGGCAGCGGCTGGCTAGCCAGCAAGCCATCCGGGATTGCCAGGCCGCACAGCAGCCCCAGCTGGGCCCGCCCCTGCCGCACCAGCGCCAACACGTCATCCTGCTCGCCCACCAGACACTCCAGCTCGGTATGGGGAAACTGCGTGGCAAACGCCTGCAGCGCTGCCTCCAGGCTGCCGGTATGAAAGGTATCGGAGAGCACCAGACTGAGCCGTGGCTCGGTACCCGCCGCCAAAGCCCGGGCCTGCAAGCAAAGCTGGTCTTGCGCCGCCAGCGCGCGGCGGGCCAGCGGTAACAGCTGCTCACCAGCCGCCGTCAGCTGCGGCTGGCGGCCACTGCGCTCGAACAGGCTGATGCCCAGATCAATTTCCAGATTTGCCACGCACTCGCTAACGGTAGACTGGCGCTTGCCCAGCGCGCGCGCCGCCGCCGAAAACGAGCCCTGCTCGGCCACCATCACCAGGGTAGCCAAGGCTTCATTGCTGACAGACATATCGGCCTTTCCGATAGAACCTAACTTTTATATACCCAGAAAACCTATCACACTGTCGGCATGATTCACACCGCCAGCTTAGGTCCCCCATGAACCCGCACGAGAAAACCCTGCCCGAGCGCGCCTTGCACGCCGTCCTGTATGAAGTTTGCGCCATGCTGATATTGGTACCACTGGGCAGCTGGCTGCTGGGGCACAGCCCGGCGCAGATGGGGGTGCTGGCCATCATGCTATCCACTATTGCCATGAGCTGGAACGTGGTATTCGGCGCCCTGTTCGAGCGGCTGGAACGCGCGCGGCAGTGGCAACGCACGGTGGCGGTACGCTGCCTGCATGCCACGCTGTTTGAAGGTGGCCTGGTGTTCATCTGCGTACCGGTAGTGGCCTGGTGGATGGCAATAAGCTACTGGCAGGCGCTGCTACTGGATATCGGCATTTTGCTGTTCTTCTTGCCGTACACCTATGTTTTCAACTGGGTATACGATGCGGTGCGGGCGCGATACCTACGCCGGGGCCAAGAGTGAAGAAAGCACGCAACAATGCCTGACCGCTTTGACTTATAGAGAAGTTGTCGCAACTGATAGCTGGGGCAAGAATGGGCTTCCGTGCAGCAGTACTGCACCCCGTAACAGAATGGAAGTCCATGCATCCAAACCAGTGGCTGCTGCTTATTGTCCAGTTTTATCTCTATGGTACGGGCTGGCTGCTGGCCATTCTGCTCATCCGCAAGCTGCGCCGCCTGATGTGGCATTACAGCCTGTCATCACTTTGCCTGGCCTCCAGCCTGCTGCTGTGCATGCTGATGCCGGCAGGCCTGCTGTCCAAGCCCCTGCCCTACGCACTAATGTCATGGCTGCTGCTGGCCGGCTTTGCCTGTGTGGCCAACGGGAACCTGCTTTTCATGCGCTTGCCGGCGTTCACGCACCAGACATTGCTACTGGGCAGCCTGGCCGCCACCTTACCGCTGCTGCTGCTGGGCTGGCTGGGGCTGAAGGACTGGCGGCTGATCGTCATCTCGCTGGAAGTCGCCGTCCTCATCCTGTGGAGTACCTGGCTCACCCATTCGGCCACGCTGCACGAGTTTCCAGGCCCGGGCACTTGGCTGTTCCAGCTAACGAGCACCCTGTTCGGCCTGCTGTTCCTGGGGCGTGCCATGCTGCGCCTGTGGCTGGGCGAAAACGTGATACCCGAACTGTACCAGCCCGGTGGCAATAACCTGCTGCAAGCCGTAGCCTTCATGGTGATGTCGGCCATTTTCAACCTCACCGCCACGGTCCGCATTGCCGCCCGCATGGCAAGGCAGCTGCACAAACTGTCGCAACACGACCCGCTCACCAGCCTGCTCAACCGCCGCGCCCTGCATGCACCGCTCACCGAAACGCAGCTGCAGCGGTTTCCCCGCTACAGCATCATCATGATCGACATCGATCACTTCAAAGCCATTAACGATGACTACGGCCACAATATCGGCGATGCCGTGCTGGCCAAGTTCGGCCGCATCCTCAGGCTATATCACAGCGAGCACTGCCAAGCCTTCCGGCTGGGAGGGGAAGAATTTGCCCTGGTACTGCAAGACACACCACTGGAAACAGCACTGCTACAAGCCGAGCAGCTGCGACACCACATTGCGCATTCGCCCCTGGTCCGGGATGGCTATCGCATCAGTTTCACTGCCAGCCTGGGTGTGGCTGAGGGCTGTGCCAGCATGCAAAAACTGGAACACGTGCTGAATGCCGCAGACCAGGCCATGTACACGGCCAAACAACAGGGGCGTAACTGCGTCTGCCACACCCCTCGCTCGGCAAGCTATGTCAGCTCGGCCCTGCTGCGGCAAAACCCTTGATCTGCTTGCTAGTAGCCACGATGACGCGCGACCTGGCCGGCCACCGCCTCGCCCTGTACCAAACGCTGCAACCTGTCTGCAATCTGCGCTACCGCCTGCTGGCGCAAGGTGATGGCGGCAATATGCGGTGTTAGCGTTACCGACGGGTGCTGCCACAAGCGGCTATCTGGCGGTAGCGGCTCTTGGGCAAAGACGTCCAGCTGGGCACAGCGCAGCCGCCCCTCGTCCAGCGCGGCCAGCAGTGCCATTTCGTCCAGCAGGTCACCACGGCCGGCGTTGATCAGCATGGCACCGGCAGGCAAACGCGCCAGAGTGGCCGCGTCCAGCAAACCTGCCGTCTCGGGTGTGGAAGGCAGCACGCAAGCCAGTACATCACTTTCCGCCAGCAAGGCGTGCAAACCCGCTTGCCCATGGTGGCTTACCAGCCCCGACAGGCTACGCGGCGTACGGCTCCAGCCCTGTACGCGGTAACCGTCTGCCTGCAAGCCACGCGCCACCGTCAGGCCGATTTCGCCCAGCCCCAGCACCCCGACACGCACATCGGCGGGCAAACGCGGCGGCAGCATTTTCCACACCCCGTCAGCCTGCTGGCGGCGGTAGATATCCATATGCCGCTGGTAAGACAACACGCCAAAGCGCACGTACTCCAGCATCTGCGCCGCCATGCCACCATCCAGCAGGCGGTAGATCGGTAGCTCCGGGTCCAGGTCATCGCGCGCCAGCAGCTTGTCCACCCCCGCCCCCAGGGCAAACACGCCACGCAAGGCCGGCAAACCGGCAAATAGCCCGGCGGGCGGCCCCCAGGTCACCACATAAGCCACCTGGTTCGGGTCATCCAGTTCATCCAGCGTGATAAACGTCTGCTGCGGCATGGCCGCACGGAACAGTGCGATGTAAGCCTGGGTTTCTTTCGTGCTAGGGGTATGGAGCAGGATCATGGTATGGCGCGCCAAAGGAAGATCAGCACTTATAAACCAGCCGGCTAGCGGTGCCAAGATACAGGCTGGTGCTAGCGCGCCCGGCACTGGCTATTGATGATATGAAACGGCCAGTCTCCGCCGGCTTGCGCCTTGACAGCAGCGAGCAGGATAGCGCCACCCGGCCACCGGCGTCAGGTGCCACAAAAAGTGCGGTAGCCGCGTGCCAGCTCGGCACTGGCCGGCAGGGCGTAGCGTTCCAGCCCCGGGCGCTCCGCATAAGGCTGGGCCAGTACGGCCAGCAACTGCTGCGCCAGTGCCATATCACCGTACTCGCTGGCAGCAGCCAGTGCCTCTTCTACCAGGTGGTTACGCGCAATGTACAAGGGGTTGGCCGCACGCATGCTGCCAGCCACCTGTGCCACAGGCTGGCCACTGACCGCCAGCCGCGCTTGCCAGCGCGCCAGCCAGGCTTGCAAAACGTCTGGCTGCGCGAACAAGGCCGCCAGGCGTGCACTATGCCCATCCAGCACGTCGGCCAGATAGCGCCAGGCCAGGGTGAAATCCACCCGCTGCCGATGCAGCATCAGCAGCCAGTCTTCGGCCAGTACCAGGTCATCTTCCTGCGCATCCGTCAGGCCCAGCTTGCGCCGCGCCTGCGCCAGCCACGCTTGCTGGTAATACGCCTGGAAGCCATGAATCACCCCGGTAGCCTGCGCCACGGCGTCGTCCATCGACGCCGCATCCAGCAGCGGCAGCAGCGCCTCGGCCAGCCGCGCCAGGTTCCACTGCGCGATGGCAGGCTGGTTGCCGTAGGCGTAGCGGCCACGCTCGTCAATCGAGCTGAACACCGTGGCCGGGTCGTAGGTGTCCATAAAAGCACAGGGGCCGTAATCGATGGTTTCGCCGGATAGCGTCATATTGTCGGTATTCATCACGCCATGAATGAAACCGGCGTGCAGCCACTGCGCCACCAGGCTGGCCTGGCGCTGGCACACCGCCTCCAGCATGGCCAGGTAAGGGTTGGCCGCATGCTGCAGCTGCGGGTAGTGGCGCTGCAGCGTATACGCCGCCAGCTGGCGCAATGTAGTGTCGTCGCCACGGTTGGCAAAGTACTCGAACGTCCCCACCCGGATATGGCTGGCCGCCACCCGGGTGAGCACGGCACCCGGCAGCGGGCGGTCGCGGTATACCGTATCGCCGGTAGCCACTACCGCCAGCGCGCGCGTGGTGGGGATGCCCAGCGCGTGCATGGCCTCGCCGATGATCAGCTCGCGTAGCATGGGCCCTACCGCCGCCTTGCCGTCGCCTCGGCGTGAAAACGGCGTGCGGCCGCTACCCTTGAAGGCGATATCGCGGCGCTGCCCTGCCGTATCCACTACCTCGCCCAATAGCAAGGCGCGGCCATCGCCCAGCTGCGGCGAATAGCCGCCAAACTGGTGGCCGGCGTACACCTGCGCCACCGGCTGCGCGCCAGCAGGTAACTGCGCACCGGAAAACAGTGCGGCCAACGTGGCGTCATCCACGCCGCTGCTGCCCAGCCCCAGCTCGCCGGCCAGGGTGGCATGCCAATACAGCAGGTGCGGCGCACTGGGTTTATCCGGGTTGGCCGCAGCGCAGGCCTGCGGCAGCTGCGTGGCGTAGCTGTGTTCAAACGGGATGCGAATCATGGTGACCACCTGGGCAATGTGCATGCAGTACTAGGTAGCCCGTGCGCGGCAAAAGTGCCGCGGCAGGCGAGAAAAAGCCGCCTTGGTAGGCGGCCGGGGTCATGCTTTGTAGGCGTAGCTTAGCGGCCGCGGCCAACCTTGCCGGCGGGCTTGCCCCCCGCACTGCCACGCCCAGCTGCCGGTTTGGCCGCAGCGGGCTTGCCAGTAGCCGGCTTGGCAGCTGCCGGTTTGCCTGCATGCGCCTTGGCGGTGGCGGGTTTGCCATTGCCACGCGGCGCACCGGCGTAGCTGCGCGGTTGGCCCTGCTGCGCCTTGGCGCGGGCGGCCAGGCTCTGGCCGGCAAAGCGGTGGCGTGCCGCAGCCGCCTTGTCGCCCGGTGGCGTCGGCGGAATCAGGCAATGCTTGGCGTGGCCGATCAGGTCGCTGCGGCCCATTTGTACCAGCGCGTCGTAGATGATCTGCCAGTTATCCGGGTGGTGGTAGCGCAGCAGCGCCTTGTGCAGCTTGCGGCGGTAACCGTCACGCACCACGTCTACCTTTTCCGAGCTGCGCGACAGGCGTTTCAGCGGGTTACGCTTGGTGTGCCACATGGTGGTGGCCAGCGCCATCGGCGTCGGGGTAAAGGTTTGCACCTGGTCGAGGCGGAAGTTGTTTTTCTTCAGCCATAGCGCCAGGTTCACCATGTCTTCGTCGCTGGTGCCCGGGTGGGCGGCGATGAAGTATGGAATCAGATACTGCTCTTTGCCGGCCTGGCGGCTGAAGCGCTCGAACAGCTCCTTGAACTTGTCGTAGGCGCCCATGCCCGGCTTCATCATCTTGGACAGCGGGCCGTCTTCGGTGTGTTCCGGGGCAATCTTCAGGTAGCCGCCCACGTGGTGCTGTACCAGCTCCTTGATGTATTCCGGCGATTTCACGGCCAGGTCGTAACGCAGGCCGGACTGGATATTGATCTTTTTCACGCCCGGCAAGGCGCGCGCCTTGCGGTACAGCTGGATCAGCGGCCCGTGGTCGGTACCCAGGTTTTCGCAGATATCCGGGAACACGCACGACAGCTTGCGACAGGAGCGCTCGATTTTCGGGTCTTTGCAGCTGAGGCGGTACATATTGGCCGTGGGGCCACCCAGGTCGGAGATATGGCCGGTAAAGCCCGGCGTCTTGTCGCGGATTTCCTCGATTTCCTTGAGGATGGATTCTTCCGAGCGGCTCTGGATGATGCGGCCTTCGTGCTCGGTAATCGAGCAGAAGGTACAGCCGCCAAAACAGCCGCGCATGATGTTGACCGAGTACTTGATCATCTCCCACGCCGGAATGTGCGCGTCGCCGTACACCGGGTGCGGGTTACGGGCGTAGGGCAGGCCGAACACGAAGTCCATTTCTTCGGTGGTCAGCGGAATCGGCGGCGCATTCAGCCATACGTCGCGTGTGCCGTGCAGCTGCACCAGCGCACGGGCGTTACCCGGGTTGGATTCCAGGTGCAGGGTACGGCTGGCGTGCGCGTACAGGACCGGGTCGTGCGCTACCGCCTCGTAAGACGGGATGCGGATCACGGTTTTGGCGCGCTCGGCGCGGCGCTTGGCCAGGCGCTCTTCGCGCGACTCGATTCGGATCACCTGCGGCTTGCTCGGGTCGTTGGCCGCAGTGGCTTCGGCAGCCTGCTCGGGGATCTCCTGATACGGGTTCAGGATCACGTCCACCTTGCCCGGCACATCCACCACGCTGGAATCCATCTCCTGCCATTCGTCGTCCGGCTTCCAGCCGTGCGGCACCATGAAAGCCGTACCGCGGATATCGCGCATCTCGGACAGCTTTTCGCCACGGGCCGCACGGTGGGCGATCTCCACCAGCGCGCGCTCGGCGTTGCCGTACAGCAGGATGTCGGCTTTGGACGTGGCCAGCACCGACTGGCGCACCTTGTCGCTCCAGTAGTCGAAGTGGGCAATACGACGCAAGGAGGCCTCGATGGAGCCGATCATCACACCTACGCCAGGGTAGGCTTCGCGGCAGCGCTGCGCGTACACGGTCACGGCGCGGTCCGGGCGCTTGTTCGGCTCGCCGTGCGGGGTGTAGGCGTCGTCCGAACGCGGGCGGCGGTCCGCCGTGTAGCGGTTGATCATGGAGTCCATATTGCCGGCGGTGACGCCGTAAAACAGGTTGGGCTTGCCCAGCGCGCGGAAAGCGTCGGCGCTGTTCCAGTCCGGCTGCGCAATGATGCCCACGCGGAAACCCTGCGCTTCCAGCAGGCGGCCCACCAGCGCCATCCCGAAACTGGGGTGGTCGATATAACAGTCACCACTGATGATGATGATGTCGCAGCTGTCCCAGCCCAGCTCGTCCATCTCGGCACGGCTCATGGGCAGGAAAGGGGCGGTACCAAAACGTTGCGCCCAGTACTTGCGGTAGCTGTTAATGGCTTGGGGTGCGGCAGGAAGCGTCATTGTGTACAGGTGTTTCTTGAAAGACCGCGCATTGTGCCAGAAAGCGCTGGCGCTTTCACCTGAAAAAATGCTTTTCTTTCATCAACATAGCGAGAAAATAACCCTGTAGCCAGGCTGGATTTCGCGTGGCACCACACTAGCATCACAAAATAGTGCCAAGTAATTTGCTCACTATTCTTTAGTATTCGATAATGATTTAACACTATTGCCGAGTACATCAGCATGCCCGCTCATTCGTGGTTGGCTCGTTTGTCCATCAGGGCCCAGTTTCTGCTGGTTTTATCCATTGTCGGCATCGGGCTTATGCTCACCGGTGGCATGTCATGGCGACAGCTGGAAGAGCTGCGTATCAACGGCCCCGCTTATAGCCGCATTGTGCAAGGCAAAGACCTGATCGCCGATATTCTGCCGCCACCGCGCTACATCATCGAATCTTATCTTGTTGTCATGCAGGCGCAGCATAGCCAGAGCCTGACCGCTGTACGCACCTACCAGGACCGGGTACAACAGCTGGAAAAAGAGTTCCAGGCACGGCACGAATACTGGCAACGCATGCCGCTGAACGATGAAAGCCAGCGCTTGCTGCTGCAAGCCTCCGACAAACCTGCGCGCGAGTTCTTCAAACTGGCGCGCGAGCAGTACTTTCCGCAGCGCCTGGCCGAGCAAGATACCCGCAGCGTGCTTACCCAGCTGGCCAACCATTACCAGCAGCACCGCTATGAAATCGACAAACTGGTAAAACGCGAAAACACCCTGCTAGCCGAAGAGGAAAAACGCGCCGAACAGCTGGTGCACCAAGGCCGACTGTTTCTGGCGGGCACCATTGTGCTGGTGCTGCTTTTGTCCATCCTTCTGGTACACCAGATCAGCAATCAGCAACGCCGCAGCGTAGACCAGCTGCGTAAAGCCATGGCGGGGCTGGCCAAAGGGCAGCTCAACCTGACGCTGCCACCACAACCGGACAACGAGCTGGGCCAGATAGGACAGAGTACGGAAGACATGCGCCACAGCCTGCAGCAGCTTATCGTGCAGATGCAAAATGCCGCCGGCGAGCTGCAGGGCAACGAGCAGGATATCCAGCACGAGGCGGCACAAGTACAACAGCTGGCCAGCCGTCAGCGCGAGCGCATTGGCCAGATGAGCGAGCAAGTACAATCGCTGACCAACACGCTGGCACGCTTGGCTACCGACAGCGAACACTCGGCCTCCACCTCGGTAGCAGCCATCGAATCAGCAGGCAATAGTGGCCGCGACCTGCAGCAAAGCAGTGAAGTACTGGCCAATGTAGTAGAAACGGTGCGCGAAACCACCATACTGCTGGACGAGCTTACCCAGAAAGCCGGCCAGATCGTGGGTGTGGCCAACACCATTCACGAGATTGCAGAACAAACCAACCTGCTAGCCTTGAACGCGGCCATCGAGGCGGCACGCGCCGGCGAAAGCGGCCGTGGCTTTGCGGTAGTCGCAGACGAGGTACGCAAGCTGGCGGAACGTACGGCGCAATCCACCGGCAGCATCAACGACATTCTGGGCACCGTACAGCGCTCTACTACCGAGGCGGCCATGAGTATTCGCCAGGGCCTGGCCCAGTCCGAGCAGGGGCTGGATAAAGTACAGCAAGCCAGCCACAGCGTGAGCGCCCTGCAGGAAAGCATCAACTCGCTGGGCCAGGCCTTGCAGCACGTCGTACAACAGATACAAGGCAGCCAGCAACTACGGCAGGAAGTGCAACAAGAGTTGGGCGAGGTGCTGCAGGATACGCATAATCAGCATGAGGCGGTCGACCGGCTGTACGGCCTGATTCGGGTTGCCGACCAAACCACACAGAAGCTGGAACAAGCCAGCCACCGATTCACACTTTAGGCTGTACTCACCATGGCACCCACTCCCCGCGTACTGGCGGCTGTACTGCTCCCGCTGATCGGCCTTGCTGCTTTGGCAACCCCCCGGCAAACCACGGTGGCGGTAGCATTCGGTGAATCATTGGAACCGTATGTGATTCCACAACTGGAAGGCGGTATCGAGCTGGACATCATCCGGGCAGCGTTAAAAAGCCAGCAATACGAGATGAAGCCGGTATTCCTGTCGCAAAAACGCCTGCCGCAAGCCCTGGCCGACCGCAAGATAGATGCAGTAGCCACCATCGTGCCGGAGTCCGGCGCCAAAGGGGCGTATTCGGATGTGTACATCAGCTACGAAGACAAGGCCATTAGCCTGACCCAGCGCCGCCTGGAGATTCATCGCATTGCCGACCTGGCCGGCTATAGCATCTCGGCCTTCCCGCTGGCCGGGCAATACCTGGGCACCGAGTTTGCCGCCATGGCGGCCAAGCACCCGGACTACCACGAGACCGGTAACCAGATAGACCAGAACCGCCTGCTGTACCGTGGCAGCATCGATGTGGTGGTGGCCGACTACCGCATCTTCAACTACATGAATAAACGCATGCAGACCGACTTTGGCGAGACCCCTTTGCCTGTCAGCTACCACGACATTTTCATCAAGCTGCCCTACCGGGTATTGTTCCGGCAGCCCGCCCTGCGCGACGCCTTCAACCAGGGCCTGAGGCACATCCAGCAAAACGGCGAATACCAGCGCATCCTGAAGCGATACAGCTAAGGCACGGTGGGCTAGAATGCCGCATTGCATTCCGGCCCCCTACCATGAAAAAACTCCTCTGCCTGCTAGGCAGCAGCGGCATGTTGGCCGCCTGCGCCACACCGGTTAGCCCGCTGGCCAGCCAGCCGGTACCAGCCCCGATCCTGCAGCAAAACCAGCCGACCACCCCGTTACCGCCGGTAAGTAGCCAGCCCTTGCCCCAAGCAGCGGCAAGCAGCCAGCCGGTGGTGACGCCTCCTGTCGTGGTAGTGCCACCGCCGGTTGTGGTGGCGCCAGTCAAACCAGTAGCGGCCAACCCCAAGGTCTTGCTGGACAAGCTGCTACCCGATTACGTGAAGCCGCGCCAGGGCTGGCGCGACGATCTGGTATCGGCGTTCAGCGCCTTGCAGATTCCGCATAGCGCCGAAAACTACTGCGCCGTCATCGCCGTCATCGAGCAGGAATCCACCTTCCAGGCCGACCCCGTCGTACCTGGCCTGCCAAAAATTGTCTGGGGCAAGATCGGAGACAAAGCCGGTAACTACTATGTACCGCTGCCGGTGGTGAAAACTGCTTTGCTGAAAAAGTCGCCGAACGGCCAGAGCTACAAGGAGCGCATCGACAATCTGCGCACCGAAAAAGAAATGAACGACCTGTTTGAAGACATGTCGGCCGAAGGGCAAAAGCTGGGTTTGCCGGTTGGCATGAAAAACCCCATACGTACCGGCGGCCCCATGCAAGTCAGCGTGGAGTTTGCCGAAGCGCACGTACGCGCCTGGCCCTACCCCTATGCCCGCAACGGCAGCATCCGTGATGAAGTGTTCAGCCGTAAAGGCGGTATTTACTTCGGTAGCGCCATCCTGCTGCAGTACCCGGCACCGTATAGCGAGATGCGTTACCGCTTTGCCGACTTCAACGCCGGGCGCTACGCCAGCCGCAATGCCGCCTTCCAGCAAGCCGTGGCCAGGCTGAGCAGCAGCAGGCTGGCGCTGGATGGCGACTTGTTACGCTACAAGAACGGCCAACCCGGCAGCGACAGCAGCAGCACCCAGCTGGCACTGGCCAAGCTGCGCGCCCGCCTGGGCTTGAGCGACGCCGACATGCTGCGCGACCTGAAACAGGAAAAAAGTGCCGGCTTCACCCAGACCGCGCTGTATGGCCGCGTAATGCAACTTGCCGACCAAAGCCAGGGGCGCAAGGTGGCGCGCGAGATCATGCCGGAAATCCGTCTGCAAAGCCCCAAAATCACCCGCAAGCTCACCACGGCCTGGTTTGCCGACCGTGTCGATGGCCGCTATCAGCGCTGCCTGGTACGGCGTTAAGCTGGGCCGACAAGCAAAAAGCCCTTCCGCATCGGAAGGGCTTTTTTCATATAAGCACATCGCAAGGCACGCGCAGCAAGTTAGCCTGCCGCCCCATTGCCTGGCTACAAAGAACACCAAACGCAAAAAAGCCACCCGAAGATGGCTTTTTTACTGAAACTGGCGTCCCCACGGGGATTCGAACCCCGGTTACCGCCGTGAAAGGGCGATGTCCTAGGCCTCTAGACGATGGGGACCTAGTGGCGCACCCGGAGCGATTCGAACGCCCGACCCTTTGGTTCGTAGCCAAATACTCTATCCAACTGAGCTACGGGTGCGCTGTGTGGCGGAGAAAGAGGGATTCGAACCCTCGATACAGGTTTAAGCCCGTATGCTTCCTTAGCAGGGAAGTGCCTTCGACCTCTCGGCCATTTCTCCGTCAACAGAACGCCATATTAATTAACACTTAGCGTTCTGTCAACCACTACTTGCAATAATTTTGCCTATGCAGGCTGATCCAGACCAAAC
The DNA here is from genome assembly GCF_028548455.1 of Vogesella aquatica. GTDB lineage: Bacteria > Pseudomonadota > Gammaproteobacteria > Burkholderiales > Chromobacteriaceae > Vogesella > Vogesella aquatica. The sequence continues at coordinate 73,164 of NZ_JAQQLF010000020.1, forward strand.
ACCTTGTGCAGCACGCGTACGGCCAGCTCCAGGTATTTCTCGTCGATCAGTACCGACACCTTGATTTCAGAGGTGGAGATCATCTGGATATTGATGCCCTCTTCCGCCAGGGTGCGGAACATGGTGGAGGCCACACCACAGTGCGAGCGCATGCCTACGCCGACGATGGACACTTTGGCCACCTTGTCGTCGGAGTCGATCTTGCCGGCGCCGATGTGGGTCTGCACGTCGCGCAGGATAGCCAGCGCCTGCTGGTATTCGCCACGCGGCACGGTAAAGGAGAAGTCGGTGGTGCCGTTCTCGCCCACGTTCTGGATGATCATGTCCACTTCGATGTTGGCATCGGCGATCGGGCCCAGAATCTGGTAAGCGATGCCCGGCTTGTCCGGCACGCCTTTCACGTTGATACGTGCTTCGTTACGGTCAAACGCGATACCTGCCACTACGGCCTTTTCCATGTTCTCATCTTCCTCAAACGTAATCAGTGTGCCTTCGCCCTCGTCTTCAAAGCTGGAGAGCACGCGCAGGCGTACTTTGTATTTGCCGGCAAACTCTACAGAGCGGATCTGCAGAATCTTGGAGCCCAGGCTGGCCATCTCGATCATCTCTTCAAAGGTGATGGTCTTCAGGCGGCGGGCTTCCGGCACCACACGCGGGTCGGTGGTATACACGCCATCCACGTCGGTATAGATCTGGCACTCATCCGCTTTCAGCGCGGCAGCCATGGCCACGGCCGAGGTGTCGGAACCGCCACGACCCAGCGTGGTGATATTGCCGTCTTCGTCCAGGCCCTGGAAACCGGCCACCACGACAACACGGCCAGCGTTCAGGTCGGCACGCATGGCGGCTTCGTCGATAGACTGGATACGGGCCTTGGTGTGGGCGCTGTCGGTCACCACGCGCACCTGCCAGCCGCAGTAGCTCTTGGCATTCACGCCGATTTCTTTCAGCGCCATGGCCAACAGGCCGATGGTGACTTGCTCGCCGGTAGAAATCACCACGTCGAGCTCGCGTGGGTCCGGGTACTCTTGCAGCTCTTTCGCCAGGGCGATCAGTCGGTTGGTTTCACCACTCATGGCCGAAACCACCACCACTACATCATGTCCCTGGGCTTTCCATTTGGCGACACGGCGGGCCACGTTCTTGATGCGCTCAGGGGAGCCCATCGAGGTACCGCCGTACTTTTGTACGATAAGTGCCATGTTTTATTTTCTTGAATAGGGTTGGGATGTCGGACAATGATTCTGTCCCGATACACCCCCTTATGGCAAGGCACTTGTAGCGCATTTGGCCTGCTTTTTTGCTGCCATGCGGCATGTGGACGCAGACTGTTCAATGGATACAAAATACCATTGAAAAGCAACAGCAACTGTACGCATCATTTGACAGACTTGCGCGGCCAACTAGCATGATAAGAGAAGCCGCTAAAAGATAAACACAGCCGCACCAGGCAGACTGGACAGACCATGAAACACATTATCCTGGTGGTAGACGATTCGCCGGTACTCAGACAGATCTCTTTCGAAACGCTCAGCGAGGCCGGTTATAAGGTAGTGGAGGCAGAAAATGGCAAAGCAGGGGCCTGTCCGAATTTTTGTGTAAACGGGGTTTGGGTTACGCCTGTGGAATGCGTTCCTCGAACTGAATGGTAAAGCGAGTCAGCGCCGCCTTCCAATCCCGAATCGGCATGGTCCAC
>NZ_JAQQLF010000021.1 GCF_028548455.1 Vogesella aquatica
TGTCTTGTTGTACAACCAGCATCTGCCGCAAAGGATGCTGGCGCATCAGCCCCCCTTGCTGGCGATGAAACAGTGGCAGAAATCACATCCCGAACTGTTCAAAAAGCAGGTGCGTAATCGTCCGGGACTAGACAGTTAGGCCACCTGCCAGTGAGGCACCAGCTAAATCTACGCCCCACATTCCTGGTTGCGGCACGTAATTGCTCCATGCAGCCCCTGCCGCAGCAGAAACCGCACCACGACCGCAATCACCATCACCCATTACTGCACTAGCACAACCTGCAACAGAGTGCCCAATGATATTTTTAACTGGCTGCCCAGCGGTGACGTTACCTACCTGAGCAAACATGGCACCCGTTGCCCCCCCCTGCAACGCACCACTCAATCGACCCGTACTAATGGCCCCGGATGTAAATCCCCCCAAAGCGCCGGCAGTGATCGTCGACAGACCGTAGATTTGGGTTGCTGCCCATGGCACTGCAACAGCTGCTGCGATTGCCAGAACCGGACGCCATTTAAAGTTTCCTGAAGGATCGCTATAACTTAACGGGTTATTCGATACATATGCATAGCGGTTGTACCCTTGCATATTATCGACACCATCGATCACCGGATCGGGGCTCAGGAAACGCCCCAGCAGCGGATCGTAAATCCGCGCATTCATGTTGATCAGACCCAGCTCGTCCAGGTGCTCGTGGCCGGTATAACCGCGGTCGGTCGTCTGGCCGGCAATGCCCGGGTTGGCCGCGTCGGTCTGCCCGCTGGCGTAGCGCCGTTTACCCCACGCGTCAAACCCCAGGCTTTCCAGCAGCTGGCCGCTGCTACCCATGATGGCCCGGTTGCTGCCCAGGTGGTCTTTGATCCAGTAGCGTTCTTCTTCTGCGGCCTGGCCGGCGGCCGGGTTGTCGCGTTTGACGACTTCACCAATGACGTCACCCAGGGCGGTGAGGTAGTGCTTGTGTTCGACTTTACCATCGGTGCCGATGGTTTTCTCGTAGAACAGGCCACTGCCTTTGCCGGGGTTGAAGTACAGCTGGGTGCCGTATTTGCTGGACACTTGCTTGATGCGCTCGTGTTCGGCGTCGTACCAGTATTCTTCACGCTGGCCATAGCCTTCCAGGGTTTTGGGCAGGTTGTAGCTGGTCCAGCTGGCGAGGCGGTTTTCATTGCGAACCAGGTTGCCGTTGGCGTCGTAGTCAAAACCGCGCTCGATGCCGTCTACGCCTTTGAGGGCGGTCAGGGCATGGGGGCGTACCACGCCGGGGCCGCTGGCGGGGTAGCTGTAGCTGCCAACACCGCTCTTGTAGGTGATGTTGCCCAGTTCGTCGTAGACGATGTCCTGGGTGCTGACCGGGTTGTCACCGCTGGCTTTGGTGAGGCGGTTCAACTCGTCGTAGCTGAAGTTTTCGTTGTACTGGTACGGGGTGCCGGCGGTGATCTTCAGGTTGCGCGTTTTGAGGTTGCCGACGCTGTCGTAGAGGTAACGTTCCTGGAAGGCGGCACCGGCATCGACGAGCTCGACCCGGTCGCGGTTGTTGTACACGCGGTTGACGGCGGCGCTGCCGCCGGCAAACAGCTGGCGGGTGGCGCGCCCGGCGGCGTCGAGGCTATCGGCTTGCCAGTAGGTCTTACCGGTGGCCGCATTGCTGAGTCGTTGCGCGCGGCCTGCCCGCAAAAGCACAAGACCACGGCATAGCCGTGGCCTTGTTGTTTTACGACGCCAGAGCCGGCAATCAGCCCGCCTGCGCCGCCTGCCACTGCGCATGGATGCGGCCAACCTCACCCATCCAGCGCTGCTTGTCCTGCGCCGGCAGCCAGCTAGCCTCGAAACTATTGTCCACCAGCTGCACTACTTCAGCATCGCTCAGGCCCAAGGCCTCGCGGCAGGCGTAGAAGTTCTGGTTCAGGTAGCCACCAAAGTAAGCCGGGTCGTCCGAGTTCACCATGGCTGCCAGGCCGGCCTGCAGCATGCGGCGCAGCGGGTGCCGGCTCAGGTCCGGCGTGACCTGCAGGCGCTGGTTGGACAGCGGGCACACGGTGAGCGGCGTGCGGTCTGCGGCCAACCTTTGCACCAGCGCCTCGTCCTCCAGGCTGCGTACGCCGTGGTCGATGCGGCACACCTGCAGCAGGTCCAGCGCCTCGACCACATACGCCGCCGGGCCTTCTTCGCCCGCATGCGCCACACAAGGCAGGCCCAGCGCGTGGCAACGGGCAAACAGGCGGGCAAACTTGGACGGCGGGTGGCCCAGCTCGCTGGAATCCAGCCCGAAGCCGTCGATACCCGCCAGATACGGCTCGGCCTGGTCCAGCACCGCCATGCCGGCCTCTTCGCTGAGGTGGCGCAAAAAGCTCATGATCAGGCGCGAGCCCATGCCCCACTGCGCCTGCGCGGCGTCCAGCGCACGGCGGATACCGTGGTAAACCGTGGCAAAGGCGATGCCGCGGTCGGTATGCGTTTGCGGGTCGAAGAAGATCTCGGTGTGCACGATGCGGTCGGCGTGCGCGCGTTCCAGGTAGGCCCAGGTCAGGTCGTAGAAGTCCTGCTCGGTTTGCAACACACCGGCGCCGGCGTAGTACAGGTCCAGAAACGATTGCAGGCTGTCGAACTGGTAAGCGGCACGCAGCGCGTCGATGCTGGCGTACGGCAGCGTGATGCCGTTGCGGGTGGCCAGGGCAAACATCAGCTCCGGCTCCAGCGTGCCTTCAATATGCAGGTGCAGCTCGGTTTTGGGCAGCGCCGCGATCAGCGCGTCTACGGGGTGGGTCATGGCGGGCTTTCTGCAAGGTTGGCCGCAGCGTGCGGCGCGGTCATTCGTGATAGCCCCAGCCAGCGCCGGGTAGCAAAGCAAAAAGCCCCGCGCTAGTGCGCAGGGCTTTTTGATTCTGGCGGAGAGGGGGGGATTCGAACCCCCGTCAGGGTATTACCCTGAACACGCTTTCCAGGCGTGCGACTTAAGCCACTCATCCACCTCTCCAGAATATGTTGCTGGCAGCTTGGGCTGCGGCAATCTCCGGCTGGGCGCAGATTGTAAATACTGGCGGAGAGGGGGGGATTCGAACCCCCGTCAGGGTATTACCCTGAACACGCTTTCCAGGCGTGCGACTTAAGCCACTCATCCACCTCTCCAGATGGCTCTTTTCGACCGGCCTTGCGGCGTTTTGTCGTCAGAGGCTGCGCATTCTAGTGAAGCCCCCCCGCCTTGGCAAGCTTTTTTACAAAAAAATGCATACTTACCGCGCCACACAGCCAACTGGCCGTGCCTGCCAGCCACACTTGGCCAGGCCAAGCCCTTGATCGCATTGCGCATTCCGGCGCAGGCTCGCAGCCAGCAGCCAGCCTGCGCGGCTTCAGGTAGAATTGCGGCATTGCAAAACACACCCCGTGAACACACGATGCGCATTGCCCTAGCCCAGTTCAACCCGGTTGTTGGCGACATCACCGGCAATACCCAGAAAATCCTGACCCTGGCCCAGCAAGCCATGGCGCAAGGGGCCGACATCCTGGTGACCCCCGAGCTGGCGCTGACCGGCTACAGCCCGGAAGACCTGCTGCTGCGCGACCATTTCTACCGCGCCATTGCCGCCGGCCTGGACGAGCTGGAGCAGCTGGACGGCATTACGCTGGTGATCGGCCACCCGGCCAAGCTGGGCAACGAACGCTTCAACGCCGCCACTGTGCTGCGCGACGGCCACCGCCTGGGCCAGTACCACAAGATGCTGCTGCCCAATAACGAAGTCTTCGACGAGTGCCGTTACTTCACCCCGGGCGCCGCGCCGCTGGTATTCGAACAAAATGGTGTACAGGTCGGCGTGCTGATCTGCGAAGACGTGTGGTCTATCGAGCCGGCAGCCGAAGCCGCCGACGCCGGCGCCAATGTCATCGTGTCGCTGAACGCCTCGCCGTTCCACCGCAACAAGATCGACACCCGACACGAAATGCTGCGCTACCGTGTGCAGGAAACCGGCCTGCCCATCGCCTACGTCAACCTCACCGGCGGCCAGGACGAACTGGTATTCGACGGCGGCTCGTTCGCGCTGGACAAACAAGGCGAACTGGTGGCCCAGGCCGCAGCCTACGACGACGAGCTACTGCTGCTGGACTACCACGACGGCGACCTCGCCCCGGCCAGCCAGGCCACCCTGCCCGGCGAGCTGGAAAGCGTATACCGCGCGCTGGTGGTAGGCGTGCGCGACTACATCAACAAAAACGGCTTCCCCGGCGCGCTGCTGGGCTTGTCCGGCGGCATCGACTCCGCGCTGACGCTGGCCATCGCCGTGGACGCCCTGGGCGCCGAACGCGTACACGCCGTGATGATGCCGTCGCGCTACACCGCCGACATCAGCGTGGACGACAGCCGCGACATGGTGCAGCGCGTGGGCGTAAAGTACGACGAAATCGAAATCTGGCCCATGTACGAAAGCTTCATGGCGGCGCTAGCGCCGTCGTTTGACGGCCTGGCCATGGACACCACCGAAGAAAACCTGCAGGCACGCATTCGCGGCACCCTGCTGATGGCACTGTCCAACAAAACCGGCAAGCTGGTGCTGACCACCGGCAACAAATCGGAGATGACCACCGGCTACTGCACGCTGTACGGTGACATGGCCGGCGGCTTTGCCGTGCTGAAAGACGTGGCCAAGACGCTGGTATTCGACCTGTGCCGCTGGCGCAATACCCAGGGCGACATCATCCCCGAGCGCATCATCACCCGCCCACCGTCGGCCGAGCTGCGCCCGGACCAGAAAGACCAGGACAGCCTGCCGCCGTACGAGGTGCTGGACGCCATCATGGCACGCTACGTGGAGCACAATATGTCGGCCGCCGAAATCATCCGCGACGGCTTTGCCGAAGCCGACGTCAACAAGGTGGTACGACTGCTGAAAATCAACGAATACAAGCGCCGCCAGGCACCGGTCGGCCCGCGCATTACCCACCGCGGCTTCGGCAAAGACTGGCGCTACCCCATCACCAACCGCTTCAGTTAAAGCGCCACTGCGGCCAACCTGCCCGGGTTGGCCGCACCTCACTGGCGGCATGCACTGCCCGCCAGAGTGTTAAGCCTTGTTAAGCAGTGCGAATCCCCCGCCGCACCGGCGGTCACACTGCCACGACCCCGCACAAGGAACACCATGAAGATCATCGCCAGTACCCTGCTCTGCCTTGCCCTGGCCGCACCGGCCCACGCCGCCGCCATTGCCCAGCTCAAACAGTTTGTCAGCAGCACCAAAACGCTGTCGGCCAGCTTTAGCCAGACCGTCAGCAGCAAAGGCAAGCAGGAAACCGCCAGCGGCGTGATGGAGCTGCAACGCCCCGGCAAGCTGCGCTGGGCGTACAGCAAGCCGTTCGAACAGCTGATCGTGGGCGACGGCAACACGCTGTGGATCTACGACAAAGAGCTGGCGCAAATCACCAAGCGCAAGCAGGCCGGCGCGCTGGGTAGCAGCCCCGCCGCACTACTGGCCGGCAGCAACGCCATCGAGCGCGACTATCTGCTGCGCGAAATGGGCAAGCAGGGTGATGTGGAGTGGCTGGCTGCCAGCCCCAAAAAAGCCGACAACACCTTTGAATCCATCAAGATGGGCTTCAGCAACAACCAGCTGGTGGAGATGGAGCTGGGCGACAGCTTTGGCAACCAGACCCGCATCCGTTTTAGCGACATCAAGAAAAACCCGGCACTGCCTGCGGCCAACTTCAGCTTTACCCCGCCCAAGGGCGTGGACCTGGTCAGCGAGTAAGCGATGGACCTGTTTGCACGCGAGCCGCACAAGCCGCTAGCCGAGGCGCTGCGCCCGGCGTCGCTGGACGACGTCATCGGCCAGCAGCACCTGATCGGCCCCGGCAAACCGCTGCGCATGGCCATCGAGGCGCAAGTACCGCACAGCATGATGCTGTGGGGGCCGCCCGGCGTGGGCAAAACCACGCTGGCACGCATTCTGGCCAATGCTTTCGATGCCGACTTCATCCCGCTGTCGGCCGTACTGTCCGGCGTCAAGGACATCCGCGAAGCGGTAGAACGCGCCCACGCCACGCTGCAGCGCAGCGGGCGGCGCACCATCCTGTTTGTGGATGAAGTCCACCGCTTCAACAAAAGCCAGCAGGATGCGTTTTTGCCGTTTGTGGAATCCGGCCTGCTCACCTTCATCGGCGCCACCACCGAAAACCCCTCGTTCGAGGTGAACGCCGCGCTGCTGTCGCGCGCCCAGGTCTATGTACTGAAACCACTCACCCAGGCCGACCTGCACGCCCTGTTCGACCGCGCTGCGGCCAACGGTGCGCTGGACGGCCTGGCTTTTGATGACGACGCCCGCAGCGCGCTGGCAGGCTACGCCGACGGCGACGCCCGCCGCTTCCTGAACCTGCTGGAACAAACCCGCACCGCCGCGCTGGCGCGCAAGACCGCGCGCATCGACAGCGCCTTTCTGGCCGAGGTGCTCAGTGTCAACGCCCGCCGTTTCGACAAAGGCGGCGACGCCTTCTACGACCAGATTTCGGCTCTGCACAAATCGGTACGCGGCTCCAACCCCGACGCCGCGCTGTACTGGCTGACGCGCATGCTGGATGGCGGCGCCGACCCGCGCTACCTGGCGCGGCGCATCGTGCGCATGGCGTGGGAAGACATCGGCCTGGCCGACCCGCGTGCCATGCAGATCGCCAACGACGCCGCCACCACCTACGAGCGCCTGGGCAGCCCCGAGGGCGAGCTGGCGCTGGGCCAGGCGGTGATCTACCTGGCCATAGCCGCCAAGAGTAATGCCGGCTACATGGCGTATAATGCAGCCCGTGCCTTCGTGGCAGGCGACAGCTCGCGCCCGGTACCGGTACACTTGCGCAATGCGCCTACCCGGCTGATGAAAGAGCTGGGCTACGGCCACGAATACCGCTACGCCCACGACGAGCCGCATGCCTATGCGGCGGGCGAAACCTATATGCCGGAAGGCCTGGAAGACGTGCGCTGGTATGAGCCGGTGCCGCGCGGGCTGGAGGGCAAGATTGCCGACAAGCTGGCGTTTTTACGCCAGCTGGATGACGAAGCCAATACCAAGAAACAGGACTGAAACATGCTGGACATTCAACTGCTGCGCAGCAATATCGAAGAAGTGGCTGCCCGCCTGGCCGCCCGTGGCTATACCCTGGAAGCAGACGCTTTCAACAGCCTGGAAGCCGAACGCAAATCCCTGCAAACCCGCATGCAGGACCTGCAATCCCAGCGCAACAGCAGCTCCAAGCAGATTGGCATTGCCAAGAAAAACGGCGAAGACGTGTCCGCCATCATGGCGCAGGTTGCCTCGCTGGGTGACGAGCTGAAGGCCGCCGAAGACGCCTTTGCCGCCGTACAAAGCCGCCTGGACAACTGGCTACTCACCATCCCCAACCTGCCGCACGAGTCGGTACCGGCTGGTGAAGACGAGAGCGGCAACGTGGAAGTGCGCCGCTGGGGCACCCCGCGCAGCTTTGATTTCGACATCAAGGACCACGTCGACGTGGGCGCACCGCTGGGCCTGGACTTCGAAACCGGCGCCAAGCTGTCCGGCGCACGCTTTACCGTGCTGCGCGCCGACATCGCCCGCCTGCACCGCGCACTGGCGCAGTTCATGCTGAACACCCACACCGAACAGCACGGCTACAGCGAAACCTACACCCCGTACATCGTCAACAGCGACGTACTGTACGGCACCGGCCAGCTGCCGAAGTTTGCCGAAGACATGTTCCGCGTGGAGCGTGGTGGCGAAGCCGCTGCCCAGGCGCAGTACCTGATTTCCACCTCGGAAATTACCATGACCAATATGGTGCGCGAGTCGGTACTGAAGCACGACGAGCTGCCGCTGAAGTTTACCGCCCACTCGCCCTGCTTCCGCTCCGAAGCCGGCGCCTACGGCCGTGACACCCGCGGCCTGATCCGCCAGCACCAGTTCGACAAGGTGGAAATGGTACAGATCGCCCACCCGGATCACTCGTTTGCCGCGCTGGACGAAATGGTCGGCCACGCCGAAGTCATCCTGCAGCAACTGGGCCTGCCGTACCGCGTGATGGCACTGTGCAGCGGTGACATGGGCTTTGGCGCCCACAAGACCTTCGACCTGGAAGTGTGGCTGCCGGCGCAGAACACCTACCGCGAGATCAGCTCCTGCTCGAACATGGGCGACTTCCAGGCACGCCGCATGATGGCCCGCTTCAAGGACGCCGACGGCAAGAACCGCTACGTGCACACCCTGAACGGCTCCGGCCTGGCGGTGGGCCGCACGCTGGTGGCGGTACTGGAGAACTACCAGAACGCCGACGGCAGCGTCACCATCCCCGAAGTGCTGCGCCCGTATATGGGTGGCCGCGACAAGATCGGCGGCTAAGCCGTGCTGAAGGTTGGCCGCAAGCGGCCAACCTGGCAAACAAAAAGCCGATGCTCACGCATCGGCTTTTTGTTTGCCAGCCACAACGCAGGCTCAGTGCGCCAGCTCGGCCTGCAACATGCTACGGAAAGCTTCGGCTGGCATAGGCTTGCCAAACAGGTAGCCCTGCGCCATGTGGCAGCCCTCGGCCTGCAGGAAGTCACGGTGCGCCGGCAGCTCGACACCCTCGGCCACAATGGACAAGCCCAGGCTGCGGCCCATGGAAATAATGGCCGAGGCGATGGCGGCGTCGTCACGGTCGTGGTCCAGATCCTTGATGAAGGAGCGGTCGATCTTCAGCACCTGCACCGGCAAGCGCTTCAGGTAGGCCAGCGAGGAATAGCCGGTGCCGAAATCGTCAATCGCCAGCGTGACGCCGATATCGCGCAGGCCTTCCAGCGCTTTCATCACCTCCACATCGGTATCCATCGCCGTGCTCTCGGTCATTTCCAGCTCCAGACAGGACGCCGGCAAGCCGCTATCGGCCAGTATCTCGCGCACACTGTCCACGATCTGGCCAAACTTGAGCTGGCGCCCGGACAGGTTGACCGCCACGCGGCCATGAAAACCGAACTCGTCCAGCAGCGCCTTGCTGAAACGGCAAGCCTCTTGCAGCACCCAGCTACCCAGCGGCACGATCAGCGCGCACTCTTCCGCCACCGGAATGAATTCGGTTGGCGGCACCATGCCCATCTCCGGGTTCTGCCAGCGTATCAGCGCCTCCATGCCCACCAGGTGGCCACTGGCGACTTCGACCTTGGGCTGGTACCACACCTGGAATTCCTGCTTCATCAGCGCGCGATGCAAGCTGTACTCCAGCTTCAGGCGCGCCATGGCACTGGCGTTCATGTCGGCAGTGTAAAACTGGAAGGTATTCTTGCCGCGGCTTTTGGCACGATACATGGCGGCATCGGCATTCACCAGCAGGCTCTCGGCGGTATTACCGTCGTCGGGGAACATGGCAATGCCCAGGCTGGCCGACACGAATACCTTGTTACCCGCGCCCAGCACCACCTCGCCGGTGATGCTTTCCAGCATGGTTTGCGCCAGGCTGGCCACGGCATTCGGCTGGGCAACACCCGATACCAGCACGGTGAATTCGTCACCCGCCAGGCGGGCGGCTACCGCCCCGGCTGGCAACTGGTTCTGGATACGGCAGGCGATCTTGACCAATAGCTCGTCGCCGGCCTGGTGGCCCAGCGTGTCATTGATGAGCTTGAAACGGTCCAGGTCGATAAAGATCAGCGCCAGCCGCTGCGTTTGCTCCAGCGCACGCTCTACCGCCAGCTGCAGCTTTTCGCCGAACAGCGTGCGGTTGGGCAGGCCGGTCAGTGCGTCGTGGTTGGCCAGAAAGTGCAAGCGCTCTTCCGCCTGCTTGCGCTGGGTGATATCGGTAAACACCGCCACGTAGTGACGCGCCCCGCCGTGGCCGTCGGGAATGGCGGTGATGGTCAGGTGCTCGGTATACAGCAGGCCGCTTTTGCGGCGGTTAACCACCTCGCCCTGCCACATACCCTGTTGCTTGAGCTGGCCCCACATACGCTGGTAAAAGTCATCTCCCTGGCGGCCGGATTTCAGCAAGGCTGGCGTCTGCCCTACCGCTTCGTCCCGCGTATAACCGGTAATGCGGCTGAAGGCCGGGTTCACCGACTGGATAATGCCGTTCTGGTCGGTAATCAGGATGCCTTCCATGGTGGACTCGAATACCTTGTCCGCCAGCTGCAGGCTCTCGCGCGAGCGCAGCAGGGCCTCGTCGCGCTCACGCAGCACGGCGCGCAGCTCGGACAAATACTCCTGCTCGATTGACGCCAGAATGTCCGCCATGCTGATAATGGCCAGCAGCTTGCCGTCGTCCGCCACCACACCCAGGTGGCGGATCTGGTATTCCATGAATACCTTGCGCGCCGCCAGCAAGGTCATATTGGCTGGCACAGAACGCAGGGGGTAGCTGGCCAGGTCGGCCGCACAGCGCGTTTCATCCGGCTGCGCCAGAAAGCGCACCATGTCACGGCGCGTGATGATGCCCCAGCTGCCATCGGCGTAGCGCACCGCCAGCGCTTCTACGGAAAAATCGCGCATGCACTGCATGACTTCTGCCGCCGGAGCCTCGGCGTAGATCACCACCAGCGATTCGCGCGCCAGGCTATCGAGCCGCTTCATGCGCAGGAACAGCTCGGCGTCCTGATTGAGCAGAATATCCGTGGCCGACACCACACCTACCATCTTGCCGTGTTCATCACGCACAATCAGGTGGCGTACATTGTTTTCCATCAGCACGCGCGTCGCGTCTTGCAAGGGGCAATCCAGTGCAATCCCCAGTACCGGCGCGCTCATCACGCTGCCCATATCCTGGCCAGCCAGGTCGTCCTGCCGCAAATCCAGCTTGATGGCGTCGGTTTCGGTCCAGATACCTACCGGCTCGCCCGACTCGTCCACCACCACAATCGATCCGCACAAAGCGTCGCACATGGCGCGTGCCGCCTCTGCCACCGACAAGGTGGGCGGGCAACACAGGACATTCCGGGACACAATGCTTTCAACGGTATGCGATAAGGACACGCCAGACTCCAGAGGACAACATATAAGTAAATATCTATTTACAGTTTACCAGCTCATTTGAAAGCCAATACAAAGAAAAATCCAGAAAGATACCAGTTTGGGTAATCTGCGGTGACAGGCCACCCGCACCCAGCCCTTCCTTCCCTGATTGGTGTAAATACTACAGCATCTTATCAAAAATGCCGCACGCATCCATAGATACGTCATTTATATTCCGCGCACAGAAAAACCCTTCACCTTCCGGCCAAAACTGCCGATAAAGCAGATGCCTATCCGTACATTCTGACTGGAGCCATGATGGACATCAGCAGCATCAGCAGCCGCCCGGCCTTGCCTGCCAGCGTAGCTGCCAATACCAAACCACCGGCCAGCAGCCCACCTGCCACCGGCGACACCCAGGAAAAGGTCGAGCTGGGGCAACGCCCGCTGGACGAGGCGCAAACCTATAGTGACCCGCGCAAAACCGCAGCCAAAGACAAGCCGGACCTGCAAAGCATGCTGGACGAATCCAACCGCAAGGTAGACGAGTTCATGCAGCTGCTCGGTGGCATGGTGGAAAAACAAGGCCTGGAGTGGAGCAAGCTGGTCAGCGGCGAGCAGAAGCTCAGCGCCGACGCCGAAACCATTGCCAAGGCGAAAGAGGCCGTCTCCGAGGACGGCGAGTTCGGCGTGCGCAAGACTGCCGAACGCATTTTGACCTTCGCCAAAATGGGCATGGGCGACGACCCGGAAAAACTGGCCACCTTCCGCAAGGCGGTAGAGAAAGGCTTTGACGACGCGGCCAAAATGCTGGGCGGCAAGCTGCCGCAGATCAGCGAAGACACCCGCAAGGTGATCATGGCCGAGTTCGACCGCTGGGAAAAAGAAGGCATTCCTACTGGCAACGCCGTCAGCCTGAAAAAAGCCGACAGCGCCGATACCGGCAAAGCACAAACCAGCATCAACACCAGCGCCTGACGCCACCCGGCACCAAGCCAACCAGCCCGCCTAGGCGGGCTTTTTGCTGCCTGCGCTCTGTTATACTGCCGCCTTGTCGAATTTTGCTCTTTAAGCCCGCATGACCACCCCCACCCTGCCCGAACTCAAAGCCGCCCTTTCCACCTGCCTGCTGCGCGACCGCCACATACTGAAACGCAAGCTGCAGGACGCCGAACAACGCGTGCGCAAGCAGCAGCCTGCCGACAAGCTGCTGGCCGACATCGCCGCGCAAGTTGCCCGCTCCGCCAGCCGCGCCGCCGTACGCGCCGAGCACCTGCCACGGCCAACGTTTGACGACGCACTGCCGGTCAACCAGAAGCTGGACGATATCAAGGCAGCGATTGCGGCCAACCAGGTGGTGATCATTTGCGGCGAAACCGGTTCCGGCAAAACCACGCAGCTACCCAAGATCTGCCTGGAGCTGGGCCGTGGCGTGTATGGGCTGATCGGCCACACCCAGCCGCGCAGGTTGGCCGCACGCTCGGTAGCCACGCGTATCGCGCAGGAGCTGGGCAGCGAGCTGGGCACCCACGTGGGTTTCAAGGTGCGCTTTAACGACAAGCAGTCCGAGCGCAACGTCATCAAGCTGATGACCGACGGCATCCTGCTGGCCGAAACGCAGACCGACCGCTACCTGAGCAACTACGACACCATCATCATCGACGAGGCGCACGAACGCAGCCTCAACATCGACTTCCTGCTGGGCTACCTGAAGCAGCTACTGCCGCGTCGCCCCGACCTGAAGGTGATCATCACCTCGGCCACCATCGACGCCGACCGCTTTGCCCGCCACTTCGGCAACGCGCCGGTGATCGAAGTCTCCGGCCGTACCTACCCGGTAGAAGTGCGCTACCGCCCGCTGAAGCAGCGCGACGAGGACGAGCGCGAAATGGAGATGGAAGACGCCATCGTGGAGGCGGTGTCGGAAATCTCGCGCCACGGCGCTGGCGATATCCTGGTGTTCCTGCCCGGCGAGCGCGAAATCCGCGACACCGCCGACAAGTTGCGCCGCAGCGGCATCCGCCATTACGAGATCCTGCCGCTGTTTGCCCGCCTGTCCAACGAAGACCAGCAGAAAATCTTCAAGCCCTCCGGCGGGCGCCGCATCGTACTGGCCACCAACGTGGCAGAAACCTCGCTCACCGTGCCCGGCATCAAGTACGTGATCGATACCGGCCTCGCGCGTATCAAGCGATACAGCCCCCGTGCCAAGGTAGAACAGCTGCAGGTAGAGAAAATCTCGCAGGCGGCGGCGCGCCAGCGCGCTGGCCGTTGCGGCCGTGTCGAGGCCGGCATTTGCGTGCGCCTGTACGACGAAGCCGACTTCAACGCCCGCAGCGCGTTTACCGACCCGGAAATCGTGCGCAGCAGCCTGGCGGCGGTGATCCTGCGTATGGCTGCACTGCAGCTGGGCGTGGTGGACCAGTTCCCGTTTATCGAACCGCCGTCCAGCCGCCTGATTGCCGACGGCTACCAGGTACTGCAAGAGCTGGGCGCGGTGGACGAACAGCTGGCGCTCACCGCCGTGGGCAAGGAGCTGGCGCGTATTCCGGTGGACCCCAAGGTTGGCCGCATGCTGCTGGCCGGCCGCGATTTCGGCTGCGTACGCGAGGTATTGATCATCGCCGCCGGCCTGTCGATCCAGGACCCGCGCGAGCGGCCGTTCGAAGCCCGCGAGGCAGCCGACCGCGCACACACGCGCTTTAACGACGAGAAGTCCGACTTCCTGTCCTGGCTGCACCTGTGGGACTTCTTTGCCGACGCGCTGGCCAACAAGCAAAGCAACCGCCAGCTGGTAAACCTGTGCCACGAGCACTTTTTGTCGCACCTGCGCATGCGCGAATGGCGCGAGCTGCACGCCCAGCTGGTAGACATCGCCGCCGAGATGGGCCTGATCGACAAGGACAAGGCCCACGCCCCGTCCCCGGTGCAGGCCAACCTGGAAACCAGCGCCAAGAAACGCGCCCAGGCCGACACCGTGGCGTACGAACGGCTGCACAAGGCGCTACTGACCGGCCTGATCGGCAATATCGGCATGAAGTCGCAGGAAAGCGACGACTACACCAGCGCCCGCGGCGGCAGCTTTCTGGTATTCCCCGGTACTGGCCTGAAAAAGCTGCGCCCCAAATGGATAGTGGTGGCCGAGCTGGTAGAAACCACCAAGCTGTACGGCCGCTGCGTGGCCAAGATCGAACCGGAATGGGTAGAAGCCGTGGCGCCGCACCTGATCCGCCTGCATCACTTCGAGCCGCACTGGGAAAAAGCCCGTGGCGAAGTGGTGGCCAGCGAGCGCGTCACGCTGTTCGGCCTGACGCTGATTGCACGCCGCCCGGTAAGCTACGGCCGCATTGCCCCTGAAGAGGCGCGCGAGTTGTTCATCCGCGGCGCACTAGTGGCGATGGAGTACGTGAGCAACGCACCGTTCTTCCAGCGCAACCAGCAGCTGATCCGCGAGGTGGAGCAGCTGGAGCACAAGGCACGCCGCCAGGACGTACTGGTAGACGAAGAGGCGCTGTACGCCTTTTACGCCGAACGTATTGCCAGCGACGTGGTGGACGCCGCCAGCTTCGAGGCGTGGCGCAAAACCGCCGAGCAGGCCAACCCGAAAGTGCTGTTCCTCACCCGCGAGGAGCTGATGCGCCACGCCGCCGAGCACGTGTCGGAAAACCAGTTCCCCGAGTGGTGCGAGCTGGCGGAAAGCCGCTGCCGCCTGCGCTACCGCTTCGAGCCCAATCACCCGCTGGACGGCGTCACCATCGACCTGCCGCTGGCGGTACTCAACACCCTGCAGCCGGCCGAGTTCGAATGGCTGGTGCCGGGCATGATCCGCGAAAAGCTGCAGGCCATGATCAAGGGGCTGCCCAAGCAGCTACGCCGCAGCTGCGTGCCGGTGCCGGACTTTGTCACCCAGTTCCTGCTGACCGAGCCGGACACCGGCAAGCCGATCGGCCCGCAGCTGGCGCACTTCATCCTGCGCCACACCGGCGGCGTGAAGGTAGACCCGCTGGCCTTCGATGCCATCGAGCTGCCGGCACACTTGCTGTTCAACTTCCGCATTGTGGACGACGGCAAACAGGAAATCGGCATGGGGCGCGACCTCCTGGCGCTGCAAAAGCAGTTTGGCCAGGCGGCGCAGCTGACTTTCCGCGACACCAGCGCCGAGTTCGAGCGCGACCACGTAGAAGCGTGGGATTTTGGCGAGCTGCCGCAGGCGATACAGTTTGCCCGTGGCCGCCAGCAGCTTACCGGTTTCCCGGCGCTGACCATCGAAACCGACGCCAAGGGCGAGCATGTGGCCATCCGCCTGTTCGATACCGAGGGTGCGGCCAACGTAGCGCACCGCAAGGGGGTGATCCGTCTGCTGCAGTACCAGCTGAAAGAGCACATGAAGCAGATGAACAAAGGCCTGCCGGGCATGACCCAGCTAGGCCTGCAGCTGCGCAATGTGTGCAATGTGGACGAACTGCTGCAGGATGCCATCACCGCTATCTGCGATCGCGCCTTTATCGGCGACGACGACGTGCCGCGCACCGAGAAAGCGTTTAACGACCAGAAAGCCCGCGCCCGCACCCGCCTGCCTGCCGTCACGCAGGCAGTCACCGGCTACCTGAACCAGATTGCCGCCGAATACGGCTTGCTCAGTACCAAGCTGCAAAAGCACAAACTGGGCTTCGAGCTGAAACAGCAGCTGGAACGCCTGGTGTATAAAGGCTTCCTGTACGCCACGCCGTGGAGCCAGCTGCCGCACTTGCCGCGCTATATGAAGGCGATGGGTTTGCGCATGGATAAACAGCCGGCCAACGCCCAGCGCGACGGCCAGCGCGGCGCCGAAATCCGCCAGCTATGGGCGCGCTGGGAAGCGCGCATGGCCGAAGAGGCCGAGCGCGGCCAACCTTCGCCGCAGCTGCAGGCCTTCCGTTGGCATATCGAAGAGCTGCGTGTCGGCCTGTTTGCACAAGAGCTGAAAACACCGTACCCGGTATCCGGCAAGCGCCTGGAAAAACTGTGGAGCGAGCTACCGCGCGGCCTCTAAGCCCGAAACTGCCACGGCGTGGTGCCGTGGCAGGGTAAAAGCAGCACCTCGGTACAGGCCGGCCATCATTATCACCAAGCATGCCAGCCACACCAGCCGATTTGTGCCAGAATTCTGCATAAGCTCATTCGCGTCTGCCCATCATGCAAAGCACAGAACACAAAGCCCCCCTCGATAGCATCCTGAAGGTAGGCGAAACCCTGCCGGCCGACATTTATGCGGCCAACGGGCTGCTGCTGCTACGCAAGGGGCACTACGTGCTGAACGAAAAGCAGCGCGAACGCTTGGTGGCCCTGGGCATGACCCACCCTGCCAGCGCCCTGCCCCCGGTAGAAAGTGACCTTGCCCGCATTAGCGGCGAGTTCAGTCCGTTTGAAGAAATCCAGTATGCCGCGCGCCACCTGGACTACCTGCTGGGTGCCGGCCTGTCAGCCCGCGGTTTCGAACAGCGCGTGCGGGCGCTGGCCAACCGCCTGCTTGCCTTTACCGAGAAGGCCCCGGACGGCATGCTGGCTTCGCTGCTACTGGTGCCACTGGCAAAATACTCGTCAGCACACAGCATTCACGTGGGCATTATCCTGGCGGTGCTGACCCGCAGGCTGGCACTGGAGCCCCCAGCGCGCAATAGCCTGATTTCGTCAGCGCTCACCATGAACTTGTCTATTGCCAGCCTGATGGACGACCTGCACCACCAAAGCAGCCCGCTCAGCCAGGAACAGCGCAACCTGATAGAAGGCCACCCGCTGCTGTCGTCCGCCATGCTGCGCGAGCTGGGCATTACAGACGAATTGTGGCATTTGCTGGTACAAACCCACCATGAAAAATGGGATGGCAAAGGCTATCCTTACCGGCTGGACAAAGAAAACATCGAGTCGCTATCGCACCTGCTACACCTGGCTGACGTTACCGCCGCCAAGCTGGTGCCGCGCACCTACCGCTCGGCCATGAAGCCCAATACCGCGCTGGCGCAAATCTTCATGGAAGCCAATGCGTTGTTTGACTACCGCTTTACGTCATTACTGGTGAAAGAGCTGGGCATCTACCCGCCGGGCAGCTTTGTGCAGCTGGCCAACCAGGAAATGGGCGTTGTACTCAGCCGGCGCGAGCGCGCCGACGAGCCATGTGTTGCCGTGCTGCGTCGCAACGATGGTGCACCGTACAACAAACCGCAGCTGCGCGAGGCTAGCACGCACGAATACCGTATCCTGCAAGCCATTGACCAGAAACAGATTGGCATCCGCCCGCAATACCTGGCCAGCCTCTGGGCGCGGCACCGATCTGGAAGCTCTACTTATAAATAGGCCAACAAGTGATACACTGCATTTATATGCGTAACTCGTAAACCCCACATTGCCATGACCGAGAAAAGCAAGCTGTCGGCTGACATGATTCTGGTGGGCAAACAACTGCCCGTCGACGTATACCACCGTAGCGGCATGCTGCTGGTAAAGCAGGGGCATTACGTACTGACGCCCGAGCAAAAACAGAAGCTGCTGGCACACGGCCAGCTCGACAACTCGGCCAAGGCAGCTTTGGTGGAAAAAGAGCTGCGCGAACGACGCGAACGGCAAGAACAGGAACGTCGCCAGGCCGCTAGCCAGGTCTTGAACCCGCTAGTAGAGCTGGACCAGCTGGCGCACAAGGTTAACGGCCTGCTGAACCGCTACTTTCATTCCCAACACTTTTGTAGCGATGTGAGCCACGTGGCCAGCCGCCTGCTCACCCTGGCAGAAAAGCAACCTGACGGGCTGATTGCCTCCTGCCTGCTAGTGCCGTTCAACGACTATGGCAGCATGCATAGCCTGCACACCGCCGCCATGCTGGGCATTCTGGGCCGCCGGCTTAATCTGCCTGCCAAGGAAATGCATGTACTGCTGTGCGCTGCGCTGACGATGAATATTGCGGCGACCAAGCTGCACTCCGATCTGAGCAAGCAAGAGACGGCACTGGATGCGTCGCAGAAGTCGGACATGTATGCGCACCCGCTATTGTCATCTGCCATCTTGCGTGACCTGGGGGTAGATGACGAGCGCTGGCATTTGCTGGTACAGCAGCACCACGAAGAATGGAATGGCTCGGGCTACCCCTACGGCCTGAAAAAGGAAGAGATCGACCCGGGGGCTCATCTGATCCGCCTGACCGATGTGCTGACCTCGCTACTGGTCACGCAGGCGCATCGTGCCGGCCGCTTGCCATCCATTGCGCTGGGGCGGCTATTCAAAGGCGAATTCAGCGAGTTCGACCCACGCTTTGTCGCGTTGCTGATCAAAGAGCTGGGCATTTACCCGCCCGGCAGCTTTGTCCGGCTGGCCAACCACGAGATTGCCGTTGTCACGCACCGCCCAAGCGACAGCAATACCAAACACCCCAAAGTAGCTGCCATCCGCTCTGCCAGCGGCGAAATGTATGGTGAACCCCTGCCACGCAATACCCGCACATCAGAACACACCATTACCGAGCCTATCTCGCTGAAAGAGGCCGGCGTGCGCCCGGCTTTTCTGCTGAAAATCTGGAACACCTGACCTGGCGCAGGCATAAAAAAGACCCGCTAATGCGGGTCTTTTTTATGATAGGCACGGGCTCAGGAAAAGTGCTCTTCTGCCGACAAGTAGCGCCACTTGCCGGTAGGCAGGTCGCCCAGCATGATGGTGCCGATACGGATACGTTTCAGGCCCACAACATGTAAGCCTACCAGCTCGCACATGCGGCGGATCTGGCGCTTTTTGCCTTCTTTCAGGATAAAACGCAGCTGGTCTTCGTTCTGCCACCATACCTTGGCCGGTAACAGCGCCTCGCCGTCCAGCGACAAACCGTGATTCAGCAACTTCAGCCCTTCTGGCGTGAGGTTGCCCTCTACCCGCACCAGGTACTCTTTTTCCACGTCAGAACGCTCGCCGATGATTTCTTTGGCAATACGGCCATCTTGCGTCAGCACCAGCAACCCTACCGAGTCGATGTCCAGGCGCCCGGCCGGTGCCAGACCTTTCATGTGATCGCGGGTAAAGCGGATACCGGATTTGTCTTCGGTCCAGTGGTTATCCGGTGTAATCAGCGCCGCTGCCGGCTGGTAACCGTTTTCAGCCTGGCTGGACACATAACCCATGGGCTTGTTGATCAGGATGGTCACGCGCTGGGCTTGCGCCTTGCCCAGGCGCTCATCCAGCTGGATCTGGTCGGCGGGTGTCACTTTTTGCCCCAGCACGGCCACCTCGCCATTGACGCGAACCCAGCCTTGCTCGATATAGCTATCTGCCTCGCGACGGGAACACAAGCCCATCTCGGCCATGCGTTTTGACAAGCGTACTGGTTCCATAATGACTCCGCGTAAAAGGCAGACAAAACAATAGCGCCTACCGGTAATGAGGGGCGCTATTGTACGGCAGCCCGGGTTGGCCGCAAAGCGGAATCAGATATGGTTGAACAGCGACAGCTGGCCGATCTGGGCGTAGGTTTTCTGGCTGGTCTGCAAAGCCGTCATCGCCATCTGGAACTCGGACGTGGCCTTGGCGAAATCCAGATCCACCAGGTTGCTCATCTGGCTGGCGTACTGTACCGACATGCTCTCGCCGAGTTCCTGCAGCGAGTCGATTTCCTGCTGGCGACCACCCACGCTGGCTTGCCCGGCCAAGAGCGTAGCCAGCCCTTTATCCAGGCCCGCAAGGACCGCCTGCAAATCAGCGCTGTAGGTCGCCGAGCCAGCAGGCCCTTGAGTCAGCGCCGTATCCAGACTGGCCAGTGTGGTCCACAGCCCCGGCGTGAAAATATCATTGCCAACCTCGGTAATCGGCAGCTCGCGACCGGAGGCAATAGGCACCTCCTGGCGTTGCTGATCGCCCTGGTAGGTAGCACCGGCAGCGCCGGTCTGTACAAATGGTGCCACATCCTTGCGCGTCCCGCCAAAGATGTAATTACCCGAGCCATCGGAGGTATTGGCCAGCCCGATCAGCTCTTTCGCCCGCTCACGCATTTCGTTCTGGATGGCTTTCCTGTTTTCATTGCTCAGTCCGCCATTACCGGCCTGAATAGCCAGCGTCTTGATATTGGCAATCGTCGTGGACGCGCTTTGCAAGGCCGTATCCGTAATCGCCAGCTGGCTGGCAGCCATGCCGGCATTTTTGATCTGCTGGCTATTCATGGACTGCGATTGCGCAACCGATACCGCCTGCGTTGCCGCGACAGGGTCATCGGATGGGCGCACAACCCTACGCAGGGTAGAAAGCTGTTCCTGCAAATGATTCAGTTGTGCCTGCTTGGTTTGCAGGCCATAAGTGCCCAACATGTATTGGGAGTTGCTACTTACTCGCATGGTCTATCCCTCCCCGCTTAGCGAAGCTCCAGCAAATTCTTGAACATATCCTGCGCTACCTGGATAACACGGCTTGAGGCCTGGTACGCCTGCTGAAAGCGGATAAGATTGGCCGCCTCTTCGTCCAGGTTCACCCCGGATATTTCCTCACGATTCAGAGATACCTGCTGCTGCGAAGCCTCCTGTGCCGTCAGTGCAATCTGGGCCACGTTGGTGCGGTTACCGACATAACTGACCATCTGGCCATAAAAGGACTGCAGATTGGTAGTAGGTTTGTCGGTAAGCGGCGGCACCAGGTTTGATGATGCGGTAGGCGTTGGCCGCACCAGGGGCTTGGTCTGCAAGCGCGACATTTCCAGCATGTTGGCATTGTCTTGTGCGGCCAATGTACCAAGTGGTTTGGTACCCAGCGTAATGTCTTGCGCAGTGGTAGATACCCCTTCCGGCTTGAACTGGATATTCACCTTGTCATTACCGCTTTGCACGGTGAATTCGTACACGCCTGATTGCGTAGTGGATAGCGTTACCGCACTGATGGTCAAGCCAGGCACCGCGGTAATGGAGAAAGGCACACCCGCCGCAGCCGGGTCGTAATGCAGGTTCAGACTGGGCACGGCCGGCGTTGCCTGAGCCAGTAGCTGGTTAAGTGTAGGGTTCGTATCCAGTGCCGGGGTAGTTGACTGGTGCAGGTTGGCCGTTTGCCAGATCGACGCAATGCTGGGCTTGCCAGCCGCCGGGTCAGCCACGTTCTTGCCTTGCAAGGCAGACGAGGCGGCAATCTTGGATGGGTCGGCAATCACCACAGCAAACTTGTCCAAGGCCTGGCGCATGAAGAAAGCCTGCTTATCCGGGCTGGCGCCAGTCGCTTCTGCTGCAGTACGTTCTGCAGTGAGATCCGCAAAAAACAAAGCCCCCGTGGCTGGCTGGCCAGTAAGGTCATAACCTAAAGCGTGCTGGCGGTTGAAGGCATCGGACAACTCTACAGCCATGCGCCCCAGGTCCGTCTGGATACGGCGCACATCGGTCCCCAGCACACCCATGATGCCTTCCAGCTTGCCGCCACCCATACGCGCGGGGTCGACGGTAATAGTGCCATTAACGTTCGGGATGGCAATACCGACCGAGATCGCATCAGGATCATCGGGGTTGACCCGCTGCAAGACCATTTTGCCGGCCTGGTCACCCAGCACCAGCGCCTGCCCCTGCCCGACAAAGATGCTATAGCTGCCATCATCCTGCACCACCACATCGGTCTTGATCAGACCATTGAGCTTTTGCACCAAAGCATCACGACGATCCAGCAAATCGTTTGGAAGCCTACCGGCTCCTTGTTGCATGGTGGCAATCTGCCGGTTGATACTGGCGATTTCCGAAGCATGGGCATTGATGCTCTCCACACTCGAATTTGCCTGGATGGACAACCCTTGGCGCAGCTCTTCAACACGGCTGCCGATGGCGGAAAAACGGCCAGCCAGCGCCTGCGCTTGGCTCAATACCGATTGACGGGCGGCAGTAGAAGAAGGCTGCGCATTCAGCGTTTGCATGCTGCTGAAAAAACCTTGTATTACCGATGACAGGCCGGCATTGGAATCTGCCATCAGGTTATCAAGATCATGCAAGGATTGCGTTTGCGCATCCAGCGATGCCACTTTGGCATTCACATCCCGCAGTTGCGCTTCGGTAAACTGGTCAAAAATGCGGTTCACACCGGTAAGGTTCGCACCCGTACCCACAAAACCATACCCCTCAAACAACGGGTCGCTTGCCTTCTGCGTGGTTGTCTGACGGCTATAGCCTTGTGTATTCACGTTGCCAATATTATGGCTGGTGGTTTCCAGCGCTGCCTTGGCCGCATTGAGGCCTGTCACAGCGATACCGAAAATGCTCCCGCTCATATCAGTTCTCCTTAATACTGTTTATCGACGCCATTGCCAATTAATGAAGTGTCAAATACTGGCCACGGTACGAATCACAGCCTGCAATTTCTGTGCATAGGCCGGGTCGGTGGCATAACCACCCCGCTGCAATGCTGTAGCAAAACCGGCCACGTTCTGCCCCTGGTTCAAGGCCTGCTGGTAGCGCGGGTTATCAGACAGTAGGCGTGCATAATCGTCGAATGCCGCCTGCAACGAGGGGTAGGAACGGAAAGTCCCCAGCTGCTTTTGCGCCACCCCCCCCTCGTACTCGGTAGTCATGGTGTCGACCACATCACCCTTCCAGCCCGGCGTAGCCTTGATGCCGAACAGGTTGTAGCTATTACGGCCGTCAGGGTGGCGGATAGCACGCTGCCCCCAGCCAGACTCCAGCGCCGCATGGCCTACCAGTACCTCTGGCGCCACCCCCAAGCGCGCAGCGGCCTGACTGGCGTGCGGCAGCATGGTGTCAACAAACGACTGCTTGCTACCCGGCAAAGGATCTGAACTTGTCACCGCAGGCGCCTGGGCGGCCGTGGCGGCGGCCTCATACGCCCCCAATGCCTTCCTGACCACCGGCGCCGCTGGCAACGCAGCTGGCTCGGCGGCAATCTCTGCCGGTACATCCGGCAGAGATTTCAACAGGTAACCCGACAAGGCATCTGCCAGACCAAAGCCACCGGCTTGCACCATGGTTTGTACAATTTGCTGGTCGTACATACCACGGTAGGTATCCATCTCCTGGCTATCTTCTTCATCACTCAAAGAAGAAGCCCGCATGGAGGACATCAGCTGCCCCATCAGCATGGCCTCAAACTGGCCAGCCACTTGCTTGACCGCCTCTTTGGGGTCTTTGCGTGCCAGGTCGCTCATGGCCCGGGTAGCTTCCGGGTCCATTGCCAAACGATTGGCAGTACTGTTGGGGTTGATCATGGCGGCAAGTCCTCTATCGATTCACCATTGCAGCAAATATCAGGCCAGCTTGCCGACACCACAAAAAAAAGGGGCGACACCCGAAGGTATCGCCCACCAAAGCTCCATAAATAACGGAGTGCCTATCAACTTGTGTCAAATAATCTGCAGGTCTGCCTTCAGGGCACCAGACGTTTTCATCGCCTGCAGAATTGAAACCAGATCTTGCGGAGTTGCCCCCACGGAATTCAATGCACTAACCACCTGGGATAGTGATGCACTACCCGGCAAACTCAGCACCTTGCCACCATCAGCCTTGATGGCAATATCAGCCTGGTTGGTAACGGCCGTTTGCCCGCCACTCAGTGCCGGCGGTTGGCTGACATTGCTATTGCCATTTACTGTTACCGACAAATTACCGTGAGCAATGGCACAAGGCTCAAGCTTGACCGCGCGATTCATCACGATAGAACCCGTACGTGCATTCACGATCACAACCGGTGAAACTTCTGCCGGCTCTACGGCAATATTTTCCAGCCTGGCCAAAAACTGTATGCGGGCATTGCTATCTTGCGGCGCACGAACTTCTATCAAACCGCCATCTACCGCCCTGGCCACACCCGGGCCAAATTCTTTGTTTACCGCCTGCACAACACGGTTAGCCGTGGTGAAATCAGATTCCTGCAAGTTCAGCGCGATCACCTCGCCGCTGGCAAAGGCATTGGGCACTTCCCGCTCCACCGTAGCACCCGCAGGAATGCGGCCAACACTCAGGTGATTTACCTGGGCCTTACTACCGCCAGCAGCAGCACCCGCTCCACCCACTACCACATTACCTTGCGCCAAGGCATAAATCTGGCCATCGGCACCTTTGAGCGGGGACATCAGCAGCGTACCACCACGCAAACTCTTGGCATCACCCACCGACGACACGGTGACATCCATCGCCTGCCCACGCCGCGCAAAAGGCGGGATGGTCGCCGTCAAGGTAACTGCAGCCACATTCTTCGGGTCCAGTTTGGTACCCACCGGCACCTGCACACCCAGCTGGTTCAACATGCTGGCCAGCGACTGGCTGGTAAACGGCGACGACCCGGCCTTGTCACCACTGCCATCCAGCCCCACGACCAGACCGTAGCCCAACAAGGGGTTGGAACGCACACCAGCTACATTCACCAGCTCTTTAAGGCGTTGCGCTGCCATCACCTGCGAAGCCAGCAATGACAAACACACCATCAGCCAGATACGTTTCATGATTCGGCCCCGATACTAGAACGGCAGCACAGACAAGAATACCTTTTGCAGCCAGCCGGTATCGTTGTACGCACGGCCACGGCCCTCATTCAGCTGCTCGATACGCGCATCTGCAATACGGGTGGATTCTACCGTATTACCCTGCTTGACATCTCGCGGGTTGACCACACCAGACAACCGGATGAACTCGTGCTCGCTATTGATTTTCATCTGCTTTTCGCCGCTTACCAGCAGATTACCGTTCGAGTACACATCAATGACCGTCACAGTAATCGAGGAATTGAACGAACTACTGTTATTGCTGCTGGTTTTACCCTGCTCACTGGCCGAACCAGAACCACTCAGGCTGGTACCACCCAGTTTTTTCTCCAGCGCACCGGGGAAAAACGGCAATGACAGGTTGGCCGCAATACTGCCATCGATCTTCGAGTTTCGTTGCCCCGCTGAGTCTTCCTTATTGGAAGAGGTCGTACTTTCACGAATCTGCACGGTGAGCAAATCACCCACTCTTACCGGCGTCTGATCTTCAAAAAACGGCTTGTAGTTACTCGCCTGAAAAATGGAGCCGTCTGCAGGCATGGACATTGGTGCAGGCTGCGGCCGCACAGACATCGGCTGATGGGTAATCGGGGCAGACTGCGTACTGCAGCCAGCAAGAGCCAGCAGTGCGAACACCATGCCTGCCATGCCTAGCCATTTAGTCATACCCACCCCCACATTAAAGCTGAGTCAGCTTTTGCAACATCTCATCAGAAGTCTTGATAGCACGCGAGTTCATTTCGTAGGCACGCTGCGCCTGAATCATGCTCACCAGTTCTTCTGCCACATTAACGTTCGACTCTTCCAGAAAACCGGATTTCACTTTACCAAAGCCCAGCAAACCGCCCGTGCCGGTGACTGCCGCACCAGAAGCCGCTGTTTCCAGGTACAAATTCCCGCCAATCGCATCCAGCCCGGCCGGGTTGATAAAATCGGCCAGCTCCAGCTGCCCTGCCTGGGTACGCTCGGTAGCGCCCGGCGCCAGATAAGACACTGCACCATCTTCCGAAACCTGGTAGGCCGTGCCGTCGGGCACCGTAATCTCCGGCTGCACCGGATAGCCTTCCGCCGTTTCCAAACGGCCGGTAGCACCACGCTGAAACTGACCATTGCGTGTGTACGCAGTCTGGCCATCAGGGGTTTGTACCTTGAAAAAACCACGGCCATTGACGGCCAGGTCAAACACATTACCTGTGGTACTCAAGCCGCCCTCGGTATGCACACGAGCAGTCGCCATCGGTGCGGCACCCAAACCTACGGTCAACCCGGTAGGCAAGGTTTCACCCGTTTGAAGACGCGAGCCCGGTGTACGCAGGGTCTGATACATCAAATCTTCAAAAACGGCCGCGCTACGCTTGAAACCTTTGGTTCCCACGTTAGCCAGGTTGTTGGAAATCACATCCAGGCGAAACTGGCTGGATTCCATCCCTGACTTGGCCGTATAAAGCGAACGCATCATAATTAAATACCTACCCGGTGTCGTTTTTTATTTAGCTAACAGACAGTATTTGCGTTGCCTGCTTGCTATTCTGTTCTGCATTTTGCATCAATTTTACACTAAGATCGTAATGCTTTGCATGGCTAATCATCTGAACCAGACTATCCACCGCATTAACATTACTACCTTCCAGATAACCGGCCTTAACCTTAACTGTCGGGTCGGCATCTGCATCCTGACCACTATTCAGACGAAACAAACCATCTTCGCCCTTATATACTTCGTTTGCTACCGGATTAACCAGCTTCAGCTTGCCGATTTCTTGCGGCTGCCCGCCATTTGCCGGTATGGCAAACAAGGTGCCGTCTTGCCGCAGATCCGGCAAAGCGCCTTGCGGCATGACTAGCTGACCACCATCACCAGCAATAGCCATGCCAGTTCTGGTTCGCAAAACACCACCAGAATCCAGCAAAAAACCGCCATCCCGGGTATAAGCCTCACCACCATTTGGCGCCTCGACGGCAAAAAAACCCGGACCGGCAATGGCAAAATCGAAATTATTGCCGGTCAGCTGCATCGCCCCCTGGGACAAATCATGCCCCACCGTATTGTCCACCTGGTATATACGCGTAGGCGCACCATCACCTACAACAGGCAAAGCACGAAAAGCATTCAATTCAGCTTTGAAGCCGGTAGTGTGGATATTGGCCAGATTATTTGCCGTGGTCGCCTGTTGCAGCTCCACGTGCTTGGCACTCGTCATGGCCAGGTAAATCATCTTGTCCATATCACACTACCTATTCAGATTAATTAGCGCAGGTTCAACAGCGTTTGCAGGATGGCATCCTGCGTTTTGATGGTCTGCGCGTTGGCCTGGTAAAAACGCTGCGCCACAATCATATTGATCAGCTCGGCCGTGGTATCTGCATTGGACTCCTCAATGGCAGACGATTGCAGCTTGCCAAAACTCCCCTCGCCCGGGAAACCCGGCTTGGCATCACCCGATGCCGCGGTAGAAGACCAGTTATTTTCGCCACTAGGCTGCAGCCCCTGGGCATTATCGAAGGTATACAGACGAACACGACCCACACTTTGCGCCTGGCCATTGGAGTACTTGGCAATGATATTGCCATCATCCGCAGTTTCCACGCCCACCAGTTCACCCTTGGCATTACCATCCACCTTGGCCTTGGCCACAGTGAAACTGCCCGAATACTGGGTAGTGCCGGCAAGATTCACCACAATACCGGCATCACCCAGCTGGTTCGGCTGACCCGGCACGGGCAAGTTGGCCGCAGCCGGACCACCAGGCACAGTAAAAGAGAATGGCGCAGTCAACTTGCCGTCCGCAGTAAATGACACCGAGCCGACGTTCTGCACTGCATTGTTATTGAGCTTATAGGAAACGTTCCAGCTGTTGTTTACCGCTGGAGGCGTCCCTGCCACAGCCTGACGCTGGAAGTACAGGGACACCGTATGCGCACTACCTACCTTGTCGTAAACACGCATACTGGTAGTGAAGTTGTAAGTGGTCGGGTCGCTAGGTGTAATTGCCGGCGCCGGCGCCTTCAGCGCAGTAGGTGAGGCGGTGTAGTCGATCAGCGGCGACTTCTGGTCAGCATCCAGATTGAACTGCCAATCCAGCTCGGAAGACGGCGTACCAGGCAGGCCGGCGCGGTCGATCTTGATGGGCGCATCATCACCGCCACCCACAGGCTCCCCCACCAGAAAGTTGCCGTTATTAACGAAATAACCATCCTTATCCAGCTTGAACTGGCCATTACGGGTAAAGAAAGTCGATGTGGCAGTGGGATCGCTCCACAGCTTGAAAAAGCCAGAGCCCGAGATAGCCATATCCAGCGGGTTTTTCGTGGCAGTGATGTTACCCTGCTGAAACTGCTGTGCTACCTTGATGGTTTGCGAGCCGATACCGGACTCGGTATCGCTCACACCATACAGGCTGGTAGCGTACAGATCGGAAAATTCGGCGCGGGACGATTTGAAACCCACGGTACTGGCGTTGGAAACGTTGTTACCGATCACATCCAGTTGCTTGGCTGCGGCATTGAGACCACTCAAACCTTGCTGAAAACTCATGATTCTCTCCTAAACTCTCACACCGCAAATCAAAGGATCTGACTGATCTTGCTTACCGGCAGACGCTCACCGGTAGACACCACAAACATCGGTACGCCTTTTTCCCAGGCAACACTGGTCACTTTGGTTGGCGCCATCATGGTGGCATCCACTGCCGTACCATCCGCCGTCGCCTCAACCTTGAAGCGATAATCACCATTGGCTTGGGTGACACCATCCGCCCCCTTGCCATCCCAGCTGAACACAAACTGACCCTGCTTTTGCGGCCCCATCTCAAAGCTATCCACTACAGCACCACTGCTATTAGTGACCGTCACCACCACCTGGCTGGCTGGTTTGGCAAATTCGATGGTACCCACCGCCTTGCCATCAGTAAGCGTCAACTTGTCATTCGGACTGAGCACCTGGCGGCCTATCAGCATGGTGGCCAACAACGACTGGCTAGCCGCCTGGCTCTCGGTCATGCTCTTTACCGCTGCGTTCACACTTTCCAGGCCGCTTACCGTACTGATCTGCGCCATCTGGCTGGTCATCTGGCTGTTATCCATCGGATTCATCGGGTCTTGCGCCCGCAGCTGCGTGGTCAGCAGCGTCAGAAAGCGGTTCTGGATTTCAGCCGAAGAGTTGCCGGTAGACGTGTTACTCGTGGCGGCGGTAGGGTTCAGCGAGCTGTAATCGAAGTTGGTCGATGCAATACTGGTAGCCATGATCTAGTTCCTTGCCTTACTGGCCCAGCTGCAGGGTTTTCTGCAGCATGGTTTTGGCAGCATTCACAATTTCCACATTGGTCTGGTAGGAGCGCGACGCAGAAATCATGTCGGCCATTTCCTCCACCGGATTCACGTTCGGCATGCGCACGTAGCCTTTGTCGTCCGCCAGCGGGTGGCCTGGCTGATACTTCATGCGAAGCGGCGAGGTGTCCTCTGCCACGGCAGTCACACGCACACCGGCTACTTGCAGGGCATTGGCGCTTACCGGCACTGCTGTAAACACGGCATGGCGCGCACGGTAAGGTTCGCCGGTAGACGATGCCGTGCTTTCAGCGTTGGCGATATTGCTGGCTACCAGGTTCAGGCGCATGGACTGCGCGGTCAGTGCCGAGCCGGCAATATTGAACACATTAGACAGTGACATGATTACTGGCCTCCTTTGATGGCTTCCATCAGACCACTGATGCGCTTGTTCAGAAAGGTCAGAGTGGACTGGTATTTCATGGCGTTGTCGGTAAAGGCCGAGCGCTCCACATCCATATCCACGGTGTTACCGTCCAGGCTGCGCTGCACTGCACTGCGGTGCTGCAGGCCACCTTCTACCGCACGGCTACCCATGGCAGCCATGTGGCGGTTATCGGTTTGTGCCAGCGCGACACCGCTAGCCTGCTGCGCAGCGGTCTGGCTCTTCAGCGCCTTGCCAAAATCAAAATCCACCGCCTTGTAGCCAGGGGTATCGGCGTTCGCGATATTGCTGGCAATGACCTCGGCCCGCGCGGCGCGCAGATCCAGCGAACGCTGGAAGAAGTCTAGGTGGGAGGAGATTTTGTTCAGCATGGCTATTTTTCCTTGAGTCAGCCTGTTTCAGCACAAAGCGTGCCAGCTTTTTTTAGCCAAAAGCCTCAAGAAAACCTGCTTACTGCCGATTGGTAGCCCCTCCCCGCCAGCCAAGCGGCAAACCGTGCGGCAATTATTGCCGCACCATGCAAAACGCCGCCCGCAGGCGGCGCTTCTACTGGCACAGCAGGCCACTCAATCGTCTTCGCGAATCTCGAAGTCATGGGTAATATCTGCGGTTTTGCCCAGCATGATGGAAGCCGAGCAGTACTTTTCGGCAGACAGGCTGATGGCGCGCGCCACCACATCCGCCTTCAGGCTGCGGCCAACTACCACAAAGTGGAAGTGAATCCTGGTAAACACTTTCGGGTCGGTATCGGCACGCTCGGCGTCCATTTCCACCCAGCAGTCACGCACGTCCTGGCGCGACTTCTTCAGGATGGACAATACGTCGTAGCTGGTACAGCCAGCCGTGCCCAGCAACAGCAGCTCCATCGGGCGCGGGCCCAGGTTGCGGCCGCCACCTTCAGGCGCGCCGTCCATCACCACGGCGTGGCCGCTGCCGGTTTCACCCATGAAACACACGCCATCCACCCACTTCAGTCTTGCCTTCATGCTTGCTCTCCGATTGAAACAGGGCATCAGCCTAACATCGCCGATTTGGGCGGACAAAGAATCACCGGTAAAATGAAAAGATTATTTAGTTTTGAAGCGCACACACATGCTTGTTCTTGGTATCGAATCGTCCTGTGACGAAACCGGCGTCGCCCTGTACGACACCGAACGCGGCCTGATTGCCGACCAGCTGCACTCCCAGATGGCCATGCACGCCGAATACGGCGGTGTCGTGCCCGAGCTGGCCAGCCGCGACCATATCCGCCGCGTACGCCCGCTCACCGACGCCTGCCTGGCCGAAGCCGGGGTGAGCTTGCAGGACATCGACGCCATTGCCTACACCCAGGGCCCCGGGTTGGGGGGTGCGCTACTGGTGGGTGCCAGCTATGCCAACGCGCTGGCCTACGGCCTGGGCAAGCCGGTAATTGCCGTGCACCACCTGGAAGGCCACCTGCTATCGCCGCTACTGGCCGAACAGCGCCCGGA
The DNA here is from genome assembly GCF_028548455.1 of Vogesella aquatica. Taxonomy (GTDB): domain Bacteria; phylum Pseudomonadota; class Gammaproteobacteria; order Burkholderiales; family Chromobacteriaceae; genus Vogesella; species Vogesella aquatica. Next base: position 30,563 of record NZ_JAQQLF010000021.1, read on the forward strand.
CTTCCCCTTCCTGGCCTTGCTGGTTTCCGGCGGCCACACGCAGATCATGGCGGTACGCGGCGTGGGCCAGTACGAAATCCTGGGCGAAACGCTGGACGACGCCGCCGGCGAAGCCTTCGACAAAACCGCCAAGCTGCTGGGCCTGCCCTACCCTGGCGGCCCGCTGCTATCGCGCCTGGCCGAAGAAGGTGACCCCACCCGCTTCGAGCTGCCGCGCCCCATGCTGCATTCGGCCAACCTGGACATGAGCTTTTCCGGCCTGAAAACCGCGGTGCTGATGCTGAGCAAACAGGTAGAGGCCGAGCATGGCAGCATTGACGAGCAGGCACGCAAAGACATCTGCCGCGCTTTCCAGGAAGCCATCGTCGAGGTGCTGGTGAGCAAGTGCATCAAGGCGCTGAAGCAAACCGGCATGCAGCGCATCGTGGTCGCAGGTGGCGTAGGCGCCAACAAGCAGCTGCGCGCCGCGCTGGACGACGCCACGCGCCGCCGCCAATACCAGGTGTTCTATCCACCGCTCAAACTGTGTACCGACAACGGTGCCATGATCGCCTTTGCCGGCGCCATGCGCCTGAAATACGCCACGCCAGCCGGCGGCTTTACAGTCAAACCACGCTGGGAGCTTTCCAGCCTGCCTGCCGCGTAAACCCTCATGCCACCGCACGCGCCTGCCAGCCCAGCGCCGGCAGCGCGTGCGGCCAACCTTAAGCCAACATGATCCAGCTAAAAAACCTTACCCTGCGCCGCGGCCTGAAAGAACTGCTGCTTGCGGCCAACCTCACCATCAACCCCGGCAACAAGGCCGGCATCGTGGGTGCCAACGGCGCCGGCAAGTCCAGCCTGTTCGCCCTGCTCAAAGGCGAACTGCACGCCGACAGCGGCGACGCCATCGTGCCGCCGCACTGGACACTATCCCACGTAGCGCAGGAAACCCCGGCGCTGGCACAATCGGCACTGGACTACGTGCTGGACGGCGACGCCGAGCTGCGCGGCCTGCAACACAAACTGGCCGCAGCCGAGGCCAGCGGCGACGGCCACGCCATCGGCAGCCTGCACGGCGAGCTGGACCGCATCGGCGGCTATGCTGCGCCGTCACGCGCCGCCAAGCTGCTGAACGGCCTGGGCTTTGCGCCGGACAGCCACCAGCGCCCGGTATCCACCTTCTCTGGCGGCTGGCGCATGCGCCTGAACCTGGCGCAGGCGCTGATGTGCCGCTCCGACTTGCTGCTGCTGGACGAACCCACCAACCACCTGGACCTGGAAACGGTACTGTGGCTGGAAGACTGGCTGAAAGCCTACGAAGGCACGCTACTGGTAATCTCGCACGACCGCGACTTCCTCGACAGCATCACCAGCCACATCGTGGATGTATCCAGCCAAAGCCTCACCCTCTACACCGGCAACTACAGCCAGTTCGAGGTAATGCGCGCCGAAAAACTGTCGCGCCAGCAAGGTGACTACGAGAAGCAACAGCGCCAGATCGCGCATCTGGAATCGTTCATCACCCGCTTCAAGGCCAAGGCCAGCAAGGCGCGCCAGGCGCAAAGCCGCGTCAAGGCACTGGAAAAGCTGGAACGCATCGCGCCAGCGCACGTGGCCTCGCCGTTCGACTTCCATTTCGACACGCCGGACAACCTGCCCAACCCGCTGCTGCGGCTGGATGCGGCCAACGTGGGCTATGGCAGCACCACCATCCTGCACCGCCTGGCGGTGTCGGTAGAAGCCGGCAGCCGTATCGGCCTGCTGGGCGTGAACGGCGCCGGCAAATCCACGCTGGTGAAGCTGCTGGCCGGCGAGCTGCCGCCACAAAGCGGCGAGCTGATCTGCGCACAAACGCTGAAGATCGGCTACTTTGCCCAGCACCAGCTGGATACGCTGCGCCCGGACGAATCCCCGCTGCGCCACATGCAGCGCCTCGCCCCCGAAGTGCGCGAGCAGGAGCTGCGCACCTTCCTCGGTGGCTTCAACTTCCGTGGCGATATGGTTAGCGACCCGGTGGGCCCGATGTCCGGTGGCGAAAAATCGCGGCTGGCGCTGGCGATGATCGTGTGGCAAAAGCCTAACCTGCTGCTGCTGGATGAACCGACCAACCACCTGGACCTGGAAATGCGCCACGCGCTGACGCTGGCGCTGCAGGACTTTGGCGGCGCGCTGGTGGTGGTGTCGCACGACCGCTCGCTGCTGGAATCCACCACCGACGTGTTCTGGCTGGTGGCCGACGGCACCGTGCAACCGTTTGACGGCGACCTGGAAGACTATCGCCAGTGGCGTCTGGCGCAGCTGGCCGAGGCCAACCGCCCGTCCAGCGGCGATGCACAAGCCGTGAACCGCAAGGACCAGAAGCGCCAAGAGGCCGAAGCGCGGCAGAAGTTGGCCGCCGCCAAGAAACCGCTGCTGGCCAAGCTGAGCAAGCTGGAAAAATCACTGGAAACACTGGGCAAGGAAAAAGCCGAGCTGGACGCATTCCTGTCCAGTGAAGACGCCTACAGCGACGCCAACAAAGCCAAGCTGGCCGACAGCATCCGCCGCCAGGGCGAGGTGGCCAGCCAGCTGGAAAGCGTGGAAGAAGACTGGATGCTGCTACAGGAAGAGATCGAAGCGATCGAGCGCGAGCACGCCAGCAGCTAAACCCCCACCGCCGGCGCAAACAAAAAGCCCTTGCCGTGATGGCAAGGGCTTTTTTACGCACATCGCTGCTACAGCACGCATGCGGCCAACCTGGCACCGGCTGCGTCAGGCAAACCAGCGCGCCAGCGCCTGCGCCACCGCTGCTTCGGCATGGTGGCCGATGACCGGCGCCTGCGGCACCCGCTGCCGCAACGCGGCACTGGCGTTGGCCATCACGTGCGGGTAGCCCACCAGCGCCAGCATCTCGGCATCGTTCAGCGCGTCGCCAAAGGCGGCACAATCTGCCGGGTCGATATCCAGTTGCTGCAGTACATTCAGCAAAGCACTGCCCTTGCTCACACCGGGTGCCATGACCTCCAGGTAGCAGTCTTGCGAATAGGTCAGCGCCAGCTGGCCTTCAAAGCGGTACAGGATGTCGGCCTCGATGCGCGCCAGCAGCGCCGGCTCGCCGCAGTAAACAATCTTGGCCACGTCGCGGCCGTGGTAGTCGGCCAGGCTGTCCAGCTGCTCGGCCGCCTGCGCGTACCAGTCCAGGCCGCCGCCGTGATAGCGGCAGGCCAGACGACGATCGTCCAGATACAAGGCCATCTCGGCCCCCATAGCCAACTCCGGCTGCACCAGTTTTTGCACCAGCGCCGGCGCCAGGTTGGCCGCAGCAAACAGGCTGCCATCCGGCGCGTGCACCCGTGCGCCGTTAGCGCTCAGCACCCAGGCCGGCACGCCCAGCTGTTGCAGCAAAGCCTGCACAAACGGGTAATGGCGGCCGGTGGCCGCCATAATCTGGCAGCCAGCGGCGGCGGCACGGCGCAGAGCGTCCATATTAGCTGGCAGCGGTTGCGAATCCGCCCCCAGGAAAGTGCCATCCAGATCGGTAATCACGGCGCGTAGCATCACAGGCTCCCATCGAAGAATCTGGCATCATTGTGCACAATCATGCAGAAACAGGCAAGCAAAGCCACGCCAAACCCCGCAATATTTGGCAAAACATTGACCACAACCTGCCGAATGTTGCACGATATCGCTTTGCCACACCCCATCGGCCCAATATGACCCAGCCCGCCCCGCCTGGCCTGCCCAGCGACCGCCAGACTTATATCCGCCAGCGCCTGCAACAGGATGGCCGCGTGGTCGCCGCCGAACTGGCGCAAACACTGGGCGTGTCGGAAGACTCCATCCGCCGCGACCTGCGCGAGCTGGCCAGCAGCGGCATCTGCCAGCGTGTGTACGGCGGCGCCATCGCCATGACGCCGAATACCGGCAACTTCAGCCAGCGTAGCCACGAGAACATCGCGCGCAAGGCCAGGCTGGCCGCCGCCGCGGTGCAGTTACTACGCGCCGGTCAATTCGTGTTTCTGGATTCCGGCACCACCAACCTGGAAATTGCCCGCGCCATCCCCGACGGCCTGCCGCTGACCATTGCCACCAACGCCATCCCGATTGCCGCCGCGCTGCTGGGGCGCAGTGCGCTGGAGGTACTGGTGGTGGGCGGCCGCATGGACCACCGCATCGGCGGCACCATGGGCAGCAGCGCCATGCTGGAAATCCAGACGCTGCGGCCGGACATCTGCTTTCTGGGCACCTGCTCACTGGATATCGAACTGGGTGTGGGCACCACACTATCGGAAGAGGCCGCGCTGAAACGCGAGCTGGTGCGACACAGCAGCCAGGTGGTGCTGTGCGTCACCAATGAAAAGCTGGATACCGCCAGCCCGTTTTCGGTGGCCGCCATGGCCGACATCGGCCAACTGGTACTGGAAGCGGACGCCGAACCGCACAAGCTGCAGCGGCTGCGCGATTGCGGCGTACCGGTGCTGCTGGCCAGAGCCTGAGCCGGCAGCGGCAGGCATGAAAAAACGGCGCCGGGTAAGCGGGCGCCGTTTTTGCCGAGTGGCCAGTGCGCTTACACGCGCTCGCCCCACAGGTCGTGCTCGCTGGCATCGACAATCTCTACCTGCACGAAATCGCCCACGCTCAGACCATCCGCATCCTCGATGAACACCAGGCCGTCGATCTCTGGTGCATCAGCGTAGCTGCGGCAGATAGCAGTGCCCTCTTCGTCAATCTCGTCCACCAGCACGGTCAGCGTGCGGCCAACCCGTGCCGCCAGACGGGCGGCAGAAATTTCCGCCTGTACCGCCATAAAGCGTTCCTTGCGGGCTTCCTTCACCTCTTCCGGTACCGGGTCGGCCAGCTCGTTGGCCGCAGCGCCTGCTACCGGCGAGTAGGTGAAACAGCCGACGCGATCCAGCTGCGCCTCTTCGATAAAAGCCAGCAGCTCTTCGAAGTCTTCTTCGGTTTCGCCGGGGAAGCCTACGATGAAGGTAGAGCGAATCACCAGATCCGGGCAGATTTCGCGCCATTTTTTGATGCGACCCAGCACGTTTTCGCTGTTGGCCGGGCGCTTCATCAGCTTCAGGATCTTCTGGCTGGCGTGCTGGAACGGGATATCCAGGTACGGCAGGATCTTGCCTTCGGCCATCAGCGGAATGATGTCGTCCACGCTCGGGTACGGGTACACATAGTGCAGGCGCACCCAGATACCGTGCTTGCCCAGCTCTTCGCACAGTTCCAGCAGACGGGTCTTGATCGGGCGGCCGTTGTAGAAGCCCAGCTTGTACTTCTGGTCCACACCGTAGGCCGATGTATCTTGCGAAATGATCAGCAGCTCTTTCACACCGGCCTTGGCCAGGTTGGCCGCTTCGGACAACACGCTGTCGATGGCACGGCTATCCAGGTCGCCACGCATGGACGGGATGATGCAGAAAGTGCAGCGGTGGTTACAGCCTTCCGAAATCTTCACGTAGGCGTAGTGCTTGGGCGTGAGGCGTACGCCGATATCCGGCACCAGGTCCACGAACGGGTCGTGCGGCTTGGGCAGGTGGGTGTGTACGTGGGTCATCACCTCGTCGGTGGCGTGCGGGCCGGTAATGGCCAGCACCGACGGGTGCGCTTCCTTTACCACGTCGCCTTTGGCACCCAGACAGCCGGTAACGATTACCTTGCCGTTTTCGTTGAGCGCCTCACCGATGGCATCCAGCGATTCCTGCACCGCTGCATCAATAAAACCACAGGTATTGACAACCACCAGGTCAGCACCATTGTACGTACCGGAAATTTCATAACCCTCGGCGCGCAAGCGCGTCAGGATCTGCTCGGAATCGGAAGCTGCTTTTGGACAGCCCAGGCTCACGAAGCCTACTTTTGGAGCAATGTGCGACATGTAAACGTCAACCCTGTAGATCAATAAAGACAGAAAGCCGGGCGCTGCAGTGAGCGCCCGGCTAGATGGGGTGGATTATAAAAAATTCTGCGCAATAAAACTACTTGCCCGGCTCATCCTTGCCGTCTTCGCGCGCAGGCGGGTAGGCGGGGAAGCCAAAGCCGGTAAACATGGTACGTGCCTGCTCCTGCATGCGGTTCTGCATATCCAGAAACATATTGGTGCTCTGGTCCAGGTAGCTGGACATCATGTTCTGCATCGCCGGGCCCTGGAAATTCAGGAAATCGCCCCACAACTTGGCGCCCAGTAGCGGGTTATCGCCGTACATGGCCTTGGTTTGCTCCTGCATTTTTTGCTGCAGCTGCACAAAAACCTGCAGGTTTTTTTCCAGGAAGGGGCCCATCATGCCTTGCATGGCCTGGCCGTAGAAGCGGATGAACTGCGTCAGTACTTCGTAGCTGAACATCGGCGAGCCGCCGCTCTCCTCTTCCAGAATGATCTGCAGCAGTACGCCACGGGTAATGTCATCGTGGGTTTTGGCATCGACTACCTGAATGTCCACATTGTCCAGTACCAGCTGTTTTACATCGCCCAGCGTGATGTAGGAACTGGTGGCAGTATCGTACAGACGACGGTTCGGGTACTTCTTGATCACCCGTTTTTCTACGCTCATGAAACACTCTCCCAGCTTATCTGTTTTGTTGTGTGCCGCCACATTACCATAAATGCAACAGCCTAGAGCAAAACTCCTAGTCAGCCGGCCATCGCCACGCTAACATCCGATCAGCATTGTGCATCGCACAAAAACACCGCTTCAGACGGTGCGACCACAGAACACTGCTGCGCCCAACCATGCAATCAACATCTATTGTGTTACGAGGATCCCAGTATGACTACTTCTAACGAACAATTCGCCAAACTGTCCGCAAATGGCTTCGAAGCCGCTTTCCGCGTTGCACAAATCACACTGGATAGCGCAGAGCGCTTTGCCAAACTGAGCCTGGAGCTGTCCAAACAGACTCTGGAAGAAAACGTGAAGCTGGCTCGCGAGCTGGGCAGCGTGAAAGACCCGCAAGAAGCCCTGTCCCGCGTAAACAAACTGGCCGCACAAAACCTGGAACAAGCTGTAGCCAACAGCCGCAACGTTTACGACATCGTGTCGCAAACCCAGACCGAGCTGAGCAAAGTAGCCGAGAGCAATATCGCCGACTTGAACAAAACCCTGATCGGCAACGTTGAAGCTCTGACCAAAAATGCACCGGCTGGTTCCGAAGCTGCGGTCAACGCACTGAAATCCGGCCTGGCCGCCAGTGCTGCCGCCTTCAGCACCCTGAGCAAAGCCGGCCAGCAAGTCGCCGAGTTTGCCGACAGCAGCGTAAAAGCAGCCACCAGCGCCACCGCCGATGCGGTAAAAGCGGCCGCCAAGCGCACTGGCCCTACTGCCTGATCGCAGGTAGCCACCAGATAGAATCCCCGCCCGCTGGCGGGGATTTTTCTTTGCAGCGCACACGTAGTAGCTTGCCCGTGTAAGGGTTACAATGCGCAGCATCAAGCCAACGACTGGAAGCATTGCAGCATGAAAATCAGTAGCAATTTCGACGCAGGCAGCATCGATGTAGTAGCCATCAACGGATTTGAAGACATTCAATTGCGCATCCGTAAAGACAATGCCTCGGATTTTGCGCAATGGTTTTATTTCCGGCTGCAAGGCGCGGCATACGAAACCTGCCGCATCCGCTTTCTGGACATCCAGCACACTGCCTACCCCAAAGGCTGGGAAGGCTATCAGGCCGTCGCCTCTTACGATCGCGTCAACTGGTTCCGCGTACCTACCTATCTGGATGGCAACGAGCTGGTGATCGAGCACGCACCGCTGGCAGGCAGCATCTACTACGCTTATTTCGAGCCCTACTCCCACGAGCAGCACCTGAACCTGATCGGCATGGCGCAAAGTTCTGGCCTGTGCCAGGTAAGCGACCTGGGCTCTACCGTACAGCAGCGTGACATCAACCTGCTGACGATCGGCCACGAGGTCGAGTCTGACCTGAAAATCTGGGTTACCGCACGCCAGCATCCTGGCGAAACCATGGCCGAATGGTTTGTAGAAGGCTTCCTGACCCGCCTGCTGGATTCGCAGGACCCCACCTCGCGCGCCCTGCTGGACCGCGCCACCTTCTACGTGGTGCCCAATATGAACCCGGATGGCTCGGTACTGGGCAACCTGCGCACCAATGCCGCAGGTGCCAACCTGAACCGCGAATGGCTGAGCCCCAGCCTGGAAACCAGCCCCGAGGTTTACCATGTGCGCAACAAGATGCTGGAAACCGGCGTCGACCTGTATCTGGACATCCATGGCGATGAAGCCATTCCTTATGTCTTCGTGGCCGGTACCGAAGGCGTACCCAGCTACAGCCCGCGCATTGCCGAGCTCGAAGAACAGTTCAAGCAACAGCTGAAAGTGGCATCGCCCGACTTTCAGGATGAGCACGGCTATGCGCGCGACCAGCCGGGTGCGGCCAACCTGTCCATGGCCACCGCCTGGGTGGGCAACCAGTTCCAGTGCCTGGCTTACACACTGGAAATGCCGTTCAAAGACAACGACAACCTGCCGGACGACGATACCGGCTGGAATGGCCAGCGCAGCTTGCGCCTGGGCGAGGCAACACTCAGTGCCATTTATGGCGTACTCAAAGCCATACGCTAAACTCGCCTCACATTAAAAAAGCCGCTTTATGCGGCTTTTTTAATAGCGGGCTTCTACGATAGCGTTTTGATCAGCTCGATTTCAGCCTGGCACCAGTCCGTGCCTTTTTCCACCACCCGCCCCAGACTGATCAGGAATACTTTACCGCGCGCCACCATCTGGTACTGCTTGCCCATTGCATAAGTACCAATCGAAATCAGCACGGTATTGAGTTTCTTGCCCTCACGCAGCAGGGGCACAAACAGCGCTATTTCGCCCTGATTCCACACCATGTCGCTTGGTGTGGCCGGATCAACCGAGCGCCCCTCCTCCTGCCGCAAGGCTGCGGCAACCGGGCGATTGGTCAGGATATGCACCCCCAGATACAGCTTGTCCTGCCCGGGGCGCTGCAGGCGCCGCACCACCCCAAGTGACCAGTCATTCTCGCCACGCTGGCGAAAGCCGAGCAAGGTACCCAGTGCAACCCATTCATTCCCCTGAGCCGGCAAGCTCAAGCCCAGGCCGGTCTCACTGCGATTATCCACATCCCAGAACGGGAACTGCTCTTTTTGTTGCTGCTGCGGCGGTAAAACTTGCCGCTCGCGCCGGCGACTGGTGACAAAACCGTAGATACGCACTTCGTCAGCCGTATCGAAATTGTCGTCACCGCCTCCGGCACGCCGCGTATCTTCACGCGCTTTTTCTTCCTGCTCACGCACCAGCTTGTGCAACTGTGCAAAACGCTGCGCCACCTCGATCTGCTGGCTGTCCACACGAACGCGCTGGGCACGCTCATACAAATGAGGCCTGACCGACCACTCGCGACACAGATAGCGCAACAAGCCTGCATCCACGCCTGCCGTCATGATGGCCTTCAAGTCGGAAGGCACGGCACCAGACTCGAAAACAGACACCCAGCTCGTCAGCCGGTCAACAAGGTCTGCCGTACTCCACACACGCACATTGCCTTTAGGCAGAGCGTCGCGCACGCGGCCAGGTGGCAAGCCTGCGGAGAGATTAACCATAAAACTGGCATCTCCCTGGTAGTCCTGCCCCAGCGCCATACTGCTGGAGGTCTGCAGGGCGAGCTGGTAAGCGAAGCGGATCTGGCGAATGGCCAGGTTGCCGCTGGTGAGCGTAGACACCATCAGCAGCGACAAGTACAGGTCGTGAATGGTAGTAACATCCCCCTCGCCAAACAACTGCACCGGCACGACATCGATCTGATGCTGTTCGGCATAGGCAAACAGCTGGTTTGCATTGCGCCAGAACATTTCGTCCGGATGGAAGTGCCGATAGTATTGCCACAGGGCAAACTCGGTAAGGTAATGCATCATGCGCGCGATGACCGTCGGCAGCAGAATGCGTATCGAGGCCGCAGCGCGGTCGTCCGGGTCAAAACCCATAAAACGCTGGTACGCCGCCAGCACCTGCCTGCCGTAGCCCAGGATTTGCGCGCGCAGTTGCGCCTCAAGTGCCTTGGGCATGCGCGTGTTCAGTAAATACTGTTCGCACAGCTGCTTGTGATGCACGCAAATCAGCCGGTCAAGCTCCAGCACGGCCTCAAGGGCTTCTGGGCTATAGTTTTCGCTCTGGGCGTTAAACTGCATCAGTAGCTCGCTAACCTTCGCATGAGCTGCCGGGCCGGTTTCTCGCGTAAGTGGCGCATACCACTCACCGATCAGCTTGACAGAGTCAAGCGGATGCGAATTTTTTTTGCTGCCAAATGAGAAAAAATCAAGCTTGACCATAGGTTTGCGCACCAGCGTAAATATCAGCTGCACAGGATTCAATGCGCTGAGTATACGCGATGATCCGGCCACAAAAAACAAAACGCCATGCATCTGCATGGCGTTTTGTCTGGCGATACAACAGACTTATTTGATCTGCAGCGCTTCCAGTGCGTGGCCAGCATCGAGCCAGGCCACCACCCACAAGGGCTTGCGACCACGGCCAGTCCACGACAGGCTGGCATCGTCCGGGTGGCGGTACTTTGCCTCTACCGGCTTACGAGTGCTAGTAGCCGGCACAGAACCCAGCTTGGCAGATTTACTGGCGATATCTTCGATATCCAGGCCATGGGTGCGGATCAGCTCCAGCACTTGTTTGGCCGCTTTGGCTTTTTCTTCGCTTTCGCGACGACGAATTTCGGCGTCGACATCAGCACGCAGTTGCAGCAGTTCTGCAAAATCAACAGTAGACAGTTCCATTTACAACTCCCCTTGAATGAACAATATTAAACTTTAACTAAGTTAGTCACCCCGATAACTTTAGTCAAGCCTATATTGCACAATCAGCGCATTACAATCAATCAGCATCCGGCAGAATATAGGGCAAAGGCTGTTTTTCAATTACAGCATGTGGATTATGCTGCAATTGTGGCCGCCCTTCCCACGCTGTGTGCTGCAGTACCAACAGGCAAGCCACGCTGTCATCCGCCATTTCTGCCGCCAACACCACTCTGCCGATAACCTGCTCGCCGGTAGATGCCGTAATAATCGCGGCCCCTTCTTTTACACTGGCGCCCCGTACATTGGCACGGTACAAACGGCGCTTTACTTTGCCCAGATATTGCGTGCGCGCCACAATTTCCTGCCCGGGATAGCAACCCTTCTTGAAACTGATCCCGCCGAGCAATTCCAGGTTCAGCATTTGCGGCACAAACTCCTCAAAAGTCGCTTGCGAAACCCAACCCAGCCCGGCACGAATAAAAACATAATCCGCAGCCGCACTTCCAACCGGCTGCCGGCCGTGCTGCCAATGCATGGCCTGCAGCCGGCGTGCCAGGCGCAGCACAAGGCCATGCCCCATCGACAGCACCAGGCCGGACTCATCCAGCTCGACCAGGGCAGGCTGCACGGCCTGCGCATCTTGCTGCAGCCACAGGGCATACTGCTCGGTGACTGCGTCGATTTTTACTTTGGCACGCAAAACAAACATCCCCAGGCGACGGCGGAACCCCTCGGCAATATCCTTACGCAGCAACAGGTAATATTGCCCACCCACCCCTGCCAGAACAAAGCTAGCCTGCATACGCCCTTTGGCGTTGGAATAGCTACCCAATGTCACCCCACCGTCAGCAATCGCTGCCACATCACAAGAGAACTGTCCTTGCAAGAAAGTGGTGGCATCTTCGCCATGGATATGCAGCAAAGCATACTTGCTCAGCAATGAATAAGCCTGACCTGCGTCCACCGCGGCTAACTGCTGCGCATATGCCGGCAATTTCAGCTCGTCACCCTCGGTGATTTCACCCTGATTTTCCACTAGCCATTGTTCTATTAGCTGCTGCATCGCACACCTCAATAAGTATTGATCTAAGCAGGCACAGCATTCAGAATGCCTGAATCCTGCCGCCGAAAACAAATATATAAATCGTCACACCACCATGCCAAACACACACACAACCGCGACGCACCCGCTCGCCTATGCCCTGATGGCTATTTTACTGTGGTCATCCCTGGCCAGCCTGGGCACCTTCACCCAGCGCTTACCACCTTTTCTGGTGACCGCCATTGCACTGGCGATTGGCGCTTTGCTGAGCATCAGGCATATTGCGCAATGGCGCGTCCCGGTAAAAACCTTTATCACCGGTGTGGCCGGCATTTTCGGCTATCACTGCCTGTTATTCACCGCATTCCGCACTGCACCGGCGCTAGAGGCCAATTTGCTGAATTACCTGTGGCCCTTACTGATTGTGCTACTTAGCCCCGTTTTCAAGCTGGGCACGCTACGTTGGCCGCATATTATGGCGTCGTTGTGTGGCTTTTCCGGCGCGGCACTCATTGTAACCAAGGGCCAGCTACAGCTACCGGCAGTACTGCCGATAGGATTTGTTTTTGCCCTGGCGGCGGCCTTCACGTGGGCCTGCTACAGTTTGCAAACCCGTAAACTACCTGCCTTCCCCAATGCCGCAGTAGGCGGGTTTTGCCTGGCATCTGCCGTACTGGCGGGCCTGTGCCACCTGGCTTTCGAGCCTTCCATCGTGCCGGACACGCAGGAATGGCTTGCACTGCTGGCCATGGGTATCGGGCCGCTGGGGCTATCGTTCTTCTTCTGGAATATCGCCATGAAATCGGCAGACCCACGCCAGATAGGCGCCCTGTCTTATCTTACCCCTCTGCTCTCCACCATGACGCTGGCCGCCAGCGGGCTGGGTAGCATGAACCGCACCAGCTGGATCGCCGCGGCGCTCATACTGGGCGGCGCCATCATGGGTAGCCTGGCAGGGCGTAAAACACAGGCGTGAAAACAGACCACCCAGGCAGCGCAGTGACAAAGCGCCGCCTGGGTGGCAGATATTCTAACGAGGCTTGTTCGAGACAAACACCAGCAAAGTGCAGGGTTATTTCATGCTGCGGCGGTAAACGCGCTGCGCGCCGCGCACTGCATTGAGCGGGGCGGTACTGAGCTGGGTAGAGGCGAAGTGGTGTATCTGGCGCGAGGCACGGCTCGCGATCATACAGCCGGACAAGCCGGCATCCAGGGGCATGAAGCACGGCGCCAGCGCACGCGGTGTCTTGTCCAGGTACTGCAACCATTGTTTTTGCTGCGAACCTACCCAGCGCTCGCCCAGCACCAGCAGCTCGTGGTTGATGTCGGCCGATACCTGCATCATGGCCGCACCGGACTGCAATGTATCTTCCAGCCGCTGATTGATCTGCTGGTGATTGAATGGCACATCGTCCAACGCGCGCGGGTAAAAATGGCGCAGATAATCTGCCTGAGCGGCCATCCAGCGCTGCTGCGCGCGCTGGCACACATCCAGATACTGCTGCAATACCTTGACCATATCGACTCCTGCCCGGGGTTTACCCTGTCAAACCAGCTGCCACACGGCGGACAATTCGCTTACCAGCACAGACAAAACCGGATCAGCGGCCTTGTCTGCAGAAAACACAAACTGCAACTCGGCACTCTTGACGATATCCGGCACGACTTCAAGCTGGCCACGCGCTTCAGCCAGCAGGGCATCCTGCTCGCGAATGAGTGACAAGCCCACACCAGCCTTGACCAGCTCTATCGCCGTGAAGAGGTTATCGCACTCTGACACTTTCTTCGGGGAAATATTCAGCTCGCGCCATAATTCGCTGACAATTTTGGACAAACTGGAAAACTGGGAAATACCTACCCAGGGCAAACGGCCAAGCTCTTTGGGGTTGGCCGCATTGATACGGGCCAGCCAGCCAGGCGGGGCAACAATGCGTAATGGCAGATGATCCAACAGCACAGTGTGTACGTTGGCGTAAGGGTTTTTGCCCAGGTAAAAGCCGCCATCCAGCTCTTTTTTGCGTACCGCATTGAGCACGTCACCCGTCACCCCCTGGTGCAAGCAGACTTCCAGCAAGGGGTAGCGTTCTGCAATGCGCACCACCAGCTCGCCCACACGCAAGATATCAGGGGTCAGGGTAATGCCCAGTTGCACCTTGCCACTAAGCTGGCCTTTCAGCCCCCGGGCATGATTCAACAACTGACGGGCAGCGGCCAGGATATCCTGCGCCTGCGGCAACAGCTCTTGTCCGGCCAGGGTCAGCACCACACCGCCGGCCGTACGCTCGAACAGGGGCATACCCACTTCTTCTTCAATTGCCTTGATCTGCGCCGTCACCGCCGGCTGGGACAAATGCAAGACTTCAGCAGCCTGTGTCAGGTGGCCTTGCTGCGCCACCGTCACAAAGGTCCTCAGCTGATAGATTTCCATCCCTGTACTGCCCTCTAGATTAGCTTGCGCATCAGGCACGCGCGGCGCCTGTTTATTTCGATAAGTAGGTGATCATTCTGGACAAGCCCCTGCCGTGCGACAAGGGCTGTGTCACAAAAAGATGCATAGAAATCGCTTATGTCATGCATCAATAAAGCAAATGCTCGACTGCAAGCCGTTGTTAGCAGTAGGTTTTTTTCAACCTCCATGCCAAACCTTATCCGCCACATCAGAAAAAACGATTAGCAGCCCCCTGCACCAAAGTCGTAATTTCCCCTCAGCGATTACTGTTTTTCCGCAGTTCGCGACAAACAAAGGAGGAAACAATGAACGAGGACATCCTGAAACGGGTGCAAGCCAATCCGAAGTTCGCAGAACTGGTCCAGAAGAGATCCAGCCTCGGATGGCTACTCAGCATCGTCATGCTGGCAATCTACTACGGCTTCATCCTGGTACTTGCCTTCTCGCCGGCCACATTGGGCGCGTCGCTGTCTGGCGGCGTCACCACAGTTGGCATTCCGGTGGGTATTTTCATCATTGTGTCGGCGTTTGTATTGACCGGCATCTATGTTCGCAAAGCCAACACCGAGTTTGATCAGCTCAATCAGCAGATTGTCGAGGAGGCGAAACAATGAAAAGCTGGATGAAATCCACCGCACTTGCCTCGCTGAGCTTGCTGCCGGCAGTTGCCATGGCAGCAGGCGCGATCGATGGTGACGTGCAGAAACAGGCCACCAACTGGACGGCCATCATCATGTTCCTGCTGTTTGTTTCCGGAACACTCTACATCACCTACTGGGCAGCACGCCGCACCCAGTCCGCCTCCGACTTCTACACCGGCGGTGGTGGCATTACCGGCTTCCAGAACGGCCTGGCCATTGCGGGGGACTACATGTCCGCTGCGTCCTTTCTGGGCATTTCCGCCATGGTGTTCGAAAAGGGCTACGACGGCCTGATCTACTCCATGGGCTTCCTGGTGGGCTGGCCTATCATCCTGTTCCTGGTCGCCGAGCGCCTGCGCAACCTGGGTAAGTTTACCTTTGCCGACGTAGCTTCCTATCGCCTGCAACAAACCCCGGTACGTACCTTTGCTGCTACCGGCACGCTGGTGGTGGTAGCGCTGTACCTGATCGCGCAGATGGTTGGTGCCGGCAAACTGATCCAGCTGCTGTTCGGCCTGAACTACAGCACCGCGGTGATCCTGGTAGGCGTGCTGATGGTGCTGTACGTGATGTTCGGCGGCATGCTGGCCACCACCTGGGTACAAATCATCAAGGCCTGCATCTTGCTGTCTGGCGCCACCTTCATGGCCTTTATGGTGATGGCTTCTGTTGGCTTCAGCCCGGAAACCCTGTTCCAGAAAGCCACTGAAGTCCACGCCAAAGGCCTGGCCATCATGTCCCCAGGCAAAGCAGACCCGATCGATTCCATCTCGCTGGGCCTGGCCCTGATGTTTGGTACCGCTGGCCTGCCGCACATCCTGATGCGCTTCTTCACCGTGAGTAACGCCAAAGAAGCCCGTAAATCGGTGTTCTACGCTACCGGCTTTATCGGCTACTTCTACATCCTGACCTTCATCATCGGTTTCGGCGCCATCGTACTGGTACTGAACCAGCCGGCCTTCATGGAAACCATCGTGAAAGACGGCAAGCCACTGACCCAGCTGATGGGTGGCAACAACATGGCTGCGATTCACCTGTCGCACGCTGTGGGCGGTGACCTGTTCTACGGCTTTATCTCCGCTGTGGCATTTGCCACCATCCTGGCTGTGGTTGCCGGCCTGACCCTGTCTGGCGCATCGGCCGTATCGCACGACCTGTACGCGTCGGTCATCAAGAAAGGCAAGGCTAACGAGAAGGACGAGATGCGCGTATCCAAGATCACCACACTGGCACTGGGCGTGATCGCCATTGTGCTGGGCCTGGTGTTCGAGAAACAGAACATCGCCTTCATGGTGGGCCTGGCCTTCTCGATCGCAGCATCGGCCAACTTCCCGGTACTGTTCCTGTCCATGTTCTGGAAAGGCCTGACTACCCGCGGCGCCGTCATTGGTGGTGCCATCGGCCTGGTGTCTGCCGTGGTCATGATCGTTCTGGGGCCGGCAGTATGGGTAGACGTAATGGGCCACGCCAAAGGTTCGGCACCGTTCCCGTACAAAAACCCTGCCCTGTTCTCCATGAGCCTGGCCTTCTTCTTTACCTGGTTGTTCTCCGTACTGGATACCTCCAAAGCCGCAGAAGAAGAAAAAGCCAAGTTTGACGCACAGTTTGTCCGCTCCATGACCGGTATCGGTGCATCGGGCGCCTCGAAACACTAAGCCTTACCCATAGCAAAGGCCGCACCGTTCGCGGTGCGGCCAACCAAAGAGATAATTAAGGAGCCACTATGTCTACCCTCGAATCGATCCTGAAGGAAACCCGCAGCTTCCCACCCAGCGAAGACTTCCGCCGCAAGGCCACTGTCTCGGGGATGGATGCCTACAACGCCCTGTGCGAACAAGCTGACGACCACTACCTGTCCTTCTGGGGTGACCTGGCGCGCGAACTGATTACCTGGAAAAAACCGTTTTCCCGCGTGCTGGATGACAGCAATGCCCCGTTCTTCAAATGGTTTGACGACGGCGTGCTGAACGTTTCCTACAACTGCCTGGACCGCCACCTGGCGGTAAACGCCAACAAGATTGCGCTGATTTTTGAAGCTGACGACGGTGAAGTCACCCGCGTCACCTACTCCGAATTGCACCGTCGCGTGTGCCAGTTTGCCAACGGCCTGAAGAGCCAGGGTATCGGCAAAGGCGACCGCGTCGTGATTTACATGCCGATGGTGATTGAAGCCATCGTGGCCATGCAGGCCTGCGCCCGTATCGGCGCCATCCACTCCGTGGTATTTGGCGGCTTCTCTGCCGGTGCCGTACGTGACCGCATCCAGGATGCTGGCGCCAAAGCCGTGATTACCGCCAACGAAGGCCTGCGCGGCGGCAAAACCGTGCCACTGAAAGCCACCGTAGACGAAGCCCTGGCCATGGAAGGTTGCGAATCCATCAGCACCGTGGTGGTCTACCAGCGTACCAACGGCGGCGCCAACTGGGCAGAAGGCCGCGACGTATGGTGGCACAAGCTGATCGAAGGCCAGGCCGAGTACTGCGAACCCGAATGGATGAACGCCGAAGACCCGCTGTTCATCCTGTACACCTCCGGCTCAACCGGCAAGCCCAAAGGCATCCAGCACAGCAGCGCCGGCTACCTGCTGGGCGCACTGAACAGCTTCCGCTGGGCGTTCGACTACAAGCCGAACGACGTGTACTGGTGCACCGCCGACGTGGGCTGGATCACCGGCCACTCCTACATCTGCTACGGCCCGCTGGCCAACGGCGCCACCCAGGTGGTGTTTGAAGGCGTACCGACCTACCCGGATGCCAGCCGTTTCTGGAGCATGATCGAGAAGCACAAGGTTTCCATTTTCTACACCGCGCCTACTGCTATCCGCTCGCTGATCAAGCTGGGCGCCGACCTGCCAAAACAGTTCGACCTGTCCAGCCTGCGTATCCTGGGCACCGTGGGCGAGCCGATCAACCCGGAAGCGTGGATGTGGTACTACGAAGTCGTTGGCGGCGGCCGCTGCCCTATCGTGGACACCTGGTGGCAAACCGAAACCGGCTCCGCCATGATCGCCCCGCTGCCGGGTGCGGTACCGACCAAACCGGGCTCTTGCACCCTGCCACTGCCGGGCATCATCGCCGACATCGTGGATGAATCCGGCGCGCAGGTAGAGCCGGGCCGTGGTGGCTTCCTGGTGATCAAGAAACCGTTCCCGTCGCTGGTACGTACCATCTGGAACGATCCGGACCGCTTCAAGAAAACCTACTTCCCGGACGAATTCAACGGCCAGTACTACCTGGCGGGCGACTCGGCCAACCGCGACGAAAACGGCTACTTCTGGATCATGGGCCGTATCGATGACGTACTGAACGTGTCCGGCCACCGCCTGGGCACCATGGAGATCGAGTCGGCGCTGGTGGCCAACCCGCTGGTGGCCGAGGCTGCCGTGGTGGGCAAACCGCACGACATCAAGGGCGAAGCCGTGGTGGCCTTCGTGGTACTGAAAGGCAACCGTCCGCAAGGCGAAGAAGCCAAGAAAGTAGCCGCCGAGCTGAAGAGCTGGGTAGCACACGAGATTGGCAAGATCGCCCAGCCGGACGACATCCGCTTTGGTGAAAACCTGCCCAAGACCCGTTCCGGCAAGATCATGCGCCGCTTGCTACGCTCCATCGCCAAGGGCGAGGAGATCAGCCAGGATACGTCCACCCTGGAAAACCCGCAGATCCTGGCCCAGCTGCAAGAAGCGGCGACCTGATCTGTTGCAGTAAACGGCCTGCGCTGCGGCGCAGGCCTTGCCGGGCAGCTACCCGGCGTCAGTATCCCTGTAGTAGATGTGCTGTTTTACCCTCCTTGGCCGCGCGCGTGCTGCAATCACCGCGCGGCATTTTTACGCCCGCGTGCCGGCACCGCCGGCATCATCGCCCGGGTGCGGCCAACCCTGCGGGAATCAAGGTTGAAGCGTGGCAGCCTTATCAAGGATAATTCGTCCATTAACGCCACCTCCCCCCCTCAATGGACCTCGGACATTATTTGCTTATCCTGGTCAGCACCGTACTGGTCAACAACGTGGTGCTGGTCCGTATCCTGGGGCTATGCCCTTTCATGGGCGTTTCCAGAAAGCTGGAAGCCGCCATCGGCATGGGCGCCGCCACCACCTTTGTCCTGACGCTGGCTGCCGGCAGCAGCTATCTGGTGAACCAGCTGCTGCTTGCGGCCAACCTGGAATTCCTGCGCACGCTGTCCTTCATCGTCATCATTGCCGGCATCGTGCAGTTCACCGAGATGGTGATCCACAAGACCAGCCCGGTGCTGTACCAGGTGCTGGGCATCTACCTGCCGCTGATTACCACCAACTGCGCGGTGCTGGGCATCCCGCTGCTCAACGCCCAGCTGCAGCACAGCTTTGCCGAGTCGCTGGTATTCGGCTTTGGCAGCGCGCTGGGCTTTAGCCTGATCCTGATCCTGTTTGGTGCCATGCGTGAGCGCCTGGAAGGCGCAGACATCCCCGCGCCGTTCCAGGGCAATGCTATTGCACTGCTTACTGCCGCGCTGATGAGCCTGGCCTTTATGGGCTTCGGAGGCCTGACACGATGACAACCCTGCTTTATGCGCTACTGGTAATGGTAGCGCTGGCCCTGCTATTGGGCGCCATCCTCGGCTACGCCTCGGTGCGCTTCAAGGTAGACGCCGACCCGCTGGTCGACAAAATCGATGACATTCTGCCGCAGACCCAGTGCGGCCAATGCGGCCACCCCGGCTGCCGCCCCTACGCCGAGGCCATCGCCAGCGGCGACGAAGACATCAACAAATGCCCGCCGGGCGGCGAAGACGGCATCCGCAAGCTGGCCGAGCTGCTGGGCGTGGACTTCAAACCGTTCGACGCCGGCGCTGCGCAGCCCAAGCCCAAAGCCGTGGCGCTGATCGACGAAGCCACCTGTATCGGCTGTACGCTGTGCATCCAGGCCTGTCCGGTGGACGCCATCCTCGGCTCGGCCAAGCAGATGCACACCATCATCGCCAGCGAATGCACCGGCTGCGAGCTGTGTCTGCCACCCTGCCCGGTGGACTGCATCCGCATGATTCCGCACGGCACCGACCTCACCAACTGGAAATGGCGCTACCCCACCATTCCCATCAAGGCGGTGAAGCCATGAGTCGGCTGTACGACTTTCACGGCGGCATCCACCCGCCGCAGCATAAAGACGCTGCCACCGGCAGCCCGATCCAGGCGCTGCCCTTGCCGCCGCTGCTGCACATCGCACTGGCGCAAAGCGTGGGCAATGCGGCGCGGCCCACCGTGGCCGTGGGCCAGCACGTGCGCAAGGGCGAAACCCTGGCCGAGCCGGATGGCCGCCTGTCCGCCGCCGTGCACGCGCCGACGTCGGGTACCATCACCGCCATCGGTCCACACCCGTTTGCCCACCCATCCGGCCTGCCGGTAGACACCCTCACGCTGCAGCCGGACGGCCTGGACGAATGGCAGCCGCGCCAGCCGCTGGACTGGCAGCAAGCCGACGGCACCGCGCTGCGCAAGCACCTGCAGGCCATGGGCGTGGTCGGCCTGGGCGGTGCGGCATTCCCCACCCACCTGAAGCTGGCCGCCGGCCAGCTCGCCACGCTGGTGGTGAACGGTGCCGAGTGCGAACCGTTCATCAGCTGCGACGACTTGCTGATGCGCGAGCGCGCCACCAGCATTGTCGACGGCATCCGTATCGCTGCACATGCGCTGCAAGCCGGCGAGGTGCTGATCGGTATCGAAGACAACAAGCCGCAAGCCATCGCTGCCATGCAGGCCGCCTGCGCCGGCACCGCGTACCGCGTGGTGAGCATCCCCACCAAATACCCCAGCGGCGGCGCCAAGCAGCTGATCCGTATCCTGACCGGCATCGAAGTGCCGCACGGCACCCGCGCCACCGACCTGGGCGTACAGTGCCTGAATGTAGGCACGCTGTACGCCATCGCCCGCGCCGTACTGCACGGCGAACCGCTGCTCAGCCGCATCGTCACCGTTACCGGCGCCGTCACCCGTGCGGCCAACTACGAGGTGGCCATCGGCACGCCGCTGGCCTGGCTACTACAACAGGCCGGCATTTCCGACCCGGGCACCGACGTGATCATGGGCGGCCCGATGATGGGCATTACCCTGCCCGACCTGGCCGCCGGCCTGCCCAAAGCCGGCAACTGCCTGATCGCCAAGAGCGCCGCGCTGTTCCCGCCGCGCCCGGCAGAGCAGGCCTGCATCCGCTGCGGCGACTGCGCCAGCGCGTGCCCGGCCGAGCTGCAACCGATGGACCTGTTCTGGTTTGCCAAGTCGCGCCAGTTCGGCAAAGCGCAAGAACGCCACCTGTTCGACTGCATCGAATGCGGCGCCTGCAGCTATGTGTGCCCCAGCCAGATCCCGCTGGTGGACTACTACCGCTTTGCCAAGAGCGAGATCTGGACCGCCGAGCGCGACAAGAAAAACGCCACCCTGGCGCGTCAGCGCCACGAATTCCGCCAGTTCCGCATAGAGCGCGACAAATCGGAAAAAGCCGCACGCATCGCGGCACGCGCCGCCGAGCAGGCCGCCAAGCTAGCCACGCAAGCGGCCACCCCGGTAGCAGCCAGCACCGCCGCCGCCAGCGGCATGGACGACGCCAAAAAAGCGGCCATCGCAGCGGCACTGGCGCGCGCGGCGGCACAAAAAGAAGCCAAACCGCTGTCCGAGCAACACACCAGCGGCCTGGACGACGCCAAGCAGGCCGCGATACAGGCCGCTATGGCCCGCGCTGCCGCCCGCAAAGCCGCCGCCGAAGCGGCAAAAGCCGGCGATGCGGCCAACCCTGACCGCGCGGCCACTGCCACCCCGGCACAAACCGGCATGGACGATGCCAAACGCGCCGCCATCGAAGCCGCCATGGCACGCGCCGCTGCACGCAAAGCCGCCGCCCAGTCCGCGCAAGCCGATAACACAGCTGCGGCCAACCCCGACAGCGCCGCCACCGCCACGACGTCGCAAACCGGCATCGACGACGCCAAACGCGCGGCCATCGAAGCCGCGATGGCCCGCGCTGCCGCCCGCAAGGCGGCTGCCGCCGAGGCCAAGAAAGACGCCGCACCATGAGCATTCACGCTACCCATATCGCCCGCCCTGTCACCGTGTCGCGGGTGATGCTGAAAGTACTGGCCGCCCTGCTGCCCGGCATTGCCGTGTCAGCCTATTGCTTTGGCCCCGGCGTACTGCTGCAGCTGCTGTTGGCCACTGTCACCGCGCTGGGTGCCGAGGCCGCTGTACTGCGGCTGCGCCAGCGCCCGGTTACCCCGGCGCTGGCCGACTTGTCGGCGGTGGTCACCGCCTGGCTGCTGGCGCTGTCGATGCCGCCGCTGGGTGCCTGGTGGATGATCGTACTGGCCACGCTGTTTGCCATCGTACTGGGCAAGCAGGTATACGGCGGCCTGGGCCATAACCCGTTCAACCCGGCCATGGTCGGCTTTGCGGTGATGATCGTGTCGTTCCCGGCGCAGATGGCGGCCTGGGGCACGCCGTTGACCACGCTGGACGCCGCTGCGCAGCTGCAGTGGATCGTCACCCATACGCTGCCGGCCGGCAGCAACCTGGACGCCATTTCCAGCGCCACGCCGCTGGACGTGCTGAAAACCGGCCTGCTGCAAGGCGGGCAAACGGCCGGCCAGCTGCTGCAACAGCCGCGCTTCGGCCACTGGGGCAATGCTGGCGGCGAATGGGTGGCGCTGGCGTGGGCGCTGGGCGGCCTGTGGCTGTGGCAGCAGAAGCTGATCCCGTGGCGCACGCCGTTGGCGATGCTGGCCGGCGTGCTGGCCGTCAGCCTGCCGCTGTGGCTGTGGCAGCCGGCGCACTACGCCAGCCCGCTGTTCCATCTGCTCAACGGCGCCACCCTGCTGGCGGCCGGCTTTATCGTTACCGACCCGGTCAGCGGCAGCACCACGCCGCTGGGCAGGCTGATCTTCGGCTTTCTGGTGGGCGTGCTGATGGTGGTGATCCGTGTATTCGGTGGCTTCCCCGACGCCGTGGCGTTTGCCGTGCTGATCATGAATATGGCGGTGCCGTTTATCGACCAAACTACCCAGCCGCGCGTGTTCGGCCGCAAAGGGGGCCGCCATGCGTAATGCTGCCGCCCAGGCGCGCCGTAGTGCGCTGACGCTGGCCGCCTTTGCCGCCAGTGCCACGCTATTGCTGGCAGGCACCTGGCTGGCCACGCATCAGCAAGTCGCCGCCAACGAGGCGGCCACGCGCGCCGCGCTGTTGGCACAGGCCTTGCCGGCCGGCAGTTTCGACAACAACCTGGCCACCAGCGCGGTGCCGCTGCCGGCGGCCATCGCACAGCAACTGGCACAGCGCGATGCGGCCAACGTTTACCTGGCGCGCCGTAACGGCCAGCTCAGTGGCGTGGTGCTGGAAGCCGCCGCCGCCAACGGTTACGGCGGCCGCATCGAATTGCTGGTCGGCATCGCCCGCGACGGCACGGTGCAAGGCGTGCGCGTCGTGAGCCACCGCGAAACACCAGGGCTGGGCGACTACATCGACCTGGCCGTCAGCCCGTGGGCACGCCAGTTTGCCGGCAAGCCGGCCACCAGCCGCTGGGCGGTGAAAAAGGATGGCGGCGATACCGATTATGTCAGCGGTGCCACCATCTCCGCCCGCGCTGTCAGCGCGGCGGTAGCACGCTGCAGCGATTACTACCGCACGGCGCAAGCGCGCCTGCTGCAAGGACAACCATGAGCAATACCCCATCGGTGTGGCAAGACATCGCCCGCAAGGGCCTGTGGCAGCAAAACGCCGGCCTGGTGCAGCTGCTGGGCCTGTGCCCGGTGCTGGCCATCAGCAATAACGTAGTCAACGCGCTGGCGCTGGGCCTGGCCACCACGCTGGTGACGGCGCTGTCCAGCGCCACCGTGTCCAGTGTGCGGCACTGGGTGCCGCACACTATCCGCAACCCGGTGTTCATCATGATCATCGCCAGCCTGGTGACCTGCGTCGACCTGGCCATGAACGCCTGGCTGCACGAGCTGTACCTGGTGCTGGGCATTTTCATCCCGCTGATCACTACCAACTGCATCGTGATGGCGCGCGCCGAGGCGTTTGCCTCGCGCCAGCCGGTGCGCGAGGCAGCGTGGGACGGCGCCATGATGGGCCTGGGCCTCACCGGCGTGCTGGTGGCGCTGGGCGCGCTGCGCGAGCTGCTGGGCAAGGGCACGCTACTGGCCGGCGCCGACAAGCTGCTTGGCCCCGCCGGCCAGCAGCTGACGCTGCATCTGGCCGGAGCGGATTACCAATTCCTGCTGATGCTGCTGCCCCCGGGCGCTTTCCTGGGGCTGGCCCTGCTGATTGCTGGCAAGAACGTACTGGATGCCCGCGCACGCCAGCGCGCAGCCGCTGCGACCTACCCAGCCCCCGACGCCGAAGCGAGCCCCGCGCCATGAACAAGACCATACGCCAGCAAATCTTTGCCCGCCTGCAGGCCCACAACCCGCACCCCACCACCGAGCTGGAATACGACACGCCGTTCCAGCTACTGATCGCCGTGCTGCTGTCGGCGCAGGCTACCGACGTGGGCGTGAACAAAGCCACCCGCGTGCTGTTCCAGGTAGCGCCCACGCCGGACAAAATGTACGCGCTGGGCGTGGCCGGGCTGGAGGCATACATCAAGACCATCGGCCTGTACCGCACCAAGGCCAAGAACAGCATCGAAACCTGTCGCATCCTGCTGGCACAGCACGGTGGCGAGGTGCCGGAAAGCCGCGAAGCACTGGAAGCGCTGCCAGGGGTTGGCCGCAAAACCGCCAATGTGGTGTTGAATACCGCCTTCGGCCACCCCACTATCGCGGTAGACACCCATATCTTCCGCGTCAGCAACCGCACCCGGCTGGCACCGGGCAAAGACGTACGCGAAGTGGAGGACAAACTGTTACGTTTTGTGCCCGCCGAATACAAACAGGACGCGCATCATTGGCTTATCCTGCACGGGCGCTACGTTTGCAAAGCCAGAAAGCCCGACTGCGAACGCTGCGTCATTGCAGACCTCTGCGAATATCCGGCAAAACCGCTATGATGATCGCCTGTTGATTGATTTTTACTGTCATCGCTGCCCGCCAGCGATAAACGAATCTAAAAGGATTGCCCAGGTGAACGCCTGCACACGCTTGGCCCTCATCACCGCTGTCGCCCTGTCTGTAGGGGGTTGCGGCAAAATCGAAGCACTGTTCAAGGACGACAAGGGCGCGCCCGTGGCCGTACCGGCCAAGGCCGACGGCAGCGTGGCCATGTTGCTGCCCGACTTTACCCAGCTGGTAGAGCGCGAAGGCCCGGCAGTAGTCAATATCCAGGCCATGCGCGCCGAAGCGCGCGCCAGCCAGAGCGACAACCCCTACCCGGTACCGGAAGACGACCCGTTCTACGAATTCTTCCGCCGCTACATGCCCAACCCGAACCAGCAGCAGGAAACCCCGCAGCCTTCGGAAAGCGTATCTTTCGGTAGCGGCTTCATCATCACCGATGACGGCTACATCCTGACCAACGCCCACGTCGTTACCGGCAGCAGCCAGATCAAGGTCATGCTCACCGACAAGCGCGAAATGCGCGCCAAGCTGGTAGGCCTGGATAAACGCACCGACGTGGCCGTGCTGAAGATCGACGCGGCCAACCTGCCCACGGTCAAAACCGGCACGCCAGACGAGCTGAAAGTGGGCGAGTGGGTAGCCGCCATCGGTGCGCCATTCGGCTTTGAAAACACCGTTACCGCCGGCATCGTATCGGCCAAAGGCCGCAGCCTGCCGGACGAAAGCTATGTGCCCTTCATCCAGACCGACGTAGCCATCAACCCGGGTAACTCCGGCGGCCCGCTGTTCAACCTGAAAGGCGAAGTAATCGGCATCAACTCGCAGATCTACAGCCGCAGCGGCGGTTTCATGGGGATCTCGTTTGCCATTCCGATCGACCTGGCAATGAAGGTCGCCGACCAGCTCAAAGCCAAAGGCAAAGTAAGCCGTGGCCAGCTGGGCGTACATATCCAGGAAGTGTCGCAAGAGCTGGCGCAGTCCTTCGGGCTGGACCGTGCCCGTGGTGCACTGGTGGTACGCGTGGAGCCGTCCGGCCCAGCCAGCCGCGCCGGCGTGCAGATTGGTGACATCATCCTGCGCCTGAACGGCCAGAACGTGGAAAGCTCGCGCGACCTGCCGCGCATGGTGGGCGACCAGCCGCCAGGTGCGCAGATCAAGCTGGGTGTATGGCGCAAAGGCAAAGAGCAGAATATCGATGCCACCCTGGCCGAGCTGGCCCCCGAGCAAGCCCAGGCCTCGCCAGAGCAAAGCCAGCCGGCCGTGCCGCAAAGCTACCAGTTCGGCAAGCTGGGCCTGACGCTATCCGAGCTGAGCGCCAGCGACAAGCAGGAGCTGGGCATCCGTGGCGGGCTGTTTGTGCAAAAGGTGCAGGGCCTGTCCGCCCGTGCCGGCCTGCAGCATGGTGACATCATCATCGGCCTGAACCAGGTAGAGGTCACCACGGTAAAAGGCTTCGAAAAAGCCCTGAACGACGCCCGCGGCAATATTGCCCTGCTGGTGAGACGTGGCGACAGCACGCTGTTTGTGCCGCTACGCATGAACTGATTTCCAGCCGCCGCCAGGCGGCTTTTTTACGCCGGTACGGTATGGCCGACTATACGGCCAACCTCCCGGCGGCGCTTGAAACAAAGGAGAATCCATGAGCTTTCTGACAACCGACCTGTACGACGCCCACGAAGGCCGCGTAGCCGTGCTGGAGCCCATGCTGAAGAGCTACGGCGGCAAGCCGCGCTTTAGCGGGCAAATCGTGACCCTGAAGCTGTACGAAGACAACACCCTGGTACGCGAGATGCTGGCCGAGCCCGGCGCGGGCAAGGTGCTGGTGGTAGACGGCGGCGGCTCGAAGCGCTGCGCCCTGCTGGGCGACCAGATTGCCGAGCTGGCGGTGAAAAACCAATGGGAAGGCGTGGTGATCTACGGCTGCATTCGCGACTCGGTCGCCATCGGTGCGCTACCGCTAGGCGTACGCGCGCTGGATACCAACCCGAAAAAGTCGGTAAAACGCAACGAAGGCACACGGAACCTGGTGCTGAACTTTGCCGGTGTGGACTTCACCCCAGGCCACTGGCTCTACGCCGATGAAGACGGCGTGCTGCTCTCGGCTGTCGCCTTGCTCTGATAAGGCTGCGCCTGGCGGTGACGCGGGTGCGCCGGCAGCAGCGGGGACAGGCTGTCGCGCACCCACAGCAGCATCTGGTCGGCCCAGGTATGGTCTTCCGGCGCCAGCAGCTCGGGCTGATCCAGCGTGGCCGCCGTGATGTCGATCTCGTCCGGCGAGGCTTCGTGGCGGTAGCTCAGCGTAGTACCGCACTGCGGACAAAAACCACGCTTCACTCCCAGCGACGAATGGTACAGGCGCAACTCGCCCTGCCATTGCAGATCGATACTGCGCACGGTGAACCAGGTAACAAAGGGCGCACCACTGGCCTTGCGGCACGACGCGCAGTGGCAATGGGTGACATGGTAAGGTTGGCCGCGAAAACGGTAACTTACCGCACCGCACAAGCATCGTCCCTGCATAGCCGCCACCTTTCCATAGAAATCACTCACTTTGCACTATAGCCAAGCTGGCACGCCAGTAACAGTGACGCAGTGCAATAAATTAATGCCCAAAAAAAAAGACAGCCACTGGCTGTCTTTTCCTTATGTGCGGCCAACCTTAGGCAGGCTGTACCGGCGTCGCGCCTTTTACTTCGGTGATAGTGTTCTTCTCATCCACAAACACCAGCTTGGGGCTGTGGCCGGCCAGCTCGCTGTCCTCATAGGCGGCAAAGCTGGCGATGATCAGCAGGTCGCCCGGGGCAGCGCGGCGCGCGGCCGAGCCATTTACCGAAATGGTACCCGAGCCACGCTCGGCGCGGATGGCGTAGGTGGCAAAGCGCTCGCCATTGGTCACGTTCCAGATCTGGATTTCTTCGTACTCGCGAATGTCTGCCGCTTCCAGCAGGTTTTCGTCGATCGCGCACGAGCCAATGTAATGCAGCTCGGCATGGGTAGTGGTAACACGGTGAAGCTTGGATTTCAGCATGGAACGCTGCATGGTTTTTTCCTGTTACTGGCGCTGCTAGATCAGCGCGTTACTTCGATATTGTCGATCAGGCGGGTACGGCCCAGGCGGGCAGCGGCTAGCACCACCAGGCGTGGCTCGCCGGCGTGGGCGACTTCCAGCGTGTCGGCCTGGCGCACCTCGATATAGTCCACACGCCAGCCGTGCGCGGCCAGGTCGTCGGCGGCAGCTTTTTCCAGCACCGCGTAACGGTTGTCACCGGCCAGCAGCGCATCGCGGATGGCAGACAGATGGCGGTACAGGCGCGGCGCCTCGGCGCGCTCTTCGGCGCTCAGGTAGCCATTGCGCGACGACAGCGCCAGGCCATCGTCGGCACGGCCGGTGTCTACCGGCACGATCTCGATCGGCATGTTCAGGTCGTCCACCATGGCACGGATCACGTGCAGCTGCTGGAAGTCTTTCTTGCCGAAACAGGCCACGTCAGCCTGCACGATGTTGAACAGCTTGCTCACCACGGTGGCAACGCCACGGAAGTGGCCGGGGCGGAAGGCACCGCACAGCTCGTTCTGGATATGCGGTGGCTCTACGTTGAAGTCTTGCTTGATGCGCGGGTACAGCTCGCGCTCGTCCGGGAAGAACAGCACGTCCACACCGGCGGCTTCCAGCTTGGCACAGTCGGCCTCGAAGGTGCGCGGGTAGGCGTCGAAGTCTTCGCCCTGGCCAAACTGCAGGCGGTTAACAAAAATGCTGACTACCACTTTGTCTGCATGCTGGCGGGCTGCTTCTACCAGGGCCAGATGGCCGGCGTGCAGGTTGCCCATGGTGGGGACAAAAGCCAGGCGGCCAGCGGTTTTGCGCCAGGCGCGCAGCTGGGCGATGCTACGAATGATTTGCATGGTACTCACTCAGTGAGGGCTCATGGCCCGGCGCTGCGGCACGGGCCCTGGCGTGTAACTCAGAAACAGTGCTCGGGCGCCGGGAAGCTGCCGTCCTTGACCGCGCTGACATAGGCACCGACGGCGCCCTGGATGCTTTGCGCCTCATCCATGAAGTTCTTCACGAAACGGGCTTTCTTGCCCGGGAACACGCCCAGCACGTCGTGCAGTACCAGCACCTGGCCGGACACATCCGGGCCGGCACCAATGCCGATGGTCGGCACGCTGATGCTCTCGGTAACGCGCTTGGCCAGCGCGGCAGGCACGCACTCCATCAGCACCATGCTGGCACCGGCCTCGGCCAGAATGCGCGCTTCCTCGACAATACGCTCGGCGTCGCTCTCGCTCTTGCCCTGT
Organism: Vogesella aquatica; assembly: GCF_028548455.1. Lineage (GTDB taxonomy): Bacteria > Pseudomonadota > Gammaproteobacteria > Burkholderiales > Chromobacteriaceae > Vogesella > Vogesella aquatica. The sequence continues at coordinate 59,767 of NZ_JAQQLF010000021.1, forward strand.
ACCTTGTAGCCACCAAAAGCGTTGACGAACTGCGGGGTAAGGCCGATATGGGCGCATACCGGCACGCCGCGCTGCACCAGGAAGCGTACGGTATCAGCCATGAAGGCACCGCCTTCGAGCTTCACCATGTGGGCACCGGCCTGCATCAGGCGTGCCGAGCTGGCAAAAGCTTGCGCCGGGCTTTCCTGATAGGCACCAAACGGCAGGTCGGCCAGAATCAGGGCGCGCTGGCTGCCGCGGGCCACACAGCGGGTGTGGTAGGCCATTTCGTCCATGGAGACAGGCAGGGTGGAACCTTCCCCGCGGATCACCATGCCCAGCGAATCGCCGATCAGCATGATATCGACCCCGGCGCTATCGAGCAGGCTGGCAAAGCTGGCGTCGTAGCAGGTCATCATGGCGATTTTTTGCCCCTCGGCCGCCATGCTGTGCAGGGTGTTAACGGTGACTTTCATGTCTTTTATCCTTGTTGCTTCTTCCGGTTGCGCGTTGTCCAGCTTGTGGCCGGGCGCGCCCAGGGCTTTATATGCCCTTGTTGAAGTAACTGCGCTGGCCACGCATCTCGCTGATGCAGCGCAACAATAGCCCGAAATCTTCTTCACCTTCAACCAGATCAAGATGGTCGGTGTTGACGATCAGGAGCGGAGCCGCCTCGTAGGCGTGAAAAAAGGTACTGTAGGCTTCGTGCATGCGCTGCACATAGCCTTCCGGCATCGCAATCACTTCGCCAGCGGCGGCACGTGCGGCCAACCTTTTGCTGACGGTTTCGGGTGATGCCTGCAGGTAAATGACCAGGTCGGGTACCGGGTGCTCGGGCAGGAAGCGCTGCACGATGCGCTGGTACAGCGCCAGCTCGTCTTTATCCAGCGTCTGCGCCGCGAACATGGCGTCCTTGTCGAACAGGAAGTCGGATACCAAGGGCGCCGCCAGCATATCGCCGTGCAGCATGGCTTGCGCCGCATCGGCGCGCTGCATCAGAAAGCTCAGCTGGGTAGAAAATGCGTGGTACGGCGGGTGACGGTAAAAACGCTCCAGAAACGGGTTCTGCTCTGCGTCCTCCGCCAACAGGCGGATTTGCCAATAGTCCGCCAGGCGGCGTGCCAGCTGCGATTTACCGCACGCTATCGGGCCTTCTACCACCACATATCGCAAATTCGACATAGCTAGCTCCTGTCTAAGCCAAACGTTTTACGCCCGCCGGGTCCAGGCCGGCAGCAATATCCGCCGCAGCACCGTGCGCGCCCACCTGCATATCGGCGGCCATTTCCGCCAGCGGCAGCATCACAAATGCGCGCTGATGCATACGCGGGTGCGGCAGGGTCAGAAAGGCGGTGTCCAGCACCACGCCCTCTACCAGCAGCAGGTCCAGGTCCAGTACGCGCGGGGCGTTGCGGAAGGTGCGCACGCGGCCAAAAGTCTGCTCGACCTCCAGCAATGCGGCCAACAGCGCCTGCGGCGCCAGCGTGGTTTCCACCTCGCACACGGCATTGATGAAGTCCGGCTGGTCGGCATAGCCTACTGGCGCTGTCTGATAGCAGGAAGAACGGCGCAGCAAGGCCACGCCGGGCAGCGCGGCAATAGCAGCCAGCGCGGCCTCCACTTGCTGCACCGGGTTTTCCAGGTTACTGCCTAGCGCAATAACGGCACGGCTCACTCGGCACTACCTTCGGTGGGGCGGGCATTGGGTTTGCGACGACGGCGGCGCTTCTTGCGCTCGGCACTGTCGCCATTGGCGGCTGGCGGCGCATGGCGGGCTTCTTCTACCAGCAGCTGGCGGTCAGCGTGGTCGGCGTGCTGGAACTCGGCCCACCACTGCACCATCTCGCGGGGCACGTCGCCGACTTCGGCGCGCAGGCAATAGAAATCGAAGGCAGCACGGAAGCGCGGCTGCTCCAGGAAACGGAACGGGCGGGCCCCGTTGCGGTTGTCAAAGCGCGGCTGTAGCGCCCAGATCTCGCGCATGGTGGCGGAGAAGCGGCGCGGGATGGCAAAGTCTTCATCCTGCAGCGATTCGACTTCGGCCATGGCCTCCATCAGCGCGGCAATGGATTTCTCGCCATCGGCAGTGCGGGCTTTCCAGCGGTTGTTTACCTGTGCCCACAGCAATGCGGCCAACATGAAGCCTACCGACACCGGCTTGTCGGCACGAATGCGCTCGTCGGTGCTGGCCAGCGCCAGCTTCAGGAAGGCTTCGCCGCCCTCTTCGTCCATCACGGCGTCCAGCAGCGGGAAAATACCGCGCGACAGCCCCTCGTCACGCAGCTTTTTCAGGCAAGCGTAGGCGTGGCCGGAATGCAGCAGCTTGAGCAGCTCGTCAAACAGCCGCGCAGGCGGCTCGTTTTTCAGCAGATGGGCGTGCGAGGCAATCGGCTTGCGCGTGTGTTCGTCGATCTCGAAACCCAGCTTGGCCGCCAGGCGCACGGCACGCAGCATGCGCACCGGGTCTTCCTGGTAGCGGCGCGCCGGCTGGCCGATCATCACCAGCTTTTTCGCCTGCAGGTCTTTTACCCCATGGTGATAGTCGATGATGGTTTCATCGGTGGGGTTATAGAACAGTGCATTCACGGTAAAGTCGCGGCGCAAGGCGTCTTCGGACTGGTTACCGTAAGTGTTGTCCGCCATGATGCGGCCGGTTTCATTGGTCTTGCCCGCCTCCCCACCGCGGAAGGTCGTCACCTCGATGGTTTCGGGGCCCATCATCACGTGCACAATGCGGAAGCGGCGACCGATAATGCGCGAGCGGCGGAATATATGGTGCACCTCTTCCGGCGTGGCACTGGTGGCCACGTCAAAATCCTTGGGCGATACGCCCAGCAGCAAGTCGCGCACCGCCCCGCCTACCACAAAGGCACTGTGGCCGGATTCTTGCAGCCGCGATACCACACGCAAGGCAGCATGGCTGAGGGCATCGCGGCGCACGCCGTGCTGTGCCAGCGATAGCACACGCGGCTTGGGTTTGTTGCGGCCGATGCCGGTTGGCAGGTCGAAAACGCGGCTGATCAGTTTGCGAATCATCAGGAACAGTATCTGGAAGAAGGTGGGAGGCAGCGGTCGCTACCCGGATTCAAGCGGGGGATTATAGCCCGATATTCTGCGCATTCTCCAGCATTGTGCCAAGACGGCACTTGACAGTCTCGATAGACTGCTCTAATTTCGACCCTGCGCCGATTTGTTACTGCTTGCGGGGCGCCCGATAAATACCAGCTAAAGCGTGCAGACCACCCGCTGACCGCTTTATTGCTGCAGCGGGTTTTTCTTTGGCAGGCAGCCAGGCCACACGACCGTTTTACGCGCCGAGTTAATCGACAACTTGCAGGGCGCTTTCGAAATTCTGCTAAAGCGTCGCTCGGCCAGCCGGGCGCGCAACACGCTACGGAGACTGCCATGTACGACTGCCAAGAAGACCGCTACACCGATTTTGCCATCACCCCGCGCTGCACCGCCCCCGCCCTGAGCGGCTCGCTCACCGCCAACGCCACCCCCGCTACTCGCCACAAGCTTACCGAGCTGGCCGCCTACGCTACCGAGCGCGGCCTGGACATCGCCTTGCAGCAAGGCACGCTGGCCATCCACGCCCTCAGCCTGACCGAAGCGCTCAATATCAATGCCCGCTTCGGGCACGACTTGCTGATCAGCTGCCACCTGCGCCGCGACCCGCCGGCGCGCTTTGGCTGACACAGCGTTCGCAAGGTTGGCCGCACGGCCCGGGGCTGCGCCCGTATAATGCCGCCTTTACCCCCACCCGTTGCCACCTTGCATGCTGTTTGATCTGAACCGAACCCCCGCCGCCACGCTGCGGCAGGAAGCCCACACCCTGGGCAAGCTGGCGCTGCCGATGATGGTGGCACAGATTGCCCAGGTGGCCACCGGCTTTGTCGACACTGTGATGGCCGGTCACGTCAGCACCGACGACCTGGCAGCAGTGTCGCTGGGCTCCAGCGTGTTCATTACCGTGTATGTCACGCTGATGGGCATTGCCTCGGCCATGAACCCCATCCTGTCGCAGCAAGTTGGCCGCGGCGACACCCACCAGATCGGTGCCACCGCACGCCAGGGTTTATGGTTTGGCCTGGTGCTGGGCGTGCTGGGCATGTTGCTGATGCTGGCGATCCAGCCGCTGCTGCGGCTATGGCTGGATTTGCCGGCCAGCGTAGAAGACAAAGCCATGTTGTTCATTACCGGCAGCGCCATGGGCATGCCGGCGGCCATTTTGCACCGGGCGCTGTACGCTTTCAGCTCCAGCCTGAACCATACCCGCCCCATCATGCTGGTGAGCATCTGCGGCCTGCTGCTCAACATCCCGCTGAACTACGCGTTGATACACGGCCTGGCCGGCCTGCCCGCGCTGGGTGGGGCAGGCTGCGGCTGGGCAACCGGCATGGTGATGTGGTTTAACGCCGCCGCGCTGTTTGCTGTCATCAAATACCAGAAGGCATACCAGCCTTACGGCCTGACCGGCGGCTTCAGTTGGCCGCAGTGGCAGCGTTTTCCTGCCTTTATCAAGCTGGGGCTGCCCATCGGCCTGTCCTTTTTTGTGGAAGTCAGCCTGTTTTCCTTTATTGCCCTGCTGGTGGCCAAGCTGGGCACCACGGTAGTGGCTACCCATCAGGCGGTGCTGAATTTTTCCAGCGTGATTTACATGATTCCGCAAAGCATCGGCGTCGCACTCACCATCCGCGTGGGCCAGCGCGTGGGCGCGGGCGATTACCGCGGTGCACGCACCGTATGCGGCGTAGGCTTGGCCATGGGCGTGGCGCTAGCCTGCCTCACCATGGTGTGGGTACTGTTGGGGCGCGAAAGCATCATGCGTACCTATAGCAGCGACCCGGCAGTGATTACCCTGGGCATGTCGCTGATGCTGTTTGCCGCCTTCTACCAGCTGACCGACGCCATGCAAACCATTGCCTCGGCCGCGCTGCGCGGCTACAAGATCACCACCATGCCCATGGTGATTCATATCGTGTCGTTCTGGCTGGTCGGTCTGGGGTTGGGGGCACTGCTGGGCCTGGGCCACCTGCCGCTACCCGGCCTGAGCCTGCCCATGGGCGTGCATGGTTTCTGGCTGGCACTGGTGATCAGCCTGAGCCTGGCCGGCCTGCTGCTGGTACGCTATCTATCGCGCGAGAGCCGCCGCCGGCTGCACCGCCAAACTGCCTGAAAGAATACCGTGACACCTGTTATTTATCGCGAACAACCCATCCGTGCCTTCAACACCTTCGGCATGAACGTGAAAGCCGCCTTTTTCAGCCAGCTTACCGACCTGGCCCAGCTGCCCATCTTGCTGGCACAGCCGGTGGTGCAACAAGGCCCGCTGCTGTGGCTGGGCGGCGGCAGCAATATGCTGTTCACCCAGGACTTCGAGGGTGTCATCATCCAGAACTGCCTGAAAGGCGTGCAGCTTATCTCTGAAGATGCGCAGCACGTACTGATACAGGCCGCCGGCGGCGAGGTATGGCACGACTTTGTGCAATACACCTTGCAGCAAGGCTGGAGCGGGCTGGAAAACCTCAGCCTGATTCCCGGCACCGTGGGCGCCAGCCCTATCCAGAACATCGGCGCCTATGGCGTAGAAGTCAAAGACCTGATTCACGAAGTGGTATGCGCCGACCTGGCCACCGGTGGCAGCGAGGTGGTGCTGGGCAATGCAGACTGCCACTTTGCCTACCGTGACAGCATCTTCAAGCAGGCGCTGGCCGGGCGCTACCTGGTGACAGCGGTGCGCTTCCGCCTGAACAAAACCTTCCAGCCACGCATCGGCTACGGCGACATCGGCAAGGCATTGGCTGCCATGGGCTGCGCCGACGAACCGACGGCACTGCAGGTCAGCCAGGCCGTCATCAGCATCCGCCAGAGCAAGCTACCCGACCCGGCGGTACTGGGTAACGCCGGCAGCTTTTTCAAGAACCCCCTCGTGCCGCGCGAGCAGGCTGAAGCCCTGCTGGCGCAGCACCCCACCCTGCCGCACTACCCGCAAGCCGATGGCAGCGTGAAGTTGGCCGCAGGCTGGCTGATAGAACAAGCCGGCCTGAAGGGCTACCGTGACGGTGATGCTGCCGTGCACGACAAGCAGGCACTGGTACTGGTGAACCACGGCCAGGCCAGCGGCGCGCAGATGTGGGCGCTGGCCAGCAAGGTGCGCCAGACGGTTTACCAGCAATACGGCGTGGTGCTGGACCCGGAACCCATCGTGCTGTAAACCTGCGCATGAAAAAGCGGCCAACCTTGCCCACAAGGTTGGCCGCTTGGCTATCCGGACCTGCCTTACAACAAATGCGCCGAGGCCAGGAACAGGTAAATCACCGCCGCGTAGCCCACCAGCCAGGACAGCGAACGCAGGCTGGGCTTATCGGCCAGGTAGCACGCGCCATAGGCCACGCGTGCCAGCAAAAATACCGCCGCTGCCGCATCCATCTTGCCCTGCGACACCAGGTTCAGAAACGCCACTACCACCGCCGCAGCAAACACCGGGAAAGCCTCCCAGCTGTTTTGCTGCGCCCAGTGCGCGCGCAAACGCCAGCCGGTCAGCGCCGCCTGCGCGGCACGCGGGGCGTGGTTATTCATACCGCCAGACTTGGACAAGGCAGCAAACAGCAAGGGCAACACAGCGGCAATCAACACCGCCCAGAAAGCAAACTGCATGGCAGGCTCCTAGTTCACCAGATAACGCCGGTCGTCAAACGTGGCCACCCATTGTGGCCGGTACACAATCAGTATCGCGATTACCAGGCCGCTGGTAAACGCCTCGGACCACGCCAGCAAAAAGTAAAAGGGCAATACTTCGCCTAGCAGATGGTCGGCCGGATACGCCCCCGCCAGCCCCAGCGCCAGCAAACCGGTGGCTGCGGCCAACAGCAAGCTTGCCGCCCCCGCCAGAAAAGCATTTACGAATACATAGACAAACAGGTTCGGCGCCAGCCGCCGCCGCGCCCAGTGCAGCGCGGCGGTCGTCAGCAACACCGCCGGCACATAGCTCAGCAACACATTCAGGCCAATGGCCAATGGGTCCATCAGCTCGGCCGCCACCAGCACCAGCTGCACCAGCGATAGCGCCAGCAAGGCTAGCCACGGCCCGGCCAGCAGGGTAAACACCGTCGCCCCCAGCAAATGAAACGACAAACCAGGCTGCAAGCCAGCTTTGGCCAGCGTAAACCCCATCAGCACGACACAAGCCCCGCACCAGGCCGACACCGCCTGCGCGGGCAAAGCACGCCACACTACGCGCCTAGCGCTCAGCAGCAGCATGGCCAGCCACAGGCCATTCGCCCCCCACACCCAGGGCAGCGCAAACTGCCCGGCCAGAAAATTCATGCTTACTCCATTTTGCTCGGCAATATACCAGCCATCATAACAAAGCCCGCCACCGCCACAAAAACCCCAGCCCGGCACAATCAGGTAAAATGCGGCCAACCTTATAACGGATGACTGTCATGTTTAGCTTGCCCGCCCCCCACCACATTGCCAACCTGATCAGCCAGGCGCTGGCAGAAGACATTGGCCAGCAGGACTGGACCGCGCTACTGATCGACGCAGACAGCCAGGGCAAGGCATCGGTGATCGCACGCGAGGCCGCCACCGTGTGCGGGCAAGCCTGGTTCGACGAAGCCTTCCGCCAGGTAGACCCGCGCTGCCAGATAAGCTGGCAAGTCGCCGAAGGCCAGCAAGTTGCCGCCAACACCGTGCTATGCCACATCAGCGGCCCCGCCCGCGCCCTGCTTACCGCCGAGCGCACCGCGCTGAACCTGCTGCAAACCCTGTCTGCCGTGGCCAGCGAGACCCGGCGCTACAGTGAATTGATCGCCGGCACCCGCGCCCGCATTCTGGATACCCGCAAAACCCTGCCCGGCATGCGCCTGGCACAAAAATACGCGGTTACCGTTGGCGGCGGCGTCAACCAGCGCATCGGCCTGTACGACGGCATCCTGATCAAGGAAAACCACATCATGGCCGCCGGCAGCATCACGCAGGCGCTGCAACGCGCACGCGAGCTGGCCCCGCCACAGGTAAGCATCCAGGTAGAAGTAGAAAACCTCGCCGAGCTGAACGAAGCGTTGGCCGCAGGCTGCACGCTGGTACTGCTGGACAATATGTCGCTGGACGACATGCGCGAAGCGGTGCGCCTGAGCGCTGGCCGCGCCCTGCTGGAGGCATCCGGCGGCGTAGATTTCAGCACCGTGCGCACCATTGCCGAAACCGGCGTAGACCGCATCTCCATCGGCAAGCTCACCAAAGACGTACGCGCCATCGACCTGTCGATGCGCTTCAGCCAGGCCTGAGCCACGGTAGCACCAAACATCCGGCACAAAACAAAACCGGCCACAGGGCCTAATGCCAGTCAGTTAAGAAAATGTGCTTGGTCATCAAGCGGAAGGGCGTGAGTGAAGCGCCCCATCCCGTTGGCGCGAGCCGGTCAAAATGGTACGCCCCAGGTTTTAAGACGCCGATTTGTTTGAGCCCCGAGCCGTTAGCAAGGGGCGAGTTTGGCGGCGCCTGGGGCGTGCCGTTTTGCCCGGGGTTTCGAGCAGCCCCGGGTTGCGGGGGAATGAAAAGGGGGCGGCAATCCGCCCCCTTTCCCGTCTGCCGGGCGGAACAGGCATATAAACAGCGTCCGCATAGCGGACACCCAAGCCTCTCAGAATCCCTAACCAAAAAATGCCAGTCAACGTTAATTGACTGGCATTAGCCACAGGGCCGGTTTTGTTTATGCAGGCTGGTGATCGTGGGCTAGTGCCAAACGCCGCAGCATGGCTGCCGTAGCCCCCCAGACATAATACTCGCCGTGCGTCAGCGAATAATAATGGCCGCGGTAGCCGTCGCGCTCGTAATGATGGCGCTCGTATTGTCGCGCATCCAGCGCCAGCGACAAGGGCAGGGTAAACACCTCATCCACCTCGTCGGGCGATGGCCGGAACACCACCGGCTGCGTGAGCACCCCCAGCACCGGCGTGACAGCATAGCCGGTAATGGTTTGATACTGCCCCATCTGCGCCACCACACGCACGGCACTGGCCGGCAGGCCTATCTCCTCCTCCGCCTCGCGCAGCGCCGCCATGGCGGCATTGGCATCCTCTTCTTCCAGCCGCCCGCCAGGAAAGCTGATCTGCCCGGCATGGCTACGCAAGTGGGCGGTACGGCGCGTCAATACGACATGCCAGCCATCAGGCTGCCATAACACCAGAATCAGTACCGCCGCCGGCTTGCTACCCACGTCTCTGGGCAACAGCCCTTCCGCATCATCCGCTAGCGGCACACGCGATAGCCTGGCCAGCAATGCGGCCAACTCTTCCTCACCCCGGGCATGCAACATGGCTTAGCCTCTTTTTTTACTTGCGCCAATCTTGGGCAGCGACAACTCGCCCCAGTGCGCCACCAGACGCAATGCCACACCGGAGACAAAAACCAGCTGCACCGCCAGAATATGATCCCACCCCAACGTGGCCAGCACGTATAGCGCCACGGCCACCACAATGGACACTGTGCCGTAAAAATCTTTATGCAGGATGAACGGCACATCGTTCACCATCATGTCGCGCACGATACCGCCACCTACGGCAGTCACAAAACCCAGCAAGATCACACCAAACGCGTTGATGTGGTACTCCACTCCCAATTTAGCCCCTGCCAGGCTGAACGCAACCAGCCCTATCGAATCCGCCACGATAAACAGTGTGGCCAGCAGCTCGTGCTCGCGCTTATGCAAGCGCGACGCCATGGCGACCAACAAGGTGATTGCAATAATGATCAGGTTGGTGTTGTCCAGAAACACCTGCGGCATGCGGCCAACCAGCATATCCCGTATTACGCCGCCACCGATGGCCGTGAGCAAGGTCACAATGATAATACCCAGCAAATCCAGGTGCTTGCGCACGCCCAGCAAATAGCCCGACACCGCAAAGGCTACCGTACCGATTACCGAGTAACCGTCAAAATCCAGCAAATAATCCAGCATACAAATCGCCATGAAAAACGCCAGACCGCATGGCCTGGCGTTGTGTACTTTGCCTGATGGTACGCTTAGCGACGCATCGAATCAAAGAAGGCCAAGTTCGACTTGGTCGCGCGCAGCTTGTCCAGCATGAACTCCATCGCCTCCAGGTCGTCCATCGGGTACAGCAGCTTGCGCAGCACCCAGATGCGCTGCAGCTGTTCTTGCGGAATCAGCAACTCTTCGCGGCGGGTACCCGAGCGGTTGATATTGATCGCCGGGAAGATGCGCTTTTCGGCCATACGGCGATCCAGGTGGATCTCCATATTACCGGTACCCTTGAATTCTTCGTAGATCACGTCATCCATACGCGAGCCGGTATCCACCAGCGCGGTAGCAATGATGGTCAGCGAGCCGCCTTCTTCGATATTACGCGCCGCACCAAAGAAACGCTTGGGGCGCTGCAGTGCGTTGGAATCCACACCACCGGTCAACACTTTGCCGGAAGCCGGGATCACGGTGTTATACGCCCGAGCCAGGCGGGTAATGGAATCCAGCAGGATCACCACGTCTTTTTTGTGCTCGACCAGGCGCTTGGCCTTCTCGATCACCATTTCGGCAACTTGCACGTGGCGGGTAGCCGGCTCGTCAAACGTAGACGATACCACTTCACCGCGCACCGAACGCTGCATCTCGGTCACTTCTTCCGGACGCTCGTCGATCAGCAGCACGATCATTTCCACTTCCGGGTGGTTAGTGGTGATGGCGTGGGCAATATGCTTCAGCATCACCGTCTTGCCGGACTTGGGCGGTGCCACCAGCAGGCCACGCTGACCTTTGCCGATAGGGGCAATCAGGTCGATCAGGCGGCTGGTAACATTTTCCTCAGCCTTGATATCACGCTCGAGGTGCAGCCGCTCGGTCGGGAACAGCGGCGTCAGGTTCTCGAACAAAATCTTGTGCTTGGCTTGCTCTGGCGGGCCACCGTTAACCTTGTCTACCTTCACCAGGGCAAAATAGCGCTCGCCTTCCTTGGGCGTACGGATCTCGCCTTCGATGGTATCGCCGGTATGCAGGTTAAAGCGGCGAATCTGCGACGGGCTGACGTAAATATCATCCGGGCCTGCCAGATAGGACGAATCAGGGCTACGCAGGAAGCCGAAGCCATCCGGCAACACCTCCAAGGTACCTTCACCAAAAATACTTTCGCCTTTTTTCGCCTGGTTTTTCAGCAACGCGAAAATCAGGTCCTGCTTGCGCAGGCGGTTGGCGCCATCAATCTCGTTGGAAATAGCCATTTCCACGAGTTCGCTAACATGTTGGCGCTTTAGATCAGATAGATGCATATGTGTACGGTCAGCCTAAGAATGTAACAAGGCGGCAAAGAGCACCGAGACTGAGGAAATAAAGAAGGGAAATATGAAGCGAGCGGCCTAGGCCGCTCGCGTACTGGACTATTGGGAAGATAGTCCAAGAGGCACTAGCTGTCAATCAATTACAGGTGAGCGTTCAGGAACTCGATCAGCTGTGTCTTGGACAACGCACCAACCTTGGTAGCCGCCACTTCACCGCCCTTGAACAGCATCAGGGTAGGAATGCCGCGGATACCGAATTTGGGTGGCGTTGCCTCGTTTTGGTCGATATTCAGCTTGGCAACCACCAGACGGCCTTCGTATTCTTTTGCCACGTCATCCAGGATAGGGGCAATCATCTTGCAAGGACCGCACCATTCAGCCCAGTAATCTACCAGCACAGGGGCGTCAGCCTTCAGGACTTGTTGCTCAAACGAATCATCAGTCACGTGCAGAATCAGGTCGCTCATTGTTTTCCTCTCGATTGGGTGTCGATTATCAGCTTACAGGCGATGTTAACAACTCCCCCTCCCTGCATCAACCCTAAATAGCAAGGCAAGCGCGGTCACGCCTTCACAAGACGGTCGGTCGATTGACCGTTATAATGCACGGCTGCTTTAGATTGAAAAGGATTGAACATGGGTTTCCTGCAAGGCAAAAAGATTCTGATCACCGGCATGATCTCGAACCGCTCCATTGCCTACGGCATTGCACACGCCTGCCATCGCGAAGGCGCCGAGCTTGCCTTCACCTACGTAGTAGACAAGCTGGAAGACCGTGTCCGCGAAATGGCTGCCGATTTCGGTAGCACAATGGTTTATCGCTGCGACGTGCAGAACGACGCTGACATCACCCAGCTTTTCACCAGTTTGGGTCAAGACTGGGATGGGCTGGATGGCCTGGTGCACGCCATTGCCTATGCCCCACGCGAGGCGCTGGAAGGTGATTTCCTGGATGCACTCAGCCGCGAGGCATTCCACACCGCCCACGACGTTTCTGCCTACAGCTTTGCCGCACTGGCCAAAGCTGCACGCCCGATGATGCAAGGCCGCCGTGCCGCCCTGTTGACCCTATCCTACCTGGGGGCAGTACGCGCCATACCGAACTACAATGTAATGGGCCTGGCCAAAGCCAGCCTGGAAGCCTCTGTGCGTTTCATGGCAGCCAGCCTGGGCAAGGAAGGCATCCGGGTCAACGGCATCTCCGCAGGCCCGATCAAGACGCTGGCTGCCGCCGGGATCTCGGGCTTCAGCAAGTTACTGAACATGGCAGCAGGCCAATCCTGCCTGCGTCGTAACGTTACTACCGAAGAAGTAGGCAACACCGCCGCCTTCTTGCTGTCCGATCTCTCATCCGGCATTACCGGAGAAATCACCTACGTAGATGCCGGCTTCAGCATCAACTCGCTAAACACCCCAGAGGCCTGAGCCACCCCCTAACAAAAAGCCCGATCATCTGATCGGGCTTTTTACAGCTTGCATGGTGCCGGCAAGAGGAATCGAACCCCCGACCTTCGCATTACGAATGCACTGCTCTACCAACTGAGCTATGCCGGCTAACCACCAGCACAAACTATAGCGCCGCGAAGGCAGCTTGACACCTGCCGTCGCCTTGAGACTGCAACCCACCCAGACGACATAATTTGGTAAGCCCGCACGTTTTCCAGCAAAGATTGGCGATACGTCGCAGCAACAAAGCCTGAGATATGAAACAACGAGGCCCGCATTCGCGGGCTTTATGTCAGGGTCGGCAGGCTGCGGCCAACGTTGGCTGCGGGGTGGTGCGCGGTATTTTCGCCGCACCAAAGCACAAAGCCCAGCTCGTCTGAGCTGGGCTTCGGTATCGGGCGTCTGGCGGTGTCCTACTTTCACACAGGTATCTGCACTATCAT
>NZ_JAQQLF010000022.1 GCF_028548455.1 Vogesella aquatica
CTGGGCGTGGGCATTATTGCCTCGATGGCGGTGGACGCGCAGCGCGAGAGCCAGGTGCGCGTGGTGGAAGGCGCACCGCTGTTCGGGCACCAGACCACCCGCGTGGCCATCCGCCGCGGCCACTACCTGCGCAGCTACGCCTACCGCTTCATCGAGCTGTGCTCGGCGGCGCTGGACGAAGACACCGTACGCCAGGCCTTGCTGCCGGCAGTACAGGACTGAGCCTGCGCCGTAACGTGAATTTTGCAAAAGGAACAGCGTTGAACCTGCAACGGCTGGTGAGCTACTTCGAGATCTGGGGACGTTCGCAAGATGGCGCCGGCCCGCAGCTAGCCTTTGATGACGAAGGTGCTTTTGGCCGCCTGGGCCAGTTGCGGCTGGACAGCCATTACCAGCCCCTGCTTGACCGCCAATGCCAGCCGGTAGCGTACGAGGCACTATTGCGCGTGAGCGACCCACACGGGCGGCGTATCGCGCCAGACCGCTTTTTTGCCGCGCTGGACGACAGCCACAACGTGATCGGCGTAGACCGCCTATGCCGTGTGATACACAGCGTGAACTTTCTGACCCAGCAGCCGCAACAGCAGGCACTGTATCTGAATGTGAATGGCCGCCACCTGCTGGGCATTGCCAGTGGCCGCCACGGCGCCACTTTCGAGGCTTTGCTGGCCTACTGCGGCCTGACACCCAAACAGGTGGTGCTGGAAATCATCGAATCCAGCGTGGACGACCTGAGCCTGCTGCAGCAAGCGATTGCGGCCTATAAGTCCAAGGGTTTTCGCATTGCCATCGATGATTTCGGCGCCCGCCACTCCAACTTCGACCGGCTGTGGGCGCTGGAGCCAGACATCGTCAAGCTGGACCGCAGCCTGACGGCGCAGGCGGCGCAAAACCCGCGTGCCGCCAAGGTGCTGCCGGTACTGGTACGGCTGATCCAGGAGCTGGGCGCCAAAGTGGTATGCGAAGGGATCGAAACACCCGTGCAGCAGGCGCTGGCGCTGGATGCGGGTGCCGACCTGCTGCAAGGCTATCTGTACGGTGAACCATCACCCAAATTGCGGGCTGCCCTGGCGCAACCGGCCTGAAGCATGCCTATACACTAGCCGACACATTGCGCGCACCCCGGCCACCAACAAAACACCCTGTCCGTTAACCGGCCAGGGTGTTTTTGCATACGGCAGTCACGCGCGGGTGCCAGCTTTAGTTCAAGGTTGGCCGCAAGCGCGTGGCCACCTCGCCACCCTGCTGTTTGCGGCCAATAAAGGCCACGCTGATCTGCTGGGCCCGCGCTACGCTTTTCATGCGGCGCGCCAGGTGTGGTTCACGAACTCCAGCATGATGACCATATGCCCGATGCCGGCTGGCACGGCACGGGTCAGGTCGCTACGTTTGCGCCCGCTCCAGTGCACCACATCGCTATAACCACCGGCTATCAGCGCGCGGCGCGTAGCATCGATATTGTCGCCGCCTACAATCATGGCTCGCATGGTGTGACTCCCTTGGTTACTTGAGTACAGTGTAAAGACCACCTGGCACCCTACGAACCAAGAAAAACGGCACAGCTTATACACTGTGCCGTCATAGCCTTATGCCATCAGATGACAACGTACCTGATGGCCGGCAGCCACCCTGTGCACCACCGGCACCACGCTGGCGCACTGCGCCGTGGCCTGCGGGCAGCGGGTGTGGAAACGGCAGCCGGCGGGCGGGTTGGCCGGGCTGGGCGGCTCGCCCTGCAGCACCACCCGTTCGCGCCTGGCGTCCGGGTCGGCCACCGGTATGGCCGACAGCAAGGCGCGGGTATAGGGGTGGCGCGGCTGGCCGAATACCTGCTCGCGGCTGCCCTGCTCCACGATCTGGCCCAGGTACATCACTGCCACGTCTTCGCACAGGTGCTCGACCACCGCCAGGTCGTGCGAGATGAACAGAAAACTCACCCCTTGCTGCTTGAGGTCGGCAAACAGGTTGATGATCTGCGCCTGGATCGACACGTCCAGCGCCGACACCGGCTCGTCGGCCACGATCAGCGCCGGCTGCAAGGCCAGTGCGCGAGCAATGCCGACACGCTGGCGCTGGCCGCCGCTGAACTCGTGCGGGTAGCGGCTGTAATGCTCCTCGCCCAGGCCGCAGCTGGCCATCACCGCCAGCACCCGCTCGCGCAGCGCCTCGCGCGGGCACAGGCCATGCGCCAGCAGCGCCTCGCCGATGGCATCGCCCACGCGCAGGCGCGGGTTAAGCGAGCCCAGCGGATCCTGGAATACCAGCTGCAGCTGCGGCCGTAGCCGGCGCAGCGCGGCCTTGTCCAGCGCGTGCAGGTCGTGGCCGGCAAAGCGTACTTCGCCAGCGTCTTTTTGATGCAAGCCCAGTACGGTGCGGCCAACCGTGGTCTTGCCGCTGCCCGACTCACCCACCAGGCCCAGGCTGCGACCACGGCGCACCACAAAGCTTACGTCGTCTACCGCCCGTACCGCGCCGGTCTGGCGCCCCAGCACGCCGCCGTGCAGCGGAAAGTGTTTGACCAGGCCATTCACGGCCAACAGGGTATCGTCGCTCATGCTGCCTCCTCGGTGCTCAACAGCAGGCAAGCCGCCTGCTGGGTAGGGCTGGTGGCCTGCAACACGGGTTGCCGGTGCAGGCAAGCTGGCCGCGCGTGCGGGCAGCGTTCGGCAAAGGCGCAGTGGTCGGGTAGCGCCAGCGGGCTGGGCACCTGGCCGGGAATGGCGGCCAGACGCGCCAGCCGGCGCCCCGGTACCGGCCGTGACGCCAGCAGGCCCTGGGTATACGGATGCTGCGGGTGGCGGAAGATGTCGCGCACGCTGCCGGTTTCCACCACGCGGCCGGCGTACATCACCACCACGCGGTCGGCCATCTCGGCCACGATGCCGAGGTCGTGCGTAATCAGCAGCAGCGCCATGCCGCTGGCCTGCTGCAGGCGGCGTAGCAGGTCGAGAATCTGCGCCTGGATGGTCACGTCCAGCGCGGTGGTCGGCTCGTCGGCAATCAGCAGCCGCGGCTGGCAGCTGATGGCGATGGCCAGCATCACTCGCTGTAACATGCCGCCGGACAGCTGGTGCGGGTAGCTGGCGGCAATAGCCTCAGGCCGCGCGATGCCCACCTGCTGCAGCAGCGCGATGGCCTGCTGCCAGGCGGCGGCGGGGCTGAGCTGGCGGTGGGTCAGCAGCGGTTCCATCAGCTGCTCGCCCACGGACAACACCGGGTTCAGCGCGCTCATCGGCTCCTGGAACACCATGGCAATATCGCGGCCGCGCAGCGGGCGCCACGCCGCGGGTGGCAGCGCCAGCAGGTTGGCCGCATCCAGCCGCACTTCGCCGCCCAGGCGGCAGGCCGGCGCGGGTGGCAACAGGCCCATCAGGCTGAGCGCGGTTACACTCTTGCCGCAACCGGACTCGCCCACCACCGCTACGCTTTCGCCTGCCTGGATGGCAAAGCTGACATCCTGCACCGCACGCGCCACGCCCTGCTCGGTGGCGAACTGTACGCTGAGGCGGTCAAACTCGATCAGTGGCTGGCTCATCGTGCACCCCTTGCCTGCAGGCGCGGGTCCAGCGCATCGCGCAGGCCGTCACCCAGTACGTTGATGGCGATTACGGTGGCAAAAATGGCCAGCCCGGGCGGCATCCACAGCCAGGGGCGGCGCTGGAAATCCACAAAGCTGTTGGCGGTATCCATCATATTGCCCCACGACGGTGTGGGCGGTACCACGCCCAGGCCCAGGTAGCTGAGGTAGGACTCGTTGAGGATGGCGCCGGCCACGCCGGTAGTGGCCACCACGATCAGCGTCGGGATGGTATTGGGCAGCAGGTGCACCAGCAGGCGGCGCCACAGCGGCAGGCCCAGCACTTCGGTGGCCAGCATGAAGTCGCGGCTGCGCAGCGATTGCACCTGGCCGCGGATGATGCGCGCCAGGTTGGTCCAGCCCAGCAGGCTGAGCATCAGCATCACCAGGTAGATGCGCTGCTCCGGCGCCACCTGCAGCTCGGACAGCAAGGCGCCCAGGATGATCAGCAAGGGCAAACTGGGGATGGTCATCAACAAGTCGGCCAGCCGCATGATGGCGCCGTCCAACCAGCCACCGGCGTAGCCGGCCAGCGCGCCCAGCACGTAGCCCAGTACGACAGACAGCACTACCGACACCAGCCCTACCGCCAGCGAGATACGGCCGGCGTGCAGCAGGCGGGTAAGGATGTCGCGCCCCAGAAAGTCGGTGCCCAGCCAGTGTGTGGCGCCAGGCGCATGGTTGGCCGCCAGCGCATCGGTGGTTTCCAGATCCCACGGCAGCAGCCACGGGCCGGCGACGCAGGCGACTACCATCAGCGCCAGGAACAACAGCGCCAGCATGGCCGGGCGGTTGCGCCACAGCCGGGCCAGCGCCTGCTGCCACGGCGTACGGCCCGCACTGGCCAGGCTGGCCAGCTCGGCCTGGCGACGACGCCACGGCAAACGTAAAGACAACACAGACATCACAACTCCTTAACGCAGACGGATACGCGGGTCGGCCAATGCCGACAGCACGTCGGCCAGCAGGTTGCCCACAATGGTGAGCACGGCCAGCAGCAAGGTGAAGCTCATCAGCACCGGGTAATCGCGTGCGGCCAACGTATCGATATGGATATGGCCGACACCCGGCCAGTTGAAGATTTTTTCGGTGACGATGGCGCCGGCAAACAGCCCCGGCAGCTCGAAGCCCAGCAGCGCGATCAGCGGCAACAGCGCATTGCGCAGCGCGTGGCGCAGGATCACCACCCGCTCCGGCAAGCCCTTGGCCCGCGCGGTGCGCACGCAGTCCATCGCCAGCGCGTCCAGCATGCTGGCACGCACGTAGCGCGTCAGGCCGCCGGCTTGCAGCATCACCAGCGTCAGCACCGGCAGCACCATGTGGCGTGCCACGTCCAGCGCGTAATCCCAGCCGGTGGCGTTACTGCCGATACTGATCATGCCGCCTACTGGCAGCCAGCCCAGGTCCACGGCAAACCACTTGATCAGCAGCAGGCACAGGAAAAACACCGGGAAACTCATGGCGGCAAACACCAATAGCGTTACCACGCGGTCAAACCAGCTGTAAGGACGCACGGCAGCCAGCACACCCACTGCCAGCGATAGCGTCCAGTACAGCAGCAAGGACACCAGCGCCAGCAGAAAGCTGCTCCACAGGTACTGTCCCAGCAGGGTGCTCACCGGTATCTGGTGCTGCAGCGAAAAACCCAGGTCACCGTGCAGCAGCTGGCTCAGCCAGCCCAGGTAGCGCGCCCATAGCGGGCGGTCCAGCCCGTACAGGGCTTTCAGCTCGGCTGCGCGCTGCGGGGTCAGGTTGATATTGCCGTCGATAAAGTCGCCCGGCGTCAGCGCAAACACCAGGAAGATCAGCAGCGAGGCACCGAATAACAAGGGAATGGCGCCCAGCAGGCGCCGCAAGACATAGGTTCGCATGGTAGGTCCAGCCAGAAAGGAAGCCGGCCGCCACGGTGGCTACCGTAGCGGCCGGGGTTGGCCGCAAGCGGCTCAGTACTGGATTTTCAGCTTGGGCAGGCTGCCGAAAATGCCGTTGAACACGTCGGGCTGGTAGTTGCCGATACGGCTGCTATTGACGTACAGCAGCTTGCGGTTGGCCAGCAGGATCAGTGGCGCATCGTTGGCCAGCACCTGGTACAGCTGGTGGTAAATGGCCTTGCGCTTGCCGATATCCAGCGTGCCGTTACCGGCGTTGATCAGCTTGTCTACCTGCGCGTTCTTGTAGCCCACTTCGTTTTCGGTGGAACGGAAACGTGCCACGCCGTCGTGCGGGTCGTTCAGGCCGGAGGTGCGGAAGGTGGCCAGGTCAAAGTTGCCGGCCTTGCGCTTGGCCAGCAGCGCGTTGAAGTCCGACACCTCGGGGCGCAGCTCCACCCCTACCCGCTTGAAGTTTTCCTTGGCAATGGGAATCAGCGCATCGTTGAACAGGCTCTTGGTCGCCAGCAGGGTCACCACCAGCTTCTGCCCGCCTTTTTCGCGAATACCGTCGCTACCCAGCTTCCAGCCGGCCTGATCCAGCAACGCGGCAGCTTTGGCCGGGTCGAAGTTGTAAGGGTTCACGCCCTTGGTGTCGTAAGCCCAGGACACCGGCGACAGCGGCAGCGTGGCCACACTGCCGTAGCCCTGGTACACCACGTCCACCAGCTTTTTGCGGTCCAGCGCATAGGTCAGCGCCTGGCGCACGCGCACGTCTTTCAGCGCCGGTTTGTTGTGGTTGAACTCGATCAGGCTGTAGTCGCTCGAGTTGTAGATATTGAGGTTGGCAAAACCCAGCGCCTTCAGCTGTTCGATATTGTCGGCATTGATCGAAAAGCCTTCCAGATCGGTTTCGCCGGTCTGGAACAGCTGCAGCTTGGTGGCGTCGCTGGTGATGCGGTAGATGAAGTTGGGCACCGCTGGCTTACCGGCAAAGTAGTACGGGTTGGCGTGGAAGCGCACTTCCTGGCCCGGAACGAATTTGTCGTAGATATAGGGGCCGGCACCCAGCGGTTTGCTGCTGTACTGGCGCAGATCGTCCAGCTTGCCTGGCTGGTAGCCACGGCCATACCAGGCGCGCGACAGCACCGGCCCGCCGATCAGCTGCAGCGTGGTAGCGCCCGGCTCGGTGACAGTGATCTGGATGGTTTGCGGGTTCAGCACCTTGATGCCTTCCACACTGCTGGCCTTGCCGGCTTTGTAGGCGTCACCGCCCTTGATCTTGGCCAGGCTGATATCGGTGCCGCCGTCGTAGGCCGGGTCGTGCAGGAAGGTCAGCGTAAAGGCCACGTCATCGGCGGTAAACGGCGAGCCGTCACTGAACTTCAGCCCCTTGCGCAGCTTCAGCGTGTACTGCAGGCCGTCCTTGCTGACCTGCCACGACTCGGCCTGCTCGGCACGCAGCTTGCCTTGCGCATCCAGCCCTACCAGCCGCCCGAAGATCACCTCGGTCACGTTCTCGTCCCAGCCATTGCTGAACAGGTAGGGGTTAAAGATGCCCTGCGGTGCCGAGATGGCGCCGACGATGGTGTCCTTGCGCGCCTTGGCCTGTGCCGGAATCGCCGACGGGTTAGTGGCGGCAATCACATCGGCCTGGGCACTAGCGGCAAGAACGCCAGCAGCAACGGCTGCGGCCAACAGGCGGCGCAGGAAGGGAGAATGGGTAGGCATAACTGGTCTCAAAGTGGCTGTCGGAGGCTGCAAAAGTTAGCAGCGGACGCCAGGCAAGCCAAACAATGATTTCTGATTTTCTTATTACAAGAAGCATACAAATGCACAAGAAAGCCACTAATGCGCAACAAGAAACCCGCAACATGGCGCATCACCAGAAAAAAGCCACCATTCCATCGTTATAAAAATTGCTGGAAATAACAGCAGTTTTTCTTGGTTAGGCTGGCGCCACCAGCGCCGTATAGTGGCTCTGCACCCGAAACACACCCGGTACGGAGACCACCATGCCACAGCTTGCCAGCCCCCAGATTTCCCCCCTGCCTGTCAACCCCGACACCCTGCTTGCCACCGGCCGCGAGCGCGCCCAGCGCACCGGCTTGCCCTACCCTGGCTGCCTGTACCCGCAAGAAGCCTGGGCACTGGTCGAGGCCGGCGTCGCCGCACTGGTAGACGTGCGCACGGTAGAAGAACGCAAGTTTGTCGGCCACGTCCCGGGCTCGCTACACGTAGCGTGGCAAACCGGCACAGCGCTCATCAAGAACCCGCGCTTTCTGCGCGAGCTGGAAAACAAAGCCGGCGGCAAAGACCGCGTCATCGTACTGCTGTGTCGCAGCGGCAAGCGTTCAGCGGCAGCGGCCGAGGCAGCCGCCGCCGCAGGCTTCACCCAGGTGTTCAACGTACTGGAAGGCTTTGAAGGCGACCTGGATACACAGCAACGCCGTGGCGACCTGGGTGGCTGGCGGCTGCGTGGCCTGCCATGGCAACAGGATTAACCCCCCGCGGGAGCAGATCATATGAATGACCGAGCAAAAAACTGGCTGTCGCTTGGCAACCAGCAGCAGAACTGGGATATCGAAGGCGTGGTGCGCGAGCTGCGCAACGCCCGCCTGGACTGGCGCAAGACCCACGGCCGCACCCGCGAGCTGGGCGGGCGCGAATTCCCCTCGCGCGAGGCTCTGCACGACATCGTGGAGGCGCTGTCCGGCGTGCTCTTCCCCATGCGGCTGGGGCCGCCGGACCTGAACGAAAGCAGCGAGGACTTCTACGTTGGCCATACGCTGGCGCAAGCACTGGACGCGCTGGTGAAACAGCTGCAGCTGGAGCTGAGCTATAGCGCCCGGCTACAGGGCCTGAGCGACGCCAAGAGCGAACAAAACGCGGTGATCATCGCCCGTGGCCTGGCCGCCGAGCTGCCACGGCTGCGCCGCATTCTGGATGCCGACGTACACGCCGCCTACGTGGGCGACCCGGCTGCGCGCAGTGTGGACGAAGTGCTGCTGTGCTACCCCGGCATCACCGCCATTCTTTACCACCGCCTGGCGCACTACCTGTACCGCGCCGGCGCCACGCTGGTGGCACGCATCATCGCCGAGATCGCACATTCCGACACCGGCATCGATATCCACCCCGGCGCACAGATCGGCAAAGGTTTTTTCATCGACCACGGCACCGGCGTAGTGATAGGCGAAACCGCCATTATCGGCGAGCGGGTACGGCTGTACCAGGCCGTAACACTGGGTGCCAAGCGCTTTACCAGCGACGCCGACGGCAAGCTGGAAAAAGGCCAGCCGCGCCACCCCATCGTGGAAGACGACGTGGTGATCTACGCCGGCGCCACCCTGCTGGGCCGCATCACCATCGGCCAGGGCGCCACCATCGGCGGCAACGTCTGGCTCACGCGCGACGTGCTACCGGGCAGCCATATCACCCAGGCCAATAGCCAGAATATTACCGGGACGCCGCAGGCCACACGCTAAGCGCCCCTTTCTCCCCAGCAAATCAAACCAAGGAACCATCATGGCCGAACATCAGGATGTCAAACAGGCACTGGGCGACAACGCCGCCCGCCAGCTAGCCAATGCCACCAAGACCGTACCGCAACTGTCCACCATCAGCCCGCGCTGGCTGGTGCACCTGCTGCAATGGACGCCGGTAGAGGCTGGCATCTTCCGCCTGAACCGCGTAAAAAACGCCGCCGGCGTGCGCGTGGCGTGCTCGCAGCGCGACGAATCCGAGCTGCCACAGACCTTTGTGGACTACGAAGAACAGCCGCGCGAGCTGTTCCTGAACGCGGTGACCACCGTGCTGGACGTACACACCCGCGTGTCCGACCTGTACAGCAGCCCGCACGACCAGATCAAGGAACAGCTGCGCCTGACTATCGAAACCATCAAGGAGCGCCAGGAAGCCGAGCTGATCAACAACCCGGAATACGGCTTGCTGGCCAATGTGGACGACAGCCAGCGCATCAGCACGCTGACCGGCGCACCGACCCCGGACGACTTTGACGAGCTGCTGACCAAGGTATGGAAAGAGCCGGGCTTCTTCCTGGCCCACCCGCTGGCCATTGCCGCCTTCGGCCGCGAGTGCACCCGCCGTGGCGTACCACCGCCAACCGTTAGTCTGTTCGGCTCGCAGTTCATCACCTGGCGCGGCGTGCCCATCATCCCGTCCGACAAGCTGCCGATCGACGAAAACGGCAAAACCAAGATCCTGCTGCTGCGCGTAGGCGACAAACGCCAGGGCGTGGTAGGCCTGTACCAGCCGGGCCTGGCCGGCGAACAGAGCCCGGGCCTGTCGGTACGCTTCATGGGCATCAACCGCAACGCCATCGCCTCCTATCTGATTTCGCTGTATTGCTCGCTGGCCGTGCTGACCGAAGATGCGCTGGCTGTGCTCGAAGACGTGGAGATTGGCAAGTACCATGACTATCCAGACACTTACAAGTAAGCCGGACGGCCTGCCGGACGTGGCCGACCTGGCGCGGCTGGCCAACGCCTTCTTCAGTGCGCTACCGGGTGAAACACCACCGGATAGCGGCAGCCTGACGCCGCCATCGCCCGCCGCCGCACCGGCCGTCCAGCCGCTGCCAGCCAGCGCACCGGCGCCAGCCGCCGGTAGCGGCCTGCGCGACGACGCCGCCTACGCGGTGCCGCAAGGCTACGCCGCTGCCGTGCCGCAGTTGGCCGCAGCGCAGCCGTCGGCCCCGTCGGCAGGTGGTGCGCCAGCCTCGTCGCCGTACTACTTCGTTAGCGAAGCAGGCCGCTACGGCGAGCTGGCCGGCAGCACCCAGGCCGCGCCGCTGCCCGGCGTGGACGACCGTGTTACCGCACAATCGTTCGGCCTGCCCGGCGAGGACTTCCTGCGCAGCCTGCTGCTGGCCGACAGCCGCCAGCCGGTAGCACCAGCCAGCCCGGCCGCCGCCCCCACCAGCCAGTACTACTTTCTGGAACCGGTGACGCGGCTGGACAAGGCGCCGGACTTCGACCGCCATGTGGCCAGCCGCCAGCACGGCTTTGATGTGAATGCGGTACGCCGCGACTTTCCCATCCTGGCCGAGCGCGTCAACGGCAAGCCGCTGATCTGGCTGGACAACGCCGCCACCACGCACAAGCCGCAATCGGTGATCGACCGTATCTCGTACTTCTACCAGCACGAGAACTCCAACATCCACCGTGCCGCCCACGAGTTGGCCGCACGCGCCACCGACGCCTACGAAGCCGCCCGCAACAAAGTGGCACGCTTCATCGGCGCCGGCAGCCCGGACGAGATCATCTTTGTGCGTGGCGCCACCGAGGCCATCAACCTGGTAGCCAATACCTGGGGCCAGCAGAACGTCGGGGCCGGTGACGAGATCATCGTGTCCAACCTGGAGCACCACGCCAATATCGTGCCGTGGCAGCAACTGGCGGCACGGGTGGGCGCGCGCATCCGCGTGATTCCGGTGGATGACAGCGGCCAGATCCTGCTGGACGAGTACCGCAAGCTGCTGAACAGCCGCACCAAGCTGGTGGCCATCACCCAGGTGTCCAACGCGCTGGGCACGGTCACCCCGGTGGCCGAGGTCATCGCGCTGGCGCACGCCGCCGGTGCCCGTGTGCTGGTGGACGGCGCACAGTCGGTATCGCACCTGCGCGTCAATGTGCAGGCGCTGGACGCAGACTTCTTCGTGTTCTCCGGGCACAAGGTGTTTGCCCCCACCGGCATCGGCGTGGTGTACGGCAAGGCGGCACTGCTGGACAGCATGCCGCCGTGGCAAGGCGGCGGCAACATGATTGCCGACGTCACCTTCGAGAAGACGCTGTACCAGCCGGCGCCCAACAAGTTCGAAGCCGGTACCGGCAACATTGCCGACGCCGTGGGCCTGGGCGCCGCCATCGACTACGTGGAGCGCATCGGCCTGGACAACATCGCGCGCTACGAGCACGACCTGCTGGTGTACGCCACGCACGGCCTGCAAGGCGTGCCGGGGTTGCGGCTGATCGGTACCGCGGCCAACAAGGCCAGCGTGCTGTCCTTCGTGCTGCCGGGTTACCGCACCGAAGAGGTTGGCCGCGCGCTGAACCAGGAAGGCATCGCGGTACGCTCCGGCCACCACTGCGCCCAGCCCATCCTGCGCCGCTTCGGCCTGGAAGCCACCGTGCGCCCGTCGCTGGCGTTCTACAACACCTGCGAAGAAGTCGACACGCTGGTGGCGGTACTGCACCGCCTGGCGCGGCGTTAACCAGCACTTGCCCTAGCCCAGCCCGGCCAGCACATGGCCGGGTTTTTTACGCCTATCGCTTTGCCAGCCTGTCGATATGCAAATCAGCTTTTATTGGTTCGGCACAGCCAAACCGCCCCGTACACTGCCAGCATCACCCTAAGGAGCACACCATGACGCTACGCCGTACGCTTGTTTCCACCTTGCTGGTTTCGCTGCTGTCACCGCTGGCCCTGGCAGATGTCAGCCTGCTGAACGTGTCCTACGACCCGACACGCGAGCTGTACCAGGACTTTAATGTGGCCTTTGCCAAATACTGGAAAACCAAGACCGGCGAAACAGTGGCCTTGAAGCAGTCGCACGGCGGCTCCGGCAAACAGGCGCGCTCGGTGATCGATGGCCTGGAGGCCGACGTGGTAACGCTGGCGCTGTCCAACGATATTGACGAGCTGCACAAAAACGGCGGCCTGGTACCGGCCAACTGGCAAAGCCGCCTGCCACACAACAGCACACCGTATACCTCCACCATCGTGCTGCTGGTACGCAAGGGCAACCCCAAGGGCATCAAGGACTGGAACGATCTGGCACGACCGGGGGTGGAAGTGATCGCGCCGAACCCGAAAACCGGCGGCGGGGCACGCTGGAACTATCTGGCGGCCTGGGGCTATGCGCTGAAACAGCCCGGCGGCAATGACGCCAGCGCCCGCGAGCTGGTGAAGAAAATCTACCAGAACGTAAAAGTGCTGGACTCCGGCGCCCGCGGCTCGCTGGTGAGTTTTTCGCAACGCGGCATTGGCGACGTACTGATCTCGTGGGAAAACGAAGCCTATCTGGCCACCAAAGAGCTGGGCCCGGACAAGTTCGACATTGTGGTGCCGTCCATTTCCATTCTGGCCGAGCCCTCCGTGAGCGTGGTGGACAAGGTGGTGGACAAGCGCGGCACGCGCAAGGTAGCCGAAGCCTACCTGCAATACCTGTACAGCCCGGAAGGCCAGGAGCTGGCTGCGGCCAACTACTACCGCCCGCGTGACCCGAACGTGGCAGCCAAATACGCCGGCAAGTTTGCCAAGGTAAAACTGTTTACCATCGACCAGGTATTCGGTGGCTGGGCCAAGGCACAGAAAGTGCATTTTGACGACGGCGCCATTTTTGACCAGATTATTACCCGCTAGAAAAACAGCTGGCCGCAACAAGCGGCCACACAGCAATAAACCCCGGCATGCCGGGGTTTATTTCATGGAGCACAGCTTTATACGGTGGGCAAAGATAGCGAGACACCCGGCAACAGGCTTTGCTCTGCCTGCGGTGCAGCGTCCTGTGCCAATTGCTGGCTCACCCACTGCCCGGCATAAAAGCGGGCGCCCATCTGGTGGGCGATGGCCAGCATATTGCCACAGATGATTTCTTCCACCCCCAGCACATAACCCTGCTCAACCAGCTGTGGCATCAGCCGTAGCAGCTGCTCGCGCACCTGCGGGTACATGATGGCGCGGCGGATGAAGCGTGGCGCCAGGCAGACAAAATCGGGTTCCAGCAGCCATAGCCGGTGCAGGTCATGCGGGCTTTCACCAAAACCGCCCAGGCCGACCTGGTGGGCGTGCTCGCGGTAGCGCTGCATCAGGGCGCGGCCAACGTCGGTGGTGTCGCGGTCGATAAACAGCAAAAACAGCACCTGGCTGCTGGCCAGCCCCAGGCCCTGTAGCAGCTGGGTGGTGAAATCGACAATACGGTCGCTGAAAGCGTGGCAAATGCGCGGGTCCAGGTCGATGCGCAGCGGCAGCCCACGGCCGTTACGGCCCAGGTGGTTAAGCAAATGCAGGATGCGGATCAGCTTCAGCAGCGCTACCGCCTTGGTTTCGGCGTAGTTCATGGCAAACAGCCAGTCTGCCGGCAAGGTCTGGCCAAACTGGCCGTGGATGCGTAGCCGCGCCGCCATGTAAACCGTCTGGTAGCCGTCCGCATCTGCCTGTGCCACAGGGAAGAATTCGCTGGTGAGCCACCAGCCGTCAAACCAGGCAAACACCTCTTTGTCGTTCCAGCCCAAGCTGTAGCTGCCAGGCAGGTCTGCCAGCAAACCCTGACAATACTGTAATAAGGACGGGTCAAAACCCGCTGGCGTGGTCTTGCTCTTTTTAAAGCGTTTCATTCTGGGGATTCAACAAGAGCGCAATGCCATTAATGTAGGCGCTTTTATCCAGCAGCTATATAAGCAATTCAGATAAGCTCTCTAATAATGGGCAAATAAGCGCCAAAGTCTCATCAAAACAAGCACCTGCCGCTTATTCAATTTAACGGATAGCTTTATAAAAAAGCCCCGATATATATTGCGGTATTCATTATTTCCGCAATGTATCACTTTTCTTTCTAATAGGGTCATCACACCAACACGCACAAGGACACCACCATGACCCGCCCGACGCTGACCGCCCTGTTTGTTTCCCTTGCTTTCGCCTCCGGCATTGCCCTGGCAGAAGACGTCACCATTGCCTACCAGACCGGCGTCGACCCGTCCAAAGTGCCGCAAGCCAATGGCGAATACGAGAAAGCCACCGGTGCCAAGATCAACTGGCGCAAGTTTGAAAGCGGTGCCGAAGTGGTGGCAGCGGTAGCCTCCGGCGACGTGCCCATCGGCAATATCGGCAGCAGCCCGCTGGCCGCCGCCGCCAGCCGTGGCCTGCCTATCCAAACATTCCTGATTACCGGCGTCATCGGCGAATCCGAAGCACTGGTGGTACGCAATGGCAGCAACATCAGCAAACCGGCCGACCTGGCAGGCAAAAAAGTAGCCGTACCGTATGTCTCCACCACCCACTACAGCCTGCTGGCCGCGCTGAAACACTGGAAAGTAGACGCCAGCAAGGTGAACATCCTCAACCTGCGCCCTAGCGAGATTGCTGCCGCCTGGCAGCGTGGCGACATTGACGCCGCCTACGTGTGGGACCCGGCCCTGGGCAAGGTAAAAGCCAGCGGCAAGGTACTGACCAGCTCGGCCGAAGTCAGCAAATGGGGCGCGCCCACCTACGACCTGTGGATCGTGCGCAAAGATTTTGCCGAGAAAAACCCGGCCTTCCTGAAACAGTTTGCCAAGGTTACCGGCGCGGTATTCGACCGCTACAACAAAGACCCGAAAGCCTTCGCCAATGATGCGGCCAACGTGGAAAAGATCGCCCGCCTCACCGGCAGCAAGCCGGAAGAAGTAGCCGCCCTGCTGCCTGGCAACAAGTACCCGTCGCTGAAAGAGCAAAGCGCCCTGCTGCAAAAGCCGTTTGTCAAAGCCGTCACCGACACCGCGGCCTTCCTGAAATCGCAAGGCAAGGTAGACAGCCTGCAGCCGGACTACGCCCCGTTTGTCACCAACCAGTTCGTCAACGCAGCGCAGAAGTAAGCGGGGAGCCAGCATGAGCCTGCTACAAGCACACAATCTGGGGGTGACCTACCCCGGCCAGGCCAGCCCGGCGCTGCAGCACGTGTCGCTGCAGCTGGGCGAAGGCGACCTGGTGGTGGCGCTGGGGCCGTCCGGCTGCGGCAAATCCACGCTGCTGGGCGTGCTGGCAGGCTTTATCGCCCCCAGCGAAGGCAGCGTCAGCTTTGACGGCCAGCCGGTTACCGCGCCGGGGGTAGAGCGTGCCGTGGTGTTCCAGCACGACGCGCTGCTGCCCTGGCTGAATGTGGCCGACAACGTAGCCTTCGGCCTGAAGCTGCAGGGCGTGGACAAGGCGCGCCGCCAGCAGGTGGTGGCCGACACGCTGCAGCTGGTCGGCCTGGCCGACGTTGGCCGCAAGTACACCTGGCAGCTGTCCGGCGGCATGCGCCAGCGCGTGGGCATTGCCCGTGCCATTGCCAGCCAGAGCAAGATTTTGCTGATGGACGAGCCGTTCGGCGCGCTGGATGCCTTTACCCGCGAGCAGATGCAGCAACTGCTGCTATCGGTGTGGCAGCACGCCGGGCGCGGTATCTTCCTGATTACCCACGACATCGAGGAAGCCCTGTTTCTGGCTACCGAGCTGGTGCTGATGTCGCCCGGGCCAGGCCGCATCGTGCAGCGGCTGCGCCCCGGTTTCAGCCAGCGCTACCGCGACGGCGAAGACGTGCGCGCCATCAAGTCCGACCCTGACTTCATCGCCCTGCGCGAGCAACTGCTGCGCAGCCTGTTTGCCCAACGCCAAGCGGAGGCCGCCTGATGTCTGCCAACGAACACACCCTGATCCGCATCCCTGACACACTGCCCACCAGCCAACGTAGCCGCCGCCCGCTGTCCCCCACGCAGTGGAGCCTGATCAGTATCGGCAGCATTACCCTGCTATGGTGGGCCATTACCGCCAGCGGCCTGGTGCCGGCGCTGTTCTTGCCGCCCCCCGGCGATGTACTGGCCAAATTCGGCACCCTGGTCAGCAACGGCTATATGGACGCCACCCTGCAGCAGCACCTGTGGGCCAGCCTGCAGCGCATCGTACTGGCGCTGTTGGCCGCCGTGGCAGTGGGCATTCCGCTGGGTATTGCCATTGGCACCTACCCGCGCGTACGCCACCTGCTGGACCCGCTGATCGAGTTCTACCGCCCGCTGCCGCCACTGGCCTATCTGCCGCTGATCGTGATCTGGTTCGGCATTGGCGAGCTGTCCAAAGTGCTGCTGATTTTCCTGGCCATTCTGGCGCCGGTACTGATCGCCACCGCCCATGGCGTGGGCAGCGTCAGCACCGTACGCCAGCAGGCCGCCCTGTCACTGGGCGCCAGCCGCGGCCAACTGCTGCGCTACGTGATCCTGCCGGGTGCGCTGCCCGACATTCTCACCGGCATCCGCATCGGCCTGGGCGCCGGCTGGAGCACGCTGGTGGCCGCCGAGCTGATCGCCGCCACGCAGGGCCTGGGCCTCATGATCCAGTCCGCCGCACAGTTTCTGGTCACCGATGTGGTGGTGCTGGGCATCATCGTCATCGCCCTGGTGGCCTTTGCGCTGGAGCTGGGCCTGCGCCGCCTGCAGCGCCGCCTTACCCCCTGGCACGGCCAGACCCATTAAGGAGTAGTCATGAGCTTGCGCTTTACCCGCCTCAGCCCGGCGCTGGGTGCCATTGTGGAAGGCTTTGACCTTGCCACCCCGCTAAACGACGAGCTGCGCCAGCGCGTCAGCGATGCCCTGCTGCAGCACCAGGTGCTGTTTTTCCGTGGCCAGGACGTGAGCCCGCAGCAGCAGCGCGATTTTGCCGCCTGGTTCGGCGACCTGCACATCCACCCGCTTTACCCGAAGATCGAGGACACGCCGCAGATCATGGTGCTGGACACCGCACTGAACGACCTGCGCGACAACGCCATCTGGCACACCGACGTCACCTTTATCGACACCCCGCCGCTGGGCTCGGTACTGGTGGCGCGCAAGCTGCCCGAGTACGGCGGAGACACACTGTGGGCCAGCGGTACCGCCGCCTGGCGCGGGCTGTCGCCCTACTTCCAGCAGCTGCTGGACGGCCTCACCGCAACGCACGACTTTACCAAATCGTTCCCGCTGTCGCGTTTTGGCCATACACCGGAAGCGCTGGCCAACTACGAGGAAACCCGCCGCAAGACACCACCGGTGGTGCACCCGGTGATCCGTACCCACCCGGTAACCGGTGAAAAAGCGTTGTTCGTCAGCGACGGCTTTACCACCCACATCAACGAGCTGGAGCCGGCCGAAAGCCAGGCGGTGCTGCAGTTCCTGTTTGCCCACTTTGCCAAGCCGGAATACAGCGTGCGCTGGCGCTGGCAGCCGGGCGACGTGGCGTTCTGGGACAACCGCGTCACCCAGCACTACGCGGTGGACGACTACCGCCCGGCGCACCGCATCATGCACCGCGCCACCATTCTGGGTGACAAGCCGTTCTGACCCGGCAAGACACCAGACAAACCGGCAGCCAGACTGCCGGTTTGTCATTTAGCCCCCCCGGCGTACACTGCCGCATGGACACCACCCCACCCGATACGAGGCAGCCCCCATGCAATACCGCACACTAGGCCACACCGGCATCGACGTCAGCCTGATCTCCCTGGGCACCATGACCTGGGGCGAGCAAAACAGCGAAGCCGACGCCCACAGCCAGCTGGATCTGGCACTGGAACACGGTGTCAACCTGATCGACGCCGCCGAGATGTACCCGGTACCGCCGCGCCCGGAAACCCAGGGCCGCACCGAACAGTACATCGGCAGCTGGCTGGCCGCCGGCGGCCGCCGCGAACGCATTGTGCTGGCCACCAAGGCCGCAGGCCCCAGTAGCGACCCCAAGCGCCCCAGCCATATCCGCGATGGCCGCACGCATTTCAGCCGCGCCAACCTCACCGAAGCGCTGCACGACAGCCTGCGCCGCCTGCAAACCGACTATGTGGACCTGTACCAGCTGCACTGGCCGGACCGCCACGTGAACATCTTCGGCCAGGCACTGTACCCCTACCAGGACGACCCGGCCGGCAGCGTGGCCATCGAAGAAACACTGGCCGTGCTGCAAGACTTCATCCGCGACGGCAAGGTGCGCGCCATTGGTGTGTCCAACGAAAGCCCGTGGGGCATGGCCCGTTTCCTGGCTGCCGCCGATTACCGTGGCCTGCCGCGCATTGCCAGCATCCAGAACGCCTATAGCCTGCTGAACCGCACTTTCGAGAACGGCCTGTCCGAATTCAGCCACCGTGACGGCGTGGGCCTGCTGGCCTACTCGCCACTGGCCTTCGGCATGCTCAGCGGCAAATACCGTGACGGCGCCCGCCCGGCCGGCGCGCGGCTATCGCTGTTCGACCGCTTTACCCGCTACAGCAACCCGCAAGCCGAAGCCGCCACCGCACGCTACGTGGCGCTGGCCGAAGCACGCGGCCTGAGCCCGGCGCAATTGGCGCTGGCTTTCGTCAACAGCCGCCCCTTTGTGACCAGCAACATTATCGGTGCCACCACCCTGGCCCAGTTGCAGGAAAACCTGGCCAGTCTCAGCCTGACGCTGGATGCCGGCACCTTGGCCGCCATTGATGCCATCCATACCGCCATACCCAACCCGGCCCCCTGAACGAACTGCTACAGGCGCTGGTGATATAGGAACGCAGTAGATTTCGATATCATCAGCCTGCCGATAAGCTAGCCGTTTTTCATCATTTCAGCCGCAAGGCAAAGCTGTTTACAGTCGTTGCATCGTGTTTGACACCCCCGATTACGCAAGGAAAACACCATGCAACAGACTGCCCGTTTCCCCGGCGCCCGCCACCTGCTGGCCAGCGCCCTGATCATCGCAGGCATCAGCTTTGCCCACGCTGCCACCCCGCTGCAACAGGCGCTGGACTACCAGCAATACCTGGAAGACCAGTACGGCGTAGTGCTGTCGTCCGACCCCAGCAACAGCGAGTTTGCCAATGCGCTGGGCAAGGCGCTGCAGCTGGACGACGCCGCCCGCCAACAACTGCTGGCCGGCCTGAAGCCGAAAGACCCGCTGAACGAACTGAACGCCGCCCGCCTGGCGCTGAAGGCCGCCGGCCTCGCCGAGCTGGCCTACACCTACCCGGCAGACAAGGTTGGCCGCGTGCTGGCCAAGCTGCCGCAACTGGACGCCAGCAAGCTGGAGCCTATCGTGGCGCAGGAGCTGGCGGCCGCAGTGGATAGCGGCCTGATCGCGCCGGAAGCCTACGCCGGCTTCAAACCCGCTGCAGTGGTGAAATGGGACGCCGAATTCCGCCTGCTGGGCCAAACGCTGGCCATCCAGGGCCGCTACAAGCGCGCGCTGGGCAATAGCAGCGACGCCGACATCCTGTCGCGCCTGCAACAGGCCTGGCAAACGCAGGAAGTGATCGTCAGCCCGGCGCTGAGCCAGCCGTTCGACCAGGCACTGCAGCAAGGCGTGATCACCGGCTACAACCTGAAAGACCTGCGCCACGCGCCGCGTTTCGATGCGCGCCTGACCGTTACCTACGGCCACAGCGACATCCGCCACGCGCAGCAGCTGCTGGGCCTGCTGCGCAGCGAAGGCCTGAACGCCCGCGTGCAGCTGGAACCCAAAACCTCGGCCTACCTGTACCTGAAGGAATGGGGCCCGGCTACCGCATCCGACAACCTGCGCCTGACCCCGCTGCCGGATGGCAACGCGCTGGCCTACGCCCGCGAGTACGACCTCAGCCTGGAGTTTGCCGATGCCGCGCAGAAAGACCGCTTCCAGGAGGTGGTATTCCGCTACGCCAAGAAAGACCGCGACAAGCAGCCGAGGCTGATCCACGCCGCCTGGTGGCAGCCGCTGTACACCTCCACCACGGTGCAGAAAGACTACGTGCCCATCCGCAACACCGTGACCCAGCAAGGGCACTACCTGGCGCAAAGCTACAGCCTGCCGGCCAAGGCCGCCCAGGTCGCCGCCAGTCTGGGCAAGCTGGCCGGCAAGCTGCCACTACGCCAGGAAACGCTGTACGTGGACCCGCCGTTCTTCAACTACCTCAACGGCGACAGCAAGTAAGCGCCAGGGAAACATCGCCATGAACGTAAACGGCCAACCCTACCGCAGCATCGTGCGCGACGGTCACAGCCTGCTGGTGATCGACCAGACCGTGCTGCCGCATACCTTCCGCCAGCTGCGGCTGCACAGCGCCGAGCAGGTGGCCGACGCCATCCGCCGCATGGTGGTGCGCGGTGCGCCGCTGATCGGCGTCACCGCCGCCTACGGCCTGGCGCTGGCGCTGCGCGAAGACGCCAGCGACGCCGGCTTGCAGGCCGCCAGCGACGCCCTGCTGGCCACCCGCCCCACCGCCGTCAACCTGCGCTGGGCGCTGCAGCAGATACAGCAGCACGTGGCCGCGCTGCCAGCACGCGAACGTGCCGCCGCCGCGCTGGCCCGTGCCGACGCGCTGGCCGAGGAAGACGTGCGCAGCAATGCCGCCATCGGCGAGCACGGCGCACGCCTGCTGCGCTACCGCTGGGAGCTGCTGGGCAAGCCGCCGGTACTGAACGTGCTCACCCACTGCAACGCCGGCTGGCTGGGCTGCGTAGACTGGGGCACCGCGCTGGCCGCGCTGTACCAGGCCCACCGCCAAGGCCTGCCGCTGCACGTGTGGATAGACGAAACGCGGCCGCGTAACCAGGGCTCCAGCCTCACCACCTGGGAGCTGCAAAGCCACGGCATTGCCGCCACGCTGATTACCGACAACGCTGGCGGCTACCTGATGCGCCAGGGCCAGGTGGACGCCTGCATCGTGGGTGCCGACCGTGTTACCGCCAGCGGCGACGTGTGCAACAAGGTAGGCACCTACCTGAAAGCGCTGGCCGCCGCCGACAACGGCATCCCGTTCTATGTGGCACTGCCCACCAGCACCATAGACTGGCAGATTCGTGACGGGCAGCAGCATATCGAGGTGGAAGACCGCAGCGGCGAGGAAGTCACCCACATCTGGGGCCGTGACGACGACGGCCAGCTGCGTCGGGTGCAGCTGGCGCCGGACGGCACCCGCGCCCGCAACCCCGCCTTCGACATCACCCCGGCACGGCTGGTCACTGCACTGGTCACCGAGCACGGCGTGGTCGCCGCGCACGAAGCCGGCCTGGCCACGCTGCGCCGCCCGGCGCAGTAAGTCCGCGCATAGCACACCTGCCCCCTGCTGCCAGGCAGCCAGGGGGCATTCTTGTTGATCAAAAAGGTTGGCCGCAGCAAGTGCTGCGGCCAACCTTTTGTGCC
Source organism: Vogesella aquatica (assembly GCF_028548455.1). Taxonomy (GTDB): domain Bacteria; phylum Pseudomonadota; class Gammaproteobacteria; order Burkholderiales; family Chromobacteriaceae; genus Vogesella; species Vogesella aquatica. Next base: position 21,322 of record NZ_JAQQLF010000022.1, read on the forward strand.
ATTACCCCGCCGTTAGCCGTGTACAGGCTGCGGCAGCCGCGTGAGTTGCCCGGCCAGGCCGGCAAAGCTGGCGATGACGGCGGGCGGCAATGGCCCGTCGCGCACCACTTGTATCGCCTGCCAGCCAGCCTCACGGGCAGCGGCAATCTCGCCGGGGTGGTCGGACAGGAACAGCAGCTGCACGGCAGGCTGCCGTAGCTGCGCAGCAATGGCGCGATACGACGCCGGCTGCAGCTTGCCGCCGACGGCGGTATCGAACCAGTGGCCAAACAAGGGGCGCAGGTCGCCAGCGCTACTGTGGCCCAGAAACAGCTGCTGCGCCGCCACCGAGCCGGACGAGTACACCGCCAGCGTCAGCCCCTGCGCCCGCCACGCCTGCAGCGCCGGCTTCACGTCCGGGTACAGCGGCGCCTGCAGCTCGCCGCTGGCGTAGCCCTGCTGCCAGATCCAGCCCTGCAGCGTTTTCAGCGGCGCGATCTTGCGGTCGGCGTCGCTCCACGCCAGCAGCTGGCTGGCCGCAGCAGCCAGGTCCAGCGGCTGACCGGCCTCGGCGGCCACATCCGCCAGCAGCTGTGCCACCCGCAGCTCGCCGGCGTGGGCCTGCAGCCAGCCGGCCAGACGCTGCCGCGCGTAAGGGAACAGCACCTGCTGCACGTAGTCGATCGGCGCCACCGTGCCTTCCAGGTCGCACACGATCACCGCCACCGGCTGCTGCACGGTGGGGCCAGGCTGGGTCGTATCAAGCGGCATCGGGGATGAACCTCGCGGCAATGGTGTCACCGGTAATGTGCCCTACCCAGCCAGCCGGGTCGATGAACAGGCGAATGGCGGTGAAGAGCGGTTCGGTACCGGTATCGAACCAGTGGCGGGCGCCGGCCGGCACGCTCAGCAAATCACCCTGCTGGCAGTGCAGGCGGTACACGCGCTGCTGTGCGTGCAGGTAGAAGGTGCCACTGCCCTCGACAAAAAAGCGCACCTCGTCTTCGGCGTGGGTGTGCTCGGACAGAAACTTCTGCCGCAGCGCGGCGCGCTCCGGGTGCGCGGGTGTCAGCCGCACCACGTCCACCGTGGTGTAGCCGCGTTCGGCCTGCAGCGCGGCAATCTGCGGCGCGTAGGCGTGCAGTACCGTGGCGCTGTCGGCGTCGGCCGGCAACGCCGCTGCCAGCGGCCACTGGCTAAAATCCACCCCGATCACCGCCAGCGCCGCGCTGATGGCGTCCGGCTGGCTAAGGCGCGCCAGCGGCAGCGCGGGGGTGTCTTCGTGATAAATGGTCAGTTGCGTCATGTCGTGTGCTCCCACGCTTGCTGCAGCTGCAACAGCGCGTCCAGTGCTTCCAGATGGCGAAAAGCCTCCTTGCCGTTACGGCCCCATACATAGGCGCCGTGGCCCGCCAGCAGATAGCCCGGCGCCAGCCGGCCCGGCTCCGCCGCCAGGTGCGCTTCCACCTGCTGCGCCAGCGTGACCGTGTCTTGCGCGTTGGCAAATACCGGCACCCGCAGCGTGCTGTCGTGGGTGGTTTCGCCGGCAAAAGCTTTTTGCAGCTCCCAGCCTTGCAGCAGCAACACGCCGGCGTCCTGGTGGCGACGGCCGGCCAGCGCGGCCAACGGCTGGTGGGCGTGCAGGATGGCACCGATAGCGGGGTCGGCGCGGTAGCGCGCCAGGTGCAGCGGCGCCTCGGCCGACAGGTCACCCGGCAGCACTTGGTCCAGCGCCACCACCGCCAGATCGTCCGGCGTCAGCGCGCCTTTGTCGCGGCCGCTACGGGTAATCACCACGTGGCGGGCGTCCACCCGTGCCGACAGGTTGCCGCTGGTGGCCGGTAGCCAGCCACGGGCCGCAGCCAGGCGGCCGGCTTCGATCACGCTGGCTATGGCCGGCGCTGCCTGGTGCAGATAGGTATTGGCGTGGCTCATGCGGCGGCCTCCAGCGTGGCGGTATGGTGGTCGGCTTGCGCCTGCGCGCGCGCCAGCACGGCACCGATATGGCCGAATGCCTGCGGCTGCAACAGCAGCTCGCTGGCCAGTGCCAGCGCGGCCTGCTCGCAGCGGGCGCGCAAGGCCGGGTCGGCAATGCGCTCGAAATCGGCATTGTGGGCAAAGCCGGTAATGCGGCGCACAATCTCGGCACCGGCAAAGCCCAGCGTGTCCTGATAAATGTCCGCCAGACGGCGGGCACGGCCGGCGGCAAAGGCGGCCTGCCCGTCGGCATCGGCAAACAGCCGTTGCGGCCAGGCGTCGCCGCTGGCGTGCGCTGCCCACAGCGCGTCGTAGCGGCGGGCGAAGTGCTGCCAGAACACCGCCACCTGCTCCAGCAGCCAGTCGGCGTAGCCGCTGTGCGCGGCGTCGCTGTCGCTATAGCCGGGCTGGGCAAAGTAGGCCATCAGCAGGTTGGCCACAAACACGCCGGTATCGAAGCCCACCGGGCCGTACAGCGCGAATTCGGCGTCGATGACGCGGGTGTCGTCGGCGCTGACCATCACCGAACCGGTGTGCAGGTCGCCGTGCAGCAGCGCTTCCCTGCGCGTCAGAAAACGGTGGCCCAGCTCGGCCACCGCCGCCCGCAACGGCGCGTTGGCGCGCAAGGCGGCCACGGTGTCGTCCAGCTGCGGGCTGGTCCAGCGGTTGCGCGGCAAGGCTTCGAAGGGGTCGGCAAACACCAGTTCGGCAGTGACGCGGGTCAGCGCCAGGTTGGCCGCAAAGCCAGCCACCTGCCCGGCCACCGCTTCCAGCGGCTGCGCCAGTGGCGAGGTATGCACTGCGCTGCGGGCCACAAACTCGGCCACGGCGCTGGCCGCCTGCGGGTAGCGCTGGCCGGCCAGCAGCTCGCCGCGCAGCACGCGGTGCGGGCGCAGCAGCGCCACCACGCTGGCAAACAGCGTGGCGTCGTAATGCAGCGGCGCCGGTATCAGCCCCGCCAGGTGCGGGCCGGCCACCACCGCGTGCTGGTACTCGAACCAGGCGCGCTCCAGCGGCATCGGCCAGCTTTCGCCCACCACGCGCACATAGGGCAGCGACTGCTTGACGCAGACGCCACCGTCCGTGCCGTCCACCAGAAACACCAGGTTAAGGTTGCCGTCCCCTACTTCGCTGATTTGCCACTGCTGCGGGCTGCCGCCCAGGCGGGCGGCCAGCGCCGGCAGGCTGGCCAGCCAGGGCCGCAGGCTGTCGGGAGTAAAGGCGCGGTAGCCTTCGGGCGTGTGCAGTGCCATGGCCAGCTCCTAGTGTGCTACCGGAATCCACGGTGCCAGCGCGGCATCGCTGCGGCCAAAGGCCGGCAGGCGGGCCGACAGCTCTTCCACCGTCTTGATGTTGTACTTGTCCAGGTCGCTGCGGGTAATCAGCACCGGCTTGATGGCGATCTGCTGCGGCACCGGCTGGCCGGCTACCGCCAGCGCGGCGGCGCGCACGGTGGCAGCACCCACTACCGCCGGGTTGGTGGCGGCGGTGGCAACCCACGGGCTATCCGGCTCGCGGATTTCGCGGATGTCGGCGGTGGACACATCCGCACTGTAAATACGCAGCTTCTTGCTGATACCCAGCTCCTTGGCGGCCAGCTTGGTACCACGGGCAAACTCGTCCCACGGTGCAAACACCACCGTGATGTCCGGGTTGGCGCGCAGCGCCGGGGTGGCCTGGGCGGCTACCGAAGTCGGCACCGGGGCCGCTACCGTGCCCCAGCGCGCTTTTTCCACGATGCCGGGGTTGGCCGCTTTCAGCTCGCGCCATACCGCGTCACGGCGGTCCAGCGGCGCAAAGCCCGGTACGTAGACATAGCCGGCCTTGAACGCCTTGCCGTTGTCCTTGATGGCCTGGGCCAGCACGGCACCGGCCAGCTCTTTATCGCTTTGTTCTACCTGGATCACCTTGGGGTTGTTCAGGTTCACGTCAAACGCCACCACCTTGATGCCGGCGTCCAGCGCCTTCTGCACCACGTCTTTCAGCGCTTCCGGCTGGCCGTGGTCGATGATGATGGCTTTCACGCCCAGGTTGATGGCCTGCTGGATCTGCTCGCGCTGCAGCGCCGCGTCTTCCTTGCCGGGGAAGGTGCGCAGGTCGATACCCAGCGCCTTGGCCTGCTTTTGCGCGCCACTATCGAACGCGCGGAAGAAGTCGCCACCGGAGATGTAGCCCACCAGCGCGGCCTTGACGCCGCCCTTGTCGAACGGGGCCGGCGCGCCTTTCAGGCCGGCGGCGTGGGCGGGCAACAGCAGGCTGCTACCCAGGCTGAGAATGAGGGCCGCCAGTTGGCGACGGGTAAAGAGATGACTCATGGCAAGCTCCGTTTTTATATGAGGTAAACAGCAGGGTTAGTGGCGGCCATGGCGGCCGGCGTAGGTCAACGCCAGCGCCAGCACCAGCACCCCGCCCTTGACGAAATCCTGGGTGTAAAACGGCACGTTCAGCATCGACAGGCCGTTCAGCAGCACGCCCACCAGCACGGCGCCGACGATGGTGCCGGGCACGTTGGGGCGGCGCACATTGAGCACGGCAAAGCCGATCAGCGCCGCGCCCACGCTATCCAGCAGCAGCGCACTGCCGCCGGACACATCGCCGCGGCCAACCCGGGCGGCGATGATCAGCCCGCCCAGTGCAGCCAGCACGCCGGACAGCACGAAGGCGATGGTGCGGTAACGGGCGGTAGGCGCACCGGCCAGCCGCGCCGCTTCCTCGTTGCCGCCGGTGGCGTAGAACACGCGGCCCCAGCGGGTACGCGCCATCAGGAACCACAGCCCCAGCGCCAGCAACGCCACGATCAGCACCGGCAGCGGTACGCCCAGCAGCTCGGCGCGGCCCAGCGCCAGAAAGGCCGGGCTGAACTCGCCGTTGGCGTTGCTGCCGTCCGGCAAGATCAGGCCGGGGCTGATCGACTGCCCGCCGGTGGGAATCAGCTGCAGCCCGCCCAACAGGAACAGCGTGCCCAGCGTGGCCAGCAGGTCGGGGATACGCAGCCGCACGACCAGCAGCGCATTGAACAGCCCGATGGCAGCGCCGATGGCCAGGCCGAACGCGCCGGTAGCCAGCGCGCCCCACTGCCACACCACCATGGCGTAGCTGCTGGCGATCAGCGCCGAGGTGGCGGTGGCACCGATGGACAAATCAAAACCACCGGCAATCAGCGCTACCGTTACCGCCAGCCCCAGCAGGGCCTGGACGGCGGTGGATTGCAGGATGCTCAGCAGGTTGGCCGGCTGCAGGAAGGCCGGCTCGCGCCAGGCAAAAAACAGCAGCAGCAAAGCCAGTACGGCAAAGATCACGTAACGGCGCAGCAGCTGCGCCAGCGGCACGGCCGGCGCTGGCGCCAGGCGGCCCAGTGGCAGCGGGGTATGACTCATGACGGGGTTTCCTCCAGGTTGGCCGCAACGGCCTGTTCCAGCGATGTGATGTATTGCAGGGCGTCAGCCTGGCCCACCGGCACCGCGTGCAGCGTGTGCTCGCGCATCACCAGTACGCGGTCGGCCACCGCCAGCGCTTCTTCCAGGTCGCTGGTGGCCAGCAGCACGGCGCTGTCCGGCATGGCGCGGATGGCGGCCACCAGGTCATGGCGTGCGCCCACGTCCACGCCCTGGAACGGCTCGTCCAGCAGCAGCACGCGCGGGGCAAACTGCTGCCAGCGCGCCAGCACCACCTTTTGCTGGTTGCCGCCGGACAGCTGGTCCGGCGTGTCGCGCTCGCTATGGCAGCGGATGCCCAGGCGGGCAATCCAGTCGCGGGCGCGGGCGTCGAGTGCTTGCTGCCGGACGCGGCCGCCCGGGAACAGGCGCGCCAGGTGCGGCAGCGCCATCAGGTCGGCCAGGCTGGCGCCCAGCGTATCGGCCGGCAGAAAGCTGCTTTTCCAGCGGTCTTCGGCGGCCAGGTACACGCCGTGGGCAATGGCATGTCGCGGGTGGCGTGGCTGCCACGGCTTGCCATCCAGCCGGATGTCGCCGCCGTTCGCCGGCAGCAGGCCGAACAAGGTGTGCAGCAGGCGGGTTTTGCCGCTGCCCAGGTTGCCGGTAATGGCCACCACCTCGCCCGGCTGCAGTTGCAGCGCCAGCGGCTGCGCGCCGGGGCGCAAGCGCAAGCCGTCTACCTGCAAGCGTGGTGTGCCGGGCAAGCCCGGCCGCGGCTGCAACTGCGGCAGGCTGCCGCCCACCATGCAGGCCACGGCGGCGTCCAGGTCCAGCGGTGCGGCAAATTCGCCGGCCACGCGGCCGTTGCGCAGTACCACGGCGCGGTCGGCAATGCGGCGCAGGTCGGCCAGGCGGTGGGACACATACAGGATGGCCATGCCGGCGGCTTTCAGCTGCGCGAGCAGCGCAAACAGGCGCTCGGCCTCGCGGGCAGACAGGCTGGCGGTGGGCTCGTCCAGAATCACCAGGCTGGCACGCTCGTACAGCGCCCGTGCCAGCGCCAGCAGCTGGCGCTGCGCCGGGTTGAGGTCGGCAAAGTCGGCGTCCAGCGGCAGCTCGGGCGCCACGCTGGCGGCCACTTGCGCGGCCTCGGCCCGCAGTGCAGCCGGCGCCTGGTGCCAGGCGCTACGGCCACAGCACAAGCGCCCCAGCAACAGGTTTTCTGCCACGCTCAGCCCCGGCACGCCCAGCAAGGCGGTTTGCTGGTGCACGGTGACGATGCCGGCGGCTACCGCATCGGCCGGCGACGCCAGCTGCAGCGGGCGGCCTTGCCAGTGCAGGCTGCCCGCCCCCGGCTGCTCGGCCCCGGCCAGCAGCTTGACCAGGGTGGACTTGCCGGCACCGTTGGCCCCCATCAGCGCCACCACCTCGCCCGGATGGAGCGTGATATCCGCACCGTCCAGCGCGCGGGTGGCGCCGTAGTGTTTCAGCAGTTGCCGCGCCGATAGCAGCGGTGTGCGTGTCTGGCTCATGATGGTGGGTGGTATTAAATGGACACCCAGCGTAAAACGCCGTACCAGCCGCAACAAACAATCATTTCCGATAAAAAAATGACAATAAAAATGGCAAGGATATTCACCCGGGGAATATGCCTTGCCGTGTTGGCGCGCTAGCCGGCGCGCCGCTGCGAAAGCTTCACGCTGCCAGGCAGCTGCCCCCCTCCGCCCTGCCGGATGCCGGCTGCCAGCCCAGCACCGGGGCGATGAAATGGCGGAAGTCGTGCAGGATCTGCGCGTAATCCTGCGCCGGCAGGTCGTACGGCAATTCCAGCCGCAGCGCGTCCACCTGCTGCACGATGGGGTCGGCCAGCAGCTGCGCCACGATCTGGTGGCTGCTGCCCACCAGGTCACGCGCAAACAGGGTGCGGCGTTCGCCCTGCGGTGCCAGCGTGCGCGCCAGGCGGCTGTCGGCGTAATCCTGATAACGGCGCCGGGTGGCCGCGTCGGCACTATCGGTGGGCACGATCACCCGCCCCAGCTGGATGCGCGGCACGCCATCGCCCTGCCAGTGGCGGCGGTAGGTGTCCAGCAGCTGTTGCTGGGCGGTGTGGAAGTCGTCGCTGAGCTCGCCGCTGAGCAGATTGCCGGTCAGCAGATGAAAACCGTGCTCGGCGGCCCAGCGCGCAGAACGCTGCGAGCCGCCGCCGTACCACAGCCGTTGCGCCAGCCCCGGCGCGTACGGGTGCAGCTGCGGGCGCTGGCGCCCGGCCGGCGACTCGATAAAGGTTTCTTCGTTGCCCAGCAGCGTGCCGGACAGGTTGTCGCGCAGCCGCTGTACCCGGGTATGGGAAAAATCGATGCCGGCCGGGTCGGTATCGAACAGCCGCTCGCCCAGCAGCGCGCCGAACGGCGGTGCGCCGGCACTGAGGCCAACCTGCAGCCGGCCGCCGGCCAGCACGTCCACCGTAGCCAGGTCTTCGGCCAGCCGGAACGGGTTCTCGTAACCCATCTGGATCACGGCGCAGCCCAGCTCGATGCGGCGGGTACGCTGGCTGGCCGCGGCCAGAAAGGTGGCCGCCGACGAGATACCGCGTTCCAGATGGCGCTGGCGCACCCAGGCGCCGTCAAAGCCCAGCGCCTCGCCCTGGCTGAACAGTTGCAACGCCGCCGCCAGGCCCTGCTGCGGCGCGTCCGGCGGGTAGTTGCCGGGTGTCAGAAAGCTGATATGGCGGATAGCCATGGCACACTCCTTTTACAGTTTGGGCAAGCCCGGCGGGTTGGTTTCCGATTGCGGCAGCGCCTCGGCCTGCAGGCCCCAGCGCGCCAGCGCCTGCGCGTACTTGCCGCTGCGGATCAGGCCGTTGGTGGCCTGCGTCAGCGCCTCGGCCAGGCCGCTGCCCTTGCGGCTGGCGATGGCCACGTCGGCGGTAAGCGGCCAACCTGCATTCACCGTGCCCACCAGCCGGGTTTTGCCGTCTTTGGCGGCCTGGTAGGCCAGCGGCGAGTTGGGGTTGAATACCGCGTCTGCGCGGCCGGACAGCAAGGCGATATTACGGGCGGCCTCGTCGTCGTAATACTGCAGCTCCACCGGCTTCAGCCCTTGGGCGCGGTTACGCTGGTCCCACGCCAGCAGGATCTTTTCCTGGATGGTGCCGGAGCCGGTAATGATGCGCAGGCCGGCGATGTCGCGTGGTTCGCGCAACTGGCGGACGGGGCTGTCGGCCTTCACGTAGAAACCGTGCAGGCCCAGGCGGTAGGTGGAGAAGTCGTATTTCTCTTTACGCTGCTCGGTCACCCCCACATTGGAGATCACCGCGTCGTACTTGCCGGCGCTCAGGCCCAGCGGCCAGTCGGCCCAGGCTACCGGCTGCAACACCAGCTTCAGCCCCAGGCTGTCGGCCACCAGCTGGGCGTAGTCCGGGTCGAAGCCCACCACGGTGCGGGCGTCGGTAGCGTAGGTGGCAATCGGCGGCGCGTACGGCGCAATGGCCACGGTCAGGCTACCGGGGGTAACCGGGCGAAACGCCTTGCCGATGGCGGCAATGGCGGCCGGCTGCGGCTCGGCGCGCACCCTGCCCGCCTGTTGCGGGCTGAAATCGAACGCCGGGGCGGCGGCGTGCAGCGCGCTACTGACCAGCAGTAGCAAGGCGGCGGCGGGAAAACGCATGCTCATGATGGGCTCCGGTGAGCGCCCGGCTGGCGGCCGGGCGGATAGTCAAGACAGGGGCTTAGTTCTTCGGCAGGCCCGGCGGGTTGGTCTGCGCGCTGCTCACGGCTTCCGACGTCAGGTGCCAACGCTGCAGCACCTTGTTGTAGTTGCCGTTGGCGATTTGCGCGTTTAGCGCGGTGGTGACCGCTTGCGCCAGGCCAGCGCCCTTGCGGGTAGCCACCGCGATCTCGGCGTTCAGCGGCCAACCACCGGAGAAGGTACCGGCCAGGCGGGTCTTGCCGTCCTTGGCGGCCTGGAAGGCAGCACTGGCGTTGGGGCCGAAGTAGGCGTCGGCGCGACCGGAGGCCAGCGCGGTGCGCTGTACCACGTCATCGTCGTAGTACTGGATTTCCACCGGTTTCAGGCCGGCGGCGATGTTCTGCTGGTTCCAGCGCAGCAGGATCTGCTCCTGGTTGGTACTGGCGCCCACGATCACCTTCAGGCCGGCCACGTCTTTCGGGTCGCGAATCTGCTTCACCGGGCTGTTGCTGCGCACGTAGATGCCCAGCTGGTCTTTACGGTAGGTGGAAAAGTCGAACTTCTCCTTGCGCGCTTCGGTCACCGTCACGTTGGAAATCACCGCGTCAAACTTGCCGGACTGCAAACCCAGCGGCCAATCGGGCCACGCCACGTTCACCAGCTCCAGCTTGCGGCCCAGGCTGTCGGCCACCAGCTGGGCGATGTCGGCTTCGGCGCCGATCGGCGTCTGGCCGTCGTCGGCCAGGCCGATGATGGGCAGCGAGTAGGCGGCGGTGGCCACCGTCAGCACGCCATCCTTGGCAAAGCGTACGTCTTTGGCCAGCAGCTTGATGGCGGCGTCTACCTTGGCGGCACGCGGGCGCCCTGCCTGCTCGGGGCTGCTATCCACCTTGAAGTCGGCGGCCTGGGACGGCAGCGCAAAGGCGGCCAGGGCAAAACCGGTAGCGAAGGCAGCAAGCCATTTCTGAGAGATAGCCATATTGTTTTCCTTGTGTGTATGTCAGTGCGAAAGGTTGGCCGCAGCCCCTGCTGCGGCCGGGGGTAACGGTTACAGCACCTTGGCCAGGAAGGCGCGGGTACGCGGGTGGCGCGGGTCGCCCAGCACCTGGGCCGGCGAGCCGGTTTCCACGATGCGGCCTTGCTCCATGAACACCACGTGGTCGGCCACCTCGCGGGCAAAGCCGATCTCGTGGGTCACCACCAGCAGCGTGGTACCGCTGTGCGCCAGCTCCTTGATCACGTCCAGCACCTCGCCCACCAGCTCCGGGTCCAGCGCCGACGTCGGCTCGTCAAACAGCAATACCTTGGGTTTCAGCGCCAGCGCGCGGGCAATGGCCACGCGTTGCTGCTGGCCGCCGGACAGCTGGCGCGGGTAGGCGCCGGCCTTGTCCGCCAGCCCGACACGGGCCAGCAGCTCGCGGGCCTGGGTTTCGGCTTCGTCGCGGGCCACGCCGCGCACCGCCAGCGGCGCTTCGATGATGTTTTCCAGCACCGTCAGGTGCGGGAACAGGTTGAAGCCCTGGAACACCATGCCCACGTCGGCGCGCTGGCGCAGGATGTCGTGCTCTTTCAGCTCGTACAGGGTGTCGCCGTCGCGGCGATAGCCCACCAGCTCGCCATCGATGGCGATATAGCCCTCGTCTACCCGCTCCAGATGGTTGATGCTGCGTAGCAGAGTGGACTTGCCGGAGCCGGATGGCCCCAGGATGGCAGTGACACTGCCGGCCGGCAGGGTCAGCGACAGCTGGTCCAGTACTGTGTGGTTGCCAAAGCGTTTGCTGACGCTGTGGATGGCGATGTCGGCACCGGCGACCGGCGCGGCGGCCGTGCTGCGCTGCGCCACCACCGGCCGGGACGTAGCGGCCACTGCTGTCGCCACAGGGTTGGCCGCAGCCGGGCGCAGACGTGCCCACCATTGCCCCAGCCAGCCCGGCTCTACCTGGCGTAGCGCGCCACGGGCGTAATGGCGTTCGATATGCACCTGGATGGCCGACAGCACGGTGAGGATGATCAGGTACCACACGGTGGCCACCATCAGCAGCGGGATCACCTCCAGGTTGCGGCGGTAAATCACCTGGATGGTGTAGAACAGCTCCGGCAGCGCCAGGATGTACACGTTGGACGTGCCCTTGGCCAAGCCGATGATGTCGTTGAAGGCGGTGGGCAGGATGGTGCGCATCGCCTGCGGCAGCACAATGCGGAAAGCCTGGCGGCGGCGCGGCAGGCCCAGTGCGGCGGCGGCCTCGTGCTGGCCCTGGTCCACCGACAGAATGCCGCCACGGATGATCTCGGCCGAGAACGCGGCCTGGTTCAGCGTCAGCCCCAGCACGGCGGCGGCAAACGGGGTGATCAGCTGCGTGGTGTTCCAGCTGGCCAGCGTGATGTCGGTAAACGGCACGCCCAGCCAGATGGTTTCGTACAAATAGCCCAGATTGTTGAGCACCAGCAGCAGCACGATCAGCGGAATGGAGCGGAACAGCCACACATAGCCCCAGGACAGGCTGGCCAGCAGCGGCGAGCGCGACACCCGCGCCAGCGCCAGTACGCCACCCACGGTAAAGCCCAGCACCGCGCCCAGCACCGTCAGCAGCAGGGTACGCCCCAGCCCGACCAGCACCGGCTCGGCAAAAAACCATTCGGCAAAGATGGGCCAGCCCCAGCGCGGGTTGCTCAGTACCGAGTACAGCAAACCGCCCAGGATGGCGGCGGCCAACGCGGTGCCGGCCCAGCGCGCGCTATAGCGTGCCGGTACCACCCGCAGCTTGGCATAGGCAGCGCCATGGTCGGCGCTATGGTGCAGGCCGATACTGCCGGCCGGTGGTGCCAGCGCGATATCGCCGGCTTTGCTGATGTCTGTCATGGTGGGTGTCCTTTAATCGGGTAAAGCCAAGCGGCTCACAAGCACGGGCTGGCTTGCGCGGCGCCGTGCCGCGCGCTGGCGGTGGTGGCGCGGTCCAGCCATTTCTCGAACGGCAAGGTTTTCAGTGCTTCGTGGTCGGCGTCCGGCGCAAACAGTGCGCGGTAGCCGTGCCGCAGGTACAAGGCCACGGCCTCCGGCTGGCGGTAGCCGGTGGTGAGGTAAACGCGGCGGTAGCCCTGGCGCAGCGCCTGGCGTTCCAGCGCCTGCAGCACTTCGCCGGCCAGGCCCTGGCGGCGGTAAGCCGGGTGCGTCCAGATGCGCTTGAACTCGGCACTGTCGCCCTGCCACGGCATGAAGGCGCCGCCGGCAATGGCCTGGCCATCGCGCAGTACCAGCAGAAAATTGCCGCCGGGCGGGGCAAATACCCTGGGGGCGTAGCGGTTCATTTCCACTGCCGCGCCCTGCGGGTCGAACAGCGTGCCGTAGCGGCTGTCGTACTCGCGCAGCAGGTCGGCCAGCATCGGTGCCGCGCGCGGGTCGTCGCTGCGGGTAAACAGGTACAGGTCAGCCATGGTGCGGGCCCTCCCCTGCTGGCAGATAGCTTTCCACCAGGCTGGCCCATAGCGTGGCCGCCTGCGGCAGCACGGCGTCGTTAAAGTCGTAACGCGGGTTGTGCAGCGGGGCGGTATCGCCGTTACCGACAAACAGATAGCTGCCGGGACGCGCTTCCAGCATGAAGGCGAAGTCCTCGCTGGCGGTGCGCGGCGGGAAGGTGGCCGGCACCTGCTCGTCCCCCAGCGCCTGGCGGGCAACCTCGCGGGCAAAGCGGGTTTCGGCACCGTGGTTGTGTACCGGCGGAAAACCCAGCCGGTAATCCACCTCGGCCTCTGCCCCCAGGCTGGCGGCCTGCGCACGGGCCAGCGCCGGAATGCGCTCGGCCAGCAGCTGGCGTACCGCCGGCTTGAAGGCCCGGGCAGTCAGGCGCAAGGCCACGCTGTCCGGAATCACATTGGACGCCTGGCCGCCGTGGATGCTGCCCACGGTCACCACCGCCATCTCCAGCGGGTCCACATTGCGCGCCACCACACTTTGCAGTGCGGTAATCAGGTGGGCTGCGGCCAACACCGGGTCGGTAGCGTGCTGCGGTTCGGCACCGTGGCCACCATGGCCGTGCACGGTGATGTGGGCCTGGTCTACCGACGCCATGGCCGGGCCTTCCACGCAACCGACGTGGCCGCAACCGACGCCAGGCCAGTTGTGCAGGCCGAATACCGCGTCGCACGGGAAGCGCTCGAACAGGCCTTCTTCGATCATGCGGCGGGCGCCGGCGCCGGTTTCTTCAGCCGGCTGGAAGATCAGGTGCAGCGTGCCGTCAAAGCGACCGTGCTGCGCCAGGTACTTGGCGGCCGCCAGCAGGATGGCGGTGTGACCGTCGTGGCCGCAGGCGTGCATCACGCCGGCGTTAACACTGGCGTACGGCAGCCCGGTGGCCTCGTGGATGGGCAGCGCGTCCATGTCGGCGCGCAAGCCCAGCCGGCGGCTGCCGTGGCCGCGCTGCAGCGTACCCACCACACCGGTGCCGGCGATGCCGGTGGCAACCTGGTAGCCCCAGCCTTGCAGCAACTCGGCCACGCGGGCGCTGGTACGGTGCTCGGCAAACGCCAGCTCCGGGTGGCGGTGCAGGTCTTGCCGCAGGGCCACAAAGAAGGCGTTGTCACGCTGGATGCCGGCGCGGATTTCCGCGCTGCGCAGCGGCGGCAGCGCGGGAGGGGCAAGCTGGCTCATCAGGCGGCCCCTTGCTCGTCAGCTTGCGGCAGGCTGTAGCGGCTGGCCTTGTACGGCAGGCCCAGGTTGCCGCGCAGCGTGTCGGCGGACAACTCGCGCTGGTAGCGGCCGGCGGCTTCCAGCGCCGGCAGCACGTACTGCACGAAATCGTCCAAACCCTCGGCCACCACCGGGAAGCTCAGGATAAAGCCATCGGCGGCGCCCTCGTCCAGCCAACGCAGGATCTCGGCTGCCACCGCCTCGCCGCTGCCGACAAAATGGCTCCCCGGCGTGGCGGCTTCCAGCGCCACCTGGCGCAGGGTGAGGCCGTGTTCACGCGCACGGGCCTTGATCTGGTCGGTGGTGGAGCGGAAGCTGTTCTTGCCGATGTCGCCCAGCTCGGGGAACGGGGCATCCAGTGGGTACTGGGTAAAGTCGTGGTGATCAAAGTAGCGGCCCAGGTAAGCCAGCGCTTCTTCAATACTGAGCAGCTCGCGGATGCGCTGGAACTTGGCCTGTGCCTCCTCATCAGTAGCCGCCACCACCGGCGAAATACCGGGGAAGATTTTCACGTCGCTGCTGGCGCGGCCATGGGCTACCGCACTGGTTTTGACCTGGCGCACAAAGTCGCGGGTTTCGTCCAGCGACGGCGAGTGGGTAAACACGGCATCGGCGTACTTGCCGGCCAGCGCCACGCCGGCATCGGACGAGCCGGCCTGGAAGATCACCGGCTGGCCTTGCGGCGAGCGGCCGATATTCAGCGGCCCGGCTACCTGGAAGAAGCGGCCTTTGTGGTTCAGCGTGTGCAGCTTTTGCTTGTCGAAATACTGGCCGGTGTCACGGTTGCGCACGAAGGCGTCGTCGTCCCAGCTGTCCCACAGCCCCTGGGTAAGCTGCAGGTATTCGTCGGCAATCTGGTAGCGCAGTGCGTGCTCGGGGTGCGGGCGGCTGTAGTTCAGCGCCGTGCCTTCCAGCGGCGTGGTCACCACGTTCCAGCCGGCGCGGCCGCCGCTGATGTGGTCCAGCGAGGCAAACTGGCGGGCCACGGTGAACGGGTCGCTGTACGAGGTGGACACGGTGCCGGCCAGGCCGATCTTGCGGGTACGGGTGGCCAGCGCCGACAGGATGGTCAGCGGCTCGAAACGGTTCAGGAAGTGCGGGATGGATTTGTCGTTGATGTACAGGCCGTCGGCCACAAAGGCAAAGGCAACGCCGTTGTCTTCCGCCTTGCGTGCGGTGTCGATGTAGAAGTCCAGGTTGGTACTGGCGTCGGCCGGGCCGCTAGGGTGCTTCCACGCGTTCATGTGGCCGCCTGCGCCGTGCAGCATGATGCCGAAGGTAACGTTCTGTTTGCTCATGGTGGGGTTCCTGTCAGATCGGTTATAAGGTTGGCCGCAGCTCAGGCCAGCGCCGGCTGCCGTGCCTGCGCCAGCAGCGCAATCGACTGGCGGCGGGCGGCAAAATGGGGCACAGGGTTGTCGAGGATGAATTCACCGATGCCGTAACGCTGCTGCAGCCGCGCCAGCTCGGCGTGCACGTCGGCGGCGGTACCGGCCACCACGTGCGGGTGCTTTTCTTCCAGCCGGTAGTCGGCACTGCCGGCCTGGCGGGCGTATTCGGCTGCGGCCTCGCGGGTGGGCACATTGACGCTGCGGCCGTCGGGCAAGGTCACCTTGAACAGCTGCAGCTGGCCTACCTGCTGCTGCGCAGCCTCGCGGCTTTCGGCGGCAAAGGCGTACAAGGCCAGCGCCGGTACGCGGCCGGTGGCCTGGCGATAGGTGTCGATGCTGCGTTCCAGGTTGGCCGGGTCACCGTTGAAGTGGCCGGCAAAGGCAAAGTCCCAGCCGTAGCGGGCGGCCAGTGCCGCGCTTTCCGGGCTGCCGCCCAGCAGCACGCCCTGCAGCCGTTCGCCGGCCAGCGGCGTGGCTTGCAGCTCGGCGGGTTCGCTGTCGCGGCGGCTGTCTTCCAGCCAGGTCACCAGCTCGGCGAGCTGGGCGGCAAAGTCCGGCTTGTCGGCCTGGTGGTGATAGCGCTGCAGCGCGTTGCTGCTGAGCGGCAAGCCACCCGGGGCCTTGCCGATGCCCAGATCGACGCGGCCCGGGGCCAGGTTGGCCAAGGTGTTGAACACTTCGGCCACCTTGAACGGGCTGTAGTGCTGCAGCATCACGCCACCACTACCTACCCGGATACGGCTGGTACGCGCCAGGATGTAGGCGATCAGCACCTCGGGGGCGCTGCTGGCCAGCTGCGCGTTGTTGTGATGCTCGGCCAGCCAGAAGCGGTGATAACCCAGGTCGTCGGCCAGGCGGGCCTGCGCCACGGTGGCCGCCAGCGCCTCGGCGGCACTGAGGCCGGGGGCTTGCGGCGATTTGTCCAGCAAGGAGAGCAGATAAGCCATGTCGTTTATTTCCGATGAATCAACGAAAACCAATCTATTCCCCGAAAAACTTTATTTCAATAGTTTTTCAGCTGATTATTTCTGCAATACAAACCCGTATTTTCATAAAATGAACTGGCAAATATCACCCATTTTAAAAGCAATAATTTCGCTAAGAAGATTCACTGCTTTATTTGCCAGACATTCAGCATTGCGCGGTAAATAGCTTATGCAATAAGCTTGTTTGCCAGCCCGGATGGCACCGCCAACAATGGCGTACCCGCCGCCTGTTGCGGCCAACCCAGGACCCACCATGAGCCAAGACCTGCTAGTGCTGCTCACCCCCGGCTTCCAGCGGCCGGACCACCCTGCCGACGCCCGCTTTGTCTGCCCGCAGTGCAATATTCTCGAAGGCCTGCTGGCTGCCCAGCCGGCGCTGGCCCGGCAGCTGCAAGTGCAGCGTGTGGCCTTTCCTCGTCCGCGCGCCGAGGTGGTGGCGCTGGTGGGCGAAGAAAACCAGGGGCTGCCGCTGCTGGCGCTGGCCGCCGACAGCCCGCGCCCGGACGGCGTACGCTACGCCGGTGAGCAGGCCTTTGTGCAGGGTGCCGAACCGATTGCCGCCTACCTGGCGCAACACTACGGTGCCTTCCGCCTGAGCTGAGCCACCCGCGTAACGCACAAGGCCCATGCCGCTGGCGGCATGGGCCTTGTGTCTTTGTGGCACCGTGGAGATTGGCCGGCACGCGCCGCCAGCCAGGCTGGCGGCACTGCGCTAGGCAGCGCTGGGGTACAAGTGGCCAAAGCGGGCCAGGTCTTGCGCCCAGTCCAGCACCCGTGTCGGCTGTTGGCGGTCGGCTGGCTGCAACTCGTCTGCCGGCACCACCCAGGTCACCTCGAACAGCAAGCCGTCCGGGTCGTGGCCGTAGACGCTGCGGATGGTGCCGTGGTCTTCCTCCAGCCCCAGGCGGCCCAGCTGCGCCAGCTGGTCGCGGATGCGCTTGAGCGCCAGCAGGCTGTCGACTTCCCAGGCCAGGTGGTACAGGCCCGCTGGCGGTTCGTTGGCTGCCGGCGTCTCGCCCTGCGGGCTGAACACCCCGGCGCGTTGCTGGCCAGCGTTCTTGCTGAACAGCGCCAGGTCGTGGTCGTTATCGGAATCGGCGGCCTGGGCAAACACGGCACGCGACGGGTTGGCCGCAGGCTTGGGGCGAAAACCCAGCACCTGCTGATAAAAGGCAGTACTGCGTTCGACATCGCTGACATACAACACAGCGTGATTCAGACGGCGAATACCCATTGTTAGCTCCTTAAGTGGAATATCAAGTAAACGCCACTACTGTAGATAAACCGTCGCCGACTTCAAATCGCCAATTCTGCGCAGCATAACAATACACATTGCATTGCAAATAAAAAACAATGCAATACACACCAGACAGCGCCACAGCGGAATGGCGATCGCTGGAAATGCATTTTTTTGCATTAACTATCACGATTTTCTTGTTTTGAGCACAGCTTGCCGCGTAATACATTGGCCGCATTCCGGTTTAATCTTTCTGCCGAGGCCATTGAATGTACTGCACCCTGCAACACGCCAGCGCCCTGCCCGATACCGACCCTGCCACCCCGCGCCCGCCCGCGTGGCTGGATGGCACCAGCAACACGGCTGCCGGCCACAGCGAATGGCCTACCTGGCTGCTGATCGCCACCATTTATGGCGGCTGGATCGCTACCGTTACCAGCTGGCAGCAGCTGGGGCCATGGCTGGGCACACCACTGCTGATCGTGTTCACCTGCTGGTATCTGTCGCTGCAACACGAGCTGATTCACGGCCACCCTACCCGTCATGCCTGGTTCAACGCATTGCTGGGGCTGGCACCACTGGCGGTGTGGTACCCGTTTGCGGTGTACCGCGATACCCACCTGGCGCACCACAACGATGAGGCACTGACGCTGCCCGGCATCGACCCGGAAAGCTACTACCGCCAGAACACGCCACTGTCGGGCACCCTGCTGGCCCTGTACCGCTGGCGTAATACGGCCCCGGGGCGCCTGCTGATCGGCCCCGCCTGGGGCTGGCTGTCCACGCTGGGCGCCGCATTGCGTCACGGCGGCTGGCCGGAAGCCAGGGTGTGGCTGGGCCATGCCGTGCTGCTGGCAGCCCTGCTGTGGCTGCTGGCACAAGCAGGCATTCACCCGCTGTACTACCTGCTGGCCGTGGCTTACCCGGCGCTGGCGCTGGCCATGGTGCGCTCGTTTTATGAACACCGTGCCGCCGACGCCGCCAATGCGCGTTCGGTACTGAACGAGGCTGCCTGGCCGTGGCGGCTGCTGTTCCTGAACCTGAATTACCACCTGGTGCACCACCTGCACCCCGGCATTCCGTGGTTCCGCCTGCGCCAGGTCTACCTGACACGCCGCGCCCACTACCAGACGCATAGCGACGGCTTTGTCGAACACGGCTACCTGCCGCTGTTGTGGCGCCATCGCCGTCAGCCAGTGATTGCCGACTTTCATCCTTTTGCCTGACATCTACCAACAAGGAAGTATTTCATGACCCGTCTGACTTATCGCCTGCTGGCTGCCAGCGTGGCCACTGCCCTGCTGTCCGGTGCCGCTATGGCGGCCGAGCCCGTACGCGTGGGTTCCAAAATCGATACCGAAGGTGCGCTGCTGGGCAACATCATCCAGCAGGTACTGGAAGCCAATGGCATCAAGACCATCAGCAAGATTTCGCTGGGCAATACCAAGGTGGTGCGTGGCGCCATCACCTCGGGCGAGGTGGACATCTACCCCGAATACACCGGCAATGGCGCCTTTTTCTTTTCGGACGAAACAAACCAGGCGTGAAAACAGGCCGACGCCGGCTACCAGCTGGTGAAAAAGCTGGACCAGGAAAAAAACAAGCTGACCTGGCTGGCGCCCGCCCCGGCCAATAACACCTGGGCCATTGCCATCCGCAAGGACGTGGCCAGCGCCAACAAACTCAAAACACTGAGCGACCTGGGCCGCTACATCAGCAAGGGCGGCCAGTTCAAGTTGGCCGCATCGGCCGAGTTCATCGAGCGGGCCGACGCGCTGCCGGCATTCCAGAGCAGCTATGGCTTCAAGCTGAAGCAAGACCAGCTGCTGACGCTGGCCGGCGGGGATACTGCCGTCACCATCAAGACGGCCGCCGAGCAGACCTCCGGCGTCAATGCGGCCATGGCCTACGGTACTGACGGCCCGGTTGCCGCACTGGGTCTGGTGATTCTGGACGATGTCAAAGGCGTGCAACCCATCTACGCACCGGCACCGGTTATCCGCAGCGAAGTACTGGCCAAGCAGCCGCGCATTGCCAGCCTGCTGCAGCCGGTGTTCCGTTCGCTGGACGGCACCACGCTGCAAAAGCTGAATGCCAGCATTGCCATCGAAGGCCAGGACGCCCGCAAGGTGGCCAGCCGTTACCTGAAGAGCAAGGGCTTTATCAAATGATGCTGCGGCCAACCTCTTGCCAGCCGGGTCATCATGAAGCTGCATAGCCCCGTACGCTTGCTGCTGGCCGCCCTGCTTGTACTGGGCGCCAGCCTGGCACTGCTGACCTGGTCGCCCAACCGCCTGCTTACCGGGCAAGGGCTGGGGCTGGGCAGCTTGCAGACCGCATGGGCCGCCTGGCTCTGGCTGCCGGCCCTGCCCTTGCTGGCGGGGCCCTGGCTGCCGGAGCGGCGCGTGCTGCAATGGCTGCAACTGCTGGCCGCCGTCTTGCTCAGCAGCGTGCTGCTGGCCGTGGCCGGGCAAGAAGCCCTGCTGCGCAGTGGCGGTGAGGATTCGCTGGTGCGGGTGTCGTTTGGTGGCGGTTTCTGGCTGCTGCAACTGGCTTGCTGGCTGCAGTTATCGGAGCAATTGCGCGTGCTGGCCGACAGCGTGCCGCGACGCAGCGCGGTGGTGCTGGCCGCCCTACTGCCGCACGCGTGGCTGCTGCTGGATGGCCGGCTGGACGCGCTGTCGCTGCTGAAAGAGTACGACAACCACGGTGAAACGTTCGGCCAGGCACTGCAGCAGCACCTGCAGCTGGTGGGGTTTTCCTTGCTGCCGGCGTTGGGCATCGGCACCGCGCTGGGCGTACTGGCTTTTCGCCGCCAAGGTGTCCGCGCCTTGCTGTTCCCTGTGTTGAACGTGGTACAGACCATTCCGTCCATTGCCCTGTTCGGCTTGCTGATCGGCCCGCTGGCCTGGCTGGGCAAGCAGCTGCCCGGCTGGGGCATTGCCGGCGTGGGCATGGCACCGGCCTTGCTGGCACTTACCCTGTATTCGCTGCTGCCGATGACGCGCGGCACGCTGGCCGGCCTGGCGCAGGTGCCCGTCGCGGTACGCGATGCGGCACGCGGCATCGGGCTATCACCCTGGCAGATCTTCTGGCGGGTAGAGCTGCCGTTGGCCCTACCGGTGTTTCTGGGCGGGGTACGTGTCACCGCCGTACAGGCTGTTGGCCTGGCCGAGGTGGCCGCGCTGATCGGCGCCGGCGGCTTTGGCGCCATCATGTTCCAGGGCTTGTCCAGTAGCGCGCTCGACCTGGTGCTGCTGGGCGTGATCCCCGTGGTAGCGCTGGCCGTCAGTGTCGATACCGCTTTCAAGATCCTCATTTCCTGCCTGCGCAGGGGGCAACATGATTGAAATCCGTCACGTCAATAAATCATTCCAGGGGCAACAGGCCATCCACGACCTGAACCTCACCCTGCCCGCAGGCGAGCTCAGCGTACTGATCGGCAGCTCCGGCTCGGGCAAGTCCACCACGCTGAAAATGCTGAACCGCCTGATCGAGCCCGATAGCGGCAGCATCCTGCTGGCCGGCGAAGACATCCGCCGCCAGTCGCCAGACAGCCTGCGCCGGCGCATCGGTTATGCCATCCAGTCGGTTGGCCTGTTTCCGCACTGGACAGTGGAACAAAACATCGCCGCCGTGCCCCAGCTGCTGAAATGGCCCAAGTCGCGCATACAAGACCGCGTTACCGAGCTGCTAACGCTGCTGCAGTTACCGCCGGCACAATACCGGCAGCGCTATCCGCACCAGCTGTCCGGTGGCCAGCAACAGCGCGTGGGTGTGGCGCGGGCACTGGCCGCCGACCCGGACGTGCTGCTGATGGACGAACCCTTTGGCGCGCTGGACCCGATTACCCGCCACACGCTGCAACAGGAGCTGATCCGTATCCAGGCGCTGTCGGGCAAAACCATCGTGCTGGTGACGCACGATATCGACGAGGCGCTGCTGCTGGGCCAGCACATCGTACTGATGGAGCACGGCCGCATCGCGCAGCAAGGCAAAGCACAAGACCTGCTACTGCACCCCGCCAGCGATTTCGTGCGCCACTTTGTCGGCCAGAGCGATACCGGTATCCGCCTGCTGGGGCTGGGCAAGGTGGGCGAACGGGTGCGCCAGGGCCAGGCCAGCGGCGAGCCTATCCGTGCCGACCGCAACCTGCGCGAAGCCCTATCGCTGTTTGTCACCCGCCAGGTCACCTGCCTGCCGGTTGTTGACGAGCATGGTCAGGCTAGTGGCGTGCTGCATTTCAACGATCTGCTGGGGGCGGCCGCATGAGCCGGCTCGCCACAGGGTTGCATGCCCGTCGCTGGCTACTGGCCGGTAGTGCGCTGCTGGCAGGCTGGCTGCTGTACCTGCCACACAGCGAAGCGTGGTTTGCGCGCTGGTTTCCCGAGCTGGAACGCCCGCTGTACCAGCAGGAAGGCTTCGGCACGCTGGTACTGGCTCACCTGGGTATTGTCACGGTATCCAGCGGCATCGCCGTACTGCTGGGTGTCAGTGCCGGCCTGCTGGCCGGCAGCCGGTTTGGTCGCGCCTTTCGGCCACTGCTCGAAACCATTCTGGCCATCAGCCAGGCGCTACCACCGGTGGCGGTGCTGGCCGTAGCAGCGCCATTGGTGGGCTTTGGCAGCACACCGGCGCTGATTGCGCTGATCCTGTACGGCCTGCTACCGGTTACCCAGGGTACGCTCACCGGCATGGACTCGGTCGACCGTGACACCCAGGCCGTGGCACAAGGCCTGGGCATGACACGGCTGCAGATACTGCGCCACGTCACGCTGCCGCTGGCGGCGCCGGTGATGCTGGCCGGCGTGCGCACTGCGGTGGTGATCAACATCGGCACCGCCGCCATCGCGTCGACGGTGGGGGCCAAAACGCTGGGGCTGCCCATCATCGTCGGGCTCAGCGGCTTCAACACCGCCTACGTCATCCAGGGTGCCGTGCTGGTGGCGCTGCTCGCCATCGTGGCCGACCAGCTGTTCGAATGGCTGGAAGAACGCGTGACACCGCACCTTCCGGCGCGGGCAGGCAGCTGACATGCGTGTCAGCCTGCCGATGTACCCGCTGGACGACCGCGCCAGCCACACCTACTGGTGCTGGCTGCGCGACCGGCTAGTATCCGCTGGCCTGGGACAAGAACATGAGCTGCCACTGCAGTTGGCCGCACCAGGCGACTACTTCTCCCATTGGCAGCAGCCCGACCTGCTGCTGAGCCAGACCTGCGGCTACCCGCTGGTTACCTTGCTGCAGGGGCAGGTACAGCTGGTAGGCGTGTTCCACTACCACGTTGCCGGCTGCGAACACGGCGACTATCACAGTGACATTGTCGTGCGCCACGACGACAGCCGGCAGACGCTGGCGCAATTTCGCGGCACACGCGTGGCCTGCAACGAGCCACACTCGCAGTCCGGCTACCACGCCCTGCGCACGACGATTGCGCCGCTTTCGGACGGCACGCCGTTCTTCAGCCAGCTGCGATTCAGCGGCAGCCACCACGCGTCGGCCCGGCAGGTAGCGGCAGGCGAAGCCGATATTGCAGCGCTGGACTGCGTCAGCGCTGCCCTGCTGCGCCAGCGCGACCCGGCCACGTTCAGCCGGCTGCGCCTGCTGCAGCGCACCGCCCCCACCCCGGGCCTGCCGCTGATTACCTCGCAGCGCACCGCCCCCGCTCAGTTGGCCGCCTTGCAGGGTTTACTAGCGGACAGCATGCAGGAGCCAACGTTGGCCGCCGCACTGGCCACCATGGGCATACTCGGCTTCAGCCGGCGCCAGCTGGCCGATTACCAGTGCATACGGCAGCAGGCTGAACGGCACGCCGGCATCGTGCTGGCCGCCTGACACAATCAACCGGCCACAGCTAGCAGCCGGGCAAGCCGCTGGCAATCAAGCAGCCGGGGTTTTAGCAAACGGATCACGCCACACGCCATCAGCCAGGGCGTCCGCCGCCCCTCCTGGTCATGACAAAGCCTGTTTGCAACGCAAACAGGCTTTGTCATGACGCTCTCCGCCCCTGCCCGTAACGGGGCATAGCGGGGTCAGATCACATCCGGGTCGATGAACAGACGTTGGCCGCGCACCAGGCGTGACAGCGCAAACGGCGCCGGGTCGACCGGTGGCGGGCTATCCAGCAGCAGGCTGGCGGCCAGCTCACCGGCACCAGGGCCGATGCCGAAACCGTGGGCGCTGAAACCGGTGGCCACCACCAGGCCTGGCAAAGCGGCCACGCGGGAAATGACGGGGATCAGATCGGGCGTCACATCAATGCGCCCACCCCAGCTGTGGGCAATCGCCAGCCCCGCCGCCTGCGGCAACTGCCCTTGCAGGCGGGCCAGCGCCTTGGCTGCGACGCGGCGATCGGGCACCACGCGGTAGATGCGCTCGGCCTCGTAGCGCGACGCTTGCTGTGGCGGGCGCCGTTGGCCGTCGCGCCAGGCCTGCCAGAAACGCCGCGGGCTGATATCCAGCCGCAGGCCGCGCCAGTGACGGCGCAGCAAGGGCAAAAAGTCGCGCGCAAAGCGCAGCGTATCGGGCAACAAGAGCACCCGCTCGTCTTCGCGCAGGGTTAGCGTGTGGCCGCCGTCCTCGCGGCGGCGCAAGCAGAAATCGGCGGCGCAGAAGGTGCCGGGCACCAAGGCCGGCCCCGGCGTGGTGGTGGCCACGGTGGCGTGTACCGGCAATTGCGGCAGCCGGATGCCCGCGTCGCGCAGCAGGCCCGTGGACCATACCCCCGCCGCCAGCAGCACCTTGCCGGCGCGCAACGGCCCGTGTTCGGTGTGCACGCCCAGCAGCTGGCCGTCTTGCTGCCACAAGGCGCGTACCGCAGTGTCTTGTAATACGACGGCGCCGGCAGCCCGCGCCGCGCTGGCGAGGCGCGGTACGGCAATGGCGGGCTCGGCCCGTGCATCATCCGGCGTGGCAATGCCCCCCAGCCACGGTGCGTCGCGGCTTGGTAGAAACGCCGCCGCCGCCGCGGCGTCCAGCTCGTCCACGCGGATGCCGGCGGCGCGGCCACGTACCGCCCAGCGCTGCCAGCGCGCCAGTTCCGCCGCGTCACGGGTCAGGCTGACCAGGCCGCTACGGCGAAAGCCCAGCGCCAACCCCAGCTCGTCCTGCCACTGCTGCCACAGCGCCAGGCTGCGTACGATCAGCGGCAGTTCGCGCCGGTCGCGGCCCTGCTGCCGTACCCAGCCCCAGTTGCGGCTGGATTGTTCCGCCGCCACCCGGCCTTTTTCCAGCAGCACCACGCGCACGCCCTGCCGCGCCAGCACCAGCGCCGTACTCACCCCGATGATGCCGCCGCCGATAATGGCGACGTCGGTTTCGGCTGGCAATACGCCGGCATCGGGCAGGGTTTCCAGTGGCTGGTCCAGGCGGGTCATGCGTTTTACCCCTTCAGGGCGTGGTCAAGGTCGGCAATCAGTGCGGCTTCGGATTCGATACCCACCGACAGGCGGATAAGGTTATCACCGATACCCAGCACGGCGCGGCGCTCGGCCGGTACCGATGCGTGGGTCATCGCCACCGGCACGCACACCAGGCTTTCCACGCCGCCCAGGCTTTCGGCCAGCGTAAACAGCTTGCTGCGCGCCAGCACGGCCTTCACCTCTGCCGCGCCACCCTGCAGGTAGAACGACACGATGCCGCCAAAGTGGTGCATCTGCTGTTTGGCCAGCGCGTGCTGCGGGTGGCTTTCCAGCCCCGGGTACAGCACGCGTTCCACACGCGGGTGCTGCTCCAGCCAGCGCGCAATGGCCAGTGCGTTACGGCTGTGCTGCTCCACGCGCAGTGCCAGCGTGCGGATACCGCGCAGCACCAGGAAGCTGGAGAACGGGTCCAGGATGGCGCCGGTGGCGTTGTGCAAGAAGGCCAGCTGCTCGGCCAGGTCGGCGCGCTGCGACGATACCGCTGCCACACCGGCTACCACGTCGGAGTGGCCATTCAGATACTTGGTGGCCGAGTGCAGCACGATGTCGAAGCCGTAGTCCAGCGGGCGCTGGATGACCGGCGAGGCAAAGGTGTTGTCGGCAACGGCAATCAGCTGGTGACGGCGTGCAATCGCCGCCAGCTGTGCCAGGTCGGCCAGGCGGTTCAGCGGGTTGGACGGCGTTTCTACCCACAGCATGCGGGTGTTCGGCTGGATGGCAGCTTCCAGTGCCGCCGGGTCGTCGGACGGTACGTAGCTGATGCTCAGTTGCGCCGAGCGGCTGCGCACGCGGTCGAACAGGCGCACCGAGCCGCCGTACAGGTCGTCGATGGCGACGATATGGCTACCGGCCGGCAGCAGGTCCAGCACGGTGGCAATGGCAGCCAGGCCGGAGCTGAAGGCGTAGCCGCGGCTGCCGTTTTCCAGCTCGGCTACAGCGCGTTCCAGCGCTTCGCGGGTGGGGTTCTGGCTACGCGAGTATTCGTAGCCGGTATGTTCACCCGGCGCGTGCTGGCGGTAGGTGGAGGTGGCGTAGATCGGCGGGATAACGGCGCCGAAGGCGTCGTCGTGCAGGCCGGCAATCACCGACAGGGTGTGGAAATCAGTGCTCATGATATGTCCTTGCGTATCGGGGCAGCCACCGCGCAGCAGCGGCTGTTAACGGGTTCAGGCTGCGCCAACGCGCTGGCGCCAGTAGGTCAGCAGGTCGCTCTGGGTAATCAGGCCCAGGTAGCGTGTGCCGTCGATGACGATGGCGATGTGGCCGTTATTGAACACCAGCAGCAGGTCTTGCAGCGAGGCATTGGGCGACAGCGTCTCCACATTGCTGCTCATCGCGGTAAACACCGGCTGGTGGAAGTTTTCCGGCTCGCCGTGTACCGACATCAGCAGGTCCCACTCGTCGATCAGGCCGATGACGCGGCCAGCGTCGATCACCGGCAGCTGCGACACGTCGTGCAGGCGCATGCGCTGGTACACCACGGTCAGCGGCTCGTCCGGCTGGCACACCACGCTGTGGCCCTGGTCGTGACGGCGGGCGATGAGGTCGGTGATATTGCCCACCTGCGGCGGCTGGTGCAGGCCCTGGTCGAACAGCCAGAAGTCGTTGTACATCTTGGACAGGTACTTGTTGCCGCTGTCGCAGACAAAGGTCACCACCCGTTTGGGCGTGGTCTGCTCGCGGCAATACTGCAGCGCGGCGGCCAGCAGCGTGCCGGTAGACGAACCGCCAAGAATGCCTTCGTGGCGCAGCAGGTCGCGCGCGGTGTCGAAGCTCTCGCGGTCGCTGATGCGGTAGCTGCGGCCAACCTTGTCAAAGCGGGCCAGCGGCGGGATGAAGTCCTCGCCGATGCCTTCCACCAGCCAGCTGCCTACCGCGCCGTACTGGCCGTGCTCGATATGGTCTGCCAGGATCGAGCCTTGCGGGTCGGCCAGCACGAACTCGGTGTGTGGCGATACCTGGTCGAAGTAGCGGCTCAGGCCGGTCAGCGTGCCGCTGGAGCCGACGCCCACCACGATGGCATCCACCTGGCCGTCCAGCTGCTGCCAGATTTCCGGGCCGGTGGTGGTTTCATGCGCCAGCGGGTTGGCCGCGTTATTGAACTGGTCGATATAGAACGCCCCAGGGGTGGTGGCCGCCAGCTGCGCGGCGCGGTCCTGGTAGTAATCGGGGTCGCCCTTGCCCACGTCGGAACGGGTCAGCACCACCTGGGCGCCCAGCGCCTGCAGATGCAGCACTTTTTCGCGGCTCATCTTGTCGGGCACGACCAGGATCAGGCGGTAGCCTTTCTGCGACGCCACCAGCGCCAGGCCCAGGCCGGTATTGCCGGCAGTGGCTTCAATGATGGTGCCGCCCGGCTGCAGGCGGCCGTCGCGTTCGGCTGCCTCGATCATGGACAACGCTACGCGGTCCTTGATGGAGCCGGCCGGGTTCTGGTTTTCCAGCTTCAGATACAACTCGCAGGGGCCGGTATCGAGATGGCGCACCCGCAGCAAGGGGGTGTTGCCGATCATGTCGAGCACGCCGGCAGCGGGTTTGCCCAGCGCGGGGCGCAGGGAAAGGTCAGTCATGGTTTGCTTCCTTGAAAACATCTGGCATGGGGCCGTCAGCCCTCTTTTGGCGGGGCCGATCGGTACGGGTGAGAGGCAGGCCAACTGCCCTGCCTCATCACGGCGCGCAGTCTAACCAGCCATCCAAGAAATAAAAAACAATATAGATTGGATTTTTTATTACTTATTCATCTATAGGGGCAAGCTGCCGGCTAGGCCAGCGCCTGCGACAGCTGCGCAATGTGCGCCGGGCTGATACCGCAGCAACCGCCTACGATGCCGGCGCCCTCCGCTACCCATTGTTGCGCCCAGCCCAGATAGCTGTCCGGCCCCAGGTCGGCGCGGATCTCGTCCAGTGTGGCATTGGCTTTGGCATCCTTCGGCGTTGGTGGAAAGGCATTGGCGTAGACCCCCAGCGCCAGCGCTGTGCCCTGCTGTTGCTGCACCGCCCGCGCCGCTTGCAGCGCGGCCGACATCACCTCGGGCTGGCTGCAATTGAACAGCACCGCCGCCGCCCCCAGCCGGATGGCAGCGGCCACGGCGTCGGCCACGGTTTCGCCGCTGCGCAGCCGGGCCGCGTCCTGCACCGCGTCGTCCTGCAAGGTAAACGACAGCCACAGCGGTTTATCGCTGTCGCCCAGCGCGGCTTTTACCGCTTCCACCTCGGCAATCGAGCTCTGCGTTTCTGCCAGCCACACATCCACATGCGGTGCCAGGCCGGCAATCAGTACGCGATGGATGGCCTGCGACTGCTCGGCGTCGAACAGGTCGGGCCGGTACGAGCCCAGCGCCGGCGGTAGCGAGCCGGCCACCGTCACCGGCTGCGCTGCACGGCTTGCACTGCGCCGCGCCAGCTGGCCCGCCAGTGCGGCCAACTGCTGGCCATCGCGGGCAAAGCGCTGCTCGCCGATGTGGAACGGCACCACGGCGTAGCTATTGGTCGTGATGACGCGGGCGCCGGCCTGCACGAAGGCGTCGTGCGCCTGTTCGACAAAATGCGGTGCCTCCCACAGCGCCAGCGCCGACCATTCCGGCTGCCGAAACGGGGCGCCAATGCGTTTCAGTTCGCGGCCCATGCCGCCATCCAGAATCAGTGTTTTGCTCATGGTTATCCCTTTGATGGTAGGTGGCCGCCACGGTCTGTCGCCGTGGCAGCACGGACTTTATATAACCATTTGTCGCAGTCTTGCAATTGATTAATTTCTTTTTGATCTATAAGATATTTGACAGCACCTCGACGCCACAAGGCAGAAAAACCTTTCAAAGCATTGCCTTACGGAATAAATGAGCGATGTGCGGTGGCGGAGCCGGCACCACAAGGCAGGGGACAGCTGCCAGCCGCCCGCCACGTAACCCCTTACCATGCCAGGAGTAAAACCATGAGCCAGACCCGCCTCCCCCTGCTGGATCTTTCCCAGTTCCACGCCGGCGGCCAAGCGCGCCAGCAGTTCCTGCAACAGCTACGCCACGCCGCACGCGAAGTGGGCTTTTTCTATCTGGCCGGCCACGGCATCAGCCCGCAGCTGGAGCAGGATGTGCTGTCGGTATCGCGCCAGTTCTTCGCCCTGCCGCAACAGCAGAAAGACCAGGTAGCGATGGTGAATTCGCCGCACTTTCGCGGTTACACCCGCGTCGGCGGCGAGCTGACGCTGGGCAAACCCGACTGGCGCGAGCAGTTCGACGTGATGCGCGAAGCCCCTACGGTAAAGCTGCACTACGGCGAACAGCCGTGGCTGCGCCTGCAAGGCCCCAACCAGTGGCCGGATGCCCTGCCCGCCATGCGCGACACCATCCTGGCCTGGCAAGACCAGCTGACCGACGTCAGCACCACCCTGCTGCACGCCTTTGCCATTGCGCTGGAACAGGAAGAGCACGTGTTCGACCACACCATCCGCAACGGCCCGTTCCAGCACCTGAAGCTGATCCGCTACCCCGGCCGCCAGCCGGGCGAAAGCGACCAGGGCGTAGGCGCCCACAAGGACGCCGGCTACCTGACGCTGGTACTGCAGGGCGACGAGCCGGGGCTGGAAGTGCTGCTGGACGGCGAGTGGGTACTGGCCACCCCGATACCAGGCACCTTCGTGGTGAACATCGGCGAGCTGCTGGAGCTGGCGTCCAATGGTTACCTGAAAGCCACGCTGCACCGCGTGGTGAGCCCGGCGCCCGGCATTGCCCGCCTGTCCACCGCCTTCTTCATGGCCGCCCAGCTGGACGCCGACGTGCCGCTGCTAAAGCTGCCGCCGCACCTGGCAGCAGAAGCCAAAGGCCCGGCCAGCGACCCGGCCAACCCCTTGTTCTACCAGGTTGGCCGCAATGTGCTGAAAGGCCGCTTGCGCTCGCACGTAGACGTAGCCGACGCCCACTACGGCGATCTGGAGGCGGTACTGTAAACCAGCGCACAGGCCCGCCCTGGCAACGGCCGCAAGCGGGCCAGCCGCATAACATAATTACAATAAGTTATAAATAATCAATTGTTATGTAATTTTTTATTATATAAGATCGCCACATACCCAGAATGGCAAAAGGACAAGACATGACCCTGAAACAGCCCACCACCCTGCTGGCACTGAGCCTGGCGCTACTGGCCGGCGCCAGCCAGGCAGGCACCACCCTCGACCGCATCCAGAAAAACGGCGAACTGCGCGGCGTGTTGCTGGAAAGCTACCCGCCGTATTCCTTCCTCAACGCCCAGAACCAGCTGGATGGCTTTGACGTGGACGTAGCCAAGGCCGTGGCCAAGAAACTGGGGGTCAAGCTCAAGCTCGATACCCCGTCGTGGGAAGTGATCGCCGCCGGTAACTGGGGCGCGCGCTGGGATATCTGCATCTGCTCGATGACGCCAAACAAGGAACGCGCCCAGGTGCTGGATTTCCCGGTGTTCTACTACAACTCGCCGGCTGTGCTGGTAGCCAACGCCGCCGACAACAAAACCCGCAGCCTGAAAGACCTGGAAGGCAAGAAGGTGGCGGTACAGCAAGGCTCCAGCTACGAAAGCTACCTGCAGAAAAAACTGGCCATCGATGCCCCGGGCGCGGTACAGCCCGGCTACCCGTTCCAGCGCATCGGCATTGCGCCGTACGACAGCGAAGAGCTGGCCTTCCAGGACCTGGCGCTGGGCGCCGGCAAGCGGGTGGACGCGGTAATTTCCAACCTGGTGACCGCGCGCGAGCGTATCCAGAAAACCGGCAAGTTCCGCATTGTGGGCAGCCCGCTGTACCAGGAGCCGAACTGGGTCGCCGTAGCCAGGGGCGACGCGGCGTGGAATGCCCGCGTGAAGCAGGTGTTTGCCCAGCTGAAGCAGGACGGCACCCTGGCGGCCATCAGCAAAAAATGGATAGGCAGCGACATTACCCGCTAAGCCCCCGCCACCACGCCGGGCAGCCGCTTGCTGCCCGGCGGTTTTTTTTTGACAGATACCCGCCATGCCTCTTAACAAGCACACCGTTTTCCGCCTGCAGGTCAGCCTGGTCATGGCCGGCCTGCTGAGCCTGTTTGTCTGGTTTGCCAATGTGTTCGCGCTGGATTACCGCTTTGTACTCGACAAACTGCCCTTCCTGCTAGGCCTGCGCCTGAACCCGGACGGCCTGCTGCAGGGCGTGCCGCTCACCGTGCTGCTGTGCCTGGTGTCCACCACGCTGGCCACGCTCATCGGCCTGGCCTCGGCACTGGGCCGCCTGTCAGCCAACCCGCTACTGTACGGCGTGGCCACCTTCTACAACTCGTTCTTCAAGGGCACGCCCTTGCTGGTGCAGATCCTGCTGATCTATCTGGGCTTGCCGCAGCTGGGCATTGTGCCGGACGCCATACCGTCCGGCATCGTGGCGCTGTCGCTGTGCTATGGCGCCTACCTCAGCGAGGTGTTCCGCGCCGCCATCCTGTCCATCCCGCACGGGCAATGGGAAGCTGGCCGCGCACTGGGCATGAGCAAAGCGGCCATCATGCGCTTCGTTATCCTGCCGCAAGCGCAGAAGGTGGCTGTGCCACCGGCGTTTTCGCTATTTATCTCCATGCTGAAAGATTCATCGCTGGTGTCGGTAATGGGGCTGTGGGAAATCATGTTTCTGTCGCAAAGCTACGGCCGCTCCGCCTACCGCTACATGGAAATGCTGCTGAGTGCCGCGCTGATCTACTGGCTGCTGTCCATCGTACTGGAGCTATGCCAGCACCGGCTGGAGCACAAGTTGGCCGCAGGCCAGCGCCCCGCACGCTGAAACGGCGCAGCACACACCACAAGCCCGGTATCACCGGGCTTTTTGCATGGTGCCTGCACACACGTCGTAGCTAGGGCGCGATATGCGTATTTTGTATAAAAAATGCAAAATAACTTGGTTCACTTACCCTGGGGCGCCGCCTTATGCTGGCGGCACATTCCATTACCCCTCGGGAGCATCCTCATGAAAAGCAAGCTTATCCTCGCCTTGCTGCTGGCCGCCGGCGCCAACAGCGCCTTTGCCGACCGTATCGACGACATCAAGAAAGACGGCGTACTGCGCGTGGCCGCTTTTGACAGTAACCCGCCGTTCGGCTTTCTGGATGCGCAAACCCGCCAGATCAACGGCCTGGACGTCGACGTGGCGCGTCACATCGCCAGCAAGCTGGGCGTGAAGCTGGAGCTGGTTCCCACCAACCCGGCCAACCGCATTCCGCTGCTAGTTTCCGGCAAGGCCGACCTGATTGCGGCCAACTTCACCGTGACGCCGGACCGCGCCAAGCAAGTGGATTTCAGCCTGCCGTACTTTGCCTCCGGCCAGCAGTTCATCGCCCGTAAAGGCAGCCTGCAGAAGCCGGACCAGCTGGCCGGCCTGCGCGTGGGCGCCGACAAGGGCACCACCCAGGAGATCACGCTGCGCGACAAGTACCCGGCTACCAAAGTGGTGTCCTACGACGACACCCCGCTGGCTTTTGCCGCGCTGCGTAACGGCAACGTGAATGCCATCACCCAGGATGGCTCCAAGCTGGCTGCGCTGCTGGCCAATGCACCGGACAAGGACAAGTTTGAAATCGCCCCGTTTACCCTTACCCGTGAATACCAGGCCATCGGTTTGCCGAAGGGCGAGGCGCGGCTGCAAAAGCTGGTGAACGACGTACTGCTGTCGCTGGAAAAGAACGGCGAGGCGCAAAAGATCTACGACCGCTGGTTCGGCCCCAGCACCAAGGCCCCGCTGCCGCGTGACTTCAAGATCGGCGACAAGGTATAAGCCTGCCCCGCCAAGCCGGCCCACCCGTGGCCGGTGCCCCCGCGCCGCCCTCCAGGCGGCGTTTGTTTTTGCAGAAGAAAGGACGCGATATGTCTCCCCCCGCCTGGCTGGGCTATGACTGGCTGGCACCACGCTTTATCGGCTGGATGCTGGAAGGCGTGGTGCAAACCGCCTGGCTGTCGTTACTGGTGTGCGTGGCCGCCAGCGTACTGGGCATTGTGCTGGCCGCGTTGCAGCCATCGCGTTTGCGCTGGCCGGTAAACGGCTGGCTGGCCGCGCACCGTTACACCCCGCTGCTGGTGCAGCTGCTGCTGTGGTACTTCGGCGTGGCCAGCCTGCTGCCGGAAGGCGCCATGCTGTGGCTGAACGCGCCGCATGCGTTTGGGCCGCTAACGTGGCCGTCATTCGAGTTTCTGGCGGCCTTCATCGCGCTGACGCTGTACAGCAGCGCCTTCATCGCCGGCGAAGTGGAAGCCGGCTTGCGCGGTGTGCCAGCCGGCCAGTACGCCGCCGCCCATGCACTGGGCATGCGGCCGTGGCAGGTGCTGCGCCACATCGTGCTGCCGCAAGCGCTGCGCCTGGTGTACCGCCCGCTGCTGGGGCAGTATCTGGCGGTGATCAAGAACACCTCGCTTACCATGGCCATCGGCGTGGCCGAGTTGTCCTACCGCTCGCGCCAGGTGGAAACCGAAACCCTGCTCACCTTCCAGGCTTTTGCCGTCGCCACGCTGCTGTACCTGCTGCTGGTACTGGGCACCCAACTGGCCGGGGTAAGGCTGCAGACTGCGCAACGGGGGTATGGCGATGCATAGCGAAGTGATCACCGCCAACCTCGATTACCTGCTGCTGGGCAGTTGGCCGCAAGGGCAGCTAGGCGGCATGGCGCTGACTTTGTTAATGGGCCTGGCCGCGGCGGCGCTGGCCAGCGTACTGGGCATTGCGGCAGGAGTCGGCCTGGTGATGGGCAGGCCGGCATGGCGACGGCTGCTGGGCGTGGCGTGCGGCACGCTGCGGGCCATACCGGTGGTGATGCTGATTTTCTGGTGCTATTTCTTGCTGCCGGTACTGTTTGGCGTGGACGTACCGGGCACACTCACCGTTATCGCGGCGCTGGCACTGATCGGCGGTGCCTTTCTGGCGCAGACGGTGCAGGCCGGGATTGACGCTGCCCCTGCCGGCCAATGGCAGGCCGGGCTGGCGCTGGGTTTTACCCGCTGGCAAGTGCTGCGCTGGCTGATCCTGCCGCCGGCGCTGCGCATGATGCTGCCCTCGTTCGTCAACCAGTGGGTATCGCTGCTGAAAGATACCTCGCTGGCCTACGTGGTGGGGGTGGCCGAGCTGACCTTTGTGGCCGCCCAGGTCAACAACCGCGAGCAGGTATACCCGCTGGAAGTGTTTGCTTTCATTGCCCTGTGCTACCTGCTGCTGTGCAGCCTGCTGGCCTGGGCCGGTCGCCGCCTGGGGCGTAGCCCGCAGCAGGCCTGATCCCCCTGGCGCCCGCCATCACGGAACACCCCCTGCTTGCCTGGCAAACAGGGGGTGTCGTGATATGGCAACCCGTTCGGTTGCCGGCTTAAGCTAGCCCTTCCACACGATGTCTTTCACCGCCAGCGGCTTGGGGATCAGCTTCAGCTGGTAGAAGGTATCGGCAATGCGTTGCTGCTCGGCCAGTACCGCCGCATCGATGCCGCGCACGCCGTAGCTGCCGCGCTCGGCGGCTACCTGCACGATGGCTTTGTCCAGGCCGATCTGCGACGACAGCTGGCTGGCCACCTCCGGCAGGTTCTGCAGCGCCCACTTGTCCAGCCGCGCCAGTTCTTCCACGATCAGCTTGATGATGTTGCCGTTTTCGGCGGCGTATTTGCCGGCAGCCAGGTAGAACTGGTGGTTACTGACGTTGCCACGGCCGTCGGCAATCAGGCGCGCGCCCAGCTGTTTTTCGGCGGCGGCAAAGAACGGGTCCCAGATCACCCACGCATCCACACTGCCACGCTCGAAGGCGGCACGGCCGTCGGACGGGCTCAGGAACACCACCTGCACGTCTTCGTACTTGAGGCCGGCGTTTTCCAGCGCCCGCACCAGCAGGTAGTGCACGTTGGAGCCCTTGTTCAAGGCGATCTTCTTGCCTTTCAGGTCCTTGACGCTGCGGATCGGCGAATCCTTCTGCACCACAATGCCTTCGCCGCGCGGCGCGGGCGGCTCGTACGCTACGTAGCGCAGGTCGGCCCCGGCAGCCTGGGCAAAAATCGGCGGCGTCTCGCCGGTGGTGCCGAAGTCCACACTGCCCACGTTCAGCGCCTCCAGCAGCTGCGGGCCGCCGGGGAATTCGGCCCACTTCACGCTGATGCCCAGCGGTGCCAGCCGTTTTTCCAGCGTGCCTTGTGCCTTCAACAGCACCAGGGTGCCGTACTTCTGGTAGCCGATGCGCAGGGTATCGCTGCCGGCGGCCAACGCAGGCAGCGGCAAGGTAGCGGCGGCGACGCCGGCGGCGGCCAACTGCAACAGCTGGCGACGTTGCGGGTTGAATCGGGTCATGCTTGTCCTTTCAGTATTCGGTATGGCCACCGGCGCGCGCCGGTGGCAGAAATGTGTGCAGGAAACGACAGAAAATCAGCGCGCTCAGGCCACTTTTTCCGGCGGCGCCGCTTGCAGGGTGCGGGCGATCTGGCCGCTGGCCGACAAGGCGCTGGCGTCAAAAGGCCCGCCGGTAAACACCTGGCCACCGGGCAGCGCCTGCTGCTTGCCCGGCAGCAGCGGGAACACCAGCTCGGCAAAGCGGAACGCTTCTTCCAGGTGCGGGTAGCCGGACAACACAAAGGTGTCCACCCCCAGCGCGGCGTACTCCTGCAGGCGGGCGGCCACCGTTTGCGCATCACCCACCAGCGCGGTGCCGGCACCGCCGCGCACCAGGCCAACGCCAGCCCACAGATTGGGCGCCACTTCCAGCTTGTCGCGCTGGCCGCCGTGCAGCGCGGCCATGCGGCGCTGGCCTTCGGAATCCATTTGCGCAAAGCGCGCCTGCACCTTGGCGATGGTGTCGTCGTCCAGATGGCTGATCAGCGCGTTGGCCGCAGCCCAGGCTTCGTCGTTGGTTTCGCGCACGATCACGTGCAGGCGCACGCCAAACTTCACCGTGCGGCCCAGCTTGGCGGCACGGGCGCGCACGTCGGCAATCTTCTCGGCCACGGCGGCCGGCGGCTCGCCCCAGGTGAGGTAGGCGTCCACGTGCTCGGCGGCCAGCGCGTGCGCAGCCTCGGAAGAACCGCCAAAGTAGATCTTCGGGTACGGCTTTTGTACCGGCGGGAAGAAATTGCGCGCGTCCTTGATCTGGTGGTACTTGCCGTCAAAGTTGACGGCGTTGCCGGCCAGCAGCTCGCGCCAGATGTGCAGGAACTCGCTGGCTTCCTCGTAGCGCTCGTCGTGCTGCAGGAAGATGCCATCCGCGGCCAGCTCGGCGGCGTCGCCACCGGCCACGATGTTCACCAGCACGCGGCCGTGAGTGGCCTGGTCCAGCGTGGCTGCCATGCGTGCCGCCACGCTGGGCTTGGTCAGCGCGGTGCGCACCGCCACCAGCAGCTTCAGCCTTTGCGTGACCGGCGCCACGGTAGCGGCGGTAATCCACGGGTCCACGCAACCGCTGCCGGTGGGGATCAGCACCCCGTCGTAGCCCAGGGTGTCGGCAGCTACCGCCACCTGGCGCAGGTATTCGTTGCTGACCGGGCGGCCAGCGTC
Source organism: Vogesella aquatica (assembly GCF_028548455.1). Classification (GTDB taxonomy): domain Bacteria; phylum Pseudomonadota; class Gammaproteobacteria; order Burkholderiales; family Chromobacteriaceae; genus Vogesella; species Vogesella aquatica. Next base: position 57,537 of record NZ_JAQQLF010000022.1, read on the forward strand.
CGATTTGCCCAGGTAGCGGGTGTCGCCCGAGGTGGGCAGAAACCAGAAAATGTCGAGGCTCATGTCAGTCCTTTTGCAGAGAGTTATCCGCCGAGCCCGCTGTACCACGGCGAGGCTTGCGTTGGCACAAACGATTCTAGGGACGACAGCCGGCAAACCGAACCAAGCAAAAACGCATTGCAAATCAGCTTAAGTCATAACCTGTCATAACAGGTTGGCCGCAAGGCGCGCTATACTGCCGCCATGAAAGCCGACACCCTGCCCCCGCTGCACGCCAGCCAGCCACTGCACAGCCAGATTCGCGAGCACCTGCGCGCCGCCATCCTGGATGGCCGCTACCACGAGCACGACAAGCTGCCGTCGGAACAGCAGCTGATGACGCAATTCGGCGTCAGCCGCATCACCGTGCGCCACGCGCTGGCGGCGCTGCAGCAGGAAGGCCTGCTGTTCAAGGTGGCAGGCAAGGGCTGCTTTGTCAGCCGCCCGGCCGCCAAACCGGTACAAACCCTGGCTCGGCTACAAGGCTTTGCCGAGGCCATGAGCCAGCGCGGCCATACCGCCTGCAACCGTGTGCTGCGGCTGGCGCCCTGCCCGGCCGACACCGCCATCGCTACCGCGCTGGGCGTGGACGCCGGCAGCGAGGTGATGGAAATCCGCCGCCTGCGCTATCTGGACCAGCAGCCGGTATCGCTGGACATCAGCTACTTTCCGCTGGCGCTGGGCCAGCGCCTGGCGCGCGAAGACCTGGCCGGGCGCGATATCTTTCTTATTCTGGAAAACGACTACGCCACGCCGCTGGGCCACGCCGACCTCACCATCCACGCCTGCGTGGCCGATACGGACACCGCAGGCCAGCTGGGCTGCCGCAGCGGCGACGCGCTGCTGCATGTGGAGCGCGTCACCCGCGCTGCCGACGGCCAGCCGCTGGTGCTGGACTACCTGTACTACCGCGCCGACCGCTTCAGCTACCAGCTGCGCATCAACCGCAGCTGATCTTACTCAAGTACGCAATGCAACAATCCCGGCATCCACGTCAGATGGCCAGTTAAGCGACGCTGCAGTTCACTCAAAGACAGAACGTTAATGAAGCACCCAATCCCGTTGGCGCGAGCCGGGCAAAATGGTGCGCCCCAGGTCTTAAGCAGCCGATTTGTTTGAGCACCGAGCCGTTAGCGATCTGCGTGCAAATCTTTGATTTGCTCAGCGATGCGAGTTCGGCTGCGCCTGGGGCGTGCCATTTTGAACGGGGTTTCGAGCAGGCCCGGGGCGCGGGGGATTGCAAAAGGGGGCGGCGACCCGCCCCCTTTGCCCGTATGCCGGGCGGAACCGGCATGCAGAAATCATCCGCGAAGCGGATACAACCATTCTCATCAACACGAAGACAAGAAGGCGGTCAGCGCTAACTGACTGCCTTGATGGAGCAAGCCGGCCTTGTTCACTGAGCAGACCAGTACAGTGCCCTAGTCAGTCCAGGCCAGGTGGTACAGCTTGTCGTTGCCCAGGTAGGACTTGCGGATCTGCGCCCGCACCGCCGGCGATTGCTGGTACACGCGCACGAACTGCTGCAGCTTGGGGTCGGCCGCATTGTCGTCGCGGGCAATAAAGCGGATGGCGTACTGCTCGTCGTCCAGGCCGGAGAACAGCAAGGCACTACCCGGGTCAAAGGTTTTGGCCGCAGCGATAAAGTGCGGGTAACCCTGCGCCAGGTCCACGTCATCGATCACGCGTACCAGCTGCGGGCCTTCCACTTCCACAAAGCTCAGCTTGCGCGGGTTGGCCGCAATATCGGTGAGCTTGCCCTTGGCGCCCACGCCGTCACGCAGCTTGATCAGGCCGGCCTTCTGCAACAGCAGCAGCGCACGACCCTGGTTGATCGGGTCGCTGGCAACCGCCACCTTGGCGCCGGTTTTCAGCTCGGCAAAGCTTTTCACCTTGCTGGAGTACAAACCGATATTGGCCAGAATGCCCACGCCTACCGATTTCAGCTTGTAGCCCTGGGTCTTGATGACGTTATCCAGAAACGGCTGGTGCTGGAAGTAATTGGCGTCCAGGTCCTTGTTGGCCAGCGCCACATTGGGCGTGGTCCAGTCGCTGAACTCCACCACCTCCACTTCCAGCCCCTGTTTCTTGGCCTCTTGCGCGGCAACGCGCACCGAGTCGGCGTAGGCGCCAGGGGTAACGCCGATCTTGAGTGCGGCAGCATGGCTGCTGACGGCCAGCAGTAACAGGCCCAGGGCGCCAAGGCCCTGCTTGATGCGTGTGATGCGGTTCATGGTTTCTCCTTGTGTAAATAGATTCAGGCGCCGTGGCGATAGCCGGCCCCGGCGTGGCGCGCCGGCAGGGTGTCGCCCTGGCCAAACAGCTTGTGCCGCAGGCTGCCTTCCTGATAGGCGGTCTTGTAGGCGCCACGGTTTTGCAGCTCCGGCACCACCAGGTCGACAAAATCCTCGTAGCTTTCCGGTGTGACGGTGCGCGACAGGTTGAAGCCGTCCACGCCCACGTCTTCCACCCACGATTGCAGCTCGTCGGCCACGCTGGCCGCGTCGCCCACCAGCGTCGGGTAACGGCTGCCCAGCCGGAAGCGTTCCAGCAGCTTGCGCCGCGTCAGCTGGTTGGCACGGGCGGTGTTGGCCGCAGACTGGATGGCGTTGCTGCTGCCGTACTCGATGGGGTCGTCCAGGCCGTAGCGGCTGAAATCCACACCGATACTGCTGGCAAAGTGCGCCAGGCCGGCTTCGGCGCTGGCGTAGTGCCAGTAGTCGTCAAACTTTTCCTGCGCCTCGGCCTGGGTATGGCCCACCACGGCGGCAATACCGACAAAGATTTTCACGTCGTCGGCGCGGCGGCCCTGCGCCACGGCCTGGGCGCGAATCTGCTGCACCAGGCGGCGGGTGCTGTCCTTGTCGCCCGCCGGGATGAAAATGCCCTCGGCGTGGGTGGCGGCAAAGCGCTGGCCACGGTCGGACGCGCCGGCCTGGAACAGCACCGGCGTGCGCTGCGGCGACGGCTCGCACAGGTGGTAGCCGTCCAGCCGGTAAAACGGCCCCTGGTGCTGCACGCGGTGGATGCGCGCCGGGTCGGCAAACACGCGGCCAACCTTGTCGCGGCGCACGGCGCCATCTTCCCAGCTGCCTTCCCACAGCTTGTACAGCAGCGCCAGGTAGTCGTCGGCGCGGTCGTAACGGCGGTCGTGCTCGTCCTGCGCGTCCAGCCCCATGGCGCGGGCGCCACTGTCCAGGTAGCCGGTCACGATGTTCCAGCCGGCACGGCCGCCGGTGAGGTGGTCCAGCGTGCTCATGCGGCGGGCAAACAGGTAGGGCGGCTCGTAGCTCAGGTTGGCGGTGACCCCGAAGCCCAGGTGCCGGGTAACGGCGGCCATGGCCGGCACCAGCAGCAGCGGGTCGTTGACCGGCAGCTGGATGGCTTCGCGCGCAGTGAGGTCGATGGACTGCTGGTACACGTCGTACACGCCGATGATGTCGGCGATGAACAGGCCGTCGAACAGGCCGCGCTCCAGCGTTTGCGCCAGCTGCGTCCAGTAGCCCAGCGTGTTGTAGTCCACCGAGTTGTCGCGCGGGTGCGTCCACAGCCCGTGGTTGATGTGGCCGACGCAGTTCATGTTGAACGCGTTCAGCAGTATCTGCTTGGCCATGTCACAGCGCTCCGTGCCGCGGTGGCAGTGTGTCGTTGAGCACGTAGTTGCCCACGGCGTGGAATTTCCAGCGCACCGGGTCGTGCAGCGTGTGGGTGCGGGCGTTGCGCCAGAAGCGGTCCAGATTGTGCTCGGCCAGCGTGGCGCTGGTGCCGGCCAGCTCGAACAGCTGGCTACCGGCTTGCAGCGCGATTTCGGTGGTCAGCACGCGGGCGCCGGCCACCGCCACGCTGGCCTCGGCAGCGCGCAAGCGTACAGACAGCTGCCCTGCCCGCTCCACCAGCAGCGGGTCGTGGCTGGCCTTGTCCACACCGGCGTCTATCCACGGCCGGCTGTACTCGCGCACGTAGTCCAGCGTGGCGGCGTAGGCACCGCGGGCCTGGCCCAGATCGATGGCGGCGTGCAGGATCTGCGCAAACGGGCCGATGGTGGTGGGCCGGTCGAACGATGCCTTGAACGGTACGATCCAGTCGCGCTCTACCCGCACCCGGTCGAAATGTACCGAGCCGCTGCCGGTAACGCGCTGGCCAAAGCCGTCCCAGTTGTCGGTAATGCTGATGCCCTCGCTGTGGCGCGGAATGAAAGCCAGGTAGCTCACTTCGTCGGCGTCCACCACCAGGGTGGGAATCCACTCGGCGTACAGCGCACCGGTGCAGTAAAACTTTTGCCCGCTGACGCGGAAGCCGTCGCCGTCCGCTGCCAGGTGGGTGCGGCGCTTGTAATCCTTGTGGCCGATCTCGGCCAGCGCATTGCCAAAGCGCACGCCTTGCAGCGCCTTGTCGTAGAAGAAGCGCTGCTGTTGCGGCGTACCGCCCACGTGCAGCACTTCCAGCGCGTAGTAATGGTTTTGCGGGATCTGCGCCAGCGAGCCGTCGGCGGCGCTGATGATGGCAATCACCTCGGCCAGCGTCACGCTGGACACGCCGGCACCGCCGTACTCCTGCGGTACGGTAATGCCCCACAGGCCGCTGGCAGCGTAGCCATCCAGCACGTCCCACGGCAGGATGCGCTCGCGGTCGCGCTGTACGGCGGTGGTGGCAAACTCGGCCGCCCAGTGGCGGGCCACGGCCAGCGCTTCTTCGTCCGAGCGGATGCGGTGCGCGGCGGGCGCCAGCTGCGCCTGGCCGATTGCAGACAGTTCGGTCATACCCTGCTCCTTAGTTCCATTGATGACGGGCCGGAAAAACCCCGTTCAGTACGTAATTGCCGATGGCGTGGTATTTCCAGCGCACCGGGTCGTGCAGGGTGTGCACACGGGCGTTGCGCCAGTGGCGGTCCAGCTGGTGGCGGGCACGGGTGGCAGACGAGCCGGCCAGCTCGAACAGGCGCTCGGCATTGCGCAGCGCGGCTTCGGTGGTGAGCACCTTGGCGTGCGCCACGGCGATCGAGGCTTCGGCGCTGCTGGCGGCAGTGACCGGCGCGGCCGCCAGGCGGTCCAGCGTGTGCGCGGCCTGGTCCAGCACCTCCAGCGCGGCGTCCAGCTCGATCTGCAGCCGGCCCACGATGTGGATCAGGTGCGGGTCGTCGCTGGCGCGGCCAACGTTGGCGTCCACCCACGGCCGGGCGTGCTGGCGCACGAAATCCAGCGCGTCGGCCAGCGCCGCCTCGGCGATGCCGGCGTCGATGGCCGCTTGCAAGAGCTGCGATACCGGTCCGGTCAGGCCCGGGGTATCGGCCAGCTGCCATACCGGCACGATCAGGCTCTCGTCCACCGGCACCTGCTCAAACTGCACGCTGCCGCTGGCGGTGGTGCGCTGGCCGAAGGCCGACCAATCGTCCACCACCTGCACGCCCTCGGCGTGGCGCGGCACCAGCACCTGTACCACGCGGCCCTGCTCGTCTTGCGCACGGGTGGGAATCCAGTCGGCAAACAGCGCGCCGGTGGAGTAATAACGCTGGCCGCTCAGGCGCAGCTGGCCGTCGTCGCCGCGCTGCAAGCGGGTGCCGGGCTGCAGCAGCGAGGTCTTGCCCTTTTCCGGGCCGGCGTTGCCCAGGCGCTTGCCAGCCAGTACCTCGGCGAACACCCGCGCCTGCTGCTCGGGGCTGCCGTGGTGACGGAACACTTCCAGCACGGCGTAGTGGTTTTGCGGAATCTGCCCCAGCGACGAATCCGCCGCATTCAGGATGCGGAACACCTGCGCCAGCGTGCGGTAGCTGACACCGGCGCCGCCGAATTCGCGCGGTACGGTAATGCCGCCCAGGCCGCTGGCAGAAAAACGCGCCAGCTCGTCCCACGGCAGGCGGCGCTCGGCATCGCGCAGCCCTGCTTCGCGGGCGAAATCGGCAGCCAGCTGCTGCGCCACGGCCACGGCTTCGGCGTCGCTGCGGATACGGTGAACGATGAGATCGGACATATCGGTTTCCTCTGCCGCCCTAGCGGCGGTAATCAAGACGGCGCGCCAGCGCATCGCCGCCGGTTTGTACCAGGCTCACCAGCACTACCAGGCCCACCAGCACGGCCAGCATGACCTGGGTGTCGAAACGCTGGTAGCCGTAACGGATGGCCAGGTCGCCCAGGCCGCCGGCGCCCACGGCACCGGCCATCGCCGACGAGCCGATCATCGCCACCAGGGTGATGGTGAGGCCGCTGACGATGCCGGGCAGCGCCTCGGGCAGCAGCACCAGGTGGATGACGTGCCAGCGCTTGCCGCCCATGGCCTGCACCGCTTCGATCAGGCCTCGGTCTACCTGGCGCAAGCTCACTTCGGCGATGCGGGCAAAGAACGGAATGCCGGCTACCGACAACGGCACTACCGCCGCCCACACGCCGATGGTGGTACCCACCACCAAGCGGGTAAACGGCAGCAATACCACCAGCAGGATGATGAACGGCACCGAACGGAACACGTTCACCACGCTGCCCAGCGTGCGGTTAAGCCAGGGCGAGGCGTACAGGTCGCCCGGCCCGGTGGTCACCAGCAGCAGCGCCAGCCCCAGGCCGAACACGGCCGACACCAGGGCTGCCACGCTCACCATCTGCAGCGTCTGCCAGCCAGCTTGCAGATACAGTTCGTACAGTTCAGTCATGTTGCAGATACCCCAGCAAGCGGATGTTGGCGGCCGGCAGCGCCAACGCTGCGGCCAACTGTGACACCTGGCGCACCAGGTCATGCGGCTGGAACGCCACCACCAGCCGGCCTTGCGCCCGGCCCTGGATGCGCTCCACGCCGCCGTGCACCAGCTGCAGCTCCGGTCCCAGTACCTGGGCCAGTTGCGCCAGCTGCGGGTCGCGGCCACTAACGCCGTCCAGCCGGATGTCCAGCAGCGCCGGGGTGGCACGGCCGGCCGGCTCGGCCACAATGCGGCGCTGCACATCGTCAGGCAGGTCGTGCACCAGCGAGGCCAGCAAGGCGCGGGTAGCGTCGGCCTGCGGTGCACCGAATACGCGCCACACCTCGCCCAACTCTGCCAGACGGCCGTTTTCCAGCACCGCCACACGGTCGCAGATCTCGCGGATCACCGCCATTTCGTGGGTGATCAGCACCACGGTCAGCCCCAGGCGGCGGTTGATGTCGCGCAGCAGCGCCAGAATGGACTGCGTGGTTTCCGGGTCCAGCGCCGAGGTGGCCTCGTCGCACAGCAGTAGGTCCGGGTCGTGCACCAGCGCACGGGCGATGCCTACCCGCTGCTTCTGGCCGCCGGACAGCTTGGCCGGGTACACGTCGCGCTTGCCTTCCAGCCCCACCAGCGCCAGCAGGCTGTCTACCTTGGCGTCGATCTGCGCCTGTGGCACACCGGCAATGCGTAGCGGCAGGCCGATGTTTTGCGCCACGGTTTTGGACGACAGCAGATTGAAGTGCTGGAACACCATGCCGATGCGGCGACGGGCGGCAGCCAGCGCGTTTTCGTCCAGCTGCGCCAGGTCCTGGCCGTTGACCAGTACCCGCCCGCTGCCGGGGGCTTCCAGGTGGTTGATGGTGCGCACCAGCGTGGACTTGCCGGCGCCGCTGCGGCCGATGATGCCGAAGATCTCGCCGCGGCCAACGTCCAGGCTGATGGCGTCCAGCGCGGTGACGGTTTTGTCGCCGCTGGCAAAGGTGCGGCCTACGGCTTCGAAGCGCACCACGGTATCGGCCGGCAGCGGGCTGGTTGCCGCCGCGGCAGCTGCGGCAGCCTCGCGCAGGGGGAAGGTTTCAACGCGTGCGTTCATGCCCCCTCCTTACAGCCAGGCCGGCGCGTACAGCTTGCCGAACACTTTGTCCAGCGAGGCGCGAACCTGCTTGGAGTTCTGGTAGATACGGATGAACTGCTGCACCTTGGGGTTGGCCGCATCCTGCTTGCGCACCACCCACTGCAGGGCAAAAATCTTGTTCTCCACGCCGTCGAACAGCAGCGCGTTGTCCGGGTTTTCACCGGCCAGGCGCAGGAACGACGGGTAGCCCTGCGCCAGGTCTACATCGTCCAGCGCGCGCGCCAGCTGCGAGGCCTCCAACGCGACGATGCTCAGCTTTTTAGGGTTGGCCACAATATCCAGCGTGGTGGCCTTGTAACCCAGGCCGGACTTGAGCTTGATCAGGCCGGCACGCTCCAGCAGCAGCAGCCCGCGCCCGCCGTTGACCGGGTCGCTGGCGATGGCCACCTTGCCACCCGCCGGGATGTCGGCAAAGCTTTTCCATTTATGCGAGTACAGGCCGATTTTCATGATGGTGCCGGTGCCCACCGACACGAAGTCGTAGCCACCCTGCTTCTTGGCGTTCTCCAGAAACGGGATGTGCTGGAAGTAATTGACGTCGATATCGCCGTTGGCCAGCGCGGCGTTCGGGGTGTTCCAGTCGGAAAACTCCACCAGCTCCACGTTCAGGCCCTGGGTCTTGGCTTCCTTGACGGCAATCTGCAGTGATTCCACCTGTGGCGTGGACGATACGCCCACGCGCAGTACGTCACTGGCGGCCAGCGCGGGCGCGGCCAACCAGGCCAGGCCGGTAGCGGCGGCCAGTACGGCAAAACGGCGACGGGTAAATTGTTTCATTAATTGGCCCTTATCTAAAAATGGAAACGTCCAGATACAGCGGTAATGGTTGGGCAGGTAAATCAGGCAGCAGCAACAAGGCATGCCGCGCGCGACAAATAAAGGCTCGCCATTTGATACGGCGCCATATACGGATTTTGGCGGCCAACATGAGCTGACTCCTGCGCTTGACTGGGTTCCAATTTATCGAGACACCAAGCGGAAACAAACCAAGATAATCTGGCTAGCTATTATTTTTTGCTGCTAATAAAACAAAGTCATATCACTATCGACAAAATAGAAAACCCGCTGCTTATTCAAAAAAAAATGCCCGCAGCAGGCTGCGGGCAAAGCGAGATTCAGGGAGTAAAACAGAGACTACAGGATGGAAACTACGTCCTCGTACGCCAGGCGCGGGCCACGCGGGTACAAGCCCTCGCGCTGGCCATAGCCCAGGTTCACCAGCAGCAGGCTCTTGTAGCGGCCGTCGGCAAAAAAGGTGCGGTCTACCGCCTCGGCGTCAAAGCCGGTCATCGGGCCAGCGTCCAGCCCCAATGCCCGCGCCGCCAGGATCAGGTAGGCGCCCTGCAGCGTGGCATTGCTACGTGCGCCAGGTTCGATCAGGTGCGGCAGGTTGTCGTAGAAACCCTTGGCGTCAAAGACGGGGAACTGCGTGGGCAGCTGCTCGTGAAACGCGGTGTCGTACGCCACGATCACCGTCAGTGGTGCCGCCAGTGTCTTGTCACGGTTACCGGCCGACAGCGCGGGCGACAGCTGCTGCCGCGCCTGGTGCGTCTGCAGGAACACATAGCGCCCGGGCTGGCCATTAAAGGCAGTGGGGCCCCACTTCAGCAGCTCGTACAGCTGCTGGATGGTGTCGGGGCTGACCGGCTGGCTGGTAAAACTGTGCAAGGAGCGCGCATCGGTAAACAGCTGCGCCAGTGCCTCGCGGGAAAGGGGGGCAGACATGTGGTACTCCTTACAGGGTGGCGATGGACACTTCGGTAGATTTGACGAAGGCAATTACCTCGGAGCCCACTTTCAGCTCCAGCTCCTTGACCGAGCGGGTGGTAATCACCGAGGTGACGATGCCGGACGGGGTGTCCACGTCCACTTCGGACAGCACCGGGCCTTCGATGATTTCCTTGATGGTGCCCTTGAACTGGTTACGTACGTTGATGGATTTGATGCTCATGATGTGTCCTTTTCTGGGGGTAAGCCCGGGCTATAGCGCCCAGTTAAGCTGGTTAAAGCGATAAGGTTGTACCGGCTCGGCCGGCAGCTGGCCGGTGTAGGCCGGGCCCTGCAGCACGCGCTGCAGGATGTGCTGTTCGAAAGCCACAAAGCGGGTGTCGCCGTGCTGGCGCGGGCGTGGCAGGTCGATGCGTACGTCCAGCGCAACCCTGCCCTCCTCCACCAGTACCACGCGGTCGGCCAGCGCTACCGCTTCGCTCACGTCGTGCGTTACCAGCACGGTGGTGGGCGCGTGGGCCAGCCACAGGCGCTCGATCAGCGCCTGCATTTCCAGCCGCGTCAGCGCGTCCAGCGCGCCCAGTGGCTCGTCCAGCAGCAATAGCTGTGGTTGGTGCACCAGGGCACGCGCCAGGGCCACACGCTGGCGCTGGCCGCCAGACAGCCGCACTGGCCACTCGCCGGCACGGTCGGCCAGGCCCACTTCGGCCAGCGCATCGCGGGCACGCTGGCGGGCGTCGGCACCCGCCAGCCCCAGCGCCACGTTGTCGAGTACGGTTTTCCACGGCAGCAGGCGCGCGTCCTGGAACATCACCCGCACGGTCTGGCCAGCCGGCTGCTGCAAGCGGCCGCCGTCGGGGGCATCGAGCCCGGCCAGCAGGCGCAGCAACGTGCTCTTGCCGCAACCGCTGCGGCCAACTATGGCCACAAACTCGCCCTGGGCGATATCCAGGTTCAGCCCGTCCAGCACCGTGCGGGTACCAAAGCGGCGTTGCAAGCCTTGCAGGTGGATGGCACCGGCCAGCGTAAAGTTTTCGCGTTTCATGGCGTGCTCCTCAGGCTTTCAGGTAGGACGGGTGCCACTGTAGCCAGCGGCGCTCCAGCAGCCGTGCCGCCACGTCTACCGCCTTGCCCAGCAGGGCGTACAGCAGGATGGACAGCACCACGATCTCGGTTTGCAGGAACTCGCGGGCGTTGGCCGCCAGGTAGCCGATGCCGCTGCTGGCGGCCAGCGTTTCCGCCACGATCAGGATGATCCAGGCGATACCCAGCGCGTAGCGCACGCCCACCAGGATGGACGGCAGCGCGCCGGGTAGCACCACCTGGCGGAACAGCGCCTGCCCGGTGACGCCGTAGCTGCGCGCCATTTCCAGCAGCGCCGGGTCCAGCGAGCGGATACCGTGATAGGTGTTGAGGTACACCGGAAACAGCGTGCCGAAGGCCACCAGAAACACCTTCGCGGTTTCGTCGATGCCGAACCACAGGATCACCAGCGGCAAGATGGCCAGCGGCGGGATATTGCGCAGCATCTGCAGCGTGGTATCGAACACCGCCTCGCCCAGACGCGACAGGCCGGCGATCAGCCCCAGCAGCAGCCCCAAACCAGCGCCGATGGCAAAGCCGCTGGCAGCGCGCCAGAAGCTGCTGTACAGGTGGGTGAACAGCTCGCCGCTGACGGTAAGGCGCCAGGCGGCGGCCAACACCTCGCTAGGGGCCGGCAACACGCGATGGTTCAGCCAGCCCAGGCTGGAGGCCACCTGCCAGGCTAGCAGCAAGGCTGCCGGCACCAGCCAGGGGATGACACGCGCCGCGTGGCGCTGCAAAAAGCTCTGGCTCATGTTTGCCCCTTTCAGGATGCGGCCGACTGCCTGGGCAGCAGCTGGTTGGCCACGATTTCACCGGCCGGGCCACCATCGTTGGCCGCAGCACCCAGGCCGCGCCCCGGCAGGTGCGGGAACAGCAGCTCGGCCACGCGGTAGGCTTCGTCCAGGTGCGGGTAGCCGGAGAACACGAAGGTATCGATGCCCAGCTCGGCGTATTCCTGCATGCGCTTGGCCACCGTCGGGCCATCGCCCACCAGCGCGGTGCCAGCTCCGCCGCGCACCAGGCCGATGCCGGCCCACAGGTTGGGGGCGATTTCCAGCTGGTCGCGGCGGCCGCCGTGCAGCGCGGCCATGCGGCGCTGGCCTTCGGAGTCGGCACGAGCCAGGGTTTTCTGCGCCGCGGCGATGGTGGCGTCGTCCAGCTTGATGATCAGCGCATCGGCAGCCGCCCAGGCCGCTTCGTTGCTTTCACGCACGATCACGTGCAGGCGGATGCCGAAGCGCACGGTGCGGCCGTGGCGGGCAGCGCGCGCTTTCACGTCGGCAATCTTCTTGGCCACCTCTTCCGGCGGCTCGCCCCAGGTGAGGTACACGTCCACGTGTTCGGCGGCCAGGTCGTGGGCCGCGTCGGACGAGCCGCCAAAGTACAGCGGCGGGTACGGCTTGCTCACCGGCGGGTACAGCACACTGGCGTCTTTTACCTTGATGTGTTTGCCGTCCAGGCTGACCGTGTCACCAGCCAGCACGCCTTTCCATACTTGCAGGAACTCGCTGGCGGCTTCGTAGCGCTCGTCGTGGCTCAGCCAGCTGCCGTCGCCGGCCAGCTCGGTAGCGTCGCCACCGGCCACCACGTTCACCAGCAGGCGGCCTTGCGACAGGCGGTCGAAACTGGCCGCCATGCGCGCTGCCACCGTGGGCTGCATGATGCCGGGGCGCACCGCCACCAGAAACTTCAGGCGGCGGGTGGCTGGAATCAGGCTGGCGGCGGTGACCCACGGATCTTCGCAAGAGCGGCCGGTGGGGATGAGTGCGCCGTCAAACCCCAGGCTGTCGGCCGCGCGGGCGATCTGGGTCAGGTAGTCGTGGTCCACGGTGCGGGCGCCCTCGGCACTACCGAGATAGCGGCCATCGCCGTGGGTGGGGAAGAACCAGAATACTTGCATGCTGTGTGTCCTGTGAGGTGCGGCGGCCAAGGTTGGCCGCAGGCGGATTACGGTTTCCAGAAGGCGTCTTTTACCTTGATGGCTTTCGGAATCAGCCCCAGGCTGAAGAAGGCGTCGGCCACTTTCTGCTGCTGTGCGTCCACGCCCGGCTGCAGGTAGCTCACGCTATAGCTGGGGTTGCGCGACAGCATGGCTTCGTAGGTTTCCGCTTCCAGCCCGGTGTAGCCGGATAGTGTGGCCGCCACTTTCTTGGCGTCGCTCTTCAGCCAGTCGTCGTTGGCCGACAGCGCTTTGAACACCACGTCGATCACCTTGGGGTTGGCTTTGGCGTAGGCGCGCTGCGCCAGATAGAAGGTGTTGTTGCCGGTGAGCCCCTTGCCGGTGCTCAGGACACGGACGCCCCCCGCTTTCTGTGCCGCGGCGTAGTACGGGTCCCAGATGGTCCACGCGTCCACGCTGCCACGCTCAAACGCGGCGCGCGCCTCGGACGGCGACAGGTACACCGGGGTGATGTCGGTGTAAGCCAGCTTGGCATGCTGCAACGCAGCCACCGTCAGGTAATGCGCACTGCTGCCCTTGGTGAAGGCGATGCGCTTGCCCTTGAGATCAGCCAGCGTCTTAATAGCCGAGTTGGCCGGCACCAGAATGGCCGACGATTCCGGTTTGGCCGGCTCCTGCCCGATGTAGACAATGTCGGCACCGGCGGCCTGGGCAAACACGGGTGGCGAATCACCGGTCATGCCGATGCTGACACTACCGGCGTTCATGGCTTCCAGCAGCGGCGGGCCGGCCTGGAACTCGAACCACTTCACCTCCACACCCAGCGGCTTCAATTGCTTTTCCAGGGTGCCCTGGGCCTTCAGTGACGCCAGATTAAGCGCGCTCTTCTGGTAGCCGATATTGAGTTCCAGCGCCTGGGCCGGCAGGGCAAACGCCAGCAAGGTGCCCAGCAGGCTTAGTTTGAGTGTGCGTGTTTTCATGTTTTTGTCCTGGGTGGGTCAGAGACTGATGGTGCGGGAGATAAAATCGTGGCCACGGTGCGGTGCGGCCAACCTGGCGGCAGGCCTGAGCAAGGCCGCCAAGTCGTCCACCGCCTCGTCCAGCCTTTGCCGAAGCTCATCGGCCAGCGAGGCCTGCCCTTGCGGCGACACCGCAATCTGCTGCTCTACGGCAAACACGCCCTGATGGATTTCGCTGGCCTTCAGCGAGGCCAGCACCGGCTTCAGGGTGTATTCCACCGCCAGCAGGTGGCCAGGGCTACCGCCACTCACCAACGGCAATACCGGCTTGCCGGCCAGGCCGCCTTCGGGGATCAGGTCGAGCAGTACTTTCAGCGCGCCGGCGTAGGCCGCCTTGTACACCGGGGTGGCAATCAGCACGCCGTCGGCACGCACTATTGCCTGCTGGAATGCCTTGACGCTGTCGGCGGCAAAGTTGCCGTACAGCAGCTCCTCTGCAGCAAAGTCGTACACGCTGAAACGCTGGGTTTCGATGTCCTGCGCCGCCAGACGGGCAGCAGCATGATCAATCAGACGGGCTGTTTTGGATTGGCGGCTGGGGCTGCCGGAAATGGCGACAATTTTCATGGCAATTTACGGTGGGGTGATGGAGTAACATCACATTAACAGCCGTATTTAATGCAATAAACCAAATAAAACCGCGCTGCTTTTCACTGCTTTTGCTAAGGAAAAATACTGATTTATTTACCCAGCCTGCCGCGCCAAATAAAAAAAGCCGCACCTTTGGGGTGCGGCTAATTGCAACGGGAAAAATGCAAAGGAGAGAGACTGCAAGGATAAAGCGTTTACAACCCAAAAAACTACTGCGGTTGCGCGGTCAGGCGCAGGTAAGGCCGCAGGGCCCGGTAGCTGTCTAGTCCCGGACGATTACGCACCTGCTTTTTGAACAGTTCGGGATGTGATTTCTGCCACTGTTTCATCGCCAGCAATGGTGTCTGATGCGCCAGCATCCTTTGCGGCAGATGCTGG
>NZ_JAQQLF010000023.1 GCF_028548455.1 Vogesella aquatica
TGTAGTTTGACGATCATGGATTGGGTGCTCGGGAGAGTTGTAGCAGGATACCCATGACTTCTCGTGCTGTGTTCAGTTTGAGTAGCCGATTGCTTATATGATCGTCAGGGATGCGACAAGTAGGCAAGTGCCATGTACCGATGCTGCATATCGAGAGGGAGTGCTTCAAAGTTGAAGCCATCGATGGCGGCTGTGGCCGATGTACTTGCTGCTCGCGCGAGCTCAGCACCGCAGGCACAGCGGTGCAGCGAGCTATGCCGCCACGAAACTCGCTTGCTGCATGCAGGGCAGTACTCGAGAAGCAGTACCTGATGCTCTGGGCAATAGGTGGTGATATGCCAGTCCCACGAAGACAGTTGCCTGCCTTTTGTTTTTAAGCACTGGGGGCACCATGCACGGTACTTGTAGCGGATCATGGAGAGAGGCCAGTGCTTGCCTTGGTATTCAAACTGCCGAATGCGACCGACTCGCACATCCAGTGGACGTGTGAGCTTCTCCAGCTGTTCAATCGGTTGTCCGGTATGGTTTGCCAGTTGGTAGAGGTCGTAAATACCGACTTGCGGTATCAGTGAAGCGCGTGCTGTCGTATCTGCTTCTGGATACAGCAACTGACATAACTCCTGTGAGTGCCGCAAACAATTCACGTCCGTAAGGCGAAGTAGGTAACCAGCAAGATGCTCTGCCTGGTCAGGTTTCGGACGAGCTAATAACCGAAGTTCGGTATGAGGCGTATTCATGCTTTTGCCCCCTGCATAGTTGAGACCCATTGTTCTATTTCGCGGTTATCCATCCGGAAAGGATTACCGCGCAAGCGACGAGCGTCCCGCAATACAGTGTCAAAACTTGTCGCTAAATGCTCAACCTCGATCCGTGGGCTGTCTTGCATGAGCGCAGTGCGCGCTGCCTCCCGAATCAGTGAGGTGAACAGACGGAAGTAGCCACCGGTTGCCAGATAGATGCGAGCAGGGTTCCAGTCATCAGCAAGGCCACTCGGCATGTCGAACGGTAAGGCCTTTTCGTAATAAGAAAGAAGCTTGACGAATTCCTGTGGGCGATTCAGCCAATCAAATGGCGGGATATGTGCCCGAAGCGGAAATCTTCCGGCAAGCTGCGTGCTGTACTCCAGCACGGATAGGGCAGAGGGGATGCCCACCAAGATGATGGGGATACCACTTTGATTGATCAGTGTCTTGATCGCATCGGCAACAGCCTCAATGCGTGGACGCGTTCCCCGCTCGACCAAATGCTGAAATTCATCCAAGATAATCAAGCGGGTTTTACAGCGACGTAATAGCTCCAGCAGTTTGATACGCTTTTCTTCGATAGAGCCGCGATCAGGGAAGCCTGCACCAAGTGCCATCAGCAGCTCGCTGTATAGCGCTTTTATGGTCGAAGGAAGTGGTACAGAGGCAACAATGATTGGTTTCTCTGTGAATTCCTCATGCTCGGCAGGCTTATGCAAATCAAGAATGGCACGAATTAATGTACTTTTGCCAACGCCCGACTCACCTGTCACAATCATGCACAAAGGCTCCATCCGGTCACGCGACTCACTGAAACACCTGGTCATGTTGTTTAATACAAAATTAAACGTTGGTGTCTTAACACGGATTTGGTCAATTTTTGCCAGCATCGCCCGAATGCTGTCGTATTTTTTGTCATCAAACATTTTTATCGCCTCGCAAAGTATCTACTTCAACTTCCCAGTCTTCGGAATCGAGATCATCCACCACTGTCGCATTAACATTGATAGGAATGGCTGCATGTTTCGTGTCAGTTGCTTTGTGGCCATTTGATGGCTTTTTACCTTTTAATGCCCGAAGCTGTTGATCAGCACGCGCCTGAAGCTGGAAAATTTCATCATTCAAAGCAGCTTTGTCACTTCTGATTTTTTCCTGAGTAACATCATCAGTATCATTGTCAGATTGCTGATCTTTTCGCATGGATAAGTAATCGCGCCAAGATAGCTCTTGATCCGTATCAATGGAGATGCAATCAACTTTCATTAGTGCTTTGTTAATGGGATCGTAAATATAAGCTTGACGTACATCTTCGGGATCGATGCGTAACATGAATTTCGTGTTACTTGGCATGCATTCACGCAAATGAATCAAGTGAGGATGATGATAAATTAGTCCTTTAGTTGAAATTCGGCCATTGCTAATCCGGCGATGAAAGGTGAGGCTGAACTGTGTTTCCAACTTAGAGCCGTCGCAGAGAGCAGGAATAGGATGACTTGCAGTTAACCTATCCCAGCACTGTAGCGGGGTCTCGCCTAGTTCTGAATGGCGAGTATTGTGATAGTCAACAACTACCCATTTAAAAACCAGCTGCCGTAACTCCTCTAGTGTGATGCAGGCAAGCTTTTCGGAAGGGTAGCTGGCTCGCATTTCTGGGTTAGACCAAGTTGTACCAGGTAGGCGATGGATTAGCCGAGTATTAAGTGTTCCAATGAATCGCTCTACAACTGCCTTGTACCAAGGCATACCAGGTGGGCAGTACTGAAGTTCCATCTTCAAGTCTTTGCATAATTGCTTATGAACGTGGCTATGAAACTCTGGACCGTTGTCCATCCAGATACCCGCAATTCGTCCTTCAACTGGCCAACAATGCTCAGTCGCTAGGCCATATTGCTGCAATAACTCGGCTTTGCTAGAAACTGCCTGTTTTATGCATAACATGGCGGCCACTGATGAGGGTGGCGCCAAATCAATATAGATGGCACACACCATTCGGGTCCGCCTGTCGATGGCTACGGTTACAGTCGGCCTACCCAAGATTTTTTTTGTAATTGGGTGAATGATGATTACATCAAGAATGGTGTGATCAATTTCCACTCGCTCAAGTGGAAAGAATGCCGCGGGTCCCCGATCTCGGGTCCTGAAATAGCGTCTTGCATAGCGCTCGCTATAGCGCCTAGCCATCTCAATGAAAGGGTCCAAAACTCTTTTGAGTAGCTTGCAGAAACCGCCATAACTCAGGAAACTAAGCCACTCTTCTTTGGGGCGTTTTTTGTTTTCTAAGTAGATTTCATCAATTAGCTTCTGGTGAACATGCTTTTTACTGTTGCGATGTATGGTTAGGTAGCACCTATCAAGCACCGAGTAGAAGAGATCAATTACCTCGGGGTGTATTTGCCCGTGGCGCCTGCCGCAGTTTTGTGTGCGGGGGGCCAGTGACATGATGTCTTCGCCGCTATTCTGATAATCACGGCACCAACGGTACAGCGTTGGGCTGCTAGGTATTTTCTTGTCACCTATCGCCTGGGCCACGATCTGTGCGATAGGGAGCAGAGTCCTTGAACATGAGGTTTTCGCAGTTTGTGCAAGAATGGCTGTAACGTATTGCAGCCGCCGCTGTACAGAATGGCGCAGGTGTTCAGGTAGCGCTGATGGTATGGGCGGTAGATTGTCATCCCGAAAAATGTAGCCATCATCTTCAACAACCTTCAGTTTTCCCAGAGAAAAGTAGTGGTCAGCCTCATCAAATGTCATCTCTTTCGTGTAGGCATTGCACTTATCCATTAAGGTAACAGAGCGCCCTTGTTGGATATCCAGTACTCGATATGGGTAGCCTTGAAACTGTACGTTTAGGCCTTCGCGTAGCTGTAAGCTCATCGCAGACCTCCTTGACCAATCCAAACTAGACTCTGTAGCGTGAGTATTTCATCGGAGTTAAAAGCCAGATCACCATCCCACAGCAGTTTAAAGACTGCACATAGGGTGGCATTTCTGTCTGAAAATTGGCTGCAGAGCTGCTCTATCGGAATGCTTCCCTTTGGGATGGCACCATAAATGGCCAAACGCTGGCTTAGATCGACAAAGCAGCTTGAATAATGCTTTAGTTTTTTAATATTTTTATTCAATGGCTGTGTGTTAATGACATCTTCGCTGACCACAACAAATTCATAGCCTTTTTTGGCGAGCTCCTGCTTGATTGCTTGGAATTTTTCTAGATACTTTTTTACCTGAATGGATGGCTTTACTTCATAAACGGTTGGAATTCTCTTCTCATCTTTCCAGATAACAAGAAAGTCGGGCGTGTAAGTACGCCATTCTCCATCAAGCAAATAGTCAACCTTCATTGGTTGGCTAGTAATCTTCGCAATGGCGGGATTGCTCGTCAATTGCAGAAGCCATCGATGCTCTAGTTGGCTCTCGCAAGCGACATGACTATCCACTTGTGGCACGTAGACTAGCGAAATGACTTTTCGACTGTTCTTGTTGTGAATTTTTCGTACAGATGGAGTTAGCATTTCTTCACCTCCACATTGGTACGACCGCTGACGGGTGTGGACCTCGCAGCGCTGATATTTGTGTAGATGGATTTTTTTGCGGCCAATATCGGAAATAACAGTGGCTTACTTTCGAATTGCAACGGCAATTGAAGTTCACTGCATAGCTTAGGTCTATGTCTATTTAACTGAGCAAAGACGGATTTGTGTCTACGCGTGTCGATGGATGCACAACTTGCGAGAAAGCATGATCGAAAATTTTCCCCATTCAGGATGCTTGACGGGGGTGGTGCAGAGAATTTTTCGCAAGTGCATTTTTCAGGATAAATTCTTAGCAACCACTGTTTGCTCGGGCGGAGGGAATGATGTGAAGAGATGCGAGGTGACGACGCTACCTGCATGCGCGGATGCAGCGGTTGATAGCGATAAATTTTAGACATGGCTAATCCTTTGCGTAAACCACACAGTGGTAAATGCGAAAATGAGCCGGGACCGTCCCGAGCGAAAAAGCTCTTGACTATCCCGTGAGGATTGGCCAAAATGAAGCTGACAGATAGGTAATCTTGTTAGCCCCAAAAAGCTCCGCGCAATGGTTCTGCAAAACCAGCGGGGCTTTTGGCTTTTCCGTACTCGTGATCAATGGTTATGAACAGCGATTAATAGTCTATCTACATAGTTGTTCCTTTCTTTTGATTTTCAGAATGCTTTAGTTGTTAGGTGCTTCCTGTTGGCTTCGCTTACTGGCTAGGCTGTGAAGGAATGCGGTCAACTTGATAAAATCATCTTGTTCAAGCCAGTCCATGTACTCTTGCAAGGTGGCTGCACAGATAAAAACCTCTTGTGATGCTGTTGGGGGAATTTTCACCTGTCTTGGCGACATCCTCTCCGCAGTGTAAAGACGCTTTACCTGCGTTCCTGTCATACCTAGGTTTTCTAAGTTGGGTGCGATGTTCTCTAAAAGAGGGGCATACCGTTTGCCTGTTTCCACTTCACTAATGTAAGGTCCTTTGAGACTAAGCGCACTAGCGAAGTTGACTTGTGACAGGCCAAGTCCAACACGAATTTCTCTAAGCAGGGTTGCAAGTGGTGACATATCAAATATCCCAGTATGAGGTCGTAAGTTAATCTCACTTTTTGCAGTGAGTGCAATAGGAAAAAGCATGCAACGCTAAATTCCCTTGGCTTAAAAAAATAAAGCATAAAAACCTGTCTAAAAGGATAGATTTTTATGCTTTATTTTTTATTCAAAAACGACATCGAATCTTGTTTTTTTATTTATTCGTTAGAATAAAAGATGCCCAATTCAGTGATGAAAAACATCATTTTCCGGTGCTTCTCATCCAGAATGTAAAGAAAAAAAGTATTTTTCTTTATGCACAACGTCTGATGGGAAGGGGGGTGGTCTTGGGTGATGTCAAATGAATGGGTTGCTTTTGTGCAACAGCTAAATGGTATCCAGCGGATGATCGCGAGCGAGCATTGCTCTTACGGAGGGGAGGGTGGCACGGCCGCAGTTAGCGGAGAGCGTTTTCCTGTCGAGGGCAATCTAGCCATAAATTCCGGAAAACTTAGGGATGCAGCGCTCAGTGGGCACGCTACTAAGGTACTAACCAGCCAACTCAGTCAGGTTTAATCCAGTATTGATGTGATCGATCATGACCATCTCGCCGGCGCATCTCCAGATTATGGGTGCAGCTATGGACGGGGAGTGCACCGTGAGAAGGCTGCACAAGTGCCCTGACTACATAATTAGATGATCTCTGCATGTAGGTGGCTTAACGGCTTCGACATATTCATATAGAATGCTTTGATCTAGGTTCAGTCGGCATAAAAAGTCCACATATGTGTAACCGACTCGATTAGGGAAGGGAAGGCGTGTCATCTTACGAACAGCCGCGTTGGTTGCGCGATCTGCAGCGATTCCTGCCACTCAAAAGTCAATTTGCTTTATCAGGTAATGTTCGTGACCTGCAGGCAAATGAAGTGGCTGCTGGAATGGTGGTGCCACAGCCGCTCAATGATGTGCTTGCGCATACTCTTCGCGAAGCAGGCTATGAAGGAGTCGTTCTCTACGAGCCGATCGGGGGCTTTAGGGCAATCCCGAGTATGGGCGAGGATGCCTCCACTGGTGATAATTTGCTGCGAGAGTTGGGCCTAACCCCCAACAATGGTCAAGCAGCAGCCGCGCTGGATCTATTCTCCGAGACCCTTGAACGCCTCGTGCATAGACAGGGCGAGCCAATAGCCCTGATCGTCGATTTTGCCTCTCGCCTAACTGTCCGCTCGCCAGATCTCAGCGCAGCCGAGCACCAGCTGTTTACACGTGCGTTGCTCCTGTCCCATCAGGTTCGTGGCCGGCCTGCAGGGTCACAGAGGCGACCATACTTCAATACTGTCATCTGGATCGTCGAAAAAGAGGGTGATCTACCTGACTGGCTACTGGTGAATAACCCTCGGATTCGTTCGATACCAATACCGAAGCCCGATCAGCTTTCCCGACGTGCTCTCGCTCCTGCATTACTGCGGCCACTTGCCGCTACCGATTTATTGCCCGAGGTTTATCAAAACGCCATCAACGCATTTGTTGAGGGCACCGAAGGCATGCTGCTCCTTGATCTGAGCGCAATTGCTGTTCTTGCAAAGGTCGAGGGTGTTCCAATTTCACAGATGTCAGATGCGGTTCGACGCTACAAGGTAGGCGTTACTGAAGACCCGTGGCAGCGCATAGATCGTAACAAGATTCGCAAGGCTGAGACGTTTGTACATGAGCGAGTGAAAGGACAGAAGCAGGCTGTCACACACATGCTCGACATCGTCAAACGGGCGATGACAGGGGTGGGTAATAACCGTAATGGCAATCGACCGCGTGGTGTAGCCTTCTTTGCAGGGCCTACCGGGGTAGGCAAGACTGAGCTGGCGAAAACGATCACCCATCTACTCTTCGGAGATGAGAGTGCATACATCCGATTCGATATGTCTGAATTCAGTGCGGAGCATGCCGACCAACGTCTCATTGGCGCTCCTCCGGGGTATGTAGGCTATGACGCCGGTGGGGAGCTCACCAACGCCATTCGTGAAAAGCCGTTTAGCGTGGTGCTGTTCGATGAAATTGAAAAAGCCCATCCACGCATCCTCGATAAGTTCCTGCAGATTCTTGACGATGGGGTGCTCACCTCGGGGCGTGGTCACCGGGTGTATTTCTCGGAAGCCTTGATAATCTTTACGTCCAACCTCGGGATCTACCGTACTGATGAGGTGGGACGGCGGGTGCAGAACGTTTCGGCGTCCGATTCCTATGAAGCAGTGCAGGCGCAACTGCTTTCTGAAATCTCCCGGTACTTCAAGGAAGAGCTCAACCGGCCCGAGATCCTCAACCGAATAGGCGAGAACCTGGTCGTATTCGATTTCATCCGAGAGGACGTGGCCGAGCAGATCTTTGATCAAATGGTGAATGGGGTGCTTACCGACCTCCAGTCCCAAGGCTACACGATCTCACTCAGCGATGGGGCGAGGGCCGCTCTCCATGCGCTGTGCCTGAAGAATCTTGCAAACGGTGGGCGTGGCATACGCAATCAGGTCGAAGCACATCTGGTGAAGCCTGTCGCCAGGGCGCTTTTTGACCAGGACGTACAGCCGGGTACAAACCTGCACGTGAACGCTCTTGAGGCGGGCACCTTGACCTTAGTGGCTGTTTAGGATGGAGATCGCCTTATCTCGGGTGCATTACCCAGTGACCACCCTTGGGCCTGGACGGCGCGTCGGCATCTGGTTTCAGGGCTGCTCGATCCGTTGTCCAGGTTGCATCTCGGTCGATACTTGGCGAGCAAAGCCGGCTGAGACCACTGTGGAGCAGCTGGTGAGATCGATCACGCAGTGGCTTACTGAGTGCGATGGGATAACGATCTCCGGGGGGGAGCCGTTCGACCAGCCTTCGGCGCTGCATGCACTTCTGTCCTCCCTCTCGACTTTCGATAAAGACGTGCTCGTTTTCACCGGCTACAGTGCCGAGCAAGCTCTTCAGATGATGCATAGTTGGGATGGCCTCATTGACGCGCTAGTCTCCGACCCTTTTGAGCAACACACCCAACAGACCAAGCCGCTGCGCGGCAGTGACAACCAGCGTCTCAACCTGCTAACTGCACGCGGCGCAGCACGCTTTGCTAGTTATGAGCGTTCGCTCACGCCTGAAGACCGGCAGCTCGATCTCCTTATAGACAAAGATGGCACGGCATGGCTCGCTGGCATTCCGCGACCAGGAGATTTGCAGGTGCTACAAGCCTGGCTCATAGCCGAGGGGCACCGCGCCACCACCACTGAACTTCCCCGTACCGCACCATGATTCGTTTCTGCCCAAATTGCCATACTGAACGTCAGCTCACCGAACTGTTCTGCGAAGGAACTGTAGACGGCCACCGCTGTGATTGGAACCTGATTGAGGTGCCGGTGCGTCCGCTGGGTTGGCGCCCAGCAGTGGTAGTAACCTCTGAAGAAGCTACCCCAGAGAAACCAACGGCGCCGGCATCTGGTGAGTCCCAAGTCTGCCTCAATGGTCATTCCATGGCCGTTGATGACCTGATTTGCCTCACCTGTGGAGCAGATCCAGCTGTTTTCGCTGCTGTCCCCGCTGCAGTAGTAGACGTCCCGCAAGCGTCGGCGGAAGAAACCGTTATCAACGGGTGGCGACTTTTACGTCAAATCAGCTCTAGTACAGGCTTCAGAGACCGGTTCCTCGCAGAAGAGGAGGAGGGTGATCGTCGCGCGGTACTCACGCTCTATCACCATGGTGCTGAGCCCGACCCTGAAGTCTATGAAGCAATCCGTCGACTAGCCCTCGATCATGTTCCGGATATCTACGCGACGGGACGCTGGAACGACCGCGCCTACGAAGTAGCCGAAGAGCTCACCGGCGGAACGCTTGCCGATCTTGGCATCGTTGCCCACGACTCGGCGGGCATTCGCCGTATCGTCTACGAGCTTGGTAAGGCGCTCAACGCATTCAACGAGGTTGGGTTGCGGCACCGTGACCTGCGCCCGAGCACCTTGCTGGTACGCAATCGTGATCCCCTCGACCTTGTTATCGGTGGATTCGGTTCGGCGCGACTGTCTGAATTCGACCTCGATATTGTCTCTCCACTCGAGATCACTCCCTACATGGCCCCGGAGGCGATCGCGGGAGGCGTAGCGGCCGCTTCTGACTGGTGGAGCCTTGGCATGATCTTGCTCGAGCAGATCACCGGCGGAGCCTGCTTCGAAGGGATTAATCAGCATGCCTTCCTAATCCACGTGCTTGCCAACGGTGTACCCATTCCTGATGGTCTCGCCCCCGAGGTTGAACTGCTTCTGCGCGGACTGCTTGCGCGCGACCGGCACCAGCGCTGGCAATGGGGACAGGTTCAGCAGTGGCTCGATGGCCAGTCGCCTGAGGCGCCACCACGTGCAGGCGACATGGCTGCGGGCGCCCAAGGCCCGGCAATCGTGCTCGCGGGCGTTTCTTACTGGACGGCTGCAAGCTACGCACTCGCAGCCGCTGAAGCAGTGAACTGGGGCGAGGCGCGCGAGCAGTTGCTGCGTGGTGTGATCACCAGCTGGGCTCAGGAGGCAGCACTATCGGCACAGACCCTTGCCAACCTGCGCCAGATCAGTAGTCATGAGGGACTGGATGAAGGGTTCCGGCTGATGCTCGCACTCAAGATCCTCAACGCTGACATGCCACTCATTTTCGAGGGAGACATCGTCACGCCGAAGTGGCTGCTCGACCATCCTCTTGAAGGTTATGAGCTCATCAGTGGGGCGGTGCCAGACCTACTGGAGCGCCTTGGCACCGAGCGCTGGCTCATCAGGCTCAAGGCACGCGAAACGGCGGTACGAGACCGTGCACAGAACCTCGGGATCGAACTTGATGAGGACTTGCTGAGAATTAACTTACTTGGCACTTCGCGCGCGAAACTCGCTGCCGAATGGGAAGAGCGACGCCGGTTGTTTCCTGACAGTCATCACCATGGTCTTTTAAGCTTGATGGAACGCCGCACCGTGAGCGAAGAGGATCTCATCGTGGTGCTCAGTGCCACCATCAGCCTTTTCCGCTCGTGTGAAGCTATCGTTGATGAAGCACAGCAGCTTGCTAATGAGGTTGGCGTCCACTCCTTCAAGCGTGAGTTGGTTAGCGAGATGACCCACTGGCCGCGCGGCGAAGTGCTGCAGATGGTGGCCGAGCGTATCGAGGGTTTTGCGCGCTGCGGAATTGAGACAGTTGATGGCTGGGGCGACCGTTTCCGGCTTGAACGACGGCTGCCGCTTGCACAGGCGCTAGTGCTGATATCGGTACCGTCTGAAAACTGGCAGGAGCCACAAAAGCAGCAGTACCTTTCTCAGATCCTTGGTTTCTTCGAAAAGAAGATCACTGCCTCGGTGATGCGTGGGCCGTTGGTGCGGATGACAATAGGTAAGACCACTCCGCGCATCGACCTGTCTGAGCTTGGAACCCCGCGGCTTGATCCGGCGGCGCTGCTCGATCACCTGTTGCTACGAAATGAGCGAGCCTTGGCACTCGATCCGGCATGGCTCATCAACCCTGCAAGCACGGTCGAACAACGTCTTCAGAGCTTGCACCGGCAGACTGCTCTCTATAAGCGCGACACTGGCATCGACGGCCTCTATCTCGGTTTCCCGTTCCTGCTTTTCCGTGACGCACGCTCGACCTCCCGCACGCGCATTGCTCCGTTACTCTTATGGCCAGTTCGTATGCAAGTGGAGGTGGGTACGCGAGGTGTCGTATCACTTGCCTTCGATAATGACCGCGAAGAGGTGCGTCTCAACCCCGCACTGGAAGGCTTGGTTGGTGCCGAACAGGCGAAGCAGTGGCGACAAGCGGTGGATGAGCTGCTCGGGCGGTCGGCATTGCGTGCCGCTGATGTGATGGATGCACTTGGAGCACTCGCCGTACCCAGATTGCGCACCTTGGAGTCTTTGCCTGGAGCCAAGACTGAACTTACGCCACAGTCGTCAGCCCTTGCGTCTAGTGCGGTACTGTTTCACCTTACCTTCATAGGTCAGGCGATCGGCGAGGATTTACGTAATCTGCAACAGCTAAGACCGAATGGCACGGGGCTCGAAACCGCACTGAGGCTCAATAGCACGACGAATGACATTGCACAGCCTGCAATGCCAGTGCGTGAGATCGACCGCTATTTTACCGTACACAGCGACCCCTCTCAGGAGGAGGCGGTGCTATTCGCACGGGACGTGCCCGGACGACTTATCGAGGGTCCCCCTGGCACCGGCAAGAGCCAGACCATCGTCAATATGGTGGGAGATGCAATCGGACGTCATCGTAGCATGCTCATAGTCTGCCAGAAGCATGCTGCGCTAGAGGTGGTCTACAAGCGTCTGGTGGCCGAAGGCCTCGGCAATCGCATCATCATGGTGAATGATGTGAACCGTGATCGAAACGCTGTAATTCGGGCCGTACGCGAGCAGATTGAGGAGCTGGTGAGACGTTCCCATGATGGTGCTGCACCGATTCGACGCAAGCGTGAGGAGATTGCAGCCCGCATTGAGGCTCTCGAAGGCACGCTAGACCGCCACCACGAGGCCCTACACAAAATCGATGAGAAAGTTGGCATCAGCTACAGGGCTCTGTTGGGCGAGCTGATCTTTCTTGAATCACGCGCTGGACCGATTGATGTTCCGGCGCTACGCCTGCTTCTGAGTCGCCTCACTACTGGGGCACTTGCAGCGCTGGAAGAGGCGTGCGCGCCACTCGCGCGGTACTGGCTGCCAGCGTGCTACGAAGGAAGTGCGCTCTCCGTTTTGCAGGCGTTTACCCCTGATCCGGCCACGCTTGCTGACTTCCATGAGGCATTCGACGCATTTCGATTGTCGGAAGTGACGCGTGCCGATGTGCTGCTTACTCGACCTGCGCCTTTCGAGGTCGACGACCCTACACCTCACCGTGCTTGGCTCACGACCTACGGGGATAAATTCCTTGCTCTGCCTGATGCGATACGTGTGTTGCTCGCCAAATGGCTACCACTATTTCGGGGTACTCCGAGCGAGACCCCCAAGGGACTTGATTACCTCAAGCAGCTTGCGACTTTGCGCGAGACGCTCACCGCCTGTAACGAGGCAGATTTCACAGAGAAACTGTCGATTGCGGCCAGCGCTCTCGAGCCCTCCGCACTAGACACCCTCTATGCATATACGCTAGAAGCCTGCACGCCAATGCGCTGGCTCGACCATCTGAACCTCAAACGGCACTTGCGCCGGCGTCAGGTGAATGCCTTCCTTGTCGAGCAGGGCGCAGCCCCAGATGCACCTCACGTTGCGCGTCTGAAACGCGTGCTGGAACTTGAAAGGCAGTGGCGTCCGCTGCGTAAGTCGCTTGCGGAGTTGCACCAAGCACTGCAACTGCCAGCGATTGCTTCCGATGCGGGACCGACGTTGCTCAAGGATGCGTCAGCAAGCTATGAGTTATTGCAACAAGTCGCCGAGCTTGCCGCGTTACTCGCCAAAGCCCCTTGGCCCGATCAGGTGGATGCCGTCGCCAAAAGTGCGACGCACTCGGCCTTCCTTACACATTTTGCCGAGTACGACGCAGCGTTTGCCCGACACGCAGCTAGGACAGCAAGCCGGCAAGCGCTCGCCCGACTAGAAGGGTGGGCCATGCCCGAATGGTTTGCCAGCTGTGGGAGCGCGATTGATGCCAACGAGCCCAACCAAGCCAGGATCTCTCCGATCGAGGCGGTGCTCCCGACGCTCGCTGCGTACCAGCAATTTCGGGGCCGTGCCGAGCGGCTCACTGAGCAGGAACTGGCCGCCTTTGCGGTGCTGCGCGGCAAAGAGGAGCAGCTGCGACTCATCCATCCAACGGAGCTCGAAGGAGAGGTACGCCGTATCCTCAACCGCGAAGCCCGTCTAGGTTGGAAACGCGCAATGGAGCAGGCGTCCCCGGATCTCGAACATGACCGAGAAGATCTTGAAAGCAAAGTAGCTACGCTTGCTCAGCTTGACCGCGAGATGCGTGAGCTTAACAGGCAGCTCCTGCGAGAGGATTATGACCTCGCGCAGATCCGGCCGCTGCGAGAGTGGGAGGACATCACGCGGCTCACCGGTCAACGAGCTCGGCGACTGCGTGAATTCATCGATCGCGGCGCTAGCCTGGGGCTCATGAAACTGCGCCCAGTCTGGTTAATGAACCCAGATGTGGCAAGCCGGGTACTGCCTCTTAAAGCACAGCTTTTTGATACAGTGATCTATGATGAGGCGTCTCAGATGCCTGTGGAGTACGCGTTGCCGTCGCTGTTTCGTGCGAGCGTGTGCGTGGTCAGCGGCGACGAAAAACAGATGCCGCCTACTGCATTTTTCTCGGGTCGCGTCGAAAGTGATGAAGGGCAGATCTTCGATGGGGTGGAACCAGATGAAGATGCTAGTGAAGAAGAGCAGGAGGCGTTTGATGAAACCTGGAACCGGCGTGAGATTAAGGACTGCCCGGACCTGTTACAGCTCGCGCGCGGGAGCCTGCCCGCTTCCCGCCTTGCAATTCACTACCGATCGGCCTATCGCGAGTTGATCGGCTATTCGAATTCCGCCTTCTATGGCAACCACCTGCACGTACCGGTACGTCATCCCGAGTCGACCGTGCAGGCGGTGAAACCAATCGAACTGGTCGAAGTGGGGGGCACTTACCACGAGCAGACCAATTTCGACGAAGCAGAACGTGTGGTCGACATTCTCTCCGATATCTGGCGTAAACCGCGGGATGTAAGACCTTCAGTCGGTGTGGTGACATTTAACCGCAAGCAGGCGGATCTGATCGAAGAGCGCTTGGAGGCGCGTGCAGAACTGGATGAGGTGTTCCGCGAAGCATACCGATTAGAAAGCGAGCGGGTCGAAGATGGCGAAGACATGGGCGTATTCGTCAAGAACGTGGAAAACGTACAGGGCGATGAACGCGATGTGATTGTGTTTTCTTCAACCTTCGGCCGCAATCGCCAAGGCTCCTTCCTACGCAGCTTCGGCGTACTCGGCCAGAAAGGCGGAGAGCGCCGCCTCAATGTCGCGGTGACCCGCTCTCGGCAGAAGGTTGTAATGGTCACCTCGATGCCGATCGACGACATCTCCGATTTGCTCTCGACTCATCGCCCACCTGCTACTCCGCGTGACTACCTGCAGGGATACATGGCCTATGCTCGCGCCGTTTCAACAGGGCAACTCGGCCTCTCACGATCGCTGCTACAGCGTTGGACTGTTAGCCGCGACGGTGGCCGCGGGCATACAGCTGAGAGGGTAGGCGACGGTTTTACCGAGGCAGTTTCAGCTTATGTTCGCTCGCTAGGTTTTACCGTGAGTGAGAGCATCGAGAATGATGTGTTTGGTCTCGACTTTGCGGTGGAGCATCCACAGACGGGGTTGTTTGCTATCGGCATTGAGTGCGATGCGCCGCGCCATGACCTGCTCGGCCGTGCCCGGGCCCGGGAGGTGTGGCGCCCTAACGTACTGCGCCGCGCTGTGCCCATGATTCACCGTGTTTCCTCGCAGGCATGGTATGGCAGTGGTGATGCGGAGCGTTTGCGCCTGCAGCAGGCGATCGAAAAGGCATTACAGATGGAGGTTGTCCAATGAGTGGCCCGAAGGTTGTTCGTATCGTCACGCGGGAGGAACGCATCGCCATAGGCCAGCGACAACTAGCGGAACTTGACCGCTGTATCGAGGCATGGCAACGGGCGGTAGCAATGGCAGGTGTTGAGGTAGACGCAACGATTGCGAAAACCACTGCACACCGGACCAAGTTCCAGATGTTGCTAGCCGACGACAAGTTTATAGAGCTGGGGCAACAAGTAGCGAGCGAAGTGGCGTATCTGAAGTCCGAGACCGAGCGCTTGCTAGAGGAGACAATCCAAGCCGCGGCCGAGAGAAAGGTCAACCGACTGCGTTTACGAGAAAACGCGGTGGTGCTCATCAAGGCCCTCAAGGAAAAAGGGCGGAACGAGAATGAGTCGCTTCTTGCCCGGCTCGAAGCGGTGCGTAGTGGACAAGGGGAGGTTACCGATATGGAGGTGTGCCTTTCCGAGGCGTTGCGAGCGCTCACCCCAGAGAAAAATGAGGTGATGCTCACCGACGTCCAACGTGCACTTGCAGCGCGACTTAATGAACCGGGCGAGGTGACCACTTTTGACGCTTGGAAAGCCGCGAATGCGGCACCGCGCGACTCTCGTATCCATCGTATCTACCGACAGTTAGCAGAGCTCGAACTCGCCGGGTTGCTACCCGCTGCAGCGGTGTTTTCCAAAAGGCTGGAAGCGGTCGAGGAAGTTGCAGTCATCCCAAGTCGCAACCTGCAGCTCGACAGCCTAGTGCTCGATCTCACGACGGCGGTGAGCGAGGCTAAGGCGGAGATGATGCTCATCGAGGAGGCTAGGGGGCTTGTAGTCGAACTTTCCGGGCGCGAGGAGCAGGCCTGTCGGGAAATGGGCGCTCAGATCGAAGCGACGCTGGCCGCACGCGATATAACAGCATTGCGATACCAGATAAAAGCAGCAAAAGACACACTTACTGACGCACTCAAGGTAGCTGCTGCTGCGGCACGCAGGCGAGTGCTTCTAGAAGGACTCGCGAAACTGGGTTATTCGGTCCACGAAGGTATGGCCGGAGCTTGGGCAGAGCAGGGACGCATTGTGCTGCAGAAGCCTTCGCTCCCTGGGTACGGCGTCGAGATTGGTGGCAACACCGAAGGTGAACGACTGCAAGTTCGGGCTGTAGCCTTCTCAGCAAATCGGGACACTAGTCGCGACCGTGATGTGGAAACGATCTGGTGCGGGGAGTTTTCCAAACTACAGTCGGATTTAGCAGAAAGTGGCGGGGGACTCAATCTTGAGCGGGCTCTCCCTGTTGGTTCAGCACCACTCAAGATAGTTTCTACAGTGGAGGACGGGTATGAAGAAAAAGGAGTGGGGCGCACTCAATTAAACAGATGAGCGCGAATATTCTGTCCGGTGTTGGTTGTTGGTTGTTGGTTAATGTCTGTGTAGCGGTCGCAGCCATCTAGCTATCTAGCAAACAGGGGGCAATTCAAACATTAAATTGGGTGTGATGCTTGTTCTCGATCTTTCGAAAGATCACAGCAAGCTAAGCCACATGGGCACTTGGTGTACTACCCGTTGCGGCGATCATCTTGGAGATGAAACGGAGCGGGGAGTCTTAATTGTAAAGATACCAGGGCGACGAGATACGCTGAGTACAGCCACTGTGGTGGCGAAAAGAAAAAATGCAAAACATGTGACAGCCCCATCAAATAGTGCTGTTCAAGAGCAAGAACAGGTGAAGAAAAATGATATTGAGTCGTATTGGAAAAATTAAGGACTATCGCATTTTCCGAGATTTCAATTGGCCTGCAGACTTGCATGATTTTGGCCAATTCAATGTTATCTATGGATGGAATGGGGCGGGTAAAACAACACTGTCGACCATTCTGCGTCATCTTGAGAAAAGGCGGCCAATTGTCGAAGGGCGTATCGATTTTATCTTCGGCGATCGGGTAGTAAATGGTACAAACTTAGGAACTGAGCCTGTTCCCAGTGTCCGGGTATTCAATCGTGATTTTGTTGGAAGAGCGGTGTTCGAATCAAACGACACACATCTGCCGCCTGTTTACTATTTCGGTGAGGATAGTGTTGAGAAGCAGCAGCGGATTGTTGTGCTGAGAGCACAGCTCAACGAGCAAAAAACAATCGAAACTAATCAGTTGTCTGCTCTAAGGCTTTCCACTCAGTCGCTGGAGAATTTTTGCACTGAGCAAGCCAAAAGCATACGCCTCATGCTAACCGTCTCAGGTGGTGGTACTTACAATAACTACGATGCCAGATCGTTCAAACAGCAGATCCAGAAACTAATAGGCCTCGCAACCCTACCTGAGCGGCTGACAGAA
Source organism: Vogesella aquatica (assembly GCF_028548455.1). Lineage (GTDB taxonomy): Bacteria > Pseudomonadota > Gammaproteobacteria > Burkholderiales > Chromobacteriaceae > Vogesella > Vogesella aquatica. The sequence goes on from NZ_JAQQLF010000023.1 coordinate 17,157, forward strand.
GAAGAGCGCGACACTCATTTGAAGATGCGCGAAAGTAAGGCATTACCAGCTCTACAGGAAATTTCTGTCAGATTTCCGGACCTGGTCAGTCTTCGTACGAGGACTGAGTCCTTGCTCCGCGCATCGGTTGTTTCAACTGTCTTGGACGATCTCGCAGCCGATCAAGCAGTAGCAAGCTGGGTTGGCGAAGGTTTGGCGCTTCATAGTGGACAGCGATCAATCGAAACCTGCCGATTCTGTGATCAGCCTTTACCAGCAAAGCGCATCACTCAGATTGAAGCCCATTTTAACGATGAATTTAAGCGACTGAAACAGCAGGTCAGTGCCCTGCTGAATGAAGTTGAGCAAGCATCTGCATTTGGAAATGGCTTTTCTGCGCCACCTGTTGAAGCGCTGTATGAGGCATTGCAAGATGAGTACGCTTCAGCTTTGAGTGAGTTGCAGAAGCATTCCAAAACACTACAGGGGGCATTGGATGCCCTCAAGCATGCATTACTTGCTAAGTTAGAGGACCCGTTCAAGCAGATTGAATTATCTAGCTGGTTGCAGCACGTTGGACAGGGAGGGGGACTGGCCCAGTTTGTCATGGCACTGTTCGCGTTCGCGGCGGATGGGGCTCCTTTTGTCGCCTCCTTCGCCGGTGCCAAGGAGCTGAAGCGTCTTAATGCAACGCTTGCTAAGCACAATCTACTTACCTCGTCATTTGATGCATCTGTCAAGGCTGCTAGGGATGCACTGGCCCAGGATGAAGTGCTAGCTGCCTTAGAAGGATGGAAAGAAAAGAGCTGGTCAGTTGCTGAGGGTGAATCTGTTTGTGATGTTGCGCGGCAAAAGGCGCGAGAACTCGAGACAGAAATTGCCGCCCTGGAAGTCGAGATACGACAACACCATCGACCCGCAGATGAGCTGAATGCCGAACTTGCAGGATACCTAGGACGTTCAGAACTGAAACTTGTGGCTGAACACAACGGCTACCGTATCGTTCGTAATGGTCACCCAGCGATGCACCTTAGCGATGGCGAACGAACTGCCGTTGCGTTCATGTACTTTCTGAAATCTCTACAGGGAACAGACTTTGTTCTTGAAGATGGTATCGTAGTAATCGACGACCCAGTGTCCAGTCTCGACTCAAACTCTCTTTTCAGCGCATTCGGATTCCTGAAAGAGCGTACTGCGAGTGCGAAGCAACTATTTATTCTCACACATAACTTTGCATTCTTCCGGCAAGTCCGAAACTGGTTCGATAGCGTGAACAAATGGGGGCGGAAGCGGAAAGGGGAGAAGCCAGCGCGGTTCTTCTCCCTGTCTCCTGTGCTTTTGGATGGGCAGCGGGCAGCAAAGCTAGAGACGCTTGATCCATTCTTGACCGACTTTGAGTCTGAGTATCACTACTTGTTCAAGAGAGTCTATGATCTAACTCAACTTGATCAAGGTGATGGTTTAGAGCAGTACTACAGCATGCCGAATATGGCACGTCGTCTACTTGAAGCATTCCTAGCATATAGAGTGCCGGGCTACTCTGGTGATCTTCACAAAAAGCTCCAGTTAGTCGCTGGTGACACGGGTATCAAGACACGTGTACTGCGATTCTTGCACACCTTTTCTCATGGAGATGCCGTTGCGCAGCCTGACCATGACCCAAGTATTCTCGCAGAGACTCAGGCTGTACTGAAAGATGTGCTTCAGCTAATTAGCCAAAATGATCAGGCGCACTACGAAGCAATGGTTCGCCTACTCGATGAATTTTCTTGAAATAAATTTGCCGAATGAGTCAAGTGCGGCTTTGACTCTCGTTCAATATGTAATCAATTTACTGGTTACTAAAATTCAACAAATTAATGGCTGAAGCGATTTTAATGAAAACACCATTAAGACAAATGCTTCAGGATTTTACGTGTTATTTAATTGCGGCAAAAAGATGAGATTGATGAGTTTGGAGCTTTATTTTAGAGAGGCATGTGAGAGACATGAGCATCTAAAGTTGCTTGAATCACAGTGGAGATTTGATAAAGAGTTAATTTCAAAGGCACTCCAGAATATTAGCTCAATTTTTCCACATTACAGCAGACATGATTCTTCGCATTCTAGACAAATCATAGTCAATATCGAGAGAATGCTAGGGGATCGTATCGGCCACTTAACAGCAACTGATATTTGGTTGATATTAGAGGCCGCCTATAGTCACGACATAGGAATGGTTGTGACATATAAACAAATTCAGGATATGGATACTCCTGAGTTTAAAATTTTTGTTCAAGATATTGTCAACAACCCGGATCACGACCTCTATCAATTCTCATTGAATTGGTTGCAAGGCACCGCAACGTTACCAAATGGTTCAGCTGCACATGTATTTTTTGACGAATACCGCCAGCTTCTGGCTGAGTGGTATAGAAAGAAGCATCCTGAAAATTCTGCAAAAATAATTCACGACCCGCTTGAAGAAATAGGCTTAACATCACCGCGTAACGAGCTACTTCCAAAGCGTTTATTTGGTGTGCTTGCCGCCATATGCGACGCACACGGTCAATCGTTTGAGAAAGTTATGGAACTGCCATTCTCCGAAGCGGGAATGGCAACAGAAGATTGCCATCCCCGCTATGTCGCATTTCTGTTGCGGATGGGGGACCTTTTAGATGTTGATGACAATCGTTTCTGTCCAGTTATGATGCGGATGAGTGGCGCATCCTTGCCAGAGCATAGTCATGCGCATTTTGATAAACATCAAGGTATCAGGCATTTTCGACTTGATTCGGAACGTATAGAAATAGAAGTGGTCTGTCCTTCTCCAGATTCTTATGAAGTAGCACATGACTGGTTTAAATGGCTAGAAAGAGAATACCAAAATCAGTCTCAACATTGGCCAAGTATTGTGCCTAATAAAAAATTAGGACGACTTCCTACGCTGTCCCCTCCCAGAGTTTACTTAAACAAACCATACCTGGTAATAAATCAGGGTAAAAAGCCGAATTTTGACCTAAACGCAGATGCAATTCTCAAGTTGTTGCGAGGTACTGGGCTGTATTCATCGAAAATTGAAAGTGTACGTGAAATATTGCAGAACGCAGTCGATTCCACCATTATTTCAATCTGGGAGAAGCACTCTGAGGAAATTGTCAATCTCGATCCATCTTCACAAATTCTATTTGATATCTATGATGCAAGTAAGATTTCGGTGGATTTTTTACAAAACCACAGTGACAAAGATATTTTTACGCTTGTTGTAAAAGATGTAGGTATGGGGATTAGTAGGTCTGATATTGTGCATATGCTACAAGTGGGTAGCTCCAGCAAAAACAGTGAAAAATCAAGAATAATCCAAAAAATGCCAGAGTGGTTTAAGCCTTCAGGAAATTTTGGAATTGGACTGCAGAGTATATATCTGTTATCAGATAAATTTTCAATTTCCACCAAAAGTAGAGTAACTAACGAAGCTCTTCGTTTGACTTTTAGCAAAGGCAAGAATAGCTCTGTTGTTATTGAAATTCTTTCCCCCAGCGATGTTGACTACGGAGCAACTGTTGAGGTGGATATTAGAATAGACCCATTTCCTGATAGAATATCAATTCCTTTTGACGGGAGCGGTGGGGAGCTCATGAGAAAGATGGGCGAATATGATTTCACAAAACCAACATCTGACTTGAAAATCTATGAGCAAATTAAAATATTTGAAGCAATAAAAAATTTCAATGCAGGAAGCCCTATAAAAATAAAGACAATGCAGGGTGAGCTTTCGTCTGGTAGTAGAGGTACTTATTTTTCACGAGAAACCAACATAGCTTTAAGTCAAGTGCAGTTTGGATATTTTGACTTTCGCATGATGCATACCTTATTCCGGGGGCAGCCATTCTCGGATCTGCAGCCTGGATTGCCTTTTGTTTCTGCGCAGGTGGACTTTTATGGACATCAGGCCATCGAGTTTTTAACTTATAATCGTGAAAAAATCCTTCCACAAGCAAAATCGGCTGCTGTAAAAAAAATTAAGCAAGCCTTGATTGAATATATATTCAATAATTATGATTGCATTGATGAAGTTGATCGCCCTTGTGCAGCTGCCTTCTACTGTTTGAATAGTATTAACTGTAATGATGTTGATAAATTTCATGATGATCTAATGCGGTTTGATATTTCCATTGAAGGTAAAGGAGTGTTTTCGCTATCGGAAGTGTTAAACAAAATTTCAAATGGTTCCATTGAAAAAATGGGGGTTAAGGAAAGACATGCTTCTGGTTTTTTTCAATTTGAAAATCAAATCAACCCTAATGTAGAAGAGGTGGCTTTAATTTTAGGTGACTCTGCAGCGGTTGCATTGAAACTAATTAAAATACTTGCAACCAAGAGAGGGATCTATTGGCAAGAGCTCCTCCCAGCACCGGGGGCTTCGGAAACATGTCTATGGTCGCATTCTGATATTTGTCCTGTTAGTAATGAAGTTTTTTCGAAGCTATTATCTGGAAAAAGCAACGGCCTAGATATTGGCAGAAGGATGCTATTCCCATCGTGGGGGGAGTACAGAAATATTGCTATCGAGGCTACAATTCCCTGGGCGAGATTTCATATGCATATTTCATATGCATCTGATTATCTTGTGCTGCCGTATGTTTTTTCTCAGGATGGGGGATGGCTTAATTTTGATGATGATTTAATTGGCTGGGTTTATGAGCGACGCAAGAATAAAAATATTGACATTGATGAGATTCGTGCACTCTATGAAAAACTTAATGAAGAAATTGGGAAGATCTTGCTAGGGCTGCCGGCTACTCCGAATTGAGTGACCTCTTCTCAAAAAATGGTAGCGGTGGAAAGTAGAGATTTCTGGCAAATTTAACCCTATCCGGGTAGGAGATTTGTCATGAAAAAGTCGAAGTTCACGGAAGAGCAGATTGCTTTCGCCTTGAGCCAAGCGGAGTCGGGTACGACGGACGGAGAGGTCTGCCGTAAAATGGGCATCGCCGAAGCGACTTTCTATAATTGGAAGAAGAAATACGGTGGTCTGTGTGTCAGCGAACTACGTCGCCTGAAGCAATTGGAAGAAGAAAACGCCCGACTCGAGCACATGGTTGCGGATTTGAGCCTGGATAAGCAGATGCCGCAGGAAGTCATCAAAAAAAGCTGTGAAGCCGGCTAGCAAACGCGAGCTGGCTAACTTCCTGATTGGCGCGTATCGCGTCAGTATACGTCGTGCCACGGCAGTTATTCAGCTGCGGCAAGCGACGTACTTTTAATGCCTAAATTGGTTTCTGTCGCTGGATGACGCCCGTGACAAGATCGAACGTTGGCGACAGGATTATAGTGAGTTAGGCCGCATAGCTCGTTGGGCGACCAGACGCCCAGCGAGTTCCGGCTTGCCCACCTTGAAGCCCGGGATCTCTAAGTCAGACCGCTCGGTTAGGCTGGGAGGAGGTCACCCAAGCCAACCTCCAAGAACGCTAGTTTGGCCGAAGCGGATATCCATGCTGTTGTGCTAGCATGGCAACTATTAACCCCAAGCAGACATTCTAAAGCCTGCGCCATGGAACTACCCTCAACCACTTATGAGAATTTTGCTTCCGATGGCTAAGGTTCCTTAGACATAACAGGATCGTTGTCATGACAAAAGAATGCGGCATTTCTCAAGTGCCTCCGCCTCCCTTAGACAATACATTCAGGGGGCAGCAGGCGTACCTACCTCCTGGAGTCACCGAATGGAAGCCGCTGACAGAGGATGCCTTCAAAGTACTGAGGTCAGTGGAGGAGGCTGAGGATGCGCAAGTGCGCGCTAATCGGGCAGAGCTTTCGGAGATGTTTGCATCGGCTCTTCAGATTCCGAACCTGGGATTCTTTGCTGGAAGTGGTACCTCACTCGGCGCTGTTGGTGGCCCGAGCATGTGGCAATTGTGGCAAATAGCAATGTGCTCGGATGACCAAGGTACACTCACCGAGCGTGCTGACCATGTAGCTAACACTGTGCGATATACGGAGAGAGTCAATCCAAACATCGAGCATTTTTTATCACACTGCGATGCCTACTTAGCTTTCAATGAAGATCAAGTCGTCAACACTTTTGTTAATGAAGTGAAGGCCGTTATTCTTCATGCGTGCACGGATTTCATGTGCAATTCCAATTCAGACATTTCAGCTTATAGAAATCTTTTGCAGAAGCTAGCAAGACGCAGGGTCAGAGACCCCAGATTAAAAGTTTTTACCACCAACTATGATATGTGCTTCGAGACGGCGGCATCTGATTTGGGCATGGTCACTATCGATGGGTTTTCTTACACCAGAAAGCGTAGATTTGATGGGAAGCATTTTACCTATGATATTGTGCGACGAGAATCGGACAGCCATGAGTTTGCAGAAGGTATTTTCCATCTTCTAAAGCTACATGGTTCAGTAAGTTGGGGGCGTGACGGTAGCGAAATTTACGAATTTCTATCTCCCAGCCCAGAAAATGCATGTTTAATCTATCCGGCAAAAGGGAAATATCAACAAGCATTTCTACAGCCACATCTTGAACTTCTATCAAGGTTTTTGGAGTTTCTGCGCCAACCTAATAGCTGCCTAATGGTTGCGGGCTTTGGTTTCAATGATGACCATCTATCCGAGCCAATCTATTCCGCGATTCAGTCTAACCCGAGCCTAAAGCTCATACTCTGCGATTTTAATTGCATCCACCACGTTCACAATAGAGGTTTCTATGGCTCCAGTTCTTACTGGCGTAAATTCTATGATCTTGCGATGAATGGTTTCGACATCCATTTCTTCAGTGGCTCATTTAGCGACTTAGTCAACCACATCCCACATCTGCGCACTGCTTCGCCTGCTGAGCAGCTCGCAAATGCTGTGAGACGTATAGGCGGCAGGGAATAATCAATGGCTCTTGACGGAATTTTGTTTAGCCCGCTGAAGATTGGCGTAGTATCAAGCGTAAGTGCTCAGCTTATTAAGATTAATCTCGCGCATGCTGGTGAGGTTAGCGGGCACTACCTAGGAAAACATCGCTATGGCAAGGGTGAAGTTGGCGAACTTGTTTTGATCGAAGGGCAACAGGCAGTCATTCTAGGCCGCATCACCGAGGTTAACCTTCCCGAACGTGACCGTAGTGAAATATCTCAGGATTTTGCGGGAACTGGCCAGATTGATGCTATCGGGCTAGTTCGCCTCCTCGGTTCGGTAAGCCCCCATACGCTTAAGGTCACAGCTGGCGTCAGCTCTTACCCTCGATTAGGAGATCGAGTTTACTCGGCCCCAGGGGACTTTATTTCACAGATTCCTCTTTTAACCTCTGCTGGGATTGACGGCACTCCGCCCCGCGTCGCTGTGAATCTTGGACATGTTGCAGGTGACAGCGGTTTTCCTATCGCCGTCACCCCAGAGAAGCTATTCGGCAGGCATTGCGCTATATTGGGCTCGACGGGCGGCGGTAAGAGTTGGACTACCTCAAAGTTAATTCAGGAGTGCCGGAGGTTTTCCTCAAAAGTCGTGCTCATCGATGCCACAGGTGAATATCGGTCGCTAAGTGGGCCAGACACTTTTCATTGTCATTTAGGCTCACCTCTGAACCGAAATCCAGATTCTATTGAGGTTTCGATTCCACCAGCAAACTTTACAGAAACAGATTTTATTGCGCTGTTTCAACCCTCTGGTAAGACACAGGGTCCAAAACTGCGGGAAGCAATTAAAAGCTTACGACTAGTCGCGCTTGCATCAGACTTGTTCCCTGATGGAATTGTGCACAAGGTGAATAAGCCTAAACAAACCTTCCGAGAGGCACTACGGCGTAATAATAACGCTAGCCGTGTAGGAAACCCGAGCCAGCCATTCGACCCGAAGTACCTTGTCCAGCAAGTTGTCCAAGAGTGCTGTTTTCCAGATGCTGGCTTAGATAGATTGGATCGCTGGGGGGCTCCAAGCAACGAATTATCATATTGCTCTTCGCTAATGACGCGAATCATGAGTGTAATGGAATCCAGTTCACTGAGCTGCGTATTCAGCCCTGCAGAAGGACAACCAAGTCTTGTAGATAGTCTTGACGGTTTTCTGAGAAGTGATAGGCGTCTGTTCAGGATTTGCTTAAGCTCAATCGGCTACGAATTCAATGCAAGGGAAGTTATTGCCAACGCGATCGGTAGGGTCTTACTGCAGCGAGCAAGGGCTGAAGCTTTCAGAAGCAGTCCCTTGATTGTCATACTCGACGAAGCTCACAATTTTCTGGGCAAAACTCTAGGCAATGAGGATGACCTTCAAAACCTTGATGCATTTGAATTGATTGCCAAGGAGGGGCGCAAGTACGGTTTGAATATCTGTCTAGCAACTCAACGGCCGAGAGACATTACTGAAGGTGTGCTGAGTCAGATGGGTACTTTATTGATTCATCGACTGACAAACGATCGGGATCGAGAAGTTGTCGAGCGGGCATGCGGAGAAATTGATCGATCCGCAGCTTCATTTCTCCCCAACCTCAAACAGGGCGAAGTGGCGATGGTCGGTGTTGACTTCCCAATCCCTGTGACAATTCAAATTGGTCGCCCTTCTCAGCCGCCAATTTCGGATGGGCCCAGCTTCCAAGAGCTATGGTAAACGAGAGGGAGTCCCTGAGCTTTCATCATCAGCCTTCACTTCTGTTTGATGCAGCAAACTTGCCATACAGCTAATAGGGTGTGGATGGCCGCGTTGGTCAATATACCGAAGACCTTGGCACGAGACTATTTCATAAACGCCCCCTGAACATGACAAAGGCCCTGCATCTGCAGGGCCTTTGCGTTAAGCAAAGCAAGATTTCATGCTTTGGCTATCGGAAATTTCAAACTTTGACTACAAAATTTCAACCTTTCCGATTTCTGACAGCTCAATTAATCCCAGCTCAGCGCGCCGCCAGTCTGGTACTCGGTCACGCGGGTCTCGAAGAAGTTTTTCTCTTTCTTCAGGTCGATCATCTCGCTCATCCACGGGAACGGGTTGTTCACGCCGGGGAACAGCTGGTCCAGGCCGATTTGCTGCATGCGGCGGTTGGCGATGAAGCGCAGGTACTCCTTGAACATGCTGGCGTTCAGGCCCAGTACGCCGCGTGGCATGGTGTCTTCGGCGTAGGCGTATTCCAGCTCTACGGCGTGCTTGAACAGCTCGGTGATCTCGGCCTTGAAGCTGTCGGTCCAGATTTCCGGCTGTTCCAGCTTGATGGTGTTGATCAGGTCGATGCCGAAGTTGCAGTGCATGGACTCGTCGCGCAGGATGTACTGGTACTGCTCGGCGGCGCCGGTCATCTTGTTCTGGCGGCCCAGCGCCAGGATCTGTACGAAGCCGACGTAGAAGAACAGGCCTTCCATGATGCAGGCAAACACGATCAGCGATTTCAGCAGGGTCTGGTCGGTTTCCAGGGTGCCGGTCTTGAATTCCGGGTTGCACAGCACGTTGATGAACGGCAGCAGGAATTCGTCTTTGTCGCGGATGGATTTGATTTCGTTGTAGGCGTTGAATACTTCGCCTTCGTCCAGGCCCAGGCTTTCCACGATGTACTGGTAGGCGTGGGTGTGGATGGCTTCGTCAAAAGCCTGGCGCAGCAGGAACTGGCGGCATTCCGGGCTGGTGATCTGGCGGTAGGTGCCCAGTACGATGTTGTTGGCAGCCAGGCTGTCGGCGGTAACAAAGAAGCCCAGGTTGCGCTTGACGATGCGCATTTCGTCTTCGGACAGCTGGCCGGTTTTCCACTGTTCGATGTCGCGCTGCATGTTTACTTCTTGCGGCATCCAGTGGTTGGCGCACTGGGCCAGGTATTTTTCCCACGCCCATTTATGCTTGAACGGTACCAGCTGGTTCACGTCGGTTTTGCCGTTGATCACGCGTTTGTCCAGGGCGTTTACACGGCCGGCTGCGGTGGCGGCCGGGGTGGCGGTAACAGGGGTGTCGTCGAAGGAGAGGCTCATTATTCTTGCTCCGGATACTGTATGGGTTTGATCGTGTTTCTGGCGCGCCGTCCGGTGGGAGGGCGCCGCGTCATCCCGAAACCGGCTGCGGGCAACCGGCTTGAGGATGGGTTGGCCGCATGCGGCCAACCTGTGGGCTTGTGTTCTACCTGATTCCTGCCTGTTTCTCCGGATGCGGCTTTGCCTTATCCGGGCTACGGGCTGATTCCCCGGATGCAGCTGGCGCCTTATCCGGGCTACCGATCCGGGCTGCGGATGAATCAGCCCGTTTGCCTTACTGGCAGCTTTCGCAGTCCGGGTTGTCGATGCTGCAGAACTTGGCATCGGTGGCCGGGGTGGTGTCTACCACGGCTGCCGGGGCGGGTGCTGCGGCTGCGCCGCCTGCTACCGGTACGGCGTTCAGTTCGCCGCCACGGCCGGTGGATTTTTCGGCCGAGCTGGCGCCCAGGGTGCGCAGGTAGTAGGTGGTTTTCAGGCCTTTTACCCAGGCCAGCTTGTACAGCTCATCCAGTTTCTTGCCCGATGCACCGGCCATGTACAGGTTCAGCGATTGTGCCTGGTCGATCCATTTCTGGCGGCGGCTGGCGGCTTCTACCAGCCAGCTCGGGTCTACTTCGAACGCGGTGGCGTAGATGGCTTTCAGCTCGGCCGGTACGCGGTCGATGCGGCCCAGGCTGCCGTCGAAGTATTTCAGGTCGGCGACCATTACTTCGTCCCACAGGCCCAGTTTTTTCAGGTCGCGCACCAGGTATTCGTTGGTGACGGTGAATTCGCCGGACAGGTTGGATTTCACGAACAGGTTCTGGTAGGTCGGCTCGATGGAGGCAGACACACCAATGATGTTGGCGATGGTGGCGGTAGGGGCAATGGCCAGCACGTTGGAGTTACGCATGCCGTGTTCGGCGATGCGCTTGCGCAGGCTGCTCCAGTCCATGCGTTCGCTGCGGTCCATTTCCAGGTAGCCGCCGCGCTCGGCTGCCAGCAGGTTGATGCTGTCGTGCGGCAGGATGCCACGGTCCCACAGGCTGCCTTTGTACGACGGGTAGCGGCCGCGCTCTTCTGCCAGCTCGGTGCTGGCCAGGTAGGCGTAGTAGGCCACGGCTTCCATGGAAACATCGGCAAACTCTACAGCGGTGGTGCTGGCGTACGGTACGCGCATCTGGTGCAGGCAGTCCTGGAAGCCCATGATGCCCATGCCTACCGGGCGGTGCTTCAGGTTGGAGTTGCGTGCTTTTTTCACCGGGTAGAAGTTGATGTCGATCACGTTGTCCAGCATGCGCAGGGCCACGCGTACGGTGCGTTGCAGCTTCTCGGTGTCCAGCTCGGGGCCGTTGGCGCCTTGTTTCAGGTGGCGCGCCAGGTTCACGGAACCCAGGTTGCACACGGCGATTTCGTCGTCGTTGGTGTTCAGGGTGATCTCGGTGCACAGGTTGCTGCTGTGTACCACGCCCATGTGCTGTTGCGGGCTACGGATGTTGCACGGGTCTTTGAAGGTCACCCATGGGTGGCCGGTTTCGAACAGCATGGTCAGCATCTTGCGCCACAGGCTCAGCGCCGGGATCTGCTTGAATACACGCAGCTCGCCGTTGCGGCCTTTTTGCTCGTAGGCGGTGTAGGCTTTTTCGAAGGCCTGGCCGTAGATGTCGTGCAGGTCTGGCGTTTCGCTAGGCGAGAACAGGCTCCACTCGCCACCTTCCATCACGCGCTTCATGAACAGGTCGGGGATCCAGTTGGCGGTGTTCATGTCGTGGGTGCGGCGGCGGTCGTCGCCGGTGTTCTTGCGCAGCTCCAGGAATTCTTCGATGTCGGCGTGCCAGGTTTCCAGGTAGGCACACACGGCGCCTTTGCGCTTGCCACCCTGGTTTACGGCCACGGCGGTGTCGTTGACTACTTTCAGGAACGGCACCACACCTTGCGATTTGCCGTTGGTGCCCTTGATGTGGCTGCCCATGGCGCGTACTGGCGTCCAGTCGTTACCCAGGCCACCGGCAAACTTGGACAGCAGGGCGTTTTCCTTGATGCCTTCGTAGATGCCGTCCAGGTCGTCGGCGATGGTGGTCAGGTAGCAGCTGGACAGCTGGCTACGACGGGTACCGGCGTTGAACAGGGTAGGGGTGGACGACATGAAGTCGAAGCTGGACAGCACGTTGTAGAAGGCGATGGCGCTTTCTTCGCGGTTCACTTCGTTCAGTGCCAGGCCCATGGCCACGCGCATGTAGAAAGCCTGCGGCATTTCGATGCGGGTATCTTCGATGTGCAGGAAGTAGCGGTCGTACAGGGTTTGCAGGCCCAGGTAGCCAAACTGCAGGTCGCGTTCCGGCTTCAGCGCGGCGCCCAGTTTTTTCAGGTCGTATTCGCCCAGCTTTTCGTCCAGCAGCTCGGCGGCAATGCCTTTTTTCACGTAGCTAGGGAAGTACAGCGGGTAGTGCTGGCCCATTTCTTCCTGGCTGATGGCTTCGCCCAGGATTTCCAGGCGGATATTGCCCAGCAGCAGGCGGGCGGTCACGTAGTCGTAGGCCGGGTCTTGTTCGATCAGGGCGCGGGCGGCCAGGATGGACGATTTGTTGACTTCTTCTTCCGGTACGCCGTCGTAGATGTTCTTCAGCGTTTCGGACAGGATGGCGTCCACGTCGGTGGCAGCCAGGCCCTGGCAGGCGGATTCGATGGTGGCGCGCAGGCGGGCGATATCCAGCGGCAGCTTGCGGCCGTCCTTGCGGATCACGTTGATCTGGATCTGGTGCAGGGCTTCGCCACGGGCGGCGCGTTCTTGCGAGCGCTGGTCACGGTACAGCACGTAGGCGCGGGCCACGTCGTGCTCGCCGGCGCGCATCAGCGACAGCTCTACCTGGTCCTGGATGTCTTCGATGTGGATGGCGCCGCCTTCCGGTTTGCGACGCATCAGGGCGCTGACCACGGCCTCGGTAAGGTGCGCCACTTTGTCGCGGATGCTGGCGGAGTTCACGCTTTGCGAGCCCATTACCGCCAGGAAGGTTTTGGTCATGGCGATGGAGATTTTTACCGGCTCGAATGCCACCACGGCGCCATTGCGGCGAATGGTCTTGTACTGGCTGTAGTCGGCTTGTGGCGCGGCTGCGCGGCCCAGTTCGGCGGCGGTGTTGGCGTCGGTAGTGGTCAGTGGCATTGTCATTGCCCTCGTGATGGGTAGGTTATTCGATGCTTCCGGCGGCGGCGGGCATGTGTTTTTGACATGCGGCACGCGGGCGGAAGGGGTCGCGCAGCGGTGGTGGCAGCCGGGCTGTGGACAACTCTGTTGAAAAGCTGTGCGCCAGCTGTGCACAAACACAATATATGCTGTTTTGACCGGAAAGCGACGCAAATTCTAGTGGTGAAGTGTGTGCGGAGCAAGTCTTGACAGCTACCGCAAAAAGCTGAAAGCCGCGCCAGTATTGGCTTTGCGCGGCAAACTTATTTTTGCGGCGTGGGCACGGCGCACGGCGGGGCTAGCTACAACAAGGGTTTGCGGCTGGGTCGGTTTTGCCACAGCGGCGGTTTTATGACGGCTGTTGCGCTGTTGCGACGCCCAAAAAGCAAAAAGGGCGGTTTTCACCGCCCTTCAACACTACATCTTGTGTTTAGCCAAGCCAGATCAGGCTGGCCATGCGGCCGGTTACCTGGTCGCGCCGGTAGGAAAAAAAGCGCTCGCGCTCGATCACGGTGCAGGCATCGCCACCGTACACGGCGGTCACGCCGGCCGCGGCCAACCTTTGCCGCGCCAGCAGGTAGATATCGGCCAGGTATTTGCCATCGGCAATGGCGTCGAATGCGGCTGCGGCATGGCTGTCGTGCGCCATGAAGGCGGCGCGCACCTCGGCGCCGACCTCGAAAGCCTCGGGGCCGATGGCCGGCCCCAGGTAGGCCACCAGGTTGGCCGCAGGCTCGCCCATGGCGGCGATGGTCGCCTCGATGACGCCGCCGCACAGGCCGCGCCAGCCGGCGTGGGCCGCGCCCACCACGGTGCCGGCACGGTCGGCCAGCAGTACCGGCAGGCAGTCGGCTGTCATCACGGCGCACACCGCGCCGGGGGTGCGGCTGAAGCTGGCATCGGCTACCGGCACGCTGCCGGGGGCGACCGTGGCGGCGTCCACCACGGTCATGCCGTGCACCTGCTGTAGCCAGGCGGGCTCGGCGGGCAGGGCGGCGCGCAGCAGGGCGCGGTTGGCCGCTACGTTGGCCGCATCGTCGCCTACGTGGTCGCCCAGGTTCAGGCTGCCGTAGGGTGCGGGGCTGACGCCGCCGTGGCGGGTGGTGACCAGGCTGCCCACGTTGGCCGCAGCGGGCCAGTCTGGCGTGAACCAGCCGGTATCTGCTGCGGGCGTGTGCACGGGCTTAGCGAACATAGTGCACTTCGACGTCGTAGTTATCGTCGTCCCAGTCATCGTCGTCGTCTTCGTCCAGCGCTTCGGCCTTGGCGGCAGCTTTGGCGTTGGCGGCGGCAAATTTCTCGTCGCGTTCGGCGCGCAGCAGGGCCAGCAGCTGTTTCATGTCGTCCGGCAGCGGGGCTTTCCAGCCCATTTCCTTGCCGGTGGCCGGGTGCACCAGCGCCAGCGAGTAGGCGTGCAGCGCCTGGCGCGCCAATGCCTTGACGGCGGCGTCGGCGGCTTCGCTACCGTGGTGGCGCGGGTTGCCGTAGGTGGCGTCGCCGGCCAGCGGGTGCTTGGCTTCGCGCATGTGCACGCGAATCTGGTGGGTACGGCCGGTTTCCAGCTTGCACTCTACGTAGCTGAAGTCTTCGTAGCGTTCCAGTACACGCAGGTGGGTAATGGCCGGTTTGCCGCCAAAGCGCAGCACGGCCATTTTCAGGCGGTTGTGCGGGTCGCGGCCGATCAGGGTTTCGATCTTGCCGTCGTAGGGCACCACACCGGTGGCCACGCAGCGGTAGATGCGCTTGACGGTGCGCGCCTGCAGCTGCTGCACCAGGTCGGTCTGCGCCAGCAGGGTCTTGGCCACCACCATCAGGCCGGAGGTGTCTTTGTCCAGGCGGTGCACGATACCGGCGCGCGGAATGTGGGTGAGCTCGGGGTTGCGGTGCAGTAGGCCGTTCAGCAGGGTGCCGGTCCAGTTGCCGGAGGCAGGGTGGACCACCAGGCCGGCCGGCTTGTTCACCACCATGATGTGTTCGTCTTCGTACACCACGGGGAAGTCTACCGGCTCGGCGGTGTAGGCCAGTGCCTCGGGCTGCGGGATCACTTCTACAGTAATGACTTCGCCGCCCAAGAGCTTGGTCTTGCCGGGCATGTGCTTGCCGTCCAGCAGTACTTTGCCGTCTTTGATCCATTGGGTCATGCGGCTGCGCGAATACTCGGGCAGCAGTTTGGTGAGCGCCGCATCCAGGCGATCGCCGGAAAATTCGTAAGGTACGGAAAGTTGCTGCGCCTCGCCGCCGGCGCCGCTTTCCCCTTCGCTGTCCGCAATATCGTCGTCCAGCAGTTCGTCGGCGAGAATGTCTTGTTCGTTCATGGCTTTGTGGCGTGAGGTAAATCGGGCGATTTTAAAGCAGTCTGGCCTGCTTGTCCTGTTGGCGTGGCAGCCAGATGACAGGTAACGGGTACGCAACTGGCGCTTCATGGCGGGGTAACCATTGGTGCATACCATCAAGCGACTGTTCCAAACCAACCCACCACCTACTTGTAAAGTGCCATGAGCAAAAACAACTTCACCCCGCTGGCCAACGGTGCAGACCCGGACGACATCGGCAACAACACCTCGAACAACCCCACCATGCACGATATTCTGGCGGCACGCATTGGCCGCCGCGGCTTCATGCTGGGCTCGGCTGGTGCCGCCGTATTCGGCAGCATGGGGCTCACCGGCTGTCTGGGCCTGGGCGGCAATGCTGCGCAGGCTGCAGCGGCACCTGCCGAAACCCTGCTGGGCTTCAAGCCGGTAGCCAAGAGCCTGGCCGATGCCTTTATCGTGCCCGAGGGCTATACCGCCAGCGTGATCTACGCCAAAGGCGACCCGCTGTTTGCCGGCGTGGCCGCGTTCAAGAATGACGGCACCGATACCGGCTACGACCAGCGCGCCGGCGACCACCATGACGGCATGCAGTACTTTGGCCTGAGCGCTGCAGGCCAGGCCGACCAGGCGGGCGCCAGCCGTGGCCTGCTGGCCATGAACCACGAGTACATCGAGCAGGTAACCCTGTTTGCCGCCGGGCCGACAGCGCTGCCACGCCCGGCTGCCGAGGCAGACATCGAGATCGCCTGCCATGGCGTGTCGGTAGTCGAGGTGGCCAAAGGCAGTAATGGCCGCTTTGCCACCGTGCAAACCAGCCCGTTCAACCGCCGCGTTACCGCAGAAACCACCATCGAGCTGGCTGGCCCGGCACGTGGCAGCAGCTTGCTGGTGACCAGGTTTTCCACCGATGGCACCCGCACACGCGGCACGGTAAACAACTGCGGCACCGGCAAAACGCCGTGGGGTACGCTGCTGACCGGCGAAGAAAACTGGTCCGGCTATTTCAAGCGCGGTAGCGACGCTGCCGCTCGCAGCGCCAAAGAAATCGCGGCGCTGACACGCTATGGCCGCGGTGTGAATGCCAGCAGCCGCTACGGCTGGGAAACCGCCGGCACCGACGACCGCTATGCGCGCTGGGACATCACGGCCACCGGCGCCAGTGCTGCTGCCGACTACCGCAACGAGGTTAACGGCCAGGGCTATATGACCGAAATCAACCCCTACGACCGCAATAGCGTGGTGAAAAAGCGCACCGCCACCGGCCGCTTTGCGCACGAGGGTGCGGCGTTCTCGCTGCTGAAAACCGGCAAGCCGCTGGCTATCTACATGGGTGACGACTCGCAGTTCGAATATATCTATAAGTATGTATCGGACGCGGTATGGGACCCGGCCGACGCCAAGCCGGCCGACCCGATGGCCACCGGCGACAAGTACCTGGACAAGGGCAAGCTGTACGTGGCCAAGTTCAATGCCGACGGCACCGGCACCTGGCTGGAGCTGTCGATGGCCAACCCGCTGATCGCCGGCTACAGCACCTACGCCTTTGCCGACCAGGCTGACATTCTGGTGAACGCCCGCCTGGCCGCCGATGCAGCCGGTGCCACCAAGATGGACCGCCCGGAGTGGAGCTCCACCCACCCCACCACCGGCGACATCTACTTTACGCTCACCAACAACAGTAGCCGCGTTGCCAGCGGCAGCGACGCCAGCAAGCTGGTGGATGCGGCCAACCCGCGCAGCTACACCGACGTCAAGAATGGCACCAGTACCCAGAAGGGCAACGTCAACGGCCACATCCTGCGCCTGGCCGAGCAGGGCGACGCCAACGCCACTACCTTCACGTGGGACGTGTATCTGTTTGGCTCCGAAGCCGGTGCCATTGCCAGCATTAACCTGTCCGGCCTGACCGATGTCAACGATTTCTCCAGCCCGGACGGCCTGCAGTTTGCCCAGAGCACCGGCATTTGCTGGATCCAGACCGATGACGGCGCCTACAACGACATGACCAACGACCAGATGCTGGCCGCGCTGCCAGGCCGGGTAGGCGACGGGGGTAAAGTGTCGGTCGCCAACGGTAGCGTGCTGGTGGATACCTATGTCGGCAAGAAGCCTACCAGCGATACGCTGAAACGCTTCCTGGTCGGCCCGAAAGGCTGCGAGGTGACCGGCGTGGCAGAAACGCCGGACGGCAAGGTGATGTTTGTCAACATCCAGCACCCGGGCGAAGGCACGGCAGTGGGTGACCTGGGCGACCCGGGCAAGTATGTCAGCCAGTGGCCGTCCAATAGCGGCTACGGCGCCGGCAAGCGCCCGCGCTCGGCCACAGTGATGATTACCAAGAACGACGGCGGCCGTATCGGCACCTGATACCCGCCGCTGCTAGCCACACCGCCTGCCGGCTTGCCCGGCGGGCGGTTTTTTCATGGCAACGGTGCAGGCGGCAGCAAGAAACCGCTGCCAGGCGTGCGCAAACAGCAGTTTTGGTTATAATCGTGCGCAGTCAAACAAGGACACCTCATGAAAAAAAGCTTTGTAGCCTTGCTGGCCGTCGTGCTGATGGCAGGTTGTGCCACGGTGGAGCCGCAGGATGAAACCCGTGGCTGGACGGTAGACCAGATCTACAGCGAAGCCCGTGACGAACTGAACGGTGGTAATTACACCCGCGCCCTCAAGCTTTATGAAACCTTGCAGGCACGCTTCCCTTATGGCCGCCACGCGCAGCAAGCGCTGATGGATCAGGCTTATACGCACTACAAGGATAGCGAGCCGGAGCTGGCCATCGCTGCGGCCAACCGCTTTCTGCGCCTGTACCCGGCGCATGCCAGTGCCGACTATATGTACTACCTGAAAGGCCTGGTGCACTACAACGACGATACCAGCTTTCTGGCGCGTACCACCGGCCAGGACATCAGCGAGCGCGACCCGAAGGCCGCCCGCGATTCGTTTAATGATTTCCGCGAGCTGATTACCCGCTACCCGCAAAGCCGCTACGCCGAGGATGCCTCCCAGAAGATGCAGTATCTGGCCGCCGCGCTGGGCGGGCACGAAATGCACGTGGCGCGTTACTACATGAAGCGCGAAGCCTGGCTGGCTGCGGCCAACCGTGCGCAGTCTGTGGTGCAGGAGTACGCCAATACCGGCCACAACGAAGAGGCGCTGGCCGTCATGGAGCAGGCCTACGGCAAGCTGGGCATGACCGCTTTGCAGGCCGATACCCGGCGCATTCTGGCGCTGAACTTCCCGCAAAGCGCCTACCTGACGCAGCCGTGGGAATACCGCGGCCAACCGTGGTGGAAGTTCTGGGGCTAAGCTCGCCCCGGCGGGCCGGACAGGCTACGACACAAAGCCCCGCTGGCTTGCCAGGCGGGGCTTTTCTTATGGGGCGGGCGTCTCGGCCGGGTTGGCCGCAGGCATGAAAAAGCCCGCCACAGGGGCGGGCAGGGGGCGGTGTTATACCGCGTCTTCGCCGGTTTCGCCGGTGCGGATGCGCACTACTTGCTCTACCGGGTAGACAAAGATCTTGCCGTCGCCGATCTTGCCGGTACGCGCGGTCTGGATGATGGCTTCGATAGCGCGGTCTACCAGATCGTCGGCAATCACCACCTCGATTTTTACCTTGGGCAGGAAGTCCACCACGTACTCGGCACCACGGTACAGCTCGGTGTGGCCCTTCTGGCGGCCGAAGCCTTTTACCTCGGTAACGGTCAGGCCGTTGATGCCAATGTCAGATAAAGCCTCTCGCACTTCATCCAGCTTGAACGGTTTGATGACTGCTTCGACTTTTTTCATGGATCGCAACTCCTTGTATGGATAGGGCAAAGCGGGCTGTTGGCAGCATGATTGTCTGGCAATATTCCACCTGCGGCCTTATAAAAGCGGGGGATTGCGTGTATTATTACGCGCTTTCCTGATCCTTGTCTCCATTGTTGCGGGTATACAATGTCGCACATTCTTAAGCTGCGGGGCGGCGTCGCCCTGTCCCAGTTCCGACTTGATAAACTCTTGGCCAATGCGCGCGAAGCCGGTCTACCAGACCTGACTATCGCCGCCGAATACTGGCACTTCGCCGAAAGCGAGTCGCCGCTATCCGAGGCACAAGTTGCCGTGCTGGAAAAACTGCTGACCTATGGCGAACCGCCGCTGGCACAGGAACCAACGGGTGAATTCTTCCTGGTTACGCCCCGTTTGGGCACCTTGTCACCGTGGGCGTCCAAAGCGACCGACATCGCACGCCACTGTGGCCTGGAAAATGTCCTGCGCATCGAGCGCGGCATTGCGTATCACATCCAGTCTGCCGCCCCGTTTACCGAAGAGGCTCGCCAGCGTTTGGCGGGCCTCTTGCACGATCGCATGACAGAAACCGTGCTGGCCAGCCTGGCCGACGCAGACCGCCTGTTCGTGCATGTTGACCCCCAGCCGCTGTCTACCGTAGACATCCTGGGTGGCGGCAAAGCTGCGCTGGATGCGGCCAACGCCGACATGGGCCTGGCCCTGTCGCCGGACGAGGTGGACTACCTGGTAGAAAACTTCATCAAGCTGCAGCGCAACCCTAGCGACGTCGAGCTGATGATGTTTGCCCAGGCGAACTCCGAGCACTGCCGTCACAAGATCTTCAATGCGCAATTCGTGATCGATGGCGTGGAACAGGGCAAGTCGCTGTTCCGCATGATCCGCGACACGCACGACGCCCACCCGCAGGGTACCCGCGTAGCGTACAAGGACAACGCCTCGGTGATCGACGGCGCGACCATCGAGCGCTTCTACCCGCAGCCGGGCAGCCACACCTACGCGTACAGCGAAGAGCCGACCCACATCCTGATGAAGGTGGAAACCCACAACCACCCGACCGCGATTTCCCCGTTCCCCGGTGCGTCTACCGGTAATGGCGGCGAAATCCGCGACGAAGGCGCCACCGGCCGTGGCTCGCGCCCGAAAGCCGGCCTGTCGGGCTTTACCGTGTCCAACCTGAACGTACCGGGCTTCCAGCAACCGTGGGAAGCCAAGCAGTACGGCAAGCCGGGCCGCATCGCGTCCGCGCTGGACATCATGATCGAAGGCCCCATCGGCGGCGCCGCGTTCAACAACGAATTCGGCCGCCCGAACCTGGCTGGTTACTTCCGTACCTTTGAAGACGACTTCCAGGGCGAGCGCCGTGGCTACCACAAGCCGATCATGATCGCCGGTGGCCTGGGCAACATCCAGGAACAGCAAATCTTCAAGAACGAGATCCCCGAAGGCGCACTGCTGATCCAGCTTGGCGGCCCCAGCCTGCTGATCGGCCTGGGCGGCGGCGCGGCATCCTCGATGGATACCGGTGCCAACAGCGAAAACCTGGACTTCGACTCGGTACAGCGCGGCAACCCGGAAATCGAACGCCGTTGCCAGGAAGTGATCGACCGCTGCTGGCAGCGCGGCGCGGCCAACCCTATCGTATCCATTCACGATGTGGGTGCCGGCGGCCTGTCCAACGCCTTCCCCGAGCTGGTAAACGACGCCGGCCGTGGTGCCATCTTCCATCTGCGCAAAGTGCATCTGGAAGAAAAAGGCATGACCCCGATGCAGATCTGGTCCAACGAATCGCAAGAGCGTTACGTGATGGCCGTGATGCCGGAAGATCTGGCTACCTTTACCGAGATCTGCGAACGCGAGCGCTGTCCGTTTGCCGTGATGGGCGTAGCTACCGACGACGGCCACCTGCAAGTGCGCGATGACTACTTCGATAACAAACCGGTAGACATGCCGCTGGAAGTGCTGCTGGGCAAGCCGCCACGCATGACCCGCGACGTGAAAACCGTGCCGGTAAGCACCGACGCGCTGAACGCCGCGCAGTACGAGCTGAAAGAATCGGCGTACCGCGTGCTGCGCAACCCGACCGTAGCCGACAAGAGCTTCCTGATTACCATCGGCGACCGTACCGTGGGCGGCATGACCGCACGCGACCAGATGGTAGGCCCGTGGCAGGTGCCGGTAGCCGACGTGGCTGTGACCGCGATGGGCTTCAACACCACGCTGGGCGAAGCGATGTCCATGGGCGAGCGCACCCCGGTAGCACTGTTTGACGCACCGGCCGCCGGCCGCGTGTCGGTAGGCGAATCGCTGCTGAACCTGGCTGCGGCCAACGTAGGCGAGCTGGGCAATGTGAAGCTGTCTGCCAACTGGATGGCCGCTGCCGGCCACGCTGGCGAAGACGCCAAACTGTACGCCACCGTGAAAGCCATCTCCGACCTGTGCGTTGCCATCGATGTGAGCATTCCGGTGGGTAAAGACTCGCTGTCGATGAAAACCGTCTGGGAAGAGGGTGGCGAGAAAAAAGCGGTAACTGCGCCGCTGTCGCTGATCATTTCCGCGTTTGCCCCGGTGGCCGACGTACGCAAGACCGTGACCCCGCAACTGCGCGCGGCCGATAGCGCCTTGCTGCTGCTGGACCTGGGCGAAGGCAAAAACCGCCTGGGCGGCTCCATCTTCGGCCAGGTGTGGAACGACATGAACGGCCAGGCGCCGGACGTAGACAGCGCCGACAAGCTGGCTTCCGCCTTTACCGTGATCCAGTCGCTGGTAGAAGACGGCAAACTGCTGGCCTATCACGACCGCTCCGACGGCGGCCTGTTCGCCACGCTGGCCGAGATGTGCTTTGCCGGCCATCTGGGTGCGCAGGTTGAGCTGTCCATGCTGACCGGTGGCGATGCGGCCAACGTGAACGCGGTACTGTTCAACGAAGAGCTCGGCGCGGTACTGCAAGTGGCTGCCGATGAAATCGACAACGTACTGAAGCGCTTCGAGATCATGGGCCTGGCGGCCAATGTATCGGTAATCGGCATGCCGGCGACCGATGGCGTGCTGCGCCTGGTGCACGGCGAAGACGAGCTGTTTGCCCAGAGCCGCGTGGCCTTGCAGCAAGCCTGGTCGGAAACCAGCTACCGCCTGCAGCGCCTGCGTGACAACCCGGCGGGTGCCGATAGCGAGTACGCGCAGATTGCCGACGACGCTTCGCGCGGCCTGTTTGCCGAGCTGACCTTCAATACCGAAGACAACCCGGCGGCGCCATTCATCGCTACCGGTGCGCGCCCGCGCATCGCCATCCTGCGCGAGCAGGGTGTGAACGGCCAGATCGAAATGGGTGCGGCGTTCACGCGTGCCGGTTTCGAGGCGGTAGACGTGCATATGTCCGACGTGATTGCCGGCCGCGTACAGCTGGCCGACTTCAAAGGTCTGGCAGCGTGCGGTGGCTTCAGCTACGGTGACGTGCTGGGTGCCGGCGAAGGCTGGGCCAAGAGCATTCTGTTCAACGGCCAGGCGCGCGAGCAGTTCGAGGCCTTCTTTGGCCGCAGCGATACCTTTGCGCTGGGTGTGTGCAACGGCTGCCAGATGATGTCCAACCTGTCGGACATCATCCCTGGTGCCCAGCATTGGCCCAAGCTGAAGCGTAACGCTTCCGAGCAGTTCGAAGCCCGCTTCGCGATGGTGGAAGTGACCGAGTCGCCATCCATCTTCCTGCAGGACATGATCGGCTCCAAGCTGCCGGTAGTGGTATCGCACGGCGAAGGCCGCGCGGTATTTGCGCCGGGCGCGCAAGAGCAGGTGCTGACGGCGCTGCGCTATGTGGACTTCAATGGCCAGGCCACTGAAACCTATCCGATGAACCCGAACGGTTCGCCGGCAGGTATCACTGGCGTCACCACGCCGGATGGCCGCTTCACCATCATGATGCCGCACCCGGAGCGCGTGTTCCGCACCATCCAGAACAGCTGGCACCCGGAAAGCTGGGGCGAAAACGGCGGCTGGTTCCG
Source organism: Vogesella aquatica (assembly GCF_028548455.1). GTDB lineage: Bacteria > Pseudomonadota > Gammaproteobacteria > Burkholderiales > Chromobacteriaceae > Vogesella > Vogesella aquatica. The sequence goes on from NZ_JAQQLF010000023.1 coordinate 40,324, forward strand.
CATGTTTGCCAGCGCCCGCCGCTGGATCGGCTAAGGTTGGCCGCAAGCTGACAGCAAAACGCCCCGACACGTCGGGGCGTTTTTTTATGTCTGCCGGGCGGCAACAGTGCAGGGCGGCTTGTTTGCGGTGCGGCACTTGAAGTAGTGGCGTGTTGCCATTATCTATGGCAACAACAATGCAAAAAGCGCCAGACCATTACGGTGCAGGCGCTTATGCATGCTGTACTGCTGTGTGGTGCGAAAGGAGAGACTCGAACTCTCACGCCGCGAGGCGCTGGAACCTAAATCCAGTGCGTCTACCAATTCCGCCACTCTCGCCACGACATCAGTACTGCTTTGAGGAAACGGATAATAGACCAATCAGCTTTTTTTGGCAAGCATCCTGATCAAAATAGGCAGCTGCAGAAACTTGTGTAACAATATGTTGTCCATGACATTGCCGTCCCCAATAACACGCGCGAGGAGAATCGTCGCCATGCAACCGAACCTTCACACTGCTTACAAAACCACCGCATACAGCGGCGCAAGCCATAAGGTTCTACGTAATACCTATGGCCTGCTGGCCCTGTCCATGGTGCCCACCGTTATCGGCGGCACCATTGGTGCCAACATGAGCTTTGCCTTCATGGCGGCCAGCCCGATCATGAGCGTACTGGCCATGATGGCTGTCATCTACGGCCTGATGTTCGCCGTACAGGCCAACCGCAACAATGCACTGGGCGTACCACTGATGTTGGTGTTCACCTTTGCCATGGGCCTGATGCTGGGGCCGTTGCTGCAAGTGGCGCTGAAGCTGTCCAACGGCGCGCAGCTGATCATGGTAGCCGGCGGCGGTACCGCAGCCGTGTTCGCCGTGATGGCAGGCATTGCCACCACCACCAAGCGTGACCTGTCCGGCATGGGTAAATTCCTGACCGTAGGTGCCGTGGTGCTGATGGTAGCCATTGTTGCCAACATCTTCCTGCAGCTGCCGGCCATGGCCCTGGCCATCTCCGCAGCCTTCGTGATCTTCAGCTCGCTGATGATCCTGTGGGAAGTGAAAAACGTGGTAGATGGCGGCGAAACCAGCTACATCTCTGCTGCACTGGGCATCTACATCAGCATCTACAACCTGTTTACCAGCCTGCTGCACCTGCTGATGGCTTTTGCCGGCGACCGCGACTAAGCGCTGCCAGGCAGTACCAACCAAGCAACGCCGGCCTAGTGCCGGCGTTTTTGCATCTGGCAGGCTGGCGCTGGCCACTGAAAATGTACATAATCAAATCAGCAAAAACCAAGGGCCACGACACATGCTAGATATCCTCATCACAGCCATCCTGGCGGCAGGCAGCAGCGGGGGCGTGGCATGGCTGTTGTTGCGCGGTAAAAGCGAGGCAGCCTACCAGCAGGGCAGGGCCGAGGTGCAGCTGGAGCTGGCGCAGCTGCAAGGCCAGTGGCACAGCCTGAACCAGCAATGGCAAGCCCTGCAGCAGCGCGAACAGCACGCACAAGACACCCTGCAGACTTTGCACGCCCAATACACCGAAAGCCAGCAAAAGCTGGCCAGCCTGGCCAGCCACCTGCAGCGCATCCCCGAGCTGGAAACCCGGCTGCAAGCACGCGAAGCGCAGCTGCAAAGCCAGCAACAGTTGGCCGCAGAGCAGGGCGCACGCCTGGCCGCTAGCGAAGAGCAGGGCAGGCAAATGGAACGGCTGCTACAAGAGCGCGGCCAACTACAAGCCCAGCTGGCTGCCGCGCAGCAAGAGGTCGCCCAGCTGCAAGTAGACAAGCAGCAGCTGCGAACCCTGCTGGAGCAAGAGCGGCTGCAGGCCACAGAAAAACTGGCCATGCTGGCCAGTGCACGCGAAAGCCTCAGCCAGCAATTCAAGGTGCTGGCCAACGACATCCTGGAAGAAAAAAGCCAGCGCTTTACCGAGCAAAACCGGCAAAACCTCGACCAGCTGCTGGCCCCCATGGGCGAACGACTGCAAGCCTTTGGCAAGCTGGTGCAAGACACCTACGACAAAGACAGCAAAGAGCGCCTGACGCTGGAGCACGAGCTACGCAAGCTGCAGCAGCTCAATACCCAGCTCAACCAGGACGCCATCGCGCTGACCAATGCACTCACCGGCAGCAACAACAAAGCCCAGGGCAACTGGGGCGAAATGGTGCTGGAAAAAGTACTGGAAAGCTCCGGCCTTACGCGCAACCGCGAATACCGTGTACAGGTGTCCGACCGCGTCGAGCAGGAAGACGGCAGCCAGCGCCGCTACCAGCCGGACGTGGTCATCGACCTGCCGGAAGGAAAACAGCTGGTTATCGACTCGAAAGTATCGCTGAATGCCTACGTGCGCTATACCGCCAGCGAAGACCGTACTACGCAAGAGGCCGAGCTCAAGGCCCACATCGCCGCGCTGCGCCAGCACATACGCACGCTTTCGGAAAAACGCTATCAGGACCTGTACAAGCTCAACACGCTGGATTTCGTGTTTATGTTCATCCCGGTAGAGCCGGCCTACCTGCTGGCCGTGCAGCAAGACATGAGCTTGTTCAACGAAGCGTTCGAACGCCGCATCATGATTGTCGGCCCCAGCACGCTACTGGCTACACTACGCACCGTGGCCAGCATCTGGCGCTATGAGTACCAGAACCAGAACGCGCAGGAAATCGCCCGCCAGGGTGGCGCCATGTACGACAAACTGGCCAGCCTGGCCGAATCGCTGGAAAAGGTTGGCCGCCAGATCGGGCAGCTGCAAGACAGCCACCAGCAAGCCATGCGCCAGCTCAGCAACGGCAGCGGCAATCTGATCGGCCGCGCCGAAAAGCTGCGCAAGCTGGGCGCAAAGAGTAACAAAAGCCTGCCGGGCCACCTGCTGACGGATGCATCGGCAGAAAATGAAGAAGAAACTACAGAATAATTCTTGCACTGCCATTACCTGTCATCTATACAGAATTCAGGTAACAGAAAGGAGGGAGCAAATCTTGGAATCGCTGGTTTTACTCGTAGTTGCAGTCGGATTTGTTGCGTTCTTTAGCCGTAAAGCGTTAGTCCAGAAGCGAGCACGCATCGCCGTGCGCACGCAGCACCCGGCCTCCCGCCGGCAACGCTCCAACCTCTTTTGATACCTGTTTGTGGTGTTTGGAATGAAGTAGGAAGTAGTTTGAAGTTGTATCTAGTCAGACGAACCTTTAGTTTTACTCACCCCAACACAAAGCCGGCCCTTGGCCGGCTTTGTTACATCCACGGTGATCGTCAATATCGCCGCTACGTAGCAGTCAGTTAAATCCAGCACCACTGGCAAAGTGCGGTTAGCTTGAATTTGTACGTTTTCTAAGCATCCACATTATTTACAGAGGGCGGCACGCACTTATCCGCCTACGCCTGATAAAACATAGAATCAAACGCATCAGACAGCCCAGCTTTATGTACGTCCAGTAGAACACGCAGGCTAGTTGGGATGCCTGAGCATAGAATGCCCAACCAACTGGGTACAGATCCACTAGAAGTCATCGCTGCGGCGAACATGGAACGCGAAAAATCCTTTGAAAAGAAGGAGTTTTGGGCGGATTTTCGCAAAAAGATCGGCGCATTGGCCGTGGCCGGTCTGATGGTTCTGACGACGCTAATGAGCCCAGTTGAAGGCTCGAAAGCCCCCTCAGGGGTTTAGTATTTACGTCGTATAATTCGGCCATATGTTAAATACATGTTTCGACTTGTGATGGAATGAAGTACGTAGAACTACCTATGTGGTATTTTCACCATGCGCACACGCCGATTCCCCCGCTGTGACTTCCCTTGCAACCCTGATGACCTCATCAGGGTTGTTTGCTTTGGCGATGCCGAGAAGCTGGCCTCATCGCTCTATGTGACAGTAGAGCAGATAGAACGCTGGCGAACGGGACAGGAGGCGGTACCGTTCGCCGTATACGCAACGCTGAAGGCGCAGGACAAGCCGCAGCTGGGCGAAACGTGGGGCGAGTGGCAGGGCTTCTATCTGGACAGAGGGCGGCTGGTATCAGATGAGTACCGCGCCGCCGTCAGCCTGGATGATGTGTTGAAGCTGCGCGAGTATCGAAGACTTGATAGACTTGTCATAGAGCAGGCAGATACGATAGAACGAATAATTGTGGAGCGAGATTTCTACAAAAATCAGTGCCATCGTGAAGCCAAGTTTGGCCTGATGATCAATAGAATTTTCAAATAGGAGGTTTTATGTCGAGAGTTATCATCGCTGGCGATACGATGCGTATAGAAATAGACAGATGCCCAAGATGCAACATAGCGAGCCCATTTATTGTAGGGCTTAGAAAACATGCACAGGATAGACAATGGGGTCCCTCATCAAACATGCTCAGCTGCACTGCCTGTGATCAGTCAGTGCTTGTTGAATACTCAGGATCAAAGCTTATTAACATGTTTCCGAGTATTGAAACTACAGATGAGGCAATACCGGAAAAGGCAAGAGACTTCCTCAATCAAGCAATCGCGACTATGAATATTGCATCCTCTGGATCTTTGATGCTATCCGCATCATGCATCGATGAGATGTTAAAAGTGAAAGGTTATAAGACTGGGAGACTAAATGATCGAATTAAAAAAGCCGCAGAAGATCATGTCATAACCAAAGAAATGGAAATGTGGGCGCATGAGATAAGATTGGAGGCGAATGATCAAAGACATGCAGATGAAGATGCAGAGCCTGCGACTCCAGAAAATGCACAACGAATTGTGACATTCGCAAAGGCGCTTGCGGAATTTCTATTTGTATTGCCGTCAAAAATAGAAAAAGCAAGAAGTAAGTAGCAAGACAAATGCCAGGTGCAAACAGTCGAAAAGCAAGAAATATGCACTCACGTGCAGGCGGTCTAGTGCCAAAATGGCACAAAAGACGGGTATTACCAGTCACCCGTCAGTGACACCGAGTGCCGGAGGTTCCGGCACACACCTTTACGACTGCTTGAGCTGATCCAGCTTTAGCAGCACATCACACAGGCGCTGCACCTGGTCGCCGTGCGGCACCTTCGGAATGCGGAACACACGAATGCCGGCCTGTTTAATGGCTGCGTCGCGTTGCTGGTCGGCTTCCTTCTTGTTGGCGTGCGTACTGTCGTCCAGCTCGATGAGTGCCACGATACTGAAATCAGGGCGCACTATCAGGAAATCGGCCACCTTCTGGCGCATGGTAGCGAAGCGGCGATAGTTGGACTTGCTGTCCCCACCTTCAACGCGCAGGAATGCGCTAAACGCCACCTGCGGCAATACGATGTAATGGCCGTTCAGATGGTTGGCCAGCGACCAGTAGCAAGTAGCCTCGCGCTGGGTAAGCGGTGGTTTGCTCTGAAATACGGACAGCGGCGAAATCGGGTCATCTGCCGCTGGCACATCAGGGATGTGCTCGTGCTGTGCCTGGTTAGGGGCAGAGCGCGTTATCGGCTCCAGTTTCATCGAAGCGGCGCGGCCAAATGGGGATTTGGCTTTCTTGCGGCCAGACTTGGCACCGACAAGCACGGCAACCAGAACCAGGGCGGCAAGAAACAGGATGGTAAGTAGTGTCATGCAATCAGGGTAACAAACAAGGTTGGCCGCAGGCAAACCAGCAAAGCAAAACCCCCGACCGTAACGGCTCGGGGGTTTTGTTGTGGGGCGGCGTCGTTTCCGGCGGCCACGCTGCGCATGGCACGCCGGTCACGACACCTTTTGCACTTCCAGCACCAGGAGAAGCTGGGTTCGGCCATCGGTGCGCTTGGTGGTTTTCATGAAGTCGGGCAGGAAGCTGAAACCGGAATGGCTGGACGTGTCCTTGCTTTCTTCCAGGCCAGCCAGAACGATGATATCGCCGGACTCCAGCCCCACAGTAGTTTGCAGCTCGCGTTTCAACAGAGTGGGGGAGTCGATGCTACTGGTACTGGTGCGCTGGAAGTTCGACAGCTGTTGCCAGACTTCTACCTGTACGCGGTCGCGCATGATTACCGGCTTGAGCGAGAAGATCACGCCCGACTGCCGGTAGGTGATGGATTGCACAGGGTTGCCGTTCTTGTCGGTTTGCACCGAGTCCAGCACCGGCACATCAGAGCCCACGGTAAAGCGGCCTTGCGCGCCGTTGGCTATGCGCAGGGTAGGCTGGGAGACCAGGGCAAAGCGGGAATCTCCTTCCAGGGCGGATAGCACGGCTTCGATGGTGCTGTTCTTGAAGGTGATGAAGTTGCCCATGGGGCTGGCGCCATAGGACAGCGACAGCTTGCCGGCAAAGGCGCTAAACGCTGTCTTGAAGCTGAATCCCTGTTCGTTTTCTTCCGAGTACTCGATAACGGCCGCACGGGCGACGATTTCCAGCGGTTTGACGTCGTATTGCTCCAGTAGGGCTAGCGCGGCCTTGCGGCGCTTTTCCTGAGCAGCTAGCACGACAAATTCGGCATCGGCAAAGCTAGTGCCCAAAAAACCATTGATGACGCGCTGTAGCTGCTCTACGGGGCGAAAGCGTGGCCGGTAAAGCTCTACGGCCTCCAGCTGCATGGCTTGGCCGGTGGTGGCTCTTTCAGCTGCAAGCGTTGGGGTGGGGCTGGCCTGGCCACCTTGCGCCGCACCTGGTACAGCTAAAGAGCCAGCTTGCACAGACTTGGCGGGGGTAAGCCAGTTAATGCCGTTGCGGCGCTCCACCTGAATGCCGGCATCGAGCAGCACACGTTCAAGCAAGGGGCGAATCTCGGCGCGCTCGATGTTGGCCACATTAACGGTAACGCGGCGTGAGTCCTCTACCAGCTGCGGGTCAACAATGAAATCCTCCTTGAGGATGGCTTTAAAGGTGGCCTCGCCAAACTGCACCAAGCCTATGCGATCAAACTGCAAGGCCAGCGGCTGGGCGGTAGCGTGAGCGACGACAAACAGCAGGGCTAGCAACAGGCGTTTCATGGCTGTTCCTTTGGCTTGGGTGTGGTGCTGTACCAGGTACCGGCAATGCGCACCCGAGTTTCACCTGGCAAACGGTTGATGAAGTCGGCGCGCAGGGTCTGGCCGTTATCCAGCGAGGCAAACACCTCATTGCCCTGGGTAAAGGTACCGAGCAGGCGCACAGGGGACGTGGCGGCGTTGTTGAATTCGTCCAGAGAGAGAACGCGGGGCAGGTCGGCCGCAGCTGGGTTGGCCTGCTGCAACCTGGGCGCGTAGTAGTGGACGGCAGCGCCGCCAGCAAACAGGCCGACAAGGCCGGAAATGAGGGCGATTTTGGCGTACATGAGCGCGTATTGACCTAGTGAGAGGTAGCGGCCTTTCAGGTGCCAGGGCGGCAGCAGGGTGGCAACGCCGGATACAGAGGAATTGCCCAGCACCTGGTTGGTGTCGTAGGCGCGGTAAAGATCGTGGCCGCGGTACATCCAGCGGTCTGACACGGGCGAAAGCTCCGACATGCCATAGCGAATGATGGCGATATGCACCTTGGGCGGGCGCAGGGCAAAGCCGAACTGTTTGGTGAACCAGGTCACAAAAGGGATGCTCAGGCGGTCTAGCCGCTTGCACACGCCCCACATTTCAAACAAGGCCGAGCGGGTTTGTTTGTCGATGAGGTCTTCATGCTGTACCAGCATGAGAATGTCCCAGCCGTATTTGCGGGAATGGCGCAGCCAGTCGTTGATGGCGTCGCGCTGGGCTTTCTTGTCGCGGTCGTTCCAGTCGCGGGCATTCAGGAAGCTGGCGACTTCATCCAGGCACAACAGGCCGTTCTGTTCGTCGGTGTAGCCATCCAGCTGGCCGATGGTGCCATCTTCACGCCAGTACAGCTTGGCATTGCCCAGCGGCAGGTTTAGCAGGTCTGGGTGCGTGGGGTAGTCGGGCAGGCGGAACACGCGCACCTTGCGCGCATCCGGCGGAAACATGCGCTCCAGGAACAAATCCAGATTGGTAGCCACGGCGCGGCCTTCGCGCAGGTAGTCGCGGATTTTGCCGACAGCGGCCAAGGTCTTGCCCTGGCCGCGCTTGCCGGTTAACAGAATGCCGGTGCTCATTGCTTGCTGCTGGCCAGGTAGATGTTTTTCTTGAAGCGGAACACATACACAGCCATTTCAGCGGTAAGAATGGCGGTAATGCAGGCTTCGGCATTAGATGGCCACAAAATGCCCATACCCATGAGTACCCACTCGTTGGTGATGGTGTAAACAAGGCCAGCCGCTAAACCTTTGAGCAGGGTGTACAGCACCAGGGCAAAGCCGGAGATCAGGCCAACGGTGAACAAAGTCATGGCCACGGTTTTTGCTAGGCGACTGCCAAAATAGCCCAGCAGTGAGGAAAGGGCGGAAATCAGGAATTGGGCGAGAAAAGGCATGGCTTAATCCTTCGAGCTGGATGTGAACAGGCGGTACAGGTAAATCGCGGTGAACACGTAAAACAGATAGCCCATTACCTGGCTAAGAATGGCAACGTAGGGGCACACATCCCACGATGAGGACACACCAAGGGCGGCATACGGGATGGGCTTGCACTGGCCGAAATCGCGGGGAATAGGAACCCATGAAAAGCTGAATTCATCCATAAAGCCGAGCTTGTCGGATAGGCCATCTTTAAGGGCGTTGAATGCGCCATCATCCGCGCCAGAGCCATCGGCACCGGCCTTACCTGCCTTGTCGCCCAAGCCTTGAAAGGCGGAATCATCCAGCGTGGTCTTGTTGTTGCCGGTAGACGTGCCGGTACCTGTACCAGTACCGCCACCTGTGCCAGAGCCAGAACCATCGCCGGAGCCTGTCCCGGTACCACCACCAGTACCGCCGCCAGTGCCACCACCTGAGGAACTCCCGCCGCCAGAGCTGCCACCAGAAGACGAACCACCACCACTGGAACCGCCACCGGACGAGCCGCCGCCAGTGCTGCCGCCGCTAGACCCACCACCAGAGGCAATGCCAGCAGGGGCGCACAAGCCGGAGCTATCGCAGTTGTAGGTATTGGTGTGGTCTACCGTGACCGGCAGGAAGCCGCCAGGGAACTGCATGGGTTTATCGGACGGTACGGTAATGGTTAGCGCGCCATCGACCACCGAAACGGGCACCGTGCCAGAGCCTTGCGGCGACTGGTAGGTAATGGCAGACGAAGAAACGTTTACCTGTGAATCAACGCAATTGAGCTTGTAAACACCTGCGGCCACTTCGGTTTCGCAACCGTTGGACTCCTGGACTTTGGTTTTGCCATCACAAGATGGGTTGGCGGGGTCAAACTGAAACTGACCATTTCTAAAAACGGCATCGCACTTAATACCATCGGGCTTTTTCACTGATGCAGGGGTGGTTAAGGCGCAAGAATCATCGGGTGAAGCTGAATAACCGGCAGGGCATGTAGTCACGTAATAATGTGGAAGACCATACGCAACAGTGGTCTTTTCATACATGCACTGATCTGGCGATGTTGGATGTGACGTATACCCCATAGCAGCGCAAACAGCCTCACACGTAGCACCACCAGAATCAGATACATAACACTGCCTGTTTTGAGTGGCAGAAACAGGGGGCGAAGAATAAGGCTTTCCGTCGGAGCCTGGCTTTGTAGGCCACCCAGGTACAGGGGTGCTGGTATTGCCATCCAGCCGGATAATCATGCCGCCTGTGTCGTTGCCACCGCCGCCACCGCCCGAACTGGACGAAGACGAACCGGTAGAAAGGCTGCCCAACTTGATGAGCAATAAAGAGGCATGCGCCGTAATGGAGGCAATGCCGGCATAAATCAGCGGTGGCGGGATATAGGCGTAGGCACGCATGGGCAGCGTGACTTGCAGCATCAGAAAGACAATCAGGAAAAATCGGGAGATGGCGTTTTTCATGGCGTGGGCTGCTCCTTGCAAACAGGTACTTCACAAACGTCTTGCTGCCGCGCTGCGCTTGGCGGGTTGGCTTTTGCCGTTACTCCCGTTGGGAGCAACAACAAAAACCAACCTACAAAAAAAGGCGGCTTGCGCCGCCTTTTTGCCTGACGGCGTTAGCCGTTAAACCTTGTTGGTAAAGCGCTTGAACAGCTTGATTACGATGGCCAGGCCGAGCATGAAACCGATAACCGGAAAGACCAGATCAAACATGGCTTGGCCATCGGCTTTCACGCCGTTTACGGTGGTGGCAACAGCGGCGGGCAGCTCGGCATGGGCGGCAGCAACCAGGCCAAGCAGCAGGGCAGGGACGGCAAACAGCTTTTGTTTCAGGGTCATGGTGAACTCCTAGATTTGTTCAACGAAGCGACGGAAGGCCAGAATGGAAAGGCCACAAACATAGCCAGCTACCCAGGCAGAAAACAGGTAACCGACTAATTGGGCGGCATCTGCGGTACTCATCGTTTTAATCCCGCAGCAAAGCCGAGCGCCCACAGCACAACGAGGGCGGCGATAAAAATCAGATCCTGGACGGAATACTGGTCAAGCATGATTAAGCGGCCTCTTGTTGGGGCAGGGCGCGCAAGGTCATACGGCGCTGGTGCTGCCAATACCAATCAGGTACCGAGGCCACGGGCTGAATCTGCACAACGTTGATAACGGGGCTGAACTTGTGCAGGGTAGGCAGCGGCTCGCTGATATCCAGGCCGTAGTCACGCAGCGCCTTAAGGTGGCGGTAAAAGGTGCGGCGAGAGAGCAGGGCGGCGACGTTCTCACCACGGAGATAGGCCGAAGCAGTCATTCGAACAGGGGCAGGGAGGCTTTCCAGCTCCAGGCGGCTAATGTCTTCTTTCACACGGCCAAGCAGCGGCTGAACTTCCTCTTCAAAGAGGTGGGCGAGTTTTTGCATGGTGATTTCCCCCAAAAAGCGGCAATGGTTGTCACGCAGCAAAAGGCGCTTGGCTTCAAGCTCAAAGCGCAAAATTCCGTGACTGTGGGCGTATTGGTAAACGGGGTCTTGCTCGATTTCCTCTTTGTTCCTGCCATGCCGATGAACCAGCATTTCCGGCGCCTTGAGGTAGGCTTTCAGGTATTTGCGCCCTGCTTTGCGTCCCCATGAAACCGTAGTGTCATGGGCGCGGGTGCGTTTAACGTGGCTAACCGATTGGGTGGAAAGCCAATCAATGGCGGCTTGGGCGTTGCCAGCCGAGCCTGTAATGAAATTCTGGGTAATGTGGACTTCTGAAACCGTGGCGCCTGTCCAGTCGATCAACAAGCCATGCTTGATATCGTGGGCGCTGGGCTGGCTTTTTTCGTAGGACTCACCAGCGGAAAACGGCGGTAAACCATAGGTGGCCAGAATTTCGTTTACTTTCTGGATGGTGGCGTCAAAGTCGAGGTTAAACAGATTGTCAGGCCGACAGAAGCGGCCAACATTGCCTTCAAATTCGACTTTGGCACCATCGCAGCGGATAACGTAAAGCGAGTCATACGAGCCGGTAATGAAGCGGCGGGAAACCGATTCGTAAACGGGAATCGGGTTTCCATCATCATCGAGGGGAAATTCGCCGGTTTCATCGCGCTGGAACTTGTAGACAATGCCATCCTCAACGACGGGCAAGCGCTCACGGTATGAACCGTCGGCCATATAGCCAACGGCATGCGTTTGCTGAATGCGGATAAAGTCGATGAAGTGGCCTGACATGGTGACTAGCCAGCTTTACCAGGTGCAGTAAGATCGATGTAAACAGGCGTGCCGGTAAAGCCAGCAACAACGGCTTCAACCTTGCCGCCGCGTGGTTCGTGATCCATGGTCAACTCGATGCGGCACGGAAAAGAAACGGACTGGAACTTGGGGAAAGCAGACTCGGCAACGGCCAAATCCATGGGTTCGTAGCCCAAACCGATCTTGTTGAACTTGGCCGAAGTCACGCTCTTGTTCGGGATGATGATGGTTAGGCGGTGCATTTCGTACTGGTTGCCGGAACCCTTGGAAGTGCCGGACATTTTGGCTAGGCCGATGGCGATTGCTTGCATGGTGTTTACCTCAGGAATTGGCGGCGGTGGCTACTGGAATCACGACTGCATTGCGGAAAAACACTGGCGAACGAGCCATAAAGGCTTGTGCGGCTTCGGTGCTGTCAAAACAGATCGGCTCATAGAAACGTCCGCTGTCTGGTGCTGTGGGCCTGCTGAACCAGCAAAGCACCGGCAGCAAACCGGCACCGCCAAATCGATAAAGCTGGCTGCCATCGAGAGTGATCGTGTATCGCGTGGATTCCATTGGGCTTTGGCCTGCTAGAATTGGATGAATAAGCAATGCACACTGGTGTGTGCAATGGAATGCTACGCACACAGCTGTGTGAAAACAAGGAAGGCGGAATGAAACTGTCAACGGACTACTTGGTTGAAGCTCTGGAAAAGCTCGGCGATATGCCAGAAGGAAGAAAAGCTGAGACTCTGAAAATCCACAGAAACACGCTGATTTCGTATAAGAACGGCGAGCGTGTCATGGATGACTTCGCATGCATCATGGTGGCCAACCAACTGGGTATAGACCCGCTGGAAGTCATTGCAGCGGCGAACATGGAGCGCGAAAAAACCCAAGAAAGACGGGACTTTTGGGCGGATTTTCGCAAAAAGATCGGCGCATTGGCCGTGGCCGGTCTGATGGTTCTGACGACGTTAATGAGCCCAGTTGAAGGCTCGAAAGCCCCCCAAGGGGTTTAGTATTTACGTCGTATAATGTTTATTATGTCAAATTTACGCCGCAAAAAACGCCGTATTTTGCCCTCTTGCCACCACTCTCGTTTAGTTATCACTAATGCACGGTGCCATAAAAAGCTGGATGGCGATGTTTTTCTCCATCCAGCTTCAAGCGTTAGCGCCAGGCTTATGTCGCAACGTGCTGCAGGTAAATTTGCAGCTCTTTGCGGCCTTGCCATTCGTTGGCTGCAAGCTGGTAGACGGCGTGAATCTCGTCTGGCAGCCAGTCGGTGCGATTGAACACCATGCCATCACATTGCACGCCATCTTTGGCTAGCCGCAGCTTGAGATGTTTGTCACCAACCATGCGCTGGCTGATGACCTGGAACTTGTCCTGGAATGTGGGCGGTGCAAAGCCTTGGCCCCATACTTCGGCGGCCAGGGTTTCCGCCATGGGCAGGTTCAGCTCCCTGGCGCTGAGGCTGCCATCGGTTTCCAATGTGCGGGTCAAGGTGCTTTCGTCCAGCAGGCTTTGTGCTACCTCTTCAAATGCCTGCTGAAATGTCGACAACTCCTGTTCGGCAATGGTTAGCCCGGCCGCCATGGCGTGGCCACCAAATTTCAGGATCATGCCCGGGTGGCGTTTGTACACCAGATCCAGCGCGTCGCGCAGGTGAAAGCCCGGTATCGAGCGCCCTGACCCTTTGATTTCGCCCTCGTCGCCTGGTGCGAACACAATGGTTGGCCGATGGTATTTTTCTTTCAGGCGGGAGGCTACGATGCCCACTACGCCCTGATGCCAGTCATCGCGATACAGCGCTAGCGTGTAGCGTCTGTCGGCATCAATGGTGGACAGTGCCGCCAGGGCTTCGTCCTGCATGCCGTGTTCGATCTGGCGGCGTTCACGGTTGAGGCGGTCCAGCTCTTGCGCCAGCCGCATGGCTTCGTCTTCGCTGCTGGCCAGCAGGCAGGCAATACCCAGGCTCATATCGTCCAGGCGCCCTGCTGCGTTGAGCCTGGGCCCCAGGGTAAAGCCCAGGTCAAAGGTATTGGCTTTGTGCGCTGCGCGGCCGGCTACGCGGAACAGTGCAGCTATGCCGGGGGCCATGCGCCCTGCCCGCATTCTGCGCAGCCCATTATCGACCAGGATGCGGTTGTTGCGATCCAGCCGGACCACGTCTGCTACCGTGCCCAATGCAACGATATCCAGCAGCTCGCCCAGGTTGGGCTCGGGGTTGGCCGCAAAGTGGCCGCGTTGGCGCAGCTCGGCGCGCAGTGCCATCAGCACGTAAAACATCACCCCTACGCCGGCCAGGTTTTTGGAGGGGAATTCGCAGCCTGGCTGGTTGGGGTTCACGATCAGCGCGTCCGGCAGCGTGTCACCCGGCAGGTGATGGTCGGTGATCAGTACCTCGATGCCGCGCTGCTTGGCAGCCTCTACACCCGCCACGCTGGCGATGCCGTTGTCTACGGTAACAATGATGTCTGGCCGACTCTGTGCGGCCAACTCGACGATTTCCGGCGTTAGCCCGTAGCCGTACTCGAAACGGTTCGGCACGATGAAATCAATCACCCCACCCATGGCCGCCAGGCCCTTTACTGCCACGGTGCAGGCGGTGGCGCCATCGGCATCGTAATCGGCCACCACCAACATGCGCTGCTTCTGGTGGATGGCATCGGCCAGCCGCTCGGCCATGGCCTGAACGTTTTTCATGCTGTGGTAAGGCAGCAGGCCTTTGAGGGTGTAATCCACATCGCTGGCACTTTCGATGCCACGGGCGGCGTACAGGCGCGCCATGAGTGGATGTATGCCCTGCTGGCACAAGTTCTGCTGGCTGCTGGCCGGGTAGCTACGGGTGGTGATCTGGGTCATTGCGGGTACAGGGTGGCTAAAGGTTGGCCGGGTAGCCAGAATTTCCATAGCTGGCGCGGCGTAATGTGCAGGGTAAAGCCGGCTTCGCCGTCGCAGCTGAGTTCGAGCGATTGTAGCTGGCCAGCCTTGAGTGCGGCCAACATGGGGGTGAACCAGTCTTGCTCCAGTCGCTTCAGTGTTTCGCGCCAGCCCCAGGCATCGCGAAACTGTGCGGCTGCCTCCAGTTGGTCCAGTACCACGTGAACATGCTCGCCTTGCAGGCTGGCAAACTGGTACGGGGCGGCGTCTATCGCCATGCCGCTTTCCACGGCGAGTGCCTGATAAAGCGGGTTGTCACTATATAGCAGCGGGGCAAAGGCCTGCGGTGCCTGGTTATCGCGGCCCTGCTCGCCCCAAAGCCACACGCTGTTTACCGGGGTGTCTCCGCGTAGCTCGCGGGCATCGTTAGCCGCATGGGTATACAGCAACATCTGCATTTCGTTCAGATAGCGGCTCCAGCGCATGCCGTTCTGCCCACCAGGCAGGTGGTGGTTGATATCCTGGCCAATGACATCCGGCAGGGGTGTGAAGCTGGCGCCAGTAGCTGCTGGCAGTGAAATGAACCAGCGCGCCGGCGTGGGCGCGTGTAAGGTGAAACCGTCTTCGGCAAAGAGCTGGTTGAGGCTGCCAATAAGCTGGTCTGCCTCGTTCTGCGCCAGATTCATGATGCCTACATCACCCAGTAGTGCGCGGTCGCGGTCCACCCGCAGATTAACCGGGTCGGCAATAAGCCAATGCCGGCCCGTAGTCGCCAGCCCGGCCTGGCGTGCCAGCGTGGCAGCCACCGCAAGCTCGGGCAGACTGAAGCTGCGCAGCAGGTGCTGGCTCGGGGAGGCCGGGCGTGTGCTACGTTGGCCGCGGGCCAATAGTAAGGAAAGTGCCGGGGTGTTCAGGTCTCGGCAGAGGCTTGCGCCATCATCGGCGTCATACCAGGCCAGGCCAGGCAGGTGCAAGGTGAGTTTCATAAAGGTGCCAGACTGATTTTTATTTTTAACAAAACAATTTTGGATGCGTGCCGAACCATTATCCGCCGCGCACTGTCTTTTGGTTCAGGTTTCGCTGCCAGTTTGACTAGTGGGTTGATTTGGCTAGGGTTTCTGGTTTGCAGTGGCGCGACGTTTTTGCTAGCATGCCCTGTTTTGATATTTTCTGCTGTAAAAGCCCTACTTTTGCAGCGCAGTATTTAAGCTGATTCGTTTTGCGATGAAGGCTTATGCCACACGAGTCGACTGAACATGAATTATCGCAAACTGCTGGGCTTCCCGCAAAAGTGGGTGGCGCAGCTGATCAACAACCCCATGACCTGGTTGGGCGCCGCTGCCAGCCTGCCGTTTATGGGGGCATTAACCGCGCTGGCCATTACCCAGGAACAATCACTCCCCCAGCCTGCCGCACCATTGGCGCAGCAGGTTACCGAGCAGCTATCGCTGCCGGCATTGCCGACTGCGCAGGCTTCGGGCCTGCGTTACTGGCGTGATGAGGCAGTGCAGCGCGGTGACACCATTGCACGCCTGCTAAACCGCCTGGGTGTGGACGATGGCGAGGCGACGCGCTTCATTCACGCTAGCCCCTTGTCGCGCGACCTGCTGAAGCTACGCACCGGTGCCACCCTGTCGGTAGAGTTGAACGATCAGGGCGAGCTGTTCGGCCTGCGTTTTCTGAATGATGACGAAAACGGCGAGAAGGTGCTGGTGGTCATCGAGAGAAATGGCAATCAGTGGCAAGCCAGCGCCGATGCACCTGAAATGCAGACGGTACAGACTGTGCGCTCCGTGCTGCTAAAAACCAGTGCTACCGGCGCCCTGGCCCAGGCGCGCGTGCCGGTGGAGGTGCGTACCGGCTTGTCGGAAATTTTTGCCGACCAGTTCTCGCTGGCCGACTTGCGTGCGGGTGACAAAATCAGCCTGGTGTATGAGACCTTGCAGTACAAAGGTACGCCACTGGCCAGCGGTAATATTCTGGGTGCCGAGATTGTGCGTAGCGGCAAGGTTTACCAGGCATTCTATTTCGAGCACGATAGCGAATCGGGCGCTTATTACGATGCTGCCGGCAAGCCGTTGAAAAAAGGCTTTACCATGCAGCCGGTTGCCGCCCGCATCAGCTCGGGCTTTGGCATGCGTTTCCACCCTATTTTGCGCTCGCTGCGTATGCACGAAGGGGTGGACTACGCGGCTGCCAGCGGCACGCCGATTGCAGCCCCGTCTGACGCCACGGTGGCAACCGTGGCGCAGCAAAGTGGTTATGGCAATGTGGTGGTGCTGAAGCACAGCAACAAGCTATCGACCCTGTACGCCCACATGAGCGCTTTCCAGCCTGGCTTGCGCACCGGGGATAAGGTAAAGGCTGGCGACATCATCGGCTTTGTCGGTAGCACCGGGCGCTCCACCGGGCCGCACCTGCATATGGAAGTGCTGATCGACGGGCAGCCGGTGGACCCTGCTACGACCGCCCTGCCCGTACCGGGCCTGACGCCCAGCCAGCGCTTGGCCTTCCGCCAGGGTAGCGTTAAGCTTGCGGCCAACCTTCAGCTGCTCAGGGATATACCGGTCAGCGTGGCGCAGCTGGACTAACCCTGCCCACCCATGCATCGCCCTGGCAGCCCTACTAGCCAGGGCTTTTTTATGTCTGAGATTTATATCGGTTTGATGTCCGGCACCAGCCTGGACGGTGTGGATGCGCTGGTTGTGGATTTTGCCCATAGTCCCATGCGCGTACTGGGGGAAGCATTTGTACCCTATCCCGCTGCGGTGCGTGAACAGGTGCTGACCCTGCAGCCGGTGGGCCATGACGAACTGGCGCGTAGCGCCTTGCTGGGCAATACGCTAGCCACACTCTATGCCCAGGCTGTGCAGCAGGCCTTGCGCGCCACCGGCCTGATGCCGGCCGATATCCGGGCAGTACTGTGCCACGGTCAAACCATCCGCCACGCCCCGCAGCAGGGCTATACCCTGCAAATTGGCAATCACGCCTTGCTGGCCGAGCTGTGCGGCATTGATGTGATTGGCGATGTGCGCAGCCGCGATGTGGCGGCGGGCGGGCAAGGTGCGCCGCTTGTGCCCGCTTTTCATCAGGCAGTATTTGCCAGCACCAGTGTGCCGCGCGTGATTCTGAATATTGGCGGCATTGCCAACCTGACCCGCCTGAGCCCCGGCTTGCCGGTGATCGGCTTTGATACCGGGCCGGGCAATATGCTGATGGATGCCTGGATTCGCCGCCACCGCGGCCTGGACTATGACGCGTCTGGTGCGTGGGCCGCCAGCGGCCGGGTGCAAAGCACCTTGCTGCAGCGTCTGCTGGCAGAGCCGTACTTTGCGGCCAACCTGCCCAAAAGCACGGGGCGTGACTTGTTCGACCTGCCCTGGCTGGACGGCCACCTGGCCGCACACGCCCGGCAGCACGGGCCGGTGCTGGATGCCGATGTGCAGGCGACGCTGCTGGCACTGACTACCCACAGCATTGCAGCCGCAGTGCAACGCTTTGCGCCCTGCTGCCAGGAATTGTATGTCTGCGGTGGCGGGGCGCAGAACCCGGTGCTGATGGCTGGTCTTGCGGCCAACCTTATAGGTGTTCATATCGAAACAACCGAAGCGTTAGGCTTGGCACCGCAACAGGTGGAGGCAGCCGCATTTGCCTGGCTGGGCTGGTGCTTCTGCCATCGCCAGCCGGCCAACCTGCCGGAAGTGACGGGTGCACGTGGCTTGCGGGTGCTTGGGGCACTTTATCCGTATTAAATGTAAAGTGATCGATAAGGTAGCGGGTAAATTGCCGATATAATGCATGGCTGACTTCATACATTAAATAACAATGCGCCTGTTCAAGCGTAAAGCTGCCGTACGAAACACCCAACCCCTGCCACCCAAGCTGACCGCCCTGTTGCGCGAAGCCTGGTGGTTGCTCATGGCCGTCACTGCCGTTTACCTGGTCATCACGCTGGCCAGCTTCAGCCCGGCTGACCCTAGCTGGTCGCACAGCTCGGCGGATACGCAAATCCGCAATTATGGCGGCACCTTTGGTGCCTGGCTGTCCGACATTTTGCTCTACCTGTTTGGCTACGCCGCCTGGTTATTGGTAGGCTTCTGCCTGTTTGCCATTGCCTGGGGCTACCGCAAGATAGAGCAGGCCGACTTCCAGACCGGCCCCATGACCTGGGCTGCCCTGCTGGGCTTCCTGGTAACCCTGGTCAGCGTATCCAGCATCGAGGCGCTGATACTGGGCAATAAGGCACTGGCGCTGCCGGCCGGTGCGGGTGGCATGCTGGGCAAGTCGCTAGGCTATGCCGCGGCACATGCTTTTGGCGGCACCGGTGCCGGCTTGCTATTACTGGTGCTGGCGGCAATTGGCACCTCGCTGTTTACCGGCCTGTCCTGGCTGAACCTGATGGAAAGCCTGGGCGGCAAGATTGAGGACACTACCGTCGGTGCATGGCGGGCATGGCAAGCCAGCAAAGACCGCGAAATCGGCCGCGAAGTGGCCAAGCAGCGCGAAGAAAAAGTGGTGCAGGAAAAGAAAAAAATCGACGAGAAGCCACCGGTGCGCATAGAAGCCCCTGTGCTCGAGGTGCCGGTATCGCCCAAGGCGGTCAAGCCGGTTCAGCAGTCGCTGTTTGCTGCCCCGGGTGATGATGCGCTGCCTGGCCTCACGCTGCTGGCCCCGCCAAAAGAGCAAGGCGAACCGGTTTCTGCGGAAACCGTGGAATATACTTCGCGCCTGATCGAGCGCAAGCTGGCTGACTTCGGTGTGGATGTAAAGGTCATCGCCGCCTACCCTGGCCCGGTGATTACACGCTACGAAATCGAGCCAGCCATCGGCGTGAAGGGCGCACAGATCGTTAACCTGATGAAGGATCTGGCGCGCGCACTGAGCCTGGTGTCCATCCGCGTGGTGGAAACCATCCCCGGCAAAACCTATATGGGCCTGGAGCTGCCTAACCCGAAGCGCCAGATTGTGCGCATGTCCGAAATTGTGGGCTCGGAAAGCTACCAGAACATGCCGTCCAAGCTAGCCATGGCGCTGGGTAAAGATATCGCGGGTCAACCGGTATCGGCCGACCTGGCTAAAATGCCGCACGTACTGGTAGCGGGTACCACCGGCTCCGGTAAATCGGTAGCGATCAACGCCATGATTCTGTCGGTGCTATATAAAGCTACGCCTAAAGAAGCCCGCCTGATCATGGTGGACCCGAAAATGCTGGAGCTATCGGTATACGAAGGCATTCCGCATCTGCTGGCTCCCGTGGTAACCGACATGAAACAAGCGGCCAACGCGCTGAACTGGTGCGTGGGGGAGATGGAGCGTCGCTATCGCCTGATGTCCAAGCTGGGCGTGCGCAACCTCGCGGGCTTCAACCAGAAGATTCGTGACGCCGAAAAAGCCGGCGAGAAGATACCCAACCCGTTCAGCCTGACCCCGGACATGCCGGAGCCGCTGGAAACGCTGCCGCTGATTGTGGTGGTGATCGACGAGCTGGCCGACCTGATGATGGTCGCCGGCAAGAAAATCGAAGAGCTGATTGCCCGCCTGGCGCAAAAAGCACGCGCGGCGGGTATCCACCTTATTCTGGCCACCCAACGCCCATCGGTAGACGTGATTACAGGCCTGATCAAGGCCAATATCCCGACCCGCATTGCCTTCCAGGTATCCAGCAAGATAGATAGCCGTACCATTCTGGACCAGATGGGTGCGGAAACCCTGCTGGGGCAAGGCGATATGCTGTATCAGCCACCCGGCACCAATTACCCGTTGCGCGTGCACGGTGCTTTTGTGGCCGACGAAGAGGTGCACCACGTGGTGGAGTTCCTCAAGACCACCGGCGAGCCGGATTACGTCGACGGCATCCTCACCGGCACACCAGAAGGTGAGGATGCGGGGGGCGAAATGGGCGCTGCCGGCGGCGGCGACATGGAGGCAGACCCGCTGTACGACGAGGCGGTGGCCATTGTGATCAAAACCCGCAAGGCGTCCATCTCATCGGTACAGCGCCAGCTGCGCATCGGCTATAACCGTGCGGCACGGCTGATCGAGCAAATGGAAGCCACCGGTATCGTATCCGCCATGGAAACCAATGGTAACCGCAGCGTACTGGTGCCCATGCGCGAAGAATAAGCACCCTGCCCTTTTTCATCTGCAATGGCCGCCCTGCGGCCATTGCTTTTTATCGCTAGCCGGTTAAGCTAGGCGCACTCGTTTTGTACTGGACAAATCATGCCCGCACTGCTGAAAGAACCCGCGTTCCGCCACGACTACACGCCTAAGACAGGCATTCTGCTGATTAACCTGGGCACGCCGGCGGCACCCACTGCCAAAGCACTGCGCCCCTATCTAAAGCAGTTTTTGTCCGATAGCCGTGTCATTGAAATCCCCAAGGCGATCTGGTGGTTCATTCTTAATGGCATCATTCTGAACGTACGACCGGCGAAAAGCGCAGCGAAATACGCCACTATCTGGACGCCGGATGGCTCCCCCCTGCTGGTACACACGCAAAAGCAGACAACGCTACTGAAAGGCTTGCTGGGCGAACAAGGCATGCGCAACCTGGTGGTGGACTACGCCATGCGCTATGGGCAGCCATCAGTCGAGCAAACCATGATCAAGATGCGGGAGGCCGGCGTGGAACGCCTGCTGGTGATACCGCTCTACCCACAATACGCAGGCTCATCCAGCGCCACGGCGCTGGATGACGTATTCCGTACACTGCAGAAAATGCGCAACATGCCGGAAGTGCGCACCGTGCGTCACTTCCACGACCACCCGGCTTATATACAAGCGTTGGCAGACAGCGTGCGGGAACACTGGCGCCTGAATGGCCGAGCAGAAAAGCTGGTGATGAGTTTCCATGGTGTACCACGTTTTACGCTGGATAAAGGCGACCCCTACCACTGCGAGTGTCTGAAAACCGGCCGCTTGCTGGCCGAAGAGCTAGGGCTGGGCAAGACTGAATACGTGGTCAGCTTCCAGAGCCGGTTTGGCAAGGCGGAATGGATCAAGCCCTACACTACCGAGGTGCTTACGCAGCTGGCGCGTGATGGTGTATCCAGGATTGACGTCATGTGCCCGGGGTTTGTGGGCGATTGTCTGGAGACGCTGGAAGAGATCGCCATGGAAGGAAAAGAAGATTTCCTCACCCACGGGGGTAAGGAATACCGCTATATCGCCTGCCTGAACGAGCGCCCGGCATGGATTACCGCACTAGCCGAGATCGCTGCGGCCAACCTTGGTGGCTGGATAACAACACCGGATGATGCAGAAATGCGACAACTCCGCGCCCGTAGCTGTGGCGCAAAAAGCTAGAAAAAGGCTAAATTTTTTCACAAAGGCGCACCTCAATGGTGCGCCTTTGTTCATTTGTGAAAACTTTGTTCAATAAGTACATGGTGCAGCACACCATAAAGAGGCATGCGACAGATTTGTGTCGAACAATATTCAAAACATTGTTTGCGACCTTCGTTGACACTGAAAGAAGCGGCTCCGCATAATCCTTGCCATCTGCTCATCCAAAAGATGTAACGCAGGTTTTTCAAGTCACAGACTTAAGATCAGGGGAAACACAAGATGAATAAATTTGCTCGTCTGAGCCTTTTTGCGGCTGCCGCCATTGCACTCACTGCCTGCGGCAACAAGGAAGAAAAACCGGCTGGCGAAGCATCCGCCGCAGCTGCTGAAGCTGGCGGTGAAACCGTTGTCAAAATCGGCCAGGTATCGCCGCTGACCGGCCCGATTGCCCACCTGGGTAAAGACAACGAACTGGGCGCCAAGCTGGCTATCGAAGACCTGAACGCCGAAGGCGTTGAAATCGGCGGCAAGAAAGTTAAATTCGAACTGGTATCCGAAGATGACCAGGCCGACCCGAAAATCGGTACCCAGGTTGCCCAGCGTCTGGTTGATGCGGGTGTCGTGGGCGTAGTGGGCCACCTGAACTCCGGCACCACCATCCCGGCATCCAAGATCTACTCCGACGCCGGCCTGCCACAGATTTCCCCATCCGCCACCAACCCTGACTACACCAAACAGGGCTACAAAACCACCTTCCGTGTGATCGCCAACGACGTTCAGCAAGGCAAGGCACTGGGTGAGTTTGCGGTTGACGGTCTGAAAGCCAAAAAAGTTGCCATCATCGATGACCGTACTGCTTACGGCCAAGGTTTGGCAGACGAATTCGAAAAAGCAATCAAAGCCAAAGGCGGCTCCGTTGTTAAACGCGAATTCACCACCAACACCGCGACTGACTTCAACGCCATTCTGACTTCGATCAAAGGCTCTGCACCGGACGTGATCTTCTACGGTGGTATGGATGCACAAGCTGGCCCGCTGGCCAAGCAAATGCAGCGCCTGGGCATCAAAGCCAAGCTGATGGGCGGCGATGGCTGGCAGACTCCGGAGTTCATCAAGCTGGCTGGCGAAGCTTCCGAAGGCCAGTACTCCTCCAGCTGCGGTATGCCGCGTGACAAGATGCCTGGCTTTGCGGCTTTCAATGACAAGTTCAAAGCCAAGTACAACACCGAAGTTCAGATCTATGCGCCATACGAGTACGACGCTGTTCGCGTACTGGTAGAAGCCATGAAACGTGCTGGCTCCACTGACCCGAAAACCTACCTGGCTGAAGTTGGCAAAACCAACTACACCGGCGTAACCGGCCCGATCGCTTTTGATGAGAAAGGTGACATCAAAGACGGCGCAGTAACCGTTTACCAGGTTAAAGGTGGCAAGTGGGAAGTGGTTTCCACTGTAGGCGGCCCGGCTTCTGCTGCTGCCCCTGCTGCTAGCGCTGCGCAGTAATTCCTGCGGGCATCGCGACAAGACGGCACCTTCGGGTGCCGTTTTTCATTTGCACTTGCACAACAATACACGGCTGGCTAATATGTTGCGCTGCAGTGCCGATTGTATCCTTTCGCCACTCCCTGCTTTTCTTGCAACCCGCCACCCATGGGTCTACTGAAAACGCTCCGCTGCCTTACCGGCCCCAACAGGGCGGGTACCACGCCTGAAATCCACCTGCCATCACCTATAAAACAATGCCCCCGCGCAGGGGCAGGGACAAGCTTTGCCATGAACAAAATCATTAATGCCTCGCTGGTAGCCGCTACGGCTGCCGCCCTCGCCGCATGCGGCGCTTCCGACAAAGCTGCTACCGCCGAAGGCAGTGCGCCAGCTGCGGCTACTGGCCAGCTGACTGTAAAAATCGGTTCTGCCAACCCGCTTACCGGCCCGTTTGCCCATTGGGGACGTGACGCAGACAATGGCGTACAACTGGCGATTGAAGAGGCAAATGCCGCTGGCGTGACGCTGGGTGGCCAAAAAGTCAAATTTGAAGTGGTCTCCGAAGACGACCAAGCCGACCCCAAAGCGGCAACGCAAGTCGCCCAGCGCTTTATTGATAGCGGTGTTGTGGCCGTAGTTGGCCATCTGACCTCTGGTGCAGCCATTCCCGCTTCGCGCATCTACAACGACGCCGGCGTGCCGATGGTAGCCGGCTCGGTCACCAGCCCGAAATTCACCCAGCAAGGCTACAACAACACCTTCCGCATTATTGCTAATGACCTGCAACAAGGCCAGGCACTGGCCAAGTTTGCGGTAGGCCAGCTGAAAGCGCAGCGCATCGCTGTCATTGACGACCGCACTACCTACGGCCAGGGTCTGGCTGATGACTTTGCCAAATCTGTAGAAGCTGCAGGCGGCAAGGTGGTGAAGCGCGAGTACACTACCAACAGTGCTACCGACTTTATGGCCATTCTGACTTCGCTGAAGGCGCAGAATCCGGACCTGATCTTCTACGGCGGCATGGACGCCCAGGCCGGCCCAATGGTGAAACAGCTGCGCAAGCTGGGCATGAAAGCAGCATTCATGGGTGCTGACGGCGTGAATACTCCCGAGTTTGCCAAACTGGCCGGCAAAGATGCCGAAGGTGCCTACGCCTCCAGTGCCGGCGCGCCAAAAGAAGCCATGCCGGGCTATGCCAGCTTTAACGACAAATTCAAGACCCGCTTCAAGGCGGATATCCAGGCGTATGCACCTTATACCTACGATGCTGCGCGTGTACTGCTGGATGCCATGAAACGTGCCGACTCGGCAGACCCGAAGAAATTCCTGCCGGAAATCGCCAAGACCCAGCTGCAAGGCGTAACGGGCGAGATTGCATTTGAGCCGAATGGTGATGTGAAAAATGGTGCAGTTAGCCTGTACCAGCTGCAAGCCGGTAACTGGAAGGGTTTGCTGCCGGATAGCGCCAAAGTAGCCTCAGCGGCGCAGTAAGACAAAAGCGCCTTGCGGCGCTTTGGTTTGCTAGCCTGGCCCTCGATGATTCGAGGGCCTTTTTCATGGCAGGGCAGCAACGTGCCGCGTCGGGTTTCTGCTTGGTGTCAGGCGCGGTGGCGCTCAGCCATGGCTTCGCCCAGGCGCACGGGTTTGCCGGCCACCCAGCTACCGTCAAAACGTACCGTCTCTTTCGGATAGAGCAGAACCACGGTGGAGCCCAGCAAGAAGCGGCCCATTTCTTCACCTTTTTTCAGTCGGATCTGCTGATCGTGGTAGCGCCACTCGCGCACTTCGCCACTGCGCGGCGGGTTGACCACACCGTGCCATACCGTAGCCATGCTGCCCACAATGGTGGCACCAACCAGAACAAGCACGAAAGGACCGCTGTCGGTTTCAAACTCGCACACGACGCGCTCGTTGCGGGCAAACAAGCCCGGTACGCCACGGGCGGTAGTGGGGTTCACCGAAAACAGGTCGCCCGGTACGTGGATCATGCGCAACAGGCGGCCATCTGCCGGCATATGGATACGGTGATAGTCGCGCGGGCTGAGGTAGATGGTAGCAAAGTGGCCATTATCGAACTTGGCAGCCAGCGCGGCGTCGCCACCCACCAGGGCGGTGGTACTGTATTCGTGGCCTTTGGCCTGGAAAATCTGGTCTTGTCGAATGGGGCCAAACTGGCTGATGGCACCATCTACCGGGCAGATGAAGGCAGCCGGTGCCAGAGGGCGGGCGCCCGGCTTGAGTGCGCGGGTGAAAAAGCTATTGAAACTGCTGTAGCTTGCGGGGTCCGGGTTGGCTGCTTCGGCCATATTGACCTGGTAGCGCTTGATAAACCAGCGTATCAGCCGCGTGGTGGCTTCGCCTGCTTCGGTATTGGCAATACGGCCCGCCAGCAGGGTAAGCGCCTGTTTTGGCAGCAGGTATTGCGGCAGAACAGCTAGACGATAGCGCACGGCATAGACCTTTATCTCATATTCAACCGGCCATTATAGCGCTACCACCCGGAAATGCTAAGTACGACGCTGCAGCATGGCAGCACCGTACCGAGCAGGGTCAAGCCCAGCCAGCCAGTACTACCTTGCCGGTGGTGGCATTGCTTTCCAGCAATGCATGGGCATGGCGCAGGTTGGCCGCATTGATCTTGCCTGGCTGCGTTGCCAGTGTGCTACGGATACGCCCTGCTTCCACCAAGCCGGCCACACGCTCCAGCAAGCGATGCTGGGCGATCATGTCGGGCGTCCCAAACAGCGAACGAGTAAACATCAGCTCCCAATGCAGCGAAATACTCTTGCGTTTGAGCTGGCGTACATCAATCGGCTCCGGGTCGTCGATCAGCGCCAGCTTGCCTTGCGGTTTCAATGCTTTAACGATTTCGTCAAAGTGGCGGTCGGTCTGGTTCAGGCTGATCACGTAATCCACCTCGGCAATATCCAGCGCGGCCAGACCTTCGGTGAGTGGTTGATGGTGGTTGATGACGTCCTGCGCACCCAGCTCGCGCACCCACGCCTGGCTTTCTGGCCGTGACGCGGTGGCAATTACCTGCAAGCCTGTTAATGTGCGCGCCAGTTGAATCAGGATGGAGCCAACGCCACCGGCAGCCCCCACGATGAGCAAACGCTCGCCTTGATGGGCGCCCTCTTGCAAACCCAGGCGGTCGAACAGCAGTTCCCAGGCGGTAATGGCAGTGAGCGGCAGGGCTGCCGCCTCGGCAAAGCCCAGCGTGCCCGGCATGCGGCCAACGATGCGTTCGTCCACCAGCTGCAGCTCGCTATTGCTGCCATCGCGCTGGATGGCCCCGGCGTACCACACGCGATCCCCCGGGCGGAATAAAGTGACCTGCTCACCAACGGCTTCTACCACCCCTGCAGCATCCCAGCCCAGAATCCTGGGCTTGTCTTGTGCTTGCTCCGGCAGGCTTTTGCGGATTTTGGTATCCACCGGGTTAACGGAAATGGCTTCTACCCGCACCAGCAGGTCATGCCCGCTGACTTGCGGCGCTGGCAGGGTAAGGTCTTGCAGTGCCAGCTCGTGCGAGGCAGGCAAGCTGGCAAAGGCGGCGATGGCTTTCATAAGGTTTCCTTTCGGGTAAGCAGGTTGCCAGTGTGCCGCAACCCTATTGATACGATTAGCCGCTACAATCCGGAAACACTATCCGTTAAGCCAGACAATAAGGCCAGATATGAAGCTGGATGCCATGGCCTTGTTTGCCGTTGTGGCAAACGAAGGCAGTTTCACCGCCGCCGCACGCGTGTGCGGGCTACCCAAATCCACGCTGAGCCAACGCGTGGCCGAGCTGGAAAGCCAGCTGGGTATGCGCCTGCTGCAACGCACTACCCGGCGGCTTAGCCTTACTACCGCCGGCCAGGCTTATCTGGTGCACTGCCAGGCCATGCTGGACGCTGCCGATGCGGCCGAAGCCGCTATCTCGCGCCTGCGTGACGCGCCCAGCGGGCGGCTGCGCATCACTGCGCCGGAAGCCTCCGGCACCCTGCTGTTGCCCGCGCTGCTGGCCGCTTTTGCGCAGCACTACCCGGCGGTAAGCATAGACTGCGTCATCACCGATGCACAGCTGGACCTGGTGGCCGAGCGAATAGATCTGGCGCTGCGTACCGGACAGCTGGCAGATTCCAGCTTTGTATCGCGCAAGGTAGGCGCGGTTGGCCGCGTAGTAGTAGCCTCCCCCGCCTACCTGGCTGCCAACGGTTGGCCGCACGCGCCGGCAGACCTGGCACGACACCGGCTGCTATTACATACCGTGTTGCCATACTGGCCATTGCAACAAGCAGGGAGCAGCGTACGGATTGATGCTAGCCAGGCCACACTGCGTGCCAATAACCTGAACACCCTGTGTCAGTTTGCCTTGGAGGGTGCCGGCATCGCCTTGCTACCCCTCTTCATGGTGCGACAGGATCTGGCTAGCGGCCGTTTACATCATTTGCTTCCTGATCATCCCGTTCCGGAAAACCACTATTACGCGGTTTACCCCAGCCGCAGCCACCGCCCCGCAGCATTAACTGTCCAGTCCCGGACGATTACGCACCTGCTTTTTGAATAGTTCGGGATGTGATTTCTGCCACTGTTTCATCGCCAGCAATGGTGTCTGATGCGCCAGCATCCTTTGCGGTAGATGCTGG
>NZ_JAQQLF010000024.1 GCF_028548455.1 Vogesella aquatica
CCAGCAAGCTGTCCAGTAGTGCGTCAGGTACGTTGTGATTTTTCGAGCTCATTGTGCCTCCAGACTAGGTAGCAGTTTCCTGCCAAATGTCCGTTTACACAAAATTCAGTACACGCCCGCTTCTCGGCCAAAGCAGGCCTTTTCATGCCCGATAGAAAATGGCTGCTTTCATTTTAGAAGCAGCCGAGAAGGTTACTAATGAACGAGAGGCAATTTATCCCGGGACAAACTACTTGGTCTCACGCTTAATCTCGCCAATACCTTGTTGGTATGTTGTCACGACAAAGTCGGGGAAGCGGCGCTTGAATTTGCTCGAATCAAACAGGTTGTCGCGCTCATAGCGGGGAAGCAACTCCCGAACTTCCCTTGCCGGCTTGGAGAACAAGCCAAAAATGGCAAAGGCCCACTTGCCAATTACCGAGTAAGAAGGCGCGTTTCCAAATGCCGCAGTCGCCATGGTGACGAACTGCCTGTAGGTTGGCTGGTCATCGCAACAAGGTAAGTGCCATGTTTGTCCAAACGCGTCCGGGGTGTTGCCTAGCGCTGCCAATGCTCTACTCGCATCCGGCGTCCAGATGAGGGTTCGCTTTGTGTCATCACGCACGGGAACACGAGGCGCCTTACCTTGCTTAAGATTGTCAAAGATGAGGGTGTTTGTAATGCTTTGCGTGATGCCAGGGCCATAAAACTCGGGAGCTCGCCCAATGACGACGGGTATCTCCCCCCGTGCCATCTCCTGCAGCACCATAGCGGCCATGTCCGCACGTATTTTGCCTTTTCGGCCAACCGGTTCGAAAGATGTCTCTTCCGTAAGAAGCCTATCGTCCTGCGGGTACATGTAAGTATTGTCAAAATAGACAAACTTGGCACCTTCAGCCCGGCACGCATCAATAGCGTTCCTTAGCATTGAGGGGAACTGTGCCTCCCAAAGCGCTGTGTCCGGTGGCAGACCAGCGGTGAAATAGACAATTTCACTTCCCTTGACCGCCTCACGTGTCTGACTAGCATCAAGCAGGTTGGCTGGCATCAACATGTCGGTAGCGTTGACCTTGCGCGGGTTGCGACTGACAAGCCGTATATCATGGGTGTACTTGTTGTGTAGCTCGCGGGCAAGTTCTACTGCGATCTGGCCATTGGCGCCAAGGATTGTTTGCATGATTGGTCTGACATCCTGAAAAATGGGTTGAGATTGCGGCATCCGTGCTGTGCCTTATTTATCGATGGTGATACCCATGCTGGCTATCACTCGGGCAGCATTAAGCTTGCAATCCATGTCTTCCGGCTTGGATTCAATCAACTGAATCAGCGATTGAATATGCGCTTTGTTCTGAGTCAGTCGCACCTGCAATGTCTCAATGTCCGCGACCTTGCGTTGCAGTGTGGCAATCAATGCGTCGTGCTGCCAAGAGGAAACATCCGCAGGTAATAATTGCTTGATTTCATCCAGCGAGAAACCGGCCTGCTGTGCATCACTGATGATGGTCAGTACTGCCACAGCCTCTGGAGGGTAGTCGCGGTAGCCATTCGCCTGCCTACTTGCCACCTTCAGCAGGCCCCTGGATTCATAAAAGCGGATTGCCGAAGCCGCCATGCCGGTACGCTTGGCCAGTTCTCCGATTTTCATACTGTTCCTTACTGAAACATATACTTGGTGACGGGTTTACGGCTGCTTTAGGTTTTGCAATGCGGCCAACAATGCTTGAGCTACTTCTTTGCTGGAGCCTGGGTTCTGCCCGGTAACAAAACGGCCATCTGTCAGCACAAAGCTGCTGAACGGGATGAGCGATTTTTCGTAGCGGGCGCCCCTGGCTTCCATCTCGCTCTGCAGCATATAGGGCACCTGATCTTTTACCCCGGACAGCGTTTCTTCCAGATTGGAAAACCCCGTGACGCGATGGCCGGCAATTAGCGGCGTGCCGTCATCCGTTTCTAGATCCAGCAGACCGGCCGCACCATGACACACCGACGACACAATGCCGCCATGACGATAGACGCTTTCGGCGATGCGTTTGAGTTCCCTGCTGTCACGGAAGTCCCACATCGTGCCGTGACCGCCTGTGTAGAAGATCGCGCGATAGCCTGTAGGGTCGACTTCGGCCGCCGCCTTGGTCGATTGCAACCGCACCAAGAAAGCCGGGTTATGCAGATGCGCCTTGGCCGCAGTATCCAGATACAGCCAGCCCAAGCTGCGCTCGTCCAATGGCACGGTACCACCACGTGGACTGACGAAATCCACGGTGTAGCCTGCATTGATCAGAACATCGTAAACGTGGGTCAGCTCGGTTAGCCACAGTCCAGTGCGGTCGTTCCTACTCGGATAGTGGTCATGATTAGTCATCACCACAAGCACCTTGCCAGCATTGGTAGACATGTTGGTGGTCGATTCAGCGATAGCGGTTTTCATCATAAATAGCGAGAGGGCGAGCAGGGCAAGCTGTTTGAAAATGGACATGGGTAATACCCTTCGAATCATAGAATATTCCACCACGTCATCAGGCCAGATACGACAGCCTGCCAGAAATGATGGCAAGCACCATGCTAAGCTTAAAGTAAACTTTAATGTCAACAGCTAGATTTCCAGTCCTGACTGCCGGCGAGACTGTGGCGAGATGGCTGACAAAATGCCAACTTAGTCCATGGCAAGCATCAGGCGGCGGCGACGCGTTTTTTCTCGATCTTGGCTTGACCTTCAAGTTGGCTTTAATCCTATCGTGCAGTTTCCTCTACCCGGGAGACCACGATGACACCCTTCACTTCCCTGACCCTGCCCAATGGCACTCAACTGCCGAACCGCCTTGCCAAAGCTGCCATGGAGGAAAACATGGCCGACGAGGATCATGCACCCTCCGCTGATCTGATCCGCTTGTACCACACTTGGGCGGAAGGCGGTGCTGGTCTGTTGATTACCGGTAATGTCATGGTGGATCGTCACGCCATGACCGGTCCGGGTGGCGTAGTGCTGGAGTCAGCGCAATTCGGCGCCCGCTTTGAACAGTGGTCGGCCGCTGGCCGTGCGCAGGACGCACAAGTCTGGATGCAGATTAACCACCCTGGCCGCCAGATGCCGGCTGCACTGGGTCAGAAAGCCATTGCGCCATCGGCTGTGGCGCTGGATCTGGGTAATTTCTCCAAACAGTTTGAGCTACCACGCGCCATGACGGAGGCTGACATTACCGAGGTGAAGTCTCGCTTTGTCCACACAGCACAGTTGGCCGCACGCTTCGGCTTCAACGGCGTGCAGATCCACGCCGCACATGGCTATCTGCTCAGTCAGTTTCTGTCGCCCATCACCAACCAGCGCAAAGATAACTGGGGTGGCAGTATTGAGAACCGTGCCCGGTTGTTGTTGGATATCATCCGAGAGATACGCGCAGCGGTAAGTCCCGACTTTTCCGTTTCGGTAAAGCTCAACTCCGCCGATTTCCAGCGTGGTGGCTTCAGCACCGATGATGCCAAACAGGTGGTTGCGATGTTGAACCCGCTGGGGGTGGACCTGATCGAACTGTCGGGTGGTAGCTACGAAGCACCCGCTATGCACGGCAAGGCCCGCGATGGCCGTACGCTGGCGCGCGAAGCCTACTTCCTCGAGTTTGCCTGCGACATCGTCGCCGTTGCCCGGATGCCCATCATGGTAACCGGCGGTATCCGCCGCTATCCAGTGGTGGAACAGGTACTGCAAAGCGGTATTGCCATGGCCGGCATGGCCACTGCACTGGCGATAGATCCAAGGCTCCCCCGCACTTGGCACGTTGACACCACGGCGACTTCCTTGCTGCGTGCCATTCCATGGAAAAACAAGGTATTAGCATCGCTGGCGTATATGGCGATGGTGAAGTACCAGATGAGCCGTCTTAGCCGGGGTAAACGCCCCCGTCCCGATGTTGCTCCAGCAATAGCGCTGGCACAGCAGCAGTGGGATACCACATTCAAGAATTACCGTTACCGCCGCTGGATAAATGCTCAAGCCGTAGCTGCATGATCACATCGACAGGTGAAATATGACGACTCCCCATGAAGTAACTCCCCAAGCCTGCATGATCGATACCCTGCAGCGACAGCGTGCGGCATTTCTTCGAGATGGCACCCCCGACCTTGCTAGGCGACGTCAACACCTTGCAACACTACGCACCGCAGTGTTGGCGTACCGGACGGAAGTGGCGGCGGCTATCAGCGTAGACTTCGGTAACCGCTCACGGCATGAAACGGCCATCATGGAGCTGACAGGCGCGATCCAGTCCATAGACTATCTGTCGCGCAGACTGCGCCGCTTCATGCAACCGCAACGACGGCATGTCAGCATTTTCTACAGGGCAGGCAGTGCCCATGTCGAGTACCAGCCCAAAGGCGTCATCGGCATCATGGCACCGTGGAACTATCCGCTTGCCCTCACCATCATCCCGCTGGCTACCGCGCTAGCTGCTGGCAATCGTGCCATGATCAAACCATCGGAACTAACGCCGCATACTAGCGACACCATCCAGAGGCTGCTGGCCGACTGTTTCGAGCCGGATGAAGTAGCCGTCATCCAGGGCGGTGCTGAAGCAGGAGCCGCATTCAGTGGACTTCCCTTCGATCATCTGCTGTTTACCGGCAGTACTGCCGTTGGTCGCAAGGTCATGCAGGCGGCCAGCGAGCACTTGGTGCCGCTTACCCTGGAGCTAGGTGGCAAGAGCCCGGCCGTGATTGCCCGTGGTCATGTCAACCGACAGAACATAAGCAGTCTGGTTTACGGCAAGCTATCCAATGCCGGCCAGACCTGTGTCGCGCCCGACTATGCATTGGTACATGAGAGCGACCTAGACAACCTCATCAGCCTCTACACATCCACCGTGGCAGACTTCTATCCAGCTGGTCCGACCAGTGTGGACTACACCTCCATCATTAGTCAGCGTCACTTTGACCGGCTGACCAGCCTGGTAGAGGATGCGCAGCGCCAGGGCGCTCGCGTCATCACGGCCGGCGTGGCACCGGAGAGCGCAGTACTGCGGGCACGCAGCTTTGCTCCCATGCTGCTAGTGAATGTGGATGAGCAGATGGCGGTGATGCAGGAGGAGATCTTTGGTCCCATCCTGCCGGTGCGTACATACCGCACCATGGGCGATGTCATCGGCTATATCAATGCCGGGCCCCGTCCGCTGGCGCTATATTACTTCGGTACTCAAGACGCAGATTGCCGGGCACTCCTGGACAGGACGACTTCCGGCAATGTCGGCATCAACAACACCCTGATGCATGTGGCCCAGGACGACTTACCATTTGGCGGTATCGGCCCGAGTGGCATGGGCGCCTACCATGGTATCGAGGGCTTCCGCGCCATGAGCCATGCTAAGGGCGTTTATGTGCAAGGGCGCTGGAGCTTTCCACGTCTGCTGCATGCCCCTTTTGGCAAGCTAGCGGAGCTGGCGATACGGGTGACACTCGGACCAGCTGAAAACCGGTAGCACGCAGTATTCAGTGGCGTCCCAAATCCGAGAGATTTTTTTATCAGTGCACACTCCCTCTGTACTGCGTTTTGGCCAGCATCATGCTGGCCATTTTTTATGGCCTGCTGTAACTGAGCATTTTCATTCGAATGAAATTCGAATCCAGCTATGTCGCTTTTTTATTTGCAAAGCAGGCTCGCAGCGATATTGCTTTTTTACAACATGGTACCCGAAAAACATCCAACCTCTACTTGAGCATAAAGCAACCTTGAAGGTTACGCTGCCATGTGGCTGGCCGAACTGACGTCCCGATACTACGGTTTTTTATTCTGGCCAGTACAAAATTCGCAAGAGTGGAAGAGTGCTTCAACTAATGTATTCCATCAAAAAAAGTAACCCATCCACATTGCTGATACGAACTTGAACTATTCATTAAAGGTGCCCACCATGAGTATACGTTATACCGCCACAATAGTCGGCCTGCTGCTGAATATCGCTGCCACGCATGTCTGGGCGCAGGCTGGCGCAGTAAAAGAACAGACTGCCAAGGTCCCTATCAATATTGCCGGAAACGACGTCCCTGTACCGGCTGGTGGTCTGTACGACCGCTATCGCTCCAATCCGCCGTTATCGGTCATTGCCACGGAAGCTCCAGACGTTGATCTTAGTTGGTTCAAGGGTTTGAAAAAAGAGAAGGTCGATATCGGTTTTGAGTCTTACTCGCCAAACTTCTATTACAAAAACAGTAGAATCACCGCCGTATTTACGGCCGATATTGCCATGTTGAGAGAGTTGATGCCGGTCGCAGTACTGAAAGAAGTCCAGCCACTTCAAATATGGCCAGGCCGGGGGCTCGTTGCATTTACTGCTTATGCCTACCACTATTGCGACAATGATAGCTATAACGAGGTCGCTCTCTCAATTATTACCAACAAACCCGGCCATTCCAATTTCGGTCCTTTAAGCTTGATTGGCCAGTCGCTGTCAAAAGATTTCTGGGGCTATGTCCTGAAACTGCCGGTAGATACCGAACTTGCAAGAGTTCGGGGCGTAGTTGGATACAACTTACCCAAATGGTTGACCAGTATTGATGTCAAGGACGGCGAACAGTCTCTTACCTTCTCTATCAAAGACAACAAAACCGGCAAAACCGACGTTGTTTTCGAGGGAAAAAAGCTGGCCGACCTATCGCGTGAGGTCGGCATGGTGAACAACGGTTTTATCAATCTGGATCAGCAGGGACGGCTGACCTATGGCCATGCCATATCACGCCAGCTTGCTTATGCCTCCAGCTCGAGTGCGGACGCAGCCAAGCTGGTGCTAAGTGATGGTAGCCTTTCCGGCTACATCAAGTCCTTGCAATTGGGGAAAATGGTGAAGTACGAGTATGTGCCAGAATTCCAAAGTGCTCTGTATGCTCCCGCACCATTGGCATCCCTTTTGAATAGTAATTAACCTTCACTCGGTGAATCGCCCCACGTTTGCTCGATACGTTTGTGGCCGCTTCCAATCAGTAAGCGGCCACCGCTCATCTAGAACTCGAACATCCGCTCCGGCCGGAAGTTGGTCATTCGCCATATGCGATTCCGAGGTTCGTACTCCTAGGCACTAGATGGATTTTTATCCAAGCAGCTTATTCACTTGCACGTATTTCAGGTAAAAAATCGGGGTGCTTTTCAAGAATTCGCAATAGGAGGATGATAGCTTTGGGTGGGATTGCTTCCATGTCCAGTCCCGGACGATTACGCACCTGCTTTTTGAACAGTTCGGGATGTGATTTCTGCCACTGTTTCATCGCCAGCAATGGTGTCTGATGCGCCAGCATCCTTTGCGGCAGATGCTGGTTGTACAACAAGACATAACGCAGCAGCGTCGCCTCCAGATCTTGCCCAGACTCAAAGCGGTGCGTGGCCAGCACCTCACTGATACGCCCGTTGAAGCGCTCTACCATGCCATTCGTTTGTGGGTGGCGAGGCTTGGTTAGCCGGTGCTCGATCGCCAGCGCCACGCACAGCTGATCGAATTCATGGTGACCGCTGGCCTGCTTCTGCTTATTGAACAGACGATCGGTGAACTCGCTACCGTTATCTGTCAGCAGGGTGCGGATGTGGCATGGGCTGGCTTTATGCAGCGCCGCCAAGAATTGCCTGGCCTCTTTCGCCGTCTTGCTCGGGCGTAGCTGGGCAAATACCCACCGGGTAGCGCGGTCGATGGCGACAAACAGATAGCGGCGCGAGGTTTCATCCGGCATTTGCGGCAAGTATTTGATATCCATGTGGAAATAGCCAGGCTCGTAGGCTTTGAATGGCTTGCTGGCCGGGGTGGTTGGCCGCGTATCCAGATCGCGCAAGTTACCTACGCCGTGCCGACGCAGACAGCGGTCCAGGCCGGAGCGGGAAACGTCCGGATTGAGGAATTCGCGTACGACGACCAGCAAATCGTCCAGGCCCAGACGGCAAAGCTTTCGCAGTTCAACCGCCACGATTTCTTGCGCCGGGCTGAGGGTAGTCTGCAGGCGGTGGGCGGTATGGGGCTGGTCCAACACGCTGTCGCGCTGCTTCCACTTGCGGATGGTGTGGATGCTGACATTGAAGCGTGCGGCCAACTCGGTAAGCGTGCCGACGGCGTGTTTGATTTCCTCGCGGATGGCGGGGGTGGTGCGGGCTTGTTTGTGCAGTTTGACGATCATGGATTGGGTGCTCGGGAGAGTTGTAGCAGGATACCCATGACTTCTCGTGCTGTGTTCAGTTTGAGTAGCCGATTTCTTATATGATCGTCAGGGATGCGACACTTATCCGGGGTACGGGCTGAGTTTGTTCTTTAGGGTACATAAATCATGTAAACCTTAAACAGGTAATCATGGTCTTTCTCGTAAACCCGCAACTGCAAAACCAGATCGCTTCGCCCCTCTTCGACTGTAAAAAGATCAATAAGCACATCCCAAAAATCCCCAGCCCACTGACACTGCGATGTGTCCCAGGTTTTTTCTGGCAGTGTTGTTAAACTTGCGCCATATGTAGCAATACTCTCCTCAAGCTCTAGCGCAGTACTCTGCGATATGGGAAGAACATTGCTAATGCCTGTTGAAAGGGAGTAATCACCGTCAGAAAAGGCATCAACTATTTTATGAATTGTTTCCCGCCAGATGTCTGGGATAAATGTGGGGCTGTCCAGATCTTTTGAAATATTAACGACACTCATTGGCTGATACCTTTCTTACGTGTATTGCAGTGGCAAGCATTTGCATGCCTCGATATGATTTCCCTGTGCAGTGCATTCTCCATCTGCTCAACACTGTATGTGATATCGATCCGGATTTGTTTGATCAATTTTGGTAAGTAGCCTGGATAAGGCGCAGCCGCATCCGGGGAGATATCGCGCCCAAATGCAAGCGCATGATTGTATTGGGGTGCAGTACGCGGCTATTTCCCAGCATGCATCCCAACTACCCCCTTACTGCTTCTTGCACGCCTTGCCGGGGTAGCCGGGCAGGGGGCTGGCCTCGGGACTGCAGGCTAGCTGTTGCGCCTGCGCCAGCTGTGCCGGCAATGTGGCGGCGGTAACGTCAGTCTAGCCCATCTTGTTGCCCAGCCAGCTGGCCCAGGCAAATTCCACAAAGTATACGTCGTCTTTTTTGCTGAAGTAGCCGTCGTCCTGCAGCCAGCCGGCCAGGCTGCGGTACGGGTAGTCGGGCAGTGCGCTTAGCGTGGTGGGTAGTTGCGCCGGCGCCAGCGGCTGGCCTTGTTGGTTATACAGCCAGGCCCAGTGCCGTGCCTGCATCTGTGCCCAGAAGCCGGCAGCTTGCCGATGACCTGCACTGGCGCCTCGGTCACGCCCACGCGCAGCAGCGCGCTGGCAAAGTGGTGGCGGTCTACCAGATACAGTTAGTCGCCGGTGCCGATTACCACAGGGCGGTTCTTGTTTACGAATAAATAGTTGACATCTAAAATAAATGTAACTATATTTTTTACACATGAACATTGTGATGGAGTAGTTGCCATGCCGACGTGCCTGGCAGTGCTTCAAAAGTTCTCAAGGCTAAGGGCGGCAAGGTAAGCCGCTTCGACCTGGGGCACATCGGAGGATGTTATGCGTGAGTTTCCACGTTTCAAGGCGGCTGCTGTACAGGCATCGCCTGTCTTTTTGAATGTCGACGCCACGGTCGAGAAAGCCTGTTCCCTTATTCGTGAAGTGGGCGCCAATGGGGCTAGCCTGGTGGCGTTTCCCGAGGTGTTTGTTTCGGGCTACCCGTACTGGAACTGGATCATGACACCGGTTCAAGGCAGTACCTGGTATGAGAAGTTGTATCGCAATGCTATTGATATCCCTGGTCCGGAGATTGAGGCGCTGTGCGGCGCCGCGCGCGATGCTAACTGTCATGTAGTAATCGGGGTGAACGAGCGCGGTGCGTCGAGCCTGGGGGTGATTTACAACTCGGTGGTGTTTATCGACAACAAGGGGCATCTGCTGGGTGTTCACCGCAAGCTGGTGCCTACTTGGGCAGAGAAATTGACCTGGACGCCGGGTGATGGCAGCTCGCTGCGCGTGTACGAGACAGAGATCGGTCCTTTGGGTGGTCTGGCCTGCGGCGAGAATACAAATACGCTAGCGCGCTTCTCGCTGCTGGCTCAGGGAGAACTGGTGCACGTCGCCAACTATATCTCGTTGCCAGTAGCGCCGGCCGACTATGACATGGCCGAAGCCATTAAGGTGCGTTCTTCCGCACACTCCTTCGAAGGCAAGCTTTTCTCGATTGTCTCTTGCTCCACCATTTCTGACGAAATGATCGAGGCTTTCTCTAATGAGGTGCCGGATGCCGCCGCACTTCTACGGCGCAAGAACAGTGCATTCTCAGCCATCTTTGGGCCGGATGGCCGCGTTATCGGTGAGCCGTTGATCGATCAGGAAGGCATCGTGTACGCCGACATCGACCTGGCCAAATGCATTCAACCCAAGCAGATGCACGACATCATCGGCCACTACAACCGATTCGATGTATTCCAACTGCACGTTAATAAAACGCCGCTGCGTTCTATTGCAATCAAGGATGCAGGTGTGTCTGACAACGGCTTGGCTCAAGTTGGTATCAACGCAATGGAGCCAAGTGTCCTGGCTGAAATGCGGGCCACAAAGTAATTACCCCCCACACCCTGATTTTGGATCTTGAAAGAGAGGTATGACATGGCAAGAGAAAATGTGATCGGGCGCGCCAATGTTGAAGACACGCCGGAGCTGAATGCTTATTACGAGCAGCTTGCTGAATATGAGGCGGGTGCTTTGTGGACGGTAGCCAACGATATCGAGCCGTGGTTCCCCGCGCCTAAGTCCGTGCCCACGTTGTGGCGCTACAAAGAATTGCGTCCCTTGGTGGTGCGTTCTTCTGAACTGGTCTCTCCTGAGAATTCCGGGCGCCGCGTGGTCATGCTGCTCAATCCTGGGCGTCATGACGTAAGCGCCAGCGTGGGCTTGCTGTATTCCGGCCTGCAGATCGTGCAGCCGGGCGAATCTACCTCTGCCCACAAGCATATGGCCTCTGCGCTGCGCTTCATCATGGAGGGGCAGGGAGCGTACACCGTGGTGGATGGCGAGCGTATGAAGCTGGGCGCACGCGACTTCGTGATCACTCCGAACGGCACTTGGCATGACCACGGCCACGAGGGCACCGAAGGCCCTTGTATTTGGCAGGATGGTCTGGATATCCCGCTGGTCAACGCACTGGATGCGAATTTCTATGCGGTGCATCCGGAAATCCGGCAGCAGGCCAAGACACAAGGTACGACTTACAGCACTTACGCTGGCGGCACGCTACTGCCTACCCAGAACAAGTGGGATCGACCTTACTCGCCGCTACTGCATTTTCCGTGGGGGCCGTCCTACGACGCCCTGCAGCGTCAGGCCAAGGTCAGTGACGGTTCGCCATTCGACGGCATCATCATGGAGTACGTAAACCCGCTGACCGGCAAGTCCGTCATGCCGACTATGGGGGCACATCTGCAAATGTTGCGTCCTGGGGAGGCCACCCGCGCGCATCGCCACACCGGTAGCGTCATGTACAACGTGGCTAAGGGCCACGGCTATTCGATCATCGGCGGCAAGCGGTTCGATTGGGAAGAGAAAGACATCTTCTGCGTGCCTTCCTGGGCTTGGCACGAGCATGTGAACTTGTCTTCCAGTGAAGATGCAGTGCTGTTTTCCTTTAACGACTTTCCTGCCATCAACTCGCTGGCGTTCTACGCCGAAGAGGCATACCCGGACAATGGTGGGCATCAGCCGCAGCCAGCTTGATCCGATGCGTATCTACTAAAGTCATCGTCATTTCGTTCTCATTTTCTTTGTCGGAGATACATCATGCGTTTGGTTAACTATCAAATTGGTCAAGCCAAGGGGCGTCTGGGTGCGGTGGTGGGGGACGTCATTGTCGACCTGGCCCGCATCGCAGAGGTAGAAGGCACGGTGTTGCCGGACAATATGCTGGCGTTCATCCAGGGGGGCAAGCAGATGCAGGCCCTGGCGCATGGGCTATTGGGCAAATCCGAAGGCAACTGGCCGGCCGGCGTTACTGTACCGGCGGCATCGGCCAAACTGCTGGCCCCGTTCCGACCGAACAAGATCATTGGCATCGGGCTGAACTATGTAGAACACGTTGAAGAGTCCAGCCGTACGCTGGATACCAGTAAAGAGCTACCGACCCGCCCGGTATTGTTTGCCAAGGCATCCACTGCGGTAATCGGCCCGGATGATGCCATTCATCACAATGCCAATCTGACCAATCAGGTTGACTGGGAGTCCGAGCTGGCCGTGGTAATGGCCCGTGATGCCAAGGGGGTGAGCGAAGCCGAGGCGCTGCTATACGTCTTCGGCTACTCCATCATGAATGACATCAGTGCTCGCGACCAACGTCGCTCGGGCCTGTGGTTTTTCTCGAAAGGCCAGGATACCTACGCGCCGTTCGGCCCGTATGTGGTCACTGCTGATGAAATTCCGGATCCCCATGCCCTAGACATCAAACTGCGTGTCAACGGGGTTACCAAGCAAGACTCCAACACCAAATACATGCTGTTCAAAGTGCCGACGCTGATCGCCGACATTACCTCGGGTGTGACCCTGGAAGCTGGCGATGTCATCGCCACGGGTACCCCGTCGGGCGTGGGTGCAGGTCGCGTGCCACAGGAATTCCTGCAGCCGGGCGACGTGGTTGAAGCGGAAGTAGAGCAGCTGGGTATTCTGCGCAACCACGTTGTAGCGGTTTGATCATCTCTCAGCTAAAGGATTGAGCATATGAAGCGAAATCGTTATCGCATTGGCCAGATCGTTCCCAGTTCCAACATTACGATGGAAACGGAAATACCGGCCATGTTTCGTGCGAGGGAGGCCGTTGAGCCGGAGTGTTTCACTTTTCATTCCAGTCGCATGCGCATGAAAGAGGTGACCAAGGAACAGCTGGAAGCAATGGATGCGGACTCTGACCGCTGTGCTCTCGAGTTGTCCGATGCCCAGGTAGATGTACTGGGTTATGCCTGTCTGGTTGCAATCATGAGCATGGGTAAAGGCTATCACCGTGAGTCGGAAGCCCGTTTGCACCAGCGCACGGTAGCCAATGACTTTCCTACCCCGGTGGTGACCAGTGCTGGCGCCCTGGTGGATGGCCTGCATACCTTGGGGGCTAAGCGCATTGCGCTGGTAGCACCCTATATGAAGCCGTTGACCAAGCTGGTGGTCGACTACATCGAGAGCGAAGGGATCGAGGTGCAGGATTATATTGCGCTGGAGATTCCGAACAATCTGGAGGTGGGTAGCCGAGATCCGCTGGCTCTGGTCGACATTTATAAGAAGCTCAACTACCAGGGCGTGGACGCCATTGTGTTGTCCGCGTGTGTGCAGATGCCATCTTTAGAGGCGATCCAGGTGGTGGAAAATGAATGCGGGATACCGGTGGTGTCGGCGGCTGTGTGTACTACTTACCAGATGTTGCGCAAGCTGGGGCTGCAAACTGTAGTTCCGAATGCGGGCTCGTTGTTGTCTGGGCGCTATTGATAGGGCCCCGGGAGCTAGGTCATGAAAATTGTAGTGGTATATCACAGCGGTTCAGGCCACACGGAAGTGTTGGCTCGGGCTGTGGCAAGAGGCGTGGCGGATGTTCCAGGCACCGAAGTGTCTTTACTGAGAGCACGGGATGCGCCCAAGCACTGGGAAACGCTGCGCGATGCTGAGGCTATTGTGTTTGGTGCACCGACTTACATGGGGAGTGTCAGCGCGGAGTTCAAGCATTTCATGGAGTGGAGCCGTGAAGTGCGTGGCCAATGGCGGGACAAACTGGCTGCGGGCTTTACGAACTCGGCCAGCCAAAGTGGCGACAAGCTCAATACCCTAGTGGACTTGGCGGTGTTTGCCGCACAGCACGGCATGTACTGGGTCAGTCTGGGGCTGAAGGCGGGTAACAACGCCAGTATTGCTGGGGTAGCTGACATTAACCGTCTGGGTAGTTTCCTTGGTGCTATGGCGCAATCTAATGCAGATCAGGGTCCGGAACTGACGCCGCCGGCCAGTGATGTTCGCACTGCGGAACTGCTTGGGCAGCGAGTAGCGGGTGCTGCCCAGCGGTGGGTGGCAGGGCGAGAGACGCTAGGTGACAAAGTTTGACGAGGGTGATCATTTAGTCACTTGGCCTACTGCCGGATGTTGTAATTAGTGCCTTTTTGCCGGCATGCGGGAAAAACCTCAGATATTTGCTTTATTTGTAAATTATTCATGAATAAATTAACTGATGCTTGGTTTATTCATTGGACCTGTTGAAATAGGAGAAGAATCATGCGGATAGTCTGTATTGGTGGTGGGCCGGCTGCTTTGTACTTTTCGCTGCTGATGAAGCAGCAGAATCCTGAG
Source organism: Vogesella aquatica (assembly GCF_028548455.1). Taxonomy (GTDB): domain Bacteria; phylum Pseudomonadota; class Gammaproteobacteria; order Burkholderiales; family Chromobacteriaceae; genus Vogesella; species Vogesella aquatica. The sequence goes on from NZ_JAQQLF010000024.1 coordinate 14,307, forward strand.
CACGATATCAAGGTGATTGAACGCAACCGTCCTTACGATACCTTTGGCTGGGGGGTGGTGTTCTCTGATCAGACACTGGCCAATTTGAGGGAAGCCGACGAAAAAACGGCAGATGAAATCCTGGAGTCTTTCAATCATTGGGATGATATTGAAGTTAATTTCAAGGGAACAGCAGTACGTTCCGGAGGACATGGTTTCTGCGGGATTGGACGCAAGCGTCTGCTGAATATCTTGCAAGCCCGCTGCGAAGAGCTGGGGGTAGAGCTTGTTTTCGAAACCGAAGTGCAGAGCGATGAGGACTATCCCGATGCCGATCTGATCATTGCGGCCGATGGTCTGAACAGCCGGATCCGCACCAAGTACGCTGAAACTTATCAGCCGGACATCGATATACGTCAATGCCGATTTGTCTGGCTGGGCACACGCAAGTTGTTCGACGCATTTACCTTTGCTTTCGAAAAAACCGAATGGGGTTGGTTCCAAGTACACGCCTATCGTTTCGATGAAAATACTTCGACCTTTATCGTAGAGGCACCGGAGGAGGTCTGGCTCAAGGCCGGGCTCGACAGGATGGAAAAAGAAGAATCCATCGCTTTTTGCGAGCGTGTATTTGCCAAGTATCTTGACGGCAACCCATTGATTTCGAATGCCAGCCACCTGCGTGGTTCTGCGCAATGGATCAAGTTCCCGCGTGTTGTGTGCAATACCTGGGTACACAACAATGGCCATTGTCCGGTGGTGCTGATGGGGGATGCCGCACATACTGCACATTTTTCGATTGGCTCCGGAACCAAACTGGCGTTCGAGGATGCTATCGAGCTCGCTAACAGTATCAGGGCCAATCCGGGCAGCCTGCCTGATGCACTTAATCACTATCAGGCGGTACGCAGCGTGCAAGTGCTACGTATCCAGAATGCTGCGCGCAATTCCACAGAGTGGTTCGAGAACGTAGAGCGCTATGCTGGGCTGGAGCCCGAGCAGTTTGCCTATTCGGTGCTGACCCGTTCGCAACGGATTTCGCATGAAAATCTACGCTTGCGTGATAAGGATTATGTAGAAGGCTATGAACATTGGCTGGCTTCGCGCGCAGGTGTAGAGCACTTGGGCTGCGAAACGCCCCCTCCTATGTTCCTGCCTTTCAAAGTTCGGGATCTGGTGTTGAGCAACCGCGTCATTGTTTCGCCGATGCTGCAATACTCGGCGGTAGATGGCACGCCTGGAGCGCAGCACATGGTCTATCTTGGCTCGCGCGCGCAAGGCGGTGCGGGCTTGGTATTCACGGAAATGGCCGCCGTGTCGGCCGATGCACGCTCGACACCGAGCTGTGCGGGTATGTACCAGCCCGAGCATGTACCAGCCTGGAAGCAAATTGTCGATTTCGTGCATCAGTCCACCCAGGCCAAGATCGCCATTCAGCTTGGTCATGCCGGAGCCAAAGGTGCCACCAAGGTGGCGTGGGAGGGTTATAACCAGCCGCTGGAAGAGGGAGGGTGGCCGTTGCTGGCCGCTTCGGAGCAACAATGGCACGAACATAGCATCATGGCTCGTGCGATGGACCAGGATGACCTGCAACGAGTTAAAGCAGATTTCGTCAATGCGGCCAAGATGGCCGATGAGGCTGGTTTCGACTGGCTGGAACTGCAATGCGCTCATGGCTATCTGTTATCTAGTTTCCTTTCGCCGCTAACCAACCGTCGCGTCGACGAGTATGGTGGCTCTGTGGAAAGGCGCGTGCGTTACCCGATCGAGGTATTCAAGGCGGTGCGTGAGGTATGGTCGGCGAGCAAGCCAATCTCGGTGCGCATTTCAGCACATGACTGGATGGCGGGGGGGAATACTCCGGATGATGCGGTGGAAATTGCTTACTGGTTCAAAATAGCTGGTGTGGATGTGATCGATGTATCTTCGGGAGAGGTCAGCAGCCAAGAGAAACCGGTTTATGGCCGGATGTACCAGACACCGTTTGCGGATCGTATCCGCAACGAGGTGGGGATCCCCACGATTGCGGTAGGCGGCATTTCCGAGGCGGATCACGTTAACAGTATTATTGGCGCTGGCCGTGCAGACTTGTGTGCTGTGGGTCGACCGCATCTGGCTTCGCCGATGTGGACGCTGATAGAAGCGGCCAAGATCGGATATCACGACGTGAAATGGCCAGTGCAGTACCAGGTGGCGAAGACCCAGTTTGAGCGCAACCTGGAGCGAGAGAAAGCGCTTGCTGGCCAGAATGCAGGGCTTAGTGCACTCCAGGCGGCCAATCAAGCACTAGGCGCGTGACAGGCTGGGGCCAATCAACGATTAAAGCCATATGAGCACAGAAATTAACTTCATGGAGCATCACGCTATGGGTGGCTACTTCGAGCGGGAGGTCCCGATTCGATTTGCGCACTGCGACCCTGCGGGGATCGTGTTTTTTCCGCAATACTTTGTCATGTTTAACAATTTCATTGAGGAGTGGTTTAACGAAGAGCTGGAGATTCCCTACTCAGATTTATTGGGCTGGCGACGTTTGGGGCTGCCCACCGTTAGCTTGAGTTGCGACTTTATGCGGCCAAGCAAGTTTGGCGACATAGTGACATTTGGCCTGTCAGTTCATAAGCTGGGTAATCGCTCGATCACCTTGCATATTAGTTGCATTGCCAATGGAGAGGAGCGCCTGCGTGCCGAGCAAGTGCTGGTCGCCACGTCGCTGGAAACCAACAAGTCAGTGCCGATTCCGGCGGATTTGCTTGAGCGGCTACATATTTTCCGTGGCGACAAGGAAAAACTGACTGCCGCCGAGTTACGCCAGGCCTAAGGGCTACGTTGGCCGCAGACTGGAAAAGCTCCCGTTGATTGCAACGGGAGCTTTTTTTGCGTGCTGCGTGTACCGGATGACGGGCTAGATGAAGTGGTTCAGGCTTTGTTTGAGCTCACCCAGCAGGGTAGAGAGTTGTTCTTTCTTCTCTTTGCTGAGCCCGGAGAATAGTTCAACTACCCATTCCTCATGCTCTTTGGCCATTTGGCTGAATAATTCTTTGCCGGCAGCGGTCAGGTGCACCGAGTAAGCACGGCGGTCATCAGGATTGTCCCGGCGCACCACCAACCCTTCTTGCACCAGTTTATCGGTAAGACCTGTGACGTTGCCGCCGGTCACCATCAAGCGCTGCGATAATTCGCCCATCTTGAGACCATCAGGATGGCGGTCTAGCTGAGCCATCAGGTCAAAACGTGGCAAGGTGCATTCGAACTGCTGGCGCAGGCGAGTACGTAGCTGGGTTTCGAGCACATTTGTGCAGGCAAGAATCCTTAACAGCAGGCGAAGTGCCTCTGGGGCTTCTGCTTTTTGCATATGGCCAGTGGTATGCGTGGTGGAGACTGCGTCAATGGTGTCCATGATGGCGATTCTTGTAGTCAAGCCGGGTGATATGTTGCATCTAGTTTAGCATATGCTTTATTGCTTAAACATTGATCAGTCAAAGGTTTATCTGTGAATATTCTGATGAGCATCAAGTGAATTGCTCCGGCGTATCTTGATGCTTTGTGAGCGACATCCGATAACCGGATGCCCGGGTCCTGAAAATGAAAAAACCCGGCCGTGACGCAGGCCGGGTAAGAGGTAGTACCGCGTTTAGTCGCGCAACTTGTAGCGCTGAATCTTGCCGGTAGCGGTTTTCGGTAGCTCTGGCAGAAACTGGATCTCGCGTGGATACTTGTGCGGCGCGAGCTTGCTTTTGACGAAGTTCTTCAGCTCGCTGACCAACTCCTCGTTTGGCGTGTAGTCGTCGGTGAGCACCACAAAGGCTTTGGTCTTGACAAGCCCGTTGTCATCTTGCTTGCCCACCACCGCGGCCTCCAGCACTGCCGGATGACGCATCAGCGTGGTTTCCACTTCAAACGGCGACACGTACTGGCCACTCACCTTGAGCATGTCGTCGCTGCGCCCGACGTAGTGAAAATAGCCCTCGTCGTCGCGCCAGAATTTATCGCCACTTTTGAGCCATTCACCGATAAAGGTGTGTTGGCTCTTCTCCCGGTTATTCCAGTACATCAGGGCACTAGACGGACCCTTGACGTAAAGTTCGCCGATCTTGCCTGCCTCGCACACACAGCCAGCCTCATCGTGCAGCTCTACTTCATAACCCGGCACAGGTTTGCCGGTGGTGCCGTACTGCACATCGCCGTTACGGTTGGATAGGAAGATATGGAGCATCTCGGTAGAGCCGATGCCGTCCAGGATGTCGCAGCAGAAGTGTTCGCTGAGTTTTTCGCCGACCTCCCGTGGTAATGCTTCACCGGCAGAGGTGCAGAGACGCAATGCCACTTCGCTGCGCGCGGGTAGCGCGGGCGAGTTGAGCATGCTGACGTAGAGGGTTGGTACGCCGTAGAAAATGGTGGGCCTCCTCTGTGTCAGCTGTTTGAACACAGCCTGCGGCGTGGGGCGTTCGGACATCAGCACCGCACAGGCACCGGCGCAGAGGGGGAAAATAATGCCATTACCCAGCCCGTAGCCAAAAAATAGCCGTGCGGCCGAGAATACGACGTCATCTTCGTTCAGTCTTAGTATGTTCTTGCCATAGAGCGCGTCACTCCAGTACAGGTTGCCGTGGGTGTGCACCGTGCCCTTGGGCTTGCCAGTGGAGCCGGATGAATACTGCCAGAATGCCATTTCATCGGCAGCGGTGATGGCGGCAATGCCCAACGCTGACGTGTCGAGCGAAATCTGCAGATTGAGAATACCCTCATCGAGAGCCTTCTCTGGCTGGGATACCAGCACCTGCTTTACTTCATGGTTGCATCTCGACAGGGCTGCCGTCATGGTTGGCAACACCGACGCACTGACTACCACTGCCTGGGCGCGGCAGTTTGCCAGCATGTAGGCGTAGTCATCGGTGGTGAGCTGCGTATTGACCAAAACAGGTACGATGCCGGCATATAAGCAGCCAAGGAAAGCGCTGGGGAAGTCTATGGTGTCCGTAAGGCACACCATCACGCGCTCCTCTCGGTGCAGACCGAGCGATTGCATCAATCCGGCAAAGCGCCGGCTACGATCGAATAATTCGCCATAGGTGTATTCGCCGGCATCGTCGATATAGGCGAGCTTGTTGGTGCGGGAGGCGTTCAGCTCCATGACATAGCGGGCAAAGTTGAACTCGCTAGGAGGGGGGGCGAATTGATTTTCCATGTGGTCCTCTAACTTATCGATTGGTTGGCTCTTGTGTGCTTGGCCGGTGGGTGTCCAGGACTTCACGTGCACCTGTCTCTACCGCCCAGCAACAGGGCCACATGCTTGGAAAAGGGGCCGAAATGCCCCTGCGGATCCAAGCCAAGGCTGACGTGTCACAATTGCTCCCGGGTCAAGCGATACCCTCGTCCCGCTTGGGAATCAGGAACACGGCGAGGGCTGCCAGCAGGCCGGCGAGGGCAAAAGTGTAGAAACACGTTGCCAGGCTCATGTTGCTGCTGAGCAGAAAACCACCGAGGATGGGCCCGGTAATGGCACCGAGTCGCCCGAACCCCAGAGCCCAGCCCAGGGCAGTTGCTCGTGCCGAGGCTGGGAAATACTTGGAGATGTAAGCGTTCATGATCAGCGTAGTCGAGATCGATCCGAACCCCGCGATACCGACCAAGACGTAGGTGAGTAATTCGCTGGACTTGATACTGAGCATGGCCACGCTGGCCGCTGCCAGCAGGTAGGAAAAGACGATCACGCGATGCGAGCCCCAACGGTCAGCTGCGGCGCCAGCAATCAGTGCGCCGCTTGCAGCGGTCAGGTTCAGTACAAGCATCAGGGAGAGGCTGGAGCCAAGCAGATAGCCAGCCTTGCGCATCATCTGCGGCAGCCAGGTGTTGAGGCCGTAAATCAATAGCAGGCCCATAAAGAACGCCACCCAGAACAGCAGCGTGGCGCGGATGTTGTGACGGTTGAAGAGCATGCTGATCGAGGACCAGATGCTGGCTTTTTTATGGCTAGCGCCGTGTGTGGCGGGTGTCGGTGTGCCGGTGATGCCCAAGCGTATGGCCAGAGCATCGGCTTCTTGGTGGCGTTGTTTACTGCGCAAGAAGTCGATGGATTCGGGCAGCAAGTAAGCGATGACCGGTACGGCTAGCAGGGGGAGTGCACCGATCAGGAACAAGAAGCGCCAGCCATGTTCTTTAAGCAGCGTGAGTGATAGCAGTGCCACCACGACACCGCCCAGTGAGTATCCCGAGAACATCACGGCATAGCTGAAGGAGCGGCGGCGCACTGGAGAAAATTCGATGGTGAGCGCAGAGGCAGTGGGAATGATGCCTCCCAGGCCCAAGCCACCGATGAATCGGTAAAGCGCGAACTGTTCCGCCGTTTGTGCGATAGATGCTAACGCCATCGTGACAGAAAAGACGCTGAGGCAGACCAGCAGTGTTTTCTTGCGGCCAACCATGTCGCAAACGGTGCCCACTAGCATTGCCCCCAAGAGCATGCCGAACAGGGCATAGCTGCCGAGTACGCCCAGCTGCAGGGGGGAGAGTCCCCAGGTTTTGGCTTCGAGCATGGCAGGTAAAACAACGCCGTATATTCCTATGTCGTAACCTTCGGCGAGGATGACGAAGAGACAGATGGCTATGACACGAAAAGTTACCGGGCGCGGGATGTCGTTAGGTAATGGCCCATGCTTCGAGCCGATCTCAATGGTCGCTGTACTGGTGTTTGCATGATTCATGTGTGAAATCCTCTATTTACAGGTTCTGGGCCGTCCAATGGGCGTCTGGACGGAACCTCTCGACGTACACAGCACACTTTGGCGGTGCCTATAAATATTCACATCTATATATTTTATGGTTAAAATATAAATGTTGGTGTATTTGATGGATTAAATTATTTCGTGTCAAGTAATTTGTTGCTCCTGCAGGCAACAAGCTATCCGCAGCGCAGACAACGCTTGTCGTGATAATGCAGCTACAGCGTTGCCCGCGTGTGGGTAACGGTCAGGATGGAGGGCCGCAAGTACGTCAGGCGGCGGGGGCGTGCTGGCGGTGCTGGCCTAGCCCCGGCCACGTTTGCAGCTTGATACCGGGGTGGCTAGGGTGGCCGCCGATGGCGGCGGTAGTGTCGCCTGCACGAGCAGAATATGCCGGAAAGCATGGCATTGAACGTTGTCAGGCGGGCAGCGCGATTTGCGAAGGTGCCGCCCAAAGAGGGATAATGCCCCTTTTGCCTGTAAGGCAAACCCGAAAGGAATAGCATGAGCGCCCTACCAAACTGCCCGGCCTGTCAGTCCGAATTTACCTACGAAGACGGCAGCCTCTACGTTTGCCCGGAGTGTGCGCACGAGTGGTCCAAAGACGGTGCCGCCGCCGTGGAAGCGGAAGAAACCCGCGTGGTACGTGACGCCAACGGCAACCTGCTGCAGGACGGCGACAGCGTGACCGTGATCAAGGACCTGAAAGTAAAAGGTAGCTCGCTGGTGGTGAAAGTGGGCACCAAGGTGAAGAACATCCGTCTGGTAGACGGCGACCACGACATCGATTGCAAGATCGACGGCATTGGCCAGATGGGCCTGAAGTCGGAGTTCGTGAAGAAAGCCTGATAGCGTTGCGGCCAACCGGCCCCGGATACAAAAAGCCCGCTGGCACTGCCAGCGGGCTTTGTCTTTGTCAGACCTGCGCGTGCGCTTGATGGCCCAGCGGCATCACCATCTCGTGCCATTGCATGCCGCCGTGCAGCGAGGCCGACGGCTGCACGTACTGGTAGCCCAGGTGCGTGTACAGCGCCACGTGCTGCGGCTTGCACATCAGGTGGATAGCCTGCTTGCCGCCCGCCTGCATGCGCTCTACAAAGCTGCGCATCAGCAGCCCGGCGTAGCCGCGGCCCTGGCAGGCCGGGTCGATGACGACGGACATGATCACCACGTTGGCCGCCGCCGGGTCGTGGCCGATCAGCTCCTTGAACGCTTCGTCGGCCATTTCTACCTGGTGCGCGCAGCCGCTGTTGATGAAGCCGACCAGCTCGCCGTCGCATTCCAGCACCAGAAAACCGGCCGGGTACTGCGCAATGCGCAGTGCGATTTTCTCTGCGGTGGCGGCTTCGTCGCCTTCGTAGGCGCCGATTTCGATGGCGTAACAGCGGGCGGCGTCACGCGGCTCGGCTTGGCGCAGGGTTAGTTGCGGATTCGTTGTGGTCATGGTGTTAATCCATCAGCTGGCGGTAGAGGTAAACCAGCACCCGCGCCAGCTCCTCGGCGGTCTGGGCCTGGCCGGTGTTGCCACCGTGGCCGCCGCCTTCGGTTTCAAATAGCAGCGCGTCGTGGCCCAGCGCCTGCAGGCGCGCCACCATCTTGCGCGCGTGCGCCGGGTGTACGCGGTCGTCCTTGCTGCTGGTGGTAAACAGCGCCAGCGGGTAGGTGGTGTCGCCACGTACGTGGTGGTAGGGCGAGTAGGCCGCCAGCGCGGCGCGCTCGGCGGGGTCGCTCGGGTCGCCGTATTCGTCCACCCAGCTGGCGCCGGCCAGCAGCTGCGTGTAGCGCAGCATGTCCAGCAGTGGCACCTCGCACACCACCGCGTGAAACAGCTCGGGGCGCTGCGTCAGGCAGGCGCCCACCAGCAGGCCGCCGTTGCTGCCGCCTTCGATGCCCAGCCGGCGCGGGCGGGTGATGCCGCGGGCGATCAGGTCTTCGGCTACAGCGATGAAGTCGTCAAAGCTCACCTGGCGGTTCACGCCCTGTGCTGCCTGGTGCCAGGCCGGGCCGAACTCGCCGCCGCCGCGGATGTTGGCCACCGCAAACACGCCGCCTTTTTCCAGCCATTGCGGGCCGAAGTTGTCCATGTAGTAGGGCATCATCGGCACTTCGAAACCGCCGTAGCCGTACAGCAGCGTCGGCGCGTTGCCGTCCTGCGTCAGCCCGGCGCGGTGCACCACAAAGTAGGGGATGGCGGTGCCGTCCGGCGCGCTGGCGTGGTACTGGGTGGCGACGTAGCCGCTGGCGTCAAACGCGGCTGGCTGCTGGCGCAGCACCTCGGGCTGGCCGCCGGCCAGCAAGTCCAGCCGGTACAGGCCGGCGGGGGTGAGGAAGTCGCTGTAGCTGTAGTACAGCAGGTTGCTGTGCCACGGCTGGTCGGCAAACTCGATCACGCCGCCCTGCGGTAGCGGGTTGGCGTGCGGCTGCCAGTGGCCGTCGGCCCAGCGTAGCGTATCCAGCCGGCTTTTGACGTTGTCGATGACGATGATGGCTAGCAGGTCCAGCGTGGCTTCCACCATTTCTACCGACTGGCGGGCGCCAGGCAGCAGCAGCGGCTGGATGCGGCCAACCTGGCCACTGTCGGCGGCGCAGGCCACGGCCAGCAGGCTGCCGGCGGCGTAATGCTTGCCGGCAAAGTGCCAGTCTTCCGCCAGTTTGACGATCAGGTCGCCGTGGCTGTAGGCCTCGATTTCGGCACGCGGCGGCAACGGCAGCGCAATCAGGCTATAGCCATTCAGCAGGTAATAGGTTTTGCTGTAAAAGCTGTCCGACGCCTCGATGATGTCGAACGCAGTAATGGCACCGGCGGCTAGCGGGTTGGCCGCGTCCAGAAAGCGCCACGCCGCCACCATCATTGCCTCTTCGTCCAGCTGCAGCAGCGGCTGCGCGTCGGCCCAGCTTTGGCCGCGTTGCAGCAGCCATACTTCGCGCGGGTAGCCGGCGCGGGTGAGCTGGCTGTCGTCCCAGGCCGGGCACACGAACACGCTGTCCAGGTCGCGCCAGGCGATGTGGTTTTTGCCGTAGGGGAAGGCAAAACCGCCGGCCACGAAGGCGCCGGCGCTCAGGTCGTACTCGCGGCTGACGCTGGCGTCGCTGCCGCCGGGGGTAAGGCTGAGCAGCACGCGCGTGGGTTGCAGCGTGTAGTGCGACACGCCGTCCAGGTACCAGTCCACCTCTTCGTCGGCGGCCAGCTGGTCGATGTCGATCACTGTCTGCCAGTCTTGTGCGTTGGCGCGGTAGCTGTCCAGCGTGGTGCGGCGGTAGACGCCGCGCGGGTGGGCGTCGTCCTGATGGAAGTTGTACAGCCAGCCGTCGTGCTCGGCAAAGAACGGAATCTGCCGCGTGTCGCGCAGGTTGGCCAGAATACTGGCCTGCAAATCGGCAAAGCGCGGGTCGGTGTCCAGCTGTGCACGGGTGGCGGCGTTCTGGGCGGCTACCCAGTCCAGGGCGGCGGCGTCGTCCAGGCTTTCCAGCCAGGCAAAATCATCGGTGTGTGGGGTCATCGGGGCAGGGCAGAAGGTTGGCCGCAAGGCAGCAATGGGCGGATTGTGCGGCAGTTTGTACGGGCAGGGAAGCGGGTGGTACACAGTGCCGCGCGGTGTGGCCACGCAGCTGGCATAATGCAGGCATCCTTGCTGCTACCGGAGCTTGCCATGCAGAAAACCGCCCTGATACTGGCCACCTTGCTGGCCGCCAGCCCGCTATGGGCCAAGCCTGTTACCGCCCGCCAGGCGGCCACGTGCAAGACACAGGCCAGTTGTGCCTATTTTGGCGATGTGTATGGCGGCGACCGTGCCTTTCGCACCGCCGTGCAGGCCGTGTTCCGCGGTAGCGGCAACAAAGCCCCCGCCTGGGTGGCTGCAGGGGTAATGTCGCCGCTACTGCCCATCCAGCAGGGGCGCGAGCTCTACCTGCGTGGCAGCGTGTGCCAGCCGCACAACTGCCCGCACCAGCTGTGGGTGCTGTACCAGCCGCGCCGCCAGCAGCTGGTGGCGCGCTACACCCGTGAAGACGGCAGCGAGGTGTGGCTAGGCCGCCCGTCGGCCGCACAGAAAGCGCTGCTGCAAGACGAAAACGACCCCGCCTCGCCGCTGGCCGGAAAGCTCACCGACAGCACCCCGCTGCCGCTGGTGTTGCCTTAAAGGTTGGCCGCATCGAGGGCGGCTTTCAGGTAGTCGATCCACAAACGCATGGCCTGAGGCAGGTGGCGGCCGCTGGGGTAGTACAGGTACAGCCCCGGCATAGCCGGGCACCAGTCGGCCAGCATGCGCGTTACCCGCCCGTCGGCCAGCGCGGCGGCGGCGTAGCCTTCAAAAACCAGCGCAATGCCCAGCCCGGCGGCGGCGGCTCCCACCATCAGCGGTTGTTCCCCCAGCGTCAGCTGCCCTTGCGGCTGCACCGTCAGCGCCTCGCCGTCTTTGGCCAGCTCCCACGCGTACAGCGGCCCGTTGCCGAAACGGTGGCGGATGCCGGCATGCCGCGCCAGCTCGGCCGGGTGTTGTGGCGTGCCGTGCTGCGCCAGGTAGCCGGGGCTGGCGATGACGGCAAAGCGCATCGGCGGCCCCACCGGCACCGCCACCATGTCGGCAGCCAGCGTTTCGCCAAAGCGCATGCCGGCATCGAAACCTGCTGCGACGATATCCACCAGCGTGTCATCGCACACGATGTCCAGCTGTATGCCGGGGTAGCGCTGCAGAAAGCCCGGCAGCAGCGGCAGCAGCAGCAGGTAAGCCGCGGTGCGCGGCACGTTCAGCCGCAGCAGGCCCTGCGGCTGGGCGCGGTAATCGTTCACCGCCTCCAGCGCATCGCCAATCTGCCCCAGCGCCGGCCCCAGCCGCGCCAGCAGCGCTTCGCCGGCCTCGGTGGCCGTAACGCTGCGCGTGGTGCGGTGTAGCAAGCGTACCTGCAGCCGCGCCTCCAGCTGGCGCAGGCTGTGGCTGAGCGCCGACGCGCTGACGCCCAGCGCCTGCGCCGCCGCGCGAAAACTGCGGTGGCGTGCCACGCAGGCAAAGGCATAAAGCTCGTTCAGCGGTGGTGTCATTGGTGAATTTTGCTCAGCAAAGCAAGAAAGATAGCCTGGATTGTAGCGGGTAATTGCCGGCCTTACGCTGTCAGCATGGCTACAGCCACCCCGGTTGGGCCCTGTCTGCAAGGGAATGCACGATGACCACCCCCACTCCCCCCATCGCCAGCACACTGGCGGGGAAAACCTTCTGGCTGAGCGGTGCGGCCTCCGGCATTGGCGCCGCTACCGCCCGTGCGCTGGGCGCCGCCGGCGCCAACGTGCTGTTGGCCGCACGCGACGCCGAACAGGCCGCGCTCGTGGCGCGCGATATCGAAGCCGCCGGCGGCCGCGCCCTGTTTCACCGTACCGATGTGCTGCGCGAAGCCGATATCGCCGCCTCGGTAGACGCGGCCGTGCGCCACTTCGGCCGCCTGGACGGCGCCTTCAACAACGCCGGCTGGTTGTGCCCGCCTGCGCTGCTGCACCTGCAGGACGACCACGCGCTGCAGATGAGCCTGGACAGCAATGTACGCAGCGTGTTCTGGGCCATGCGCCACCAGATCGCGGCGCTGCTGGCCAGCGGCGGCGGCGCCATCGTCAACAATGTGTCGATTGCCGGCCAGGTGGGCTTTGGCGGTATCAGCCCGTACGTGGTGAGCAAGCACGCGCTGCTGGGCCTCACCCGCACCGCCGCGCTGGAGTACTACGGCCAGGGTATCCGCATCAACAGCGTCAGCCCCGGCGTGGTGGCCAGCCGCATGTCGGCGCAGGGCTTTGGCGATGCCGCCAGCCGCGAAGCATTTACCGCCACCACCCCGGCCGGCCGCGACGGTCAGCCGCACGAAATCGCCGCCGCGGTGCTGTTTTTGCTGTCCGATGCGGCCAGCTTTGCCAGCGGCCACGACCTGGTGCTGGACGGTGGTTACACCGTTGCCTGAGGAGCCCGCCATGACCCCGTATACCCTGATCGCCCGCCTGGGCCTGTGCGATGGTGTGGCCGTCGACGAGGCGCGCCAGGCTTTGCAACAACTGTGCTGGCACACCCGGCGCGAGCCTGGCTGCCTGCGTTTTGAATTGCTGGAACAGTGCGATGACGACGGTGGCTTCTGGCTGCTGGAAAGCTTCCGCGACGCCGACGCCTTTGTCGCCCACCACGCCGCCGCGCATACCATGGCCTACCAGGCGCGTGGCCTTACCCGGCTGCTGCAGCACTGGCCGCTGGCCACGCTGCCGCCGCTGGCACCGGCACAGCCGGATGACGGCACCACCCGCTACGCGCGGGGCCTGGCGCGGCTGGCACAGGTGGATGGCGAGGCCGGCCAGCGCGTCATCGATGCACTGCAAGGCGTGGCCCCGGCCTTGGCCGCGTATACCATTGCCTTTCCGTTTGGCGAGGTCTACCAGGACGACGTGCTGACGCTGAAAGAGCGCGAAATCGCCACCATCGCGGCGCTGGCCGCGCTGGGCTACGCCACGCCGCAGCTGAAGGTGCATTTGCACGGCGCGCTGAACGTGGGCTGCAGCCGCGATGAGGTAATCGCGGTGCTGACGCAGATGGCGGTGTACGCCGGCTTCCCGGCGGCCATCAACGCGGTGCTGGCGGCGCAAGAGGTGTTTGCCGAACGCGACGCGGTATGAGGTGGCGGCCAAGCTTGAGGGCTTGGCCGCCGTGTCAGCCGCGGGACGCGATGGTTGGCGTCGAGGTGCTCAGCCCTTCACGCACACCACCTGGCGCAAGGTGTGTACCACTTCCACCAGCTTTTGCTGCGCCAGCATCACGGCGTCGATGTCTTTGTAGGCCATCGGGATCTCGTCGATGACGGCGGCGTCCTTGCGGCATTCCACGTGTGCCGTGGCGCCGATCTGGTCCGCCACGGTAAAGCGGCGCTTGGCTTCGCTGCGGCTCATGCGGCGGCCGGCGCCGTGGCTGCAGGAACAGAACGCTTCTTCGTTGCCCAGGCCGCGCACGATGAAGCTCTTGGCCCCCATCGAGCCGGGAATGATGCCCAGCTGCCCTTTGTGCGCCGCCACCGCGCCCTTGCGCGTGACCAGTACCTGGTGGCCGAAGTGGGTTTCCTGCTGCACGTAGTTGTGGTGGCAGTTCACGGCTTCCACGTCGGCAGCAAACGGTTTGGTGATGACGCGGCGCATGGCGGCCACCACGTGCTCCATCATCACCATGCGGTTCTGCCGGGCGTAGTCCTGCGCCCAACCCACAGCGGCGACGTAATCGTCAAAGTGCTGGCTGCCTTCTTCGAAGTAGGCCAGGTCGCGGCTGGGCAGGTTGGCCATGTGTTGGCGCATGTCGGCCTGTGCCAGTTCGATGAACAGGCTGCCGATGGCGTTACCGACGCCGCGTGAGCCGGAGTGCAGCATCACCCACACCCGTTCGGCTTCGTCCAGGCACACTTCAATGAAGTGGTTGCCGGTACCCAGCGTGCCCAGGTGCTTGTAGTTGTTGGTGTTCTTCAGTCGCGGGTATTTCTGCGTCAGCGTGGTAAAGGCCGGTGCCAGCTTGGCCCAGGCCGCGTCCACGCTGGCCGGGGGCTGGTGCCAGCTGCCCTGGTCGCGCGGGCCGCTGGTACGGCCGTGCGGTACCGCCGCCTCGATGGCGCTGCGCAGGCCGGCCAGGTTGTCCGGCAGGTCGCTGGCCGTCAGCGTGGTACGGGCGGCCATCATGCCGCAGCCGATGTCCACGCCGACTGCTGCCGGAATGATGGCGCCTTGGGTGGGGATGACGCTGCCGATGGTGGAGCCCTTGCCCAGGTGCACGTCGGGCATGACCGCCAGGTGCTTGAAGATGAAGGGCAGCTGCGCCGTTTGCAGCAGCTGTTGGCGCGCGCTGTCTTCTACCGGTACACCGCGCGTCCACATCTTGATCGGGCTGCCACCGTCCTGTTGCAGCAGTTCGTAGTCTTGTCGGGTATCCATATTGTTTCCGTGTCAGGGTGAGGTTGGCCGCAGGGTGACCAAACCGTTCAGCAATTGATCCAGGCCGCCTACCACCGAGATCTTGTCGATGCGTTCTGCCAGGCGTTCCAGCGTTTCCAGTTCTTTCAGCCGCAGCGCGATGGGGTTGTCTTCCATCACTTTGGCGGTGTTCAGTAGCGAGCGGGTGGCACCGGTTTCCTCGCGGCGGCGGATCACGTTGGCCTGCGCCGCTTTTTCGGCTTCTACCACCTTGGCCAGCAAGGCCTTCATGTCGCCGGGCAGGATGATGTCCTTTACCCCCAGCGCTTGCAGGTCGATGCCGAACATAGCTAGCCGGGTGCGTGCCTTGTGCAGCAGCTCCTGGTCCAGCAGCTGCTTGTTTTCCAGCAGTTCGTCCAGCGTGCGGGTACCCACGGCGGCGCGCAGCAGCAGTTGCAGCTCGCGGTACAGGTGATCGGCCGGTTTGGGCAGCTGGCTGAAGGCTTGCAGTACGTCGTGGAATTGCCAGTTGGCGTTCAGGTTCAGCCGCAGGCTGACCTTGTCGCGGGTCAGGATTTCCTGGCCGCTGACTTCCAGCGCCTGCAAGCGGGTATCGACCAGCTCTACCGCAATGTCACGGTTGAAGCGCCAGTAGCAGTAGCGGCCCGGCGCCAACAGCCGCAGCGCGTCGCCTTCGCTGCGTAGCAGGCCGACAAAGCCGGCGGGCACTTGCGCATTCAGCACCGCGTTCAGGCCGGCAATCTGGCGGCCGCGCAGCAGGGTTTGCGTCAGGCGTGCCTGCAAAGCGGCGGGCAGGGCCGCGGCGTCACGCAGGTTGACGCGTTCGACGTGCATCGGCACCCGGTCCTGCCAGTACAGGGCGTTATGGCCGGGGGGCAGGATCTCTACCAGCTGCTCGCGTTCGTAGCGCAGTGCTGCTTCGTCGTCGCCCAGCGACACCTCGTGAAAGTGGGCGGCTACCACCTCGGGTGCGTGCTGGCGCAGGTAGTCGGCCAGCGGGTGCTCGAAGCGCGCCTGCTGCAGGCTGATGGTTTCCAGGGTCAGCTGCCCGAAGGGGTCGAAGCGGTAGTGGCGGCCTGGCGGCAGCAGGCATTCGAAGTCGCCTTCGCGCAGCAGCAGGCCGCGCTCGTTTTTCTTGACCAGCAGTTTCTTCAGCATCATGGGCTCCTTGTTCGGGTGAGCCGGGGGCACACCGCTAGCGGGCGGGCGACGGGGTGCGGCAGGGGCATCGCGGGTGGGCAGCGCCGCTGACTGCGCGGTGGCTGCACCCGGATGTTGCTGCGGCAACGGGTCGCGAGCTGGCTAGCGGTGTGGCGGCGTGTTGGCCGCACCGGCTCGGGGACTGCATTGACACACTCGCCTTGAGAGGGCGTTTCGGACGGGAATCGAACCCGCTACACACAGCGAACAGGCTGTTGCTCTACCAAATGAGCTACCGAGGAGGCGATGCCGGGAGTCGAACCCGGCGTGGCAACCACTGCCATCGCCGTACTGCCGTGCAACAAGGGGCGGCATACCCGGCCACGACAGGCGGGCCTGGTACCGGGCACCGGGGCGGCTCACAACCACCTCCCGTGGGCACCGTGCTGCGTTGGGCAGTACGTTGACTATTGCCAATAGCGTGCCAGCCGGGTGCTAAAGCTGAAGAAATATTGCAAGTGTTTGTTTTTGAATGTTTTTATTTTTCCGCTTAAGGCCGCTGTCGACAATTTCGCCAAGCATGCCATTGGAAATATGATACTTTTGGCTAGTAAGTTTATTTTTTGGGATAGTCGTCATGCGTAAGCAGGTTGCCATCGGGTTTCTGGGTACGGTGCTGGACAAAGGCGGTTTTGGCGAATCGCGCTGGAGGAAATGGCGGCCCAGCGTCGGCATTTGCCGCCAGCCGCAATGGCCGCTGCACCGGCTGCATCTGCTGCACGACAACCACAGCCTTCAACTGGCGCAACTGACTGCCGACGACATCCGCCGTGTCTCGCCCGATACCGAGGTGGTGCTGGAAACCTGCAACCTGCGTGACCCGTGGGATTTCGAAGAGGTGTACGCCGCGCTGCACGACTTTGCCGCCGCCTACCCGTTCGACAGCGAGCACGAGGACTACCTGTTGCACATCACCACCGGTACCCATGTGGCGCAGATTTGCTGGTTTTTGCTGGCCGAGTCGCGCCATATCCCGGCGCGGCTGCTGCAAAGCAGCATCGGCCGTGCCGACGACGGCTATACGGGGACGGTCAAGGTGATCGACCTCGATTTGTCGCGTTACGACCAGATTGCGCAGCGTTTTGCCCGCCAGCGCGACGATACGCTGGCCTTGCTGAAGAGCGGGATCGCCACCCGTAACGAGGCCTTCAACCGCATGATTGGCCAGATCGAACGGGTGGCCACCCGTTCCGGTGCGCCGGTGTTGCTGTGCGGGCCGACCGGCGCCGGCAAGAGCTTTCTGGCGCGCCGCCTGTATCAGCTGAAAAAGGCCCGCCATCAGTTGAGCGGGCCGCTGGTCGAGGTGAACTGCGCCACCTTGCGCGGGGACGGGGCGATGTCGGCCCTGTTCGGCCACGTGAAGGGCGCGTTTACCGGCGCCTTGCAAGCACGCGAGGGCCTGCTCAAACGCGCCGATGGCGGCATGCTATTTCTGGATGAAATCGGCGAGCTGGGCTTGGACGAACAAGCCATGCTGCTGAAGGCCATCGAGGAAAAGCGCTTTTTTCCCTACGGCAGCGACCGCGAAGTCAGCAGCAGTTTCCAGCTGGTGTGCGGTACGGTGAGGGACCTGCAGCAATGGGTGGCGGCCGGGCGCTTTCGCGAAGACCTGTACGCGCGCATCAACCTGTGGCGCTTTACTTTGCCGGGCTTGGCCGCCCGGCGCGAGGACATTGCGCCCAACCTGGAGTTCGAGCTGCTGCGCCACGCCAGCGAAAGCGGCGAGCGGGTGCGTTTCAGCCGCGAGGCCCGCGAGGCATACCTGGCCTTTGCCACGTCGGCCGAGGCCAGTTGGCAGGGTAACTTTCGCGAGCTATCGGCGTCGGTAACACGCATGGCGACGCTGGCCGACGACGGCAATATCGGCCTTGCCGAGGTGACCGAGGAAATGGCGCGCTTGCGTGACGGCTGGCAAGCGCCGGTGGCCAGCGGGGCGGCGATGGCACCGGCCTTATGGCAGCAGGTCTTGCCGGACGCGCAGCTGGACCTGTTCGATCAGGCCCAGCTGGAGGCGGTACTGGCAGCGTGCCGCGACGCCGGCAGTTTGTCCGAAGCCGGCCGCTGCCTGTTCGCGGTGTCGCGCCAGGCGCGCAGCACGGCCAACGACGCCGACCGCCTGCGCAAGTATCTGGCGCGTTTCGGGCTGGATTGGGCCGGGGTGAAGGCGGTGCTGTCGCCGTAAGCGGCGCTAGCCGTACACCTTCCAGAAAAACGCGGCGGTCAGCACGCTGCCCAGCGCCACCACCACCCGCTTTAGCCACAGCGCCGGCAGGCGGCGGGCGAGGCGGGCGCCAGCCACGCCGCCGCAGATGGTGCCGGCCAGCATCACCAGCGCGGCGGGCCAGTTCACCAGCCCGGCCGCGATGAAGGTCAGCACCGCTACGCCGGAGATCAGCACCGATAGCCAGGTTTTCAGCGCATTCATGCGGGTGAGGGTGTCCAGCGCAAACAGGCTGTACAGCGCCAGCATCATGATGCCCATGCCGCCGCCGAAAAAGCCGCCGTAAATGCTGACCACGAACTGCCCCAGCAGCAGCGCGCCGGTGCTGCGGCCAACGTTGGCCGCGTGCTGGCTCATCCAGCGCGTGAGCGTGGCGCTGAAGGCAAACATGGCGGTAGCCAGCAGGATCAGCCACGGGATCAGCACGTCGAACAGCCGGGGCGACACCACGGTGACCAGCCAGCCGCCCGCCAGGCCGCCCAGCACGCTGGCGATACTCATGCCTGCCATGGCGCGCTGGCCGGTGAGCTCGCGGCGGAAGGTGAGGCTGCTGGCCACGTAGCCGGGCCATTGCGATACCGAGCTGGTGGCATTGGCCACGATGGGCGGTACACCGGCCGCTACCAGGGCGGGGAAGGTGATCAGCGTGCCGCCACCGGCCACGGCGTTGAGGCCGCCGGCGGCGAAGGCGGCGGCAAACAGCGCCAGTGCGATGGTGAGTGTCATGCCGCCAGCACACTGGCGAATACGGCGATGACGCGGTCCAGCTCGCTGCGGCCAACCTGCCAGTGCGTTACCAGCCGCATCAGGCCGCCTTCCGGCCCGTTGGCCTTGATGTTGGCCGCAGCCAGCGCGGCCATCAGGCGGCCGCTATCCAGTGTGGCGGGCAGGCGGAACCACACCATATTGATGTGTACATCGTCCAGGTTCACTTCCACGCCGGGCAAGGCGGCCAGCTGTTCGGCCAGATAGCGGGCGTTGGCGTGGTCTTCCGGCAGGTGCGCCACCATGTCGGTGAGCGCCAGCAGGCCGGGCGCGGCCAGCACGCCGGCCTGGCGCAGGCCGCCGCCCAGCAGCTTGCGGTTTTTGCGGGCGCGGGCGATGAAGGCGGCCGGGCCGGCCAGGATGGAGCCCACCGGCGCGGCCAGGCCTTTGGACAGGCAGCACATCACGGTGTCGCTGTAGCGGGTGATGTCACGCACGTCGCAGCCCAGGTGCACGGCGGCGTTGAACACGCGGGCGCCGTCCAGGTGCACCGGTACGCTGTGCTGCTGCGCCACGTCCCATACCGCGGCCATGTCGGCCAGCGGAATGACGCGGCCGTTGCTGTGCGCGTTTTCCAGGCAGATCAGGCCGGTGCGCGGCCAGTGGATGTCTTCGCCGTCACGGATGCGTTTTTTCACCTCGGGGGCGGGCAGTACGCCGTTAGCACTGGCGATGGTGCGCAGCTGGACGCCGGCAATGACGGCAGCGCCGCCGGTTTCGTGCCACACGATATGGCAGTCGTCGCCCAGAATCACCTCGTCGCCACGCTGGCAGTGGGTAAACAGTGCCAGTTGGTTGCCAAAGTTGCCGCTGGGCACGAACAGTGCGGCTTCCTTGCCCAGCAGGCGTGCGGCCAACGTTTCCAGCTCGCGTACGGTAGGGTCGTCGCCGTAAACGTCGTCGCCGACGATGGCGTTGGCCATGGCCTGGCGCATGGCCGGGGTGGGGTGGGTAACGGTATCGCTGCGCAGATCGATGACGGTGGACATGCTGGCTCCTGTGCGGGAAGAAAAACGGCAACCCGAGGGTTGCCGTTGTCGTGATTCAGGCATTTGCCTGATTGTGCCAGCAGGGGCGGTGCTTATAGAAGCATGATTTTGCCAAAACAGTGTTCAGGCGGCGTTGATGTGGTAAGCCGCTTTGATGGCAGCGGCTTTGTCATGGGCGCTTTGCAGGCCGTAGGCGGTCAGGCTGATATCACTACCGCACACGCAAGCCAGGGTACTGTCCGGCTGCAGGCTGGCCAGGTGGTGGCGGTTTTCGTGCCCGCAAGCGGAGCAGGCAATGACCACGGTGGCCTTGTAGTGTTTGTCCAGGTCGATATCAAAGCGCGGCGACTTCATCAGGATGCTCTCCCATAAAAGACAAGAACCTCCGCTGGCTGCGGAGGTTCTTCAACTTAGGAAGATGGCTGGCTTATTTCAAGTCATCTTGCTTAACGGCGGTGGCGGAAAGTGGACAGGC
The DNA here is from genome assembly GCF_028548455.1 of Vogesella aquatica. Taxonomy (GTDB): domain Bacteria; phylum Pseudomonadota; class Gammaproteobacteria; order Burkholderiales; family Chromobacteriaceae; genus Vogesella; species Vogesella aquatica. The sequence goes on from NZ_JAQQLF010000024.1 coordinate 34,588, forward strand.
CCACTGGCAGCTCGGCAAACCAGTTGATGAAGCGCATCACGTCATCGCCCTGGTAAATGCTGCCGTGTTGCGGGCATAGCATGTCGATCTTCATGCGGCTGGCGCGTTCGCACCAGTCCAGCTTGGCTTCGGTGGAGCCCATCCAGCGGCGGTGAAAGCCCTCGGCGTGGCGGATGTGCTTGTCGAAGTCACGCACGAACAGCTCGTCTTCTTCCGGTGGCAGCAGGGCTGCGCCCACGTCACCGCTAAACAGGATGCGTGCGTCGGGGTCGTACAGGTGGAAGTTGCCGGACGAGTGCAGGAAGTGCGCGGGTACGTACTCGATCTGGCCGCTGCCCAGCGGCATGCCCATGCCTTCGTCCGGGATGGCGACCAGCGAGTTTTCGTCGCCGCCAAAGTGCGGGATGAAGCTGCTCCACAGGCGGCTCACATAGCAGCGGATCTCGGGGTTGCATTCCAGCCACAGGCCCAGCGACGAGATGATGTCCGGGTCCTGGTGCGAGGCAAACAGGTAGCGGATGCTCATCGGGTCCACAATGGTGGACAGCGCGGCAAACACGGCCGGGAAGATTTCGCTGCCGCCAGGGTCGGTCAGCAGGTTGTCGCCTTCGCGGCTGACCAGGTATTCGTTGGTGTCGATGACGCAGTTTGGCTTGGACGGGTCGCGGGCAATGACGACCCAGCGGTGGCTGCCTTCCTGGTAGATGGTCTGGGCGGTCTTCATCTTCTTTGCATTCCTGTGCACAGCGCCTCGATGGAGGGCAGGATGTTCTGTATTTTCTGGTCAAATTCCTGGCTGACTTCGGCCAGCGCGCGGCCGTATTCGCGGCCATAGGCGGCTTCGATTTTGGCCGAGCGCGAAATGGCAGTACCGAACTGGCACAGTTTGCGGGCGTCTTCCAGGCGGTCCAGCAGGCGTAGGCGCACGTCGCGCACGCGGTGGGTGATCAGGCTGAATTCTTCTTCGCGTCGTACCATGACATCGCGCAGGGCGGGGGACGGGTTGGCTACCAGGTCGGTGGCCTTTTTCAGCAGCCGGTAGCGCCGCTCCTGGCGTAGCAGGTCGGAGATCAGGTTTACCGCCAGGTAGGCATCGTTGGACAGCTCCTGCATCAGGCCGGTGAGCTCTACCGACAGGCTGCGCAGCTCTTTCGAGATCACGCCAAAGCCCAGCGCCACTTCGCCGGCACGGTGCGCCAGCAGGATGGCGTTCAGCGCCATGATGTTGATCTGGAAGGCAATCAGTACCACGCCTTTTATGCCTTCGTTCAGCCGGACAAAGCCGGCCAGCTCGCCTGACGATGTCTTGTGTGTTGGCTTATTGCTCAAAGCCCGCTCCTTGCATGTGGCTATGGTGGCAGTCTAGCAAAGGGCGTGGGGCTATGCCCTAGTTCTTTCGATATACCAGCATACGCAATGGGCTGGTGTCGTACCGGCGGCTTGGTTATGCTTGGCCGTTTTGTTTGGGGAGTCTGGCATGGAAGCCGATCTGGATCGCCGCTTTGGCGGTGTCGCCCGTTTATATGGCGAAGCGGCCTTGCAGCGCTTTGCTGCGGCCCGGGTATGTGTGGTGGGCGTGGGCGGGGTGGGTTCCTGGGTGGTGGAGTCGCTGGCGCGCAGCGGTATCGGCCACCTGACGCTGATCGACCTGGATAATATTGCCGAGTCCAACACCAACCGCCAGCTACCGGCGCTGGACCCGCTATACGGCATGGCCAAGGTGACCGCGCTGGCCGAGCGCGTACGCGCCATCAACCCGGCATGCGTGGTGGCCGAGGTGGAAGACTTTGTCACCGAAGACAACCTGGACGCCATGCTGGGCCAGGGCTTTGACTATATCGTGGACTGCATCGATAGCCTGAAGGTGAAAGCGGCCATGGCGGCCTGGTGCGTGCGCCGCCGCCAGCCGTTTGTGGTGTCGGGTGGCGCGGGCGGGCAGATGGACCCGACGCGTATTGCCATCGCCGACCTGGGCGCGGTCACCGAAGACCCCTTGCTGTCCAAGCTGCGTTACACGCTGCGCCGCCACTATGGCTTTAGCCGCGAGCCGGGGCGCAAGCTGGGCGTGCGCTGTGTGTATTCCACCGAGCCGCTGGTGTACCCGCAGGTGCAGGCCTGTGACACGGGCGAGGCGCGCGGGCCACAGGGGCTGTCGTGCGCCGGTTTTGGCGCCAGCGTGGTGGTCACGGCCAGCTTTGGCCTGTTTGCCGCGTCGTGTGTGCTGAATGATCTGGCGGGCAAACGCCGCAAATAAGGTTGGCCGCACGGTGGTAGCCATCAGGCGCCCTGCCCGTGACAGGGCAGGGCGTTTTTCAATTGGGTAGCTGGTAGCGCTGGCGGTATTGTTGGGTAATGCGCTCGTATTCGCCGCTGGTTTTGAGCCGTACCAGGGCCTGGTCAAACTGCTGGCGCAGCGAAGCGTTGGCAAAGCCGACATGGCGTGGCGAGCTACCCAGCAGGGCGTAGCTGACCGTGGCGTAGCGCTGCCCGCTCAGGTCGGTTTGGGTGGGGTTGGCGCGAAAGATGAACTCGTCGCTGATGATGACATCCACCCGGCGGTTCAGCAGCAGGCGGTTCAGGGTGTCCTGGTCGGCGTGCTCGCTGTAATTGGGCGAGCGCGCTACCGCATTGGCAAAGTCTGCACCAAACAACAGGCGGGCGTTCTGGAAACTGGCCACGCTGTAGCGCGACAGGTCGCTCAGCTGGGTCAGCACAATGCCGTTGCTGTGCAGCGCGATGGCACGGTTGCGGTAATACAGTAGCGGCTGCGAGTAAAACAAGGCATCAGATGCGGCGGGGGTCAGGGTGATCATGGCGTCTACCTGGCCTTCCTTCAGCATGGCCAGCCCGCGCGCCTGCGGTAGCTGGACCACCTTCACCTGGTAGCCGGCCAGCGTCAGGGTGGCAATGGCCAGTGCCGCCTCCAGCCCGCTGCGCCCGCCTTCTTCTACGTAGGGCAGCTTGGTCAGCCCTACCGCCAGGCGCACCTCTGCCGCCCAGGCGGGGGGCAGCAGGCAGAGCAGGCTAAGGATCAGGCGCAGCGCGTTCGGCATCGGCGGGTTTCGATAAAGATTGCCTCGCTACTATATACCCAGAGCCGCAGCTTAGAAGCGGAAACCTTGCAATGAGCTGTTGAGCAGGCGTGAGCATTCTTCCATGCTGGCCGCTTCGGTAGACAGGCTGTCTGCCTCTTCGCGGTTGCTGGCTATTTCGCCGCCCAGCGTCTGCATATGCTGGCTCATGGTGTGGACGTGCTGCCGGATTTCCTGGCTATGGCTGACATTCATGTCAAATGCCTGCTGTAGCGACGCCAGCAGGCTGCGGGTTTGCTCCAGCGTGTTTTGCACGGTGGCCGAGCAGCCGGACAGCTTGTCGGCTTCGTCGGCCTGGGTGGTAATCACCCCTGCCGTGTCGCGTATGGTTTGCAGCAGCTTGCCGACAAAACTGTCGGTTTCGGCCAGCGTGGCCTGGGTCTGGCCTGCCAGCTTGCGTACTTCGTCGGCCACCACGGCAAAGCCGCGCCCGGCTTCGCCCGCGCGGGCGGCTTCGATGGCGGCGTTCAGTGCCAGCAGGTTGGTTTGCTCCGAGATGCTGGCAATGCGCTGCAAGATGCCGGTGATGTTTTGTACATCGGCCGATAGCGCCTCGAAGCGTTTCGCCAGCTGGCGGTTGTCGGCCACGTGCTGGTGCATGCCGTGGCTCAGCTCGCCGACGGCCCCGCGCGACAGTGCCAGCTCCTGGTCTACGCTGGCCAGCTGTTGCTGGGCCTGGTTCAGCATCTGGCTGCTCTGGTCGCTCAGTGCGCTGATATCGTCGCTGCAGCTGTGCAAAGTGTGCAGCGACTGCTGGCTGCGGCTGGCCGCCTCGCGCATGTGCTGGGTGCTCTGGCGCACGTTTTCCGCGCTGTGGAAGGTCTGGCTGGCATTGTCCGATACTTCGTGCAGGGTATGGCTGACCGACTGGCACAGCTGGTTGAAGCTGTGTGCCATCTGGGCAACTTCGTCACTGCCGCGTACATTCAGCTTGCCGCCCAGGTTGCGCTCGCGCGCTTGCTGGGCGATATGGCTGGCGATCCTGCTGATGGATGCGGCCAACATGCTGGCCAGCAGCCAGGAGATGGCCAGGCCGCAGAGCAAGGACAGCGTGCCGATCAGCAAGACTTCTTGCAGTACCGCCTGGCGGCTGGCCATGGCTTGCTCCAGCGGCACGTCGGCGGCCAGGATGACTTGCTGGCCATTGATGCTGACCGGCAGGAAAATGGAGCGGAAGGTGCCGTATTTGTCGGTGTATTCGTCGTACTGCACGTTCTGGCTGGCAAAGGCTTGCAGCAGGCCGGGGCTGGCTTCGTAGGCTTCCAGGTGGTGGCCATACTTGTCGCTGCTGCGTTCCGCTTCACCGGCACCATCGGCCAGGTAGACCACCTTGCCGTCTTTCTGCCACAACATATAAAGATATTTCACGCCAAACTGGCGGGCGTAGTTGTCCATGCGGCTGGCGTTGTTCAGCATCTGCTGCGGGCTGACGCTGCCGGGGGTAAACATGCTGGCCAGGAAAGGTTCGCCCAGCAGGGTAGGAATAGCACGGGCGGTAGCGTTCAGGCGGGTGTCGATGACAGCAATGGCTTGCTCGCTACTGCGCAGATAGCTGTGTACCGAGAAAGACAGTACGGTCAGGATATTCAGCAGGGCAAACAGACAAACCAGTTTGGTGCGGATACTCACACGGTGTAACCAGGACATGGTTGGCAAACCTCGGGCAGGGTGTGGTGTAGGGTTGATGTTGGCATTATTTCATTAATCAAAAATGCCTAAGAATTTTTATCGAAATTGTCGCAAATAATTGCTACATCCAATTGAAAAAGTTGCATTCATGCAATCAGCTTAGTGAAGGAGGGACAGCATGCCGCAGCAGAAAACCGCATTCGTTACCGGCGCCGACCGTGGCATTGGCCTGGCCATAGCCTGCCGCCTGGCGGCCAATGGCTGGCGTATCGCCTTGCACGGCCTGGCAGACGAGGCTGGGCAGGCCGCCGCATTGGCGGCGGTACGCAGCGCCGGCGCGGCAGATGCCGCATTTTTCAGCGCCGATCTGCGCCGTGGTGACGCCACACGACAATTGGCTGAAACCGTGCTGGCACATTTCGGGCAGGTTGACGTACTGGTGAACAATGCCGGCATGCAGCACGCCGCGCCTTTGCTGGACATGCCTGCGCAGAAGTGGGACGACATTATTGCCGTCAATCTGTCGGCGGCATTTCATTTGATGCAGCTGTGCTTGCCCGGCATGTTGGCCGCAGGCTGGGGCCGCATCATCAATATTGCCTCGGTGCACGGCCTGGTGGCGTCCAGTGGCAAGCTGCCCTACGTGGCCAGCAAGTTCGGCATCGTGGGCATGACCAAGGCCGCGGCGCTGGAAACGGCCGGCCTGGGGGTAACCGTGAATGCCGTTTGCCCGGGCTGGGTAGAAACCGCGCTCATCGAGCCGCAGATCCTGGCGCGCGCCGCCAAGCTGGGCGTTGGCCGCGACGAGGGTGCGCGCGACCTGGTGCTGGAAAAGCAGCCCTCCGGGCGCATGAGCCAGCCGGCGGATATTGCGGAGGCAGTAGCCATGCTGTGCGGCGACTGGGCGCATAACCTGACTGGCGTGGCGCTGCCGGTAGACGGTGGCTGGACGGCACAATAAGCGCAGCGGGCGGGGTTGGCCGCAGGCCGGGCAGGGCCAAGGCTTGCGCCAGAGCAAGCCTGCGGCATATGCCGCAGGCGCCGGCTCTGGTAATCTAGCCCGCTAGATGACCAACCTGTCCCATCATGAGCGCACAAGATTCCCGCATTTATCTGGCCTCCGGCAGCCCGCGCCGCCGCGAAATCCTCACCGGCATGGGCGTGAGCCTGGAGCGTATCCACGCCGATATCGATGAAAGCGTCCTGCCTGGCGAAGACGCCATCACCTACACCGAGCGCCTGGCGCGCGAGAAAGCCGCGGCCGGCTGGCAAGTGGTACAGCAGTGTGGCCTGCCCGAGCGCCCGCTGCTGGCCGCCGACACCACGGTAGTGCAAGACGGCGAAATCTTCGGCAAACCCGCAGACGAAGCCGACGCCCGCCGCATGCTGCAAGCGTTTTCCGGGCGTAGCCACCAGGCCGTGACCAGCGTGGCTGTGCGCCAGGGTGATCATGTTGAAGTACGCACCAGCGTGACCCATGTAACGTTCAAGCCGCTGGGCGAAGACGAAATCCAGCGTTATATCGACAGCGGCGAGCCGTTCGACAAGGCCGGTGCCTACGGCATCCAGGGCCGTGCTGCTGTCTTCATTACCCGCATCGATGGCAGCTACAGTGGCGTGATGGGCTTGCCGATTCATGAAACCGCACAGATTCTTGGCAACTTCGGTTTCCAGTTTCCCTGATGAGCCATCCCCGGAGCCCTGCCATGCTGCATCAACCCATTCCGCTACCCCGTGACCTGCCGCGCCCGAAAGAGCAGATCCTGGTCAATATCACGCCGCAGGAAACCCGTGTGGCGGTGCTGGAAGACGCCGTGGTGCAGGAGCTGCATATCGAGCGCGCAGCCAGCCGCGGCATTGTGGGCAATATCTACCTGGGCCAGGTCAAGCGCGTGCTGCCCGGCATGCAGAGTGCCTTTATCGAGATCGGCCTGGAGCGCGCCGCTTTCCTGCATATTGCCGACGTACTGGAGCAGCGCCAGCACCCGTCCGAGCCGCAGCGCATCGAGAAAATGCTGTTCGAAGGCCAGACCGTGCTGGTGCAGGTGATCAAGGACCCGATCGGTACCAAGGGCGCGCGGCTGTCCACGCAGATCAGCCTGGCCGGGCGTTTTCTGGTGCACTTGCCGCAGGAAGAACATATCGGTATTTCGCAGAAGATCGAGCAGGAATCCGACCGCCACAGCCTGAAGGCACGGCTGGAAAAACAGCTGCCGGACGGTGCGCCGCGTGGCTACATCATCCGCACCAGCGCGGAAACCGCCACCGACGCCGAGCTGGGCGCCGATATCGGCTACCTGTCCAAGCTGTGGGCCGATATCCGCTACAAATCGCAGCACTTGCCCGCGCAAAGCCTGCTGTACGAAGACCTGCCGCTGGCGGTGCGCGTACTGCGCGACATGGTGAGCGACCACACCGAAAAGGTGATCGTGGATTCCACCGAGAACTACGGCAAGATGGTGGAGTTTGCCGAAGCCTACGTGCAGTCGGCGGTGGCCAAGATCGAACGCTATAGCGGCGAGCGCCCGCTGTTCGAGCTGCACGGTATCGAAACCGAGATCGACAAGGCGCTGTCGCGCCGGGTGAACCTCAAATTCGGCGGCTACCTGATCATCGACCAGACCGAGGCGATGACCACCATCGATGTGAACACCGGCGGCTTTGTCGGTAACCGCAACTTTGACGAAACCATCTTCAAGACTAACCTGGAAGCCACGCTGGCACTGGCGCGACAGCTGCGCCTGCGCAATCTGGGCGGTATCATCATTGTCGATTTCATCGATATGGATAACGCCGAGCACCGCGAAGCCGTGCTGTCCGAGCTGGCCAAGGCGCTGGCGCGCGACCGCACCCGTGTGACCCTGAACGGCTTTACCAGCCTGGGCCTGGTAGAGGTCACGCGCAAGCGCACCCGCGAGAGCCTGGCCCACGTGCTGTGCGAGCCGTGTCCGGTGTGTCAGGGGCGCGGCGAGATCAAGACCGCGCAAACCGTGTGTTACGAGATCCAGCGCGAAATCGTACGCGAAGCCCGCCGCTTTGACGCCAAAGGCTTCCGCATCCTGGCCGCACAAAGCGTGATCGACATGCTGCTGGACGAGGAATCGCAAAGCCTGGCCATGCTGATCGACTTTATCGGCAAGCCGATTTCGCTGGCAGTAGAGAGCACCTACAGCCAGGAACAATTCGACGTGGTACTGATGTAGGCCTTGAAAGGCCGGCGCGGTGCCATCAGCTGCAAGTTGGCCGCGTATCGTACACCCCCAGGGCGCGCCGGCAGGCAGCGCCCTTTTTCATGCCCGCAAACAAGGGCAAGCAGAACAAGTAAAGGTAAGAGCATGACTGCAAGCAATCACGACGCGCTGTGGCTGGCCATTCTGCAGGAGGCCGAGCTGGCGGTGCGCGACGAGCCGTTGCTGGCCAGCTTCCTGCACATGACCGTGCTGCGCCACGGCACGCTGGAAGACGTGCTGGCGTTTCACCTGTCCAGCAAGCTGGCCAGCCCGGTAATGGACGCCCGCGCACTGATGGAGCTGTTCCGCGAGGCTTTTGCGGCCAACCCGGCCATTATCCAGGCGGTACGCGCCGACATTACCGCCTGCTTTGAGCGCGACCCGGCGTGCGATAGCTATTCCACCCCGCTGCTGTACTTCAAGGGCTTCCACGCGCTGCAAAGCCAGCGCATTACCCACTGGCTGTGGCAGGAAGGCAGAAAGACGCTGGCGTATTTCTTGCAAAACCGCATTTCCGAGGTAATGGGCGCCGATATTCACCCGGCAGCCAAGATTGGCCACGGCGTCATGCTGGATCACGGCACCGGCATTGTGGTGGGCGAAACCGCCGTCATCGGCAATAACGTGTCGATCTTGCAAGGCGTGACGCTGGGCGGTACCGGCAAAGACCACGGCGACCGTCACCCGAAAGTGGGCGATGGCGTGCTGATCGGCGCCAATACCTCCATCCTCGGCAATATCCGTATTGGCGACTGCTCCAAGGTGGGCGCCGGCAGCGTGGTGCTGGACGACGTACCGGCACACTGCACGGTGGTGGGCGTACCGGCCCGCGTGGTGGCCCAGCTTTGTCCGGGCACCCCGGCCCTAGATATGGACCAGCGCGTATGAACGCCAGCGCCATCCACTTTGCCCTGCCGTCGGCGGCGGCCACGCTGCAGCAGCTGTGTGCCGATGCTGTACTGCCGGGCGAGGTGCTGTGCTTCCAGGAGGATTTCAGCCAGGGCCCGTTGGCCGATTGTGATCTGATCGACCCGCAGGCGCGCATGGGTTACTGGAACGCGGTGCTGTGGGCGCAAGACTGGTGGCCGCAGCAGGACGAAGACTTCGTGCACGCCTACTGGGCCAGCCGCAAGGCGCAGCTGAAGGCCTTCGAGCGCCGGGTGCCGCTGTACGCCTGGGCCGGTGGCCACGCCGGCGAATGGCTGATGCTGTGCATGCTGGCCGAGCACGCCCACGCCGACACCCCGCTATACCACGTGGCGGTACCACAGCATGGGCAGCGCAGCTGCATGGGCATGCAGCCGCCGCCAGTCCTGCCGGAGCTGTTTGCCCAAGCCCGCCTGCTGACGGCCGGCGAGCGCGAACAGTTGGCCGCACAGTGGCGTTACTGGCAGGAACATGGCGACGGAATACGCTATCTCGATGTGCAAGGCACGCTACAGCAGCACCCGATCGACCATTACGACAATGCGCTTGTCAATGCCATAACAAAGGCCGGCAAGTGGCCTGTGACAAGGCTGGTGGGGGAGGTGATGGGGCATGAGGAGCAAGCCTGGCTGAGCGATAGCTTTTTGTTCTGGCGGGTAAAAAAGCTGGTGGATGCCGGTGTGCTGAAACGTGAAAATGTGCCCGGCACCGTGCCCTCGATATGCCGTTGGTAAATCAAATGGGGTACTTCCGCAAGGACTGAAGGCGGCGTAGAATGCGCCGCCTTTGCATTGGTGCGCCGGTTTGCGGCCGCCGTGCCGCCACACGAGGAAACCCGACATGAACGTACGCGTAGTCGATTACCGCGCGCCCGACGCGGCCGAACAGTTCACCCGCAGCCTGCACGAAACCGGCTTTGGCGTACTGGTGAACCACCCTATCCCGCAAGACCTGGTAGAAAGCATCTACCGCAATTGGCTGACGTTCTTCGGCACCGAAGAAAAGCACGACTTCGCGTTCTCGGTAGAAAAGCAGGACGGCTACTTCTCGCCGGAAATCTCCGAAACCGCCAAGGGCCACACCCAGAAAGACATCAAGGAATACTTCCACATCTACCCGTGGGGACGTATCCCGGCGCAGCTGAAAGACGACGCCATGCGCTACTACGACACCGCCAACACGCTGGCGCAAGAGCTGCTGGCCTGGGTAGAGCAGTACACGCCGGCCGATATTGCGGCCAACTACAGCGAGCCGCTGTCGCAGATGATCCAGGGCAGCCAGAAGACGCTGCTGCGCGTGCTGCGCTACCCGCCGCTGACCGGCAACGAGCCGGCCGGCTCGCTGCGTGCTGCTGCGCACGGCGACATCAACCTGCTGACCATTCTGCCGGCGGCCAACGAGCCGGGCCTGCAAGTGCAGGACATGAACGGAAACTGGATCGACGTACCCTGTGATTTCGGCATGCTGATCATCAATATCGGCGACATGCTGAGCGAAGCGTCCGGCGGCTACTATCCATCCACCCAGCACCGCGTGGTGAACCCCACCGGCGAAGGCGCCAGCAAGAGCCGCGTATCGCTGCCGCTGTTCCTGCACCCGCGTGACGAAGTGGTGCTGTCCGAGCGCTACACCGCCGGCGCCTACCTGGCCGAACGCCTGCGCGAGCTGGGCGTGAAGATGTAAGCCAGCCAAGCCGCCTGATCAGCCCGGCCCTGTCCCCCGACAGCGCCGGGTTTTGTTTTGCGGCCAAGGTTGGCCGCAGCCACGGCTACAATGGTGTTTTACCTGTGGAGCCTGCCGCATGAACCCGCCTGCCGTACCTGCCGCGCCTAGCGCACTGATCATCATCGATATGCAAAAAGGCATGCAGCGCATGCCGGCGCACACGCGTAACAACCCCGGCGCCGAGGCGGTAATCGCCAGCCTGCTGCAAGCCTGGCGCCAGGCCGGGCAGCCAGTGGTGCACGTGCGCCACCTGTCACGCACGCCGGGCTCGCCGTTCTGGCCGGGGCAGGACGGGGTGGAATGGCAGCCGGCGCTGGCGCCGCTGTCGCACGAACACGTGGTGGACAAACACGTACCGGACGCCTTTACCCACAGCCAGCTGGCGCGCTGGCTGCATCAGCGCGGCATCCACCGTTTGGTGGTGGCGGGTGTCAGCACCAACAATTCGGTAGAGGCCACGGCGCGTAGCGGCGGCAACCTCGGTTTTGACGTGCGGGTAGTGGCCGATGGTTGCTACGCCTACGCGCAGCAGGACTTTGACGGTGTGGCGCATAGCGCGCAGACCGTGCACGCCATGGCGCTGGCTAACCTGCACGGCGAATACGCCACGGTGCAGACCAGCGCCGAGGTGTTGGCTGCCTTAGCTGGCGCCTGATGCGGCCAACTCGGCCACCATGCCGGTAGCGTCGTCGCCGTAGCAGGCCAGCTTGGCTGCCGGTAGCGGGTAGGGGCGGTAGCCGTGGCGTGCCCAGTAGTGCTGGGCGCCTTGCACCGCCACCAGGCGGGCAAAGCGCAGACCGCGCTCGCGCGCCTTGTCCTGCAGCCGTGCCAGCAGGCGCGGGGCAATACCGCGGCCACGGGTGCTGCGACATAGCGCCATATCGTGGATGAATAGGGTGTCGTGTTGCGGTGGTAGGCGGGCCAGCGGCTGGTTCAGCTGCGGCGGGGTATCGCCGTGCCACGGGTGGGCGAACACATAGCCTTTTACCTCGCCGCCGTGTTCGGCCACCCAGCAGGTATCGGGCGATAGTGCATGGCGCGAGGCCAGGGCGTCGCGGCTTTCGATCAGGTTGGCGGGGTAGCTTTGTGCCTGTATGGCGAGGATGGCGCCGAAATCGGCGGCTTGCATGGTGCGTAAAACGATAGTGCTGTGCTGCATGGACTTGCGGTGAGGGTAAGCAAAACAGGCAGAAAGCAAAAAACCAGCCCGAAGGCTGGTTTTTTGTGTTGGTGGCGAATCAGGGACTCGAACCCCGGACCTGCGGATTATGATTCCGTCGCTCTAACCGACTGAGCTAATTCGCCGTGAAACCCTGCCGAAGCAGTGCTTCGCAAACTGTGGTGGCGAATCAGGGACTCGAACCCCGGACCTGCGGATTATGATTCCGTCGCTCTAACCGACTGAGCTAATTCGCCACATCTCGATGCGCTGCATCAAGGCTGCGAACTATAACCGAGCCGTTTTTGCGCTGTCAATAGATTTCGTGCAAATCCTGCGGCCGGGTTTATAGCGTGTAGCAGCGGTCGCCACTGGCAAAGCCCGCCCAGTCGATATCTATCCCTTTGCCAAAGCCGATCACCTTGAAGGTTTCGCCCATTTCTACCGGCGACAGCAGGCGCTGTGCGGCCTTGGCCAGCGGCAGGTATTGCTTCACGTTGGCCGCATCCAGGTGCGACAGCAGCTCGGTGATGCCGCAGTTGATCAGGAATTGCGCCTGGCTGCAGTAGCCAATCAGGTCCAGCCCGGCGTCAATGCCGCTTTGCGCCACCGCGCTGAAATCCACGTGGCAGGTAATGTCCATCAGGCCCGGCAGGTAGAACAGGTCCTGGATAGTGTGGTGGCGGTAGTGGCCCAGCAGCGTGCCCATATGGCGTTCGGGGTGGTAGAACTCGCTGGCGCTATGGCCGTAGTCGATCATGATGATGGCACCGCGCTGCAGTGTTTGCCCCAGCGTGCGGATAAAGGCGCGGTTGGCCAGGCTGATCTCGCTGGTGTAACCGGGGGTGGCGGGTATCAGCCCGGCGGCCAACCCTGCCAGTACGGCGTCGGTAAACGGGCGGTCTTCGTAGCAAAAGGCGCCGTCCAGCACGGTAACGCCGCGTTGCTGCAGCGTGCCGTCTACCTGGCGGCTCACCAGCTCGCACGGCATGGCGTCCAGCACTTCGTTGCCCAGCATGATGCCGTCGAAGCTGGCCGGCAGTGTGGCCACCCACTGTACGCGGTGGGCCAGGTGCGGCACGCGCTCGGCCAGCGTGGCGCGCTGGCGCTCGATCAGGTCCGGCGACAGGTCGACGATGGTGTAGCTGGCCGGCAGCTGGCCCAGGGCTTCCAGCTCGGCCAGCAGGTCGGCGGCCAGGCGGCCGGTGCCGGCGCCGAACTCCAGCAGGTGGCCGGCGGTTTGCGGCAGCAGCGCGGCCAGCTGGCGCGCCAGCGTTTGCGCAAACAGCGGGGACAGCTCCGGTGCGGTGACAAAATCGCCGCCTTCGCCAAACTTGCGGCTGCCGGCGGTGTAATAGCCCAGGCCCGGCGCGTACAACGCCTGCTCCATGAAGCGCGAAAACGGTATCCAGCCGCCGTTGTCGGCGATGTCGGCGGCAAGGGTGGTGGCCAGGGTGCGGCTGATGGCCAGGGCGTCGGCGGAAGGCTGGGGCAGGGTCATGGTGTTTTACATCGGCTGGCGGGTGGCGGTGCGCTCCGGGCGCACCGGCTGCCGTGTGCTGGCAGCAGCGAGTTCTCGTGTCTGGCGGCAACTGCCACTAGAATGGCGGATTGTCGCTAATTGGCGCGCAGACGCCAAGCGCCTTGCCACATACTCAATGCAAAAGGGGCCAGCATGCATAACCCGCTCAACGATAAAGTAGTGCTTATTACCGGTGCCGCGCGCCGTGTTGGCGCCGGCATCGCCCGCCATCTGCACGCGCGTGGCGCGCGGCTGGTGCTGCATTACCGCGGTTCGCGGGCGCAGGCCGAGGCGCTGGCGGCCGAGCTGAACGCGCAGCGCCCCGATACGGTGGCGCTGGCGCAGGCCGACTTGCTGGATACGGCGGCGTTGCCGGCGCTGGTGGCCGACGCCGTGGGCTGCTTTGGCCGGCTGGACGGCTTGGTGAACAACGCGTCCAGCTTTTACCCCACCGATGTTGGCCGCATCAGCGAGCAGGACTGGTTCGACCTGATGGGCAGCAACCTCAAAGCTCCGCTGTTTCTGGCGCAGGCGGCGGCGCCGTATCTGGCGGCCAATCATGGCGCGATTGTCGGCATTGTCGACATCCACGCCGAGCGGCCGATGAAGCGCCACTTGGTTTACAGTCTGGCCAAGGCCGGCCACGCGCAGCTGATCCGCAGCCTGGCGCTAGAGCTGGCGCCGCAGGTGCGCGTTAATGGTGTGTCGCCGGGGGTGAACCTGTGGCCGGAGGACGAAGTATCGTTCGACAGCGCCGAGCGCCAGGCTATCGAAGCCACCATCCCGCTGCAGCGCACCGGCGTGCCGGACGACATCGCCCGTGCAGTGGCGTTTTTACTGTTCGATACCGACTACGTGAACGGCCAGATCCTGGCGGTAGACGGTGGCCGCAGCGTGGTGCTGTAGTTGCGGCCACGCTTGCCGCGCGGCTGCCGGCTGCGCTGGTGAAAAAAAGCCGGTACGGCGATGGTAAAAACCGGCCGCCGGGGGCTAAAATAGCCGGTTTTTCAATTTCTTAGCCGTACCTCATGTCCGAACCGCAACAGACTGCCGACGACAAGGCCAAAAAGGCCGTGTTCGAGGGCAATAAACTTTCCAAGCGCCTGCGCCACCACGTGGGCGCCGCCATCAACGACTTCAACATGATCGAAGAAGGCGACCGCGTGATGGTCTGCCTGTCCGGCGGCAAGGATAGCTACGGCCTGCTCGACATCCTGCTGGGCCTGCAAAAATCCGCGCCCATCAGCTTCAGTATCGTGGCCGTGAACCTGGACCAGAAACAGCCAGGCTTCCCCGAGCACGTGCTGCCGCAGTACCTGGCATCCCTCGGTGTGGAATACCGCATCATCGAGGAAGACACCTACAGCATCGTCAAGCGCCTGATCCCCGAAGGCAAAACCACCTGCAGCCTGTGCTCGCGCCTGCGTCGCGGCATCCTGTACCGTGTGGCCGACGAGCTGGGTGCCACCAAGATCGCGCTGGGCCACCACCGTGACGACATGCTGCACACGCTGTTCCTCAACATGTTCTACGGCGGCAAGCTCAAGTCCATGCCACCCAAGCTGGTGTCCGACGACGGCCGCCACATGGTGATCCGCCCGCTGGCCTACTGCCGCGAAAAAGACCTGGAACGCTACGCCGCGTTACGCGGCTTCCCCATCATCCCGTGCAACCTGTGCGGTTCGCAGCCCAACCTGCAGCGCCAGGTAGTGAAAGAGATGGTGAACGACTGGGACAAACGCTTCCCGGGCCGCGTGGAAAGCATGTTCCGCGCCCTGCAGAACGTGGTGCCATCGCATCTGGCTGACACCAAGCTGTTTGATTTTGCCGGCCTGCAAACCGGTGACAGCCCGTTTGAAGGTGGCGATACCGCCTTCGACAAAGAAGAATTCCGCGACCCGATCGCGCTGGCCCAGGACGACGACGGCGAGCCGGTCGCTGCCGAGGCCAAGCCGCGCCGCACCATCAGCATTCTGGATTCGCGCCCCAAGGCCGATAGCCAGGCGGGAGACAGCTGTGGCGGGTAAAGCACTGCACCCCTTCCGCCGCCGTGTACGCAATAGCGTGGATGCGCTGCCGGAAGTGGAAATCTCCGAGGCGGACAATATCCGCTCGCTGCATCTGGGCTCGGAAACCATCCAGAGCTCGATGGACCTGGACGACCCGGCCGACCTGGTACTGAGCTATAGCCGCGCCATGATGGGCTTTCTGCTGTGGCGCGACGATCCGGCGCATATCCTGCAGATCGGCCTGGGCGGCGGCTCCTTCGCGCGCTGGATCGACGAATACCTGCCTAACGCGGTGAGCGTGGCGGTAGACATCAACCCGCAAGTCATCGCGGTGGCGCGGGCATTTTTCCAGCTGCCGGAAGAAGGCGACTTCTTCCAGATCGTGCAGGCCGATGGTGCGGAGTACGTGAAAGTATTCCGCGAATCCACCGACGTGATTCTGGTGGACGGCTTTGACGGTTTGCAGATTGTGGACGAGCTCACCACCGAAGAATTTTTCGAAGACTGCCACCGTGCCCTCACCGAAGACGGCGTGTTTGTCACCAACTGGTGGAGCGGCGACAAGCGCTATCACCAGTTTGTCGAACGCCTGCTGGGCGTGTTCGAAGGCCGTGTTGTCGAGCTGCCGGCGCTCACCCACGGCAACGTGGCAGTGATGGCGTTCAAGTCCACGCCGGGTAGTACCAGCTGGGATGCGCTGGAAAAGCGCGCCGACGAGCTGGAAGGCCGCTTCGGCCTGGAGTTCGGCGAGTTTGTGCGCCGTCTGAAAGAAAACAACCTGCATAGCAATAACCGGCTGTTGATTTAAGATTCTTGAGCCACGCAAACGCTATTCATCGGCCATGAAATCCACCAAGCGACACGAAAGCCATCAACAAAATGATGGAATCTGATGGGCACTGGCCGGTCTGTCGTGCTTTTTGTGGGTTTCGTGGCTAAAGCAAGGGTGGAAAAAGGGATAAGCATGATCAGTTACAACACGATTACCGACCGCAAGCTGCGCTTTGCCCTGGTAGGCTGCGGCCGTATTGCGGCCAACCATTTCGGCGCCATCGAACAACACGCCGACCGCTGCGAGCTGGTGGACGTGTGCGATACCGACCCGGCCGCGCTGGCTGCCGCCGTGGCGCGTACCGGCGCGGTAGGCCACGCTACGCTGGCCAGCCTGCTGGCCAGCAGCCAGGCCGATGTGGTGATCCTCACCACCCCGTCCGGCCTGCACCCGCAGCAAGCCATCGACAGCTTTGCCGCCGGTTTCCACGTGATGACCGAAAAGCCGATGGCCACGCGCTGGCAAGACGGTGTGGCGATGGTGAAAGCCGCCGACCAGGCCGGCAAGCGCCTGTTCGTGGTGAAGCAGAACCGCCGCAATGCCACGCTGCAGCTGCTCAAGCGCGCGGTGCAGGAAAAACGCTTCGGCCGCATCTACATGGTCAACGTCAACGTGTTCTGGACCCGCCCGCAAGACTACTACGACCAGGCCGACTGGCGTGGTACCTGGGAATACGACGGTGGTGCCTTCATGAACCAGGCCAGCCACTACGTAGACCTGCTGGAATGG
This sequence comes from Vogesella aquatica, assembly GCF_028548455.1. Classification (GTDB taxonomy): domain Bacteria; phylum Pseudomonadota; class Gammaproteobacteria; order Burkholderiales; family Chromobacteriaceae; genus Vogesella; species Vogesella aquatica. The sequence continues at coordinate 51,442 of NZ_JAQQLF010000024.1, forward strand.
ATCGTCGGCCCGGTAGAAAGCCTGCAGGCCTACACCGGCACGCTGGCGCGTGACATCGAAGCGGAAGATACCGGCGTGGTGAGCCTGAAGTGGCGCGGCGGCGCCATGGGCAGCATGAACGTGACCATGCTGACCTACCCCAAGAACCTGGAAGGCAGTATCACCATTCTGGGCGAGAAGGGCAGCGTGCGCGTCGGCGGCCTGGCGGTGAATGAAATCCAGCACTGGGATTTTGCCCAGCCGCACGCCATGGACGACGAGATCAAGAACGCCAGTTACAGCACCACCAGTGTGTACGGCTTTGGCCACCCGCTGTACTACGACAATGTGATCCGCGTGATGCGCGGCGAAGCCGAGCCGGAAACCGACGGCCGCGAAGGGCTGAAGTCGCTGGAGCTGCTGGTGGGCATCTACCGCTCCGCCCGTGACGGCCAGCGCGTGAATCTGCCGCTGGAGTTTTGATCTTTATCACTTTTGAATAGCACCGCTGGTCCTATGGTGCTCAACTGAAAAGGCTTTCTGCATGAGTTATACCGTTCACCCTACCGCCATCGTCGATGACGGTGCGCGAATCGGCGCCGACACCCGCGTATGGCACTGGGTACATATTTGCAGCCAGGCGCAAATCGGCGCGCGCTGCTCCTTTGGCCAGAACGTGTTTGTCGGCAACGATGTCGTCATCGGCGACAACGTGAAGGTGCAGAACAATGTGTCCATCTATGACGCGGTCACGCTGGAAGACGACGTGTTCTGCGGCCCGTCCATGGTGTTCACCAACGTCAACAACCCGCGCAGCCACGTCAGCCGCAAAAGCGAATACCGCCGCACCATCGTGAAGCGCGGTGCCACTATCGGCGCCAACGCCACCGTGGTGTGTGGCCACACCATCGGCGAGTATGCCTTCATCGGTGCCGGCGCCGTGGTCACCAAGGACGTGAAGCCCTACGCACTGATGGTGGGCACCCCCGCCAGACGCATCGGCTGGATGTGCCAGTGCGGCGAGCGCCTGCCCGACATCATTGACCAACATGGCTGCTCGACGTGCGGCCAACGTTACGATATCGGAGGCAATCACTGTACACCGCTATAAGCAGAGATATTGCCCTGCAACATGCGGAAGATACTAAGGTGATGTGGGCAGTAAGGTTATGTAATTTTGATCGTCACATTTTCGGTATTTCCTGTTTTTCCATTTTTTAGAAACTGTTAGGAGTCGTGCGCATGTCCATCCAGTTCATCGACCTGAAAGCGCAGTACCAGCACCTGAAAGCCGACATCGACGCCCGCATCCACGCGGTGCTGGATCACGGCCAGTACATCATGGGCCCGGAGGTGAAAGAGCTAGAGGCGCAGTTGGCCGCCTACACCGGCGCCAGGCACGCCATCGGCGTGTGTGACGGCACCAAGGCACTGTTGATCGCACTGATGGCGCTGGGCGTGAAGGCCGGCGACGAGGTGATCACTACACCGTTTACCTTTATCGCTACCGGCGAGATGATCGCGCTCCTGGGCGCCACGCCGGTGTTTGTCGATATCGACCCGGTGACCTACAACCTGGACCCGGCGCTGCTGGAAGCGGCGATCACCGCGAAAACCCGCGCCATCATGCCGGTAAGCCTGTACGGCCAGTGCGCCGACTTTACCGCCATCAACGCCATTGCCGCCAGGCATGGCCTGCCGGTGATCGAAGACGGCGCGCAGAGCTTTGGCGCCAGCCAGCACGGCCAGCGCTCCGGCAACCTGTGCACCATCGGCACTACCAGTTTCTTCCCCAGCAAGCCGCTGGGCTGCTACGGCGACGGCGGTGCGGTGTTCACCAACGACGACGAGCTGGCGAAGAAAATGCGCGAGATCCGCATTCACGGCCAGGACCGCCGCTACCACCACCCGGTGATCGGCCTCAACGGCCGCCTGGACACTATTCAGGCCGCCGTGCTGCTGGCCAAACTGCCCAGCTTCCCGGATGAAGTGGCCGCCCGCGCCCGCATCGGCGCCCGCTACAGCGCACAGCTGCAAGACGTGGCACGCGTGCCGGTGATTGTGGACGGCAACAGTCACGTGTACGCGCAGTACACCATCGAGGTGGACAACCGCGAAGCGGTGCAGCAGGCTTTGCAGGCGCTGGGCGTGCCCACTGCTGTGCATTACCCGATTCCGCTGCATCTGCAGCCAGCCTTTGCCCATCTGGGCCAGGGCGAGGGCAGCTTCCCGGTGGCCGAAGCCGCCGGCCGCCGCGTGATGAGCCTGCCGATGCACCCGTTCCTGGACGAAGCGACGCAAGACGCCATCGTGGCGGCGGTGAAGAAAGCGCTGGCCTAAACCATGCCTGCCGTCTTGCCCCGCCTGCAGCAGCTGTACCAGCGCGTCGCCGCTGGCGGCTTCATGCGCAACGTTGCGACCCTGGTAGGCGGGGCGGCGGTGGCACAGTTCCTGCCGGTGCTGTTTACGCCGTTGCTGACGCGGCTGTATTCGCCAACCGACTTCGGGGTGTTGACGCACTTTGTCGCCTGGCTGTCCAACCTGGTGGTGATCGCCACCTGGCGCTACGACATGGCCATCGTGCTGCCCAAGGACGACGAAGACGCCATCCGCCTGCTGATGCTGGCGCTGGGTTTCAATACCCTGCTGCTGGCTGTGCTCAGCGTGCCGCTGTGGCTGGAAAACGGCTGGCTGTCCGGCCACCTGGCCGCGCCGGAGCTGGCACCGTGGCTGCCGCTGCTGCCTTTGGGCGTATGGTTGGCCGCCAATAACCAGATCTGGACCAACTGGAACAACCGCCAGCGCCGTTACAACCTGAACGCCCAAGGGCGGGTAGGGCAGTCGCTGGCGATGAGCCTGGTACAGCTGGGCGGCGGCTTTGCCAAGCTGGGTACGCTGGGCTTGATTGTGGGCCAGCTGGCCGGGCAGGGCAGCTCCTGGTTGCTGCAAAGCCGGCCCGACCTGCGCCTGCTGCCGGCCTGGCTGCAGCGCGCCCGCGATGGTGGTGTGCGCCGGCTGATGGTGCTGTACCGCGAGTTCCCGCTGGTCAATACGCCGCACGCGTTTGTGGTGGCCTTGCAGGATTCGCTGATGGTACAGCTGCTGACGGTGATCGCCAGCGCCGAGGTAATGGGGCATTACGGCCTGGTACTGCGTGTACTCAAGTTGCCTGCCGCATTGCTGGGGCAGGCGGTTTCGCAGGTGCTGTACCGTGATCTGGCCGAGGCTCACAGCCAGCAGCGGCCATTGCTGCCACTGTTGGTCAAGGCCCAACTTGTGCTGGGCTCGGTAGCCCTGCTGCCATTCGCAACCTTGATGGTCTGGGGCGAGCCGCTGTTTGCGCTGGCCTTTGGCGAAGCGTGGCGTGACGCTGGTGTGATTGCCGGCTTGCTGGCGCCGTCTTTCTTTTGCATGTTCATCGCTGCACCCTGCTTCATGGTCCCCATGGTGCTGTCGCGCCAGCGCACCTCGTTGATGTTTGCCCTGCTGGGTATTGTGGCCAACCTGGGGACGCTGGGTGGCGTGTACTGGCTGGGGTACGACGCGCATATGGTATTCCGCCTGCAGGCGTGGGTGATGTCGGTTTATTACGTGATTTACATGATCTGGATTTATCGTCTGTGCCGCCAGCAGGAGGCCAGCCATGCTTGAGCGACTCTGGCTCTGGCTGCACGCCTGCTGTTTGCGTTTGCGCGGGGCACGGCTGGCGGAAGGTGCACGCGTTAATGCCGGCACCCGCTTCAGCCGCGTACGCGGCATTCATCTGGGGGAGCACGCCCGCCTGTACTGGGGGGGCGATGTGTTGCTGGGGCCGAGTGGCCGGTTTGAAGTTGGCCACCACAGTCACCTGGCACCCTACCATTACTGCCTGGTGGCAAATAACCGGCTGAGTATTGGCGACCAGGTCGCCATCGGCCCGCGCTGCCAGTTCTTTTGCCACAGCAACGGCATTCCGGCCGACGCGCCGGCCACGCCGTTTACCGCCTGCCATATCGATGGCGACATCCGCATCGGCAACAATGTGCTGATCGGAGCCGGCTGCATTGTGTTGCCCGGCGCCGTGATCGGCGACAACGTGGTGGTGGGCGCTGGCAGCGTGGTGAAGGGCGTGCTGGACAGCGGCTGGGTATACGCCGGAACCCCGGCGCGCAAGGTAAAACCACTATGCTGACCGGTAACTCTCTGACCCTCACCCAGCTACTGGGCGCCCTGCCGTCCATGTTGCTGGGCCGCCGCCGCCATCGTGCCGCGCTGCGCCTGGCACTGGCCAGTCTGTTCGGCGTGGCGGTAGAGCGCATCCGCCTGTTCGACAGCGGCCGCGCGGCCTTTGCCGCCTTGCTGAAGCTGCACGACGTGCAGGCCGGCGATGAAGTGTTGATTCCGGCCTTCACCTGCGTGGTGGTGCCCAACCAGGTGCCGCCCAGCGGCGCCCGTGTGCGATTTATCGATATCGCCGCCGGCGGCCTCAACCTGGACTGGCTGGCGCTGGACGCCGCCATCCGCCCGGCTACCCGCGTGGTAGTAGTGCCGCACAATTTCGGCGTGGCGTGCGAAGTGCCCACTTGGCTGCGCGAGAAGCACCGCCAGGTGCGCTTTGTCGACGACGCCGCCCACGGTTTCGCCTCGCAGCTGGACGGCCAGTGGCTGGGCAGCTACCACGACGGCGCGTTTTTCAGTTTTGAGTACAGCAAGAACCTGAGTGGCGGCATTGGTGGCCTGGCCATTCTGCCGGCCGGCGCCAGCCTGCCGGATGCCGACCTGCCCGAGCTGCGCTGTGCCGACGAGTGGCGCCTGCTGGCCACCTTGCTATCGCACCTGTTGGCCGCACGCTGGCCGCTGGCCGGGCGCATCAGCATGGCGCTGGCGCGCCGCGTAGGGCTGGTATACCGCTCCGGCGACGACGAAGTACTGTTCGGCGAGCCGCACCCGGCGCGCGCCATGCCGCTGCTGGCTAGCGTGCTGGTGCGCCGCCAGCTGGCCAGCCTGCCCGCCGTGCTGGCGTACAAACAGGCGCTGGTGTCGCGTTACCGCAGCGCACTGGCCGCGCTGCCGGCATTGCGGCAGTGGCCGGCGGACGCCGCCACGCACTGGGTGCGCTACCCGTTTGCATTGCCGCGCCCGGTGGCCGACAAGGCCGCGCTGGCGCGCCGCCTGAGTGCGGCCAGCGGGCTGAATATCGGCGTGTGGTTCGACGATGTGATTCACCCATCCGGCAGCTTCCGCCACGGCTACCGGGCCGGCCAGGCGCCGCACGGCGAGGCGCTCGCCGCCACCGTACTGAACCTGCCGGTCAACATCGCCATCGGCGTGGACGCCGCGCTGGAGCGCAAACTGGCGCGGCTGCTGGCGGCGCTGCAAGTGGAGCTGGACGCATGAGTACCGTTGCCATTTTTTTAGCCACGAAAGCACACGCAAAGCACGAAAATCCTGCCCTGGCAGCGTGCATACCCAGCCGGTGGCGCCTGTGCTACGGCCTGCTTCCGTGTGGTCGGTGTGTTTCCGTGGCGAATAATCGGGTTAAACCATGAAGCTTCTTCTGGTCGGCTCTGCCTCGGTGCACACCCACCGCTACCTGGCCGGCATTGCGCCACACGTCAGCGAGGTGCACCTGGCCAGCAATGGCCCGCTGCCGCCGCGCTACCAGGTGCCCAACCTGGGCCGCGTGCTGCAGGTGGATTTCAGCCTGAAGGCGCTGGGCACGGCTGGCCGCCTGGCGCGGCTGATCGACGAGGTGCAGCCCGACATCGTGCACGTGCACCAGGCCAATAGCGTGGCCTGGCACGCGCGCCGCGCGCTGGCCGGCCGCAAGCTGCCGTGGGTGCTCACCACCTGGGGCTCGGACGTGTTGTTGCTGCCGCAACAGAACGCCCTGATGAAAAAAATGGTCGCGGCCAACCTGGCCGCGGCCAGCGCCGTCACCTGCGATTCGCTGCACATGGCCGCCGTGTGCCGCCAGCTGGCCGCCGTGGCGCGCATGGACGTGCTGAATTTCGGCATGGACGCGCTGCCGCCGCCGCCGGACATCGCCGCCAAGCCGCTGTCGGTGCTGTCGTGCCGGCTGCACAAACCGCTGTACCGCATCGACGCCATCCTCCGCGCCTGGGCGCAGGTAGAGGCAGACGCCGCGCTGGCCGGCTGGCAGCTCACCGTGGCCGCCAGCGGCGACGAAACGGCCAACTTGCAGGCGCTGGCGCAGCAGCTGGGCTTGCAGCGGGTGGTGTTTACCGGCTTTGTGGCGCCCGAGGTGCTGGCGCAGCACTACCGCGACGCACGCGTGTTTGTCAGCGTACCGATGAGCGACGCCACCAGCATCAGCCTGCTGGAAGCCATGGGCCACGGCTGCCTGCCGGTGCTGTCCAACCTGCCGGCCAACCTGGAGTGGGTACTGGACGGCGTTAACGGTGCCATCGTGGAAGACCTGGGCCGGTTGGGCAACGCGCTGAAGACGCAGCTGCGGCAAGCGGGGGATAATGCGCGGCTGGCCAGTGCCGCGGCGCTGAACCGCCAGCTGGTACAGACCAAAGGGCTGTACCGCGAGAACATGCAGCGCTTTGCGCAGATTTACCGGGAGTTGTGCTGAAGGCTTCATTAGCCACGAAACCCACAAAAGGGCACAAAAAAGGCAAAGGCACTTTTGCCACGGAATACACGGAAGACATGGACAAGGCCTGAAGTAAACCAAGGTTGGCCGCCGTGGTGTCAGCGTGCTTCCGTGCCTTCCGTTTTTCCGTGGCTAAAAAAGGTTTGTGTTTTTCATGGCCAAAAGGTTTTCCCGGCCCAGGAACGAGTCGTTACCCGTACACAGGTTTGAACAGATGAAAATTGCCCACCTCACCAGCGCCCACCCGCGCCACGATATCCGCATCTTCGTGAAAGAGTGCGCCACGCTGGCCGAAGCCGGCCACGAGGTGCACCTGATCGTGGCCGACGGCAACAGCGACGAGATCAACCGCGGCGTGCGCCTGCACGATGTGGGGCCGAAAAGCGGTGGCCGCTTGTCGCGCATGACCGGCACCGTGAAGCGCGTGTACGAAAAAGCGCTGCAGCTGATGCCCGACGTAGCGCACTTTCACGACCCGGAGCTGATCCCCGCTGCGCTGCGCCTGCAGCAGGCCGGCATCAAGGTGGTGTACGACGTGCACGAGGACGTGCCGCGCCAGGTATTGGCCAAGCACTGGATTCCCGGCATGGCGCGGCCGCTGGTGTCGCGCGGGGTGGAAACGCTGGAAGACTACGCCGCGCGCCGCTTCGACGCCATCGTGGCCGCCACGCCGGTGATCCGCCGCCGCTTCGAAGAGGCCGGCGCCCGCCGCGTGGTGGACGTGTGCAACTACCCCATCCTGGCCGAGCTGGTGCGCGACACGCCGTGGGCCGGGCGCCGCAACGAAGTGTGCTACCTGGGCGGCATCAGCCGTACCCGTGGCATCGAACCCATCATCGCCGCGCTGCCAGACACCGATACCCGCCTCAACCTGGCAGGCATCTGGAGTGAGCCGGACCTGAAAGCCGCGCTGCAACGCGAAGCCGGCTGGAGCCGCGTCAACGACCTGGGCGTGCTGGACCGCGCCGGCGTGGCCGACGTGCTGGCCGCCAGCAAGATCGGCCTGGTGACGCTGTTGCCCACGCCCAGCTACGTGGAATCGCTGCCGATCAAGCTGTTCGAGTACATGGCGGCCGGCATGCCGGTGATCGCCAGCGACTTTCCGCTGTGGCGCGAGATTATCGAAGATGCCGACTGCGGCCTGCTGGTGGATCCGCAAGACCCGCGCGCCATCGCCGACGCCATCGCCCAGCTGCTGGGCGACGACGAACGCGCACGCCTGATGGGCCTGTCCGGCAAGCAAGCCGTGCTGGCCAAATACAGCTGGGCCGCCGAAGGCGCCAAGCTGGTGGATTTGTACCGGGGGTTGGCCGCATGAAGCGCTCCATGCCCTTGACCCTGCTGTATATCGCCCTGCCGCTGTGGCTGCTGTTCTGTCTGGTGCAATGGCTGTGGTACGGTGCGCCGCTCACCGCCGCCACGCTGGGCGGCCACGCTGCGCTGGCGCTGGCTTACACGCTGTGGCACTGGCGCAATGGCGCCTGGTTTGACCGGCTGGCGGCCAACGATTACGCCGGCTGGCAGCGCGTGGCGCAAGGCGGCCAGATGCGCTTTTTGATGGCCTACGGCCTGTCCAGCCGCGGCATGATGCTGGCCTGCCTGGTAGTGGGTATGCAGTGGGTGGCCAGTGGTGCCATCCCCAGTACCGAACGCCTGCTCACCCACGGCATGCTGTGGGCGCCGCTGGGCATCGTGCTGGCGTATTTTGACTGGCTGCGCATGGAGCAGGGTGCAGCGGTGGGACAGGCGCAATAACATGCGCACCGGGGCCTGGCCACTACGCATGGTGCGCGCGCACCCGCGCTTGAGCATAGCGGTGCTATGGGGCGGTTTGGTAGCGTGGCTCGCCGCCACCTGGTATCCGGTGAGTCTGCTGACGGCCAACCTGCTGGGCTGGAATGCCGGTGCGGGGCTGTACTTGCTGCTGGCGGCTTACATGATGCGGCAGTGTGATGAAGACCGCATTCACCGCCACGCACTGGTGCAGGATGAGGGGCGCCGGCTGCTGCTGGTACTGGTGGCGCTGTCGGCGCTGGTGTGCCTGCTGGCCATCGTGGCCGAACTGTCGGCCGCCCGCAGCCTGCATGGCGCCGAGCGTGTCGGCCACGTGGCCTTGTGCGTGCTCACTATCGTGTCGTCGTGGCTGTTTACCCAGACCATGTTTGCGCTGCATTACGCGCACAGTTATTTCCTGGCCTTGCGGCGCCAACAGGCACCGGGGCTGGATTTCCCGGGGCCGCAACGCCCCGGCTACAGTGATTTCTTTTATTTTGCCGTGGTGATCGGTACCTCGGGGCAAACGGCAGATGTCGCCTTCAGCAATGCGGCCATGCGCCGCCTTGGTACCTGGCACTGCATGCTGTCGTTTGCTTTCAATACCACCGTGCTAGCCTTGATGATCAATATCGCCGCCAGCCTGATGTAGCCGCCCACCCCATTAACAGACGAACGATCGTGCGCATTCTATATATCAACCACTACGCCGGCAGCCCGCTGCACGGCATGGAATTCCGCCCCTACTACCTGGCCCGCGAATGGGTGAAAGCCGGCCATGAGGTGCATATCGTGGCGGCCGACTACTCGCACCTGCGCCAGCACAACCCTACGCTAACGGCCAAGTACGCCGACCAGGACATCGACGGTATCCGCTACACCTGGTGCAAGACGCCGCGCTACGAGGGCAACGGCGTCAAGCGCGTGGTCAACATCTTCCGCTTCCTGGGCCGGCTGCTGGGCTTGTCCGGCCGCTACCTGCGCGACTGGAAGCCGGATGTGGTGATCGCCTCGTCCACTTACCCGCTGGACACCATCCCCGCCGCCTTCATCGCCGGCAAGACTGGTGCCAGGCTGGTATACGAGGTACACGACCTGTGGCCGCTGACGCCGGTAGAAGTGGGCGGTATGATCCCCAAGCACCCGTTCATCCGCCTGCTGCAGTGGGCCGAGGACTTCGGCTACAAGAAAGCCGACACCGTGGTGTCGATGCTGCCCTGCGCCAAGGATTACATGCTGGCGCACGGCATGGCACCGGAGAAATACGTAGTCATTCCCAACGGCGTGGACGTGGCCGAGTGGCAGGGCCCGCCCGAGCCGCTGCCAGGGGCGCACCGCATGCGTCTGGCCGAGCTGAAGACGCAGAAGCGCTTCATCCTCGGTTATGCCGGTGGCCACGGCCTGGCCAACGCACTGGATTACCTGCTGCAGGCCGCCAGCCTGATCCGGCAAGACCCGGCGCTGGCCGACAAGCTGCAGGTGGTACTGGTGGGCGACGGCCCCGACAAGGCCGCGCTGGTGCAGCAGGCGCAGGCGCTGGGCCTGGATAACGTCAGCTTCCTGCCAGCCATCGCCAAGCGCGCGGTGCCGTCCTTTCTGGCAGAGTGCGACGCGCTGTACATCGGCTGGCGCAAGCTGCCGATCTACCGCTTCGGCATCAACCCCAACAAGCTGTTCGACTACATGATGGCCGCGCGCCCGGTGCTGCACTCGGTGGAGGCCGGTAACGACATGGTGGCCGAGTCCGGCTGCGGGGTGAGCGTGGCAGTGGAAGACCCGGCCGCCATTGCCGACGGCATCCGCCGCCTGCTGGCCACCACGCCGAACGAGCGCGGCCGCATGGGCGCGGCCGGCAAGCAGTTTGTGCTGGCCAAGCACGACTACGCGGTGCTGGCGCGCCGCTTCCTGCAGGGCTTGCGCTAAGGCGCTTGCCGTGCGGCCAACCTTGATCCGGAGCCTGTCATGAGCCAACAGCCGCACATCCGCTTTGATTTTGCCGACGGCCTGCGCGGCTTGGCCATGCTGGCCGTGGTGCTGTTCCACTACACGCAAACGTTCTGGTTCCGCCGCGACCGCATCGCCGAGGTGATGGGCGTGCCGCCGCTACCCGGCTACGACGGCGCTTCGTTCGTGTTGCCATTCAACCTGGGCGCGGTGGGGGTGGGGCTGTTTTTGCTGATTTCCGGCCTGCTGATTCCGCTGTCGCTGACGCGCATGGGTGCGCTGCGTTTTGCCGTGTCGCGCTTCTTCCGCATCTACCCCACCTACTGGGCGGGGCTGGTGGTAACGGTAGCCGCGCTATGGTTGGCCGCACAGCTGCCTGGCGCGGCCTGGGCGGTAACGCCGCGTGACGTGCTGGGCCACGTCAGCATTGCGCTGATCGACTGGATAGGCGGCCGCAATATCGACCCGGTGATGTGGACACTGAAGGTGGAGCTGTGGTTTTACGCCATGCTGGGCATGGCATTTGCCCTGACCGGCCGCCGCATCAAGTGGGCGATCTGGCTGCTGTTGCCGCTGCTGGTGTGGCTGTGCCGCTTTGCGCCGGTAAACGATTTCCAGACTATCGTCTGTTACTTCCCGCTGATGTTTGCCGGCAGCTGGGTGTACTTCTACCAGACCGGCCACGCCGGCCGCGTGGAAACCGTACTGCACTTCATCGGCCTGCTGGCGCTGTACGTATGGCTGACCGGCTGGGGCAACCCTGGCCTGTACGCCAGCTACGGCATCGGCGTGGCGCTGTTTGTGGCGGGGGCGTTGTGGCCGCAGCTGGTGGCGCTGCCGCTGCTGACGCGGGTGGCCAGCGTCAGCTACGCCTGGTATGTGTGTCACGCCACGGTCGGTTACCTGATCCTGTTTACGCTGGCACAATACGGCACCCCGTGGTGGGCGATGGTGGCTATCGCGCTGGCGGTAACGTGGGGCATCGCGCAGGCCATTCACCGCTGGGTGGAGCTGCCGACGCAGCGGTGGGGGAAGGTGTTGTCGGACAAGTTGAAGTGAGTCGTAGCCCGGATAAACCGTAGGCGCATCCGGGGAACGAGGCTTGCGGCCAACCTTTGGCAGTGGGTAGGTTGGGTTGAATGAAATGAAGCCCAACGTTCACCGCGTTGCTGTGATGCTTGGTTTGACGAACCGCTGCGCGGTGCTGTTTTGCATGCCGCTGTCGAGCGGCAGCGAGGTTCTTTCTTTTGCGTCGCCAAAAGAAAGAACCCAAAGAAAAGGCGCCCCGGGGCTGCTCGAAACCCCGGCTGGCAACGCAGCGCCAGGGCGCCGCCGAACTCGCCCTTCGCTAACGGCTCAGGGCTCAGACAAATCGGCGTCTTAAAACCCTGGCGCTACGCCGCCAACCGGCTCGCGCCAACGGGATGGGCGGCGTCGCTCAGATTTGGCGATGGATATGGATGGGTAACAAGGATAAGCCTTGTGTTCTCGGCTGGGAGCGTTCATGACTTGGATTGATGTTGTTGACTCAGCCGTAAAGATTGGCTTGGGTGCACTGATCGCTGCTTTTAGTTCTTTTCTTCTAGCGAAGAAGAACCATGATCGGGATGCTGAGAAAGAGCGGCGTAGACGAAGCAACGAGCTACTTGAGTTGGTTGCAGAGCATGTTGAGAGATTCACTAGTGCTTCTCTTGTTTATTGGGTATGGGTCGGTGATGCAATTCGTGCGAAGAACGGGTTAAAGCGGAATTCACCTGATACCGAGAAAGTAAAAGCTGCCCAAAGGGAGCTCTTTGATGCTTTCCAAGAGATGACTTCGGCAGAAGCAAAGCTGCTCTTGTTGGGACATAAGTCGGCACAAGAAAAATTGAGGCTATATGGTGACGTTGTAGGGGAAATGCGAAAGCGTTTTTCTTCATCACCAGAAGAGGTTGGTGAAGATGAAATTTATGAATGGCGCGCCAAAATGCTAAATGCTAGGGCTGCGTTCTTTGATGAACTTAGTGCTATCTATAAGAAATAGAAGTTAATCCAAATGACCCAACAAAAATTCCTCCCCTTCGCCCTGCCGGATATCGGCGAGGACGAGATCAATGAAGTGGTCGACGCGCTGCGTTCCGGCTGGGTAACCACCGGCCCGAAAACCCGCCAGTTCGAGGCGGATTTTGCCGCCTACATCGGCGGTGGCGTGGAAGCCATCGCGGTGAACTCCGCCACCGCCGGCCTGCACCTGGCGCTGGAAGCGGTGGGGGTGAAAGAGGGTGACGAGGTGATCGTGCCCAGCTATACCTTTACCGCTACCGCCGAAGTGGTGCGCTACCTGGGCGCGCACCCGGTGTGCGTGGATGTGGATCCTGCCACCTTCAACATCCGCCCGGACGCTATCCGCGCCGCCATTACCGATAAAACCCGCGCTATCATTCCGGTGCATTTTGCCGGCCTGGCCTGCGATATGGACGCCATCATCGCCATTGCGCGCGAGCACGGGCTGAAGGTGGTAGAAGACGCCGCCCACGCCATGCCCACCTACTACAAGGGCACGCTGGTGGGGGCGCTGGATTCCGACGTGACGGTGTTCAGCTTTTACGCCAACAAGACCATGACCACCGGTGAGGGCGGCATGGTGGTGTCGCGCCACGCCGACATCATCGCCCGCTGCAAGGTGATGCGCCTGCACGGCATCAGCCGCGACGCTTTCGACCGCTACACCTCCAAGACCCCGGCCTGGTACTACGAAGTGGTCGCGCCGGGCTACAAGTACAATATGCCGGACACCGCCGCGGCGATGGGCATCCACCAGCTGAAGAAGATCGATGCCTTCCTGCAAAAGCGCGAGGCGATGGCGGCGCGTTACGACGCCGAGCTGGCCGGCCTGCCGCTGACCCTGCCGGCGCACCCGGCCGACGCCGGCAGCAACCACGCCTGGCACCTGTACCCGGTGCGCCTGCAGCCGCAGGCCGGCATCAGCCGTGATGATTTCATCGTGAAAATGGCCGAGCTGGGCATTGGCTGCTCGGTGCATTTCATTCCGCTGCACCGCCAGCCGGTATGGCGCGATAGCTACGGCCTGACGCGCGAGCAGTTCCCGGTGGCCGACGCGGCGTTTGAAGCCGAAGTAACGCTGCCGCTGTACACCCGCATGAGCGACGACGACCAGACCCGCGTCATCGCCGCCGTGCGTCAGCTGCTGGGCCAGTGATGCGCGATCCGCAACAAGACAGCCAAAGCGCCGCGAGCGGCCCGGATGCAAGGCGGACGGCGCGCAGCGACCGAGATAGTACAAACGGTACAGCGAGGGGGCGAGCACCGGCCAACGCAGCAGACGCGTCGCGCAGCAGCTTTGGGCCACCAGACACGCTGCGGCCAACCTTGGCCGCCCGCCCCGGCTCGGCGCTGGCCAAGCGCCTGTTCGACCTGGTGGCGGTGCTGGCCGGGCTGTGGCTGATCTGGCCGCTGCTGTTGGCTATCGCGCTGTGGGTCAAGCTGGACTCGCCCGGCCCGGTGTTCTTCCGCCAGGTGCGGGTAGGGCGTGGCGGCCAGCTGTTCCGCATCCACAAGTTCCGTACCATGAAGATTGGCGCCGAAGCCGCCGGCCAGCTGACGGTGGGCGCCGACCAGCGTGTGACGCGCGCCGGCCACCTGCTGCGCAAGACCAAGCTGGACGAGCTGCCGCAGCTGCTGGACGTGTTGTACGGCGACATGAGCCTGGTGGGCCCGCGCCCCGAGGTACCCAAATACGTGGCGCACTACCCGGACAGCGTGAAGGATATCGTGCTATCGGTACGCCCCGGCATTACCGACTGGGCGTCGATCCGCATGATCGACGAGAACGAGATCCTGGGCAAAGCCGCCGACCCGGAGCGCGCCTACATCAAGCAGGTGCTGCCGGAAAAACTGGGCTACTACGTGCGCTACGCGCAAAGCCACAGCCTGGTGGGCGACGTGCAGATCATCGTCGCTACCTTGCTGAAGATCGTGACCCGATAACAGGACAACAAGCATGAGCCGACCGGAACAAACCTATCGGGGTAGCTGCCACTGCGGTGCCGTGCAGTTCGAGGTCACTACCGACTTTCCCGAGC
>NZ_JAQQLF010000025.1 GCF_028548455.1 Vogesella aquatica
CAGCAAGCTGTCCAGTAGTGCGTCAGGTACGTTGTGATTTTTCGAGCTCATTGTGCCTCCAGACTAGGTAGCAGTTTCCTGCCAAATGTCCGTTTACACAAAATTCAGTACACGCCCGGTATCGGTTATTCCGTGTCCTGGCTGGAAGTCAAAGCCACCCACGGCGGCGGCCCTGCAATGATCAAGATTGGTCGCCGTGTCATGTACCGCAAGGCCGATGTGCTGGCTTGGCTGGAAGAAAACAGCCGCACAGTGACCAGCACCAGCCAGCTTGCCGCATAGGGGGTCGCCATGAACAAAATCATTCAGGCCGACTTCAACGGCCAGGCGATGCACTTCACTACTGATGCCTGGTTCAATGCCACAGAAGCTGCGGAGAAGTACGGCAAGCGCCCAGTTGACTGGCTCAACCAAGACGGCACGCGTGAGTACATCGCCACGCTAGCCGACATGCTCAAATGTGAGCCTGGCTCACTTTTGAAAACCAAGCGCGGCAACAACGGGGGCACCTGGATGCACCCGAAGCTGGCGGTAGCCTTCTCCCGGTGGCTGGATACGCGGCTGGCCATCTGGTGTGACATGCAGATTGACGGCCTTATCCGTGGCACCGCCCAGCCCGAGGACTGGCGCAAGTTCCGCATTGAAGCATCCAGCCGCTTCAAAGGCGTTTGCGAGATGCTGAGCCTGACCCGACAGGCAGACGGCAAGATTACGGCAAGACACCACTACATCAACGAGGCCAGGCTCATCAACTGGGCATTTGCTGGCAGCTTCGCCCCCATAGAGCGTGACAGGCTGAGCGCCAAGGAGCTGCGCTTGCTGGAGCGGCTGGAGGCACAAGACATGGTGCTATTGGGCCGTGGCATACCCTACGAAGAGCGCAAGGCAGCCTTGCTGACCTTCGCCCAGCAGCAGCGTCAGAGCATGGACTTGCCCATGCTTGCGGCTTGAGGTGACACGCCATGCGCCTTGCCTACCAAACCACAGCGAGCCATAATGCCCCCGTGCCGTTCAATAGCGGCACCGGGATTGGCGTCCCGAACGATATGGCGGACAGCCGCCTTGCGGCTATTTTTACGTCCGTCTGCAACACCATTGGTGCGCCCTTTTCTATGGCGGGCCGTGGTGGGAGCGTGCTTGCACGCGCCGGTTTCCATATCGCCGGTACGCCAATCCCGCCACGTGCCTGCCACCCCCGATTGGCGTCGGGAAGCAGGTCTCTATCAGATATGGAGGCCACCATGCCTAGCATCGCCCTGCGCGTCGTTCGCGCCCTGTTCCCTGTTTTCTCTGTTCCTGTATCTACCGTACCGACCCATGCCCAGGCATGCGCTATGGCGCGTCTGCTGGTGTCGCAAGGCAAGCGCGTGGCCATTGCCCCCGTTGCCCAGGGTTTCACCGTGTCGGAGGTGAAAGCATGAACACCACTACCGCCAGCGGCGTAACTGTCGCCGCCACCCTTGCCCCAGTAGCTGTTATCACCATGAAGCCCCAGCCGGTGGCGGCCATCACCCTGACCGCCTTTGCTGATGGCCATGTCAGCATCCAGCGCGATGGCGACCTAGATGCAATGCAGGACGTGCTGTGCCGCATCCTTGCCCAAACGCAGGCGATTAAGCAGGCCGCCTTGTCCTTGCAGCGCCCCGGTATCACCCAGCCCGTGGCCACGGTCGCCCTTACTGCCTTTTCTGACAGCAGCATCCGTATTCAGCGTGTAGGCGACACCAGCACGCTACTGGCTGCCCTCGCCCAAGCCCTGACCCAGCAGCAGGCCGTTACGCCTGCCACGCCCCTGCAGTAGAGGTAACAACATGGACAAGAAACTGATTGCCCTGCCAGCGGGCAAGGCCACCGGCTTGCCGGCGTATCGCTGCGGTGCGGCCCTGGCTGTTGAAGTGCTAGACCGTATCCGCGCCCAGGCACGAGCCGGTGAAGCGGTAACGCCGTACTGGCTGGCCGACGCCCTGAACGGTTTGCCACCAGATAGCCGGCGTGGCTTTCTGGTAGTGGTGGCCTGCTATGCAGCAGCAGCGGGCGCGGTGGCTGATGATGTTGCAGTGCGTGACAAGATCAGCACCATCATTGAGCTGATGACCGATATCGACCCGCAAGGAGGTGCCGCATGAATGCCCCGTACCGAGCGCCAGGCGACGATATCCGCGCAGCACTGGCTTACCTGGACGCCCACGACCGCGACAAGTGGGTAATGCACGGCATGGCCGTGAAATCGGAGCTGGGCGAGGCCGGTTTCCCTATCTGGGATGACTGGAGCCGCACCGCCGACAACTACCAGCCCAAGGCAGCACGATCTGTCTGGAAGAGCATTAAGCCCGCTGGCCGTATCACCATTGCCAGCCTGTTTGCCGAGGCCATCCAGCACGGCTACCGCCCGACCGCGCCTTACCAGCCACCCAGCCCCGAGGAGCGGGCCAAGATCGAGGCCGACCGGCAGGCAGCCCAGGCAGAGGCCGAGGCGCTAGCCCAGCAGCAGCGGGACGCAGCCCGGCAGAAAGCGGCCAACCTGTGGGGGCGTGGCCATGCTGTCAGCAGCGAACACACCTACCTGCAGGCCAAGGGTATCCAGCCCAAGGGCGCGGCCCAGCTGCGCGACATGCTGCTTATCCCGCTACGGGACGGCGGCGAGCTGGTGAACCTGCAGATCATTGGTGCCGATGGCGGTAAGCGTTTCCTGACGGGTGGCCAGGTCAAAGGTGCCTCGCTGGTGTTGGGCCAGATCAAGGGCGCGGCCACCGTGCTGCTGTGTGAAGGCTGGGCCACGGGCTGCACCTTGCACCAAGCCACGGGATTGCCGGTGGTGGTGGCTTTCAACGCCCACAACCTGGTGACGATCGCGGGCCGGCTGGCCAGTGCCCTGCCGGTGGATGTGCAGGTGCTGGTGTGTGGTGATACAGACGAAAGCCTGACCGGCCAGAAAGCGGCCAGCCGCGCTGCCGAGTTGCTGCAGGGCCGTGGCCGTTCGGTGGTGCCGGTATTCACCCAGGAGCAGGCCGAGCAGTACCGCCAGCAGCATGGCAAAGCGCCAAGCGATTACAACGATCTGCACCAGCTGGCCGGGCTGGAAGAGGTCAAAAAACACATTCTCCGGGGTGACTTAAAAATGGTGGGTACAGTGGGTACAGTGGGTACAAACCAGCTACAACCCGCGCCAGATAAGGCTGATAGCCGTACCCACTTTTCTGTACCCCCTTCCGAATGTACCCACTTTTCGGACGAAATCAGCCCGCAAACGCCACAAGGCGACTCCCCGTTCTTCGTGTCGGAGGGTATCCCCGGCCAGCCTTCCGGGGTGTATTGGTGCGACCCATCCGACGATGGCAAGAACAGGCTGTGGTGGCTGTCTTCGCCCCTGTACATTCTGGGCGAAACCCGCGACGCCAATCAGAGCAACTGGGGCCGCCTGCTGGCTTGGCAGGATAACGACGGCCACCCGCACCAGTGGGCTTGCCCGGTAGAAATGTTGGCCGCCAGCGACACGGCAGAATTCCGGCGTGAACTGGCGCGGGGTGGGCTGACCATTTCCACCAACGGCAAGGCCCGGCAAAAGCTGGTGGATTACGTGCTGACCCATCGCCCCGAGTCCGCCACCCGCCTGCGCTGCGTGTCCCGTATCGGCTGGCATGATCTGCGCTATGTGCTGCCTGCCGCTGTCTATGGCGAGCAGGACGGCGAGGGCGTGATCTATCAGGGGGCGGACAGTGGCGACTTTGACCACGCAGGCACCCTGGCCGAGTGGCAGCAGCACATTGCCGGCCCGGCAGCCGGTAATAGCCGCATTGTGTTTGCCATTTCCGTGGCCTTTGCTGGTGTGCTGGCAGACATGGCTGGCGAGTCGGGCGGGGGCTTCCACTTCGTGGGCACCACCAGCAAGGGCAAAACGTCCACGCTGCTGGACCCTGCCGCCAGCGTATGGGGCAGCCCTGACCGCTTCGCCAAGAAGTGGCGCACCACACAGAACGGCCTGGAGGCGCTTTGCCTTGGCCGTAACGATGGCCTACTGATACTGGACGAACTCGCCCAGATCGCCGCGACAGACGCCGGGGGCGCGGCCTACTTGATCGCCAACGGCCAGGCCAAGGCCCGTATGACCAAGGAAGGCGGCAACCGCCCAGCGCAAACATGGCGCGTGATGCTGCTGTCTGCCGGCGAAATCGACCTGGCCCAGCACATGGCAGAGGCCGGCAAAACCGCCAAGGGTGGCCAGATGGCCCGCTTGCCCGCCATCCCTGCTGACGCCGGGGCCGGTATGGGTACGCTGGAGCAGCTGCACCACCACCCCAACGGCCAAGCCTTTGCCGATGCCATGAAGGCCCACACCCGCCAGTATTACGGCACTGCCGGGCAAGCCTTCCTGCAGCAGCTGACCAGCGGGGCCGAACAGGAAACCATCCGGGCAGATGTGCGCGAAAGTGTGACCGCCATCATTAGCAATCTGGGTGTGCCCAACGGAGCCGCCGAGGAAATCGGACGGGTAGCGGCCCGCTTCGCCCTGGTGGCCTTTGCCGGTGAGCTGGCCACCCGCTACGGCGTGACAGGCTGGGCACCTGGTGAAGCGTACCGCGCCGCCCGGCAGTGCTTCCGTGAATGGCTGGCCGAGAACAACACCGGCCTGGCTGCTGATGATCGCGCCTTGTTCGCCCAGGTGGCCGCCTTCATGCAGGCGCACGGTTCTACCCGCTTCCCTGACCATGATGCAGACCCAGAATCTATGTCACGCCACCACAACCGGGCAGGCTTCCGTTACACCGACGAGGCCGGCGAGCTGCAATTCTGGGTGCTGTCGGAGCCGTTCAAGAAAGAGCTTTGCAAGGGGTTTCAGCCCCTGGCCGCTGCCCGCTCCCTGATTGGCGCCGGCTGGATGTTGGCCGGCGACATCGAGGGCAATAAGCGGAGAAATACCCGGCAGAAGCGTATCAAAGCGTTGAATTCTGCCAAGGTAAACGTGTACATCCTGACCAGCGCAGCACTGGAGGGCGACGAATGAGCATCCCCGATTGGCTGGCCACCAGCCTGCAGCACACGGCCCAAAACCCCGCGCTGTCTGCAAAAAGTGGGTACAAAATAGAAGTGGGTACAAAAGTGGGTACAGCTGAAAGCCTTACCCAGCAAGGGTTTCAGGGGTTTGTACCCACTGTACCCACTGTACCCACCAAAAAACAGTCACCCGGAAAAACGACTGAAACCGGGGGTAATACCCCGGCAGTCGCGGCGAACGATGCCGACACCGGCCACCCCATCCCTGATGATCTACCCGGGCTGGTGTCGCGGGTCGCCACGCTGGAAGGTTGGCCGCAAGACTTGCAGGCCGAACACCTGGCCATCATCCGCCGTCAGCTGGTGTCCGGTGAGTGTGACGCCGATACCATCCGGGCCGGCTGGCTGGCGCATATCGACCGCTGGCACAACGTCCGCGAGGCCATCGAGGAGCGGGCCGCCATCATGGAGTACGACGGCGGCGTACCGCGCAAGCAGGCCGAACAGTTGGCCGCAGCAGATAACCAGTGCCTGGCCTGCCGCCACTGGCGGGGCGAACTGACCACTACCGATGACCGCACCATGGCGCTGTCGCTGGTGAGCGTGAAGCAAGCGCCAAGGGCCAGCCGCACCATAGGTATCTGTGCTAAGCGGTATAAGCCTTGGCGGGTGTCCAACATCCCCGGCGATGCCGATTACAGCCGCTGGCATATCGTGGGGCATTGCGGGTGGGAGGCTGGGCAAGGAAGGTTGGCCGCATGAAGCAGCGCAAGGGGCTGGCCGGTGACGTGCTGGCCCTGCTGGTGGATGTTGGGCGCGGCCTGACGCTGGGCCAGATACAGCACTACCTGCCGGGCCACTGTGAGCTGTCCGAGCTATCCGCCACGCTGGCCAGGCTGGCGCGGCAGGGGGAGGTGTCCGTGGTGATGGTAGAGCGTACCGCCGACAAGGGCCGGCGCATGGTGAAGCAGTACAGCACGAGGAACGAGGAGGGGAGCGCATGACTGCGCCGTGTGTGGATTGGCCGCAAGTGATTGCGGATATTGCTCATGCCGGTATCAGTTACGGCGACATATGCACAGAAACAGGGGTGAGCCGTGACAAGCTTTGCCGCTATAGCAAGCATGGCTCAGAACCGAGGCACAGCGATGGCATGGCGCTGCTGGCGCTATGGTGTCACATCACAGGGCGTGAGCATGAAGCGGTGCCAGTAGTGGGCATGGCTGAAGGTGCGGCGGTGTCCTCATCCTCGTTGTCCGCTGGTGTGAACCAGCAGCATCACCCGGCAGCCGTCTTTCCGGTGGTCAGCCATGCCCGAGAGGAAGCATAGCACTGCCCCGTGTGAGGAGGCACCGCCGGCGCCAGAAATGGCGTTTGCCCTGTTGAGAAATGTTGAGGTGCCGATACGCCGCGCCTGGCTAAGAAATGCTCAGGTATCGAGCAACCTAAGAAAACCTAAGGCTGCATCTTCCTATCGCCAACCGTGACATAACGTAACGTGCCGGCTGGTGTAGGTGGCTACGGCGTAGCGAAGCACTACGAACGTATCAAAGCAATACGCCTTGCCGTGGCCACCTTCGCGGCTGGCAGTGCCTTGCCCCCCAGGGTAGGGAAGGGAGGGGGGGTATCGAAACCTTGTGATGCCCGCCCCTCTAGACCGCCCGTATTCCCACGTGCGGATTTTTTCCCCGTTTCACAGCCTTTAACATCCTGCCGGCAGCGGCATGCATCCGGCGCCTGTCCTTACCGGGCATAGCTTTGAATGCGTGCAGAATCGCCCGGGGCGTGTTGACGGTTTAACAATCTGGGCCACGGATTAACAGCGGTTTAACAGTGATGGTCGAGCAATTACGGAGAATCCCGGAGGCGCGGATAAGCAGGGAAGAACCTGATAAAACCTGAAATGGCGATACGCGGGGTATCTTGCGGCTGAGTGCCAAACAGGGCGTGGGGTTGAGGTGCCAGCCTGTTAGTAAAAGCTAGTACCGCGAGCCCAGTAGGTGGGGTAGATGTTGAGAAATGTTGAGGTCTCAGCAGCCGAAATTCATCCTGCTGCCTACATGGTGCCTACACGGAGAAAAGGGAAAGAAAAAGGACCTGCAGCATGTGCTGCAAGTCCTTGTTTTCTTTGGTGGGCCCCCCGGGAGTCGAACCCGGCACCAACGGATTATGAGTCCGCTGCTCTAACCAGGCATGAGCTAGAGGCCCTGAAGGGGGTCAATTATAGCAAATAATTTGCTTATTGGTTACCCGGTTCGTTGTCCAGGAAGCTGCGCAGGCGCTCGGAGCGGGTAGGGTGGCGCAGCTTGCGCAGGGCCTTGGCTTCGATCTGGCGGATACGCTCGCGCGTTACGTCAAACTGTTTGCCTACTTCTTCCAGCGTGTGGTCGGTGTTCATGTCGATGCCGAAACGCATGCGCAGTACCTTGGCTTCACGCGGGGTGAGCGAGTCCAGTACTTCTTTGGTGGCGTCGCGCAGGCTGGCGTACATGGCGGCTTCGGCCGGGGCTACGGTCACCGAGTCTTCGATGAAGTCGCCCAGATGGCTGTCGTCGTCGTCGCCGATCGGGGTTTCCATCGAGATAGGCTCTTTGGAAATCTTCATGATCTTGCGGATCTTGTCTTCCGGCATCTCCATTTTTTCGGCCAGCTCGGCCGGGTCCGGCTCGCGGCCGGTTTCCTGCAGGATCTGGCGGCTGATGCGATTCATCTTGTTGATGGTTTCGATCATGTGTACCGGAATACGGATGGTACGTGCCTGGTCTGCAATGGAGCGGGTAATGGCCTGGCGAATCCACCACGTAGCGTAGGTGGAGAACTTGTAGCCACGGCGGTATTCGAACTTGTCCACCGCCTTCATCAGGCCGATGTTGCCTTCCTGGATCAGGTCGAGGAACTGCAGGCCGCGGTTGGTGTATTTCTTGGCAATGGAGATCACCAGACGCAGGTTGGCCTCGATCATTTCGCGCTTGGCCAGACGGGCTTTGGTTTCGCCCGACGACATCTGGCGGTTGATCTCTTTCAGATCGTTGATGCTCAGCATGGATTTCTGCTGCATATCGGCGATCTTGGTCTGCTTCTCGATAATGGCGTATTTGAAGCGGCCCAGTACGTCGGACCAGTCTTTGCCACTGGCGATTTCTTTTTCAACCCACTCCAGCTTGCATTCGTTGCCGGGGAAGCTTTTTACGAAGTACTGGCGGTCCATGCGTACGCGGGTCACGCAGATGTCCAGGATTTCGCGTTCCAGCTTGCGGATGCCGTTGACGCGGCTACGCAGGCTTTCGCACAGGCTTTCGATCTGGCGGGTGGAGAAGCGCACGCCCATGAACAGCTCGGTGATGGCGGCCTGGGCTTCGTTGTACTGTTTGCTGGCGAAGCCGTGTTTTTCCAGGGCTTTGAGCAGGTCGGCGTATTGCTCGCGTACCTGGGCAAAGTGGGCCAGGGCTTCTTGCTTCAGCTCTTCCAGGTTGGCTTCGCTGACGGCAGCTTCGTCGACAGCTTCGTCTTCTTCGTCTTCTTCTTCGTCTTCGTCCAGCTCGGTGTCTTCTACCACCGGCTCGGCAAACTCGACGGCTACCGCGGTGTCGGCTTCGGGGTCGATCATGCCATCGATGACTTCATCGATGCGCAGCTCGCCGGCTTCCACGCGGCTGATCAGCGCCAGGACCTCTGCCACGGAACCCGGGCAGGCGGACAGCGCCTGAATCATGAACTTCAGGCCTTCTTCGATACGCTTGGCGATAACGATTTCGCCTTCGCGGGTCAGCAGCTCTACCGAGCCCATTTCGCGCATGTACATGCGTACGGGGTCGGTGGTGCGGCCGAACTCGGAGTCGACCGAGGACAGGGCGGCTTCGGCTTCTTCTACTGCGTCTTCGTCCGCTACGGCCGGGGTGGCGTCGGACATCAGCAGGGTTTCAGCATCGGGCGCTTCGTCGTAAACCTGGATGCCCAGGCCACCAATCATGGTGACGATGTTTTCGATCTGTTCGGCGTCGGAGACGTCTTCGGGCAGGTGGTCGTTGATCTCTGCATACGTGAGATAGCCACGTTCCTTGCCCAAAGCAATCAGCTGGCGCAAGCGTTTACGCTGCTCTTCCAGGCTCATTGGCTCGGTTGCCGGTTCGTTGTTCTGTTTCTTGGTGTCGGGAGATGCCGCCATTTGGTTTCCTGCTCGAAAAAGCCGAAAAAAACAATTGATTATATCACAACTACGTGTACGGGGCTCGGTCAGCTGGCTGGGGTTGGCCGCATGCGGCGGGCTAGCAGGGTGCGCAGAAGCTGTAGTTCTTCTTGCGACAGGTGCTCGTAGCCTTTGTTAGACAGTGTCGAAACCAGCTCGTCATCGTAGCGGTCCATGAGTTTGTCAAAACCCAGCATGAAGTTTTCCCGGTCCAGCTCGTTGGGATTGATGAATTCTTCACTTCTGAGTTGTGAGTCTTGCAGCACCGAATCGATGATGGACTCGTGCTCGGTATGGCGGAAACCTTCCGCCAGCACGGCGCAGCTGGGAAGCTGTTCGCTGGCTTGTACTCTTTCGATAATGGCCACCAGGGCGGCCATTTCGCCTTCGTATATCTCGTTTTCGCGAATCTGTATGGCCAGTGCCCATTCCGGGTTCATCAATACGTCGCGTATCTGCTTGCGCATGATGGGTGTGCTGGCCGGGCGGGTGGATTCGCGTGGCAGGCGGTATTCGCGCCGGCCTTTGCGTTCGGGCCGGCTGTGGCCCATCAGCATGTCGATCTCGTCGACTTCCATCTGCGCCAGCTCGGCCAGGCGCTTCTTGATGATATAGCCCAACATGGGGGCGGCTATCTGGTCTAGCAAGGGTTTGGCTTGCTTGATCAGCTCGGCGCGGCCTTCGGGGCTGGACAGATCGACGCTGGCGGTGAGCTCGCGCGTGAAGTAGGCCGATAGCGGGATGCTTTGTTCGCGCAGCGCGGCTTCGAACGCGTCGCGGCCGTGCTCGCGGATATAGCTGTCCGGGTCGTGCTCTTGCGGCAGAAACAGAAAGTGCAGTGCCTTGCCGTCTACCAGCTGCGGCAGGCAGTTTTCCAGTGCGCGCCAGGCGGCTTTCTGGCCGGCTTTGTCGCCATCGAAGCAGAAGTACACCTGGTCGGCGTGGCGCAGCAGTTTGCGGACGTGTTCGCCGGTGGTGGCGGTGCCCAGCGTGGCCACGGCGTATTCCACGCCGTATTGCGCCAGGGCGACCACGTCCATATAGCCTTCTACTACCAGCACGGCATTGGCGTGGCGGATAGCCTGGCGGGCTTCGTACAGGCCGTACAGCTCGCGCCCTTTTTCGAACAGCGGGGTTTCCGGCGAGTTCAGGTATTTGGGCTCGCCTTTGCCCAGTACGCGGCCGCCAAAGCCGATGATGGCGCCGCGCTGGTTGCGGATGGGAAACATCACGCGGTCGCGGAAGCGGTCGTAGCGGCGGCCTGTGTCTTCGGCCTCGATCACCAGGCCGGATTCCAGCAGGGCGGGGTTCAGGTACTCGCTGAAGACGGCTTGCAGGTTTTGCCAGTCGCCGGGGGCGTAGCCCAGGCCGAAGCGGGCGGCAATTTCGCCGGTAAGGCCGCGGCCTTTCAGGTAGCTGATGGCGTTAACGGCGCTTTTGAGCTGCTGCTTGTAGTAGGCAGCGGCCTGGCTGAGGGCACTTTCCAGCGACAGCTGCTTTTCGCGCGCGGCGCGGCTGGCCTCGGGGTTGGCCGCACGTTCTTGCGGTACTTGCAGGCCGATGCCTTCGGCCAGGTTTTTGACGGCGTCCACAAAGGGCAGGCCCTGGTATTCCATCACGAAGCCGATGGCCGAGCCATGCGCACCGCAGCCAAAGCAGTGGTAGAACTGCTTGGTGGGGCTAACCGTGAAAGACGGGGATTTTTCTTTGTGGAACGGGCAGCAGGCCATGTAGTTCTGGCCTGCTTTTTTCAACGGGACATAGCGATCCACCACGTCGACAATGTCGACGCGGGAGAGTAACTGATCGATGAAGTCCTGCGGGATCATCCGGCGGGCTTAGCCGGCCAGCTTGGCTTTGATGCGGGCAGACACGGCGCCCATGTCGGCACGGCCGGCCATGTGCGGTTTCAGCAGGGCCATGACTTTGCCCATGTCCTGCATGCCGGCCGCGCCGCTGGCGGCGATGGCGCCGTCGATCATCACGTCGATTTCTTCGGCAGTCAGCTGCTGTGGCAGGTAGGCGGTCAGTACGGCCATTTCGGCTTTTTCTTTATCGGCCAGGTCCTGGCGCTGGGCGGCTTCGTACTGGGTGATGGAGTCACGGCGCTGTTTCAGCATTTTGTCCACCACGGCAGTGATGCCGGCGTCGTCCAGCTCCACGCGCTCGTCCACTTCTTTTTGCTTGATGGCCGCCATCAGCAGGCGAATGGCTGCCAGACGGTCGGTTTCGCGGGCTTTCATCGCGGTTTTCATGTCTTCGGAGATGCGGGCTTTCAGGCTCATGATGGGATCCGTGCGTGGTGGGGTAAGGTTGGCCGCAGCAAGGCTGCAGCCAGCGCATAAATGGCAAAACCGCAGGGCGGGCCTGCGGTCTTGTGCTTGCTACCGTAAAGCTTAGAACAGCTTCGGTGGCAGCATTTGGCTACGGATACGCTTGTAGTGGCGTTTCACGGCAGCAGCTTTTTTACGCTTACGTTCAGCGGTTGGCTTCTCGTAGAATTCGCGTGCGCGCAGTTCGGTCAGCAGACCGGTTTTTTCGATAGCGCGCTTGAAGCGACGCATGGCAACTTCAAACGGTTCGTTCTCTTTAACGCGGATAGTCGGCATTTAGCTGAGGTCCTTAAATCTTTTGGCTTGAGGCATTTCTGCCTCGAGGAAAATGAGTATTCTAAACAACGTTGTAGCTTTTGTAAAAGCCAGATGCGTGGCAACGGGTATTAGTGTGCACTGCGCATCATCCCGAACGGGAAGAAATCACCCCCTCACGTGGCGAACTCGGTGTCGCCGAATAAAAGCGTTTAGGCATACGCCCGGCCAGGTACGCTTCGCGACCGGCCTGGACGCCCAGTTTCATGGCCAGTGCCATACGCACAGGGTCTTGTGCGGCGGCAATGGCGGTATTCATCAGTACCCCGTGGCAACCCAGCTCCATGCCGATGGTTGCGTCCGAGGCGGTACCTACGCCGGCGTCAACCAGCACAGGGACATTCGATTGCTCGATAATGAGCTGCAGGTTCCACGGGTTCAGTATGCCCATGCCGGAGCCGATCAGGCTGGCCAGCGGCATGATGGCGCAGCAGCCTATCTGTTCCAGCTCTTTGGCGACGATGGGGTCATCCGAGGTGTAAACCATCACGTCGAAGCCTTCCTTCACCAGGGTTTCGGCGGCTTTGAGCGTGTCGCGTACGTTGGGGTACAAGGTATGCGGGTCGCCCAGTACTTCCAGCTTCACCAGGCGGTGGTCGTCCAGCAGCTCACGCGCGAGGCGCAAGGTCCGCACAGCGTCGTCTGCGGTGTAGCAGCCTGCCGTGTTGGGCAGCAGTGTATACCGGTTTTTTGGCAAAAAGTCCAGCAGATTCGGCTCGTTAGGGTTTTGCCCCAGGTTCACGCGGCGGATGGCCACAGTGACAATCTCGCAGCCGGAGGCGTCCAGCGCGTCGGCGGTTTGCTGGAAGTCGCGGTATTTGCCGGTGCCAACCAGCAGGCGGGATTGGTAGGATTTTCCGGCGATGATCAATGGGTCTTGCACGCTTGGTCCCTTGCTAAAGTTAACCGCCGCCCACGGCGACGACGATTTCCAGCGCATCACCCTCTGTGAGCGGGGTGTTGGCATGCTGGCTACGCGGTACGATTTCGCCATTGCGCTCGATGGCAATGCGCTTGCCGGTGAGGCCCAGCTCGGCAATCAGGGCGGCCAGGCTGTCTACGTGCCCGGAGAGCGTGCGGTCTTCACCGTTAATGCGGATGCAGGGCATGGTGCTAGCGTCTTTCTGCGCGCTGGACGACTTCCACTTGCTGAACCTGTGCCAGCACTTTTTCCAGATGCTGCAAGTTGTCTACCTGCAGGCGGAAGTGAATGTGGATGTAGCCGTCCTGGCTGTGGTTGTCTTGCGTGTCGACGGTTTCGATATTGGCCGAGGCGTGCGAGATGGCGGCGGCAATGTCGGCCAGCGCACCGCGCTGGTTAAACGCCAGAATGCTGATGTTTACCCCGAACATGCGGTCTTTTACCGTTTCCCAGCGTACTTCCAGCAGCTTTTCCGTTTCCACGCGCTGCACGTTATGGCAGCTGCCGCGGTGAATCAGCAGGCCCTGGTCTTTCTTGGCAATGCCGACGATCTGGTCGCCCGGTATCGGGTTGCAGCAGCTGGACAGGTGGATGGCTGCGCCTTCGTTGCCACGGATGGCAATCGGGCCCAGCGCGGCCTGCTGTGCCTGCTGGCCGGATAGTTCCAGCAGCTTGCGCGCCACCACGGCGGCCAGCTGTTTGCCGGTGCCGATGTCGGCCAGGATGTCGCTGAAGCGGCGGTTGCGTTCGCCCAGGCGTGCCAGTAGTGCCTCTTCCAGCTCGGGCGTGATGTCCGGCTCGAAGGCCGACAGCGCACTGGCCGCCTGGCGCAGCAGCTTTTGCCCCAGCTGGATGGCGTCCTGCGCCTGTAGCGACTTCAGGTAGTTGCGGATGCCGGAGCGTGCACGGCCGCTTTGCACGAAATTCAGCCACGACGGGTTGGGCTTGGTTTGCGTGGAGGTGATGATGTCCACGGTGTCACCGTTACGCAGCACGCTGCGCAGCGGTACCAGGTTGTGGTTCACGCGGGCGGCGATACAGCGGTGGCCCACGTCGGTGTGTACCGCGTAGGCAAAATCCACCGGGGTGGAGCCATGCGGCAGCACGATAATCTTGCCCTTGGGTGTAAACACGTACACCTCGTCGGGGAACAGGTCGATCTTGATGTGTTCCAGGAACTCGACGGCGTCGTCGCTCTCGGCCTGCATGTCCAGCAGGCTTTGCAGCCACTGGTGCGTGCGCTGCTTGGCGGCATCGATGCTGGCGTGGCCGGATTTGTACATCCAGTGCGAGGCGATGCCGGCTTCCGCTACCGCGTTCATTTCGCGGGTACGGATCTGCATTTCCACCGGTGTGCCGTAGGGGCCGAACAGGGTGGTGTGCAGGCTCTGGTAGCCGTTGCCCTTGGGGATGGCGATGTAGTCCTTGAACTTGCCCGGAATCGGCTTGTACAGGCTGTGCAGCGCCCCCAGCGCCAGGTAGCAGCCGGGGTTGTCTTTCACGATGATGCGAAAGCCGTAGATATCCAGCACTTCGGAAAACGACAGGCTTTTTTCCTGCATTTTCTTGTAGATGCTGTACAGGTTTTTCTCGCGGCCCTTGATGGTGGCCTCGATATTGGCCTCCACCAGCTTCTGGCTTACCGCTTTCAGGATCTTGTCCACCACCTCGCGCCGGTTGCCGCGTGCCGCGCGCACGGCTTTGGACAGCACGTGGTAGCGGTGCGGGTGCAGGTGCATGAACGCCAGGTCCTGCAGCTCGCGGTAGACCTTGTTCAGGCCGATGCGGTTGGCGATGGGGGCGTAGATTTCCAGCGTTTCCAGTGCAATGCGCTGGCGCTTGTCCTCGCGCATGGCGTCCAGCGTGCGCATATTGTGCAGGCGGTCGGCCAGCTTCACGATGATCACGCGGATGTCGCGCGCCATCGCCAGCACCATCTTGCGGAAGTTTTCCGCTTGCGCGGTTTCCTTGGTCTGGTATTCCAGCTTTTCCAGCTTGGACAGGCCATCGACCAGGTCGGCGATGGTGCGGCCAAACTGGTCGGACAAGGTGGGCTTGGTGACCCCGGTGTCTTCCAGTACGTCGTGCATCAGCGCTGCGGCCAACCCCTGGGCATCCAGCCGCCAGTCGGTGAGCATGCTCGCTACCGCTAGCGGGTGGGTGATGTAGGGCTCGCCGCTTTTGCGGGTCTGGCCTTCGTGCGCGTCGCGTGCCGTGATGAAAGCCTGGCGCAGCAGCTGCACGTCTTCGGGCTTCAGGTAGCGCGACGCGGCCAGGAATAACGCCTCGGCCTCGGCGTCAACGAGGGCGTTGTAGTCGATAGGGGAGGCGTTATCCGCGGTCATCGGCAGAATCAGCCTTTGTGGCGGGTCAGGATTTCGCGGCCAACGTGGCCACCGGCGATTTCGCGCAGGGCAACAACGGTAGGCTTGTTACGGCCTTGCTCTACAAAAGCGGTGGCACCGGAGGCTACCTGACGGGCACGGTAGGCTGCTGCCAGGGTCAGGTCGAAGCGGTTGTGGATGCGGTCGAGGCAATCGTCAACGGTAATACGGGCCATGGTGTGTCTCTTTCACAAAGGGTGAAGCAAAAAGATAAGGGATTGTGCGATCGGGATAAAGCCCTAGCGCGGCGTTTGCATGCCGGCAATGGCGTCGGCATGGCGCTGCAGCTGGCGGGCAGCCTGCAGGCGCTGGCTGCGGATCACGCTGATCAGGTCCAGGCGGGCCTGGTCGAAATCATCGTTCACGATCAGGTAGTCGTATTCGGCAACCTGGTCGATTTCCATGCGTGCCTCGGACAGACGGCGCTGGATCACTTCTTCGCTATCGGTGGCGCGGCCGCGCAGGCGGGCCTCCAGCACCGGCAGTGACGGCGGCAGGATGAATACCGCCACAGCTTCGCCAAAGACCTTGCGCACCTGGCGTGCGCCCTGCCAGTCGATTTCCAGCAGGATGTCGTGGCCTGCGGCCAACCTGTCGCGCAGCCAGCGGGCGCTGGTGCCGTAGTAGTTGCCGTAGACCTCGGCGTATTCCAGGAAGTCGCCGGCGGCGATCATGGCTTCAAAGGCGGCGCGGTCGACAAAATGGTAGTTCTTGCCGTCGACTTCGCCTTCGCGCGGGGCGCGGGTTGTATAGGAAACCGACAGCTCTACGCCGGGTTCAGCCTGCAGTAGTGCGGCCACCAGCGAGGTTTTACCGGCGCCGGAAGGGGCCACCACGATAAAAATCGAGCCTTGGGCTGACGTCATGTAAGCGCTTCCTAACTAACTTGAGCAATATTTCAGGATACCACAAGGCGCTGTTGTGGTTAAGCAGGGCTTGCCGCAGACAAACTGCAGCGCAACAAACAAGCGTTTCAGGTTAAAATCGCGCGTTTTTCAAACAGTTACGTCTCAAAAGACGAGGGGAGGGCATGTCATCATGCTAGAAAGCTTCTTCAAGCTTAAAGAGCACGGCACCGACGTCAAGACCGAGGTCATTGCCGGTTTCACCACGTTCCTGACAATGGCTTACATTGTTATCGTGAACCCGGCCATCCTGTCGATTACCGGCATGGATTTCAACGCCGTGTTTGTTGCTACCTGCCTGGCCGCCGCGCTGGGTACCGCCATCATGGCGCTGGTGGCCAACTACCCGATCGCGCTGGCACCGGGTATGGGCCTGAACGCCTACTTTACCTTTACCGTGGTAAAAGGCATGGGCGTGCCGTGGGAAGCGGCGCTGGGTGCCGTGTTCATTTCCGGTATCGTGTTCCTGGCGGTGAGCCTGTTCAAGGTGCGCGAAGCCATCGTGAACGCCATTCCCCAGTCGCTGAAGTTTGCCATTTCGGCCGGTGTGGGCCTGTTCCTGGCCATCATCGCGCTGAAAAACGCCGGTGTGGTAGTGGATCACCCGGCCACCCTGCTGACCATGGGCAATATGCACGACCCGAAAGTGCTGCTGGCCATTCTGGGCTTCTTCATCATCGTGGCGCTGGAGTACCGCAAGGTACACGGCTCCATCATCATTGGCGTACTGACGGTGACGGCACTGTCCATCATGCTGGGTCTGTCCAACTTTGAAGGCATTTTTGCCCCGGTGCCGAGCATCGCGCCGACCTTCATGAAAATGGACCTGCAAGGCGCCATGACCGCCGGCCTGCTGGGCGTGATTTTCGTGTTCTTCTTTGTCGATCTGTTTGATACCACCGGTACCCTGGTAGGTGTGTCGCACCGTGCCGGCCTGCTGGACAAAGACGGCAAGCTGCCACGCCTGAAGCGCGCGCTGATGGCCGACTCGGTGGCTATCACTGCCGGTGCCGTGATGGGCACCTCGTCCACCACCGCGTATATCGAATCGGCTGCCGGCACTGCCGTAGGCGGCCGTACCGGCCTGACCGCGCTGGTGGTGGCCATCCTGTTCCTGGCCTGCCTGTGGATTTCGCCGCTGGCCAAGACCGTACCGGCTTACGCTACCGCACCTGCACTGTGCTATGTCGCCGTGCTGATGACGCGTGGCCTGGCCGAGATCAACTGGGATGACCTGACCGAATCCGCCCCGGCGGTGATGACTGCGGTGGCCATGCCGTTTACCTTCTCGATTGCTGACGGTATCGCTTTTGGCTTTATCAGCTACGCCGTGATCAAGATCCTGGCTGGCCGTTTTGCCGACCTGAAGCCTGCAGTACTGGTGATTGCCGGCCTGTGGGTAGTGAAGCTGGCGTTCTTCCACTAAGGCAGACAGCATGGAAAACCTGAGTAACCTGGACTATTCGCGCTATCTGAAGGGCTGGATCCGCACCGTGCCGAACTGGCCGAGCGAGGGGGTGATGTTCCGCGATATTACCCCGCTGCTGCAGAACCCCAAGACCTTCCGCATGCTGATCGACATCTTCGTGCACCGTTATATGGGCGAGAAGATCGATATGGTGGCGGGCCTGGACGCGCGTGGTTTCATCATCGGTTCGGTGCTGGCCTACGAGCTGAATGTCGGCTTTGTGCCTATCCGCAAAAAGGGCAAGCTGCCCTACACCACGGTGGCGGAAGAGTACGAGCTGGAGTACGGCAACGCGACGGTAGAAATGCACACCGACGCGGTGAAACCGGGTGACCGTGTGGTACTGATCGACGACCTGATCGCTACCGGCGGTACCATGATGGCCGGTTACAAACTGCTGCAGCGCCTGGGCGCGGACGTGGTGGAAGCGGCCGGCATTATCGAGCTGCCCGAGCTGGGCGGTGGCGACCTGATGCGCGGCCTGGATATCCCGCTGTTTACCGTGTGCTCGTTCGACGGCCACTAGCCGTTGCGGCCTCGGCCAAAAGCCCCGTTTGCGCAAGCAAGCGGGGCTTTTTTGTTTGGGTTGGCTGCAGGGCATGGCGGCACGGCTGCGGCCAACCTTGGCCGGTGCTTACAGCTTGAAGCGCGCCAGCAGGCTTTGCAGTTCGCCGGCCAGCCGCTGCAGGTCGGCTACCGCACCGCTGGCGTGTAGCAGCGAGGCATCGGTATCCGCCGTCATGGCGTGAATCGCCTCGATGTGGCTGGCAATGCTGCGGCTGGCGGCCGATTGCTCGGCGGTAGCCGCGGCAATATGGCCTACGGTGTCCAGTACGCCCAGGTTGTGGCTGCGGATCTGCGTGATGGAGCCCGCGGCACGCTCGGCCAGCATCACCCCGTTTTCTACCTGGCGAATCGCGTCATCCATGCTGCCGGCCGCACCGGCGGTTTCTTCCTGTACCTGGCGAATGCTGGCCGCGATTTCTACCGTGGCCGAGGACGTGCGCTCTGCCAGCTTGCGCACCTCGTCGGCAACCACGGCAAAGCCGCGGCCCTGCTCGCCCGCCCGTGCGGCCTCGATCGCTGCATTCAGCGCCAGCAGGTTGGTTTGCTCGGCAATGTCCTTGATCACCTGCACGATGCTGCTGATCTGCTCGGAGCGGTTTTCCAGCCCGTCCAGTACGCCGCCTATGCCGCGGATGGTATCGGCAATGCGGCCAATCTCGCTGGCGGTGCTGTGCACGCTGTCGGCCACTTGTTCGGCCTCGTCACCTGCACTGCGCGCGGCTTGTTCTGCCGCGCGGGCCGATTCGGCAATACGGCTGATGCTGCCGGATAGCTGGCTGACAGCGCCGGCGGTATGGGTGGCGGCCTGCGCCTGCTGGCTGGAGTGCTGGCTGATGTCGGCCGTTTCGCTGGCCAGGGCGGTAACGGCCTGATTGACCTGGCCGGTACGCTCGCGCACGTCCAGCAGCATGTGTCGCAGGGCCTGGCTGAAGTGGTTGAAGGCGCTGGCGGAAGCGCCGATTTCGTCCTGGCCGCTGATATGCAATTGCCGGGTGAGGTCGCCATCGCCGCCAGATAATTCACTGAGTGCACTTTGCAGCCGGCCCAGCGGCGCCACCAGTTTGCCCAGCAGCAGCGCCAGCGCCAGCAGGATCAGCAGCAGTGCCAGCAGGCTGAGCCCGGCAGTTTGCAAGGTGGCGGCGCGGGTATCGGCAAAAGCACTGGCCAGCGGGATGGAGATGCGTACCGCCCAGGGCTGGGTGGTGCGGCCAACGTTGACCGGCTCAATCAGGTGCAGCGTGTCCTGTTCGGTGTATTCGTAAGCTTTACCCTGCCGGATGGCGGCCATGGCCTCGGCGGGCACGCTGCCATCTTTTTTGCCCACGCGGGCCTGGTCGGCGCTGCCCAGCACCATGCCGCTATTGGAGTAGATCGTCATGAAGCCGTCGCCGTATGGCTTGACCTGCGCGGCGAGCGCTTGCAGTTTGCCCAGCCCCATGTCGATGCCGGTGACACCCAGGAACTGGCCGTCGCGTACGATGGGGTAAGACAGCGTGGCCATCAGCACCTTGATATCACGGTCTTCGTAGGGCTCGGTCATCACCGGCTGTTTGCTGCTTTTGGGGCTGGCGTAGTATTCGTCGCTATCGATGTCTTCTGCGCCCCACACGGCGTCTTCCTTGCCATCTTTGCGAAACCAGTACACACCGGCGCGGCCTTGGGCGTCGTTATCCGGCTTGCCTGCCATTTCGCTGTCGCGCCCGTCCAGGGCGTTAGGCTCCCACAGGGTGAAGATACCCACTGCGTCCGGGTGCTGTGCCAGCAGGGCGCGTGTTTGCCGGCTGGCGAGGCTGCGCATGTCGGGGGTGGCGCTACCGGGTAGGGCTTGCATGCCGGTAGCCAGCGCTTCTACCGCGGTATAGCCGCGTTCCAGCAGGATGCGCAGCTTGTCGGCCTCGCCTTGGGCTTGTGTACGGGCATGCGCCAGTACGCTGTTTTGGGCGTGCTTCAGGGTAAGCCAGCTGTTCAGGCCGATAATGGTGGCAAAACCCACCATGACCAGCAGCCCGGCACCGAGCAGCAATTTGGTTTTGATGCTGAGGCGCATGTTTCATTCTCGTTTAAGATATTCAACATTATTCAGGCTTTTTACTGCTTTGAGCAATGAATTCAGCGCAGTCATGGCCATCTGCCTGGCTGATTGTGGCTATCTTAAACTTTAGACTTTTGTGCACAGCTTGCCTGCCCGGCCAGGATAAAAAACAAAAAAGCCCCTGACGGGGCTTTTTTTGCGGTGCAAGCAATGCTTAGCTGTTGCTGCGGGTAATGTTGGCGCCCACGGCGTTGAGCTTGTCTTCGATGTGTTCGTAGCCACGATCCAGATGGTAGATGCGGTCCACCACGGTTTCGCCTTCGGCGACCAGGCCGGCAATCACCAGGCTGGCAGAGGCGCGCAGGTCGGTGGCCATGACGGTGGCGCCGGACAGCTTTTCCACACCCTTCACGATGGCAGTATTGCCTTCCACTTCGATATTGGCGCCCATGCGGTTCAGCTCCGGCACGTGCATGAAGCGGTTTTCGAAGATGGTTTCCGTCATCACCGCGGTGCCTTCCGCGATGGTGTTCAGCGTCATCATCTGCGCCTGCATATCGGTAGGGAAGGCCGGGTGCGGCAGGGTGCGCACGTTCACCGCTTTCGGGCGGCGCTTCATGTCCAGCGAGATCCAGTCGTCACCGCATTCGATGATGGCACCGGTTTCGGCCAGCTTGTCCAGAATCACGTCCATGGCGCGCGGTGCGGCGTTGCGCAGCACCACGTGGCCCTGGGTCATGGCGCCGGCAACCAGGAAGGTACCGGCTTCGATGCGGTCCGGCATGATGGCGTGTTGTGCGCCGTGCAGGCGTTCTACGCCTTCGATCACCAGGCGGTCGGTGCCGATGCCCTGGATCTTGGCGCCCATGGACACCAGGCAGTTGGCCAGGTCGACGACTTCCGGCTCGCGCGCGGCGTTTTCCAGAATGGTAACGCCCTCGGCCAGTGTGGCGGCCATCATCAGGTTTTCGGTGCCGCCTACAGTGACCATGTCCATCATGATGTGCGCGCCACGCAGGCGCTTGGCGCGGGCTTTGACGTAGCCGTGCTCGATGGAGATTTCGGCCCCCATGGCGACCATGCCCTTGATGTGCTGGTCTACCGGGCGGCTACCGATGGCGCAGCCGCCTGGCAGCGAGACGGTGGCCTCGCCGTAGCGGGCCAGCATGGGGCCCAGCACCAGGATGGAGGCGCGCATGGTTTTCACCAGCTCGTACGGGGCCACCAGCGTATCCAGCTGCGAAGCGGTAATTTCGACTTCGTGCACGTTGTCGGTCATCACACGCACGCCCATGCCTTGCAGCAGCTTTTGCGTGGTAGATACATCGCGCAGCATCGGCACGTTGCTGAGTTTCAGCGTGTCGGCGGTCAGCAGGCCTGCACACAGGATGGGCAGGGCGGCGTTTTTGGCACCGGAGACACGGATTTCACCATTGAGCGGGCCGTTGCCGCCTTGAATGACCAGTTTTTCCATTATGTTTTTTTTAGCCTTGTTGCTGCGCCCATTCTTCCGGGCTGAGTGTCTTCATCGACAGCGCGTGGATTTCGGCACGCATGCGGTCCCCCAATGCGTTGTAGACCAGCTGGTGGCGCTGTACACGGTTGCGGCCGGAAAACTCGGGGCTGACGATGACTGCTTCAAAGTGGGTACCATCGTCACCCAGCACCTGGATGTGCTCACAGGCGAGGGTGGAGGTGATGACGTTCTGGATATAGTCTGCACTAACCATGGTAAATCCTGTAGGAAAGCTGTCAAAAAACGGTGCGGGCTTACTGGCGCAATTTGTAGCCGCTACCGATCAAATACAAGGACCAGCTTGCCAGTGCGGCAAAACTGCCCCCCACTACAGCCAGCGACAACCAGGGGGAGACATCACCCTGGCCAAAGAAGCCGTAGCGGAAGCCGTCAATCATGTAGAACACCGGGTTCAGGTGCGACACGGTTTTCCACAAGGGTGGCAGGCTGTTGATGGAGTAAAACACCCCTGACAGGAAAGTCAGCGGCATGATGATAAAGTTCTGGAAAGCGGCCAACTGGTCGAATTTATCGGCCCAGATGCCTGCCACAATGCCCAGTGTACCCAGTACGCCACAGCCTAAGGCGGCAAAGGCCAGAATCCACAGTGGGTGGCTGGGTAGCGGCAGGCCAAACCAGGCCGTCACCGCCAGTACGCCAGCACCTACTACCAGGCCGCGCACGATGGCGGCCAGCAGGTAGGCGCCAAAAAATTCCAGCGCCGTCAGCGGTGGCAGCAGCAGGAACACGATATTGCCGGTGATCTTGCTCTGGATCAGGCTGGACGAGCTGTTGGCAAAGGCATTCTGTGCCATCGACATCATCACCAGGCCCGGTATCAGAAAAGCGGTATAGCTCACGCCCGGGTAGGCTTCAACGTGCTGCGACAGCACGTGCGAGAAAATCAGCTGGTACAGCAGGGCGGTCAGTACCGGCGCCATGACGGTCTGGAAGGCCACTTTCCAGAAGCGCAGGATTTCTTTTTTGAACAGCGTCATGAAACCGTGCATCACACGCGCCCCCCATGCATCATTTTCACAAACACCTGTTCCAGGTCGGTTTCGTGGATGGACAGCTCGCGCACTTCCACTGCGGCCAACCTGAGCTCGCGCAGTACGTCTTCCAGGCGGGCAATATCGGCCAGCTGCAGAATGTGGCGGCCATCCGCTTCGCGCACTTTCAGCGGCTGCAGGCTGGCTGGCAGCGCTGCGGCCAACTTCAGCGAGATTTCGCGGGTGGCACTGTGTGCCAGCAGCTTGTCCTTGTTTTCCAGTGCCAGCAGTTTGCCTTTTTTCAGCATGGCGATGCGGCTGCACAGGGTTTCGGCTTCTTCCAGATAGTGGGTGGTCAGCACGATGGTGTGGCCGGCCTGGTTCAGCTCCTGCACAAAAGCCCACAGGCTCTGGCGCAGCTCTACGTCCACGCCGGCGGTAGGTTCGTCCAGCACGATCACCGGCGGGCGGTGCACCAGCGCCTGCGCCACCATCACCCGGCGTTTCATGCCGCCGGACAGTGCGCGCATATTGGTACCGGCTTTGTCGGTGAGGCCCAGCTTGTGCAGCAGCTCGTCTATCCAGGCGTCGTTGCGGCGGATGCCAAAGTAGCCGGACTGGAAGACCAGCGCCTCGCGTACGCTGAAAAACGGGTCGAACACCAGTTCTTGCGGTACCACGCCCAGCGTCATGCGCGCCTGGCGGGCGCTGGCTACCGTATCGTGCCCCATGATGCGGATATGGCCGCTATCCGGGCGTGACAAGCCAGCCATGGCTGAGATCAGGGTGGTTTTGCCGGCGCCGTTGGGGCCGAGCAAGGCGAAGAACTCGCCCTGCGCTACGGTGAAGCTGACGCTATCCAGTGCCTGCAAGCTGCCAAAACGCTTGCTGACGGACTCGATGCTGATGGCGTGGGTCATGGCCAAATGCGGTGTTGTCTGCGGGAAAGCGCGGAGTATACGCCAATCAGGCCGCCGGTGCAGCGCCCTGTAGCCAGCAGTCGTCCTGGAAAACCCCGACAAAATAAGGGCTTAACATGGCGGATAGATGGCGGTGGATGGTGTCGTTCTCGATGGCGATCATCCAGCTATGGCACAGGCCGCCGTACAGCGAGTGCAGGCCGATGGCGGCCAGGGTGGGTACCACACCAGGGCGCAGCAGACCTTGCTGGCCGGCTTCTTCCAGTACCCGCGTCAGCTGGGCTTCTTTTTCCTGCGTCCAGCTGAGCTGTTCCAGCAGCAGCGGCGCCATTTCGCCCACCTGTTCGCAGCCAATATGGTGAATAGCGCAGATGCGGCGCATGCGCTGGTCGTGGTACAGCAGGTCGAACATGGCGTGCACGTGCCGCCACAGCCGCGCTGCCGGGTTGTAATGCGTATCCAGCAAGATACCGTCGATGATTTCCAGCGCCGGTACGATGCGGTCGCATAGCGCATTGAACAGGTCCAGCTTGTTGGCAAAGTGCCAATAGATTGCACCACGCGTCAGCCCCGCTGCCGCAGCAATGTCGGTCAGCGAGGTGGCGGCCACGCCTTGCTCCCAGAATACCTTTTCGGCGGTATCCAGTAGCAGCTGGCGGGTTTGTTCGGCTTCTTCGCGGGTTCTTCTGGCCATATCGATAAAAGGGGTATCAAAGCGGGCGTAAGGATAGCGACAAACAGCGGCGTCTGCAGTACTGTTTGTTTACATACATACGTGAATGTATGTATTATCGCACCAAAATCGCCAATGTGCTGCCTGAATGTATGCTGCATTGCCGCAAACGTACCGATACTGTCTGCTGTCATGTCACTTGAATTGTGTCGCCAGCAGCTACACTGAAAACCATCACACACCGCCAGGCAGGGGGCCACGCCACCCGCCCGGCTGAATTTGCGTTGAATAAGCCTGCATTGTTGCCAGGCAAAACCCTTCTCTTATCAAGGAGCGTTCCGTGATACCCACCAAACTGAACCACGCCGCACTG
Organism: Vogesella aquatica; assembly: GCF_028548455.1. Taxonomy (GTDB): domain Bacteria; phylum Pseudomonadota; class Gammaproteobacteria; order Burkholderiales; family Chromobacteriaceae; genus Vogesella; species Vogesella aquatica. The sequence goes on from NZ_JAQQLF010000025.1 coordinate 24,579, forward strand.
TTGCCTCTGGCTATCTTGCTGGCTGCTTGCGGCCAACCTGCCGGCCAGGCGGGCGGCCATGGCGGCCAGATGCCCCCTATGCCGGTATCGGTAAAAACCATGCAGGCGGCCGATGTGCCGCTGGTAAGCGAGTACGTGGCGCAAACCAGCGGCTCGCGCGAAGTGGAAGTGCGCGCCCGCGTGTCCGGCATTCTGCAGAGCCGTGCCTACACCGAAGGCAGCACCGTCAAGGCCGGTGACCTGCTGTTCCAGATTGATGCTGCCCCGTACCAGGCTGCGGTAGACCAGGCGGCGGCCGCGCTGAAGCTGCAGGAAGCCAGCCTGATTCGCGCCCAGCAAGACCACGACCGCGTGATTCCGCTGTTCAAGGAAAACGCCGTCAGCCAGAAAGACCGTGACGACGCCGTAGCGGCGCTGGCCAGCGCCAAAGCCTCGGTAGCGGCGGCACGCGCCGGGTTGAAAAGTGCCCAGATCAACCTGGACTACACCCGTGTCACGGCGCCTATCGGCGGCGTGACCAGTGCCGAAGTGCGCTCCGAAGGCAGCCTGGTGCAGCCGGGCGAGGGCGGCCTGCTGACGCGCATTTCGCAGCTGGACCCGATCTACGTGAAATTCTCGCTGTCGGACAACGACGTACTGAGAGCCCAGAAGCTGGCCGCAGAGGGCAAGCTGCGCCTGCCGGCGGGTAACCGCTACACCGTCAGCCTGAAGCTGCCGGATGGCGCGCAGTACGGCCGCGATGGCGTTATCGACTATGCCGACCGCGTGATCGACCCGGCTACCGGCACCTCGGCCGCGCGCGCCACCTTTGCCAACCCGCAAGGCCAGCTGCGCCCGGGCCAGTTTGTACGTGTCCAGCTGAAGGGCGCGACCCGTCTGGGCGCACTGGTGGTACCGCAGCAAGCCGTGCTGTCCAGCCAGCAGGGCAAGATGGTATGGGTGGTAGGCAAGGACAACACCGCCGAGCCGCGCCCGCTGCAGCTGGGTGAAGCCACGCCAGCCGGCTTTATCGTGGAGGGCGGCCTGAAAGCAGGCGAGCAGGTGATTGTGGATAACCTGATCAAGCTGCGCCCGGGTGCCAAGGTGGTGCCGCAAGCGGCCAAACCTGCCTCTGCGCCGGCTAACGGCTAACCAAGGGGAAACACACCATGTTTTCAGCCTTTTTTGTACGCCGGCCGATTTTTGCCAGCGTGATCTCCATCGTCATCCTGCTGGCCGGCTTTTTTGGCATGCGGGCACTGCCGGTGGAGCAATACCCGCAGATCGTGCCGCCGTCGGTAGCGGTGACGGCCAACTACCCGGGTGCCTCTGCCGAAGTTGTCGCCGATACGGTAGCGTCACCGCTGGAGCAGGCCATTAACGGCGTGGACGACATGCTGTACCTGCAGTCCACCAGCTCCAGTAACGGCCGCCTCACGGTAACGGTTACCTTCAAGATCGGTACCAACCCCGATCAGGCCACCATTAACGTGAACAACCGCGTGCAGTCCGCGCTGTCGTCGCTGCCGGAAGAAGTACGCCGCCAGGGCGTGAACGTACGCAAGCAGGCCGCGACCTTCCTGCAGGTGATCTCGCTGTATTCGCCGGACAAACGCTTCGACACCCTGTTCATGAGCAACTACGCGCTGCTGAACGTGGTGGACGAGCTTAAGCGTATTCCGGGCGTGGGCCAGGTGACCAACTTTGCCGGCCAGGACTACGCCATGCGTATCTGGCTGCGCCCGGACCGCCTGTCGCAGCTGAACCTGACCCCGGGTGACGTGGCGAAAGCCATCCGCGAGCAGAACGCGCAGTTTGCCGCCGGCAAGGTGGGGGGCACCCCGACTGCGGGCACGCAGCCTGACTTTACCTACACCATTACCACCCAGGGCCGTTTCAGCGAGGTGTCCGAGTTCGAGAACATCATCGTGCGCAGCGGTAGCGGCGGGCAACAGGTGCGCCTGAAAGACGTGGCACGGGTAGAGCTGGGGGCGCTGTCGTATGACTTCTCCGGCCTGCACAATGGCCGCCCCACCATCCCTATCGGTATCAACCTGGCACCGGGTGCCAACCAGCTGGACACCGCCAAAGCCGTGCAGGAACGCATGGACGAGTTGGCCGCACGCTTCCCGCAGGGCCTGTCCTACGCCATTCCGTATGACACCACCCGCTTTGTGGAAGTGTCGATCAACGAGGTGATCTCTACCCTGGCCGAAGCCATGGTGCTGGTGTTTGCCGTGGTGTACCTGTTCCTGCAGAACTGGCGCGCGACGCTGATCCCGGGCCTGGCGGTGCCGGTGTCCATTGTGGGCACCTTTGCCGGCATGTATATCTTTGGCTATTCCATCAACACGCTGACGCTGTTCGGCATGGTACTGGCCATCGGTATCGTGGTGGATGACGCCATCGTGGTGCTGGAAAACGTCGAGCGCATCATGTCACAAGAGGGCAAGCCGCCGTACGAGGCGACGTTACAGGCGATGAAGGAAGTGAGCGGCCCGGTGGTCGCCATCGTGCTGGTACTGTGCTCGGTCTTCATTCCGGTAGCGTTCCTGGGCGGTATTGCCGGCCAGATGTACAAGCAGTTCGCCATTACCATTGCCATCTCGGTGACCATCTCCGGCATTGTGGCGCTGACACTGACCCCGGCACTGTGCGCGCTGATGCTCAAGCCCGAGCACCAGCACAGCAACCGCTTCTTTGAGGGCTTCAACCGCTTCTTCGACCGCATGACCGCCAGCTACGGCAACGGCGTGTCCTTCCTGATCCGCCGCAGCCTGCTGGCGCTGGTGATGTTCGGCGTGCTGATTGGCGCCTCGGTATGGCTGTTCAAGCTGATCCCGTCGTCGCTGGCCCCCGAGGAAGACCAGGGCTACATCATTGCGGCCACCATCCTGCCCGACGGCGCGGCCATCAACCGCACCCAGGACGTGATGAACCGCTTCGACAAGCAGATTGCGGCCAACCCGGCGGTAAAAGATGTAATGAGCTTTGCCGGCTTCGACATTCTGTCCGGTACCAACCGTAGCAACACCGGCGTGACCTTCATCACCCTGAAACCGTGGGACGAGCGCAAGGCGCCCAACCTGTCGGCACAGGCGGTGGTGGGCGATGTGTTCCAGAAGGGCATGATGGTGCCGGAAGGCCTGGTGCTGGCGTTCAACCCGCCGCCGATTTCCGGCATGTCGTCTACCGGTGGTTTCGAGGCCTATCTGCAAAGCCGTAACGGCGCCACCAGCGCCGAGCTGGCACAGCAGGCGCAGAAGCTGATGATGGCGGCAGCGAAACGCCCCGAGCTGGCTGGCGTGCAAACCACCTTCTCGGCCAACGTGCCACAGCTGAACGTGCAGCTGGACCGCGACAAAGCCAAATCGCTGGGCGTGGCGGTAGGGGACGTCTTCGACGCCATGAGCAGTACCTTTGGCTCGCTGTACGTGAACGACTTCAGCAAGTTCGGCCGCATCTTTACCGTGCAGCTGCAGTCCGAAGCCGACTTCCGCGATAGCGTGGAAGACCTGCGCAATGTGTTCGTGCGTGGCCAGAACGGCCAGATGATCCCGCTGACCAGCCTGGTGAAAATCGAGCAGCGTACCGGCCCCGAGGTGGTAGACCGTTACAACGCCTTCCCTGCGGCCAAGTTCGTGGGCGGCCCGGCACCGGGCTATAGCTCGGGCGAGTCGCTGGCGGCCATGGAGCAGTTGGCCAAGGAAGTGCTGCCGGACGGCTATACCCTGGCGTGGACCGGCTCGGCCTTCCAGGAAAAATCCACCGGTGGTTCGTCGTCCATGGTGTTTGTGGTGGCGCTGCTGATGGTGTTCCTGATCCTGTCGGCGCAGTACGAACGCTGGACGCTGCCGTTTGCCGTGCTCACCGCGGTACCGTTTGCCGTGTTTGGCGCGCTGCTGGCCACCTGGATGCGGGGCCTGGCCAATGACGTGTACTTCCAGGTTGCGCTGGTTACGCTGATCGGTCTGGCGGCCAAGAACGCCATCCTGATCGTGGAATTTGCCGTGATCAAGATGGAAGAGGGCATGAGCCTGGCCGACGCCGCCATCGACGCGGCCAAGCTGCGCTTCCGCCCCATCGTGATGACCTCTCTGGCCTTTATTCTGGGTTGCGTACCGCTGGCTATTTCCAGTGGTGCCGGCTCGGCCAGCCGCCACGCTATCGGTACCGGCGTGATTGGCGGCATGTTGGCCGCAACCTTTATCGCGGCGCTGTTCATCCCGCTGTTCTTCAAGCTGATCATGCAGCTGTCGCAAGGCAAGGCCGCCAAACAAGGAGAAAAACATGACGCTTAAGCAAGCCCTGATGCCGCTGCTGGTTGCCGCCGCGCTGTCGGCTTGCGCCGCAGTCGGCCCGGATTACCAGCGCCCCAGCCTGCCACTGCCGCAGGGCAGCCAGCAGGCGCAGGTAGACGCGCACTGGTGGCGCCAGTTTGGCGATGCCACGCTGAACCGCCTGATTGCCGATGCCCAGCAATACAACCGTGACCTGCAGCAAACGGCGGCGCGCGTGGAAGAGGCCGCGGCTGCGGCCGGCGCTGCCCGTGCCAGCCAGCTGCCGCAGGTCAATGCCAGCCTGGGTGGTGCCCGTGCGCAGACCTCGCGCTACAGCAGTGGCGCCGGTGCCATTGGCGAAAGTTACAACGGTGGCCTGTCTGCCAGCTGGGAGTTCGACCTGTGGGGCAAGGAAGCGCGCAAGCGCGAGGCTGCCAACGCCGACCTGGCGCAAAGCCAGCGCCTGCTGGACGGGGCGCGCCAGTCGTTGAGCGCCCAGGTGGCTGCCACCTACTTCCAGCTGCTGAGCTACGACGCGCAGCTGGCCGCCGTGCAAGCCACGCTGAAGGGGCGCGAGGAAAGCCTGGCGCTGCGCAAGAAGCGCTTTAACGGCGGCATGACCTCCGAGCTGGAGCTGAAACAAGCCGAAGCCGAGGCCGCCTCTGCCCGTGCCGCGGTACCGCGCCTGCAACAGGCGGTGCGGCAAACCGAGCACGCGCTGGCGGTACTCACCGGGGTGAACCCGCGCGAGCTGATGACCCCGCTGGCGCGCGGCAAGGCGCTGGATGGCTTGACGGTGCCGCTGGACGTGCCGTCGGATCTGCCGTCCGACCTGCTGCTGCGCCGCCCGGATATCGCCGCGGCGGAAGCGCAGCTGGTGGCCGCCAACGCCCGTATCGGCGTAGCGCGCTCGGCTTACTTCCCCAGTATCGGCCTGTCGGCAGGCCTGGGCAGTGCCAGCCTGGAGCTATCCAAGCTGTTTACCGGCCCGGCACAAACCTGGAACTTTGCGGCCAACCTGGCGGCGCCCATTTTCAATAATGGCCAGATTGCCGCCGGGGTCGACGCCGCCAACGCGCGCCAGAAACAGGCACTATCCGCCTACGAGAAGGCGGTGCAGGCAGCGTTCGCCGATACGCTGGATGCGCTGTCTGCGGTGGGTACCTCGCGTGAAACCGAAGCCGCCCAGAGCCAGCAGCTGGCCGCCATGCGCGAAGCACTGCGCCTGGCGCGCCTGCGTTACGACGCGGGCTATAGCAGCTATCTGGAAGTACTGGATGCCGAGCGCAGCGTGTTCCAGCTGGAGCAAGCCCAGTCTGATGCGCGCCTGGCACGCTTGCGTGCCGTGGTGAACCTGTATAGCGCACTGGGTGGTGGCTGGCAGCCCGGCTAAGCCGCGCTCTGCCCGCTGTTACCGCCCGTCAGGTCAGGTGCCTGGCGGGCGTTTTTTCTGCACACTCCCTGTTTACCCAGCCACGGGCAGGCTGCAGTTTTTGGCAGCGCCCAGGAGGAAGGCATGAGCCTGTTTGGCTTTCTGAAACAGTTTATCCGCCAGCATTGGGCCCGCTATCTGGCGGCCGCTGCCATGCTGGCCTGTGTAGCGGTGCTCACCGTGAGCATCCCGCGGCAGGTTGGCCGCATTATCGATGGCCTGGTGGCCGGCAGCCTGGGCGGTAGCACGCTTTACTGGCAATTGGCCGGCCTGCTGGCCATGGGCCTGGCGATTTACTTTTTGCGCGTGGGTTGGCGCCTGCAGTTGTTTGCCGCCAGCTACCAGCTGGGCGTGGATCTGCGCGTAGCGCTGTACCGCAAGCTGGCCGCACAGGGGCCGGGCTTTTACCAGCACCAGCGTACCGGCGACCTGATGGCGCGTGCCACCAACGATATCGACGCGGTGGAGATGGCTGCCGGCGAGGCTATGCTGGCCGGCTTTGACGGTGCGCTCACGCTCACCCTGGTGCTGGGCATGATGACGCTGGGCGTGGACTGGCGCCTGGCCGCTGTCGCGTTGTTGCCGTTTCCGCTGATGGCGTTCGGCTTCTGGCGTATTTCACGCCACGTGCACCAGGCGTCTACCGATTCGCTACAGCGCTTTTCGGCACTGAACGACCACGTGCAGGAGACCCTCAGCGGCGTGCGCACCCTGCGTGCGCTGGGGCTGGAAGCGCGTAACCGCCGCACCATGGCGCAGTTGGCGGCCAACGCCGCCGACGCCAGCCTGACCGCCCAGCGCAGGGAGGCCGCTTTCGAGCCCACGGTGGGCATGACGCTGACCGCCGCCAGCGTGCTGACGCTGTCGCTGGGGGGCTATCTGGTATGGCACGGTAGCCTGAGCATTGGCCAGCTCACCAGTTTTTCCATGTATCTGGGCCAGTTGATCTGGCCGATGTTTGCTGCCGGCTGGGTGCTGGCGCTGCTGGAGCGCGGCAAGGCGGCCTGGGCGCGGCTGGACCCTATCCTGTCGGCCCCGCTTACCGTAGACGACCATGGCAGCCAGGGCACTGTCCCCGGCGGCACCTTGCAGCTGGACGAGGTGGGTTTCAGCTACCCGCAGCAAACGCCAGCGGCGCTGGCGGGGGTGAGCCTGAGCCTGCCTGCCGGCGGCGTGCTGGCGCTGGTGGGGCCGACCGGCAGCGGTAAATCCACGCTGCTGAAGCTGCTGCTGCGCCAGTACCACCCCAAAGTTGGCCGCATTCTGTGGCAGGGGCAGGCGCTGGACGATTACACCCTTAACGCGCTGCGCCGTGCCATCAGCTGGGTGCCGCAAGAGGCGTTCCTGTTCTCGGCCAGCGTGGCCGACAATATCGCGCTGGTGAAGCCCGACGCCAGCCGCGCCGATATCGAGCGCGTGGCGCAGCTGGCCGCCGTGCACGACGATATCCTGCGCCTGCCGCAAGGCTACGACACGCCGGTAGGGGAGAAGGGGGTGAGCCTGTCTGGCGGCCAGCGCCAGCGGGTAGCCATCGCCCGGGCGCTGTTGTCCGATGCCCCGCTGCTGATACTGGACGACGCGCTGTCAGCGGTGGATACGCAGACCGAGACCGCCATCCTGCAACACCTGCGTGCGGCGCGGCAGGGGCGTACGCTGCTGATCGTGAGCCACCGGCTGTCTGCGGTCGTGGATGCCGACGAGATCCTGGTGCTGAAGCACGGGCGCGTTAGCGAGCGCGGGCACCATACCGACCTTTTAGCCCTGGATGGCTGGTATGCCAGCCAGTGGCGCTATCAGCAACTGGAGGCCAGCCTGGATGAGTGCTGAGCGACAACAAGCCATGGCGCTATTGCGCCATGCCGCCGCGCCCGAACGCCACCATGTGTGGCTGGGCTTTTTCTGCCTGCTGCTGGCCGCCTTGCTCGAGGCGTGCGGGCCGCTGCTGGGCAAGTACTTTATCGATAACTATCTGCTGCCACGGCACTGGGTAGCGCTGGATGTGGCCCTGCTGCTGGGTGGTATTTTGCTCAGCGGCCTGGTGGCCACCTTGCTGCGTTACCTGCAGCTGCTGCGCCTGGCCGGCGTGGCCATGCGTTCGGCGCGCCGCCTGCGCGAGGAGGTATACGGCCATGTGCTGGCGCTGCCGATGGCTTTTTTCGACAAGGCCATTACCGGCCAGCTGGTGAGCCGTGTGACCAACGATACCGAGGCGGTAAAGCAGCTGTACGTGCAAGTACTGTTCGTGATGCTGGATAGCGTGATCGTGGTGTGCGGCGCGTTGGCCGCCATGGCGTGGCTGAACTGGCGCCTGGCGCTGGTGGTGATGCTGCTGCTGCCGGCGGTGTTCCTGATCGTGTGGCTGTACCAGCGCTGGAGCGCACCATCGGTGACGAAAGCACGCCAGCTGCGCAGCGATATCAACGCCCAGGTGGCCGAATCCATTGCCGGCATGAGCGTGTTGCAGGCAAGCGGGGCAGAGCAGCGTTTTGCCCGGCGGTTTGCCGATACCAACCAGCAGCTGTACGGCGCGCGCATGGCCGAGCTGCGTGCCAATGCCTGGCTGCTGCGCCCGGCGCTGGATTTGCTGAACGTGCTGCTGCTGGCCACCGTCATCTGGGTATTTGGCAGCCATCGCGTTAGCGGGCTGGAGGTGGGCGTGCTGTACGCTTTTGTCAGCTACATCGCGCGCGTGGTGGAGCCGCTGATCCAGATCACCATGCAGTTTTCCCAGCTGCAGCAGGCGGTGGTGGCGGCGTCACGCGTGAATGGTTTGCTGCGCGAAGGGTTGGCCGCAGCCGCTGGCGAGGGCAGCAGCATTACGGCCGGCGAGGTGAGCTTCCGCAGCGTGCGCTTTGGCTACGATGCTGCCCACCCGGTGCTGCACGATGTGTCCCTGCACATCCCCGCCGGGGCGTTTTACGGCATTGTCGGCCATACCGGCAGTGGCAAGTCCACGCTGTTGTCGCTCTTGCTGCGCTTTTATGCGCCGCAGGCGGGCGATGTCTGCATTGATGGCCGGCCGCTTGCCACGATTAGCGACCTGGCTTTCCGTGCCGGAGTGGGGCTGGTGCCGCAAGACCCCTTCCTGCTGGCGGCCAGTGCGCGCGACAATATCGACATGGGGCGCGGCCTGAGCCAGGCGGCGGTCGAGGCTGCCGCGCAGGCGGCTGGCGTGCATGAGCTGATCGTGGCGCTGGAGCACGGCTACGACACCGATATGGGCGAAGGTGGCACCCGCTTGTCGGTGGGGCAAAAGCAGCTGATTGCCATTGCCCGCGCTTTGGCGGGCCAGCCACGCATCTTGTTGCTGGACGAGGCGACATCGCATATCGATAGCGAAACCGAACAACTGGTGCAGCAGGCGCTGGCGCGCCTGCACGGCAAGGTTACGCTGATTTCCATTGCCCACCGCCTGTCTACCATTCGCGATGCGGACCAGATTGTGGTGCTGAACCACGGCGCCATCGCCGAGCAGGGTAGTCACGATGCCCTGATGGCGATAGAGCGCGGCATCTACCAGCGCCTGTACCTGCTGCAGCAACTGGAAAGTGTGGTGGAGCAGGGCTAGGCCTGCCTGGCCAGGTGAAGGTTGGCCGCATGGCCACCGGCATGCAAAACGGCTACCCGTGGGTAGCCGTTTTTTTGGGCCAGAAGGCTGGTCTATGGGGCGGGGGCCGCCGCCACAGGGGCAGAGGCATCAGCCTGTGGCGCAGCAGCGGCAGGCGCGGAGGCCGGTGTGTCTTCCGGTACCAGGTCGTCGATATTATCGTCGTCCGGGTTCTGCTGGCTGGCCGGCGGGGTGAAGCCTAGCCTGGCGTTGCGGTACTGCAGATAGCCGTCGCGCATATAGCTGTAGCGGTCCAGCGCGGCTTCGCTAAAAGTCTCGTCCAGACCCAGCAGTTTTTCGCGGCTGGCGACGCCGTACAGGATGGTGGCTGCTGCGGCATCGCGGTTTTCCTGGAATACCCAGCTACCACTGCTGTAGCCGAACGACAGCCCCACGCCGGTGCCATCACGGATGGTACTGGGCCCCAGGATAGGCAATACCAGATAGCTGCTCTGCTGCCAGCCGTAGTGGGCAAAGGTATCGCCCAGGGTGGCTTTGTAGCTGGGCAGGCCCATCGGTGTGGCCAGGTCGATCAAGCCGAATAACCCGAAGGTACTGTTGATCGACACACGCAGTACGTCGGTAGCCGTTTTCTTGCCTTCCAGCTGCAGCGCATGGTTGGCCAGGCTGTAGACATCCCGCAGGTTGTCGAACACATTGCCCACGGCGGTACGTACCGGCTGCGGCGTGATGTAGCGGTAGCCTTCGGCCACCGGCTTCAGTACGTACTGGTCGGCTTTATCGTTAAAACTGAATACCGCACGGTTCATCGGTTCCAGCGGGTCTTGCGGGTGGCCACCTGGGCTGGCGCAGGCGGCCAGCGCGCAGCAGGCCACCAGGATCAGCGGCTGTTTCATGGCGTTTCGCTCCGGTTCAGGCCCAGTAGCGGTGCCAGCTCGTACAGCTGGGCCAGCACATGGATGCTATCGGGTACGTTGCGCAGGTGCAGTTGGCCGCCTTGCGCCTGCTGTTGGCGCACGGCGTCCGTTAGCAGGGCGATGGCGGCAGAGTCGACTTTGCCCAGTGCCGCCAGGTCCAGCGTGATGTCGCCGCCTCGCAAGGCGCCTGCCAGCTCGGCCTGGATGGCGGCGGCGCTGTCCATGCCCACGTCACCTTGCAGGGCAAGCTGGCCGGGGGCGGTACGGGTGAGGGTCATGCCGCTTTGCCTGGCTGGTTTTTGTCTTTCAGCAGCTTGATCAGGCCATCCACGCCGTTTTTGCGGATTTCTTCACCAAACTGGTTACGGTAGATGGTCACCAGGCTGGCCCCCTCTACGCTGACATTGAAGATTTTCCAGCCCTGCGCGCCTTTGTACAGGGTGTAGTCCACCATCACGTTTTTCTTGTCGCCATTGCCCGGCAGGGTGACTTCGGACTTCACTACGGCTTCACGGCCGTTGTTGTTGATCTGCGCGTTGGGCTTCACGTCGATTTGCGCGCTTTTGAAGCGGGTCATGGTCGACGAGTAGGTGCGTACCAGCAGGGTCTGGAACTGCTCGGCCAGCTGGGTTTGCTGTGCCGGGGTAGCAGCGCGCCAGTCTTTACCCACTGCCAGCGCGGTCATGCGGGTAAAGTCGAACAGCGGGACAACCATGTCTTCTACCTGTTTGCGAACCTGGGCGGTGTTCTTGCCGTTTTCTTTTTTCAGCAGGTCCAGGGCGTTTTGCGAAGTGGTGCTGATCACGTCTACCGGGCTATCGCCGGCTGCCATGGCCGGGGTAGCCAGGCCAAGCATGAGCAGCAGGGTGGTGAACAGTTTTTTCATGATGTGCGTCTTTCTCGGGAGAGGTCAGGTTTATTCTGTTTTGGCCGGGGCGTCTTGTGTGCCCTTCTCGGCAAAGCTGGTCATGAACTTGCCGATCAGCTGTTCCAGCACCAGGGCGGAGGAGGTCAGGCTGATACGGTCGCCGCTGGCCAGGTTATCCGGGTCACCGCCTTGCACCAGGCCGATGTACTGCTCGCCCAACAGGCCGGCAGTGAGGATCTCGGCGCTGGTGTCGCGGCTGAACTGGTACTGTTTGTCCAGCGTCAGCGTGGCGCGGGCCACGTAGCGCTTGGTGTCCAGCTCGATCTTGGTGACGCGGCCAACGACTACACCGGACGATTTCACCGGTGCTTTTACTTTCAGGCCGCCGATATTGTCGAAATCGGCTGTCAGCATGTAGGTTTCACTGCCGCTTTGTGGTGTGAGATTGGCCACCTTCAGCGACAGGAAAGTCATGGCAGCAATACCGATGGCGACAAACAGGCCAACCCATAAATCAATCGTAGAGCGTTTCATTGTGTAGTTCCTAGAACATGAAGGCAGTCAGGACAAAGTCCAGTGCCAGGATGACCAGTGCCGAGGTCACCACGGTGCGGGTCGTGGCAGACGACACGCCTGCGGCTGTCGGGGTGGCGTCGTAGCCTTCGAAAACGGCGATCAGGGTAACGGCCATGCCGAAGAACAGGCTCTTGATCAGCCCGTTGACCACGTCGTAGTGCAGGTCAACGTTGTTCTGCATTTGCGACCAGAAAGTACCGGCGTCCAGGCCGATCATTTCTACCCCCACCAGATAGCCGCCAAAGATACCCATGACATTGAACAGCGCCGCCAGGATGGGCATGGAGATTACCCCGGCCCAGAAGCGCGGGGCGACCACACGGGCGATGGGGTTGACCGCCATCACGCTCATGGCTTCCAGCTGTTCGGTGGCTTTCATCAGGCCGATTTCGGCGGTCATGGCGCTGCCGGAGCGGCTGGCAAACAGCAGCGCGGCCAACACCGGGCCCAGCTCGCGCAGCAACGACAGTGCCACCAGCGCACCCAGCGCGTCGGCGGAGCCAAAGCGTGCTAGGGTGTTGTAGCCCTGCAGCCCCAGCACCATGCCGACAAACAGGCCGGATACGATGATGATGATCAGCGACAGCACACCGGCAAAGTACACTTCGCGGATGGTGAGGCGGAAGCGCAGCAGGCTCTGGCCAGAATTCAGCAGGATGGCCACAAAAAAGCGGCTGATGAAACCCAGGCGCCAGATGGCGTTGATGCTGAGTGCGCCCAGGCGGCGGATAGGGGCTAGCAGGGCGTTCATGCGGTTTCCCCCTTGATGCCAAAAGCTTGAGCCAGGCTGTCCGTGGCCGGGTAGGCAAAGTGTACCGGGCCATCGGCCTCGCCCTGTACGAACTGTTGTACCCAGGGGGACGAAGAGTGGCGCACTTCGTCCGGTGTGCCCTCGGCGGCAATCTTGCCGCCGGCGACAAAGTACACGTGGTCGACGATTTCCAGCGATTTATGCACGTCGTGCGTCACCATCACGGCCGAGGTGCCCAGGGCGTCGTTCAGCTTCTTGATCAGCAGCGCGATGGTGCCCAGCGAGATCGGGTCCAGGCCGGTAAACGGCTCGTCGTACAGCATGATCTGCGGGTCGAGTGCGATGGCGCGTGCCAGTGCGATACGGCGCGCCATGCCGCCGGAGAGCTCGGCCGGCATCAGCGCCTCTGTGCCGCGCAAGCCCACCGCATTCAGCTTCATCAGTACCAGGTCGCGGATCAGGCTTTCCGGCAGGCGGGTGTGTTCGCGGATAGGGAAGGCCACGTTGTCGAATACCGACAGGTCGGTAAACAGGGCGCCAAACTGGAACAGCATACCCATGCGGCGGCGGTGCTGGTACAGATCGCGGCTGCTCATGCGGCCAACGTCCTGGCCGTTTACCAGTACCTGGCCTTTTTGTGCCAGCACCTGGCCGGAGATCAGCCGCAGCAGCGTGGTTTTACCGCTGCCGCTGCCGCCCATGATGGCCACCAGCTTGCCGCGCGCGATGGTGAGCGAAATGTCTTGCAGTATCGGCCGGTCGCCGTACGCAAAGCTGACATTCTTGAGCTCTATGAAACTGTCGGAAGACACGATCAGGGATTGTCCTGTGAAATCAAGAAGAAACAGGGAGCCGGTTTAGCCGACCCCCTGTATGCATTTTATCTGCCTTGTGTGCAGTGCGCAAAATGCCAGCGCACTTATTTTGTGTAGAAATTGTTACCGTGCGTGATTATTTTTATCGAAAACCACAACGGAAACAAAGTACTACTATCAGGCTTACACCCCGCGCAGCAATTCGTTGATGCTGGTCTTGCTGCGGGTCTGTGCATCGACCTTTTTCACGATCACGGCGCAGTACAGGCTGTGGCTGCCGTCTTTCGATGGCAGGTTGCCGGATACCACTACCGAGCCCGGCGGGATGCGGCCATAGCTCACTTCGCCGGTTTCGCGGTCGTAGATCTTGGTGGATTGGCCAATGTACACGCCCATGGAGATCACCGAGCCTTCGCCCACGATCACGCCTTCTACCACCTCGGAGCGCGCACCGATGAAGCAGTTGTCTTCGATGATGGTCGGGTTGGCTTGCAGTGGCTCCAGTACGCCACCGATGCCGACGCCGCCGGACAGGTGCACGTTCTTGCCGATCTGGGCGCAGCTACCTACGGTAGCCCAGGTGTCGACCATGGTACCTTCGTCAACATAGGCGCCAATGTTCACGTAGGACGGCATCAGTACGGTGTTCTTGGCTACGAAGCTGCCCTTGCGCGCTACGGCACCCGGTACGGCGCGGAAGCCGGCTTGCTGGAAGCGTTCCTGGTTCCAGTCGGCAAACTTGGTGTCGACCTTGTCGAAATAGCGGCTCACGCCGTCGTCCAGCAGCACGTTGTCGCGGATGCGGAACGACAGCAGCACGGCTTTCTTCACCCATTGGTGTACAACCCAGTCGCCGTCGATTTTTTCGGCTACGCGCAGGTGGCCGTTGTCCAGCTCTTCGATCACCTGTTCCACCGCGGCTTTCAGCTCGGGCGATACGGTGGCCGGGGTGATCTCGGCACGGTTTTCAAAAGCCAGTTCGATAATGGGCTGGATCGGGTGCATATGGTTCAGTCCTTGGGCAATGTGGATGGTGGTCATGATCTCGATGTCTGTTATGTACGGCTTTTCACAAAGCGGATAAGGCGTGGCACGGCGGCTTCGCATTCGGCCAGCGGGGCAACCAGCGCCAGGCGGATGCGGCCGGCGCCAGGGTTCACGCCGTGGGCGTCGCGGGCCAGGTAGCTGCCGGGCAGCACGGTAATGTGTTGTTCGGCAAACAGCGCGCGGGCAAAACCAGCATCGTCGCCACCGGGGACTTCGGCCCACAGGTAAAAACCGGCGTCCGGGCGGCTGACGTTCAGTACCTGTGCCAAAGGCGCGGTGACAGCGTCGAACTTGGCAGTATACGCTGCGCGGTTGGCCGCGACATGCTCTTCGTCCTGCCAGGCGGCAATACTGGCCTGCTGGATGGTCTGGCTCATGGCGCTGCCGTGGTAGGTGCGGTACAGCAGGAATTTTTCCAGGATGCGTGCATCGCCCGCCACAAAGCCGGAACGCAGGCCAGGCGCATTGCTGCGCTTGGACAGGCTGGTGAACATCACTAGCCGCTCATAACTGCGCCCCAGCTGTTGCGCAGCCTGCAGCCCGCCCAGCGGTGGTGTATCGAAATAGATCTCGCTGTAGCATTCGTCGCTGGCAATGATAAAGCCGTAACGGTCGGACAGCGTGAACAGTGTGTTCCAGTCATCCAGCGACATCACCGCCCCGGTCGGGTTGCCGGGGCTGCACACTACCACTACTTGCGTGCGCTGCCAGATGGCTTCCGGCACGGCTTGCCAGTCTGGCTGGTAGCCGTTGGCCGCCAGGCAGTTCACGTAGTACGGTTCGGCACCGGCCAGCAGGGCGGCGCCTTCGTAGATCTGGTAGAAGGGGTTGGGCGAGATCAGTACCGGCTTGTCGCTGCCACGCGGGTCGATGACGGCCTGCACAAACGAAAACAGCGCCTCGCGGCTGCCGCATACCGGCAGGATCTCGCGTGCCGGGTCGACAGTTATGCCGTAGCGGCGCTGTAGCCAGCTGCTGCACGCCTGGCGCAGCGCGTCGCTGCCCAGCGTCGCCGGGTAGGCGGCCAGGCCGTCCAGGTTGGCGATCAGCGCATTTTTTACCACGTCGGGCGTAGGGTGTTTGGGCTCGCCGATGGACAGGTTGATGTGGGCCAGCTCGGCAGGGGGCGTTACGCCGGCCAGCAGGCCGCGCAAGCGCTGGAACGGGTAGGGCTGCAACAGATCGAGGTGGGGGTTCAACGCCGCTTCCTTGCAATGCAACAAAAGGACAATAGTAAGAAAACAATATGGATTTTGTAAAACAAAAGCTGTTGGCCGTGAGCTGCGCGCTGACCACGGCGCTGGTGTGGGGGCTGATGTGGTACCCGTTTCGCGTGCTGCACGAGGCGGGCTTTTCCACGGCCGCTACCTCGCTGACGGTGTATATGGTGTCGGCTTGCCTGGGTGTATTTGTGTTCCGCGAGGTGTTCCGGCGGCAGTTTCGCTTTGACCGCGTGCTGATTCCGCTGACTTTGCTCTATGGCTGGTGCAATTTCAGCTATACCTGGGCGGTATCGGAAGGCCAGGTCATGCGCGTGCTGTTGCTGTTCTATTTGTCGCCGTTGTGGACGGTACTGTTTTCGCGCCTGCTGTTGCACGAGCGCTTAAGCAAGGTTGGCTGGGGCGTGGTGGCGCTATCGCTGCTGGGCTGTATCTCCATTCTGTACCGCCCCGACATGCTGCAGGGCGGCTTGCTGCAAAGCCGTGCCGACTGGCTGGCGCTGTCCGGTGGTATCAGCTTTGCGCTGGGTAATGTGTTGTCCAAACGTGCCAGCAGCCTGCCGGTGCCGGTGAAGTCGGCGTCGGTGTGGCTGGGCGTGGCCGGCTGCGGGCTGGTATCGCTGTTGTGGCGCGGCCAACTGGGCGCCGAGCTGGCGCTGATCGACATTCCCATCCTGCTGATGATTGTGGTGCTGGGCGTGACCTTGCTGTCGACCAGCATCATTTCGATGCACGGGCTGAGCATCCTGCCGGCCACCCAGATCATGACCCTGATGCTGATGGAGCTGGTGTTTGCCGCCGTATCGGCCTGGTTGCTGGCTGGCGAGCACATGCAGCTGCAGGAGTATATCGGCGGCGCGCTGATCGCCAGCGCCAGCCTGCTGTCGGGGCGCATTGTGGCCAAGCCACGGGCACAGCCGGTGCTGGCCAGTGCGTAGCTGGCAGGCGCACTTGCTGCCATAATCCGGCCACTTTTTTTCAGGCATACACCATGACGACTCCGGATCTGACTACCTTGCGTGCCGCGCTGGCCCCCGCGCTGGCCGGGCAATTATGGCAGCAGCTACAGGCTGCCGGCAGCGGGCTGAGCGCGGCACAGCTGGGCGTGGCCTGCCGCGAAAGCCAGGCAGCAGTGGCGGAACAGCTGCAAGCGATGCAGACGGCGGGTTTGCTGCAGCAGCAAGCTGGCGTGTTTGCGGCCAACCCTGCCGCACAGGCTTTGCTGGCGGCTACCGCGCCGCAGCCGGTGCGTGCCGGCTTGCTGATCGGCCGCAAGAATATCGAAGCCGTGGTGTCGCGCGACCGCAAACGCCGCAGCTAAGCGTACTACTGCGCCAATTGGTACTGGCGGATCAGCGCGGTCAGCTGGCCGCTTTTGCGCAGGGACTGCAGGCCGTCGTTAAAGTCGGCCAGTAGCTGCTTGCCATCCGCCAGCTCGCGGCGCAGGCCCACGTGTAGCGGCATCACGGCCAGTGGCGGGTCTTGCCAGCGAATAGCCTGGCCTTCCTGGGGGCTGAGGTGGCTGCGCAGGTGCTGCGCCAGCACCTTGTCGATCAACACCAGGTCCAGCCGGCCGGCCGCCAGCTTGCGCAAATTGGTGAGGTCATCGGCAGCCAGCTCCTGTTTCAGCCCTGCCTGTTCGAACACATCCGGGTTCTTGTAGCTGCGTACTGTACCGATGACTTGCGTGCGCAAAGCGGATAGTGGCTGGGTGGGCAGCGGTTTATCCACCCGCCCGTAAAAGCCCATCACGGTATTTACCAAGGGCAGGCTGTAGTGCAGGTATTGTGCGCGGTCCGGCTCGTACCATACCGCCATCACGCCATCGAACTGCCCGGCCTTCACTTCGGCGATCAGCCTGGCCCACGGCCGGTAGTGCAGCTTCAATGTATGGCCGTGTTTGGCCAGCGCGGCACGGGTAATGGCCGCAACTACGCCATCGCCGGGCAATTGCGGCGAGAAATAGGGCGGGTAGTCGGTGCTGGCCAAGTTGACCACGCGCCCGGCGTGCGCGTGAGCGCACAGCAGGGTGGTGAACAGTACCAGCCAGGCAGCAAGGCGGCGGTTCATTCGTCCCAGGGCCACCAGTCGGGGGCGGGCTGCATGGCGCTGGCCGGGTACTGGGCAAACAGGTTGGCCGCCAGCCGCTGCGGGTGTTGTACGCCGTGCTCGTTCAGCCAGTCGTCCAGCGCTTCGGTTTGTTCCTCGCGCCCCATCAGCCGGTACAGCAGCGCCCAGTCCTCGGGGCAGCACCATGGCAGGCCGTCTGCCTCGAAGCGGGCACTGGCGTCAAACGGCCAGCGATAGCTGCCTTTTTCCAGCTTGATCGCCATATCGGCAATCAGGTCCACGCTCAGGCCATCGCCCATGTCGAAGCGGGCAAAGTGACGGGTGGCGTACTGCGGGTGCGGTGGCGGCGTGATGTCCTGGCCGCGCGCGGCCAGCACGGCGCGTACGGCGGCAAAGTCGGCGGCGGTGGTGACGATGTCCAGGTCGCGCGGCTGTTCCACCAGGTCCAGGTGTTGCAGCAGGGTGCTGCCACCGATGGCCCAGCAGTGGCCGGCCAGTTGGGCTGCCAGTTCTCTGGCCAGTGCCAGCGGGTTGCTCATGCGGGTTCTTTCATCAGTAGGCGCTGCAGGCGTATCTGCAGCGTGTCGTAGCGTATCGATAACGCCACGGCCTTATCGTTCTGCTGGTCTATGGTAAAGCCCAGCTTTTGGTGGAATTGTAACGAAGCTGCATTGGTTCGATATACATGGCTTTGCAAAACGCTGTCGCTGTGCCACGCCGCCAGCGCGATCAGTTGCCCGAACAGGCCCCGCAATACGCGACGCTGGCGGTGCGCCGGGTGCACATTCAGCATGCCGACAAACCAGTGCGTGGCCGATTGCTGGCGTAGCAGGGCATAGCCTTGCAGGCAGCCATCTAAGCCGCGCACGAGCAGCAGCTGGCTAGCGGCCAGGCTGGCGGCCAACTGCTGGCGCTGCGCTGCCGGGTCGAAGCTGTCGCCGGCGGCCTCGGTGTGCCGGCGCAAGGTCAGCATGTCCAGTGCCAGCAACTCGTCCAGCAGGGTGGGCTGGCTCATAGCGGCTTGATGAAGCGGGTAACGTCGGGCACCTGGTAACCGTGATGGCGGTAGAAGGCGTGGGCATCGTGGCGGTTATTGCTGCTGGTGATTTCCATGCGCCGGCAACCTTGCTCGCGCGCTGCCGCCTCGGCTTGCCGTAGCAGGGCGCTGGCCACGCCGCTGCCACGGGCTTGTGCGTCCACGACCAGCGCCGTGACCCGCGCCAGCGTGTCGGCTTGATGGATAAGCGGCAGAAACTGCAGGCTGATTACCCCGGCGATGCGGCCGTCCCGCAGCGCTACCCAGGCGCAGTCGCGCGCCGGCAGGGCGCCGGCCAGCCAGCTTGCCAGGTGTTCGGCGCTGGTGTCGTAGCCCAGCTGTTGCATCAGCGGCACCAGCGTGTCGGCGTCGCCCGGCAACGCCGGGCGCAGGGTAAGGTCGGACATGGCAGGCTCAGTAGTGCGGCGGAATCTCGTCGCGCAGCGAGCGTTGCTCTTCCGGCTGGTTGCCGGCCTGCTGCATGCGGTACAGGTGGCGCAGCTGCTCTTGCAGCAGGTCGATCTGCTGTTGCTGGCGGGCGATGGTGAGGTTGAGCGTGTCCAGCAGGTCGTCCTGCAGGGCGACCTTGATTTCCAGCTCGGTGAGGCGCGATTCCATGGCGTATTCCATCAATGTTTGACCGGCATTGTAACGCAGCCTCACCGCTTGCCGCTTACAGCACCATGGCCGCGACCCAGCCTGCGGCCAACAGCGGCAGGTTGTAGTGCAGGAAGGTGGGGATGACGGTATCGCGCATGTGGTCGTGCTGGCCGTCCACGTTCAGGCCGGAGGTCGGCCCCAGCGTGGAGTCGGACGCCGGCGAGCCGGCATCGCCCAGCGCACCGGCGGTGCCGATCAGCGCCACCGTGGCCAGCGGCGAGAAGCCCAGCTGCAGGCACAGCGGCACGTAGATGGCGGTGAGGATGGGCACGGTGGAAAACGACGAGCCGATGCCCATGGTGACCAGCAGGCCGACAAACAGCATGGCAAACGCCGCCGCACCGCGGCTGTGGCCGAACAGCTCGGCCGACACCTGCACCAGCTCGCCGATCTTGCCGGTGGCCTGCAGCACTTCGGCAAAACCCTGCGCGGTGATCATGATGAAGCCGATCATCGCCATCATCTTCATGCCGTCGCTGAACACGCTATCGGCGTCGCCCCATTTCACCACACCGCTGGCGATGAACAGCAGAAAGCCGGCCAGCGCGCCCAGCATCATCGAGTCGCTGTACAGCTGCACGCCAAACGCGGCGGCAATGGCAAACAGCGAGGTCAGCAGCGACTTGCGGCCAACCTTGGCGTGGGTGCGCTCGGTGTGTTCGATCTTGCCCAGGCTGTAGTGGCGCGGCTGGCGGTAGCTGACAAACACCGCCAGCAGCAGGCCGGCCAGCATGCCGGCCGCAGGGATGGCCATGGCGTGCATCACGTTGACATTGGCGACATGCATGCCGGCTTTTTCGATATTGCCCAGCAGAATCTGCTTCAGGAAGATTTCGCCAAAGCCCACCGGAAACAGCATGTACGGCGTGGTAAGGCCGAAGGTGATGACGCAGGCCACCAGCCGGCGGTCCAGCTGCAGGCGCGCCATCACGTACAGCAGCGGCGGTACCAGTAGCGGGATAAAGGCAATATGGATGGGCACCAGGTTCTGGCTCATCACGCTCACCACGGCGAGCAGGCCGATCATCAGCCACTTCAGCTTTTGCTGGCGGTTGCTGTTTTGCAGCTGGCGCACGGCGGCGTCGGCCAGCGCGTGCGGCAGGCCGGATTTGGCAATGGCCACGGCGAAGGCGCCCAGCAGGGCGTAGGACAGCGCGACAGACGCACCGCCGGTAATGCCCTTGTTAAAGGCGGCCAGGGTTTGCGGCAGGTCCAGCCCGCCCAGCAGGCCGCCGGCCAGCGCGGCGACGATCAGGCTGATGACAACGTGGGTACGCGCCAGCGACAGGGCCAGCATCAGGGTAATAGCGACAGGGATGGCAAGCATTTGTATATACAAAGTTATTGTTTTACAAGGAAAAAAGGCCGCGAGCCTACCCCTTGTTTGCTTGCCTGTCCAGTTGGCCGCACCCGGTGCCGGGCGTGCGCAGCATGCAAAACAGCCTCCGCTAGGGAGGCTGTGTGTGTTTGTCATCACCAATGCTGGTGATAATGGTGAAGCTTACATCGGCAGTACGCGCGCGGTGCCGCCGCCAGTAATGACCTTCACGCGCTGGCCCACGCTCAGTACCACGTCGGCTTCCTGCACGATGGACACGGTGCGGCCTTTTTCCAGCTGCACGGTCAGTTCGTAGGCGTTTTTGGTGTTGTTGCGCTGCACGGCTTCGCTGGCCAGGCCGCCTGCCATGGCACCGACGATGGCGCCGGCAACCGAACCATTACCCTTGCCGACGGTGCTGCCAGCCAGGCCACCCAGCGCGGTGCCGCCCAGGGTCAGCAGGTCGTTCTTGTCGCCTTCCATTTTGACGTTCTTGATGTCCAGGATCTTGCCGTATTCCACTTCGTGTATCTGGCGCATCTGGCCTTTGCTGTACACCTGTGCCGAATCGGAGCTGGTCGCGCAGCCGGTAAGTGCCACCATGGTCAGCATGCCGGCGATCAGGATTTGTCTGGATTTCATGGTGCGTACTCCCTCGATGATTCGTTTATTGCCCGTATTTGACCATGTTTGTGGCCAAGCGTTTGCGCAAACAGGGTAACGGTTTGTGACGGTTGATGACAGCCCCCGTTACAGCTGAATGCCCAGTTGCGTTTGCAGTAAACGCAGCCCTGCTGCGGTGACTTGCAGCGAACGCCTGCCCGGCCGCCGGCAAACCAGCCCCTGCGCCAGGAAGGCGTGGCAGATGGCCTCGCCCAGCGGCCCGGCCAGATGGTCGCGCCGTTCGCTCCAGTCCAGGCAGGCTTTACCGGCCAGTTGCCCGCTATCCATACCCAGTGCCTGCTGCAGCCAGTCGGCACCTGCTACGGTCAGCATCATGGCGCTACCCGTGTCGCGTTGCAGGTAGCCGTGCGCCTGCATCGCCTCGCACAGCTGCGTGCCCAGTTGCCCGGCCAGATGGCGGTAGCAGGTACGCGCCAGCCGTAGCTCGGCGTCGCCCTTGGGGCGCAGGGTTGGCCGCAGCACATCCTGGCCGTGCGCGGCGCAGGCTAGCGCTTCGATCACGTGCGCCATCTGGCTATTGGCCAGCGCGTAGTAGCGGTAACGGCCACGGTTTTCCACCCGCAACACGCCGCCGTCCAGCATGCGTGCCAGGTGGTTGCTGGCGGCCTGGGCCGACAGGTTGGCCGCACGGGCCAGGTCGCTGGCCGGCAGCATGCGGCCTTCCAGCAGTGCCAGCAGCATGCGGCTGCGGCCTGGGTCGGCCAGCAAGCCGGCCAGCCGGCTGATATCCGGTAGATCGTCGTTCATCACTTCACGTCACGCTGAAACATCGCACAATGCTTGCAGCCTAGCATGCGCCATGGTGATCGAGGAGTACACACATGACACAACACGTTTCCCCCTTGTCGGCGGCCCATCAGCCCTGCCCGGCAGCGTGGTACAGCGCCGCGGCCGCGGCCCGGCCGTTTTATTTTGATGCCGAGCTGGCGGTGTGGGTCGCGGCCAGTGCGGCTACGGTAGCCGCGGTACTGCACAGCCCGCTATGTGGCGTCCGGCCAGCCGGCCAGCCATTGCCAGCCGCTTTGCAAGGCCGGGCGCTAGGGGCATTGTTTAGCCGCCTGTTGCGCCAGCGCGATGGTCCTGCGCATCTGGCCGGCAAAGCCGCCCTGCTGCAAGCGTTGGCCGCCTTGAGCCATGTCGAGCTGGATGGGGCCGCGCACAGCGCCATCGCCGCTTGCCAGCCGTTGTTGCGGCAAGGTAGCGCGGCAGCCGTGGACGCCATGTGCTTGCAACTGCCGCTGCACCTGGTGGCGACGCTGCTCGGCATGCCGGCGCAGGCCGGGGCGGCGGCTCGGGCGCAGCTGGGCAGCCTGCTGGCCGGGCTGGCGACCACTGCCAGCGAGGCGCAGATCGCGGCAGCCGAAACCGCACTGGCCGCTTTGCTGGCCATCACCCGCCCGCCACCGCCGGTTGCCACACCGCTGTGGCGGGCGCTGGCCGCCGCCTGGCCCGACGCCGAGTGGCGTGCGGCCAACCTGCTGGCGCTACTGCAGCAGACGCATGATGCCAGCGCCGCATTGCTTGCCAATGCGCTATACCGGCTGGCGCAGGCACCGCGCTTGCGCCGTCAGCTACGTGTGGCCCCGCGCGGGCTGCCGGCTTTCATTGCCGAAAGCCAGCGTCTGGACGCGGCGGTGCAGCACAGCTGGCGCTTTGTGCAGCAGGATGGCGAGCTGTGCGGCCAGCCGGTTACGGCTGGCCAGCGGGTGCTGGTATTGCTGGCAGCAGCCAACCTGGACCCGGCCTGCCACGCCGAGCCACTGGCGTTTCGCCTGCAGCGCGGCCGGCGCGAGCACGGCTTTGGCGCCGGCGCACACCGTTGCCCGGGTAGCCGTATTGCGCTGGCGGCCTGCCACGCGCTGTTGCAGCACTGCCTGCGGCGGCGCATGCCGTGGCGGCAACTGGCCGCCAGCCAGCAGTTTCACCCGCCTGCCAATGTGCGCTGGCGCCATTTTGATGCGCTTGAAAAAGGAGACACGGCATGATGGCCGTTTTGTTTGAAGTAACGCTGGCGCCGGGGCGCCAGGCCGACTACCTGGACCTGGCGGCGCAGCTGCGCCCGCTACTGGCGCAGAGTGAGGGTTTCATCTCCATCGAGCGCTTCCAGAGCCTGAGCCATCCGGACAAGCTGCTGTCGCTCTCCTACTGGCGGGACGAAGCGGCATTGGCCGCCTGGCGTCAGCTGGAAGCGCACCGCACGGCACAGCTGGCCGGCCGCGGCGGCGTGTTTGCCGATTACCAGCTACGTGTGGCGGAGGTAGTGCGCGATTACGGCATGGTGGAGCGCCAGCAAGCGCCGGCCGACAGCGCGGGTTATCACGCTACCGGCCAGGTGTGATGCAGTGTGGCGAGCGTGGCCGCCGCTAGCAACGGCCACCTTGTGCACTTAGCTTTGGGTGTCCAGTGCCGGTGCGTTGTCAGCCTTGCCCAGCATGCCGGATAGTACGGTGGCCATGCCGGTGATGCCATCATTGGACAGGCCGGCATCTTTCATCACGGCGTCCACAATCGGCTTGGCAATCTGATACTGCAAGGCCGAGTTCATCACCTGCTCCGGGAAGGTGGCCTGTTGGCCCGTGCCGCCATCGCCGCCGTTCGCCGTGGTGCCGGGTAAGCCGTTGGCCTGGAAGATGCGGATCGAGTCGATCTTCTCCATCGGCCGTACGGCCTGTTCCAGGATGGCTGGCAGCTGTTGCAGCAGCAGGGTGCGTACTTGCAGGTCGATCTGCGCGGCCGACAGCGTGTTCAGCGCGTTGTTGATGGCACGGCGGCCTTCGGCCTCGGCCAGTGCCGCCGCCTGTTTGGCCTGCGCTTCGATAGTGAGTGCCTCGGCGCGGTCGATGGCGGCTTCCTTCTCCGCGTTGGCCGCCACTTTCACGGCGATGGCGTTCTGCTCGGCATCCTTGGCCGCTTCGATCAGCTGGATTTCCTTGTCGCGTTCGGCCACTGCCACTTCGCGGGCGGTGTTCACCGCTTCTTCTGCTTTGACGGCTTCTGCGCGTGCCTGGTTGGCCGCCGCGTCGGCTTCAGACTGCTCGCGCGACTTGTTGGCAATGGCAATCTGCATGTCCTGGCGCGCCATTTCCACCTGTTTGCGCTGCTCGGCACGTTTCACTTCGGTCTGGCGTTCCAGCTCGATTTCCCGGCTCTGGATCGCCAGATTCTTGTCGATTTCGGCGGCGCGGATTTCGCGCTCGGCCTCGATACGCTTCTGGCTCACCTGGCGTTCAGCCTCGATCTTGGCCGATTCCGCTTCGCGGTTGCGTTCCGCTTGCTGGGTGGCAATCTGGGCCGTTTGTTCGGCGCGCAAGGTTTCGATTTCGCGCGTCTGTGACAGGCTGGCGAATTCCTGGTCCTTGTCTATCGTCAGCTTCAGACGGGTGGCTTCCAGGTTCTTGGTGCGCACTTGAACCTCGGTATCCTGCTCCACGTCGTTGCGCTGCTTGCGGCGGGCCTCGGTCTGCTCGGTCAGGCGGGTCAGGCCTTCGGCATCAAACGCGTTGTCGGGGTTGAAGAATTGCTTGTCGGTCTGGTCCAGGCTGGTCAGCGACACCGATTCCAGTTCCAGGCCGTTCTTTTCCAGATCTTCGGCCACGGCGTTCTGTACGGCCTGCACGAAGTCGCGGCGCATGTCTTGCAGATCCTGGATCGACATGGTGGCAGCGGTGGCGCGCAGCGAATCCACAAACTTGTCTTCCACCAGCGATTTGAGCTCTTCCGGGCTCATGGTACGGGCACCCAGCGTTTGCGCGGCGGTGCTGATGGCTTCTTCGGTCTGTTTGACGCGCACAAAGAAGGCCGCGGTCACATCGACACGCATACGGTCTTTGGTAATCAGGCTTTCCTTGCCGCGGCGCAGCACCTCCAGCTTCAGCGTGTTCATGTTTACCAGCACGCGCTCGTGGAACACCGGCAGCACGATGGCGCCGCCGTCCATGATGACTTTCTGGCCGCCAAGGCCGGTGCGCACGAAGGCGATTTCCTTGGTCGCGCGTTTGTAAAGCCGGGCAAAGATGACACCGATGGTCACCAGTACCAGCAAGAGGATGACGGCGATGCTGCCAATGCCGATCAGGTTGTCCATGTAGAGGGTTCCTTAGTGTGATGTTGTATCGGACGGTTGGGTCGGGTGCGGATGGGGAATGCCGCGATAAAAGCTGCCGGGCTTGCTGACCAGCAGCACTTCGCTGCCCTCGGCCAGAAATTGGTCTTCCAGGTCGGGCTCCACCATCAGATAGTGGGTGCGGCCATGCTGATCTTTTACCCTGGCTTGCGCTGCCAGCCCGCGCCGCGCGTGGCCGGCGCTGATGATGGCGCTGCGGCCAACAAAGCTTTGGTCGCTCACCGCGCTACTTTCGTCGTGCGGCAACACGTGTACCAGCAGGCCGCCCAGGCTGCGCGTGCCGGCCAGGCCTGCGGGGATGGCGAGCAGGCTGGCGATGATGGCGGGCAAGGCATGGCCTGTCAGCGTCAGCAACAGGTGCTGCAAGGCAAAGCCAAACAAGGCAAAGCCGGTGAGGAATAACAACAGCAGCACCAGCGAGGGGAGCCGGCCCAAGTGCAGCCAGCCCAGCACGCGGCCCAGCCATTCGGCGTCGTCAAAGTCGGGTAGCCAGGCATCCAGTGCATTACTGGGGCTCACCGCCAGCAGCAGGCCGATGCCTTCCAGCACGGCGATGCCCAGAATCAGCAGCAGGGCGACCCAGAACGGCCAGGTGGCGGTGGCGGTGAACCAGCTCATGCCTTGCCTGCCTTGATGCTGGCCAGCCGCTGGGCAATCTGCTGCTCGCGTACCAGGTTTTCCAGCGACTGCAGCTGGCTGGCTTGATGCAGGCTGGCTTGTGCCGCGGGCAGGCCCAGGCCGGTCTGGCGCTGGTAGACGTTTTCAAAACCGCGGGCGACTTGTTCCAGGCGCTGTGCGATGCCCGGCTCGGTTGCTGCGCCGGCGGGTAGCGCAGCCTGTTTGCGGCTGAGCTGGTAAGCCTGCAAGGTATCGGCCAGCTCGCGCTGCTTGCCTTGCAGGGCGGCCACATAGCCGGCCAGGGTTTGTTCGCTGGTGTGCAGCTCGGCCAGGCTGGCATCCATTACCGGCAGCTGGGCTTCGATGTCGATTTGTCGTGCAATGGCGGCCTGGGCCAGGTCGTCACGCCCTTCGGCAATTGCATGTTCGATATGCTCGGCCAGCGTCTGGTGTTGCTGGTTCAAGCGCGCGTGTTGCTGCCGTGCCAGGTGCAGGTTGGCCGAGGTTTTGCCCAGCTCGTGGCGGACATCGTCCAGCAGGGTATCCAGCTCGCGCAGGCTTTGCGCCATCATGGCTTCCGGTTGCTGGTCTTCGAGGCGGTCCAGCAGGGCATTGACGCTGCCGGCAATAATGCGGCCAACCCGTGATTTCAGCGTATCGCTCATGTCTCGCTCCTTGGTGTGGGGTACAGCGCGGCCAGGGCGACGATGCCGCCTATGCCCTGGTGGATCACGTCGGGGTCGTAGCTGGCATGCTGCGGGCCCAGCCCCTGGCGGAGTAGTAGCTCGGCCATGCGCAATGTGTGGCTGACCAGTTGTGCTTCCAGCTCGGTGGCTTGCGCCTGGGTGTGCGGCTGGCTGGCCAGCAGCAGCGCCATCAGCTGGGTGCTGTGCTGCAGTAGCAGTGTGAGTGCGTCACTGTGCTGGCCGCTTTGCAGCTCGATGCGGTTCAGTGCCTGGCGCAGTGGGTAAAGCCGCTCGCCTAGCCACACGTGGGCCTGCGCCGGGTCGGCCAGGATGTCTTCTTCCTTTTTGAGCTGGCCAAGCAGAATGCGCAGTTTGTCGCTGGTGGTGGTGGCACCATCCAGCTGCAATGCGGCCAACCAGGTGTAGAGATCTGCCGGTATGCGGGCAGAGAGGGGGGCCATTTGCTGACTCATGCTGCACCTCCTTGTCATATCCTATGCGAGTATGCATAGGGCGCATTCAAATGTAAACAACGGCCAGGGTAGGGGGCGGCAGGGTGTGGTATCGGTGGTAACAGCAAAACGCCCCGGCGAGTGCCGGGGCGGTAGAACGGGGACTAAGCTCAGTCTTACTCCGCCAGACTGGCGGCGAAGTCGGCCGGAATAGCCGGGCGGCCGCGTTCGTTGATGGCGGTGCCGATGACCAGGCCTTCCAGCACCACTTTGTTGTCGGCCAGGCGGATCACTTGCTGGCGGAAGCCGAAGCGCACCTTGGACACGGCCTCGTAAGCCACGGTCACGGCAAAGCGGTCGCCGCTGGTGAGCGAGCCTTTGTAGTCCAGCTCGGCGCGTACCACCACCAGGTTCACCTTGTCGCGCGCCAGCTGGGCGAAGTCGATGCCTTTTTCCAGCAGGAATTCGTGGCGGGCGTGTTCCAGGTAGTTGAAGTAGACACCGTTGTTGACGATGCCCTGCATATCGCATTCGTAATCGCGTACTTTCATTTCCAGGGAAAAAACAGCCATCGGCGGGCTCCATAGGCAAGGGTTGCAAGGCGGCGCGGGCAGTCTGTGCCGCGTGGGCGCCGGACACGGGGAGGGCAGTGTAGCGCAGGGGGGGCCAGGGCGGGAGGGTTGGCCGCATCAGCGGCGGCCGGGCAGCCAGCCGCGCTGTTGGCAGGCCTGCAGCCAGCGTTGCATGAGCAGCATGCCGCCGACGCTGGCCAGCAGGCTGGTGCCGAGCGGCCAGTAATGTTGCGCCAGCGTTGCCAATGCAGTACCGATCAGGATGCTGCTAGCCATGAAGGGCGGCAAACTGTTGTCGCTTTTGGGCGCGGCAGGGGGCGGGGCCGGATGTACCTCTTCTAGCGGCAGCACGGTAACCGGCCCGGCGCGAAAGCTGGCTAGCCACGGGGCCGCGTCCTGCATGTGCTCGCTGGCGTCGTGGGCGGCCAGGTCGGCGGCGCTGGCCCAGCTTTCGGTCAGCACGAAGCGGTCGTCCTGCCCGGGCACGCGGTGCAGCTGGTAGGCGAGGCAGCCTTTTTCGGCGCGTATGCGCGGTGCCAGTGAGGCAAAAGCCTGTACTTGCTCTTCACCACGGCCGGGCAGGGTGTCGATCAGGATGGCAAGTTTGATGGGCGTAGGCATGGCATCACCGGATATGCTTTTAGAATGATTCGGTATTGTGCCATGGCGTGGGTGATGCATAAAAGCACAAGGGCAAGCCGCAGGCTTGCCCTTGTTGCTGTGGCGGCACGACCAAGCCTAGTCGCGGCCAACAAAGTCCTGCGGCCGCAGCGCCTTGATCACGTACAGGTCGAAGCGGGTGGACTTGCCGTCCAGCACCACAGATGGCTTGACGCCTTCGATGGGCACGCCGCGTTGCGGGCGCTTCACCACTACGCGCCCGGTGGCGGCGGTGATAGCGGTTTCCAGCAGCGCAGCGCTGTCCATGTCGTCGCCGATGACGTGCTGGAAGGCTTGCATGCCTTTCTTGGCGGCTGCGCTTTTCTTGTCGGTATCGGGGAACATCGGGTCGACAAACACCACTTCCGGGCGCTGTTCCCACGGTAATTCGGCCTGCTCGGCCAGCCAGTTGATGGCGTTGGCGTGAATCAGCGTCATGCGCGCGGCGATGTCCATGGTATCCGGATGCACGCTGGCGCGCTCCAGTGCGTCGAACAGCAGCGCGGCGGCCACCGGCGAGCGTTCCAGCATGGTCACCTCACAGCCCAGCGTGGCCAGCACAAAGCTGTCGCCGCCCAGGCCGGCGGTGGCGTCCACGATACGCGGCAGGTCTTTGGCGCCTTTCAACCCTACCGCTTTGGCTACGGGTTGGCCGCGGCCGCCGCCCTGTTCACGGCGGTGCTTGGCGGCACCTTCTACAAACTCGGCGTACACCGCGCCGTGCTTGCCGGTAGTGACCAGCTCCAGTCGCTGCGGGCCCAGCTCCAGCCAGTAGCCACTGTCCGGGCGCTGTTTGACCAGCGGCAGGGCAAAGCGTGCGGCCAGGCTTTCGGCGGTGTCGCGACGGGCGCTTTCGGCGCAGTACAAGGGCGTGGCGTGCATGGTTTTTCCTTTTTTGACGCGGCGAAGATACGGTATCGCACCGTGCGCGGCAACTGCTTTGCCTGTCGATAAATACGCTGGCTAGCATGGTGCCATGTACAAGCTTGCCTTCCTGTGCGCCGGTATCGTGCTGTGTGCGCTATTGCCTGCGCTGCCGCCTTGGTTTTTGTTGCCGGCGTTTTGGCTGATGCTGTGGCCGCTGTGGTGGCGCCGCCGCCGTGCCTGGCTGTGTGCCTTGCTGTGGTTCAGCCTGGGGTTGAGCTACGCCAGCTGGCGGGGCGAGCTGCGCCTGGCGCAGCGGCTGGACCCGGCGCTGGCGGGCAGTGTGCTGCACGTGCAGGGCGTGGTGCGCGGCTTGGCGGACCCGGGCGAGTTTGGTACGCGCTTTCGCTTTGCGGTGCAGCAGGCCGGGGTAGCGTTGCCACCGGTATTGCTGTTGAACGATTACCGCCAGCGGCCGTGGCCAGCCGGTAGCCGCTGGGAACTGTCGGTACGGCTGCGGCAGCCGCACGGTGCGGCCAACGTAGCGGGTTTTGACGCTGAGCGTTGGTTCTGGAGCGAGGGGATACTGGCCACCGGTACCGTGGGCAAGGCGCGCTACCCCCGGCCTGCTGCCGGGCGGGATGCACAGGCATGGCTGGACGCGCTGCGCGAACGTATTGCCGTGCGCCTGGCCGGGCAAGGCGAGCCGCGCGATGGCGCCCTGTTGGCCGCGCTGGCGGTGGGGGCGCAGCAGGCCATAGAGCGTGCGCAGTGGGACGCGCTATCGGCTACCGGCCTGACGCATATCGTCAGCGTGTCGGGTTTGCACATTACCCTGGTGGCGTCGCTGGTGGCCTGGGCTGCCAGCCTGCTGCGGCGGCGTTGGCCGCGCGTACCGGCCATGCTGCCCTTGTGGGCCGGGGCGGTGGCTGCGCTGCTGTATGCGCTGCTGGCGGGTTTGTCGGTACCGACCCAGCGCACGGTATGGATGCTGCTGACCGTGTGCGTGGCGCTGGCACTGCACCGTGGCTTGTCGGCATTGCAGGTATGGCTGGCGGCGCTGACGGTAGTTTTGCTGCTGGACCCGTTTGCCGTGCTGGCGGCCGGCTTCTGGTTGTCGTTTGGCCTGGTGGGGGCGTTGATTGCCGGCGAGGTAGGACTGAGGCAGCGCCCAGCGGCCTGGCAAGCGGCCTTGTGGGCGCAGTGGCGCGCCACGCTGGCCTCGTTTGTGCCGCTGTTATGTTTGTTTGGCAGCTTTCCCTGGCTGTCGCCGCTAGCGAATGCCCTGGCTATTCCGCTGGTGTCTTTCGTGTTGACCCCGCTGGTATTGTTGGCCGCAGTCTGGCCATTTGACAGCCTGGCCTGGCTAGCCGGCCAGGCCGCGCATGTTTTCTGGTGGGGGGCGGACTGGCTCGCGCAGTGGCCGCCTTACCGCAGGCCGCTTCTGCCATGGCAGCTGTGGCTAGCCGGCCTGCTGGGCAGCCTGGTGTGGCTGCTGCCCCTGGGCCGTGCCTGGCGTAGCTGGGGTGTGTTACTGCTATTACCTCTGCTGTTATACCGCGCACCACGCCCGCCTGCAGGCGAGCTGTGGGCCGAGGTGATCGACGTAGATCAGGGCTTGGCAGTGCTGCTGCATACCGCGCGGCACGATCTGCTGTTTGATACGGGGGCGGGGGAGGCGGGGCGCGTGCTGCTGCCGGTGTTGCGCGCGCGTGGTGTCGTGCAGCTGGATGCCTTGCTGCTATCGCATCACGATACCGACCACGACGGCGCGGCCGATACCTTGTTGCAGCAGTTTCCGGTGCGCCGGTTGTTTCGCGGGCAAGCCGGTAGTGCCGCCGGCTGGCGCGGCCAACCTTGCCTGGCCGGGCAAAGCTGGGTGTGGGACGGCATACGCTTTGATGTGCTGTGGCCTACGGCGACGAGCCGGGGGGAGGACAATGCCCTGAGCTGCGTGCTGCGGGTCGCTACGCCTACCCAGGCGCTGATGCTGACCGGTGACGCCACTTTGGCGGTGGAAAACACCCTGTTGCGGCAATACGGTACGGCACTGCGTAGCCAGGTGCTGGTGTTGGGCCATCACGGCAGCCGTACCGCCAGTGGTGCCGACTGGCTGGCGGTACTGCAGCCACAGCATGCTATTGTGAGTGCCGGCTACCAGAACCGTTATCGTCACCCGCACGCCGAGGTGCTGTCCCGCTTGCACACAGGCGGCGTTACCGTGTGGCGTACCGATACCCAGGGCGCGGTGCAGTTGAAACTGGGGCCGCAGCTACAGCTGGCTGCCGTGCGCCAGGGCTGGCAGCCTTACTGGGCGGCCAGGTAGGTGGTGGCGACCACGGTATTGCCGTTGCCCAGGTAGTCCAGCTGGTCGAACGAGAGCTTGCGGGCAATCAGGATGCCGCGGCCGTGGCTGGATAGCAGGGTGTCCGGCGCGCTGTCCTGAAAGTTCTGCCAGTCAAAACCCTGGCCTTCGTCGCGGATGGTAAAGCGCAGGGCCTGGGCATCGCGAGCCATGTCTACATAGACGCGGCGCTGCCCCATGCGCGGGTCGGCCAGCCGCTTTTCCAGCTCGCTTTCCCACTGTTCCAGGCTTTGTAGCCGGGTTTTCTCCTGGTAGCTGACTTCCAGATTGCCGTGTTCGATCGCGTTGACGATCAGCTCGAACAGCCCTGTGGCGACCTTTTCCGGGTGCGGGCTGGCTTTGGCCAGCAGCGAGGTAACGTGTTGCGCTTCCTGCAGGTTATGAAAGCTGAAGCTGGCGCTATTCATATGCCGCAGCGCGCCGGCTTGCTGGCTGGCCAGTTCTTTAAAGTGCTGGTGGCGGTCCCAGTGCACGGCGGCGGCAGCCACCACGGCCAGCAGCATGTCGCGCGAGAACGGTTTGGTGAGGTAATAAAACGCACCGGATGACAGGCCTTCCTGCACGCTGGCGGCGGCACCCACCGCGGTTTGCATGATGGCGGGCACAAAGGCCAGTTTGCTGGAGGATTTCATGCGGCGCAGCAGGTCGAAGCCGCTAATGCCGGGCATCATTTTATCCAGCAGCACGGCAGAGAACGTTTCGCCTTCTTGCTGCAGTATCTGCCAGGCGGCCTCGCCGTCTTCGGCCTGTACTGTGTCGTAGCCGGCATCTTGCAGCAGCTCGGTCATCAGCTCCAGATTGAATGGCTCATCGTCTACCAATAGCAGGCGCTTGCCCATGCTTAGCTCTCCTTGTGCGGTACGCTGTGTGTTTGCGGCAGTGTGAAACTGAAAATGGCGCCACCGTTGGTGGCATTGCGCACCGATATCACGCCCTGGTGGGCGCTGATGATCTCGCGGCTGATGGCCAGACCCAAGCCGGTGCCGCCCGCGCCGGTTTTGGTCAGGCTGCTCTGGATGAATTTGTCGAAGATGCGTTCTTGCTCACCTTGCGGTACGCCCGGGCCATGGTCGCGTACGCTCACGTGCAGCCGCGCAGGTTGGCCGGGCGTCAGGTTAAAGCTGATTTCTACCCGGCTACCGCCGGGGCTGTACTTGATGGCATTGGCCAGCAGATTACGCACGACCTGGCCAATGCGGAACGGGTCCATTTCTGCCTGTAGCCGCGACGGTGCGGGGAGCTGTACCAGCGTGACGTGGCCTTTGCCGGCCTGGCCGCGCAAATCTTCTACCGCTTCGCGCACCACTTGCTCCAGGTCGCTGCGCGAAAACTGGTAGTCCATCTTGCCGACTTCCATTTTGGCCAGGTCCAGCAGGTCGTTCAGCAGGGAAAGCAGCCGGCTGCCGCTATTGTGTATACGCTCGAAGCAGTGGGCGATCTTGTTGCCATCGCCGCCGTGGCTGCGTGCTTCGCCCATTTCGGCAAAGCCCAGGATGGCGTGCAGTGGTGTGCGCAGCTCGTGTGACATATTGGCTAGAAACTCGGTTTTGGCGCGACTGGTTTCTTCGGCCAGATCACGCGCCTGGCGCAGGGCTTCTTCGGTATTGCGCTGCGTGGATATGTCCTGATACAGCCATACCGAGCCCAGGCCCGGGGTGTCCGGCTTCACCGCGCGACCGTACATGTTTACCCATAGCATGCTGCCATCTCCCCGCTGCAGACGCAGGGTGTTTTGCGTTACCTGGCCTTCGTATAACAGCGGGTAGATCAGGCGCCCGGTGCGCAGAAAGTGTTCATCGCTGTCGTAGATCAGGCGGGTAGAGTGGTCTACGGTGCTGCTTTCTTCACGGGAAAACAGTTCCAGAAAGGCTTTGTTTACCTGTTTGAACTGGCGGTCCACGATATAGGCCATGGCCATAGGGCTGGCATCCAGCAAGGCGGTAAGTTGCCGGTTCTGTGTTTCTACCTGCTCGGCCAGCGAGTCTTTCAGGCGTATCAGTGCCGCCTCGCGTTCTTTGCGGGCGGCAATATTGCGGCAGACAACCAGGTAGATCGGGGCTGATAGCTGCGGGCGTATCAGGCTCAGGCTAAGCTCGACTTGCAGCATGAAGGACTGGTCGCAAATCAGCATAGCCTCGAATGGCAGCCCCAGCAGCGGGGAGGCGTGCTGCTCGAAACGCAAGCCATTACGGCAGTGCAGCTCGCTGATCAGCGCACCGGCAGGCAAGTGCAGCAAGGCTTCTCGTGGCTGGCCGATCAGGGCCGCAGCCGCAGGGTTGACTTCCAGTACCTCGCCCTGTTCGGACAATAGCAGCATGCCATCTGCCGCGTCGTGCAGCATGCGGCGGTAGCGTTCTTCTGCTTCTTGCAGCGGCGTTATGTGCTGCTGTTGTTGTGCATGCTGCAGGCGTAGTACCTGATTACTTTGTTGCAACGTCGACAGTGCGCTGTTCTGCTGGCCGATTTCCTGCAGATTGCCCCTGTTGTAGTAGCGTCCGCCCGCAATCAATATGCCTAGCGCTAGCAGCGTACCTAGCGCCAGTGGCCATTGCTGGTAGCCAGGAGGCGGGCTGTCATTGAGCGGGCTAAGTTCAAAGCTGATGCGCTGGCCGCCGATAATGCGTGTGGCACTGAGCAGCGGCAGTGTGGTAACGGGTTTGCCGGGATGGCTGTCTACCATCAGTACGGTGGGGTTGCCGTTCAGCAGTAGGCGTAGCCGTAGCTGCAGGGCGGGCGGGGTATCTTTGTTCAGTCTGGCCAGAAGTGCATCGTTATTCAGGCCGAACATCACCATGACGGCTTGGGATTTGGCCTTGGGGCTGAAAAAAATGGCCATGCGCTGCAAGTTGCCGGCACGAATGCGCACGATTACCGGCTGCCCGCTGGCACTGGCTTGTACCAGGGCGTGGTAAACCGCAGGCTCTGCGCCAAGGTCCAGCCGGGAAGGCAGTGCCTTGCCATCGTCCGGGTGTTGCAAGCTGGCGACAAAGTGCATGGCGCGTGCGCCAGCGTTGCCGAGCTGGCTACCCCGAAACTCCCTGATACTCAGGCTTTGTTGTTCTTCTATGGCACGGCGCTGCATAGGGGAGATGCGCTCGATCAGCGCAACGAAGTCAAATGCCTCGCTGGCGCCCAGCACATAGGGTGCGTAGTGTTCAAAAGTGCCATGCGGGGTGCGGTCGTGTGTGCTGGTGAGCAGTTCGGTAGCCGTTTGCCCTGCCTGGCTGAGTTGCTGCATCCGTTGCGTCAGGTGCTCCAGCTGCAAGGTGGCTTGCGTCAGTTGCTGGTTACGGTAGGCAGTCTGGTTTTCGCGCTCCTGCAGCAGCAAGGCCAGCAGCCAGATACCCAGCGCCAGCAAGATGCTGGCTAGCCAGATGAGCCGGGTTTCCTGGGTGGGTTTCATGGGCTGCGGCTGTTCAGCCTGTTGCCAGGTTCTGATACAGCTGGGTGAATTCCTGCGCTAGTTTGTGCTTCGGGTCCAGGTAGACCATGGGCAGGCTGCGCTCGTGGGATTCTCGGATTTTTACCGAGGCGGACAGTGGCGGCGACAACACAGGGTGGCCTTCGTCGCGCAAGGCTTGCACCATGCGTGCCGGCAGGCTGGCCCGCGGCTGGTACTGGTTGACGATGATGCCTTCTATCTGCAGTTCCGGGTTGTGGTCGGCGCGAATCTCTGCCGCGCTATCCAGCAAGCCGAGCAGGGCGTGACGCGAGAACGTATCGCAATCGAACGGAATCAGGCAGCGCTGTGCGGCAATCAGCGCCGAGCGGGTGTAGAAGTTTAGTGCCGGGGGCGTATCTATCCAGATTTCGTCATAGCTGGTGTCCAGCTGTAACAGTACCTCCCGCAGTTTGAACATCTTGTAGCGCGCCTCCAGCTTGACCATCAGCTCGCTTAGCTCCGGGTGGGATGCCAACAGGTCCAGCCCCGTGTGAGCGGTAGGCGCGATAAATTCAGCCGGGGCTTTTTCAAACATGCTGATGGTGAGCATCTGGTTGAAAAAGCCGGCCGCATTATTCGCCGGCGGCGTATGGCTACCAGTCAGGTAGTGGCTGGCGTTGCCCTGCGGGTCCAGGTCAATGAGTAAAACGCGCTTGCCCGCCTGGGCTGCTGCGGCAGCCAGGTTTACGGTAATAGTGGATTTGCCCACCCCGCCTTTCTGATTGAATACCACACGACGCATGATCACCCTTTACATAGTCAACGGTTAGCGCCTGGCACGTAGTTGGCCGCAAGTCTGTTTGTTAGCCGGGCCGGCCTGGCGTATTACGCTTGCTGTTTGCACACATAGTCCACCTGCTGGAAGCCAGCAGACTGGCGTACTACCGGCATAGCGCGAATTTCGCTGTCATTATAGGTGCGGTTAATGATTTCCCGGCCATTATCATCCAGCAGAATCATGCGGGTCAGGCGGAATGTTGCAGCCGCGCAGTCAACCTCCCAGTAATTGATGGATTGCTTGTGGCGCGGGGTGTTCAGGAAGTTTTCTTTTTTCGGGTTGAAGATGGTCTTGCGGTCGCGAAACTGTACCAGCGTTCCTTTGCGCTGCAGGCTCAGCTTGTCTACTTCGTGCAGGATATTACCGTTGGGTGTGACACCCATGATGACCCACTCGGCGTTCGGCGTAGCCACGGGTTTGACGGTTTGTGCTGGCCGGTTGCTGATGCCGGGCGTACCGGGTTTTGTGGTCAGTGGCGGGGTAGGGCGCGGTGTGCTGGCACAGCCTGCCAGTAGGCTGGCAAGCAAAAGGGCGGGGATCAGGTATGGCTTCATGGTGTAGCTCGCTGGGCAATGATTGATTGGCAAGAAGTCTCGCATACTCGCAGGCAAAGCCAAAGCGGCGGGAACTTGCCTGGCGTGCAGCATTCGAAGCTTTCGAGTGCCATCACTCTTCATTGTTTCACTTTGTCTCCAGGTATTTATTGTGCGCGGCCATCCTCGGGTGGCCGCTTTTTTTGCGTACAATGGCGGTCTTCTCGCAGGAAAGCCGATGCAGGACGCACTTAACCTACTCCAGAACACCTTTGGCTACCCCGCCTTCCGAGGCATGCAAGCCGATATCATCGAGCACGTGTCACAGGGCGGCCATGCGCTGGTGCTGATGCCTACCGGCGGTGGCAAAAGCCTGTGTTTCCAGATTCCTGCCCTGCTACGGCCCGGCGTAGCGGTGGTGGTCTCCCCGCTGATCGCGCTGATGCAAGACCAGGTTGCCGCCCTGCGCGAAGCCGGGGTCAAAGCCGCTTGCCTGAATTCGGCCACCAGCCAGGACGATGCCCGGGATATTGCCTACGCGGCACGCTATGGCGACCTGGACTTGCTGTACGTAGCACCAGAGCGCTTGCTCAGCCCGCGTTTTCTCGATTTTCTGGCCAGCCTGCCGCAAATCAGCCTGTTTGCCATCGACGAGGCGCATTGCGTCAGCCAATGGGGGCATGACTTCCGCCCTGAATACCAGCAGCTGGGCGTGCTGTTTCAACGTTGGCCGCAGGTGCCGCGTATCGCACTGACCGCCACCGCCGATGCAGAAACCCGCGCCGATATGCTGCACTACCTGCAGCTACAGGATGCGCGTCAGTTTGTGACCAGCTTTGACCGTCCCAATCTGTTTTATCAGGTAGTCGAAAAAGACAGTGCCAAGAAGCAGCTGCTGGCTTTTATCGAAAACGACTACCCTGGTGCCTCCGGCATTGTGTACTGCCTGTCGCGCAAGCGCGTGGATGACACCGCCCAGTGGCTATGCGAAAACGGTATCCGTGCCTTGCCCTACCACGCCGGCATGAGCCACGCCGAGCGCGAGGCCAACCAGCGTGCCTTCCTGCGTGAGGACGGTTTGGTCATGGTAGCCACCATTGCTTTTGGTATGGGTATCGATAAACCTGACGTACGCTTTGTCGCTCATATCGACCTGCCCAAAAGCCCGGAAAACTTCTACCAGGAATCCGGCCGTGCTGGCCGCGATGGCCTGCCGTCTACCAGCTGGCTCTGCTATGGCCTGAACGACATGGTGCAGCTGACACAGATGATCGAGTCCGGAGATAGCCCGGAGCAGCAAAAGCAGGTAGAGCTCAACAAGCTCGACGCCATGCTGGGCTACTGCGAAACCGCCAGCTGTCGCCGTCAGCAAATCCTGGCTTACTTTGGCGAAGCCTCCCGGCCCTGCGGCCAGTGCGACAACTGCCAGCGCCCACCCAGCACCTTTGATGCCACCGTGCAGGTGCAAAAGCTGCTGTCCTGCATTTATCGTGTGGGACAACGCTTTGCCGCCAGCCACGTGATCGACGTGTTGCTGGGGCGGCCCAATGCCAGCGTTACCCACTTTGGCCACGACAAGCTTTCTACCTTTGGTATCGGTCGCGAACTGAACCAGAAAGGCTGGCGTTCCATCATCCGCCAGCTGGTAGCGCGTAAGCTGCTGGTAGTCGATATTGTGCGCGGTCAGTCGCTACTGCTGACCGATGCCTGCCGCCCGTTGCTCAAAGGCCAGGAAAGCATTGCACTGCGCCCCCTGGCGGATGACAAAAAGCGCCAGAGCGTGCACGCCGAACGCTGGCTGCGCACCGAGCGCGAGGAACGGCTGTGGCAAGCACTGCGCCGTTGGCGTAAAAGCATGGCCGACGAACATAACGTACCTGCCTACGCCGTATTTTCCGACAAGAGCCTGCAAGAGCTGGTACTACAAAAGCCGCAAAGCCTGCTGGCACTGCGCAAGATTTATGGTCTGGGCGAGTTGAAAGTGGCACGTTATGGCCAGCCACTGCTGGAAATCCTGCAAGACGCCCTGGCGGATTGACCCGGCTAGCCTGCACATGGCATTGCTGCACCTGCGCAGTTACAATAGCGCGACATCAAATTTCGGAGAAACGTCATGCCCGTGAATCTCAAGCCTATCGATAATGCCCAATTGGCGCCCATTGCCGGCATAGATCTGGCCTATGCCGAAGCCGGTATCAAAAAGCCCGGCCGCAAAGATGTGCTGGTCATTCGTATCGATAAAGGCAATACCGTCGCGGGCGTGTTCACCCAAAACCGCTTCTGCGCCGCGCCAGTACAGATCTGTAAACAAAACCTGGACGCCGGCGTGCAAATCCGCGCCCTGGTAGTGAATACTGGTAATGCCAATGCCGGTACCGGCGAAAGCGGCCGCCAGCATGCCCGGGAAGTGTGCGCTGCACTGGCCAAAGAGCTGGACTGCCTGCCAGAACAGATCCTGCCGTTCTCCACCGGCGTTATTCTGGAGCCGCTGCCCGTCGACAAAATCATTACCGCACTGCCAACACGCCAGCCCGCCACTTGGGCCGATGCCGCAGAAGCCATCATGACCACCGACGTGGCCCCCAAAGCCACCAGCCGTACCATCCAGATCGATGGCCAGGCCGTGAACATTACCGGTATCGCCAAAGGTGCCGGCATGATTCACCCGAATATGGCCACTATGCTGGGCTTTATCGCTACCGATGCACCCATTACCCGCCCGGTATTGACCCAACTGGTCAAAGAAGTAGCCGACCTCAGCTTTAACAGCATCACCATCGATGGCGATACGTCCACCAACGACAGTTTCATGCTGATCTCCACCGGCCAGAGCGCCGCACCGCGCATCGATAGCGTGAACCACCCGGCCTACGAACAGCTGAAAGCCGCACTGCTGGAAGTGTCCATCGAGCTGGCGCAAGCCATCGTTCGTGATGGTGAAGGCGCTACCAAATTCATTACCGTACAGGTAGAAGGCGGCCGTACCGTTGCCGAGTGTAAGGCCGTCGGCTACGCCATCGGCCGTTCGCCGCTGGTGAAGACCGCTTTCTTTGCTTCCGACCCTAATCTCGGCCGCCTGTTGGCCGCCATCGGTTACGCCGGTATTCACGATCTGGATGTCGACCGCCTGGAAATGTATCTGGACGATGTGCTGGTAGCCAAAGACGGTGGCCGCAACCCACTCTATAAGGAAGAAGACGGCCAACGTGTGATGAAGCAAGACGAAATCACCGTCAGAGTTGTGCTGAACCGTGGCTTGTCCAACGCTACCGTCTGGACTTGCGACTTCTCCTATGATTACGTAAAGATCAACGCAGACTATCGCAGCTAAACTCGGTCTTTACCGCCAGATTGCCAAGAGCCATGCGCAAGCATGGCTCTTTTCTATACTGAATACCCTGTCAGGCTATGCACCAAGCTGGGGTTATCTTGCCAAAAAGGCTGTAAACGTAAAATACATTGGTAAACAGCATAAAAATCACATTTCTAGTTGCGGAAATGTGGATTCATGGCGTATTGCAGCACAAGGATGAAAAGTTTATTGATATTTATGTTTTAGAAAATCGTTTGTTTTCAATGTGTTGCTGTGTTTTGGTTTGTGTATTGCCTTTTTTCTTTAAAAACGCTGTTGACGAGTCGAAATCGCAAGCGTATAGTTCACTCCATCAGCTGACGACGCAAACGAAACAAGCCAGTCAGCACCGCTCTTTAACAGACCAAATAACCGATAGGTGTAAGTGTCTGGCTAAGCCAAATACTTGCACTGCAAAGATTTAGAGAAACG
>NZ_JAQQLF010000026.1 GCF_028548455.1 Vogesella aquatica
TGTAGTTTGACGATCATGGATTGGGTGCTCGGGAGAGTTGTAGCAGGATACCCATGACTTCTCGTGCTGTGTTCAGTTTGAGTAGCCGATTGCTTATATGATCGTCAGGGATGCGACAATTAACCGCCCTGCTGGATTTTATCGACGAATATAATCTGGCAGCACTGTTGGCATAGAAATGCATGGCAATGTAGTGTTATTTATCAAGGCATGCAGCTTTTATTTAAATAATGGCTGGAATTAAGAAACAAGAAACAAGGCTACCCTGCGCATCGGCGTGTTGCTACCCGGATAAAACCTTCCCACTTTGCTCACCATTACGTCAGGTACTGGAGTCGCCGGCAGCGGCCACGCACCATGACGGGGTGATGGGTAAACCTATCGCCGGCTCATGCCGGCAGGCCAGTCAATGCTTCATTGTCTGCACATCGCGACACAATGCAGGCCCGCATCTCAGTACGCAAGCAAGGCAAATCCTATCCCCCGGCCAGCTGAAATACCGGCCAATACGATGTTGGTTTTAATCCATTCAATAACGAAAATATATTGACAGCAGTAGCAGTGCCGGCTGTGGTATTCGATATGGCATAGTGAATGTCAAGGCTTTGAATTATAGAATCATGCGGTGTCATCTTATCCTGGCAATCAATATCACATGGCGCGCTCAAGCTTTGCCGAATCTGACCTGATAATTACTTTACCCACGTATTGTCAGGAGCCTTTAATGAGCCGGATACAGCGAAAACCATTTGTCGCATTCCAGAGCGGCTTGAGCCCGTGGTTGCCCACCCATGCCGGCACAAGAGAAGGCATGCCGCCGCCCGTACACGACACCTCAGCCCTGTCCTGTGAATTCCTGAGCTGGGCGCGGTGGCTGGACACCTTGCGCGATGCTGCACGTGGTGGCGATTACGCCGCAGTACAGGCCCTGGCCAAGGGCAAGCTACGCTTCATCCTGCGCCGCAGCAGCTTGCTGCGTGACAAGGCCATGCTGGGAATATTGCACCATCTGCAGCTGACAGAAGCACAAGCGCTTTGTCAGGAGTTCGAGCAAGTGATCGGCGAGCTCACCGGTCGCATCATGACGCCAGCTAACGAATGGCCATTGCCCGTACGGCTATATGTGCCGGAGGAAACCACCGCCGGCCAGACTGGCGGCCACCGCGGGCAGCAAGAACGCCGCCATGTGCCCACACGACAAAACCGGCTGGATGCAGTGAGCCAATCCGAAGCGCAGCAGATTTACGGCTGCTTGCGGCTGGTGCTGCGCCTGCTGCAGCAACAGGTCAACCTGGCGGAGTCGCAAGCGATGTTGCAGGCAACAGGGGTCTTGGCGCGCACGGTAAAGCTGGGCCATCTCGACAATGAGGCTGCCACATAACCCTGGCTTGGGCGGCTTCGGCTAAAATGGCCGCCTCTCACCAGAAAGCCCAATCATGCAGCAGATCGTTGATTTCATCCTGGAGCTGGACAAACTCAAGGGCGTTACCCGCAAAACCCGGCCACTGGGGCTGGACCGCCAGGAAAACTCCGCGGAACACAGCTGGCAGATTGCCATGCTGGCGGCGTCGCTGGCACCTTACGCGCCCGGGCAGGTAGACATGAACCGCGTGATCGCCATGTTGCTGGTGCACGATATCGGCGAAATCGACACCGGCGACACGATTGTTTACGCCACCGAAGGCTGGGAAGAGCGCAAAGCTGCCGAGCTGGCTGCGATGCAACGCATTTTTGGCCTGCTGCCTGCCGCACAGCGCGAGCCGTTCCTCGCACTGTGGCAAGAGTTCGAAGCCGCCGAGACCGCCGAATCACGTTTTGCCAATGCGGCAGACCGCGCCATGCCGGTATTGCTGAACCTGGCCAATAACGGCCAGAGCTGGCGCGAAAACGGTATTAGCTATCAGCGTGTAGTTGGCCGCATCCGCGAGCCCATCGAAGCGGGCTGCCCTGCACTGTGGGCCTATCTGGCCGAGCGCCTGGCGTACGCCGAAACCCAAGGTTGGTTTGGTGCCTGACACACAGCCAGTGCCATGAAAAAAGCCGCCATCAACTGGCGGCTTTTTGTTTGCTGCTGCATCAGGGAATGATGGCCAGCCCGGCCAATGGCTGCCCCTGGGCAATGCGCCCCAGACGGCTGGCCTTGCCGGTTTGCAGGTTCACTTCGTACAGCTGGCTGGCCCCCAGCTTCTGCCGCGCCGCCAGAAACGCCGTGTTTTTCACGTCAGAAATATCCAGTGACGCCGCCTGCAAGGCGCCGTAGCCTACGCCACCAGGCTGCATGCCCAGCACGTCCAGCGCCGGCAAGCCCAGGCTGCCAACGGTACGCAGCTGGCCGCTATCCGGCGAAACAAAGGGTTGCTCGCCCTCTCTGGAGCCCTGCATGGCCAGGGTGCCGCGCAAGGCGTCGATGGTGTACAGCGTGGTGATTTTGTCGTTGCGCGCGTTATAGGTATACGCTGCGGCCAGAATCACCGGCTGCTGGCCAGCCTGGCTGTCGCCATCGGCGTAGTGCAGGTTTTTGTCTGCTTGTACGCCCTCTTGTGCTGCATTGCCATCGATTTGCGCGCCCGTATCCGGGTGCATGCGCAGGTTGGCGCCTTGGTCGCTGACAATTCGCATGCGGTCCACTGCCGGGTTGAAATCAAAGCCGAAACGCTGCCCCGCCAGCTGCGGCAAGGCTGCCGGCGGCCCTACCTGGGTCAGCTGGCCACTCTCTGGCGCAATGGTGAAAACCCGCCCGGCGCGTGACAAACCATACAGAATGCCACGTGCCACGCGGTAATCAATGCCCACCAGTGCGTCACCCGCTGGCAAACCAGCCAATGGCTGGCGTGACAGCTCGCGCGAGGGCTGGCTGGCATTGATGCGGATCAGCACCATGTCCTGGGTCAGTACATAAA
This sequence comes from Vogesella aquatica, assembly GCF_028548455.1. Classification (GTDB taxonomy): domain Bacteria; phylum Pseudomonadota; class Gammaproteobacteria; order Burkholderiales; family Chromobacteriaceae; genus Vogesella; species Vogesella aquatica. The sequence continues at coordinate 2,901 of NZ_JAQQLF010000026.1, forward strand.
GCTGCTCGGTACGTAGCTGCCCGGGGGCTTCAGGTGGCAGGCTGGCGCAGCCGGCCAGCAGACTGGCTACCAGGCCCAAGAGGCATAGCCGGGTCGAGACAAGGCGTTGAGTATGCATGCGTATCCTTCGTGATGCGCCTTAGGCGCCGTGAGTAGCGAGAGAAAGGGTAGACAAACCACTACTGCCCTTGTGAACACGTATTTGTACCGGGATGCGCTCTTTCAGACCTTCCACGTGGGAGATTACCCCGATCATTTTGCCGCTGGCGTGCAAACTGTCCAGCGCATCCAGTGCGACGTCCAGCGTTTCCGGGTCCAGCGTACCAAAGCCCTCGTCGAGAAAAAGCGAATCTATTGATGTTTTATGGCTCACCAGGTCGGATAGTGCCAGCGCCAGTGCCAGGCTCACCAGAAAGCTTTCGCCGCCGGACAAGGTGCGGGTGTCTCGCCGCGTATCGCCCTGCCAGGTATCCACGATATCCAGCTCCAGTTCGCCGCCCTGCTGCCGTTGCAGCAAATAGCGCCCATGCAGGCGGGCAAGCTGGCGGTTGGCCAGGTGTATCAGGTTGTCCAGCGTCAGGCCCTGTGCAAATTTGCGGTATTTGTCGCCTTTGGCCGAGCCGATCAGGCTATCGAGCCGTAGCCAGATATCCAGCTCGGCCTGCTGCTGTGCCATGTCGGCCAGCAGCTGCTGTTGCTCGGTGCTACGCCGCGCGTCGTCGTCCAGCAGGCTTTGCAAGGCACCTTGTCGTGTCAGGGCGTGCTGGCGGCTGGCGTCGTGCGTGGCCTGGGCTTGCTCCAGCTCGGCCAGCCCGGGCAGGCCGCCAGCCTCGGCTTGGGCTGCGGCCAACCTTTGCTGGCTGCTATCGGCCACTGCCTGGTGCTGCGCCAGCTGGCTGGCCAGCTGCGCTAGCTGCGCTTCGTAAGACTGTACGCTGGCATCATCCAGCAAAACCTGCCGCCAGGCCGCCTCATCGGCAAAACCCTTGTCGGCCAGCGCTTGCCACCACTGCACACTCGCTGCGTTTGCCATGTCGGCGGCTTGCTGCAGCTGCTGTTGTTGCTGGGCAAGCTGCCCCTGTAACTGGCTGGCAGCCTGTTCCAGTAGAGGCAGGCTGGCGGCCTGCGCTTCCAGCTCGGCAGCAGGGTTGGCCGCAGCGCCGGGCTCGGCACCGGCAGGCCAGCGAGCGTGCCAATGTGCTACAGCGCTGCATGCTTGCTGGCGCTGCTGGGCGTGCTGTTGCAGGGTGCTAGCCAGTGCTTGCAATGTGGCTTGGTCCGCCTGCCACTGCACCCATTCTTGCTGGCGCTCGGCCAGCCAGCTTTCCGGCTGCACGGGCAGCGCGTAAGCCGCGCTGGCCAGGCTGCTGCTCAGGCTGCTCTCCAGCTGGTTCAGTTGTGTTTGCAGCTGTGCGGCACGCTGGCGTTGCTGCTGGCATTGTTGCTGGCTGTCTTGCACGGCTTGCAGTAACAGTGCGTGTTCGTTGGCGGCCTGCTGCTGTAACTGTACGGCATGTGCCGCGTGGGCTTGTGCCGCTTGGCAGGCCTGGCTGGCGGCGTCGGCCGCTTCTAGCTGTCGGGCACTATCGGCCAGGCTGGCGCTGGCGGCATCGAGCCGGGCTGGCCACACCGCAGCGTACTGCCAGTCATGCTCCTGCACACCGAGCGTGTCTGCCAGATGCTGCCAGCTAGCCGATAGCGCATCCAGCCTGGCTTGCAGGCTTTGCTGTTGCTGTATGGCAGCGTGCAGGCTGGCCTGGTGCTGTGCCTGCTGCTGGCTGGCTGCACGGCCGCTTTCTTCCAGCGCCTCCAGCTCGGTTTGCAGCCGGGTAATGGCCTGCTGTGTGGGCGCACTATCCAGCTGCTGGTACTGCTGGATGGCCGGGTGTTCGTGCGCGCCGCATAGCGGGCAGGCCTCGCCGGCTTGCAGCTGCTGACGATGCGCTTCCAGACTCTGGATGCGCTGCTCCAGCAGCAGGATGTGTTGCTGGTCGGCCAGCAGCTTGCGGGTGGTTTTGTATTGCTGGCGCTGGGTTTCCAGCTGCAGCTGCGCCGCGTCTATCTGCGGCTGCAGCGCCTGCTGCTGTTGCCATGCTTGCTGCAGGCCGGCGCTTAGCGCGCGCAATTCGCCAGCCTGGCCGGCCAGCTGGGCAAGCTGCGTGCTGTACTGCTGGGCTTGTTGCCACTGCTGGCGCAGCCCGGCCAGGTCTTGCCCTTGCAGTGCCGCTAGCAGTGTGGCTTGCTGTTGCTGCGCGGCCAACTCGGCTTGCTGCGCTGCTGCTTGTGCGGCATCCAGCTGCGCGGCCATTGTCACGACGCTGGCCTGTTGCTGCGCCAGGCGCTGCTGGCTGTGCGCTTGCGCTGCCTGCTCGGCATACAGTGCCTGGCGCTGTGCTGCCAGCTGGCCAAGCTGGTTTTGCCACAAGGGTAGCCCCTGCCCCAGCGCGGCATGCTGACTGCGCCGGGCCAGGCTGTCAGCCAGCTGCTGGTGGCGGCGAGTGGCGTGCTGCAACGATGCGTCGGCTTCTGTTTGCAGCTGCAGTGCCAGCGACAGGGCGTGTTGTGTGCCGGCAGCCAGCTTTTGCTGTGCCTGCACCAGTGCTTGCTGCAAGTCCTGGCGCTGCTGTTGTTGCTGCGCCAGCTGTTCAGCGGCGCTGCGGTAGGCGTGCTGCAGCGGCTGTATGGCGGCCGCAGGCTGGTGGGCGTCGAGGCTGGCTTGCCAGGGTGCCGCAGCCTGCCAGCTTTGCGTGCTTTGCTGAAGCTGCTGCGCTGCCAGCACCGCAGCCTCGGCAGCGGCGGCCTGGTCTTGCTGCAGGCGTATCTGCCGGGCTATCTGCTGACAAGTGCTGGCGCTATCGCCTGCCTGCTGCTGCCATTGCGCCAGCTCGTGTTGCATGTCTTGCCGGCGGGTATCGTCCAGCAGGTCTGCCGCACTGGCGCGGGTCTGCAGCTGGGCCAGCAGCTGGCGCTGTTCGCGAGTGTGTTCGAATACGCGCTGCGAGATCTGGCCGTAGATGTCGGTGCCGGTCAGCTCTTCCAGTAGCTCGGCGCGGTCATTGGCGCTGGCGTTGAGAAAGGCGGCAAAACCGCCCTGGGCCAGCAGCATGGATTTGGTAAAGCGGGCAAAATCCAGGCCGGTCAGTGCGATGGTCTGGCGCAGCTTGTCGTTGACCTGGCTGCTCAGGATGCGGCCATCTGCGTGCGCCAGCTCGACTTTGGGTGCCTGTAAGGCGCCATCGGCTTTATCCCGCGCGCGGCGCTGGCTCCAGAAGGCGCGATAACATTCGCCTTTGACTTCGAACACCACCTCGGCCAGACAGTCAGCCGTGTGGCGGCTCATGATGTCGTTCCCCCCCGCCGAGATGCTCTTCAGGCGTGGCGTTTCGTGGTAGAGCGCCAGGCAGATGGCGTCCAGCAAGGTGGATTTACCAGCGCCGGTAGCGCCGGTAATGGCAAACAGGCTGCAATCGGCCAGTGGTGGCTGGTTGAAATCAATCTGCCACTCGCCTTGCAGCGAGTTCAGGTTTTTCAGGCGTACGCTCAGTATTTTCATGCTTGCCCTGCCTGTAGTTGCTGCAGGATGTGCTGATGGCGGGTGGCCAGCTCGGCAGCCAGCTCATCATCAAGGGTTTCCAGCGCCAGGCGGCGGGCAAACACCTCTTGCGGGCTGAGTTCGTCCAGCGTCTCGCGCGGGTTGCCGGCCAGACTGGCGGCCTGCTGCGGGCGCTCGCGGCGCAGGCGCAGTATGTCCAGCGGCAAGCCGTCGCACAGCTGCGCCAGCCTGTGTTGCAGGTCGGCCAGGTAGTCATCGGCCTGCACACACACCTCCAGCCATACCGGCTGTGCGCTGCTACCGGCTTGCGCGGCTGCGGCCAACTGTGGCCCCAGGCTGGCCAGCGTGCCACGCAGCTGGGCCATGGGCTGGAATGCCGGCACCGGCAAGGGGGTAATCTCCTGCACGCTGGTGCTGTCCAGCGTAAGCAGCAGCACTTCTTTTTGCTGCCGGCACTCGTCAAAGCCCAGCGCGATGGGCGAGCCGCTGTAGCGGATATGCTCCAGGCCGCCAACCAGCTGCGGGCGGTGGATATGGCCCAGCGCAATATAGTCCGCCGGCGGGAAGGCCGCGGTAGGGAACGCCTCCAGCGCGCCAACGTAGATTTCGCGTACCGCTTCGCTGCTGCTGGCCCCCACGGTAGTGAGGTGGCCGGTAGCGATAATGGGCAGCGGCAGACCCAGCGCCATACGCTGCGCGCAGGCTGCGTCGTATACCTGCTGGTAGTAGCTGGCAATGGCTTGCTGCAGCGAGCGTTGCTTATCTTCGGCGCTCTGCCCGGCTTCGCTGCGCATCACGTCGCGCGGGCGGATAAACGGCAGCGCGCATAGCAGCGCGCCAGGCTGGCCTTGTTTATTACGCAGCAGATGTACCATGCGCGCCGGGTCTGCATCGATCGCTGGCACTACCAGCGTATTCAACCTGGCCAGCAAAGGCTGACTCTCGGCCAGCGTGGCCACCGAATCGTGGTTGCCTGCCAGCAGGATGAGCTGTACGCCCAGCTCGTGCAGGGCCACTACCAGGCGGTTGTAGAGTTCGCGGGCGTAGCTAGGCGGTGCGCCGGTGTCGAAAATATCACCCGCCACCAGCACGGCGTCGGCTTGTTGCACTGCGACTTGCTGCAATAGCCAATCGAGAAAAGCCTGATGCTCGGCCTGCCGGCTTTTCCCCATGAAGTGCTGACCCAAATGCCAGTCGGAGGTATGAATAATACGCATGGATAATGCCGTAAAGATAAAGCATGGATGGATGGTGACGATTCTACCCCGCCAAAGCACGGGCAGATATATGCAATAGCACGGCAGGTAGACGCCAGGGGCGATACCCATACTGGATGCGGCTATGGCGAGTGGGTGGGCAAAAAAATAACCTCCTGAATCGTCACAAGTCAGGAGGTTTTATAAGTTCGGGCCGTAGCCCGCCTCTGAACAGGCTGCGAGGAAGCAGTAATTTCAGAAGATGATTGAATGATATAGGCTCATGCGGCCTTGTGACTATGCGTAAAAATACCTACGCGCCACCAATATGGCGATCGAACACAGCCATCAATTGTTCGCCGCCCTCTATTCGTTTGATTTCATTGAAGAAAATCTCGGCTTCGCTGTAAGTGCGCTGCAGCAATTTTGCCCATTGCTTGCTGCGGCTTACCGCGTAACGGCCGCCATCGGCACGCAACTGACATTGTTCAGTCAAATCGCGTAGCCACAGCAGCGCCTGCGACCACGCTGCCGGGGGCAGCATTTCACCGCTTTGCTGCAGGTGGCGGATACGCCAGCCCAGGTCGGGGCTGGCTACCAGGCCGCGCCCTATCATCACGGTTTCGCAACCGCTGATGTCGCGAATGGCCTGGTAGTCTTCCAGGGTCCAGACTTCGCCATTGGCCACGACCGGTATCGTCATCGCTTCGCGGATACGCGCCAGCCATTCCCAGTGCGCTGGCGGGCGATAGCCTTCTACCTTGGTACGCGCATGTACGCACAGCTCTTCAGCGCCACCTTGCTGGATGGCATGGGCGCATTCCAGCGTGAGGCTGGTATCTTCGTAACCCAATCGCATCTTGGCGGTAACCGGGGTGCCGGCCGGCACGGCGCTGCGTACGGCTTGCACAATGCTATAAAGAACGTCGGGCTCTTTCAGCAATACCGCACCACCACGGTGCCGGTTTACCGTGGGCGCCGGGCAGCCGAAGTTCAGATCTATCCCGACCGCCCCCATCTCGGCGGCACGCACGGCATTCTGCGCCAGCCATTCCGGCTCTGAACCCAGCAGCTGCACGCGCACCGGCACCCCGCAACGCGTGGCCGAGCCGGTTTGCAGCTCGGGGGCCAGCCGCTCGAAGGTGCGCACCGGCAACAGCGAGTTGGTCACGCGTACAAACTCGGTCACGCACAAGTCGATGCCGCCAATGCGCGTCAGGACATCACGCATGACGTCGTCTACCAGGCCCTCCATCGGGGCCAGTACAATTTTCATGTTTACCGCCAATACTTAAGGAGCAGCGCATTGTATACAAGCACGCCACACGACACCACGCCGGCAGGCATCCACCTGCACCAGGGCGATGCGAGCGACATCGCCAGTGCCCTGCCCCTGCTGGCCGCTTACCGGGCTTTTTACGAGTTGCCCACCGATGCGGCGGCCTTGGCTACTTATCTGCAGGCCCGCCTGAGCACCGGCGAGGCCACGCTGTGGCTCGCTAGCCAGGCTGGCCAGCCGGTAGCGGTAGCGTTGTGTTACCGCGGCTATTCCACCCTGAGCCTGGCCCGTAACGATCTACTGCATGACTTGTATGTAGCGCCAGCCTGGCGCCGGCATGGCATCGCAGCGGCGCTGCTGCGGGCCATACAGCAAAGCATTCCGCCCGGAGGCAGCCTGTGGCTGGAAACCGCGCACAGCAATCACGGTGCGCAGGCACTGTATCTGGACATGGGCTTCGTGCCGGACACGGTGTTTCTGACCATGAGCTGGCAGTGCCCGGCCGATTTGTGAAGCCAGCCGCAACGCGGCACAATGCGGCCAACTTAGCAGGAGCGCACCATGACGACCGATATCACCTTGCCAGCGCTGGGGCGTTACCAGCATTACAAGGGCAACCATTACCAGCTGATCGACTTTGCCCGCCACAGTGAAAGCCACGAGCTGATGGCGGTATACCGCCCGCTATACGGTGACATGGTGCTGTGGGTACGCCCGCTGGCCATGTTTTGCGAGCAGGTCACCATTGATGGCGTCACGCAGCCACGCTTTCGCCTGCTGGACACGCCGTGCTGATCTACCGTACCGACCAGTTCCCCATGCCGCTGCCGGCCGGCCACCGCTTTCCGGCCGAAAAATACGCCTTGCTGGGGCAAGCGGTAGCCGGCATGGCGCCCGAGCGGCTGGCAGACGCCCCCGCCGCCACACCGGCCGAGCTGATGCTGGCGCACGATGCCGACTACGTTGGCCGCATGCTCGACGGCAGCATCGCCCCTGCCATCATGCGCGAGATCGGCCTGCCCTGGAGTGCGGCCCTGGTAGAGCGCAGCTGCCGCTCGGTAGGGGCCACGCTGGCGGCGGCACGCAGCGCGCTACAGTATGGTGCGGGGGTGAACCTGGCGGGTGGTACGCACCACGCCGGCCACGCCAAGGGGGGCGGCTTTTGCGTATTCAATGATGTGGCGGTAAGCATCCGCGTATTGCAGCAAGAAGGGCGGATTCGCCGCGCCGCCGTGATCGACCTGGACGTACACCAGGGCAATGGCACCGCCGAGCTGTTTAGCGGCGATGCGCGGGTATTTACCCTGTCCTTGCACGGGGAAAAGAACTTCCCCTTCCGCCGCGTGGCATCTACGCTGGATGTAAACTTGCCGGATGGCACCGGTGATCGCGCTTATCTGGCAGCACTGGATCAGGCGCTAGCTACCCTGGCCGCGGGTTTTCAGCCCGATATCGTGTTTTACCTGGCCGGAGCCGACCCTTACGCAGGCGACCGGTTGGGCCGGCTGAACCTTAGTCGTGACGGCCTGATGCAGCGTGACGCCCGGGTTTTCGATTTGTGCGAGCAAAAACAGTGGCCGCTAGTGGTGGTGATGGCAGGCGGCTACGCCGTGCCCATCGACGATACGGTCGCCATACATTGCCAAACCGTGCGGGCCATATTGGCCCGCCACAGCATGAAAGGAGCTGTCTGATGACCATTGCCAAAGCGACATTTGCCGGGGGGTGCTTCTGGTGCACCGAGGCGGTATTCCGCCAGCTGGAAGGCGTGACGGCAGTCATGCCAGGCTATATCGATGGCCATCTGGCCGACCCGGACTACGAAAACGTGTGCCGTGGCAATAGCGGCCATGCCGAAGCCATCGAGCTGCACTATGCACCGGACACCATCAGCTATACCACCTTGCTGCAGGTATTCTTCCTGACCCACGACCCCACCACGCCAAACCGGCAGGGCAACGATATCGGCACGCAATATCGCTCGGGCATCTATACGCATAGTGACAGCCAGCAGCAAGAAGCGCTGGACATGATCCGCCAGCTGGATAGCAGTGGCGATTACCCCGCCGCCATCGTGACCGAAGTAAAACCAGCCAGCCATTTTTACCCGGCCGAAAGCTATCACCACGATTACTACCAGCGTAACCAGAGCGCCGGCTATTGCCAGGTAGTGATTTCACCCAAGCTGCACAAGCTGTACCGCACTGTGCCTGGCCTGCTGAAAACAAGCTGAATACGCGCTGCAAGGTGGTCGCCATGCTGCTGCCACCTTGCGCCCGCCGCGGTGTTGCCCCTGCCTGGCCGGCCACATGCCAATTGCAGATTTCCAGCCATCCTGCGTTACAATTATCCCCCCAGACACCGCCCCGGCCAACATGACCCCTAGCGAGCACGCCCCGGCCAATACCGGGTTTTTCCGCATCCGGCAATGGCCACACATTGTCAGAGAGTTGCCCTGGCGGGTAAAAGGCACCTTCCTGTTGCTGTGGGCCCTGCTCGCCATGGCCATTCTGGTGGTAGCCATTCTGCTGACAGAAGAAAGCCGGCAACAGCAGTTTGACGCGGCCAGCCTGCACATCAAGAAAACGCTGGAAGAGCGCCTGCTGATCTGCGAAACCGCAGTGTATGGTTTTACCGAGCTGTCTGCGGCCAACTACGGCATGGACAAGCTGCGCTTCCGGCAATACGCCCAGGGCATAGGCAACCGCTACCCTTATATTTACCTGATGGGCTTCCAGCCCAAGGTCAGCCTGGCCGAGCGCGAAAACTACGAAGCCTCCATCAGCTTCCAGCGTTACCAGCCCTTCTTTATCAAGGACTACCAGGGCAATGGCGACCCGGGCTGGCTGAATAGCCAGCTGTGGCGGCCCTCCCCCGCGCGGCCGTTTTACATTCCGCTGGTTGATGCCGAGCCGCCGTCTGCCAACCAGTACAGTTTCATGCAGGGCCTGGATATCCTGCAGGATGCCATCCTGGGCCCGGCGGTACAGCGCGCTATCCGCAGCAGCGAAATCGAAATCACCCAGCCCTACCAGATGCGCGAGGGCGGCCATGGCTTCGGTTTTGTCAAAGCCATTTATGCAGAAGGCGTAGCGCCGACATCACCAGACGAGCGCATCAGCGCCGCCATCGGTGTGATTACGGTAGGCATCAAGGCAGAAACCCTGCTGGCCATGCAAAGCGGCAATGTGCAGCAACTTAGCGTACGCCTGACCCCCACCATGCCGACCCAGGCGATGCCTGCCATCACCCTGCGCCAGCCACAGGTGGCCGCATCCAGCAGCTGGCTGGGCGGCTTGCTGTTTCCCGCGCGCTATAGCGAGGTATCGATAGATCGCGACTACTTCCCGTACAAGCTGTCCATTTCGCGGCCAACTTCGCCCGGGCATATTCCCTGGTATTTGTACGCCCTGGCCATGGGCGCATCAGCGCTGATCAGCGCGCTATTACTGCTGATTGCAGCCTCGCAGCACAACGAGCGCATGCAAAGCGAGCACTATCACGACACCCTGCACCGGGAACGCCAGCAAGCCATGGTGACACTGGAAAATATCGATGATGCGGTACTGGTGATGAGCCGCGATTTACAAGTGGAATACCTGAATCCCAAAGCCGCGCTGCTGCTGAATGTGTCCGCCCCGCTGGCTACGGGCCGCCAGCTCGGCGAGCTGTGGCACTTGCGCTTTGATCTGGCCCGCGAAGCCGTGCTTGACCCGCTGCAAACCTGCCTGCTGACCGGGCAGAAAGTCGACCTGCCGGAAAACGCCTACATCGACCAGGGCGGCAAGGTTTTCTACGTAGAAGGCACCGTCTCGCCACTACCCGGCCCCGATGGCGTCATGCGCGGCCTGGTGATTACCTTCCGCGACATGGCACCGCTACGCCAGCGCATGGCCGAAGCCCTGGAGCGCAGCGAAGAGCGGCTCAAGCAGCACCAGGCCGAGCTGGCCCGCGTGGCACGTATCAACACACTGGGGGAAATGACCTCGGGCATCGCCCACGAAATCAACCAGCCACTGTCGGCCATCGTCAGCTACAACGAGGCCTGCCTGGGCCTGCTGGAAGACGAAGAGCCGGACCGTATCCTGCTGATTTCCGCGCTGCGCTCATCGGTAAAACAGGCGCAGCGGGCTGGGCATATCGTGAAAAAACTAAGAGAATTCGTCGCCAGCAAGCAAGCCGAGTTTGTGCCGGTAGACCTGAACCAGGCAGTGCTGAATATCGTTACCCTGATCGAGCCCGAGCTGCGCGGCCACCATGTGCAGGTAAAAACTGACCTGGCTAGCGCCTTGCCGCTGGTTTTTGCCGATACCATCCAGGTGGAGCAAGTCATCCTGAACCTGTGCAAGAATGCCATGGAAGCCATGATGGAAACCGCAGGCGAGCACCGGCTGTTCCTGTACAGCGAGCAGCGCGGCAACCGCGTACGCGTGGGTGTGCGTGATAATGGCCCGGGCATGCCGGAAGAGGTACGATCGCGCATTTTCCAGCCATTTTTCAGCTCCAAGTCACAAGGCATGGGGCTGGGCCTGACCATCAGCCATACCATTATCGAAAACATGGAAGGCGTGCTGTGCGCCGACAACCTGCCATCTGGCGGTGCCGAGTTTTACTTTGAATTACCGGTTATGAATACCCCTTATGAAAGCGAAGGAGTGAGTGTGTAATGGCATCCATGACCCCAACGATTTTTGTCATCGATGACGACCCGGCCGTACGGGACTCGCTAGCCTTGCTTATTGGCACCCAGGGCATGCGCGTGCAGACCTTCGAGCATGCCGAGGCTTTTCTGGAAAACTTCCGCCCGGACGAAATCGGCTGCCTGGTGCTGGATATCCGCATGCCGCAAACCTCCGGCCTGGCGCTACAGGATATGCTGAACCTGCAAAACATCCAGATGCCCATCATCTTCATTACCGGCCATGGCGACCTGGAAGAGTGCCGCCGCGCTTTCCGTGGTGGTGCGGTGGATTTCCTGACCAAACCCATCAACGCCGTACAGCTGCTGGAAAGCCTGAAGAAGGCCATCCGCATCAGCATCCAACAGCAAAAGCAGGAAGCCGAAACCCAGGAAGTGCGCCAGAAACTGGAGCGCATTACCGAGCGCGAGCGCCTGATTTTGCGCTACGTGGCCGAGGGCCGCTCCAGCAAGGAAATCGCCCGCGAGCTCGCGCTGTCGCCCCGCACGGTGGAAGCCCACCGCGCCAAACTGTTTGAAAAACTGGATATCAACTCGCTGGCCGAGCTGGTACGTTTCTACCTGAAAGCACTGGACGCTGTACAACCGGTGCCTGCGCAAGACACCACGCAATGACACGTCTTTTCAATAAAATTGGCCTGGTGGCACGCCACAGCAAGCCACAGATCATCGAATCGCTGCTGAAGTTGGCCGCACACCTTACCAGCCGCGGTTTCCATATCGTGGTCGATGCCGAGAGCTGCGCCGGTCTGGAAGACGGCAGCTATCCGGTAGTGGAGCGCGTCGATCTGGGCAAGCTGGCCGACCTGGTCATCGTGCTGGGTGGCGATGGCACCATGCTGTCGGTAGCCCGCGTACTGGCCCCCTACCGCGTGCCGCTGGTCGGCATCAACCAGGGGCGGCTGGGCTTCATGACCGACATTTCCCTGCACGAAATGCTGGACGCCATCGACCGTATCCTGGATGGCCAATTTGTGCCCGAAGAACGCATCCTGCTGCAGGCCTCGGTCATTCGCGAAGACGCCGAAATCGCCAGCGCGCTGGCCTTTAACGATGTCGTCATCAGCCGTGGCGCGCTGGGTGCCATGATCGAATTCGAGGTGTTTGTCGACAACCAGTTTGTCTACAGCCAGCGCTCCGACGGCCTGATCATCAGCACGCCTACCGGTTCTACCGCCTACTCGCTGGCCTCCGGCGGGCCCATCCTGCACCCCACCCTGCAGGCGGTAGCGCTGGTGCCGATCTGCCCGCAATCGCTCAGCAACCGCCCGATTGCCATCAGCAACAGCTGCGAAGTGTCCTTCATGCTGACGCGCGGCCTGGATGCGCGCGTGCATTTCGATGGCCAGTCGCACTGCGACCTGATGGAGATGGACCGTGTCATCGTGCGCAGCTACCGCAACACGCTGAAGCTGCTGCACCCCATCGGCTACAACTACTACGACATGCTGCGGCACAAGCTCCACTGGGGCGAGCGCCTGCTGTGAGATAACACCATGCTGCTTACGCTCAACGTCAAAGATTTTGTCATTGTGGACCAGCTCCAGCTGGAGTTCGAGCCGGGTTTTACTGTACTGACCGGTGAAACCGGCGCCGGTAAATCCATCATTCTGGATGCACTGGGCCTGTTACTGGGCGACCGCGCCGAAGCCGGCCAGATACGCGACGGTGCCGACCGTGCCGAAATCAGCGCCAGCTTCGACATCGCCCATCAGCCGGACCTGCAAGCCTGGCTGGCAGATAACGCCCTGTCGGGTGACGACAGCGAGCTCTTGATTCGCCGCCTGGTGGACCGCAACGGCCGTTCGCGCAGCTTCATCAATGGCCAGCAAGCCACCCAGAGCCAGCTCAAGAGCATGGGCGAGTATCTGGTAGACATCCACGGCCAGCACGCACACCAGTCGCTGGTGCGGCCCGAGATGCAACGCGGCCTGCTGGATGCCTACGCCGGCGCCAGCCAGCTATCGCGTGACGTGCGCGCCGCCTGGCAAGACTGGCAGCACGCGCGCAAGGCGCGCGAAGACGCGGAAAAGCGCCTGCGCGAATCCGAGGTAGAGCGCGAACGCCTGACCTGGCAAATCGGCGAGCTGGCCGAGCTGGCGCTGCAAGCCGACGAATGGCCACAGCTGAACCAGCAGCACTCGCGCCTGGCCAACGCTGCCGAGCTGGCGCAATCGGCGCAGTCGGCGGTGGACGTACTGTCCGACATGGACGGCAACTGCCTGTCGCTGCTGTCGCAGGTACAAAACCGCCTGGGCAAGCTATCCGGCTTTGATACCCGGCTGGCCGAATCTTTGGCGCTGCTGGACTCGGTAGACGCCGAGCTGCGCGAGGTGGTGTACAGCCTGCGCGATTACGGCAGCAGCTTCGACGACGACCCACAGCAGCTGATCGAGGTGGAAGCCCGCATCGATGCGCTGATGGGCATGGCGCGCAAGTATCGCTGCCAGCCGGAAGACCTGCCGAAAAAGCTGGCCGACTGGCAGTCACAGTTGGCCGCACTGGAAGCCGCTACCGACCAGGACGCCCTGGCCACGGCCGAGGCCGCCGCGCTGGCGCGTTACCGCGCCCAGGCCGAAAGCCTGTCCGGCAAGCGCCGTCAGGCTGCCAGCGAGCTATCGGCGCGCATCAGTACCGAAATGCAACGCCTGGCCATGGAAGGCGCCCGCTTTGCCATCGAGCTATCCGCCGCCAGCGAGCCCACCGCCCACGGCCTGGAAACCATCGAATACCTGGTGGCGGCCAACCAGGGCAGTACGCTGCGCCCGCTAGCCAAGGTGGCATCCGGCGGCGAGCTGTCGCGCATCAGCCTAGCCATGCAGGTGGTAATCAGCCAGGTCGCCAGCGTACCGACGCTGATCTTTGACGAAGTGGATGTCGGCATTGGCGGGCGCGTAGCCGAGGTGGTGGGCAAGCTGCTCAAACAGCTGGGCCAGCGCTACCAGGTGCTGTGTGTGACCCACTTGCCGCAAGTGGCTTCCTGCGGCGATCAGCACTGGCGCGTCAGCAAGTCCAGTGCTGCCGGCCGTACGGTGAGCCGCATTGCGCCGCTGGACGCAGAAGGCCGTGTGCTGGAAATCGCCCGCATGCTGGGCGGCGAAGACATCACCGCCACCACGCGCCAGCACGCCAGCGAGATGCTGGGCAATAACGCCTGACACGCCTGGCCCAGCGCAAAAAAGCCTGCCGGCTACACACCGGCAGGCTTTTTCTCTTTACGCCCACCGGCTAGCTACTGGCCGGCGCCTCGGGCAGCAAGGGCACCACCACGGCGGCCGATTTGCGCAGCTGCCGCTCGGCCAGCGCCGGCTGGCGGGTGCGCAGGTAATACTGTGCCAGCTTGGTGCTGCAGCTCACGCTCAGCGCCAGAATCTGCTCGTCACGGCCTTCGCTACCGGTGAGTGCGGCAGCCACGCGCTGCTGGTAGAGCGCGCTGGCCTCTTCCATGCCGGAGGCAGCGGCGATAGTGGCCATGGCACCGTACAAGGGTGCGTGCAGATTTGCCTGCTGCGCCGCCACGACATCATCGAGCTTGGCCAGCAAGGGGGCCATGGCCAAAACGCCCTGGTGGTCGGCAAGTGCCGGCAGTACCAGGCCCGGGTCACCTTTGGCCGCGGCTTGTGCGGCCAGGGCATACGCTTGCTCCAGCTGCTGTGCAGCGGCCGGGGCATGGCCTGCAGCCAGCTCACCCTGGCTAAGCAGCAGGGTAAGCGCAGGCCCCGGCGTGGCGGCCTGGCTGGCCTGCAGCTGGCCCAGCAGCGTTTTTACCTCGGTCCAGCGCCCCTTGGCGGCATTGGCCTGCAAGGCATTAAACTGCGCCTGGGCTTGCCAGCGTAGCAGCTGGCTAGTGGTGTAGTCGCGCATCACCGCACCAGACAGCTGTGACAGCTGCGCGCGGGCTTTATCCAGCCAGGCCTGCCACACACTGGCCGATAGCTGCGGGCTGGCCGCCAGCATGCTGGCAACGCGGGCATAGAACACAGCGGCATCCTGCGGCTTTAGCTGGCTGGCCTGGGTGACCAGCTCGTCCAGCGCCTGGGTACTGATACCGCCTGGGCGCTGCGTCAGCACCCAGGCGCTAGCCAGCAGCTCGGCACTGCGGGCACTGTCGGCCTGGTAACCCGGCGTGGCTTGCAAGCGCGCCAATAGCTCGTTGGCACGCTGCGCCTGGCCGCTTTCCGCCAGTGCCACCACCAGCGCCAGCGCCAGGTGCTGCTTTTCCCCCAGCGCAGCACCGTGCTGTGCGGCCACTTTTTGCAGGCTGGCCGCTACACCCTGCCACTCGCCGCTCGCGTCGGCGTCGCCTTTGCCAGCCAATAGCGAATCGCTACTGCCCGGCGCCAGTACAGCGCCATCCGGTGACTGCGCAAACGCCGCCAGGTCAGCCGGCTGCGTGGACAGGCCACCGCCCATAATGCGGTTGAGCACGCCCTGCGCCAGGGCTGCCTGCTGCCCGGGTGCCAGCGGCTGGCCCGATGGTGAAGCCAGGCGATAGCCACCAAAGAATGCGCCGCCTAACAGTAGGACAATGGCCCCGGCCCGTAGCACACCACGGCTGCCACGAAAGAAAGCCAGCCACGGCTGATGCAAGCCCAGCTCTTTTTCCAGCTCGGCACGGATACGGTTGCGCAGCTGGCGCTCGCTGTCTTCCTGGCTCTGGCGGCTGCCCAGCTCCCCCTCACGCTGCAGCCGAGCGTTCAGCTTGCGTAGTTCTTCGTCGCGTATCTGCTTGAGGCGCAGCTTTTCCGGGTCGATCTTGTCCAGGTAAATCTGGCAGTACGGGCACTGGCGCTGCGGGGTTGGCCGCATCATGCGCTGGCAGCCCGGGCATTCGCTATCGGCCACGCTGGCCTGTTTGTCCAGCAGCGCCAGCGTTGGCCTCATTTCTACCTGAAAGCCTGCATCGCGGAAGCTTTGCGCAGTACGCTCTGCTTCGTCCTGCGCGATGCCGGCCTTGATGCGGGTGGCGCCTCGCTGTTCCAGGTGCTGCATCAGGCGCGTAGCTTTCTCCGGGCCCAGCTGTAGCTGCGTGCTGGCTTGCTGTTGCAGCCGCGCCATGTCCGGGGACTCGGGGAGGTGGATGATCAGGTCGTAGCGGGTGGCGGGGGCGTGTTCGTCTGTAGTGTGCTGTGCGTTCATGTCGTGCAGCCGGCATCGGGGTGTGCCAGTTTAGCAAACGTGCGGCAAAATGCCACATTGCAATAGCATAGCCACAGGCGAGCCGCGCGCCCGGCTGTGGCCAGCTAGCTAGCGGATGGACACTGCCACGGCAAACTCGCCGACAGCCTGAACCAGACGGTCGACATCTGTCACACGGGTGTCCGGGCACACCAGGATCATGTTGTGGAATGGCGTGATCAGCAGGCCGCGGTTCAGCAGGAACAGGTGCACGATGTGCTCCAGCTCGCCGTCCAGAATGCGGTCGGCCTCGCTGCCATTACGCGGCGGCACTGGCGTGAACTGGAACTCGGTACGTGCGCCCACCTGCGTGACGCACCACGGCAGGCGGTGACGGGCAATGACCTCGCGCAGGCCTGCGGCCAACCTTTCGGCCAGGCCGAACATGTGCTGATAAGCAGCGTCGGTCATCACCTCGGCCAGGTTGGCACGCATGGCCGCCATCGCCAGCAGGTTGGCCGTGAGTGTGGTGCCGATGCCGCTATGCCCCGGTGGGGCGTGGCGCTTGGCGGCTTCGGCGCGGCGTGCGACGTCTTCGCTAAAGCCGTACACGGCACACGGTACGCCGCCCGCTACCGGCTTGCCCACCACGAACAGGTCCGGCTGCAGGCCGTGGGCAACGGTGTAACCGCCTGGGCCGCTGCTGATGGTGTGGGTTTCGTCGATCAGCAGCAGTGTGCCGTACTGGCGGCACAGCGCCTGCGCTTGCTGCCAGAAGCCGGGCTCGGGCAGCACCATGCCGATATTGGTCATTGCCGGCTCAGCCAGCAGGCAGGCTACCTGCCCGTCCTGCAGCGCGGCTTCCAGCGCCGCCAGATCGTTGAATTCGATGCTGCGGGTATGCCGGGTAATGTCGTACACCTGCCCCAGCAGGCTGTCGCGGGTTTGCGGCTGGCCATCCACCAGATCGACGAACACGTCGTCCACCGTGCCGTGGTAACAGCCGTTAAAGATCAGCACCTGACTGCGGCCGGTGATGGCGCGTGCCCAGCGGATGGCAAAGCGGTTGGCGTCGGACGCCGACAGCGCAAACTGCCAGTACGGCATGCCGAAGCGGCGCGCCAGCTCTTGCGCCACCCATACGCCGTCGGCGCTGGGCAGCATGGTGGTATAGCCGCGCTGCGCCTGGCGGGCGATGGCGTCGGCCACCGGCTGCGGGCTGTGGCCGAACATGGCGCCGGTATCGCCCAGGCAGAAATCCACGTACTCGTGGCCGTCCACATCGCGGAAACGGGCGCCGCGCGCTTGGTCCACATACAGCGAAAACGGCGTCGACCAGTCGTTCATCCAGTGCAGCGGCACCCCGAACAGCAGATGGTTGGCCGCATCGGCCGACAGCGCGCGCGAGCGCGGCATGCGGCTGATGAAGGTGTCGCGTTCGGCGGCCATCAGGGCCTGGGCCTTGTCCCAGTCTATGCCGTGGCGTGCGGTGGTCATGGTGTGCTCCTTTGTAGGCTATGGCTGCGGCCAACCTTGGCAGACAGCGCAGACTCTTATGTCGATATCGTAAAGTGTCAAACGTGCAGCTGCAGGTGCTCGCGCTCCCAGGCGGTGATGGCACGGTTGAAGGTTTCGAATTCCTTCTCCTTCACCGCACAGAACGCCTGCACAAACTCCTCGCCCAGAATCCCGGCCAGCTCGGGGCAGGCCTGCATCAACTCGACGGCGTCTTCCAGGCTGCGTGGCAGCTCGTAGTCCATGTCGTAGGCGCTGTCGTCCATTGGCGCCGACGGCTCGATGGCGTTGACCATGCCCAGGTAGCCGCAGGCCAGCGTAGCGGCCATCGCCAGGTAAGGGTTGACGTCCACACCGGGCACGCGGTTTTCCAGCCGGCGCGCCGCCGGGCCGGACGGCGGAATACGGATGCCGCAGGTGCGGTTGTCGTAGCCCCAGCGTACGTTGATTGGCGCGGCGGTGTGGCGGCTCAGGCGGCGGTAGCTGTTCACGTAGGGGGCAAACATCGGCATGGCCTGCGGCAGGTAGCGCTGCATGCCGCCGATGTGGTGGAAGAACAGCGGGCTGGGGCTGCCGTCCGGCAGCGAGAAGATATTGTCGCCAGTGCTGGTACTCACGATGCTCTGGTGAATGTGCATGGCGCTGCCCGGCTCGCCTTCCATCGGTTTGGCCATGAAAGTGGCAAAGATATTGTGACGGTAGGCGGTTTCGCGTACGGCCCGCTTGAACAGGAATACCTGGTCGGCCAGCGACATGGCGTCGCCGTGGCTGAAGTTGATTTCCATCTGCGCGGCGCCCACTTCGTGGATCAGCGTCTCCACGTTCAGCTCGGCGGCTTGGCAAAAGCTGGACAGCTCCTGGAAGAAGGGGTCAAAGTCGTTGACCGCATCGATGGAAAACGACTGGCGACCCACCTCGGAACGCCCGGCCCGGCCCGATGGCGGCCGCAGTGGTTCGTGCGGGTTGTTATTTTGGCGGATCAGGTAGAACTCCATCTCCGGCGCCACCACCGGGCGCCAGCCCTTGTCCTGGTACAGCTTCAGCACCTTGCGCAGTACAGCGCGTGGCGAAATGCCTACCGGCTTGCCGTCAAAATCCTCGCAATCGTGAATCACCACCGCTACCGGCTCGATGGCCCACGGTACCAGGCGTATGGTGGCCGGGTCCGGCCGGCAGACCATGTCCGGGTCGTTGGCGCCGGCAAAGCGCTCGAACTCGGCAAACTCGCCGTTGACGGTAATAGTGAGCACCGCCTTGGACATCTTCATGCTGTCTTCGGCCAGAAACAGGTTCTTGGGCACGATCTTGCCGCGCGCCACGCCGGTCATGTCCGGTATCACGCATTCGATTTCGTGGATCTGGTGCTGGCGTATAAACGCGGCCAGTCTGTCGTTCATGGTTGTTCTCCTCTGGTAAGCCCTTTGCTTCCCGTCCTTGCCCAGCGAACCATCTCTCGCAAAACAGAAAACCGCAGCAAATGCAGGCCTGATGGCTGGTAATGTATATTTGATCAAATATTACAGTCAATATTTGATCAAATCTTTGCGGCGCAGCCTGTGGCGTTTCTGCTATGCTGGCGGGCGCCACCTACCCTTGAACCCGTAAAGCGCGCCCCACCGCATACGCCGGCTACCGCTGCTGGCATCACACACCATGAAGACTGCCAACGCCTCTACCCTGCAAGACGAAACCTACGACACGCTGCGCCACTGGCTGATGCTGGGACGCTGGCTGCCCGGCGAGCGCCTGAAGATCAAGCATCTGGCCGACGAGATGGGCGTCAGCCAGATGCCGGTACGCGCCGCCCTGCAAAGGTTGGCCGCAGAAAAGGCACTGGTGAATATCCCGAACTGTGGTGTGGCCGTACCACAGCTGACTACCAGCCAGTTTGACGACATTCTGCTGAACCGCATCCTGCTGGAAGGCCAGGCCGCCTGGCTGGGTGCCCGCCAGCTGGATGCCGATGGCCGCGCCGAGCTGGCCGCGCTTTGCCAAGCCATGGATGCCGCCATCGCAGCGGACGACGTCAAGGCCTACCTGGACGCCAACGAACAATTCCACCTGCTGCTGTACCAGGCCAGCCACTCGCCGGTATTGCTGTCGCTGATCGAAACCGTGTGGCTCTACGTAGGGCCCATTTCCAACCAGCTGCACCAGGATCTGGCGGTATGGAAAACCATGAACGACGCGCATGGTGCCCTGCTGCTGGCGCTGCAAGCTGGCGATGCCGATGGCGTACGTGCCGCCATCGAGCAGGATCTGCGCACCGCCGGTAGCTATCTGCGCAGCTTATGCAAGCCGGCTTGAACGGCAAGGTCGACGCCACAGTAAGCATTGCTTATCATTGAGCCATTCAGTTTCAAGCAGAGCAGCCAATGCAACTGCATCTAGGCACGCTATACGTCGTGCAACTCACCACATTTACACTACTTACCCTGGCTGTGCTGCTGATGGGCCTGCGCTACCCGCAGGAACAGGCGCTACGGCACTGGGGCATAGGTGGCATTCTGGCCAGCGTCAGCATGTTGCTGATCGCACTGCGCCCGGCCATTCCGTTGTGGCTATCGGTAGAAGTAGCCAATATCGTGCTGTTCGCCGCCTTGTCACTCACCTGGAGCGGTGCACTGGCACTGGAGCAACGGCCGGTACGCTGGCGCCTGCAGTTTTCCCTGGTGTTTCTGGCCAGCGCCCTGCTGTTGGCCATATCCAACGCCCCGGCCTATTTTGAGCAACGCGCAGCGCTATACAGTAGCTGCTATATGATGTTCAACCTGCTGACCTTAAGAGTATTTGTCAGCAGCCCGCACCGGCAGCGCCTGGGCTACCGGCTGATTACTACCCTGGTGCTGTTGTTGATGCTGGCGCAGATGGGGCGCATTACCCTGGCCATGCACTTCAGCCAGGGCGAGCTTGCCGGCTCGCCGTTCTTTGCCATGGCGAACTTTGTGCTTATCCTGCTGGAGTTTGCCAAGATCCTGGCGTTTATCTTTGTGTGCTTCGAGGCGCTGGAAATACGCCTGTACAAGCTCGCCATGCACGACCCGCTCACCGGGCTGTACAACCGCCGCGCCTTTCATGATCAAGCCGCGCTACGCCTGGCCGTGCACGCCGGGCAGCCCGTTGCTTTGCTGGTGCTGGACCTGGATTTCTTCAAGCAGGTGAACGACCACCACGGCCACCAGGCCGGTGACGATGTGCTGGTGCATCTGGCCCGGCTACTACACGCGCAGCTGGCCCCTTTTGATGCCCTGTACGGCCGCAGCGGCGGCGAAGAATTTGTCATTCTGCTGACCGGAAATGCGGCCAACCTGGCGCCGCTGATCGCCGAAAACATCCGTGGCGCACTCGCGGCAGACGCTATTCAGACCAGCGATGCCCAGCACATACAACAAACCACCAGTATCGGCCTGGCAGGCGGTATAGCTGGCCAGCACACGCTACGCCAGCTGATCATGGAAGCTGACATGGCGCTATACCAGGCCAAACAACAAGGCCGCGACTGTGTGCGCGGCGCCATGAACACCCTGTAAGCCAGACGTAAAAAAGCCCCTTGATGTGGGCAAGGGGCTTTTTTGCTGTTGCTGCTAGCGCAGCAAACTCATCGCAAACTGCGGTGTCAGATTGGCCTGTGCCTGCACGGCCTGGCTGCTATTGCCCAGAATTTGCTGCCGCGCCAGCTCGCTGCTCGCCGCGGCATAATCGACATCCTGTATGCGGCTGCGGGCCGCTTCGGTATTGATCGAGGACGTGGTCAGGTTCTCGATGGCGCTGCCAAAACGGTTAGCCGCCGCCCCCAGGTCTGCGCGGTAGCTACCCAGCTGCTTGAGGTCGGACTGGATTTGCGACAGTGCCGCACCCGGATTGGACAAATCGATCGTGCCGCTAGCATTGGCATTGCTGCTGTAGCCATTGAGCTTGCTGGCACCGTTGGTCAGGTCCGGTGCGGTCACACTCAGTTGCGCGCTGGACGTACCCTGCCCGCCCACCTGGAAGGTCGCCGTGTTGCCACCATTGAACAGCTGCTGCCCGTTAAAAGTGGTGCCCTCGATAATCTGCGAGTTCGCCTGGGTGAGCTGATCGGCCTCTTTTTGCAAAGCCGCGCGGTTATCGGCGCTCAGGGTACCGTTTCCGGCTTGTACCGCCAGCTCTTCCAGGCGCTGGCTGTTCTGGGTAATCTGCGACAAAGCACTATCAGCCGTCTGCGCCAGCGACACGCCATCGAAGGCATTGCGTATGCCCTGGGTGTCGCCCAGCTGCTGGCTGCGCAGGCCTTCGGCTACCGCCAGCCCGGCGGCATTATCCGCCGCACTATTGATACTCTTACCGGATGCCAGCTGGGCCAGTACCTTTTGCTTGGCCTGGTCTGTCTGGCGTAGCTGCGCCTGGTTATTCAGCGCACTGATATTGGTATTGATGCTAAGAGCCATGATGATGCACCTCGGCTATTGATCATTCACTTTAGCACTTTAACTACTGCATTCAATAGCAAACCACTGTTGCAAAAAGCTTTTTCCCTGCCATGCGCAGCCAAAACCACAGCGATCAAGCTTGCCATCGATAAAAGACAAGTCCTATAAAGGGCATTGTGCATTGCACAAAAGGAGACCGCCATGCGCCCTGCCACTCCCCTGCCAGACGCCACCCTCACAGCCCTGCGCACTGCCTGGCGCAGCCACCAGCACCTGTTGGCCGCCTTGCTGCTGGCACAAAGCCGCCTCGGCACCCACTTGCTGAAAGAAGACCGCAACCAGCCCGAACACTACCGCCGTCTGCTGCTACGCCTGGTTGCCGACCAGGCCGCGCTGGGTTACGACAGCGTGGCATTACAGCAGGAATATGATCAGGCATACCGCCACTGGGCCCTGGCCTGTGGCTTGCCGCTGCCCGGGCTGCTGTGGCAGTGGCACAGCGCGCAACAACAGCGCCGGCAGCGCATCCTGCTCACCCTGACCCGCGCCACGTTGCAGCACTGCCAGCTACGCCTGGCCAGCGAGCCACAAGCCGCCTGATCCATAAAAAAACACCGCCCCTTGCCAGGAGCGGTGTTTTTGCCTGCGGCCAACCTTACCAGCAGCGTTTGATCAACTTGCCCAGCTGGATCAGGCGGCCGTGGAAAAAGTGGCCGGCAGCCGGCAGCACCACCACCGGCAGCTGTTGCGGGCGCGCCCAGTCCATTACCGCACTTAGCGGAATGACTTCATCTTCCTCTCCATGGATTACCAGCGTATCGGCAGGCACATCCGGCGTAGCGATCTCGTATTTGCCTACGGCCACGCCCAGCAGCAACAGTTTGTCCGCCTCGATGCGGGAGCGCGTGCGGGCGGCCACAAAACCGCCGAAAGAGAAACCGGCCAGCGCCAATGGCAGCTCACCCAGCTCGGCGCGGGCATGTGCCACCACGGCCAGTACGTCGTCTACCTCGCCCATGCCGTAATCGTGCGTGCCTTCGCTCTCGCCCACGCCACGCAGATTGGGCAAGTAGCAGGCATAGCCCAGCTGCGACAGCGATTTGGCGGCGGTCTGGACGACCTTATTGGTATTGGTACCGCCCTGGGTAGGGTTGGGGTGACAGATCACCGCAATACCGCTGGTATCACCTACGGCAGGAATAAAAATGGTTTCCAGCTTGCCGGCCGGCCCAGCGATGTCGAGTTTGTGCAGCTGCTTGAGCATCAGACTTTCAGCCTTTCCACGATGCGGCCATTGACCATATGCTCTTCCACGATTTCATCGATGTCTTCCTTGTCGATGAAGGTGTACCAGGTCTCTTGCGGGTAAACCACCATTACCGGACCTTCGTCGCAGCGGCCCAGACAGCCAGCCTTGTTGACACGAATCTGGCCATTGCCGGCGAGTCCGCGTGCCTTGATCTGGTCTTTCATATAGCCCAGCAGCTCGCTGGCACCGTGGTTGTTACAGCACATTTCGCCTTCGGCGCGCTGGTTGCAGCAGATGAACACGTGTTTGTCGAAGTAGCTCATGCTTGTTCTCGCAGTGGGTGTGCAGCCGGGGTTGGCCGCAAGAAGTTATTCGTCGGAGTCTGCCCAGCCGGAAATGCCGATGGTGGCAGCATTGTCGAACTTGGCGTACTGGCCGATAAAAGCCAGCCGCACGCGGCCGGTGGGGCCGTTACGATGTTTGCCGATAATGGCCTCGGCCTGGTTTTTCAGGTCGATTTCGTCCGGTTTGTAATACGCTTCGCGGTACATGAAGATAATCAAGTCGGCGTCCTGCTCGATGGCGCCGGATTCACGCAAGTCGGACATCATCGGGCGTTTGTCGGTACGCTGCTCCACCGCCCGCGACAGCTGCGACAGGGCAATTACCGGCACTTGCAGCTCTTTGGCCAGGCCTTTCAAGCCACGCGAGATTTCGCCCAGCTCGGCAGTACGGTTGTCGTTACGGCCCGAGCCGCTCATCAGCTGCAGGTAATCGATCACGATCAGGCCCAGCTTGCCGCCGTGCTGGCGCGCCAGGCGACGGGCACGGGCGCGCAGCTCCAGTGCAGTCAGCGCCGGCGTTTCGTCGATGTACATCGGCGCGTCGGACAGTTTGCCGATGGCGTAGGTCAGCTTTTGCCAATCTTCATCACCCAGCTTGCCGGTACGCAGAATATGCTGGTCCAGGCGGCCTACCGAGCCCAGCATCCGCATGACCAGCTGCGCACCACCCATCTCCATGGAAAACACGGCTACCGGCAGGCCGGTTTCGATGGCTACGTTCTCGGCGATGTTCATGGAGAAGGCGGTCTTACCCATGGATGGGCGGCCAGCCACGATGATGAGGTCGCCAGGCTGCAGGCCGGAAGTGCGCGCGTCCAGATCGTGGAAGCCGGTAGGCACGCCGGTCACTTCGTCCGGGTTGTCGCGGCTGTACAGCATGTCGATACGCTCGACCACCTCTTTCAGCAGTGCCGGCATCTCCAGAAAGCCCTGCTTGGATTTGGCGGTAGATTCGGCAATCTGGAATACTTTGCCCTCGGCCTCGTCCAGCAGCTGGGCGGCATCACGCCCCTGCGGGTTGTAGGCCGACTCGGCGATCTCGGTGCCCACCTGCGCCAGCGCACGCATCACCGAACGCTCGCGCACGATTTCGGCGTAGCGGCGGATGTTGGCCGCAGACGGCGTGTTTTGCGCCAGCGAGGCCAGATAGGCCAGGCCACCGATACTGGCCAGCTCGGCGTTTTTGTCCAGGCTTTCCGACACGGTTACCACGTCGGCCGGGCGGGCAATATCCACCAGGCGGGCAATGTGGCGGAAGATAATGCGGTGGTCGTGACGGTAGAAATCGCTATCCGTCAGCAGGTCGGCTACTTTTTCCCAGGCGCTGTTATCCAGCAGCAGGCCGCCCAGTACCGATTGCTCGGCTTCGATAGAATGTGGTGGTGTTCGAATGGCCGCCACAGAGGCGTCGTTGATATCAAAATCGCTCATAAATCCTGGCTTACCCGACAAGACAACAAAGGTTGGCCGCGGCCAACCCTGGGTGCAGGCGGCCAAAGCCCCCTGCCTGATCTGGCTGTGATTCTAGCAGTTTTTACCTGCCACAAAGCCGGAAGACCACGCCCACTGAAAGTTATACCCCCCCAGCCAGCCGGTGATATCGACTACCTCGCCGATAAAAAACAAACCGGGCACGTCGTTGGCCATCATGGTCTTGGACGACAGCGCCTTGGTTGACACGCCGCCGCGGGTAACCTCGGCCTTTTTATAGCCTTGGGTACCGTTAGGCAGCACGCGCCAGTGGTGCAGCGCCTCGGCCAGCTGGCGGCGTTTCTTGGGTGACAGGTCGCGGCCGCGTACATTGGCACCCTGCCCTTCCAGCCAGGCTTCGGCAAAGCGCTTGGGCCAGCCCAGCTCGCCCATGGCATTGGCCAGTAGCTGGTCACTGCCGGCGCGCTCCTCCAGCCAGGCTTCGGCGTCGGTATCCGGCAGCAGGTCGATGATGATTTCCTGCCCCGGCTGCCAGTAGCTGGATATCTGCAAAATGGCCGGGCCGGACAGGCCTTTGTGGGTAAACAGCACGTTCTCGCGAAAGCGCACTTTGCCAACGCGTACCTCGGTATACAGCGAAACACCGGCCAGCGGCGCAAAGCGCGCTGCGTCGTCTACGTGGAAAGTTAGCGGCACCAGCGCCGGGTCGAGCTTGGTCACCGGCAGGCCAAACTGCTCGGCCAGCTGGTAACCAAAGGCTGTGGCGCCGATCTGTGGAATCGACAAGCCACCGGTTGCCACCACCAGCGACTGGCACTGAAACGTACCAATACTGGTAGCGACGCTGAAACCTTCGGCGTCGCTGCGGCCAACCTCGCCGACCTGCACGCCCATGCGGCGATCAACGCCAGCATCGCGGCATTCGGCGTCCAGCATATCGATCAGCTGCTGGCTGCTGTCATCACAGAACAGCTGGCCCAGCTTCTTCTCGTGGTAGGCAATGCCATGACGCTCCACCATCGCGATAAAGTGTTGCGGGGTGAACTGCGCCAGTGCGGAACGGCAAAAATTGGGGTTGTCTGACACATAGCAGTCATGCCGGGCATGGATATTGGTGAAGTTGCTGCGCCCACCGCCGGAAATGCGGATTTTCTCCGCCAGCTTGCTAGCGTGGTCCAGCAGCAGCACGCGGCGGCCGCGCTGGCCGGCGGTGGCCGCGCACATCATGCCGGCAGCGCCGGCACCTAACACGATTACATCGAACTGCACGGGACGAACCTCAAAAAGAATTAGCTTATATAGTGTAGTGATTTGGTCAACAATTGGCGATGCCGGCCAATTACAGTAAACTGTAGCAGTCGAACAGCGCATGCTGTTTTGCTTGTTAACTCTGGAGAGCACGATGGAACACAAACTGCCCGAACTGCCGTACGCACTGGACGCCCTGGCGCCGATCATTTCCAAAGAAACCCTGGAATTCCACTACGGCAAGCATCACCAGACCTACATCACCAACCTGAACAACCTGATCAAGGGCACCGAGTTCGAGAGCGCCTCCCTGGAAGAGATCGTGAAGAAATCCTCCGGCGGCATCTTCAACAACGCTGCCCAGGTGTGGAACCACACCTTCTACTGGTTTGGTCTGGCCCCGAATGCTGGCGGCGAACCAACCGGCGCGCTGGCTGATGCCATCAACGCCAAGTGGGGCTCGTTCGACGAGTTCAAGAAAGCTTTTGCTGCCTGTGCCGTAGGCACTTTCGGTTCCGGCTGGGCCTGGCTGGTGAAAAACGCCGACGGCAGCCTGGACCTGGTATCCACCAGCAACGCCGCTACCCCGCTGACCACCGACAAGCAGCCGCTGCTGACTTGCGACGTGTGGGAACACGCTTACTACATCGACTACCGCAACAGCCGCCCGAACTACCTGGAAGGTTTCTGGAAGCTGGTGAACTGGAACTTCGTGGCCGACAACTTCGCCGCCTGATTCCGTTTTGCCCGTTGATGAAAGGCCCCTTGCGGGGCCTTTTTTCTTGCCTGCCGGTCACGACTGTGGCAGCAAAAAGCCTGCTTGCAGTGCAAGCAGGCCTTCCCTTCATACCATCGTTGCTAGCCGCTTACTGCTCGGCCGGCGTCTGGCTGATCACCACCTTGTGCTTCTGGCGCAGCTGCTCCAGGTAGGCTGCCATCAGGCTCTGCGATGACATTTCACCCAGCAGCATGCCCAGCTGGGCAGATTCCTGCGGCGCCAGGGCTTGTGCCGGCTGTACCTTGTCGATGCTGTACAGCACGTACTCGCCATTATCACGCTTCACACCGGCAAAGCCTGGCAGCTGCTTGGGGTTGGCCGCAAACACGGCGCGCAGCTCGGCTACCGGGGTGCCGGCAGGGTTACGACGCGACAGGTTTTTCAGCTCGCCCCAGGCGAATGCAGCGGCTTTGCCCGCTTTCAGCTCGGCCAGCATGGCAGTGCCACGCTGTGCGGCCAACTTGGCGCCTTCCTTGGCCACCAGCTCGGCACGGATGGTGTCCTGCACTTCGGCCAGCGTACGCTGACGCGCAGGCTGGTGTTCGGCCACACGCACGACAACCAGGGTGTTATTACCCACATCCACCGGCTCGCTATTGTGCTTTTTGTTCAGCACGTCGTCGCTGAACGCGGCTTCGAGCAGTTTGGCGTTGCCCAATACCGCGTCACCCGGTTTGCCGGTGCGTGGCAGCAACTCGCTCTGCTGGGCTTTCAGGTTTAGTGCCGTCTCTACCGCTTTCAGCGAATCGCCTTGCTGGTAGGCCAACTCGCCCATTTTCTCGGCGGCAGCGCGGTAGGCAGCGGCGGCTTTTTGCTTGCGCAGCTTGTCTACCACGGCGGCTTTTTGCGACTCGAAATCGCTGGCCTTGATCGCGTTAAGCTGCAGGATGTGGTAACCGAACTCGGTTTCAACCACTTCGCTGATCTGGCCTTGCTTCATGGCAAAAGCCACGCTTTCAAACGGCTTGGTCATCACGCCGCGGCCAAAGAAGCCCAGGTCGCCACCGTTGGCCGCAGAGCCCGGGTCTTGCGAGCGTGCCTTGGCCAGCTCGGCAAACTTGGCCGGGTTGGCGCGCACTTCTTTCAGGATGGCTTCCGCCTGCGCTTTCACCTTGGCTTTGTCAGCTGCGGGGGCGTTCTTGTCTACGGTCAGCAGAATGTGCGCTACCTGGCGCTCTTCGGACGAAAATTCGCCGGCATTCTTGTCGTAGTACGCTTTGGCATCGGCATCGCTGATGGTCAGCGCCTGCGCCATGGCATCTTGCGACAGGGTAATGTATTCCAGACGCGCCTGGTCTGTGGTTTTGAAGCGCTTGAGGTTGGCGTCGTAGTACGCCTTGATGACGGCATCGTCCAGCTTGACGTCTGCGGCGAACTGTTCCGGCTTGAGGGTGTAGGTACGCACGTCGCGCACCTCGGACACCAAGGCGCTCATGCGCTCTGCCAGTGTGCGGGAAACAAAGCTGCCGTTCAGGTAGGGTGCAACCTGCGCCTGCAGCAAGAGGTCGCGGCTTACCTGCTCTTCAAATGTATCCGCCGTCATGTAACGGCCCTGCAGGAATTCTGCGTAACGCGCAGCACTGAATTTGCCGCCATCCTGGAATGCCGGGATAGCTGCTATCACGGTGCGCAGCTGCTGCGGCGATACCACCAGATGCTGGCCACGCGCCTCCACTAGCAGCATTTCCTGACGAATCAGGTTTTCCAGTACCGCCTGGCGCGATGCCGCGTTGGCAGGCTGGCCTTCCAGCTGACGCTCCACGTCTTTCTGGTAGATCTTGGCGTCACCCACTTTTGCCAGATAGGGGTCTTCTACGGCGGCACTGTAGCTGCCAACACCAAAGCCGACAAAAGTCAGCGCCACCGCACCCAGAATGATCTTGATGGCGGTATTGTTATTTTGAACGAAATCAAACATGACGTTTCGGGGTCTACCAAAGAAACAAGGTGAACGTTGGCCGTTCACCTTGTTGATTGTCTGGTGGAGCCTGCTTGCGCAAACCCATACAGAGTGACTGGCATGCAAACGCCCGGTGCAAGCACCGGGCAAGTGCTGATTACAGTGCGTCTTTCAGTGCTTTACCAGCACGGAATTTCGGAGACTTGGCAGCAGCGATGGTAATGGTCTCGCCAGTCTTCGGGTTACGACCACTACGCTCGGCGCGCTCGCCTACGTAGAAAGTACCAAAGCCCACAACAGTGACAGTGTCGCCAGCCTTCAGCGCATCAGTTACGGCATCGATCATGCCGTCCAGCGCCTTACCGGCAGCTGCTTTGGAAATGTCTGCCTTGGCGGCGATAGCGTC
This sequence comes from Vogesella aquatica, assembly GCF_028548455.1. GTDB lineage: Bacteria > Pseudomonadota > Gammaproteobacteria > Burkholderiales > Chromobacteriaceae > Vogesella > Vogesella aquatica. The sequence continues at coordinate 32,026 of NZ_JAQQLF010000026.1, forward strand.
AATCAGTTCAGACTTGTTCACGTTAAGTCCCCTTTCGTCGTTCTCGGTGTACGGAGTACTGAATAAAACCGCTAGCTTTATAGCAAGGGCAAAATCCTTGTGTCAAGCAGCTTTCAGCGAGGGTGACTATGTTTTCACCCCCTCCTGAAAGCTGATGCTAGCGCGGTTTTACCAGCAAATCAAAACAATGAGTCATTAATGTGTCATTGGCGCGGACTTTGTCGCAAGTTCAGCAGTGGCGGGCGTTACAGCCACGGCCTCCTCTGCCAGCGCTTGCGGCTCGCGTTCCAGCGCGTATGACAAAACCTCATCAATCCACTTGACTGGCAAAATCTCCAGCTTGTTCTTGATGTTAGCTGGAATCTCGGCCAGGTCTTTCACGTTACCCTTCGGTATCAGCGCACGTTTGATGCCACCGCGCTGTGCGGCCAACAGCTTCTCTTTCAGGCCGCCGATCGGCAAAACTTCACCGCGCAGGGTAATCTCGCCGGTCATGGCCACATCGGCACGAACCGGAATGCCGGTGAGCACGGAAACCAGCGCCGTGGTCATGGCAATACCGGCAGACGGGCCATCTTTTGGTGTGGCACCTTCCGGCACGTGGATGTGCATATCGTGCTTTTCGTAGAAATCAGGCTTGATTCCCAGCAAACGCGCACGGCTACGCACCACGCTCATGGCGGCGGTAATCGACTCCTGCATCACCTCGCCCAGCTGGCCGGTGCGGATGATATTGCCTTTGCCCGGTAGTGCAACAGCCTCAATGGTGAGCAGCTCGCCCCCCACTTCGGTCCACGCCAGGCCGGTAACCTGGCCGATGCGGTTTTCTTCTTCGGCCAGGCCAAAGTCGAAACGGTGCACGCCCAGGTATTTTTCCAGCGTCTTGCCGCTAACCGTGGTTTTGACAGCCTTGCCGGTGGCAGTTTTCTTGCTGTGCTCGGTTACCACCTTGCGGCAGATCTTGGCGATTTCGCGGTCCAGGCTACGCACGCCGGCTTCGCGGGTGTAATAGCGCACGATGTCACGCAGCGCGCTTTCCTGCACCACCAGCTCGCCTTCTACCACGCCATTATTCTTCATCTGCTTGGGCAGCAGGTACTTGGTGGCGATATTGACTTTCTCGTCTTCGGTGTAGCCGGCCAGACGGATAATCTCCATGCGGTCCAGCAGCGCCGCCGGGATATTCAGCGAGTTGGCCGTAGCCACAAACATCACGTCGGACAGGTCAAAATCCACCTCGGCGTAATGGTCGGCAAAGGCGTGGTTTTGTTCCGGGTCCAGCACCTCAAGCAGCGCGGCTGACGGGTCGCCACGGAAGTCGGCACCCAGCTTGTCCACTTCATCCAGCAGGAACAGCGGGTTTTTTACGCCGACTTTGGTCATGTTCTGCAGCACCTTGCCCGGCATGGAGCCGATGTAGGTGCGGCGGTGACCGCGGATTTCGGACTCGTCGCGCACGCCACCCAGCGCCATGCGCACGAACTTGCGGCCGGTGGCGCGGGCAATCGACTGCCCCAGCGAGGTTTTACCCACGCCTGGCGGGCCGACAAGGCACAGAATAGGCGCTTTCAGGCGGTCGACACGCTGCTGCACTGCCAGATACTCCAGAATGCGCTCCTTGACCTTCTCCAGGCCAAAGTGATCTTCATCCAGCACATCTTCCGCTGCATCGATATCCTTGCTGATCTTGGTCTTTTTCTTCCAAGGCAGGTCAATCAGGGTTTCGATGTAGTTGCGCACCACGGTGGCTTCGGCCGACATCGGCGACATCATGCGCAGCTTCTTCAGCTCGGCCGTGACTTTCTCGCGGCCTTCCTTGGACATGCCGGCGGCTTTGATCTTGCGCTCCAGCTCGTCCAGGTCGTTGCCTTCTTCGCCCTCGCCCAGCTCTTTCTGGATGGCTTTGACCTGCTCGTTCAGGTAGTACTCGCGCTGGCTCTTTTCCATCTGGCGCTTCACACGCCCGCGAATGCGCTTTTCTACCTGCAGGATGTCGATTTCGCTTTCCATCATGGCCAGCAGGTGCTCGATACGTGCCTTGATGTCGAACATCTCCAGCACTTCCTGCTTGTTTTCCAGACGCAGCGGCAGGTGCACCACCACCGAGTCGGCCAGACGGCCAGCCTTATCTACACCCGACAGCGACGACAATACTTCGCTCGGTATTTTCTTGTTCAGTTTGACGAACTGCTCGAACTGCGCCAGCAGCGCACGGCGCAGCGCCTCCACCTCGGGGGTATCCTCGCTGTCAAACGGCAACGGGTCGATGGTGGCGGTAAAAAATTCTTCGTGATCTTGCACCGCGGCCAACCTGGCGCGCTGTCTGCCTTCTACCAGCACCTTTACGGTGCCATCCGGCAGCTTCAGCATTTGCAGGATGCTGGCAATGGTGCCGATCTCGTGCAGGTCTTCCGACAGCGGTTCGTCCTTGTCGGCAGCTCGCTGGGCTACCAGCAGGATCTGCTTGCCTTCATCCATGGCCTTTTCCAGCGCCTTGATGGATTTGGGGCGGCCGACAAACAGCGGAATCACCATGTGCGGGAATACAACGACATCGCGCAGCGGCAATAGGGCCAGTGTGGTTTGATCTTTTAGTTCGGCGGGCTGTGGCATATCACCTAACCTTGCTCTTGGTGGAATTCAGTTAACAGGACAAATTAGGGCAAATTCATCCATATCAAGCATGCTAAAGCACTTAATAGTAGCTGCAAACAAAAACCGCCCTTACGGGCGGTTTGTTGCACTGCCTGGGCTAGCTCAGGCGGACTGGGCCGTATCCGGTGCAGCGTCTTCCTGCTGCAGGATATAGCTGGGCTTTTCACCCAACTCGATCACTTTTTCGTCTACCACAACCTTGCTGACACCCTCGAGAGATGGCAGCTCGTACATGGTATCCAGCAGCGAACGCTCCAGGATGGAACGCAAACCACGTGCACCGGTCTTGCGGATCAGCGCTTGCTTGGCAATCACACGCAGGGCGGAAGGCAACACCTCCAGCTCCACCTGTTCCATGGCAAACAGACGCTGATACTGCTTGATCAGGGCATTACGCGGCTGGGTCAGGATGCTGACCAGCGCTTCTTCGTCCAGCTCTTCCAGCGTGGTTACCACTGGCAGGCGGCCGATCAGCTCGGGAATCAGGCCAAACTTGATCAGGTCTTCCGGTTCCACTTCGCGGAACAGGGTGCTGATGGATTTGCCGTCTTCCTTGGACATCACCTCGGCACCAAAGCCGATCCCGCCTTTTTCGGAGCGGCGACGGATGATCTTTTCCAGACCATCGAACGCACCGCCGCAAATGAACAGGATATTGGTGGTATCCACCTGGATGAATTCCTGGTTCGGGTGCTTGCGGCCACCTTGCGGCGGTACCGACGCTACCGTACCTTCGATCAGCTTCAGCAGGGCCTGCTGTACGCCTTCGCCGGATACATCACGGGTAATCGACGGGTTTTCCGACTTGCGGGAAATCTTGTCGATCTCGTCCAGGTACACAATGCCGCGCTGGGCTTTGGTCACATCGTAGTCGCACTTTTGCAAGAGCTTCTGGATGATGTGCTCAACGTCCTCGCCCACATAACCGGCTTCGGTCAGCGTGGTAGCGTCAGCAATGACAAACGGCACATCCAGCAACCTGGCCAGTGTCTGCGCCAACAGCGTCTTGCCGGAGCCGGTAGGGCCGATCAGCAGGATGTTGCTCTTGGACAGCTCTACATCGTCCTTGGTGCTGGGCGTGTAGAGGCGCTTGTAGTGGTTGTACACCGCCACGGCCAGCGATTTCTTGGCCGGGTCCTGGCCAATGATGTACTGGTCCAGCGAGGCGCGGATTTCCTGCGGTGTCGGCAGGGCTGGTACATCGCCCTGCTCGTCTGCAGCACCGATTTTCGCTTCTGTTTCGTCGCGAATGATGTCGCCGCACAGGTCTACACATTCATTGCAAATGTAGACCTGCGGGCCGGCGATCAGTCGCTGCACTTCGTGCTGGCTTTTGCCGCAAAAAGAGCAGTACAGCAGCTTGTCCTTACTGCCTTTATCTGCCATCAGATAGACATCCCGAATTAAACGGCCGCATCCAGACGCGAGCTCAGCACCTTGTCGATCAGGCCGTATTCACGGCTCTGCTCGGCAGACATGAAGTTGTCGCGTTCGGTATCGGCTTGTACTTGTTCCATGGTCTGGCCGGTGTGCTTGGCCAGCAGCTCGTTCATGTGCGCCTTGGTTTTCACCAGTTCGCGGGCATGAATTTCGATGTCGGTCACCTGGCCGCTCAGGCCGCCACCGTACAACAGCGGCTGGTGGATCATCACGCGGCTGTTCGGCAGCGCATAACGCTTGCCCTTGGTGCCCGCCGACAGCAGGAAGGCACCCATGCTGGCCGCCTGGCCAATGCACAGGGTGGAAACGTCCGGCTTGATGAAGTTCATCGTGTCGTAGATCGACATGCCTGCGGTAATGGAGCCGCCTGGCGAGTTGATGTACAGGTAGATGTCCTTGTCCGGGTTTTCCGATTCCAGGAACAGCAGCTGTGCTACCACCAGATTGGCCGACTCGTCGGTAACAGGGCCGACCAGGAACACGATACGCTCCTTCAGCAGGCGGGAGAAAATGTCGTAAGCGCGTTCGCCACGGCCACTTTGCTCCACCACCATGGGCACCAGGCCCATACCTTGCGGTTCAAACATCGATTTCATCGACCTCTCCGGTATCAGTTAAACAGATCAGGCGTTGTTGCCCATCAGGGTTTCGAAAGAAACGTCCTTCTGGATAACATTGGCGCGACCCAGCACAAATTCAACCACGTTGTCTTCCAGCACCATGGAAGTCGGACCTTCCAGGCGGCCGGCTTCGGCGTAGTACCAGTCGATCACGTCTTGCGGCTGCTCGTAGCTCTCGGCGAACTCTTCTACCAGGGCTTTGACTTGCTCAGGCTTGGCTTCCAGCTTGTTGGCTTCTACCACTTCGGCCAGGATCAGGCCCAGTGCCACGCGGCGCTCGGCTTGCTGGGTGAACAGGTCAGCCGGCAGCGGCATGTCTTTCAGCTGCATGCCACGTTGTTCCAGGTCTTTGCGAGCCTGGTCCATCAGGCGGCCAACTTCCAGCTCTACCAGTGCCTTAGGCAGATCGATCGGAGTAACGTCGATCAGCGCCTGCATCACGTTTTCTTTAACCTGTGCGGACAGGCGGCGTTTTACTTCACGCTCCACGTTTTTGCGGATTTCTGCGCGCATCTTGGCTACGTCGCCGTCGGCGATACCCAGCAGCTTGGCGAACTCTTCGTTCACTTCCGGCAGCTCGGCAGCAGCAACGTTTTTCACGGTGATGTCGAAGCTGGCGGTTTTGCCGGCGACGTCTTTGCCGTGGTAGTCAGCCGGGAAGTTCACGGCCACAGTTTTGGTTTCGCCTTCGGCAGCGCCGATGATGCCGGCTTCGAATTCCGGCAGCATCTGGCCCTGGCCCAGCATGAACGGGAAGTTCTCGCTGCTGCCGCCTTCGAAGGCTACGCCGTCGATGGTGCCTTTGAAGTCGATGATTACGCGGTCGCCATCGGCGGCGGCACGCTCTACGCGGTTGAAGCGGGTGCGTTGCTTGCGCAGGATATCAACGGTTTTGTCGATTTCAGCGTCGGTCACTTCGGTGTTTGGCTTTTCGATTTCTTTGCCAGCCAGCTCACCGATGGTGATCTCTGGGTAAACTTCGAAAGCAGCAGCAAACTTGAAGTTTTCTGCATCGCCTTCGGCCGGTTCGAAACGCGGGTAGCCGGCTACGCGCAGTTTTTGCTCGACTGCGGCTTTGTAGAAGCTTTGCTGAACCTGTTCGCCCAGCACTTCTTCACGCACTTGTGCGCCGTAGTTTGCTTCAACGATTTTGGCCGGTGCTTTACCTGGGCGGAAACCCTGAATTTTTGCAGTGCGGGCAACGCGCTTCAGGCGCTCGGCTACTTGTGCGTCGATTGCAGCCAGCGGCAGTGCAATGCTCATGCGACGCTCGAGGCCGCTCAACGTTTCCAGTTGTACTTGCATGTCCAATCCTTAGATTCAAAAGGTGTGGGGTTGAAGCCAGAAGCGGGAAAGCCCAACGGGTTGAGCAAGAAATGCTCGGGGAACCATGCTGATTTTGCTTTCCTGCGCCATGAATTTTGTATTGTTAAGCAGCGTGTTTACCTGCAAAGCAGGCAAAACCAGGCAGCTAAAGCAAGGGGCGAGTATAGCATGCAGCGTCAAATTGAACAGTGCGTGATGCCAGCGCCCTGTCCGGCCAGCCAGACCCGCCAAGCAGCAAAGGGGTGCGCCGCAGCAAAACAGCCGCTTACCCGCCTCATGCTTCTGGCCGATTGTCGGCCGCCGTCACTGCAGGTATTGTGCCTGCCATACCATTTTACCAAGCGAGCATCATGCCCACCCTTACCCACTTTGACGCCAGCGGCCAGGCGCATATGGTTGACGTAGGCCACAAGGCAGAAACCCGGCGCGTCGCGGTAGCCACCGGCCATATCACCATGCAGCCTGCCACCTACGCCCTGCTGCAGTCCGGCACCAGCAAGAAAGGCGACGTCATCGGCATTGCCCGCATAGCCGCCATTCAAGGCAGCAAGCGCACTGCCGACCTGATTCCACTGTGCCACCCACTGGCACTCAGCCGTGTGGCAGTAGATTTCAGCGCCGACGACGCCGCCAGCCGCCTGCACATTACCGTTACCGCCGAAACCGTTGGCCGCACCGGCGTGGAAATGGAAGCCCTCAGCGCCGTGATGGCAGGCTTGCTCACCGTATACGACATGCTCAAGGCCGTCGATCGCGGCATGGAAATCGCCGGCGTGCGGCTGCTGGAAAAGCAAGGTGGCAAAAGCGGGCATTGGCACGCCGGTGAAAACGACCACTTGGGGACATGAATGATGAGCACGCTGCAAGATGTGCCGCTGGCGCAAGCCTACCGCCTGCTGAACCACGGCCCTACCGTACTGGTGAGCAGTGCGCATGATGGCCGGCAAAACGTCATGGCTGCCGCCTGGGCCATGCCGCTGGATTTCGACCCGCCGAAAATCCTGGTGGTAATCGACAAAGCCACCCATACCCGCCAGCTGATGGAGGCCGCAGGCGAATTTGCCCTGAACGTACCGTGCCGCTATCAAGCGCAGGCCGTGGTAGCCGCCGGCAGCGCCAGCGGTGCCGACTGCGACAAGTTTGCCGCCAGCGGCCTGACACCCATGGCGGCACAACGCATTGGCGCACCACTGGTGGCCGGCTGCAGCGCCTATCTGGAATGCCGCATCATCCAGGAGCCGCACAACCAGCAGCAATACGACCTGTTTATTGCCGAAGTCGTCGCCGCCCAGGCAGACAGCCGCGTATTCAGCGGCGGGCGCTGGCATTTTGAAGGCCAGGACGCGCTACGCAGCCTGCATCACGTGGCCGGCGGGCATTTTTTTGTCAGCGGCGATACGGTCAGCGGCCAACCATAAAGCGCAGCCTGGCAACAAAAAGCCCCGCATGCTATTGCGGGGCTTTTTTACTTTCGCTTCAGGCGCTTACTGCCAACTCGCGCAGATACTGCGGCACTTTGGCAGCGGTCACTTTTTGCAATTTGCACAGCAGACCATGGCTTGGCTGCGCCAACCCGTGCTTTTGCCGTAGCGTGGCCAGCAAATACTGCAACAGGTTGGCCGCCATTTCCGCATCGGCCAAAGCCCGGTGCGCCTGCCCCGTGGCCGGCAAACCCGCCCAGCGCGTCAGCGTGCCCAGCTTGTGATCCGGCGCGCCAGGCAGCAAGCGGCGCGACAGTAACAATGTGCAGGCAAAGTCTTGCTGGCGCTGCAGCCCCAGCAAACCCAGCTCGTAGTCCCAGAACTTGCGGTCAAAGCTGGCGTTATGCGCGACCAGTGGTGCTGCGCCCACAAAGGCGGCCGCCTCGCGCATGACTTGTGCGGCCGGCGGCGCGGCCTTGAGCATGGCATTACTGATGCCGGTAAGCTGCTGGATCATCGGCGGCACCCACACACCGGCGTTCATCAGGCTTTGATAACGATCCACCACCTGGCCGTTTTCCAGCAGCACAATACCGATCTCGGTAGCGCGGCCATCCGGCCCAGGCCCGATACCCGTGGTTTCGAAATCGATAACGGCCAGCCTTTGGCTCATGCCAGCGCCTGCTTGGCTGCCTCGGCAGGGCTCAGGCCATCGTAAAACATATCGGTATACCACTCGGCCTGTTCTTCGATGTGGTCTTGTGCTTCCGCCTCGGTAGCGCCCGCAGCTACCAGGTGCGTTTCCACCTCGGTACACCAGGCCAGCAGCGCCAGGGTTTCGTCGTCCAGCTCGTCGATTTCGTTTTTCTTGCGCGACATGGTGCTTTCCTTTATTTGCTTCGTCATTTAACAGCCGCGCATTGTACGCAGCTTTTGTCTGCCGCGCCCTAGCGCGTCAACCGGACAGCGCCGCCCTGCCGGACTATTGCGTATGGATGGCAACCGGCAGACCACCGCCTGCCTGGCGCCACGAGCGTCAGATACTTGAGAGTAGCCTCAGCATTACCTGCCGGCCACACCAGATAATCAATTGCATCCCCGCAAGCGATCTTCCCAGCTTAATTATCCGGCAGGACAATGCGCCAAGGCACGTCGCCCACAGATAAATGGCAAGCCAGGCGCACGGTTTCCGGCGCATCCGGCCACTGCTCGCTCGCTGCCATGCTGGCGCTGCATAGCCCTGCGCGTAGCAGCACGTTGCGCTCCTTGCGGCCAACGATAACCTGTTGCGGCTGGGCGGGGTGCTGCAGGCGCACGGCGCAGGTGCCACAAGTACCCTGGCCGCAGCGCCAGTGCAGCGGAATATCATGAAAGCGCGCCACATCGATCAGCGCATCGCCGGCGCTGGCCTCCAGCTCGGCAATGCACTGGCCACCGCGCTCGAAAACCAGCCGTGTCACAGCGTGTACACCGGCAGCATATCGCCCGGCTGTACCAGCTGGCCTGGCTGCAGACGCACCAGCGCATCGGCCCAGGCGCACGATGTCAGCACGCCGGATCCCTGATTCGGGTAGCGTTGCAGTACCAGCTGGCCACCCTGCTGCGCCACGCGCACGCGCAGGTATTCTTCGCGGCGCGTATCCGGCTTGCGCCAATCAAACGCGGCGGGCAAGTGGTACAGCGGCTGCCACGCCGGCACCACCTCGCCCATGCGCGCGCGCAGGAAATCGCGCACCAGCACGGCAAAGGTCACGTAACCCGATACCGGGTTGCCCGGCAGGCCGATAAAGTCGGCCTCGCCCACGCGGCCGCTAGCCAGTGGCTTGCCGGGCTTGATGGCGATTTTCCACAGCTGCAACTCGCCCTCGGCCTCGACTGCCGCTTTCACGTGATCTTCCTCGCCTACCGATACACCACCGCAGGTCATCACCACGTCGGCCTGCGCGGCGGCGTCGCGCAGCGCCTGGCGCGTAGCGGCCAGGGTGTCGGGGATAATACCCAGATCCAGCACCTGGCAACCCAGCGCACGCAGCGCCGGCACCAGCCAGTAGCGGTTGGAGTTGTAGATTTTGCCGGCACCGGCGGGCGTACCGGGCTCTACCAGCTCGTCGCCGGTAAAGAACACCGCCACGCTTAGCTGGCGGTACACCTGCACGCTGGCCACGCCAATGGAGGCCGCCAGACCCAGGTCGGCGTCTTGCAAACGTTGGCCGCAGGCCAGCACCGTTTGGCCGCTAGCGATATCTTCGCCGCGACGGCGTATGTTCTGGCCGGCGCCAACTGGCGCCGTGAAGCGCACGCTGCCATCCGGCTGCACTTCGGCCTGCTCCTGCATGACCACCGCGTCGGCCAGTGGCGGCACCGGGGCGCCGGTAAAGATGCGCGCGGCGCTGGCGGCCAGCAAAGGCGGCGGCACGCTACCAGCCGGGATGCGCTGGCTTACCGGCAGCGCGGCTGTAGCATCGGCGGCGCGCACGGCGTAGCCGTCCATGGCGCTATTGTCACAAGGGGGCACATCCAGGGTGGCGACCAGGTCTTGCGCCAGCACACGGCCAGCGGCGGCCAGCAGCTCGACAGCTTCGGTAGCGGCAGGCACACGGGCGCGCGACAGTAGCCAGTCGCGAGTTTGCTCTACGGTTTGCATGAGTCGGATAGCATGAATGACAAAAGCCGCATCTTCTCACAGACGCGGCTTATGCGGTAATACGGCAATTGACCTAAGCCGCCACAGGGTTGGCCGCAGGCGGGTCTTCGAAACGCTTCCAGTCGGTAATCAGGATATGCGGCAGCTGCAGGCTGCCGGCCAGGCGCTTTTCGATATCTTCCAGCACGTGGTGGTTATGAATCGTGCCGGCAAGTGTGATCTCGGCATGACGGCTTACCGGGTTGCCCGGCGTAACAAACCAGATGCAATAGCGATTCATGAAAGGCACCCGCGAAATAGGCTTAAACCATATATCGGCGCAGCGCCTGCCATTCTTGAAGTTTTTTATCGAAAGGCAGCGTGTGCGCCGGACTGCTGGATGGCAGCACCAGCACATCTACGCCGCAGCCAGCCAAGACAGATGCGGCCTTGCCAGCGGTCTGGCCATTGAACGCCACTGCTTGCAACGCCGGCAGCGTGGCTACCAACGCCGCCAGCGGGTTGGCACGCGCGTCGCGGATAGCGCTATCAAGGCTGCCACTACGCGTGGCCTCGGCCACCACATCCCACAGCCCTACCCCCAAGGCCTGCATGGCAAGCAGGCGCTGCGGGTACGGCACTGCGGCCAACTCGCAGCCCGCCACCGTGCCCAGCAGGCGCCAGAACTGGTTGCGCGGGTGGGCGTAATACTGCGCTGCGGCCAGCGAGGCGTCACCGGGCAAGGAACCCAGAATCAGCACGCGGGTACCGGTATCGACTACCGGCGGAAAGCTGGCTTTGCGCATGCGGCCAACCTTAAAACAGGCTGCCTTGCCCGGCGGCCAGCTGCAGGCGTACCGGGCCAAAGCTGCGACGATGCTCGGCCAATGCGCCGTGCTGCGCCAGCGCCTTCATGTGCTCGGCGGTGGGGTAGCCTTTATGGCGGGCAAAGCCGTACTGCGGGTGGATGGCATCCAGTGCAATCATCTCGGCATCACGCGCGGTCTTGGCCAGAATGGATGCGGCAGAGATTTCCTGCACCTTGGCATCGCCCTTTACGATGGCCTCGGCCGGCAGCGTTAGCGTTTTGGGGATTTTATTGCCGTCGATCAGCACCTTGCCGGGCGTCATCGCCAAGCCATCGACCGCACGCACCATGGCCAGCATGGTGGCCTGGAAAATATTGTACTGATCGATTTCGGCCGCTGTAGCGCTGGCGATATGCCAGGCCAGCGCTTTGTCCTTGATCTCCAGCGCCAGCGCAGCACGCCGCGCCTCGCTGAGCTTTTTCGAGTCCGCCAGGCCGGCAATCGGCCGCGCCGGGTCCAGGATGACCGCGGCGGTAAACACCGAGCCGATCAGCGGGCCGCGGCCGGCCTCGTCCACACCGCAGATCAGCATCGTGCCACCTTGAGGATGGCCTCGGCCGCCAGCTGTGCCGAGTCGGCTTTCAGGCTGTGATGCAGGGTGGTGAAGGTATCGATGATGTCCTGCCGGCTACCCTGGTTGTCGTACAGCTCGGCCACCGCCGCCGTGAGTTTCTCCACGGTAGCGTCTTTCTGCAGCAGCTCCGGCACCACAAACCGTTTGGCCAGGATATTGGGCAGGCCCACGTACGGTAATTTTAGCTTGCGCTTGACCAGCTGGTAGGTGAGCCACGATAGCTTGTAGCTGATCACCATGGGTTTTTTGGTGAGCGCCACTTCCAGTGTGGCGGTGCCACTGGTCACCAGCACCACGTCGGCGGCGATCATCGCCATCTGGGCGTGGCCAAACAGCTTGCGGATAGGCAGATCCCACGCTTTGTGGCGGGTCAGCAGCTGGTCGAACTGATCCATGGTTGGCCGCGTGGCCAGCGGCACCAGAAACTGAGCATCCGGATAGCGCGCCAGCAGCTGGCGTGCCACCTCCAGATACAGGCCGCCCATGAATTCCAGCTCGCTCTTGCGGCTACCGGGCATCAGGGCAAATACCGGCGCAGCCTTGGGCAGGCCCAGCTGTTCGCGCATGGCATTCTGGTCCGGGGCGACATCGATCTCGCTGGCCAGCGGGTGGCCGACAAACGTGGCCGGCACACCGGCCGCGTCGTACAACGGCTTTTCCATCGGGAACAGGCACAGCACCTGGTCGGCGCTATCACCGATCTTGACCACGCGCTCCGGCCGCCACGCCCATACCGACGGGCTGACGTAGTGCACAGTGCGCAAACCAGCCTGCTTCAGCCACTTCTCCAGCCCCAGGTTGAAATCCGGGGCGTCGATACCGATGAACACGTCGGGCTTTTCGGCCAGCAGCGTATCGCGTAGTGTGCGGCGGATGCGCAGCAGCTCGGGCAGGCGCGACAGCACCTCCACGTAGCCGCGCACGGCCAGCCGCTCTTGCGGCACCTGGCTGGTAAAACCGCGCGCCAGCATGCGCGGGCCGCCGATGCCGGCAAACTCGACATCGGGGTGTGCCGCCTTCAGCGCGTCCATCAGGTGCGCGCCCAACAGGTCGCCCGAGGCCTCGCCGGCGACCATGGCCACCTTGAGCGCGCCCGGGCGGGTAAACAGCTTGTCTGTCATGGTCTAGCGGATAATGCCGCGGCTCGCTGCGGCAAAGAAACGGACAAATGCGGCCAACTCTTCCTTGCCGCTGGCGGCTTCGGTTTCGATCTCGGCGCGCGCATCGTCAAACGGCAGGCCTTTGCGGTACAACGCCTTGTAGGCATTGCGGATGCTACGGATCTGCTCGGGGCTGAAACCGCGACGCTTCAGGCCTTCGGCGTTGATGCCGGCCGGCACCGCACGATTACCGTGCGCCATCACGTACGGCGGCACGTCTTGCGCCACCGCACTGGAAAATGCCGTCATGGCGTGATCGCCGATATGGCAGAACTGGTGCACGCTGGTAAAGCCGCCCAGAATCACCCAGTCACCCACGTGCACGTGGCCGCCCAGCGTGGCGTTATTGGCGAAAATGGTGTTGTCACCAATCTGGCAATCGTGGCCCAGGTGGACATAGGCCATGATCCAGTTGTTGTTGCCCAGGCGCGTCACACCCACATCCTGCGCGGTGCCGATGTTGAAGGTGCAGAACTCGCGGATGGTATTGCCGTCGCCGATTTCCAGGCGGGTAGGCTCGCCGGCGTATTTCTTGTCCTGCGGCACAGCGCCCAGCGAGCAGAACTGGAAAATGCGGTTGTTCTTGCCAATGCTGGTATGGCCTTCGATCACCACGTGCGGCCCTACCCAGGTACCGCTACCAATGCTGACATTGGCACCGATGATGCTGTAGGCGCCGATTTCCACATCATCGGCAATCTTCGCGCCATCGGCAATGATGGCGGTAGGATGAATGGCCATGTTTATACCTCGCGTTTGGCACACATGATTTGCGCTTCACAGGCCACCTGGCCGTCTACCAGCGCACGGGCGTTGTACTTGGCGATACCGCGCTTCATGGCCAGCTGCTCGACTTCCAGCGTCAGCTGGTCGCCAGGCACGACCTGGCGCTTGAAGCGGGCATTATCGATGCCGACAAAGAAGTACAGCTCGTTTTCCGGGCGCTCGCCTTCGCTGCGGATCGACAGAATGCCGGCAGCCTGCGCCAGCGCTTCGATGATCAGCACGCCAGGCATCACCGGGTATTGTTCGAAATGGCCCATGAAGAACGGCTCGTTGATGGTCACGTTCTTGATCGCCTTGATGCGCTGGCCGGTGACAAACTCGGTGACACGGTCTACCAGCAGAAACGGGTAACGGTGCGGCAGGTAGCGCATGATCTCGCGTACGTCGATGGATACGGCTGCGTCAGTGTTCACGGCTTCAGTCATGGTTGTGGATCCTTATTGTCTTGCGCTTGTTGCAGCGCTTTTTCAAGTTGTTTGACACGGGTAACCAGCTCGCCCAGGTGCCGCAGATGTGCCGCATTGGCCAGCCACTCTTTGTGGGTGGCCATCGGGTACACCGCGGTATAGGCATCGGCCTGGCGGATGGATTTGGAAATCAGGGTGCCGGCACCCACGTGGGTACCGTCGGCAATATCCAGGTGGCCAATGATGCGCGCAGCGCCGCCAATGGTGCAGCGCGCGCCGATCTTGGTGCTGCCGGCAACGGCAGCGCAGCCGGCCATGGCGGTATGCGCGCCCACTTGTACGTTGTGCGCCAGCTGGATCTGGTTATCCAGCTTCACGCCTTCGCCAATAATGGTGTCTTTCAGCGCGCCACGGTCGATGGTGGTATTGGCGCCGACTTCGACATCGTCGCCAATAACTACCACGCCGGTTTGCGGAATCTTGAACCAGCGGTCGGTATTCCACGCCAGGCCGAAACCGTCGGCACCGATCACGGCGCCGGCGTGCAGGATGACGCGACTGCCCAGGCGGCAGCCGTGGTAGATGCTGACATTGGGGTAGATCAGCGCATCATCGCCAATGGTCACGTTATCGCCGATCACCACGCCGGGGTGGATGACACAGCGTTCGCCAATGGTGACATGGCGGCCGATACTGACCATCTCGCGGACCTCGGTGCTGGCCGCAATCACACTGCCCTCACCCACCACGGCGCGCGGATGCACACCGGGAACGGCAGCAGGCTGAGGATTCAGTAGCGTGGCCACCCGCGCAAAATACAGGTACGGATCAGCCGCCAGAATCAGGCTGCGGCCAACCTTGCTGGCGGCCTCTTCCAGCGCCGGCTTGACGATGACCGCCCCAGCGGCGGTGCTATCAAGCTGGCTGCGGTATTTCGGGTTGGCCAGAAAGGTGATCTGGCCGGCACCCGCCTCTTCCATGGAAGCCAGGCGGTCGATATCGCGGTCTTCGCCGCGCAGCTCACCGCCCAGGGCGGCCACAATGTGGGATAGTTTCATGGGTTCTAGCAATGACGAAGCCGACTTGGCGTCGGCTTCGAGTGTTGTAAGAAGCCTTGCGGCCTACTTTTCCAGCTCTTTCAGCACCTTGGGCGTAATGTCCATTTTGCCACTGACGTACACCACGTCCTGCAGGATCAGGTCGAACTGTTCACGCTCGGCCAGCTGTTTGATCACGCGGTTGGCACGCTCCTGCACTGCGGCAAACTCTTCGTTGCGGCGCTGGTTCAGGTCTTCGCGGAAATCGCGCGACTTGGCCTGGTACTCACGATCTACCGACGCCAGCTCGCGCTCCATGGCACGGCGCTCGCTGTCGCTCGGTTTGCCTTTGGCCAGCTGTAATTCTAGCTCTTTGCCACGCGCCGCCAGTTTCTTCAGCTCTGCTTCACGGCTGGCGAACTCGCGCTCCAGTTTTTTCTGCGCGTTGAGCGCAGGTGCAGCCTCGCGGTACACGCGCTCGGTATTAACGTAGCCGATTTTCATCTCGGCCGCGGTCGTAAAGGTCGTCGCCAGTAGCAATGGCAGTACCGGCAGCAAGCGTTTGAATGGCATGCAAACTCCTTAGAACACTTGGCCAATCGTAAACTGGAAGCGCTGCAACTGATCGCCGCTCTGCTTTTTCAGCGGAATGGCGTAGCTGAACTTGAGCGGGCCGATAGGTGACAACCAAGTCAGCGCCAGACCGGACGAATAGCGCAAGCCATCCGATGCACTAACCGATGTCTCTTTCGGGTCCCACAAAGTACCGGCATCCAGGAACAGGCTGGTACGCAGGCTGCGGTTATCACGCATGCCAGGGAACGGGAACAGCAGCTCCAGCGAGCTGGTGACCTTGCGCGTACCGCCCAGCGCATCGCCATTGGTATCCAGCGGGCCCATGCTGCCATTTTCATAGCCACGCACCGAGCCCAAGCCGCCCAGATAATAGTTCTGGAAGAACGGCAGACGCTTGGTTTTGCCATAGCCATTGGCGTAACCCACCTCACCGCTGGCAGCCAGGGTAAAGTTTTTCGATAGTGGCCAGAACCAAGCCTGGTTATGCGACATGCGATAGTACTGGATATCACCACCTGGCATGCCTGCGTCCAGATAGACACCCATGCTGTAACCGCGGGTAGGCCACAGGGCACTATCGCGAGTATCGCGCGACCAGCCGGCCGACGACAGTAGCGTTGCGTTGGACTTGCCGTACTGGCTGACAAAGTCCTTGTAACGCTGCGGGCTGTCGCTGTACAGCGTGATGGCGGTGTTTTCCGCGCCAAAGCTGTAATTGATGCGGTCAAACTCGGTTACCGGTACACCAAAGCGCACTGCCGCACCCGTGGTGCTGGTCTTGTACTTGTTGGTGTCAGTCGCCGACGGGTTATACACGCGGCGATACAGGTCATAGCCCACGCTGACACCATCCACCGTGTAATACGGGTCGGTGAACGAGATGGTGGAGTTCTTGGTGGTTTTACCGTTGGAGAAGCTGAACGACAAAGACTTGCCCGACCCCAGTACGTTGGCTTGCGACACCGAGGCACTCAGCTGCAGGCCATCACCCTGGGCGTAGCCGATACCGGCATTGATCGAGCCAGTGGCGCGCTCTTTGACCACTACATTCATATCCACCTGGTCTGCGGTATCCACCACAGCCGGAGTTTCAATATTGACGGTTTCAAAATAGCCCAGCAGTTCTAGGCGCTCCTTGCTACGCTTGATCGCGGCACCGTTGTACTGTGCGCTTTCCAGCTGGCGTAGCTCGCGACGAATCACTTCGTCGCGGGTGCGGGTATTGCCTGCAATATTCACGCGGCGCACCGTGGTCAGGCGACCCGGATCGACAAAGAAAGTCAGCGCTACCGTGCTTTTGTCTTTGTCGATTTCGGGCACCGGGTTTACGCTGACAAAGGCGTAACCATCGGCCTCCAGCCGCTCGGTGAGCGCCGTAATCGAGTTGTTGATTTCTTCGCGGTTGAACAGCGCACCCGATTTGACAGTAATCAGCTTGCGTAGATCAGCCTCTGGTACGCGCAGGTCTCCGGCCAGGCGGATGTCGGAAATCTTGTACTGCTTGCCCTCGGACAGGTTGGCCGTAACGTACATGTCCTGCTTGTCGGCGCTGATAGCCACCTGCGTGGACTCGATATTGAACTCGGCGTAGCCCTGATTCAGATAGTAGGCACGCAGTTTTTCCAGGTCAGCCGACAACTGCTGGCGCGAGTAGCGGTCCGAACGCGACAGCCAGGTCATGAAGCCGGATGGCGTCAGCGACATTTCGTCCAGCAGGGTATCTTCATCAAAGGCGCGGCTACCCACAATGCGGATATCCTTGATCTTGGCAGTAACGCCTTCCACGATATCCAGCGTCACGGCCACACGGTTACGTTCCAGGCGGGTGATCTGCGTCTGGATCTCGGCCGAATACTTGCCTTTGCTGAAGTACTGTCGCTTGAGCTCTTGCACCGCCTGATCCAGCAGGCCTTGGTCGAAGATGCGCGATTCAGCCAGGCCGTTATCTTTCATGGCCTTGATCAACTGCTCTTTCGGGAACTCCTTGCTGCCGTTGACCTGCAGCTGGGCAATCACCGGGCGCTCGCTCACTGCCAGCACCAGCACATCACCGTCGGACTCCACTCGAACGTCGTTAAAGAAGCCGGTAGCAAACAGGGCCTTGATGGCCTCTGCTGCGCGCTGCTGGGTGAAGGTATCACCCACTTTCAGCGGCAGATAGTTGAAGACGGTACCCGGCTCGGTACGCTGCAGGCCTTCAACACGAATATCCTTGATAACAAAACTGTCCGCGGCCCAGGCCGGGGACAAGAAGGCAGCGGCAACAGCGGCTGCAAGAAAGCGTTTGTTCATAGTTGTTATGATCCTAGCCGGCCAGCAACCGGGCGAAGTCATTAAACAAGGCCAGCATCATGACTGTCAGAATGAAAGCCATCCCCAGACGCTGACCGACTTCGTACACGCGATCGGGAAGCGGTCGCCCCCGAATCAGTTCTGCCACATGATACAGCAAGTGCCCGCCATCCAGCACTGGCACGGGTAGCAGATTGAATACCCCAAGACTGACACTGATCAGCGCCATGAATTCCAGCAAGGCAATCACACCCAGATCGGCGCTCTTTCCTGCATATTCGGCAATGGTGAGCGGGCCGCTCAAGGCGTCCAGCGACACCCCGCCGGTCAGCATGGCTGCCAGCGTACCCAGCGTACTGCCGCATAGATCCAGCGTGCGCGCCAGCGCAGCCGGAATGGCTTCGCCGGCCGGCACCTGCACGCGCTGCTGCAAGCTGGCCAGCCAGGCCTCGTCCAGCGCCGGCGCAGCGCCAATGCGGCCAACCTTCACGCCATCCTGCTCAATACTATCGGGGCGCAGTGGCAGCTGCAGCAGCCTGCCCGCACGCTGCACCGTCAGGTCAAACTGTTCGCCCGGGTGATTATGCACCCACAGCACCCATGCTTCCCAGCTTGCGACCGGCTTGCCCGCCGCCGCCATCAGCTTGTCGCCTGGCTGCAGGCCGGCGCGTGCCGCAGCACCACCCGGCAAGATGGCACCGATTTGCGGCAAATAACGCGCAGGCATCACGCCTAGCTTGCCCATGGTGGCCTGGTCGAATTTTTCCAGCCCGAACGCCGGCAAGTCCAGACGGGCTACCAGCGGCTGCCCTGCCCGCTGCAGGCCCAGCGCCAGCTGGCGATCATTGACGATCGCCATGCCCATCGCCTGGCGCGCCTCGGCCCAGTCGGCTACGGGGCTGCCATTCACACTGACAATACGGTCACCCGCACGCACACCGGCCGCAGCGGCAGCAGTTTGAGCCGCCACAGTACCAACCAGCGGCTGCAAGCGCGTTTGCTCGCCGCTCATGGTGATGGAAAAAAGCAGCACCGCCAGCAGCAAGTTGGCCACAGGGCCGGCCAGTACGATGATCATGCGCTGCCACACCGGGCGCTGGTTAAAGGCACGGTGGCGATCCCGGCTTTCAACCGGCGCTTCGCGCTCGTCCAGCATGCGTACATAGCCGCCCAGCGGTATCCACGCCAGGCGCCATTCGGTATCCCCCACGGTACGGGCATAGATGGTTTTGCCAAAGCCGATGGAAAAGGTCAGCACTTTCACGCCACACAGGCGCGCGGCCAGGAAATGGCCAAACTCGTGAAAGGTGACCAGCACGCCAATCACCAGCAGAAAAGCCAGGATGGTCATGCCGGCACCCAGCCACTCACCAGCGCCCGCGCGGCAGCGTCTTTGGCCAGCAGGCAGTCCAGATCGCTGCTGAGCGACAAGTCGCTATGCGACAGCGCACGCTCGATCAGCTGCGGTATCTGCAGGAATCCGATGCGCCCGGCCAGAAAGCTGGCGACTGCCACCTCGTTGGCCGCATTCATCACGGCGGAGGCATCGCCACCTGCTTTCAGGCAGTCGAATGCCAGCTTCAGGCAGGGAAAACGCTGCAGGTCGGGCGCTTCGAAAGTCAGCGCGCCCATGGTCAGGAAGTCCAGCGCTTGCACTGGCGCCGCAATACGCTGCGGCCAGGCCATGGCGTAGGCGATGGGCGTACGCATATCGGGCGAGCCCAGCTGCGCCAGAATGCTGCCATCGTGGTAGCGCACCATGGAGTGAATAACACTCTGCGGGTGGACGACCACCTTGATTTGCTCGGCTGGCGTATTGAATAGCCAGTGCGCCTCGATTACCTCCAGCCCCTTGTTCATCAGGCTGGCGGAATCTACCGAAATCTTGCGCCCCATCACCCAGTTCGGATGCTTGCAGGCATCCTCAGCGGTAACGTGCTGTAGCTGTTCCAGCGTATGGTGGCGGAAGGGCCCACCCGAGGCAGTCAGAATCAACTCGACTACGCCGGCCGCGGCAAGATCGCCATCAAAACCGGCAGGCAGCGCCTGGAACAGGGCGTTGTGCTCGCTATCGACAGGCAATAGCGTGGCACCACTCTCGCGCACTGCATGCATGAACAGATCGCCGGCCACCACTAGCGACTCTTTATTCGCCAGCAGAATCCGCTTGCCCGCCCGCGCTGCCGCCAGGGTTGGCCGCAAGCCTGCGGCGCCGACGATAGCGGCCATTACCATATCAACTTCGCTGGCAGTAGATACCTCCGCCAGCGCAGCCTCGCCTTGCAATACCTGGGTATCACTACCCGCCTCGGCCAGCAGCTTACGCAGGCGCGAAGCCGCTTGCGGGTCGATCAGCACCGCGTAGCGCGGCTTGTGCTGCAAACATTGGGCGAACAGTTTGTCGACCTGGCTGTGTGCTGCCAGGGCAAAAACACGGTAGCGCTGCGGGTGCATGGCCACCACGTCCAGCGTGTTGGTACCTATGCTGCCGGTAGCGCCCAGTACGGTTATCAGTTGAATAGTCATGCAGTACTCATGCAAGCAGCAAACGTAGCGCGTGCGATACGGCCAGAACGGCAATCAGGCTGTCAATGCGGTCATAAACGCCGCCGTGGCCCGGTAGCAGGCTACTGCTATCCTTGATGCCCGCACTACGCTTGAACCAGGATTCCAGCAAATCGCCCACCACGCTCACCGCAGTCAGGCCCATGGCCAGTGGCAGCAGCAGCACCAGCGGAAGGGGGATATTCAGCCAGCCCAGGTCATTCACGAACCAGACATAGGCAGCCACCCCCACCACCGCACCGGCGACACCTTCCCAGCTTTTACCAGGGCTGATAGCGGGTGCCAGCTTATGTTTGCCAAAGGTTTTACCGGCAAAATATGCCGCCACATCGGCCACCCATACCAAGCCCATCACCGCCAGCAGCTGCTTGCCGCTGATGGCCGAGTTATCGGGATGCCAGGCCAGAAAGGCAAACCAGGCCGGAAACATCAGCAACATACCCAGCAGCATGGCCGGCACTCCGCCAGGGATAGACCAGCGTTTGCGCAGCCACATCGGTGCCAAAACCAGCCATACCAGCAGCGAAGCGCTCATCACCAGCGCGCTTGGCATATAAGCTACCCACCAGGCCGCCGCCGCCAGTGCGGTACACACGGCCAGATAACCCCATTGCAGCAGGCCGGCAATACGCGCCATGCGGCTGTATTCCCATAGCGCCAAGCCGATAATCAGCCAGGAAAAAGCGGCCCAGACATGGGGAGGAAAGAAAAACAGCGCCGCCAGCATCAAGGGAAGCAGGACGAGCGCCGTGAGAATACGCGTTTTCAGCATGAATTAGCCTCGGCGTTGCGCTTCAGGCAGCTGTTCACTGGTGCGGCCAAAACGGCGTTCGCGCGCATGAAAAGACGCCAGCGCGCCGTCTAGTGCCTTGCGGTCGAAGTCGGGCCACAGCAGCTCGGTAAAGTACAGCTCGCTATACGCCAGCTGCCATAGCAGGAAGTTGCTGATACGCTGCTCGCCACCGGTGCGGATAAACAGGTCTGGCTCGGGCGCATAGGCGGTAGACAGATTGGCTGCCAGTGCGGCCTCGTCTATCTGCGTTACCCCCTGCGCCTGCAAGCGGGCTACCGCTTGCAAGACATCCCAGCGCCCGCCGTAGTCCGCGGCCACCGTCAGCGTCAGGCCAGTGTTGGCCGCAGTCAGGCCCTCGGCCGCGTCGATACGCGCCAGAATGGCACTGGAAAAACGCTCGCGCGAACCAATGACCTTCAGGCGGATATTTTTGCGGTGCAGACGCTGGACTTCGCGCTCCAGCGCCACAAAAAACAGCTCCATCAGGAAGGAGACTTCCTCTTCCGGCCGGCGCCAGTTTTCAGTGGAGAATGCAAACAGGGTCAGAAACTCCACCCCCAGATCGCTGCAGGCCTTGACTGTGTCACGCACGGCATCCAGGCCACGCTTGTGCCCGGCTACGCGCGGCAGAAAGCGCTTTTTGGCCCAGCGCCCGTTGCCATCCATGATGATGGCGATATGCCGAGGCACCGCAGGTGCCTCGGGCACATCTTGAGTAGAACTTGCAAACAAGGGCTACCCCTTATACGGCCAGCAGTTCAGCTTCTTTGGTAGCAAGCGCTTTATCGACTTCGGCAATGTACTTGTCGGTCAGCTTCTGGATATCGTCCTGGCCGCGGCGTTCTTCGTCCTCGGTGATATCTTTATCTTTCAGCAGGTTCTTGAAGTCGTTGTTGGCATCGCGGCGTACATTGCGTACAGCCACGCGTGCACCTTCAGCTTCGGCACGTACCACCTTGATCAGGTCGCGGCGACGCTCTTCGGTCAGCGCCGGCATCGGCACGCGGATCAGCTCGCCCATGGAGGACGGGTTCAGGCCCAGATCGCTATCGCGGATCGCTTTTTCGATCTTGGCAACCATGCTCTTTTCCCAGGCTTGCACACCCAGGGTACGTGCATCGATGTTGGTAACGTTGGCCACCTGATTTACCGGCACGTCGCTACCGTAGTAGTCCACCATAACGTGGTCCAACAGGCCGGCGTGTGCGCGACCGGTGCGCACTTTGGCCAGATCGGTCTTGAAGGTTTCGAGCGTTTTTTGCATTTTGTGCTCGGCCGACTTCTTCACGTCATTGATCATGATTACTCCCGTTGTCTTTCTGAAAAACAAGGCGGAAAGCGGCTCTGCGCCGTTTCCGCCTATGAGGATTCGTTAAAATCAGCAGTGTACCAGCGTGCCTTCATCTTCGCCAAGCACCACGCGGGTCAGCGCGCCTTGCTTGAAGATGCTGAATACCTTGATATTCAGCTGCTGGTCACGGCACAGGGCAAAGGCAGTCGCGTCCATGACTTTCAGGTTGCGCGAGATGGCTTCGTCAAACGTCAGGGTCTGGTAGCGTACGGCGTCCGGGTTCTTTTTCGGATCGTCGGTGTAGACACCGTCCACCTTGGTAGCTTTCAGCATGATGTCCACGTTCATTTCCATGCCACGCAGGGCTGCTGCGGTGTCGGTGGTAAAGAACGGGTTGCCGGTACCTGCGGCAAAGATCACGACCTTGCCCTCTTCCAGGTACTGCATGGCCTTGCCACGCACGTACGGCTCGGCAATCTGCTGCATGGTCAGTGCCGACTGCACACGGGCAATCAGGCCAGCCTTGGTCATGGCGTCTTTCAGTGCCAGTGCATTCATTACAGTGGCCATCATGCCCATGTAATCTGCCGTGGCACGATCCATGCCGGCTGCTGCAGGTGCTACGCCGCGGAAAATGTTACCGCCACCAATCACGATACCTACTTGCACACCCAGGTCAACGACCTCCTTGATCTGGCCAACGATCTGCTGGATGGTGTTGCGGTTAATCCCGTAGCTGTCATCACCCATCAGGGCTTCACCGGAAAGTTTCAGCAGAATGCGTTTATAGGCGGGGGATTGGCTCATGATTACCTCTGGCATGCGGTTGGAGTTTCTTTAATTTGCGAAACGGCACCCTGTTTTGCAGGGTGCCGTTGATTCGATCAGCTTAAGCTAGCGATCAGAGCTTGGCAGCAGCAGCAACCTCTGCAGCGTAGTCAACCACTTTCTTCTCGATGCCTTCGCCCACAACAAACATGGCGAATGCTTTAACGGAAGCGCCTTTTTCGGCCAGCAGTTTTTCTACGGTGATGTCTGGGTTCTTGACGAACTGCTGACCCAGCAGGGTCACTTCAGCCAGGAACTTGTTCACGCGGCCTTCAACCATTTTAGCAACGATATCAGCCGGCTTGCCGGATTCGGCAGCCTGTGCGGTGTAGATCTTGCGCTCTTGCTCCAGAGTGTCGGCAGACACTTCGGCTTTGGATACGCAGATAGGTTTGGAGGCGGCAACGTGCATGGCCACATCTTTACCGATTTGCTCTTCACCTTTGAAGTCAACGATAACGCCGATCTTCGCGCCGTGCAGGTAGGTAGCGATGGCACCGTCGGTTTCGTAACGTACGAAACGGCGGATGGTCATGTTCTCGCCCAGCTTGGCGATGGCAGCCTTGCGGATGTCTTCTACGGACTGGCCGTCGATCACAACAGCGGACAGGGCTTCAACATCGGCAGGATTGGCTTCTACCACAGCTTGAGCAGCAGCAGTGACCAGCGCGATGAAAGTAGGATCTTTGGCAACGAAGTCGGTCTCGCAGTTCACTTCAACCAGGGCGCCAACGCCACCAGCTACGAAAGAACCGATGATACCTTCAGCGGCTACACGGCCAGCCATTTTGGAGGCTTTGGCACCGGACTTGATACGCAGGATTTCTTCTGCTTTTGCCAGGTCGCCGTCAGCTTCTACCAGTGCTTTTTTGCACTCCATCATGCCCAGACCGGTCGCATTGCGCAGGTCGGATACCATCTTTGCGGTGATTTCCGCCATGGTGAACTCCTTGAATATATTCGGATACGTTGAAACTGAGATCTAAAAAAAGGGGCTTTCGCCCCTTTTCTGCTTACTCGGCAGCAGCCGGTTCAGCAGCGATGATTTCCTGGATTGCCTGAGCGCGGCCTTCCAGAACAGCATCGGCGATACCGCGAGCGTACAGGCGGATAGCGCGGCTGGAGTCATCGTTACCCGGGATAACGTAGTCGATGCCTTCCGGCGAGTTGTTGGTATCAACAACACCAATTACCGGGATACCCAGTTTTTTGGCTTCAACAACAGCACCTTTCTGGTAGCCGGTATCGATTACGAAGATCGCGTCCGGCAGACCTTTCATATCCTTGATACCGCCCAGCGAACGCTCCAGTTTTTCAACGTCGCGTTGCAGGTCCAGCAGTTCTTTCTTGTTGAAACCGGACTGATCGCCAGCTTCGAGCTGGGCACGCTTGTCTTCAAGACGCTTGATGGACTGCTTCACGGTCTTGTAGTTGGTCAGCATGCCGCCCAGCCAGCGGTGATCCACGAACGGCGCACCTGCACGGGTGGCTTCTTCGCGGACGATCTCACGCGCCTGACGCTTGGTACCCACGAACAGAACGTTACCCTTGTTGGCAGTCAGACGACGCACATATTCCTGAGCCTGCACGAACAGCGGCAGGGTTTTTTCCAGGTTGATGATGTGAATCTTGTTGCGGCTGCCAAAGATGTACTGAGCCATCTTCGGGTTCCAGAAGCGGGTTTGGTGGCCGAAGTGTACGCCGGCCTCAAGCATTTGACGCATGGTCACATTGGTGGACATTCTGAATCTCCAAAAGGGTTATGCCTCCATCCGTACAGACAACCCGCAAGCGGGCACCCTTTGGTACGGATGTGCGTGATATCCCCCAAAAATTGAGGGAACTCGCAATTGTAGCACTATCGAACCAAACCCTTCAAGCCATTCAGATATCACCGTCCGGGTTTTGCTTGCGCAGCTGTCGGCGGCGCACTATCCACAAAATGAGCCAAGTGGGCAAAACACCCAGGAAAAACACAATGATGCCGCTGCGAATCGCACTCTCCTGCGCTACCGCCAGCATCAGCACCACATATAGCCAACCAATCAGCACGAGATACATATCAAACGTCCGTTTGAAAAATTATCGGAATTCTGACAAGAATACCGCATCACACCATACAGAACAGAGTGACCTACCATGCAGACCCGCCTCACAGACACTTTCGGCATTGCCCTCCCTCTGGTTTGCCCCGGCATGAGCTACATTGCCGTACCCGAACTGGTGGCCGCCACCAGTAACGCAGGCGGCCTGGGCATCCTGGCTACCGGCCCACTGAACGCCGAGCAAACCCGCGCCGCCATCCGCCGCATCCGCCAGCTAACCGACAAGCCCTTCGGCATTGGCTGCACCCTGATGATGCCTGGTGCCAAGGAGAACGCCGAAGTCGCACTGCAAGAACAAGTGCCGGTGATCAATTTCTCGCTGGGCAAAGGTGACTGGATCGTCAAACGGGCCCGCGAGTACGGCGGCAAGGTCATCGCCACGGTGGTAACGGAAAAACACGCCATCTCGGCCGAGAAAGCCGGCGTCGACGCCCTGCTGGTCACCGGGCACGAAGCCGCCGCACACGGCGGTGAAGTCACCTCGCTGGTGCTGATCCCCGCCATCCGCAAGGTGTCGTCACTACCGATTATTGCAGCAGGCGGTTTTGGCACCGGCAGCGGGCTGATTGCCGCCCTGGCACTGGGTGCCGATGGCATCGCGATGGGCAGCCGCCTGGCCATGACGCGCGAAAGCCCGGTGCACCAGCGCACCAAAGACATGATCCGCGAGCGTGGCGTAGGCGACACCATTTATTCCAAGAATTTCGACGGCCTGTGGTGCCGGGTCATGGACTCTGCCTCCGCACGCAAAGCCACCCGCAAGCCGCTGGGCTTGCTGACTGCCGGCTGGCGCGCCATGGGCGTCAGCCGCAAGCTGGGCATGCCGGTGGCCAAGGTGGTCATCGGCGGCATGCTGACGCAGCCACAGTCGCTACGGCAGCTGGCACAGTTTGGCGCCGCTACCGAGTCCATTCGCCTGGCCATCGAAGACGGCGATCACCAGAAAGGCGTGCAGCTGATCGGCCAGGTGCAAGGCCTGATTGACGATATTCCCAGCGTGGCCGAGCTGTTCGCCCGCCTGCTGGACGAGGCACGCAGCTGCCAGCAAGCCCTGCCTCGCGTTTAGGATAGGCCTGCAAGGCAAGCATGACCCCGTGCGCATTGCCATTTTTGGTAATGAGATTTATTATCATAAAGCAATGCGCACGCCATCAGCACGCGGACGAGCGCCCACGTTCCCTCTTTCCGCAGGAAACACCATGCTTGAGCTTGCCTTCGATATCCAACAGCTGCACACCTGCCCGCCCTCACCCGGGTTCCATCAGCAATGCCATGGCTTGCGCATCCCGGCCAGCCGGCTCACCGTGATTACCGGCCCGGACAGCCGCAACAACAGTGCCATGCTCGATGCGCTGGCAGGGCACCAAGGCCATGTCTGCGGCCAACTGTTCGGCCAGCCGCTATCGCGCGGCCAGGCCGCCATCGCACGCCTTGGCGCACAGCCCCCCTGCCCCGGCAGGCTGCGTCTGGGCGATTTCGTCATGCAGGCCCGCACGCGCACGCACTGGCTGGCGCGGCCGCAAGCCATCGACCATGAAGCCGTCAGCCAGGCACTGCATACCGTAGGAATCGGTGACCTGGCCCGCCACAAGCTGGGCACGCTAACGGCAGCGCAGCGCCAGCTGGCCTGCCTGGCACAAAAGCTGGCCGGCCACGCCCCCGTGTTGCTGCTGGACGAGCCCGCCAGCTTGCTGGCACCGATTGCCCGTGTAGCGCTGCTACGCAAGTTGGCCGCACTGGCACTGCGCGGCCGCACCATAGTCTGCGCGCTGCAAGACAGCCAGCCGGGAAGCCAGTATGCGCACTGGCTGATACAGCACCACGCCGGAGGCCGCATACAGCAAGGCGCGCCGGCATCCCCCACCACGCCACCCATGGCCGCCTGAACCATAGGCACAAGTGGGCACTTGCTGCCGCACGGCGTAGAATGGCCACCCCAGCCCTCCGCCTGCCACTGCCCATGAGCCTGCACCTGCCTGCCCAAGCCCACCCCCACCTGCCCACGCACTGGTGCCTGTTTGACGGCAACAGCCTGTACCTGCATGACAATCAGCTACCTGCCACCCCGCCGGGTCCGCACAGCGCGCCTTGCTTCATCGGGCACAACGATGCGGCCAACCTGTACAGCGCCGAACTGATCGGCCCCGCCCCGGCGGACTGGCAAAAAGTCACGCTGCGCCAGGCGCTTTACGCACTGCCCGCCGACAGTAGTGCCCTGCTGGCCCGCGCAGCCCAGCTGCGCCGCTTTAACCAGACTCATCGTTACTGTGGCGCCTGCGCCGGCCCGCTACAGGCGCACCTGCACGACCACGGCCGCCACTGCCCGGCCTGCGGCGAGGTGTACTACCCGCGCCTGTCGCCCGCCATGATGGTACTCATCACCCGTGGCCGCGAAATACTGCTGGCGCGCAGCCCGCACTTTGCCCCCGGCATGTACAGCGCGCTGGCCGGCTTTGTCGAGCCCGGCGAAACACTGGAAGCCTGCGTACATCGCGAGGCTTTTGAAGAGGTTGGCGTCCGCCTGCACCCACCACGCTATGCCATGTCGCAATCGTGGCCGTTCCCGCACTCGCTGATGCTGGCCTTTGTGGCGGAATACCACAGTGGCGACATTACACCGCAGCCAGGCGAGATCGAAGACGCCGCCTGGTTCGATATCGATGCATTGCCGGCCATACCACCCGAGCGCTCCATCGCTTACTTTTTGATTACAGAACACATTCGGCAGCTGCGCAGCCAGTCCACTCCCTGACCTAACACCCCGCCCGCGCAGGCAAATAATGCTTATTGCGTTATTTTTATCAATGACTAATGTCATTCGCACCCGCCTATTTTCTATTCAGTCCTTTAAAAACAGCCCTACACGTTTTAATATCAAAGCACATAAAAAATAGGCGGCCACACGACAGCCGCCGCCACCCAATCAAAGCACATCTGCAAGGAAAAAATCATGGGGAAATTGACGCTGGCACGGCGCCTGGGCCTGGGCTTTGGTGCCGTCATCCTGCTCTTGGTCCTGGGCTCGGCTTTTACGCTATACCGTCTCACGGTGATCCAGACGCGCGTTTCCGAGCTGGTAGAACACCGCATTCCGGTAATCCAGTACTCGCGTACGCTCAGCGGTTCGCTGCTGGCCTCCACCAACGCTGCGCGCACCATCCTGCTGGAAAGCGACGACAAGCTGGTGGAAGAAAAAATGGCGATCCTGAAAAAATCCGTCATCACCGCCAACCAGCAGTTCAAGCTGATGCAGGAAATTTCCTCCGACCCTGAGGAACTGGTACTGGTAGAAAAAATCGGCAAATCGCTCGCCGAGTTCAACCGGCTCACCGACAAGCTTATCCCCATGATTACCAAGCAGAAATGGGACGCCTCCATCATCGTCAGCGAGAAAATGGAGCCGCAGGAAGGCCTGCTTGGCATGCAGCTCGACAAGCTGATTGCCCACCATACCAAGGTGATGGAAGAGCAGAAATCATCCACCACCAGCACCCTGCGCGACACCATGGTAGCGGCCATCATCGCCATTATCGCCAGCGTGGGGGCCAGTATCGTCGTGGCCCTGCTGATAGCCCGCACCCTGACCCGCCAGATCGGCGGCGAACCCGACTACGCCGCCACCGTGATGAAAGAAATCGCCCATGGCAACCTGGGTGTAGAGGTTAGCCTGAGCAAGGGTGACAACAGCTCCCTGCTGTACAACCTGTCACGCATGACACGCGAGCTGAACGACGCCTTGCGCACCGTGGAGCGTAGCGTGCAAGAAAGCGGCAGCGCCTCGCAGGAGCTGCGCGACACCATGCAGCGCCTGATGAGCCGCAGCGAGGAACAAAACCGCGCCGCTGACGAAATGGCCACAGTTATCCAGCAAATGGCCGTAGGCGTGCGCGAGCTGCACCAAAGTGCAGGTAGCGCCGAAATGGCCGCCCGCAATGCCAGCGGCGACGCCCGTGACGGCGTAGAAGTGATCAAGGGCGCCGTGAAAGAAATGGACGCCATCAGCACCCTGATCCAGAGCACGGCAGGCAGCATCCACGAGCTGG
Source organism: Vogesella aquatica (assembly GCF_028548455.1). Lineage (GTDB taxonomy): Bacteria > Pseudomonadota > Gammaproteobacteria > Burkholderiales > Chromobacteriaceae > Vogesella > Vogesella aquatica. Next base: position 61,437 of record NZ_JAQQLF010000026.1, read on the forward strand.
GCCGGCAGTCACAAACCATCGACAACATCGTGTCGGTTATTCGTGACGTGGCCGACCAGACCAACCTGCTGGCGCTGAACGCCGCCATCGAAGCCGCGCGCGCCGGCGAGCAAGGCCGCGGGTTTGCCGTGGTAGCCGACGAAGTACGCAAGCTGGCCGAGCGCACCACCAAGGCCACCGGCGAGATCGCCCAGATGATCGGTGCCATCCGTGTCAGCTCGCAGCAAGCCGTGGAAGCCATGAACCAATCGGTAGAGCGCGCCCATACCAGCGCCAGCCAGGGCCAGCGCGCCGGCGAATCCATCGTGGCCATCCAGGACGGCACAGAAAATGTGGGCCAGAGCGTGTTGTCCATCGCCAGCGCCCTGTCCGAGCAGGCGCGCTCCGGCGAACAGGTATCGCGCGAGGTGGAACGCATTACCAGCATTGCCCACCGCAACCGCGAAGCCGCCGACGAGGCCGCCCGCGCCGCCGCGCGCATGAGCGAGCTTACCGAAGAGATTCGCCAGAGCTTCAGCCGCTTCCGCACCAACTAAGGTTGGCCGCACCCGTCCTGCCATACTTGGCAGGCAAACAACAGCCCCGACTGGATCCCAGCCGGGGCTGTTGTTCTATGGAAGGCCTGCCAGCGCTATGACACAAGACCCTCGCCTATCGAGCCCCCCAGCCTGCGCGCTACCTTCCTGCCCTGGTGGTTTGCCATCGCCCCGACGCCCGTTATCCCCGCCTCACAGAAGCAGCCTCGCTGGCGGCTGCGTGGCAGGCGCGCCTGCATTTGCTGCAAGGCCAGGAGGCCTTGGCCGAGCTGTCCCCTTTGTTGGCCGCCCTGGCGGTGCTGGCGGCACAGCCGCTGGCCGGCGAGTGCTAAGCCGG
>NZ_JAQQLF010000027.1 GCF_028548455.1 Vogesella aquatica
CGCCTCAGCGCCGATGATAGTGCAGATACCTGTGTGAAAGTAGGACACCGCCAGACGCCCGATACCGAAGCCCAGCTCAGACGAGCTGGGCTTTGTGCTTTGGTGCGGCGAAAACACCGTGCACGCACCCCGCGGCCAACCTTGGCCGCAGCCCGCCGACCCCAGCATAAAGCCCGCGAATGCGGGCTTTGTTGTTAGTGCGCGCCGCGTGCGGCCAACCTTGGCAGCAGCCTGGCCCCGACATAAAGCCCGCGAATGCGGGCTTTATGCATTGGCGTTAGAGTAGCCGGTGAAACAGTTTGTCTAGCCGGAAGCGATTCAGCCTGCTGAGCAGCTTCCTTACTTTTTCCGGGTAGTGTTGTAACTTTTCCAGTTGCTGGTAATGGCTGATGATACGGGTGTGCTGGCGGATGTTGTCGAGCTCTTGCGCAGTGATTGAAGCCAGCTGTCCTAGTGGGTCGTGCAGTAGCAGGCCATTTTCCAGGTCCAGGCGGAAGGCACGCGGGTTCAGGTTATTACCGGTAATCAGTTGCAAGTGCTGGTCTATCCACAAGCCTTTCAGGTGAAAGCTATTGTCGTTGTGTTGCCAAAGTCGAATGCTCAGCAGCCCTGCCTGGATCGCATGTTGGTGCTGTTTGGCAAAACGGCGCAGGTTCATTTCGTACAAATAGGGCAGGCCACCGATGACCTTGAAAGGTTCGCGGGGTGGGATGTAAAAGTCATTGGCGGTTTTGTCGCCAACAATGATTTCTACTTTGACCTGCCGTGCCAGGGCTTTGTCTATGGCTTTGAGCAGGGGGCGAGGCAGGTTGAAGTAGGGTGTGCAGATGCTGATTTGCTGCTTGGCGCTATACAGCAGATTCTCCAGTAGCTTATTGAACGGGTTATTTTTACCGACGCCGCAGACGGGGAAAACCTGTAGCCCATTCTTGCCATGCTCGTTTGCCGTAACGGTATAGCGGCTTTGTGCCAGCGTTTTGCGTAGCTGCCGAGTAGCGCGGTTCTGACTGGCTTTGTCCTGAGTGATGGGCTGGTCCAGCCGCATGACTGCCGGGTTGGCCGCAAGGGTGTTGAGCATATAGTCTGACAGCAGGTCGGCTAATGCTGCATTGCTGATCAGGTGATAGCGGTCAAAGCGGTATTTGTCCCCCACATGCAGGTAGACATTGTTCAGGCTGGCTCCGCTGTACAGCACGGTGTCGTCGATGACGTAGCCTTTGAGGTGCATGACGCCAAATAGCTCGCGTGTCTGCACGGGGACACCGTAAATGGACAGCTTGTCTTGTGGCTGCGCCTGGGCGCGCTGGCGGTACCAGCCGGCATTGCCTTCTTGCTTGCCATGGCCGATGAGGCCACGCCGGGCCCGGTGTGCATCGACAAATACTTTTATGTCGAGCTCAGGGTTGGCCGCCGCCGCGGCATACAGGGCGTCAAGAATGAGTTTGCCACCTTCGTCTTCTTGCAGGTATAGCGCGCAGAGATAAATGCGGTGGCGTGCCTGGCGAATCATGCCGAGTAACTGCTCGCGATAGTCGGCTGCACTGTGCAGTATGGTCACGGCATCCGGACGCAGGGTAATGCCAGGCAGGGATCGCAGTGGATCGGTTGGCGAAAAAAACAGCATGAGGCGTGTGTGTGCGTATTAATGCGATTAACGCATCCTACCATCAGTGCCGTAAAAGTGGACTGGTTTTACATGCAGGGCTGCACTCTTGCCGGGCTGTGCTTTAAAGATAATTAAAAGCCCCTGGGCATGAGCGCAGGGGCTGTGGCTGAAGCGTGGTTGGCGTTTATTTGCCGGTTTTGAACTCTTGCCACAGGCGCGTGGTCAGGCGCTGGATTTTGGCATCCATGGTCGGCATCACAAAGCTCTTGGCCACGATATCTTTGCTTGGGAAGATGGACGGATTGGCCAGGTGTTTCTTGTCGATGAACTGACGCGCGGCCAGGCTGCCGGGTGCATAGGTGACCGTATTGGCATTGGCGGCCGATACTTTTGGATCCAGCACGTAGTTGATGTAGGTAAGGGCGTTATCGACGTTTTTGGCGTCTTTAGGGATCACCATGCTGTCGATCCAGATGCCTACGCCAGTTTTGGGTACCAGCGGCTGTACTTTTACGCCGTTTTTGGCTTCTTCGGCGCGGGTCTTGGCGATGTTCAGGTCACCGCCGTAGCCCAGTACCAGACACAGGGAGCCGCCCGAGAGTTCGTTGATATAGCCGGAGGACGAGAAGCGGGTAATGTGCGGGCGCAGCGGTTTCAGTAGCGCCGCCGCTGCCTTGTAGTCGGCCTCGCTGGTACTGGCCGGGTTTTTGCCCATGTAGTGCAGCACTACCGGGAAGACCTCTGCCGCAGAGTCCAGCATGCTGACACCGCAGCTTTTCAGCTTGGACACGTTCTCGACTTTGAACAGCAAGTCCCACTCGTTAGCTGGCAGCTTGCCACCCAGTGCTTTGTTTGCCTTGTCGGTGTTGATACCAATTGTATTCATGCCCCAGAAGTAAGGGATGGCAAACTGGTTACCCGGGTCGAACTGGGTCATGAGCTTCATCAGCTCCGGGTCCAGGTCTTTGTAGTTCGGGATTTTGGCCTTGTTTACCGGCTGGTACAGGCCAGCCTGGATCTGTTTGGCCAGGAAGGTATTGGACGGGTGAACCAGGTCGTAGCCGGATTTGCCGGTCAGCATCTTGGCTTGCAGGATCTCGTTGCTATCGTAGACATCGTAACGAACCTTGATGCCGGTGGCTTTCTGGAAGTTCGGCACCGTGGATTCGGCAATGTAGTCTGACCAGTTGTACACGTTCAGCTCTTTGCCCGCGGCGAATGCGCTGCCAGAGGCGGCAGTCAAGGCCAGGCTGATAGCCAGGGTCAGGGTCGATTTCTTCATCAGGTTCTCCTTGCAGTTAGTCTGCTTATTTCATCATTACGGCCTGCTTATCGCCGCTGTGTCAATTAGAAACTGGTGCGGGAAAATGCTCAACTGCTCCCTTGGAACAGCAGCATTGTAGCGCGTGGTTTTTAGGCTTGGTGTGCTAAATATTGCCATTCCCACGCGGTGACTTGCTGTTGGAAATGCTGCTGCTCTACTTGCTTGAGGGCCAGAAAAACGCGTGAAAAATCTGCCCCCAGGACATCATGCAGCGCATGGGCTTGGGCGAATGCCTGCATGGCAGTTTGTTGCGAGTCAGGCAAAGTGGCCGCTTGCTGATAGGCGCTGTCCGAGCGGGGGCGGCTTGCTTCGCAGGCTTGTTCCATGCCAAGCAAGCCGCAGGCCAGTGTCGCTGCCAGAGCCAGGTAAGGGTTGGCATCAATGCCGGGCAGGCGGTTTTCTACGCGTCGAGCCTGCGGGTGGCAAACCGGCACCCGCAAGCCGCAGCTTCGGTTGTCGTAACCCCACTCTACATTGATCGGCGCAGCGCTATGGGCACAGAGGCGGCGGTAGGCATTAGGGTTGGCCGCAAACAGCAGCATGGCTTGTGGCAAATAGCGTTGCAGGCCGCCGATATAGTGGTGAAAACGGGGGTGTTCGCTGCCATTCGTCTGGGTGAAGGCATTCCGGCCTTGGCTATCCAGCAAGCTTTGGTGAATATGCATGGCACTGCCTGGATGGCCGGGGAAGGGTTTGGCCATGAAGCAGGCTTGCAGGCCGTGCTGGCTGGCCAGCTGGCGCAGGGTGCGTTTAAGCAGGAACACCTGGTCTGCCAGTGCCAGTGCCGGGCCGTGTTGCAGGTTGAGCTCGTACTGGCCGTTGCCGACTTCGTGCAGCAGGGTGTCGGTGGCAATACCTTGCTGGTGGCAAGCCTGTTCCAGTTCGGCAAAAAAAGGTTCGTACCGGGCGCTGTGGTCTACCGCGTACGCCGCCCCGACGCTTTCGTGCTGCCGGCCTTGTGCATCCAGCAGATAAAACTCGATTTCAGGTGCCACGATGGGGGTGAAGCCCAGCGCCTCAAAGCGTGCCAGCACACGCTTCAGCACGCTGCGCGGTGCCGTTTCCAGTAGTTGGCCGCTATCGCTGTAACAATCGTGGATAAGCTGGGCAATGCGGCGGCCCGGCCCAGGTTTGACGCTGAGTGTGGCCAGGTCGGGTAGCAAGCGCAGGTCCGGGTCGTTATCGGGAACCAGCTGCTGTTGCGGGTCGCCCATCCAGCTTTGTATCAGGCTGACTTGGGGAAAGCGCAGTTCACCTTCGGCCGGGTAATGCGTAACGGGTACCAGCTTGCCGCGTGCCTGGGCATTCAGGTCCGGGATGAGGCATTCGATGTGGGTAATGGCGTGCTCACGCAGCCAGTGCAGCAGTGTCGTCATGATGAGGTGTCCGTAAGGGGGTGGCAGAGTCGCGTGCAGGTGCGGCGGCAGCGTTGCCTGCGGCGCTGAGCGGTTGCTCGAAGACCCCCAGGGACACATTGCAAGGAATGCGCAGGGTGCACAAAGTAAGGGTGTGACGCATGTCGCAGCCTTGCAAAGATTGAATGTCTATTTTTTTATTCCATATTGTGGCTATTCGTCAATTATATTTAACGACCGATGGGCGATGGCGGCGGGTATGTGACGTGCCTGCCACGGTAGCGCGTGGCGTGCGCGGCCGAAATGTGCAAAAATCGAGCCAACTAACGATATTGCAGGTTTTTCCATGCTGGACCGGGACGGATACCGCCCCAATGTCGGAATCATCCTCATCAATGGCAAGCATGAGGTGTTCTGGGGCAAGCGGGTGCGCGAGCACTCGTGGCAGTTTCCGCAAGGAGGCATCAAACCTGGCGAAAGCCCTGAAGCCGCGATGTATCGCGAGCTGCTGGAAGAAGTGGGCTTGCTGCCACAACACGTCAAGATCCTGGGTCGCACCCGCGACTGGCTGCGCTACGATGTGCCCACCAACTGGGTACGCCGCGAGTGGCGCGGTAGTTATCGCGGGCAAAAGCAGATCTGGTTCTTGCTGAAGCTGGTAGGCCGGGATTGCGATGTATGCCTTCGTGCAACCAATCACCCTGAGTTTGATGGCTGGCGCTGGAATGACTACTGGGCGCCGGTTGATGCGGTGATCGAATTCAAGAAAGACGTCTACGAGCGGGCGCTCACCGAGCTGACCCGCTTCCTGAAAGGGATCGAAAGCCGTGGAGACTATCTGGTGCGTGTTGCGCAAGATACGACCCGGCAGCCAGACGAGGGCTAAGGCGTGACGACACAACATTTGCCACGGCCACGCACTGCTTTTGCAGGCGTGGCCGTTGTTGCTGCCTGGTCTGCCTGGCAGCCTGCGGACATCACGACCTGGTGGATGGAAGCCATCCCGGCGCTAGTCGGCCTGCCCTTGGCGTGGCTGTGCTGGGGCCGCTACCCGTGGACCAGGTTGGCCGCATGGGCCATGGCACTGCACGCGGTGATTTTGCTCGTGGGGGCGCATTACACCTATGCGCTCACGCCACTGGGCTTCTGGCTGCAAGAGGCGTTTGATTTTAGCCGCAACCATTACGACCGCCTCGGCCACCTGGCACAGGGTTTCTTTCCGGCCATTCTGGCGCGCGAGGTGATTCACCGTGCTACCCGCCTGCAGGGGCGCTGGCTGGCGTTTCTGGCCACCTGTTTCTGCCTGGCTTTCTCGGCATTTTACGAATTGATCGAATGGTGGGCCGCGCTGGCCATGGGCGCGGGGGCCGACGCTTTCCTCGCCACGCAGGGCGACCCGTGGGACACCCAGTGGGATATGTTCCTGGCGCTCTGCGGTGCCATTCTGGCGCAGCTGTTCCTGGCAGCGCGCCACAATCAACAACTCGCGGCGCTGCTGCGCCGTGCACCACACTGACAAACACATGACACAACAGAATTACGACGAATCCTCGGTACGGGTACTCAAGGGGCTGGAGCCGGTAAAAGAGCGGCCAGGCATGTACACCCGCACCACCGACCCGACCCACATTTGCCAGGAAGTCATCGATAACGCCGCCGACGAGGCGCTGGGTGGTTTTGCCCGCAAGATTGCCGTTACCGTGCACGTGGATGGCTCGCTGACGGTGGAGGACGACGGCCGTGGCATTCCGGTGGGCCTGCACCCGCAAGAAGGCGTACCGGTGGTGGAGCTGGTATTTACCCGACTGCACGCCGGTGGCAAGTTCAACAAGAAAGATGGCGGCGCCTACGCGTTTTCCGGCGGCCTGCACGGTGTTGGCGTGTCGGTAACCAACGCGCTGTCCACCCGGCTGGAAGTCGAAGTCAAACGTGAAGGCGGTGTGCACAAGCTGGTGTTTGCCGGCGGCGACGTCATCGAACCCTTGGTGCGCATCGGCGACTGCGGCCCGCGTACCAGCGGTACCCGCGTGCGCGTGTGGCCGGATGGCAAATACTTTGAAAGCCCGCGCTATTCCATGCCCGAGCTGGAGCGCCTGCTGCGCGCCAAGGCTGTATTGCTGCCTGGCGTGGCGGTAACGCTCACCATCGAGCGCCCCAGCGGCGACGAAGTGAAGGTATGGCAGTACCCCGAAGGCCTGAAAAGCTATCTGTCCGAGCTGTGCGGCGACGACGAGCCGGTTGCACCGCTGTTTTCCGGCGAGGCCTATATCGGTGACGACCACGAGCAGTTCGCCCGTGGCGAAGGCGTGCAGTGGGCCATGGCGTGGTTCGAGGACGGTGCCAGCGGCGAAAGCTACGTCAACCTGATTCCGACCCCAAGCGGTGGTACGCACGAGGCTGGCCTGCGTGCCGGCGTGTTCGAAGCGGTAAAAAGCTTTATCGACCACCACAACCTGCTGCCGCGTGGCGTGAAGCTGATGGCCGAAGACGTCTGGAGCCGCGTGCGCTTTGTGCTGTCCGCCCGGGTGCTGGACCCGCAGTTCCAGGGCCAGACCAAGGACAAACTTACCAGCCGCGATGCGCTGAAGCTGATTTCCAGCCTGGCGCGCGACCCGGTAGAACTGTGGCTGAACCAGCACGTGGAAGCCGGCAAGCGCATTGCCGAGCTGGCCATCCGCCAGGCGCAAAGCCGCTTGAAGTCGGTGAAAAAGGTCGAGAAGAAAAAAGGCTCCGGCGTGGCCGTGCTGCCGGGCAAACTGACCGATTGCGAAAGCGAAGACATCGAGCGCAACGAGCTGTTTCTGGTGGAGGGCGACTCGGCCGGTGGTTCTGCCAAACTGGCGCGCGACAAGGAATACCAGGCCATCCTGCCGCTGCGCGGCAAGGTGCTGAACAGCTGGGAAACCGACAAGGACCAGCTGTTCTCCAATGCCGAAATCCACGATATCTCGGTGGCCATTGGCGTAGACCCGCACGGCGTGGGCGATACGCCAGACCTGTCCAGCCTGCGTTACGGCAAGATCGCCATCCTGTCCGACGCCGACGTAGACGGCTCGCATATCCAGGTGTTGCTGCTCACGCTGTTCTTCCGCCATTTCCCCAAACTGATCGAGCAGGGTCATATCTACATTGCCCAGCCGCCACTGTTCCGTGTGGACGTGCCCGGCCAGGGCAAAAACCGCCCGCCGCGCAAACTGTACGCGCTGGACGAAGGCGAGATGACCGCCATTCTGGACCGCCTGCGTAGCGAAGGCGTCAAGGAAAGCGCCTGGAGCATCTCGCGCTTCAAGGGTTTGGGCGAGATGAACCCGGAGCAGCTGAAGGACACCACCATGAACCCGGATACCCGCCGCCTGTCGCGCGTGCAGGTACGCCCGGGGGCACTGGCTGCCACGCGCGACATGTTCATTATGTTGATGGGCAAGGGCGAGGCCAGCAGCCGCCGCAGCTGGATGGAAGCCAAAGGTAACGAAGCGGAAGTCGATATCTGACCTTCGTGCTTAAACGCCGCTAGCAAGTTGGCCGCACCCTTACCGGGTTGCGGCCAACTTGCGTTGGTCGCAGCGCTGTTTGCGCCAAGGCAAAGTAGCTGTCGCATCTGGTACTACAATGGTCTTATCCATAAACGGGAGGCCAGCATGGCGCGTTTACTTTATCTGCAGTCCGGCGGCCCTACCGCCGTGCTGAATGGCTCGGCGCAAGGTGTCATTGAAACGGCCCGTGCGCAGGGTGTGCCGGTGTGTGCGGCGGCCAACGGCCTGGCGGGTTTGCTGGCCGGTGAGCTGTACGACTGCAGCAGCGCGCCGGCCGACAGCATCCGGCGCCTGGGTTGGTTGCCCGGAGCCAGTTTCGGCACCAGCCGCCATGTGCTGGCTGCTTACGACGAGGTGCCAGAGCAATGGGCCAGGCTGGCAGAGGTAGTGCGGCAGTTCGATATTGGCTACGTGCTGCTCAATGGCGGCAACGGCTCGATGGAAACCGCCTTGCGACTGGGTGAGTTGGCCCAGCGTTTTGACTTGCCGCTGCTGGCGCTAGGCGTACCCAAAACCATCGATAACGACCTGGAGGGCACCGACTTCAGTCCCGGTTTTCCCTCCGCTGCCAAATATCTGGCCAGCAGCCTGCGCGAGGTGACGCACGATATGCGCAGCATGGGGCGCGGCCGGGTGTTCATCATGGAAACCATGGGTCGGCACGTAGGGTGGTTGGCCGCAGCCTGCAGCCTGGCGGCCGGTGCAGGCGAGCCCGCCCCGCTGGTGTTATTGCCCGAGGTGGCGTTTGACGAAGCGCGTGTGCTGCAGGCCGTGCAGCACCGGCTGCAGCAGGATGGGTATTGCGCTATTGCGGTGGCCGAGGGTTTGCGGCAGGCCGACGGCCGTTTTGTGGCGCAAATGCACGCAGATGCCGTGTATGGCCACGAACAGCTGGGCGGAGCCGGCGCCTGGCTGGCGCAGCGCCTGCAGCAAGCGCTGGGTGTCCACGCCCACGTGGCACTGGTGGACTGCCAGCAGCGCGCCGCCATGCACCTGGCGTCGGCCACCGATGCACGCCTGGCGTACGAAGCCGGTGCGGCCTGCGTACATTGGGCGCTGGCCGGGCAGGGCGGGGTGATGGCCGGCCTGCAGCGCCAGGATGATGGCTGGCAGGCGGTGCCGGTACCGCTGGCGCAGGTGGCCGGGCTGGAGCGCACGGTGCCGGCGCACTTCATCGCGGACGATGGCTTGTCGGTGACACCGGCCTTTGCCCGCTATCTGCGCCCTTTGCTGCAGGGTGAGCTAAGCATCCCCTATGTGGATGGCTTGCCGGATTACCGGGTGCTTGCCTGGCCGCGGCTGGTTTTGTCCTAGTCGGAAAACTTGCAGCCGCACAAGATTTCATCGGTGGGTGGGGGTGGGGCACTGCAAAAACTGGCTTTGAAAAACTTGGGGTAGGTGATGGTTTCTTCTGGTGCCCAGCGGTTAGCAATAAACTGGAGATCATGAATGCCAAAGCGTTGCATATCCTCCGGGCTGTAATAAAACCCCGGAGCCTGGGGGTAGGCCTTGATCCATTCTGGTTGTTGGCCGCATACGGTTATCAGCTGGCTGACGCCGATGCGCTCAAAGAACGCTTTTTCACTGATGACCCACTGTCTGATATCTTCCCGTGCACGGTCTTGCTGAGCAGGATTGTGCTTCCACTTTGCCTTGATAAGCGCCTCCCAGTCGGGCTGCAGGGCCCCGCCGTGCCATAGCAGGGCATCGCGTTCGCCCAAATACTTGTTACGTGCGGCAGGAAAGACATAGTTGGCACATGAGGACATGCACGCACCATCTACCCGTATGTCCAGCTGTTTGTCGTGAATGAAATCCCCCAGTGCCATACCTAGGTTGCTGCTTCCGCCATGGCTATTGATCACCAAGCGGGTTGGTTTAACAGCAGCTTGCGCGTAAATAGTCTGGACTTGTGCGATTGCGCTTGCATCCAACTCACCGTTGTAGACAATGTCACTACCATTTGGGGAGAGCGTGACGATCGGCTTGTTGCTGTGCATGCTGGCGCAGCCAGCAAGGGCGACGAGCAGCAGGCTGCACATGATGCCTTGCAGGGTATTCATGGATTTTCCCTTGCTGAATTTATGAAATTGGAATTATTGTGATGTGCTTTTATCGCTGTCAACCGGTAATCCAGAAAAAAGCTATGCCATCCTGATGCTATTTCGAACCTTGCCTGCCAATACCCTAGGCCGCGACTTTGTCGTGGGGGATGTGCACGGCTGTTTCGATACCTTGGGTTTGTTGCTGGGGCAGGTAGATTTTGACCCGGAACGCGACCGCCTGTTGTCGGTGGGCGATTTGATCGACCGTGGCCCGCGCTCGTGGCAGGTGCTGGACTGGCTGGCGCAGATGTGGCTGTTTGCCGTGCGCGGTAACCACGAGCAAATGGCCATCGATTACGACGCCAGCGACGCCTGGCGCGAACGCTACGCCCGCAATGGTGGCGAGTGGTTCATGGCGCTGCCCCCGGCGCAGCAGCAGCGTTACCGCAATGTGTTTGCCGCCATGCCGCTGGCGATCGAGCTACCGGTAGGCAACAGGCTGGTGGGTTTGGTGCATGCAGATTGCCCGGAGGACGACTGGGTGGTGTTCCAGGCCCGTCTGGCCTCGGGCGAAGGGGTGGCCTGCAGCAATGGCCAGACCGTATTGCACGAGGCAACCTGGTCACGCGAGCGCATACGCGGCCAAGTGCGCGCGCGCGTTGCCGGTGTGGATTTGCTGTGTGTAGGCCATTCGCCGGTTAGCCTGGCGCGGCAGCGCGATAATGTGTTGTATGTGGACACCGGTGCCGTATACGGCCGCCAGCTCACTCTGCTATGCCTGCAGGAAATGAGCGTGCACAGCCTGGCGTGCACCGAGAGTGCTTGTGTAGACGAATAGTCCGATAAACTCCCCCGATACCGTAGCGGCCAACTATGCTGAAAGCCTGCCCTTGTTACCGTATGGGGGGAGCATGCCATACCGCTACCAGATCGCTTGCCTGCCGTGGCTGCTTTGCCTGCCAGCCATGGCCGATACCGTGCGTTTTTATCTGCCCCCGATACCCGCCCTGTATGAAGACCGTGCCGGCCAGCCTGCCGGTGTATACGTAGATCTGCTGCAGCAGATGGCCAGCCATGCCGGTATCACCCTGCACCTTTATCTGGCTAGCCGCCCCAGAATATTGCAGTCGTTGCAACGGCAGGATGACGCGTGTTCGGCGGTGACGCTGGCGGCCAGTGCACCGCCACCTGCCAGCATGCAGTACGTTTATGCCATGGGCCAGACGCAGGCCATGCTGTTTACCCGCCCTGGCGATGTGCTGCCGCTTACCGAGCTGGGGCGGGTATCACAACAGAAGCGCATGGTGTTTGGCGAGGGGGTGGCCAGCGTGCTGCAGCAGCGCGGCATGGCGGTGCCGCAGCGTAGCGAATCACTGCAGGAGGCGGTGGCCATGCTGCAGGCGCAGCGCATCCGTGTGCTGTTTGCTACACGTGCGGCATTATCGCGGCTGGCGCCGGGCACGCTGCAAGCCGGTGCCGAGCTGGGGCCGCTGGTGTCATGGTTTGCTTGCTCCACAGCGATGCCCGCCGCCATGACTGCCCGGCTGGCCAGTGCCTGGGCCAAGGTGCCTTTGCCGCGCTTCTAGTCCTGGCCTGCCAGCGCAATCACCACGCGTTTGTTACGCGCGCCTTTGCTTTCTATCTTCTTGACGACGACTGCGCCGATTTCGCCGGTATGGCGCACATGTGTGCCACCGCACGGCTGCAAGTCCACGCCCGCTATAGCCACCAGGCGGATTGCCGGCAGGTCTAGCGGGGGTGTCACCGACATGGTCTTGATCAGCTCGGGCTGCGCACGCAGGGCCTCGCCGCTGGTCATCTGTACCGATACGGCATGGTTGGCCGCAATCAGGGTATTGAGCTCGCGCTCGATATGCGCAGCGTCCAGCTCCATGCCTTCCGGCAGGTCAAAATCCAGCCGGCCGCTATCGGCGCTGAGGTTGCCGCCGGTCACGCCAGCGCGCACGACACAGGACAGCAAGTGCAGGCAGCTATGGATACGCATGTGGCGGTAACGCCTGGCCCAGTCCAGCTGCAGGGTGACCGTGCTGCCTGCGGCCAACTGCACGCTACCCGGGGCGGGCTGGTGCAGTATCTCGCGGGTGGTTTTATCGCGGCGGGTGTCGGCGATGACCAGTTGGCTACCATCGGCCAGGCTCAGCGTGCCGGTATCGCCAGGCTGGCCGCCGCCTAGCGGGTAGCACAGCGTATCGGCCAGTACGATGCCACGCTCGTCATGGCTGACCACAGTGGTGTCGAGGCTGGTCTGGTATGGGTCCAGGTAGAAGCGTTCTGGCATGGCGGGCTCTCTGTTGTCGGGTTGTCGGTATGGCTTATCGGTATAGCGTGAGGCCGCCAGTCATACATTTCAATAGGGCGCGGCTAGTTTGCCGGGGGCGTTTGAAATGCCGGATAATCGGCGCCTTCATTCCTTGCCCTCTACCCGCCAATGAGCGCTGCACACACCCTGGACGACTACACCCCGCCGCCGGATACCGGGCTGCGGCTGCACTATCAGGACGACTACCTGCTGGTGGTAGACAAGCCGGCCGGTCTGCTGTCGGTACCGGGGCGGGGCGAGGCGCGGCAAGACTGCCTGAGCCTGCGCGTGCAGCAGCGCTTTCCCGACGCATTGGTGGTGCACCGGCTGGATATGGCCACCTCCGGCTTGTTGTTGATGGCGCGCGGGCTGGCCATGCAACGCCAGCTATCGGCCAGCTTTGCCGGGCGTGATGTGCAGAAAACCTACCAGGCACTGGTGGCTGGGCAGTTATTGCCGGAGCAGGGCGATATCCACCTGCCGCTGATGGCCGACTGGCTGCAGCGGCCACGGCAAAAAGTGGATTTGCAGGCTGGCAAGCCGTCGCACACCGGCTATCAGGTCGTGGCCTACGATGCGGTGCGCAACGCCAGCCGGGTATCGCTTACCCCGCACACCGGGCGCACGCACCAGCTGCGCGTGCACATGATGGCGCTGGGGCACGCCATGCTGGGCGACACGTTGTACGCGCCACCTGCGGTGCAGCAGGCCATGCCACGGCTGTGTCTGCACGCTTGCGCGTTGCAGTTGCACCACCCGCACAGCGGCGAGCTGCTGCAGCTGCACAGCCCGGTGCCGTTCTAGCCCGTTTGGCGGGCACGGGCAGCAATAAGGGCTAGGCTAGAACAGGGTTTCGCGGTAACGCTCGCGCCCATCCAGCAACAGCGCCAGAATGCCCGCCTTGCCACGTTGGTCGATGGCTACCCGTACCGATACTTTCTCGCCGTCCTGAGGTTGTTCTATCTGCCGGCCAGTGCCCTCCGGCACAAAATACTGTTCAATGCCATAGCGCACTTGCAGCGTGTGCAAGGTGGCGCCATTACGCGCCTGCCGGGTATCGATATACTGCACCTCGCCCGCCAGCGCCAGTTGCCCTGCGGGGATGGCACTGCGCTGGTGGTGCACGGATAGCGCTCTGGCCCCGTCTGGCTGCGGCTGGATGGCTACCCAGACACGGTCGTGCGGCTTGAAGTCCTTGTCCCCGCCCAGGGCTTGTTCGCCGTCTAGTTCCAGCCGGTTGATGGCGTAGTTCAGCCGCGCGTAATCGCCCATGAACAGCGAACGCGGGTCCACCGGCAAGGTGGGCAGCACTACAGTGGTACCCGTCTGCAGCGTCCACTGCTTGTCGGCAACCATGGCGGCCAGGGCCAGCAGCTGCAGCGTGCAGAGTAGGGCGAGTTTTTGCCACAGTCTCATGGCTGCTCCTCCGTCGGGATGCGCGCAAGCAGACTGCGGCGGCGCCGTTCCATCCACCCGCCTGCTGCCAGTAACAGGATGCCGCCCGCCATGAAGAATAGCGAACGGTCCAGCAGCGTCCAGAACGCATCCACGTAGCGCGCCAGCAGCCAGCACAGCAGGGCACCAAAAACCTGGTTGATGATGGCCCGGTCGCCTTCGCGGATGCCGACGTCGGCCATCCAGCCCATCATGCCAAGGAAAACGGCATTCCATAACAGCGCAGGCCAGCTACCGCTATAGCTGAATAGAACCGTGCAGGCGACCAGCACGGCAAAGCTTGCCACCAAGAGCAGGCCGGTATCGCGCCGCCGTGGCGACAGCGCCTGGCGGCGAGCCAGCTGTAGCAGGCCCATCGTGTACAGGCTGCCGCTGGCCAGCAGGCCTGCAAACCAGAGAAGATCCAGCACGGGCTGTTCGCCGGATGCCGAGGCAAAATCGGGAAACGTCAACGCAAACGTGCCGCTCAGCACACCGGCGAGCAAGGTGCCGCCGCCGGTACGCATGCAGGGCTGCCGGCTGGTTTGGGTCATGGCCCAGATACCTGCCAGCGCCAGTAGCTGCAGGGCAAACAGGCGCAGGTGAGCTTGCGGGGCATCATCCAGTAGCGGCCATGATTGGGCATGCCAGCCCGCCAGCCATAGCAGCAGTAGCGCGGCACAGCCACGGGCTGCCAACGCCCAGCCGTGGCGCTGCACGACAAGGGCGGCCAACAGCAGGTAGCCTGGCAGTAGCCAGTTCATCTGCGCGTATTCGAACTGCTCGTAGCCGGTCCACAGTGCGGCCAACCCCAGCGAGATCAGCATGGCGGGCTGCGACTGTAGCAGGGCTGCAGTCAGCAGCCCGCCGGCAGCCCAGAGGGCGATGCCATCCGGAAAGTGTGCATCGATGTGGTAGAGCTGGCCTATCAGCATGATGGCCGCGCCGAACAGCAACACCGACAGCACCGCCATGCCCTGCGCCAGCTTTTGTAGCCCGCGGGTGATGCTGAAGCCGTACGCTGCATGGCTGCTGCTCAGCGCCAGAAAGATGACAAGCAGCTTGCCCGGTTTGCTGATGGCGTCCCAGTTCGCGGCAAACCAGCTCAGCACGCCGATACCCAGTAGTAGCGCCCCCATCTGCGCCAGCCCGCCAGGCCAGCTGATGCGGCTTTGCCGGGTGGCCACGTCCGCCAGAATGGCTTGCCGGCCCTCTGCGCTAAGCCAGCCTGCCTGTTGCCAGCGTGCGGACTCTTGTGCCAGCCGCTTGCCGAATGCTTTGTCGTTCATCGCGCTTTACCCATTGCTGATGGCCAACCCCATGACCCGCTGGCCGCTGGGCGTGCCCGGTCGGGGGCGAAGGCTGATGACGTTCAATTGTGCTCGGCGGCTATCCGGCTGTCCAATGCTGTCGCGTGGCGGGGCGTCAGAAAACCAGTGCGGCGACAAATACGGCCAGCATGGCAAAGGCGCAGGCGATCTTGATCACCGTGCCAGCCAGGAAACCGATGAAGGTGGCGATGCCCACTTTGCCCGCTTGCTGCAGCGAGCGCCGTGCCTGTAGCTCGCCGATAACCGCCCCGATAATCGGGCCGAGAATGGCGCCTACCAAGCCCAGGAACATGCCCACCAGCCCACCGATAAAGGCACCGATCAGCGCCTGGCGGCTGGCCCCGCTCTTTTGTGCCCCCAGAAAGCCGGCCAGGTTTTCCATTACCATGCCCAGCACGGCTAGCACGCCGATCATGATCAAGGCCGTGCTGCCCACGCTGGCAAAGTCGCCCAGCCAGGCCGCCAGCAGCATGCCGCCGCCCAGTAGCGCCAGGCCGGGCAGGGCCGGGTAGATGGTGCCGGCCAGCCCGGCCAGCATCATGATGGTGGCCAGCGCGTAGCCGGCCCAGCTCCAGTCAAAACTCATGCTTGCTCCTTATGTTGACCCTGCTAAGTAAAACGGCGCCGCCGGAAGTTCCGGGGGCGCCGTATGCGGCCAACCTTTAGCGGGCCTTAGCCGGTGTATTCCTGCAGCAGCATATCCTGCGCGCAGCGGCCTTTACCACGGGCTACACGGCGGCGGTAGCTGCCATCCTGCTGCATTTCCCAGGCGTTGGTGTTGTCTTCCAGATACACCTTCAAGCCTTCGCGGATCACGCGGCGCTTGAGCTTGGTGTCCAGAATCGGCACGCAGGTCTCGATGCGGCGGAAGAAGTTGCGACCCATCCAGTCGGCGCTGGAAATGAACAGGTTTTCTGCCTTGTCGTTGTAGAAGTAGAACACGCGGGTGTGTTCCAGGAAGCGGCCAACGATGGAGCGCACCGAGATGTTTTCCGACAGCCCTTCTACGCCAGGGCGCAGCGCACATACGCCACGCACGATCAGGGTGATTTTCACCCCGGCCTGGCTGGCGCGGTACAGCGCACGGATGACTTGCGGTTCCAGCAGCGCGTTCATCTTGGCAATGATCTGCGCCGGTTTGCCGGCCTGGGCGTGCTCGATTTCGCGGTCGATCGCCGTGGTGATCATGTTGTGCAGCGTGAACGGCGACTGGTACAGGTGCTTGAGCTCGCCGGCGCGGCCCAGGCCGGTAATCTGCACGAACAGGTCGTTCACGTCGGTGGCGATTTCCTCGTTGCAGGTCATCAGGCCAAAGTCGGTGTACAGGCGGGCGGTTCGCGGGTGGTAGTTACCGGTGCCCAGGTGCACGTAGCGGCGCAGCTGGCCTTCTTCGCGTCGCACCACAAGCAGCATCTTGGCGTGGATCTTGTAGCCGAATACGCCGTATACCACGTGGGCACCGGCGTCTTCCAGGCGGGTGGCCCAGCTGATATTGGCTTCTTCGTCAAAGCGTGCCATCAGCTCTACCACCACGGTCACCTGTTTGCCGGCGCGGGCGGCGGCAATCAGCGATTCCATCAGTACCGAGTCGGTGCCGGTACGGTATACCGTCATCTTGATGGCGACCACGGCCGGGTCGCTGGCGGCCTGGGTGAGCAGGTCGATCACCGGCTGGAAGGTCTGGAACGGGTGGTGCAGCAGTATGTCGCCCTTGCGGATGGCGTCAAACAGCGGGGTTTTCTTTTCCAGGATATCCGGTAGCGAAGCCTGGAACGGGGCGAACTTGGTTTCCGGGCGGTCGACAAAGTCGGGCACCTGCATCAGGCGCACCAGGTTCACCGGGCCGTCCACGCGGAACACGTCGTGCTTTTGCAGGGCAAAAGTGTGCAACAGGAATTCTTCCATGTGCGCCGGGCAGGTATCGGCAATTTCCAGGCGTACGGCATCGCCGTACTGGCGCTGGCGCAGCTCGCCCTGCAGTGCGGTACGCAGGTTTTTCACGTCGTCATCGTCTACCGACAAATCACTGTCACGCGTGACGCGGAACTGGTAGCAGCCTTTCACCAGCATGCCGGGGAACAGCTCCTGCACGTGCGAGTGCAGGATGGACGACAGGAACACAAAGGTATCGGCGCCGTCTGCGGCCAACTCTGCCGGCAGCTTGATGACGCGCGGCAGGATGCGCGGGGCTTGCACGATGGCGATGCCGGATTCGCGGCCAAAGGCGTCGGCGCCTTCCAGCTCCACGATAAAGTTCAGGCTCTTGTTGAGCAGGCGCGGGAAGGGGTGCGACGGGTCCAGGCCGATAGGCGTGAGGATGGGCATCAGCTCGCGGAAGAAATAGTCGCTGATCCACGCTTTTTGCGCGGCGTCCCACTCGTTACGGCGCAGGAAAATGATGTTGTCGGCACGCAGCGCAGGGAAGATTTCCTCGCGCAGCAGGCGGTATTGTTCGCGCACCAGCTCGTGTGCCGCTGCCGATACCTTGGCCAGCGCTTCGGCCGGGGTGCTGCCATCTGCCAGGATGCGTTCCGGAGTGTTTTGTGCAGCATCTTTCAGCCAGGCCACGCGTACTTCGTAGAACTCGTCCATATTGGACGAAACGATGCACAGGTACTTCAACCGCTCCAGGATGGGCAGGTATTCTTCTTCCGCTTGCGCCATGACGCGGCGGTTGAATTCGAGCAAACCCAGCTCGCGGTTTAGCAGATTGTCGTGTGGCATGGACATGATTAATGCTTCTTTGATAAAGGGTGAGGCAAAAAAAGCCCTCGAAAGAGGGCTGTCCTGTTACGGCTGCGGGGTGAAGCCGGCAACCTGGTCGGCACCCTGGCCGTAGAAGTAGGCTTCCAGCTGCGCGGCCAGGTACTGGCGGGCGCGGGCATCGGCCAGGCTCAGGCGGTTTTCGTTGATCAGCATGGTCTGGTAACGCAGCCAGCCTTGCCAGGCTTCTTTGGAAACGTCGGCGAAAACACGCTGACCCAGCGCGCCGGGCAGGGGCGGGAAATCCATACCTTCGGCTTCGCGACCGAGCTTAACGCAGTTGACCATTCTTGCCATGATGCATTCCTTGCAATAGTTGAGACACGATAGCCAGTAATTGTGTCACAGAGATGACGGGTAACCAACCGTGCGCGCAGTGTGGATGCTGCGCCAGATCAAGCCGCCAGTGGCTTGATCAGCACTTTGGAGCGGCGGTTATGGTTATACAGCTCACGCCGCACCGCGGGCAGATCGTCCACGGTAGCCGGCTGGAAGCCACGTTCGGCAAACCAGTGTGCCGTTTGCGTGGTGAGAATGAACACTTTTTTCAGGCCGCACAGCCGGGCTTGCTCTTCCACGTATTTCAGCAGGCGGTCGCCAAAACCGGCGTTGCGGCGCTCCTGGCTGATGGCCAGGCAGGCCAGCTCGGCCATGCCGTCTTCGTGGAACGGCAGCATGGCCACGCAGCCGTAAATGCGCTCGTCGTGTTCCAGTACCGCGTACTGGCGTATCTGCATTTCCAGGTGTTCGCGGCTGCGCTTGATCAGGATGCCTTGCTCTTGCAGCGGGCGGATCAGCGCCAGGATATCGCCCACGTCTTCTATGCTGGCCTCGCGTACTTTCACCAGCGAGTCACGCGCGATCATGGTGCCGGTGCCAAAGTCGGTAAACAGCTCTACCAGCAGCGCGCCGTCTTCGTTGTGGCTCACCAGGTGCGAGCGCACCACCCCTTCGCGCGTGGCGCGGATGGCGTAGGGCAGGCTCACGCGTACTTCTTCACTATCGATGCCGCGCTGGAAAATCGCCTCGGCCTGCTCGGCGGCGATGGCACTGTGCAGCACGCCGTCGGCGTCTACCAGACCATCGCTTTGCACCATGAAAATCAGCTTTTCCGCTTTCAGTTCGATGGCGGTCTGGCAGGCCACTTCTTCCATGGTCATGTTGAACGCTTCACCGGTGGGCGAGTAGCCGATCAGCGACATCAGCACCAGCTCGCCCAGGTCTAGGCGCTTGTTGATGGCGGCGGTGTCGATCTTGCGCACGCGGCCGCTGAACTGCATGTCCACGCCATCGATCACGCCCAGCGGCTGGGCGGTGACAAAGTTGCCACCGGCTACGCGCAGGCAGGCACCGTGCATGGGGGAATTGGGCATGCCCATGGACATGAAGGCTTCCAGGTCGTGGCGCAAGCCGCCTACCGCCGACTTGACCGCTTCCATGGTGAGTGCGTCGGTTACGCGGCGGCCATGGTGAAACTGGCGCGGCGTGCCACGCAGACGCAGCTGTTCTTCGATCTGCGGGCGGGCACCGTGCACCAGCACAATGCGCACCCCCAGGCTGACCAGCAGGTTGATGTCTTGCGCCAGGCCGTACAGGTTGCCGCGTGCCAGGCATTCGCCATTGATGGCAATGACAAAGGTCTTGCCGCGAAAATTGTTGATGTAGGGTGCGGCTTCACGGAACGCCAGCACAAAATCGGGATGCAGCATGCACAGCTCCAACAGCAGAGGCCGGAAAAACGCAAGATTAGCAGGAATGCCGGCAGGCTGATATGGCGGCCGTGTTACATCCGCCAGGGTTGGCCGCAAGCTATTTTTCCAGCCGCAGCTCCTCGGGGGTGTCGTCACGGTCGCC
Organism: Vogesella aquatica; assembly: GCF_028548455.1. Lineage (GTDB taxonomy): Bacteria > Pseudomonadota > Gammaproteobacteria > Burkholderiales > Chromobacteriaceae > Vogesella > Vogesella aquatica. The sequence goes on from NZ_JAQQLF010000027.1 coordinate 19,566, forward strand.
GTGCGGGTGCTGCTGGTAGATGTGTGAAAAAGCCTCGCGCCCTTTGGTAGCGTGCGGGGGGCACTGCAGGTTATCGAGCTGCACTTGCTCGCAGTAGCAGGCTAGCTGGCACTGCAGGCGGTGGATGGGGTGGCGGGCCAGGGCGATGCCGGCTTGTTCCAGATGGTGCACCAGCTGTAACAGCGAGTGCTGCGGCAGGGTGTATAGCAGGGTGAGGTGGCCGCTTTGCGCATCGGCGCGGGTACGAATGCCGAAAGCCTCGGCCAGCAGCTTGGCCGCACGGTGGGTCTGCTCCGGCTTGGCCAGCCTGAGCGTGCGGCATTTGAAGTGGTCGGTGCCCGGCATGGCGTACCCCTGACAGGGCACGCCATGCATGCCCGCTAGTTACCTGCCTTTTTCAGCAGGATTTGCTGTACTTTCAATACATTCAAGGCTTGATTGAGCTGGCTGTCAACCGGCTTGCTGTCATCGTCCGCGGCTTTGGCTGCCGGCTTGGCTGCCGGTGTGGCGGCTTTGCTGGCGGCAGGCTTGGCGGCCGGGGCGGCATCTTCACCTGCCGGGTTGCTCAGGTGTTTTTCCAGGTCGGCTTCGCGGATACGCAGGCCGCTGGCTTCGCTGCCATCTTCGGCAATGATGTCCGGCGTAATGCCTTTGGCCTGGATGGAGCGGCCGCTAGGCGTAAAGTAGCGCGCCGTGGTCAGCTTGATGCCACCTTCGTTGGATAGCGGCAGTACCGACTGCACCGAGCCTTTGCCGAAGGTTTGCGTGCCGACAATCAGCGCGCGTTTGTGGTCTTGCAGGGCGCCGGCCACGATTTCGGAAGCCGAGGCCGAGCCGCCGTTTACCAGCACCACCAGCGGCACGTTTTTCAGCTCGGCCGGGGCTTTGGCGTAGTAGTCGGCGGCATTGCCGCGCATGTAGTACTTGCTGTTGGCGTACAGGCGCATTTGCGCGTCGGCGACACGGCCTTCGGTGTACACCACCAGCGCGTCCTTGGGCAGGAAGGCGGTGGAGACGCCTACCGCACCGTTCAGCAGGCCGCCCGGGTCGTCGCGCAGATCCAGCACGATACCTTTGAGCGGCGCCTTGTTTTCCTTGTACAGATTACCCAACGCCTGGGCGAAGTTTTCTACCGTGTGTTCCTGGAACTGGGCCACACGCACGTAGCCGAAGCCCGGCTCCAGCAGACGCGATTTCACGCTCTTGGTCTGGATCACGGCACGGGTCAGCGTGAACACCAGTGGCTTGGATTCGGTTTTGCGGGCGATGGTCAGGGTCACCTTGGTGCCCGGCTTGCCGCGCATGCGTTTTACCGCATCGTTCAGCGACAGGCCGCGCACCGGGGTGTCGTCGATCTTCACGATCAGGTCACCGCTCTTGATGCCGGCTTTCTGCGCCGGGGTGTCTTCGATAGGTGCCACCACTTTGACCAGGCCGTCTTCTGCGCCGATTTCGATACCCAGGCCGCCAAACTCGCCCTGCGTGCCTTCGCGGAATTCCTTGAAGGCCTGCGGATCAAAGTAATCCGAGTGCGGGTCCAGGCCGGACAGCATGCCCTTGATGGCTTCGTTGATCAGTTTCTTGTCTTCTACCGGCTCGACGTAGTCCTGCTTGATGCGGCCAAATACTTCGACAAAGGTACGCATTTCATTCAGCGGCAGCACGCTGTCGCCTTTGTCGGCGAAGGCTTGCACGCTGAGGGTCAGTGCACCGCCCAGCAGTGCACCGGTGGTGAGCAGGGCAATCTTGCGTGTACGTGGTGTGGTCATGGTCCAGTGTCTCGCCTGGCCTAACGGGCCCAGGATTGTGGATTGATGGGTCTGCCCAGATAGCGCAGCTCGAAGTAAAGGCCGGTTTCGCCGCTTTCCATCGTGCCGCTGGTACCCAGTACGTCACCCGCCTTCACGCCGGCGCCGTTACCACGGGCCATGGCCGAGAAGCCGGTATACACGGTGAGGTAGTTTCCACCGTGGTCGATAATCATGGCGTTGCCGAAGCCACGCAGCCAGTCAGCATAAACCACGGTGCCATCGGCGACAACGCGCACTGGCGTACCAGGGGCGGTGCGGATGTACAGGCCTTTCCAGCTATTGCCTTCACCGCGTGCCGCGCCAAAGCGGCCGGCAATCTCACCGGATACCGGCAGCTTCATGCGGCCTTGCAGGCTCTTGAAGGCACGGCCGGAGGCACTGCCATCTACCACCTCGTCTACCCGCTCTACCGGGGGGGCTTTGGGCTCTGGTGGCGGTTTCTTGCCTTGCTTTTTGGCCTCGGCTACCTGCTGGCGGCGCTTTTCTGCGGCCAACCTGGCGGCTTCTTCGCGTGCCTTTTTGGCGGCGGCGGCTTTCTTGATGGCTTCCTGGCGACGGCGCTCGATTTCGGCATTAATGCGCGCAATCAGCACCGTCAGCTGTTTTTCGTCTTCTTTCAGTTGCTGCAGCCGGGTCTGCTGGGCGCGGATGCTCGCGTCGAGCTGGCTGACTTGCACCTGGCGCTGGTTCTTGGCGGCTTCTATGCGGCGCTTTTGCTGCACTTTTTCGGCCGACATGCGGCCCAGGCGCACCAGCTCGTCTTCCAGGCGCTCGGTAATGGCCTGCAGCTGAATTTCTTGGTCGCGCAGCTTGGCGATGAGTTCCTGCTGCGCGCGCGAAATATGGGTGTAGTAGGTCAGGTCGCGGCTGGCCTGGTTCGGGTCGCCCTGGTTCAGCATCAGGTTCATGGCGTCGTGCTGGCCACGCTTGTAGGTGCTGGCCAGCAGCTTGCCCACGCGCTGCCGCGTTTCGGCTACCTTCATGCGGATGCCCAAGAGCTCGGCCTGATACTGCTCCAGCTGGTTGCTGGAGCTGCCCTGTTTCTGCTCTAGCGCGTTCAGCGCTTCGTGGGTAGCTTCCAGTGCTTCTTCCGATTGTGCGATGGCACTGGCGGTTTGCTGGCGTGCGGCTTCTTTCTGCGCAATGTCTTGCTGCAGGGTGGTAATGGCTTTGCGCACGCTTTGCAGATCCTGCTGCGGGGCAGCAGGATCCAGCGGTTTGCTGGCAGGGGCCGCGTGGACGGCCCCTGCCAGCAGGGTCAGGCACAGCAGCTTTTTCACTGGAACTCGATCAGCGATTGGCCGGTCATTTCGGCCGGTTGTTCAATGCCCATCATGGCCAGCAGCGATGGGGCGATATCACGCAGCGCACCGCCATCCTTGATGCTAGCCGTGCGGCCAACGTACAGGAACGGCACTTTTTGCAGGGTGTGCTGGGTGTGCGGCTGGTGGTTGGCGTTATCGAACATCTGCTCGCAGTTGCCGTGGTCGGCGGTGATCAGTACTTCGCCACCGGCTGCCAGCATGGCGTCCACGCAGCGTTGTACACAGCTGTCCAGCGCTTCTACGGCTTTCACCGCAGCATCGAATACACCGGAGTGACCGACCATGTCGCCGTTGGCGTAGTTGCAGATGATGGCGGCGTACTGGCCGCTTTCGATGGCGGCCACGATCTTGTCAGTGACTTCCGGCGCGTTCATTTCCGGCTGCAGGTCGTAGGTGGCGACTTTGGGCGACGGCACCAGGATGCGGTCCTCGCCCGGGTACACCTGCTCTTCGCCACCGTTGAAGAAGTAGGTGACGTGCGGGTATTTCTCGGTTTCGGCAATACGCAGCTGTTTCAGCCCCAGGCCTGCCAGGTACTCGCCCAGGCCATTGCTGATTTTCTGCGGCGCGTAGGCCACCGGGTGCTTGTAGGCTTCGCCGTAGCTGGTGAGGCTGGTGTACAGCGCAAACTTGGGCTGGCGCACGGCAAAGCCGTCGAAAGCCGGGTCGGTGAGCGCGCTGGTGAGCTGGCGGGCGCGGTCGGCGCGGAAGTTCATGAATACGGCCACGTCGCCATCCAGCATCTTGAGCGGCTCGCCGATCACGGTGGGTTTGACGAATTCGTCGTTCTCGTCGCGGGCGTAGGCGTCGGCCAGTGCTTGCAGGGCAGTATCGGCGTGGAATTCGCCTTCGCCTTCCACCACGGCGCGGTAGGCGCCTTCCATGCGTTCCCAGCGCTTGTCGCGATCCATGGCCCAGTAGCGGCCGCTGACGCTGGCTACGCGGGCGTGCGGGCAGTCGGCCAGCACGTCCTGCAGGCGTTGCAGGTAGATTTCGGCGCTACGCGGCGGCGTGTCGCGGCCATCCAGGAAGGCGTGCACGGCGATGCGGCCAACCCCGGCCGCTTCGGCGGCGCGGATCAGCGCAAAAATATGGTTTTCGTGGCTGTGTACGCCGCCGTCGGACTGCAGACCCATCAGGTGCAGGGTGCTGCCGTTGGCCTTGGCGGTAGCTATGGCTTGTGACAGAACCGGGTTGCTGGCAAAGCTGCCGGCTTCGATATCACAATCGATGCGGCTGATGTCCTGCTGCACGATGCGGCCCGCGCCGATATTGAGGTGGCCGACTTCCGAGTTGCCGAACTGGCCGCCGGGCAGGCCGACGTTGTGTTCGGAGGCGTCGATGGTGCCGTAGGGGTAGCGTGCTTTCAGCGCATCCCAGTGCGGGGTGTTGGCCGCCAGAATGGCGTTATCGTCGCCTTCCAGGCGGTGGCCGAAGCCGTCAAGAATCAGCAGTAGAACGGGCGTTACCTTGCTCATATGTCTTCCGTGCGGGCAAATATCGGGTGGGGTATGCAGGCCGGGCTGCATAGCTGTCTGACAGGGATAGTATTGTATCGCGCCTTGCCTGTCAGCGCCGAGCCGCACGGCTGTTGGTAGCCGCCACGTTACACACTGCCGGGTTTAACGGTTTTTCTTGCGCCGGATGTATAGCGTCTTGTGCACCTTGGCTACCAGCTCGCCCTGGCTGTCGATCACGTCTACTTCCAGCTCGGGCAGGTATTTGTCACCGCTGGCGGTGGCGTGGCGGACTTCGTCCAGCCAGCTGTCGTGCAGCTGGAAACGGGCGCTCACCACACCCTTGCCTGGCTTGACGTAGTCTACGCGGCCGGCTTTATCCCACACGATGTAATCGTTGCCCAGGTTCTTCAGCGTCATCAGCATGAAAAAGGGGTCGGTCATGGCGTACAGGCTGCCACCAAAGTGCACCCCCACGTAGTTGCGGTTGGTCAGGCCCAGGCGCAGGCGTACTTCTACCTGTTTCCAGTCTGGCGCGATGCGGGCTACCTTGATGCCGGCGCCCCAGAACGGGGGCCACAAGTTGAAGACGGTTTTGGCCAGGCGATGGTTCATGATGTGTGTGTTGTGAAACGGTTGTTTGAATCATGCCATCGTCGGCAATTTGCCAAAGGGCGTCAAGCACCTGGCCGCCGGTCGGGTGGCCAAGTGCTTAGAAGGGGAGTTCGCTCTGCGTGCCGTGCAGGGGTTCGATGCGCGCGCCGGTGATGCCCTCGGCCAGGTGGATCTGTACCTGTTCGCCCAATTGCAGCTCGCCTGGCGAGCGTACCACCTGGCCGGCGGCGTTTTGCACGATGGCGTAGCCACGCGCCAGTACCGCTTCCGGGTTCATGGCCAGCAGGGTGGCTTCCAGCCGGCCCAGCGCCAGCCTGCTGTGTGCCAGGCGCTGGTGGATGGTGGCCTGCAGGGCTTGTGCCTGGTGCTGTAGCCCGGCTTGCTGGCGGCGGATATCGGGCCGCTGCCGTTGCAGGCGGTGCTGCAGGCTGCCAATGCGCCAGCCCCGTTGCTGCAGGCCTTGTTGCAGGCTGCGTTGCAGGCGGGTTTGCAGCTGCTGCAGGCTGGCTTGCTGGCGGCGCAGTTTCTCGCCCGGGTGCTGCAGGCGTCGCGCCAGGTAGTCCAGGCGCTGGCTTTTGTCGGTGAGCAGGCGGCCCAGGGCGCGTGCCAGGTGGCGGCGTGTCAGGTCCAGGTTCTGCTGCATAGCCTCACGGCTGGGCGATACCATCTCGGCGGCCGCGGTGGGGGTAGGGGCGCGGCGGTCGGCGACAAAGTCGGCAATGGTAAAGTCGGTTTCGTGCCCCACACCGCTGACCACGGGCAGGGTACTGGCGGCAATGGCGCGGGCGACGGGCTCTTCGTTAAACGCCCACAGGTCTTCGATACTGCCGCCGCCACGGCATACGATCAGCACGTCTACCTCCTGGCGCTGGTTGGCCGCAGCAATGGCGGCGGCAATCTGCTGCGCTGCAGTCTGGCCCTGTACCTGGCAGGGGTAGAGAATTACCTCGATGGACGGCATGCGCCGGCGCAGCGTGGTAACCACGTCGCGCAGGGCGGCGGCGGCGGGGGAGGTGACGACACCCACGCGGCGCGGGTGATCGGGCAGCGCTTGCTTGCGCTGATTGTCGAACAATCCTTCTTTTTCCAGTTGCGCCTTCAGCCGCTCGTACGCTTCGTACAGGCGGCCCAGGCCGGCCGAGCGCATGCTGTCAACGTTGATCTGGTAATCGCCCCTTGCTTCGTACAAGGTTACCGTGCCGCGCAGCTCTACCTGCATGCCTTCTTGCAGGCGAAAACCCAATGCGGCCAACTTGTTACGGAACATCACGCAGCGTACTTGCGCTCCGGCATCTTTCAGCGAGAAATAGCCATGGCCGGAAGCGGCCAGTGTCAGGTTGGAAATTTCGCCGCCTATCCACATGGGTGGCAGGCCGCTCTCCAGCAGGTCGCGGGCCATACGGTTCAGAGAGCTGACGCTGATGACGTCGTTTTGTGATGCGCCGAAAAACATGCTTGTCAAGTCATCCACAGAGGGCGGTAAAACAAAAGCAGGCTGATTGCTTATGCATGCAGCGTGCGGCGGGGTAAATTGAAAAAATCAAAAACTTGTTAAAACAATGACTTACAGTGGTGGCGTAATTTGTGTGCAATATGGCAGCAGGCTTGTTTTTACAAGGGTATAGGCCGTTGCACCAGCTTCATCCACAGGGTTATCCACAGCTTTTGTGGATGTTTGGTAAAAGCCTAGAAAAAATCGACACTTAGCGCCAGAACTTGGGACAATGTCTCATCCGCAGGCGGTGATGCAATCGTGTTGCACCGCTGCCGCCTACCCGATAAAGTTTAACGCTTGCTCAATCAAGGGAGAATCCCCTCGTGCTGTCTATTATTGAAGCCGCTGGCTGGCCGATCTGGACCATCATCATTGCTTCCATTATCTCCCTCACTATCACCATCGAACGCTTTTATAGCCTGCGCGCCGCGCTGGTGGTGCCAAAAGGGCTGCTGGCGCAAACCCTGCAGCAGCTACGCCGTGGTGGTGCCAGCCGCGACATGGTTGCCGAACTGCGCGGGCATTCGCCCTTGGGCCGCTTGCTGGCTGCCGGGCTGCGCCAGGTGAACGCGTCGCGTGACGTCATGAAGGAGGCCATCGAGGACGAAGGCCGCATTGTGGCACACGAACTGGAGCGCTACCTCTCTACGCTGGGTACCATTGCCGCCATGTCGCCACTGCTGGGGCTGCTGGGCACCGTGATCGGCATGATCGAGATCTTCGGTTCGCAATCGCCTACCGGCACCGACCCGCGTGTGCTGGCGCATGGTATTTCGGTGGCACTGTACAACACCGCATTTGGCCTGGTAGTGGCGATTCCCAGCATGATCTTCTACCGCTACTTCCGCGCCCGCGTGGATGATTTTCTGGTGGAAATGGAAGCCCAGGCGGTGCGCCTGGTTGAAGCCATTCACGGCGACCGTCACGGCGACTAGGAGCAGGCATGAATTTTCGACGTCGTGGCCAGCGTGAAGAGCCGGAAATCAACTTTATCCCGCTGATCGACCTGCTACTGGTCATCCTGATCTTCCTGATGGTGACCACCACCTACTCGCGCTTTTCCGAGCTGCAAGTCAGCCTGCCGCAGGCCGAAGGCAAGGCAGAAGAGAAGAAAAGCGCCGAGCTGCGTGTAGAGGTGAGCCGGGATGGGGAGTACCGCGTAAACGGTAGCCGCCCGGCAGACAAGTCGGTAGCGGCACTGAGTACGCTGCTGAAAACGCTGTCCAGCGGCAAGCAGAACCCGGTGGTGATCATCAGCGCCGATGCGCAGGCTACGCACCAGTCCGTGGTGTCGGTGATGGAGGCCGCGCGCTTTGCCGGGCTGAGCCAGCTGACCTTCTCTACCCAGTCGGTGGCGCCGTGAGCCGGCTGGAACAGCACTGGTACCGCCCGGTCTGGTGGATGACAGCCCTTCTGGCCTTGCCTGAAGGGCTGTTTGCCCTGTTGGCCGCACTGCGCCGGCTGCTATATCGCTGCGGCCTGAAAAGCGTCACCACCTTGCCGGTGCCGGTGGTCATCATCGGTAATATCAATGTGGGCGGTGTCGGCAAGACGCCGCTGACCGAGAGCCTGCTGCGCGACTTTGCTGCCTTGGGGGTCAAGGTCGGGGTGATCAGCCGCGGTTACGGTGGTAGCCATACCGCGCCCACGCTGGTGTCTGCCCGGACGCCGGCCAGCCTGGTCGGCGACGAGCCGCTACTGTTGGCCGCCACGGGCGCGCCGGTAGCGGTAGGGCGTGACCGTATTGCTGCCGCCCGGCTGCTGTTGCAGCAGCACCCGCACCTGGACCTGATCCTGAGCGATGATGGTTTGCAACACTACGCTTTGGGGCGGGCACTGGAAATTGTGGTGCTGGATGGCGAGCGCGGGCTGGGTAATGGCCACCTGCTGCCGGCAGGCCCCTTGCGCGAGCCTGCAGCGCGTTTGCGCAGCGTGGATGCCATCGTGGTGAATGGTGGCGACGCCAGCCGGCTATCGTTGCCGCCGGGGGTGCCCTGTTTTTGCCAGCGCTTGGCGCCGAGCGCGTTTTACCGTGCGGCCAACCCGGCGGAGACCCGCCAGGCGCAGGACTTTGCCGCTGAGCGCGTCGTGGCGCTGGCTGGTATCGGCAACCCGCAGCGCTTTTTTGACACCCTGCAGCGCCTGGGTGTGACCTTGCAGCGCAGCATTGCCCTGCCAGACCACCACCCGCTAGCAGCAGCCGACCTGCCGCAAGACGCCGACGCCGTGATTGTGACCGCCAAGGACGCGGTCAAGTTGCAGTGCGTCAATCATGCTAGACTATGGATTCTGCCCGTGGCCGCGCGGCTGGAGCCCGATCTGGCCCCGTGGATACTGTCCCGACTGAAAGAAACAAATGGACGCAAAATTTCTTGAGATTCTGGTTTGCCCGCTGTGCAAAGGCCCGCTGCAACTGGACAAAGCCAAGCAGGAGCTGATCTGCAAGGGCGACCGCCTGGCTTACCCTATCCGTGACGGCATCCCCATGATGCTGGAAAGCGAAGCCCGCGAGCTGGCTCCCGAGGAAGAAGTGCAATGAGCGGCTTCCTGGTGGTGATTCCGGCGCGGCTGTCGTCCAGCCGCCTGCCGGAAAAGCCGCTGGCCGATATCGGCGGTAAACCGATGGTGGTACGCGTGGCCGAGCGCGCCGCGCAGTCGGCTGCCAGCCGCGTGATCGTGGCCACCGACCACCCGCGCATAGTGGACGCCTGCCGCGCGCACGGCGTGGAGGTGGTACTGACCCGCGCCGATCACCCTAGCGGTACCGACCGCCTGGCCGAAGTGGCCAGCTTGCTGGCATTGCCAGACAATGCGGTGGTGGTCAACGTGCAGGGCGACGAGCCGCTGATTGACCCGGCGCTGATCGACGCCCTGGCCGCACAAATGCAGGATGGCGCGCTGCCCATGGCCACGCTGGCGCACGCCATCCATAGCGCAGAAGACATGTTCAACCCGAACGTGGTGAAGGTCGTGGTAAACAAGCAGGGGCGGGCACTGTATTTCAGCCGTGCCGCCATCCCGTTTGCCCGCGACGCCTTCGCAGCCGACCGCAGCACCCTGCCGGCCGGCCTGCCGGTGTACCGCCACATCGGCATGTATGCCTACCGTGCCAGCCTGCTGCATACCTACAGCCAGCTGGCCCCCGCGCCGCTAGAGCAGTTCGAGGCGCTGGAACAGCTACGCATGCTGTGGCACGGTTTTGACATTGCGGTTGAATGTGTGGCCGACGCGCCGCCAGCCGGCGTGGATACGCCGGAAGACCTGGCCCGCGTGCGAGCCATCGTTGCGGCCAACCTTTCCGAATAACACAACAAGTGAATGATGGGAGTAAACGATGAAGTTGATTCTGTTGGGCGCTCCGGGCGCTGGTAAAGGCACCCAGGCAAACTACATCAAGGAAAAGTTTGGTATTCCGCAAATCTCCACCGGCGACATGCTGCGCGCAGCCGTCAAAGCCGGCACCCCGCTGGGTGTGGAAGCGAAACAGATCATGGACGCAGGTGGCCTGGTACGCGACGACATCATTATCGGCCTGGTGAAGGAGCGTATCGCCGAAGCGGACTGCGCAAACGGTTTCCTGTTTGATGGTTTCCCGCGCACCATCCCGCAAGCCGAAGCCATGAAGGAAGCCGGCGTGGATATCGATTACGTAGTCGAAATCGACGTACCGGACGCAAACATCATCGACCGCATGTCGGGCCGCCGCGTACACGTGGCTTCCGGCCGTACCTACCACGTAAAATACAACCCGCCAAAAGCGGAAGGCGTGGACGACGAAACCGGCGAGCCGCTGGTACAGCGTGACGATGACAAAGCCGAGACCGTGAAAAAACGCCTGGACGTGTATCACGAGCAAACCGAAGTGCTGGTGGGTTTCTACTCGCAAATGGCCGCCTCCGGCGATGCCAAGGCACCGAAGTACGTGAAGATCGACGGTACCCAGGCGGTAGAGTCGGTACGCGATACCGTACTGGCGGCACTGGGCGCCTGATCCAGCGCGAATTGCCATAAGAAAAGGCGGGGAGCTCCCCGCCTTTTTTCATGCCTGTCGCCCGCTTAGCTGTTTTCCAGCGGGCCCAGTAACGGTGCCGGCAGGCGCTTTTCCTTAACCAGCTGCAGTAGTGCGTTGACCACATGCGGGTCGAACTGGGTACTGGTGCGGTCAGCGATGTAGTCCAGTACCTCGTGCAGCGGCCATGGCTCCTTGTACGGGCGCTTGTGCAGCAGGGCATCGAATACATCCACCACCGCCACGATACGCGCCGATAGCGGAATATCCTGTCCTTTGAGCTGGTGCGGGTAGCCGCTGCCGTCAAAGTACTCGTGATGCCCACCGGCAATATCGGCCCCCATGGACAGGTAGCTCACGCCTTCCACCATGGTACTGGCCTTGCGCAGGATATTGGCACCAATGGTGGCGTGCTGCTCCATGATACGGCGCTCTTCCGGGTCCAGCCGGCCGGGCTTGAACAGGATATGGTCGGGTGTGCCAACCTTGCCTACATCGTGCAGGATGCTGGCCATGCCTATCATGTCCATGAAGCGTGGGGTGAGGTCTTTCTCGTACACACCCATGCGCAGTAGCTCGGTGGCGATGGCGTCACTGAGCAGCTGCACCCGCAATACGTGCTCGCCGGTATCGGTATCGCGGAATTCTGCCAGATCGGCCAGCGCCACCACCGTGGCTTCCTGCGAGCTGATCAGCTGCGAGTACAGGTACAGATTGTCATAGGCAGACGAAATGCGCTGGCAGTACACCTCCAGCAGGCTGCGTTCCACGTCTTCCAGCGGCCATGGCGGCGAGAAGTGCACCACAAATTCACGCCCGTTCTGCGACGAGATATACAGGATGTCCAGCGGGTGGCGGTACACATTGCTCTTGTTGGCCAGGGCTTCTTTTATGGCGGTGTGCAGCTCGGGGAACTGCAGGGCAATGGCGCTATCGTTCTTGTTCAACAGCGATTCGAATGCGCCGGTGGCGGCCAGCACTTCCAGCTCCGGCCGGCCTCCGTGATGGGTGTTTTCCATGCACAGCACGCCATCGGTGCCCACATCCAGAATGGCACTGATCTGTTTGAGTACCCCGGAAGCAAACTCTTTGAGTGAACGTAGCCGGTACAAGTCGCTGGCCCCCTCCAGTATTTTGGACAGGCCCTGGCGGTTTTTTTCGATGGCGACCAGGTTTTCATAGGCACGCAGCGAGGCGATGACGGTGGTAAACAGCTTTTGTACCGTCAGCTCGGTTTTGGTTTTGTAGTCGTTGATATCGTAATTGAGGATGACTTCCTGCTCGGGTGCCTGGCCTGGCTGGCCGGTGCGCAATACGATACGTGATACGGTATTGCCCAGCTCGTTGCGGATGCGCTCGACCAGGCGCAGGCCGGCATCGTCTGTTTCCATCACCACATCCAGCAGGATCAGGGCAATGTCGGGCTGCTGTTGCAGAATACGGTAGCCTTCTGCTGCGCTGTAGGCACTCAGTAGTGCCAGCGGGCGTTCTTTGTAGCGCAGGTCCTTGATGGCTAGCCGGGTGGCGCTATGTACGTCTTTTTCATCATCGATGATCAGTACATTCCACGGCCGGCGCAGCGGGGTGTCCGGTTGCGGGGTGTCCTGGTCGTCCAGCAGCCAGTCGTTGTTGTCGGTGAGCTCGCTCATACTGGTTCCTTACGCTTGTTGTTCTGGTGCCACGCAGGGCAGGGTCAATGTAAAGCGGGTCCCCTCACCCACCATGCTATCCACATTGATATTGCCCCCCAGGCGTTTGAAAACGATGTTGAATACGATGTGTAGCCCCAAGCCACTGCCGCCATTGCCACGCTTGGTGGTAAAGAAAGGCTCGAAAATACGCTCCAGGTTGGCCTTGGGTATCCCGTTCCCATCGTCGCTGACGACAAGCCGTACTTTTTGCGATGAGATGGCGTCGGCCTTTATCAGAATAGTGCCTTCTTGCTCTTCATCATAGGCATGCAATAGCGCATTCATCACCAGGTTTGTCACCACCTGGGACAGTGCACCGGGATAGCTGTCCATGTCCAGCCCTGCCGGGCAGTCGATTTCTACCTGTGTATGCGTGCGGCGCAATTTGGGTCGCAGGCTGGTAATGACCTCGTGCAGATATTCGTTCATATCGAAGGTGCGGCGCGCCTCGCTGGTCTGGTCTACTGCCACTTGTTTGAAGCTGTGAATCAGGTTGGCCGCACGCTCGGCATTGCTCAGGATCAGCGCCGACGATTCTTCGGCGGTGTGCAGATAGTCCTGCAGCTCGCTTTTCCTGATTTGCCCGCTGGAAAACTGGCTGACAATTTGCTGGGTGGAGAGCGACAAATGCGATGCTGCCGTCAGGGTAATGCCTACCGGCGTGTTGATTTCATGTGCCACTCCGGCTACCAGCCCGCCAAGCGAGGCCAGTTTTTCGGTGCGGATCAGCGTGTCCTGGGTTTCTACCAGTTGCTGGTAGGCGCCTTCGGCGCGTTCCTTTTCTTCCAGGGCATAGGATTCGGCATCGCGGCGGCGCTCCAGCTCCTTGCTCACTTTCTGGGTAATGGCGTTGACGCCATGCACCAGCTCGGAAAATTCGGAAAACTGTGCCTCGGGCAGCAGGATGCTTTCATTGCTTTCCAGTTGTGATGCCCGCAGCAGCGCGACGTGCAGTTCTTTGATGGGCGAGAATACGTAGCTGCGTAGCAGCAGAACCAGAATGATGGACAGGCTTACCGCCACCAGTAGTGCTTGCATGCCCTGGCGCAGCAGCTCGCTTTCCAGGCGGTTATTGATCCGCGCGCGTGACAGGTAAACCGTGATCGAGCCCAGGTTGTCGCGCTGCTGGTAGAGCACGGGTAAGACCAAGGTTTCGTCGCTCTTGATCTGCTCGTCTTTTTTCAGGTTCACCACGCGGCCATCGGGCAGATTCTGGCGGCCCAGGTAGAGGCCGGCGTCCCCCTCGACGCGCATGCCCAATACGGCCATGGACTCCAGCTCCGCATCCAGTGTGAGGCGGATGAACTCGTCATCCAGCTGCCAGACACCATGTGGCAGCGACAGGGCGAGCCGCTGCTTCAGGCCGTCTTTCAGTGCCAGATAGTCTTGCTCCTCTTGTGCCTGCGTACTGCGATAGGAGACCAGGCCGGTTGCACCCAGCACCAGTAGCAGGGCAAACAGGATCCAGATCAGCAGTCTTGCCTTGATGCTATGCATGGCAGCTTTCCATTCATCAGTGGGCTACTTCATATTACGCTACGCTTTTATAGCTTTATGCGGAATCCTGCGAGGCAGGCCAAGTGTTCTTGCTAACGTGTCCAAAATGCTGCAATGGCATGACGGCCAGCATGGTATTGAAATTGCCGCTGACGGCCTTATTTAGAGTTTACCGTTGTTAACCTCACAGATAGACACTATGAGCGCACAGAAAGAAACCCTGGGTTTTCAGACCGAAGTCAAACAGCTTTTGAAGCTGATGATCCACTCCCTGTATTCCAACAAGGAGATCTTCCTGCGTGAGCTGGTTTCCAATGCCAGCGATGCGGCCGACAAGCTGCGTTTCGAAGGCCTGAACAATGCGGCCTTGTTCGAGAGCGATCCTGATCTGAAAATCCGCATCGCGGTAGATAGCGATGCCAAGACCATCACCATTGCCGATAACGGCATCGGCATGAGCCGTGACGAAGTGATCGCCAACATCGGTACCATCGCCAAGTCGGGTACCAAGGCCTTCTTCGAGCAGCTATCTGGCGACGCCAAAAAAGACGCCAACCTGATCGGCCAGTTCGGCGTGGGCTTCTACTCTGCCTTTATCGTAGCCGACAAGGTCACGCTCACTACCCGCCGTGCCGGCGCTGCGGCCAGTGAAGGCGTGCGCTGGGAGTCGGCAGGTGAGGGCGACTTCACGCTGGAGCAGGTAGAAAAAGCCGGCCGCGGTACCGAAGTCGTGCTGCACCTGAAAGAGGGCAACGAGGAGTTCCTCAACGACTGGTCGCTCAAGCGCATCGTACGGACTTACTCCGACCACATCTCTATCCCCATCGAGATGAAAAAGGGCAACAGCTACGGCGAAAACGGCGAAGTCATCGTCAGCGATGACTTTGAAACCGTCAACGAAGCCTCTGCACTGTGGGCCCGCAGCAAGAACGACATTACCGAAGAGCAGTACAAAGAGTTTTACAAGCACGTTGCCCACGACTTCACCGACCCGCTGGCCTGGAGCCACGCCCGTGTCGAAGGCCGTCAGGAATACACCGAGCTGCTGTACATCCCGTCGCGCGCGCCGTTCGACATGTGGGACCGCGACCGCAAGCAGGGCGTGAAACTGTACGTGCGCCGCGTGTTCATCATGGAAGACAGCAACAAGCTGATGCCGCAGTACCTGCGCTTCGTGCGTGGCGTCATCGACAGCAACGACCTGCCGCTGAACGTATCGCGTGAGATCCTGCAGGAATCCAAAGATATCGATGCCATCCGCGCCGGTTGCGTGAAGAAAGTGCTGGGCCTGCTGGATGATCTGGCGGCCAACCAGCCGGAAAAATACGCCGACTTCTGGAAAGAGTTTGGCCAGGTGCTGAAAGAAGGCGTGGGTGAAGACTTTGGCAACAAAGACCGCATCGCCAAGCTGCTGCGCTTTGTCTCCACCGCGAGCGAAGACGACGTACCTGCCGTATCGCTGGCTGACTACCTGGGCCGCATGAAAGAAGGTCAGGACAAGATCTACTACATTACCGCCGACACCCTGTCCGCTGCGCGCAACAGCCCGCACCTGGAAGTGTTCAAGAAGAAGGGTGTGGAAGTACTGCTACTGACTGACCGCGTGGACGAGTGGGTCACCGGCTCGCTCTCCGAGTTCGACGGCAAGAAGCTGCAGTCGGTGGCCAAAGGCGCGCTGGACCTGGGCGCGCTGGAAGACGAAGCCGACAAGGAAGCGCAGAAGCAGGTAGAAGCAGCCGCCAAACCGGTGGTAGAGCTGGTACAAAAAGCCTTGGGCCAGCGCGTGAAGGACGTACGTGCTACTGCCCGCCTGACCGACAGCCCGGCCTGCCTGGTGGTAGGCGAGCAGGACATGAGCGCCCACCTGGAACGCATGCTGAAAGCCGCCGGCCAGCCGGTGCCGGAAGGTGCCAAGCCGACGCTGGAAATCAATCCCGAGCACGTGCTGGTCAAACGTCTGGCTAGCGAGGCTGACGATGGCCGCCGCGAAGACCTGGCCAATGTGCTGTACGACCAGGCGCTACTGGCCGAAGGCGGCAAGCTGGAAGACCCGGCTGCATTCGTGAAGCGCATCAACAAGCTGATGCTGGAGCTGTCTGCCTGAGCGTAATAGTTGGCCGCAAGCCGCCCGGTTGGGCGGCTTTTTGTTTTTTGGCCAGGGCAGGAAGTGCACTGGCAAACCGTGCGCGGGCTTGATTTATCGATTTTATGGTAGTTTTCGTGGTCAAAGCCTGCCGTGCTTTGGTACTGTTACGGCCATGAAGATTACCCGCCATCTCCCCAAAGACGAAATCAAGGCACTGCCGCCGTTTACCGGTTTAACGCTGTCTCAGATCACCCTGGTGCAGGACGAGGCCGGCTTGCAGGCTGCCGTAGCCGCACTGCAGGCCCACGACGTGCTGGGTTTTGATACCGAGTCGCGGCCAACCTTTCACAAGGGCCAGAAGCCTACCGGGCCGCATTTGGTGCAGCTGGCCAGTGCCGACCATGGCTGGCTGTTTCCGCTGGGCGAAGGCCCGATGCCGGCACCGCTGGCCGCGCTACTGTCGCGCCCGGGTCTGACGCTGGCAGGCTTTGACCTGAGCTCGGATCGTGCCCATCTGAAAAACCGCTTTGGCGTGACCGACCTGAACTTGCTGGACCTGGGCAATCTGTTCCAGTGCGAGGACAAGCGCCTGACCATTGGCGCGGTGCAGGCCGTGGCCCAGCTGTTTGGCCAGTATTTCCGCAAGTCGAAAAAGCAGTCCACGTCCAACTGGTCGCTGCGCGCGCTATCCGAGGCGCAGCAGCTGTATGCGGCCAACGATGCCTGGGTGGCCTGGCGTGTATGGCAGGCGCTACAGGGTACTTGACCTGCCGTGGTGCTGTGTTAGTCTGCCCGTCCCGCGCGTGGCGCGGGCTTGATCCCTGATTTTCCTGAGTATTTTCATGCTGTTTGAGCAAGCTTGCGCCATTGTGGATCTGGAAACCACCGGTGGCCATATCACCCGTGACCGCGTCACCGAGGTGGGGGTCATCCTGGTGGATGGCGAACACGTCGAGCGTTTCGACTTTCTGGTGAACCCCGGGCAGACCATTCCTGCTTTCATCGAACAGATGACCGGTATCAGCAACGACATGGTGGCCACCGCGCCGCCGTTTGCCGATATCGCCCCGGCACTGCTGGAAAAGCTGCAGGGCAGGCTGTTCATTGCGCATAACGTACGCTTTGACTACGGCTTTCTGAAGAACGAGTTCAAGCGGGTGGGGCTGAGCTTTCGCAGCGACGTGCTGTGCACCGTCAAGCTGTCGCGCCGCCTCTACCCGCAGCACTACAAGCACAACCTGGACAGCATCATCGCCCGCCACGGCATTGTGCTGGCCGAGCGGCACCGTGCGTTGGCCGACGCCGAGGCGGTGTACCAGTTTCTACGCCAGACCACGGCCAGCCTGGGGCAGGGCGTGGTGGAAGACGCCGCGCGCGAGCTGATGGCGCTGCCGTCGGTGCCGCCGGGCCTGGACCC
Organism: Vogesella aquatica; assembly: GCF_028548455.1. Taxonomy (GTDB): domain Bacteria; phylum Pseudomonadota; class Gammaproteobacteria; order Burkholderiales; family Chromobacteriaceae; genus Vogesella; species Vogesella aquatica. The sequence continues at coordinate 36,969 of NZ_JAQQLF010000027.1, forward strand.
TGAAGTAGTGGACAATCTGCCTGATGTGCCGGGTGTCTACCTGTTTTTTGACGAGAAACGCCTGCCGCTGTACGTGGGCAAGAGCGTCAACCTGCGCACGCGCGTGTTGTCGCACTTCAGTGGTGACCATCGCCAGCACAAGGAAATGCGCATCAGCCAGGAAATCTGCCACGTGGAGTGGGTAGAAACCATTGGCGAATTCGGCGCACTGCTGCTGGAGTTGCAGCTGATCAAAGACAAAAAGCCGCTGCACAACCAGCGTGGCCGGCTGGAGCAAGAGCTGTGCACCTTGCAGTTGGCCGAGGGGGCGGATGGTTTTCTGTTGCCGCGCATCGTGTACGCACGCGATGTGGACTTTTCCCGTCTGGATGCCATTTACGGTTTGTTCCGCACCCAGAAAGAGGCCAAGAAGGCACTAGGCGAGCTGTGCGAAGCCAACGGCCTGTGCCAGACCTGCTTGCAGCTGGAAAAGCGTGGCGCGCGCAAGGGCGCCTGCTTTGCCTACCAGATCGGCCGCTGCAAAGGCGCGTGTATCGGGCGCGAGGATGCGGCCGACCACAATATCCGTCTGCTGCATGCGCTGGGTAAGGTCAAACTGAAAAGCTGGCCTTACGCGGGCATGATTGCAGTGCGCGAAACCGACCCGGTGAGCGGCGAGTGGGAGGAGCATCTGTTCGAGCGCTGGTGTTACCTGGGCAGCCGTCGTAGCGAGCAGGCCGCTCCGCAGGGGGCGCCACGCTTTGATGTGGATACCTACAAGCTGCTGGCCGCGCTCATCAAAAAGCCCATGGACAACACCGAGCTGCGCGAGCTGGCTTGAGCTGGCGGCTAGTACCAAGCAAAACGCCACCGTAAGGTGGCGTTTTTACATGCACCGGGGCGCTAGCCCTTAGTCGTTGATGCTGGCCAGGCTGCGCAGGCGGGCTTCGATCAGGCGCGGGTTTTCGCCGTTGGCAATAGCCACGACGCCTTCCATCACCAGCTCTTTGGCGGTGCTTTCCAGGCGGATAAGGTGCTTGAGTTTGGTGGCCATCGGCAGGAACAGCAGGTTGGCTACACCTACGCCGTACACGGTGGCGACAAAGGCCACGGCAATACCACCGCCCAGCTTGGAGGGGTCGGACAGGTTTTCCATCACGTGGATCAGGCCCAGTACCGCGCCCAGAATACCCATGGTAGGGGAGTAGCCGCCCGCAGATTCCCAGATCTTGGCGGCCTGCTTGCGGCCATGTTCGTGGCTGTCGATGTCGGTTTCCAGCACTTCGCGTATGCTTTGCGGCTCGCCACCATCTACCAGCATCTGCAGGGCCTTCTTGTTGAACGGGTCTTTCTGGCCATTCAGGAAGCTTTCCAGTGCCAGCAGGCCACCGCGGCGGCTGGTCTGGCTCCAGTTCACGATTTCGCGGATCTGCTTGTCGTACTCGAACGGTGGCGGGCTGAATACCCAGCGCACCATGCGCAGGCCGGTAACAAACTGTTTGGGCGTGCTTTGCAGCATCACGGCACTGGCGGTACCGCCGATCACGATAAGAAATGCCGTGAGCTGCAGCAGGGAGCCAAGGTGGCCGCCTTCGAGCGCCTGGCCTGCCAGGATGGCGGTGAGCCCACCCAGTACGGCAACAATACTGATCTTGTCCAAGATTGGCTTTCGTTAAGGTTCAGGTCCACTCGCGCAGGCGGCTGCGCAGGCGGGTGACGGCCTGGCTGTGCAGCTGGCACACACGGGATTCGGAAACACCCAGCACGGCACCGATTTCTTTCAGGTTCAGCTCCTGCTCGTAATACAGGCTCATCACCAGCTGGTCACGCTCCGGCAGCAGCTTGATGGCGTCGACCAGTGCGTTGCGGAAGGCGTCGTCACTGAGCACGGCCGACGGTTCTATACCGTTTTCGTCGGCAATATTGTCGATGCTGTGCGTGGCGTTACCCTCGTCGTCCTGGAAGTCTTCAAAGTGCACTACCCCGATGCCACGACACTCGCCCAGCATGGATTGGTACTCGTCCAGCGGCAGCTGCATGTGCCCGGCAATTTCGCTTTCGATGGGCGCGCGCCCCAGCTGTTGCTCCAGTTTGTGGATGGCGTCTTCGATCTGGCGGCTGTTGCGGCGTGTCTGGCGCGGCATCCAGTCTTCGCGGCGCAGCTCGTCCAGCATGGCACCACGGATACGCTGGCTGGCAAAGGTTTCAAACTGCACGCCCTGTGCCGGGTCGAACTGTTTTGCCGCCTCCATCAGGCCGATCACGCCGACCTGGATCAGGTCGTTGATATCCACGCTGGCCGGCAGGCGGGCTACCAGCATGCTGGCCAGTTTTTTTACCAGCGGCGTGTATTGTTCGATCTGTATGGCCGGGCGATTATCCGCCACCTGGGCGTAGGCCCGCATTTTATGGTGAGCTGCCATGTCAGGACCCTGTCAAGTCTGCTAGCGATTTGGTTGTCATGAGTAGGTGCTCCAGATAGCTGTTGCGCGGGGCGCTCTGATCGGGCGCGTGCCAGCGCGGCAGCATGTCGGCCAGCTGGCTATAGGCCAGCGCAGCCTCGCATTCGGCAAACGCTTCTACCGTCGGGCGGCGCAGGGTCTGGCTTTTGCGCACCGTGCTATCGGCCGGGACAAAACCCACCCAGCGTAGTGCGACCGACAGGTAGTCACCGGCCACGCTATTGAGGCGGTTGAATACAGCTTGGGCTTCTTCAAAATCCTGCGCACGGTTTACCAGAATATTGAACCGGCGGCGCGCGTAGTCTGCGGCCAACCTTTTCAGGCTGGCGTAGCCTTGGGTCAGGCTGTCGGCGTCCGGGCTCAGCACCAGTACCAGATTATCGGCGATGCACGCCGGTGCCGGGTCGTCGCTGATATTGGGGCAGTCGATCAACAGCACGCTGCTATCGGCTTCGACCGAGGCAAACTCGTGTGCCAGCCGGCGCCACAGCCGTGGCGACAGGCGCGTGCGCTCTTCACTACTGGCAGCCAGGTTGATCAGGTTGAGCCCGTAGCGGTTGGCCACCATCAGTTCGTTGATGCCGCCCAGGCTGATGGCCAGGCTGGCAAAGGTGCCGGTGGCGGGCAGGCCCAGGCGGCGTGCCTGCTGATGGCCCGGCTGGTGTTCTATCAATAGCGGGCGGCCACCGCGCAGGGCCAGGCTGGCGGCCAGCTCGCCCACCAATGTGCTGACACCGCTGCCTTCGCCGCCGATAAAGGCAAAGCTGGGCGGGTAGTCGGCTTGGGCGCGCTGCAGGCGCAGGCTGGAGGCTTGATCGCTCATGCTTACCCCAGCCAGCCGGATTGTGCGGCGTTCATGATGGCCATTTCGTCACCGGCAGGGTTAAAGGGCGAATTATTTTGTGCGGCCCGCAGGGCGCGGTCTATCAGCAGCTCGGCGTGGGCGGCGTGGATGTCTTCCGGTACACGCTGGCCGTTGGTGACATAGAACAGGCGCAGGCGGTTGCGGATAACCACGTCCAGGCTAGGGCCCAGGGTGAGTGCTTCGTCAATCTTGGACACAATCGCACCGGTCAGGCCATCGCCCTTGTAGTGGCGTACCACGTCTTCCAGCGTGTGGCCGTCGGCGTTGGCCGCCAGCAACAACAGGCGCTGTACCGGGCGGCCGGCCTGGTTGAACATGTCCAGCTGGGTTTGTACCCTGGCGTCGCGCTGACCCATGCCCACAGTGTCGATCAGTATCACTTTGCGCGGCGTCAGGTCGGCCAGCGTCAATTGCAGGTCGCCTTCGTTTTGTACCGAAAACACCGGTACGCCCAGAATCTTGCCGTAAATGCGCAGCTGGTCTTGCGCACCGATACGGTAGGTGTCGGTGGTGATCAGCGCCACGCTTTGCGCGCCGTAGCGCATGGTGGCGCGTGCGGCCAACTTGGCCACGGTGGTGGTCTTGCCCACGCCTGTCGGGCCTACCAGGGCATAGATGCCACCGGCCTCGATCGGGTCGTGCAGCGGGTCCATGCACTTCAGGTTGTGGATCAGCGCCGAGCGCGCCCACTTTTGCGCCACGTCGCCGTCGTACTGCGGTGGCAGCTTTTGCGTGAGCTGGCGGATCAGCGCCGAGCTGAAGCCGGCGGTGAGCAGGTGGCGGAACAGCTCGGTGCGGTTGGGCGTGCGTTGTTCCATATCAGACCAGGCAAAGCCGGCCAGCTGGCTTTGCAGCAGGCTGCGCAGCTGTTTGATCTCGTCACTGATCTGCTTGAGCTCTTGCGCCATTTGCTCGCGGTCCGGCTCGTCCTGCGCGGGCGCGGCGCGGCGCGGGTTGGCCGCAGCGGCGGGCTGCGCACTTTGCTGTGGCGGCGGCGCGGCGCGGCGCGAGCTGGCTTGTACGTGTTCCAGAAACGGTTGTGGCTGGTTCCGCGGCGGCTCTGGCGGCGGCGGGGGCGGCGGCGGTGCCGGTGGTTCTTCCAGCGGCTCTACCGGCATGGCGTAGGTACGCGCCAGCGCACGGTTTACCGCAGGGCTGGCTGCTTGTTGCGGCGCCGGGCTGACCGGGGCCGGCTGTTGCGGCACATTACGCGGCGGCTTGGGCTGCGACGGGGGGGTGAGGGTGGTGGCCAGCGCAGATACGTCTGCGTCGGCTACGGCCATGATCTCTACCCCGCCGCCCAACGTTGGACGGTTGGACAGGATCAACGCGTCAGCGCCAAGCTCTTCCCGAACCTGGCGCAGTGCATCGCGTGTGGTTTTGCCGTAGAACTTTCTGACGACCATCTATTAGCCTTTGCTCCCCCCAATCACCGCAATTATACGAATGGATTTGCTGTCTGGAATCTCATTATGCGAAATCACACGCAGTTGTGGCAGTGCCCTGCGCAGAAAGCGTGCCAGTAATGGTCGCAAACCCGGCGGTGTAAGCAAGACTGGATTGTAACCCTGATTTTCAACATTTTCTGTTTGCTGTGCCGCATTAGCCAATAGATTCTCTGCAAGGCCCGGCTCCAGGCCGCCCCCGGCCTTGCTATTGACGGCTTGCAGCAGGATGCCTTCCAGTGCTGGTTCCAGCGTCATCAGCGGCAGCTCCTGCTCACCGGGGAACAGCTGCTGCACGATGGCACGCGACAGCGCGGTACGGACGGCGCTGGTCAGTTCGTCGATATCCTGCGTCATGCCGACATGGTCTGCCAGTGTTTCGATGATGGTGCGGAAGTCGCGCAGGTTGATGCCATCGGTGAGCAGCTGTTGCAGCACCTTTTGCAGTACGCCTACCGGTACCACTTTCGGTACCAGGTCTTCGATCAGCTTTGGCGCTTCCTTGGCCACATGGTCGATCAGGGCTTGTACTTCTTCGCGGCCCAGCAGCTCTGCCGCGTGCGATTGCAGCAAGTTGGAGATATGCGTGGCTACCACGGTGCTGGCGTCTACCACGGTGTAACCCATGTTCTGGGCTTCGTCACGGCGGCTGGCTTCTATCCATACTGCGGGCAGGCCAAAGGCCGGGTCGGTGGTGGCCATGCCTTGCAGCTCGCCACTGACCTGGCCGGGGTTGATGGCGAGAAATTGCCCGATATAGGCCTCGCCGGTGCCGATTTCTACGCCTTTTAGCAGGATGCGGTAGGCGTTGGGGCGGATTTCCAGGTTGTCGCGTATATGCACGGCAGGCACCAGAAAGCCTAGCTCCTGCGCCATTTTTTTACGGATGCCGCGAATGCGCCGTAGCAGCTCGCCGTCCTGGTCGCGGTCTACCAGCGGTATCAGGCGGTAGCCTACCTCCAGGCCCAATGCGTCTACTGCTTGTACATCTTTCCAGCTCACCTCGGCCAGTGGTTGCTCCATGATGGCCGGGGGCGGGGCGCTGCTGGCGGCGGCGGGGGCGGCGGCCTTTTCTGCCACCAGCTTGTCCAGCCACCAGGCTGTGCCTGCCAGGGTGGCAGCAATCAGCAGAAACGCCATATGCGGCATATTGGGGATCATGCCCAGCAGGCCGATCACGGCGGCGGTCAGGTACAGCACGGTGGGGTTGGCAAACAGCTGGCCTACCAGTTGTTCGGACAGGCCCTTCTCGGTGCCGACCCGTGCCACTACCATACCGGCGGCGGTAGAGATGATCAGGGCGGGAATCTGGGCGACCAGGCCGTCACCGATAGTCAGCAGGGTGTAGGTTTCTGCCGCGTCGCCTACTGCCATATCGTGTTGCAGAATCCCGATGATCAGGCCGCCCACGATATTGATCACCATGATCAGGATGCCGGCCGTGGCATCGCCGCGCACAAACTTGGAAGCACCATCCATGGAACCGAAGAAGTTGGCTTCTTCGGCAATCTTGGCACGGCGCGTACGGGCTTCTTCTTCGCCAATCAGGCCAGCGTTCAGGTCGGCATCGATGGCCATCTGCTTGCCGGGCATGGCGTCCAGGGCAAAGCGGGCCGATACTTCGGCGATACGGCCGGCACCTTTGGTGATCACCACGAAGTTGATGATGGTGAGGATGATGAACACCACGATACCGATGGTGATGTTATCCCCGATCAGGAAGTGGGCAAACGATTCGATTACCGCACCCGCCGCGGCAGTGCCGTTATGGCCTTCCAGCAGGATGATGCGGCTACTGGCTACGTTCAGGGACAGCCGCAACAGGGTGGTGATCAACAGAACGCTCGGGAACGACGAGAATTCCAGCGGTTCGCGCGTGTTGACGCCCACCATCAGCACGATGATGGAGATGGCAATATTGAACGTGAAAAAGATGTCCAGCAGCAGCGGTGGCAGCGGCAGCACCATCATGGACAGCACCAGCATGATCAATACCGGCCCTGCCAGGGTGTTGATGTCGATCTTTTTCAGGAATTCCAACAAATCATTCATGCCTTATAGATAGTTTCAGCTGGGCGCAGTATGTTGATTGTGTTTGGTTTCAGGGTCAAGCTCGGGCGGAACCTCCAGTTTTTCCGGGAAAACCGGTGAAATGCCGCCTTGTTGCTCATAGTGCTTGAGCTGGTGCACATACGCCAGTACCTGGGCCGCAGCGGTATAGAGTTTGTTGGGCACCTCCTCGCCCAGCTCCACGTTGAAATACAGGGCGCGGGCAAAGGGCGGGGCGCGTACCACCAGTACTTTGTGTTCACGCCCTTTTTCAATGATCTTTTCTGCCATCTTCAGCGAGCCCTTGGCAATCAGCTTGGGCGCGGCCATGCCGTCTTCGTAGTGGATCGCCACCGCGTAGTGCGTCGGGTTGGTGATGATCACATTGGCATTGGGGATTTCCTGCATCATGCGCCGCCGCGCTGCTTCACGTTGCAGCTGGCGGATACGGCCCTTGACCTCCGGGGAGCCTTCCTGTTCCTTGTACTCCTGCTTGACTTCTTCTTTGGTCATGCGCAGGTTCTTGGTGTAGTGCCACAGCTGGAAAGGCACATCCAGCAATACCAGTACCAGCATCGCGCCAACCACGATCTGGAAGGTATGTTCCATCAGTCCGATCAGGTGAATCTGTGCGCGGTCCAGCGGCATGCTGATCAAACCAATCAGGTCGCCACGCTCGCCCCAGATTACCCAGGTGGCCACACCGCCGATCAGCAGGCTTTTCAGCAGCGCTTTCAGGCCTTCGCTGGCGGCCTGTATCGAAAAGAGCCGGGCAATGCCACTGAGCGGGTTTAGCTTGCCAAAATTGGGCATGAAAGCCTTGGTGGTGAAGTTCCAGCCACCAATCAGCAGGGGTGTCAGCGCCGCCACCAGAAACAGGCCGCCCAAAAGGGGCGCCATGGCTTGCAGGGCATCGACCAGGCTGCCACGGAACTGTTCCAGAATGATATCGGTGCTTTTGGCGCGGGCGGCGTCAAAGCTCAGCCAGTCATGCATCACTTTCAGCAGGTACTGGTAGATGCTTTCACCGGTGGCCATCAGCAGGGCCAGCCCGGTAGCGGTCACGGCGAAGGTAGACAGTTCGCGAGATCGGGGGACATTACCCTCTTCGCGTGCCTGCCCTATCCGTCGCCCCGAGGGGGCTTCTGTTTTATCTTCCTGATCGCTATCGGCCATCGTGCTGCGGCGTATCGGCTAAGTGGGTCAAGCGGGCATGTTAGCGGATTGCCGTGCACTGCGCTGAGACTTGGCGCAAAGGTTGGCCGCATCGCGGCAGCGGGATGGTAAAATGGCAGGCTCAACTTATTATCCGGCCGCTCCATGAAACAGTATCTCGACCTGATGCGCCACGTGCTGGAACACGGCACCGACAAGTCCGACCGCACCGGCACCGGCACCCGTTCGGTATTCGGCTACCAGATGCGCTTTGACCTGGCCGACGGCTTCCCGCTGGTGACCACCAAGAAGTGCCACTTGCGCTCCATCATTCACGAACTGCTGTGGTTCCTGTCCGGCGATACCAATATCCGCTATCTGAAAGAGAACGGCGTGCGTATCTGGGACGAGTGGGCCGACGAAAACGGCGACCTGGGCCCGGTATACGGTTACCAGTGGCGCAGCTGGCCGGCGCCAGATGGCCGCCACATCGACCAGATCGGCAATGTGCTGGACATGATCCGCCGCAACCCGGATTCGCGCCGCCTGATGGTCTCGGCGTGGAACCCTGCGCTGGTGGACGAGATGGCGCTGCCACCATGCCACAGCCTGTTCCAGTTCTACGTGGCCGACGGCAAGCTGTCGTGCCAGCTGTACCAGCGCTCGGCGGACATCTTCCTGGGGGTGCCGTTCAATATTGCCAGCTACGCCCTGCTGACGCTGATGGTGGCCCAGGTATGCGGCCTGCAGCCTGGCGAATTCATCCACACGCTGGGTGACGCCCACCTGTACAGCAACCACCTGGAGCAGACCCGCCTGCAGCTCGCGCGCGAACCGCGCGCGCTGCCGCAGATGAAACTGAACCTGGCCGTGACCGACCTGTTTGCGTTCAAGTTTGAAGACTTCACGCTGGAAGGCTACGACCCGCACCCGCATATCAAGGCTGAGGTGGCAGTATGAGCCCGCGCATTACGCTGGTTGCCGCCATGGCGCGCGGCAACGTGATCGGCATCGACAACACCCTGCCGTGGCACTTGCCGGAAGACCTGAAGCATTTCAAGGCGGTAACGCTGGGCAAGCCGGTGATCATGGGGCGCAAGACGTTTGACTCGATTGGCCGCCCCTTGCCTGGCCGGCTCAATATTGTGGTTACCCGCCAGCTAGACTGGCAGCACGACGGCGTGACAGTGGCGCACTCGCTGCCGGACGCCCTGGCGCTGGCCGGCGATGCGCCCGAGGTTTGCATTATCGGCGGTGCCAATCTGTACGCGCAGGCGCTACCGCTGGCGCATGCCATGGCGCTGACCCATATCGAGCTGGAGGTAGCGGGCGATGCCTGCTTCCCCGCCTGGGTGCCGGGCGAGTGGGCTGTGACCCTGCATGAGATGAACACCGGCGCTGGCGGCTTGCAGTACCGCTTTGCCGATTACCTGCGCCAGGCGGTACCTGCGGCGTAGTTGGCCGCGACATGAAAAAGGGAGGCTGCGGCCTCCCTTTTTCATTGCGTCTAGTTTATGAAGCCCAGCGTCAGCGCTTACTGCGCCAGAGCCTCGGCGGACGCCTGGGCCAGCTGGCTGTAGGCGGTGCCGAACTCGGGCACCATCTGGCGGATGGCGGCCTGGTCGCGGGCGATGATGGCTTTGAGCAGGTCGTCCAGAAACGCGTGGGTGCGGTCCAGCTGGCCTTTGCCTGCGCGCAGGATGGCATACAGGCTGCGCTGCGCCTGCGGCAGCAGGTCAAACAGCGTCTGCTGGGTGTAGCGGTTACCGGCGTGCTGGTACAGCAGGCTGAGGAAGCTGACACCGCTATGGTAAAACGCCTCGGTATCGCCTTTACGGTGATGCTCGCCCAGCTCGGTCATGATTTCGATGAAACCGGCCAGGTCGTCGTTCTGCCAGTGCTGCGATAGCTGCACGGCGACTTGTTCCAGCAGCAGGAACCATAGCTCGAACAGCTCGCGCACATCGTCCCGATTGATGCTGGACACGATCGCACCGCGGCGCGGGTAGATATCCACCAGATGGCGGCGTTGCAGGATCAGCAGCGCTTCGCGCACAGAGCCACGGCTGACATCCAGCTCGGCAGCAATGCGCAGCTCCTGCACGCGGGCACCGGCGGCAATATCGCCAGCGACGATTTTATTGCCCAGGTACTGCGCAATTTGTTCGGTGAGTGAATCGTTAGCCTTGAAGCTCAAGTTGGCCTCCTGGTGGGGACTTATCGTTGTTTTATATTGTCCGGCAATCGGACTTTCGACAGATTCTAGCACTGCCCGGCGTGGCCGGGTTATTTGGCCACCGCCTGTACATGTGGGCAGGTAGCCGGGCAAGTGTTGTGTAAAGCCATCATTGCACAGCAGAAATTTGCCGCCGTGCTTGTGGAGCATCAGGGAAAACCCGTACTATTCAAACGCTTGTTTAAGCAAGGCCGCGCGAGGAGATTCAGGGGCTAACACCACAATGTGGCTCGCAAGGTTTCTGTTTGGACAGCTGCTTCAAGAGTGATAGTGAATGCTATTGCGTGTTCCTTTGGGAACCTTGCAGGTACGACACGGGTGTTTGCCTCTCCCATCGCGGGGGAGGCATTTTTTTTGTCGGTGCCAGGTGTGTACCGGGCATGCGTTTAGCGCTGCCGCTCGCGTTCGGCCGCCACCAGGTCGGACAGCAGGATGTTCAGCGCGTCGGTAGACATGCGCAGCTCCAGCAGCGACATGCCCAGCGAGACAATCAGCAGCAACAGGCTCACGCCAAAAATGTATTGCGCCGATTGCGGCCAACCTGTGTAGATCATGAACATGGCGACCACGCACAGAAACAGGCTGCCCACGCCCAGGCTTTGCATGCCCTTGATCAGCGCGATGCGGCGGCGCAGGTTGCCGATTTGCTGTACCAGCTTGTCGCTGGGGTGTTGCTGGTAGTCGTCGTACAGGCCGCGAATGATGCCGGCCAGCGCCAGGTAGCGGTTGGTATAAGCCAGCAGCAGCAGGGAAATGGCAGGAAACAGCAGGGCGGGTGTGGTGAGGTTCAGCATGGTTACAGGGTTTCGTTGATGAGCACGTCGATGCCGTTGGGGGTGATGTCGTACAGGTCGATGATGTCGTCGCCGCCCATACGCACGCAGCCGCGCGAGGTGGGCGTGCCAAAGGCGACGTGGCTGCCGGCGCCGTGGATGTAAATGGCGCGGTCGTAGCTGTCCACGTCACCGCCCTGGTTCAGGCCGGGCTCCTGGCCGCACAGCCACAGGATGCGCGTCAGGATCCAGTCCTTGTTGGGGTACTCGGCGTGCAGCTGCGGCGTATACAGCCAGGGGGTGATCTGGCGGCGGTAAATAATGGTGTCGCGCGCCACGCCATCGCCGATGCGCTCGCATACCTTGTGCCAGCCGCGCGGGGTCTGGTAGCTGTTTACCCGCTCGCCAACGCCTTTGCTGGCGGTCGATATCACAAACTGCCGCACCGGTACGCCACGCTCGTCGTACAGGGCCAGGCTTTGGCTTTGCACGCCTACTTCTATCCACGGTGCGCCGGGGGTACGCGGGTTGGGCTTGAGCTGTACCGGCTGCACAGGCTGGTTTTGCAGCTGCTCTACCAGCTGGTACTCGCTGGCGGCAGCCCAGCAGGGCAGTAGCGGCAACAGCGCTGCGAACAGGGCTTTCATGATGTGCCTCCCGGGCGGCGGTGGGCAAAAAAACCGGCCAGCAGGTCTGCGCTTTCCTGCGCGGCAATGCCACCGTCGATGGCGGTATGGCTATTGAGCTGGCGCAGGGCAAACAGGTCCACCACACTGCCGGCCGCGCCGGTACGCGCCTCACGGGCGCCGTAGATCACGTGGTCCAGCCTGCTATGCAGTATGGCACCGCTGCACATGGCGCACGGCTCCAGTGTGACATACAGCGTGCAGCCGGCCAGCCGGTAATTACCCAGCGCCTGTGCGGCCTGGCGTAGTGCCACCATTTCGGCGTGTGCCGAAGGGTCGCGGCTGCCGATGGGCTGGTTATAGCCCTGGCCTATGATCTGCCCGTCCTTTACCACCACCGCGCCGACCGGCACCTCACCCAGCTTGGCTGCTTGCCTGGCCAGCGCCAGCGCCGCCTGCATGTGCTGTTGCAGCTGTGCCGCCGGGGGCAGGGGGCGTACCGGTGCGTGGACGGCGGCAGCCTGGCGCAGCGCCTGGCGGTCGCTATCAGTCAGCGCCGACCAGTGCACGCCGCGTGCGGCGGCCTCCAGCGCAAACAGCAGCTTGTCGGTAACCGTATGGCCGCTGGCTTTGAGCAGCAGGTAGGCGCGTACGCTGCCGCACGCCAGCAGGGCGGCGCGATCGCTCAGGCCCAGCGCGGCCAGCCACTGGATGGCCTTGGGCGGGAGAGGGGGCGAAGTCAGCATGCGGGTTCCGTGAATGACGTGCGGCCAACCTTGCCGCAAGGCAGGGTTGGCCGCAAGCAAAACCGTCGGCCTCAGGCCAGGCGGCGGGTGGCGATCAGGTAGTTCACATCGGTGTCGCTACCCAGGCTGTAAATGCGGGTGAGCGGGTTGTAGCTCATGCCGGACAGGGTGTCGATGCCCAGGCCCGTGTTACGCGCCATGCGCGACAGCTCGGACGGCTTGAGGAAGCGGCCGTACTCGTGCGTGCCCTTGGGCAGCATGTTCAGCACGTATTCCGCGGCCAGCACGGCCAGCAGATAGGACTTGGCGTTGCGGTTCAGGGTAGAGAAAAACACCCAGCCGCCCGGCTTCACCAGCTGTGCGCAGGCGCGCACCACGCTTTGCGGGTCCGGCACGTGCTCCAGCATTTCCATGCAGGTGACCACGTCAAAGCTGCCCGGCGCCTCGGCCGCCAGCTCTTCCACCGGCACGCAGCGGTAAGTGACGCTGACGCCGCTTTCCAGGCCGTGCAGCTGGGCGACTTTCAGCGACTTCTTCGCCAGGTCGATGCCGGTCACGCTGGCGCCGCGCGCTGCCATGCTTTCGGCCAGAATGCCGCCGCCGCAGCCTACGTCCAGCACGGTTTTACCGGCCAGGCCGGCGTGGCTGTCGATAAAGTCCAGGCGCAGCGGGTTGATCTCGTGCAGCGGTTTGAACTCGCTGTCCATATCCCACCACTTGTGGGCTATCTGGCTGAATTTATCCAGTTCCAGTTCGTCTACATTGCTCATTTCGTGTCCTGCTTATTTGGCCAGAATGCGTACGCGCCAGGCGTCGGCACGGGCTTTCAGGTCGGCTTCGTCCAGGGTGGTCAGCGTGCGCTCGCTCAGTACCTTGCGGCCGTTTACCCACACGTGGCTTACCTGCTCGCGGCCGGCGGCGTACACGATGTGCGAAATCGGGTCGAAGCTCGGGCTGGTTTCGATCTGCGCCAGGTCTACGGCGATCAGGTCGGCCTGCTTGCCCACGGTGACGCTACCCACCTTGTCGCCGATATGCAGCGCGTTGGCACCCAGCTGGGTGGCCATGCGGATGGCGGTGGCGGCCGGTACGGCTACCGGGTTCAGCGTGCCTACCTTGGCCAGCAGCGCGCCCATACGGGTTTCGCTCAGCATGTCCAGCTTGTTGTTGGAGGCAGCACCGTCGGTGCCGATGCCCACGGTTACGCCGGCGTCCAGCAGCTGTTGTACCGGGGCAATGCCGGAAGCCAGCTTCATATTGCTGGTAGGGTTGTGGGCGATGGCCACACCGCGCTCGGCGCACAGGGCGATTTCTTCATCGTTCAGGTGCACCATGTGCGCCGCGATCAGGCGCGGGCTGAGCATGCCCAGCTTGTCCAGGCGTGCCAGCGGGCGCACGCCGTGCTCGGCCACGCCGCCGTTTACCTCATCCTGGGTTTCGTGGATGTGGCAGTGGATCAGCATGTCGTGCTCGTCGGCCAGCGCCACCACCTTGCGGAAGGTATCGTCGGACACGGTGTACGGCGCGTGCGGCGCCAGGGTGAAGGTGATCAGCTCGTTGCCCTGGTAGTTGGCCGCATCGGCCAGGCCCTTGGCAATGTAGTCGTCGGCGTTCTGGCCGTAGGCGCTGGGGAATTCCAGGATGGAACAGCCCACGAAGGTGCGCATGCCCGCTTGCAGGCCGGCGCGCGCCATCGCGTCATGGAAGAAGTACATGTCGTTGATGGTGGTGGTGCCGCTGCGGAACATCTCGCCCATGGCCAGCAGCGCGCCGTCGAACACGAACTGCTCGCTGACGTGTTTGCCTTCTGCCGGCCAGATGTGGTTTTGCAGCCAGTCCATCAGCGCCTTGTCGTCGGCCATGCCGCGCAACAGCGTCATGGCGCTATGGCCGTGCAGGTTTACCAGGCCCGGCATCAACACATGGTTATCCAGCATCACGCGTTCGGTGGCGTCGGCCGCTGCAATTTGCGCTGGCGACAGGATGGCGGCAATGCGGCCATCCTTGATACCCACAGCGTGGTTTTCCAGTACCACACCATCTTGCTCTACGGTGATGATCCAGCGGGCGCAGAGTAATTGATCGAAACGGTTGTTTTCCATGTGTTATCTGCCTTTTATAAAGTTAGCCAGAGATTGTAGGCGGGCTGTTCTGCATTCGGCAACCGGCCATCCCTGTGTATACTATGCATTCAGCGTCTTTGCACACAGCGCAAAGCCCGCTTATTCTGTGTAAATAACTGATAAAACCAGCGGCAAAGTGCCCTGAGGGTAAACGACTCCATGAACCAGAAGCCAGACAACTTCGATAGCTACCTGATCGGTTCTCGTTTGTCTTTGCGGCAGGTGTTCCTGATGGCGCTTGTACTGGGCTTGCTGATCCCTGCGGTCATCATCACCGTGCTGAGCTACAACCTGCAGCGCGAACGCATGGAAAACCAGCTGGCCGTTGATCAGAAGCGCCTGCTGGACATTGTGGCGCTGGGCATGCAGGAGCCGCTATGGAACCTGAGCAGACAAGCCGGCGCGCCCTTGGTTTCATCGGTGATGGACGACACCCGCGTGATTTCCATCCGCGTGTCCGACACCCAGTCCAATACCGTCTTTCTGTCTACCCTGCGCAGCGAGCGCCGCATCGGCAGCGTGGCCTTTGTGCAAAAAGACGTGGTGTACCGTGGCGAGGCCATTGGCCAGGTCAGCATCGAGTTCGATACAGAGCACTTGGCAATCGATCAGCGCAACCAGCTGAAAAACTTGTTGATGATCGTGGTTGCGCAGCTGCTGCTGTCGGTGCTGCTGATCATGACCATTCTGCACTCGCGCTTTTTGCGCCCCATCCGCCAGCTGTCCGAGCAAGCCACGCAGTTGGCCGCACTCAAACTGGACGCGCCGTTTCACTGGGGGCGGCAGGATGAAATCGGCACCGTGGGCAAGCATCTGGAGTGGATGCGCGCCGAACTGAAGCGCCTGATCGACGAACTGAAGTCCAAAACCCTGGCGCTGGAAGCCGATATCGAACGCCGCCGCGAGGTGGAAGACGCGCTGCGCCGCTCGGAAAACAAATACCGCGAGCTGTTCTGGTCCAACCTGGACGGCATCGTGATCAGCTCGCTGGAAGGCCAGATCATCGACGCCAACCCGGCCTTCCTCAGCCTGCTGGGCTACAGTCTGGACCAACTGAAGCTGCAAAACTTCTGGGGCCTGCTGGACCGCGAAAGCGAGCCGCAAGAACGCTATAACCTGGACCACAAGGTGATGCGCTTCGGCTTCTGCGACGAATTCGAAGTGCAGTACATCAACCGCGTGGGCAACCCCATCCCGGTCAGCGTGAAAACCGTGGCCATGCGCGACGCCGCCGGCCGCATTACCGCTGTATGGCGCATGGTGCGCGATATCTCCGAGCGCCGCGCCGCCGAAGAGCGCATGCAGCTGGCCGCCAAGGTGTTCGAGAACACCGCCGAAGGCATCATGATTACCGACGCCGACGTGCTGATCCGCTCGGTGAACCGCGCCTTTACCGAAATCACCGGTTTTACCCAGGACGAAGTACTGGGCCAGCGGCCAACCGTGCTGACTTCCGGCCGCCACAGCAGCGACTTCTACGAAGCCATGTGGAAAGAGCTGCGCGACGAAGGCTTCTGGCAAGGCGAAGTATGGAATCGCCGCAAAAATGGCGAGGTGTACCCGGAATGGCTGGCCATCAACGTGGTAAAGAGCCCGGCCGGCGAAGTGACCCACTACGTGGCCATCTTCAGCGACCAGTCCGAGCGCAAGGCCGCCGACGAGCGCATCCAGTTCCTGGCCCACTTCGACGTGCTGACCGGCCTGCCCAACCGCGGGCACCTGCAAGACCGCGCGCTGCTGGCCATCCAGAACGCCGTACGCGACAACGGCAAGCTGGCCATCCTGCTGCTGGACCTGGACCGCTTCAAGACCATCAACGAGTCGCTGGGCCACGCCGCCGGCGACATCCTGCTGAAAATGGCGTCCGAACGCATCCGCAAGGTGCTGGGCACCGGCGAAGTGGTAGCACGCCAGGGCGGCGACGAATTCATCGTGCTGCTGCCGCTGATCAGCGACGCCGCCGTGGCCGCCCATATGGCCGAGCGAATCCTTACCGAGTTCGGCATGCCGCTGGAGGTGTACAACCATACGCTGTCCATTAGCGGCAGTATCGGTATCAGTATCTTCCCCGACGACGGGCGCGACTTTGACACCCTGGTGCGCAACGCCGACGCGGCCATGTACCACGCCAAGTCCAGCGGCCGTAACAACTACAAGTTCTACACCGCCGACCTGAACGCCCGCGCGCGCGAGATCCTGGCCATCGAAAGCCAGCTGCGCTACGCGGTAGAGCACAACGAGTTCGTGCTGCACTACCAGCCGCAGGTAGACATCGCCAGCGGCAAGATCATTGGTGCCGAAGCGCTGATCCGCTGGAACCACCCGTCGCTGGGCCTGCTGGGGCCGCTACACTTCATCGAAGTGGCCGAAGAGCGCGGCTTTATCGTGCAGATCGGCAACTGGGTGATTCGCGAAGCCTGCCGCCAGATTGCCGCCTGGCACGCGGCCGGCCTGCCGCTGATTACCGTGGGGGTGAACCTGTCGGCGCTGCAGTTCCGCCACCAGGACCTGGTGCAGGTGCTGAGCAACGCGCTGGCCGCCTACCAGCTGCCGGGTAGCTGCCTGGACGTAGAAGTGACCGAAAGCGTGATCATGGACGATATGGATGCCACCATCCAGACCATTCGCGCCATCCAGTCCATGGGCATCCGCATGTCCATTGACGACTTCGGTACCGGTTACTCCAGCCTGGCCTACCTGAAGCGTTTCAAGGCCGACAAGCTGAAGATCGACCGCTCCTTCGTGCGCGACATCCCGGACGACCAGGACGACACCGCCATTACCCGCGCCATCATCAATATGGCCAAGAACCTGAACATGCAGGTGGTGGCCGAAGGCGTGGAAACCATCGAGCAATGGTCGTTCCTGGAAGAACACGGCTGCGACCAGGTACAGGGCTACCTGCTGGCCAAGCCGATGGCTGCCGAGCTGGTAGAGCCACTGCTGCGCCAGGAAACCCTGCGCCCGCCGGTGTAGTGCAAGGTGCGGCCAACTACCCGGCCCCGGCCGGGTTTTTTCATGCCGCAGCGCTGCCGTGTGGCCGCTTGGTTACACAAACTAAACAGTGGCAGATTTGATAGCGCGCCCTGTTCAAATTAGAATTCGAGCCATTAACCTAATTCGAGACCTGTTCAGTGAACGCACCGACCTCTCTGCGCGACCTCCCGCAAGGCAAACTTTTCCGTCAAGGCGACGTTTTCGTGCTGTTTGGCGAGCTGTTCGGCCGTGGCTACGCCAACGGCCTGATCAACGAAGCCCGCGCAGCCGGCATGACCATCATCGGCCTGACCGTAGGCCGTCGTGAAGCCGACAACAGCCTGCGTCCGCTGAACGCCGAAGAGCTGGCCGAAGCCGAAGCCCGCATCGGCGGCAAAGTGATCAACGTACCGCTGATGGCCGGCTTTGACCTGGACGCGCCAGCCGGCGAGCCGACTCCCACCGAGCTGCTGTCGGTACTGACCCTGAAAAACTGGCAGGACGAAAAGCTGGACTGGGCGCAGATCGAACGCTGCCGCGAAGCCGGCGTAGCCCGCTTCAAAAACAGCGTAGCCGAGGTGATGGCGCAGCTGGAGCCGCTGGTGGCCGACGGCAGCAATGTGTTCTTTGCCCACACCATGGCCGGCGGTATCCCCAAGGTGAAAGTGTTCCTGGCCATTGCCAACCGCATCTACAAAGGCCGTGGCGACCGCTTCATGTCGTCGCGCGCGCTGCTGGATAGCGACCTGGGCAAGCTGATCCTGATGAACTTCGACGAAGTCACCGCCAACACCTTCCAGTACCTGATCGACGGCAGCGCCGCGCTGCGCCAGCGCCTGGAAGCTAGCGGCGGCCAGGTACGCTACACCGCCTACGGCTACCACGGTACCGAGATCCTGATCGACGGCCAGTACCAGTGGCAGACCTACAGCAACTACACCCAGGGCGGTGCCAAAAAACGCCTGGAAGACCACGCCCGCACCGCGTGGCAGCAGGGCGTGAAGGCCACCGTGTTCAACTGCCCGGAAATCCGCACCAACTCGTCCGACATCTTTGTGGGCGTGGAGCTGTCGCTGTTCCCGCTGCTCAAAGCGCTGCGCCAGGAAGCCCCGGGCGAGTGGGCCGAGGCGCAATGGGCCGCCTGCCACGCGCTGCTGCAAGACGGCTACAGCATCGACGACCTGCTGGCGCAGATCGAAGCCTACAACACCGACGCCACCATGCTGGCCTTCCGCGACTTTGCCGCCTGGCCGATGGACAACTCCCCGGCGCTGGCCGAGGTGATGATCGGCACCTCCGACGACATCACCAGCAAGCACAAAGAGCGTAGCGCACTGGTGACCGACCACCTCAGCGCGCTGGTACTGGAAGGCACCGGCCCGCTGATGTTTGGCGAAGCGGCCAACCCTGCCGGCCCGGTGCTGTGGCTGAACCACGACATCATCGCCAAACAGCTGGCCAAGCTGCACGGCTAAGCGCTTGCTGGTTTGCCAGCAGGCAACGCAAAACCCCGGTCTACTGGCCGGGGTTTTTTCATGCGCGTAGCGGGTGTGGTTGGCCGCAGGGGAGCGCGGCGCTACTGGCCAAACCCTGCCGCCAGCGCCGGCGCCAAGTGCTTATTTGTAATTGAAAATGCTATTCATGCTATTGAATTCAATGAATATGCATGAAATGCACGGCCATTGACTTGGCTACTCGCCAAAGCCCCCCGCGCATGATCAGATAGCGGCGGTTCATTAACGGGCGGGATGGAGGACAAGGCATGTTCAGCAACGAGCAGATGCTGCTGCTGGTGCTATTCGGGGCGCTGCTGCACAGCTGGCTGGGCGCTATGCTGCGCTACGTCTGGCGCCATCGGCAGACGGCACCGGGTTTCCAGTTCTGGGCCTGGAGCGAAGGCCTGCTCGGCATGGCCTATCTGGTGATGCTGGTGTTTTTCCTGCTGCCCAACCCAGCCATCCTGCTAGCCAGCACGCTGTTGCTCACACTCAGCCCGCTGGCGTACGAACACGGCCTGCGCCGCTTTTTTGACGATGCCCGCCTGCTGCCGGCCTGGGGCGGTTACGCCATCGCCAGCGCCGGTTTGCTGCTGCAGGCCGCCGCCATGCTGTGGGTAGACGACGTCGCGCTGCGCCGCGCCACCGTCAACGGCAGCTCGCTGCTGCAATTATTATGGCTGTGGCCGCAGGTTTGGCTTGCCCGGCGCGCGCGCCCCTACGCGCAGCCGCTACGGGCCT
This sequence comes from Vogesella aquatica, assembly GCF_028548455.1. GTDB lineage: Bacteria > Pseudomonadota > Gammaproteobacteria > Burkholderiales > Chromobacteriaceae > Vogesella > Vogesella aquatica. The sequence goes on from NZ_JAQQLF010000027.1 coordinate 56,641, forward strand.
TGCTGTGGGGCCTGGCGCTGTTGGCCGCGCTGCAAGGCTGGCGCGTGTACGACGACATCCGGCAATCGCTATCCGGGCAGGTGGAAGCGCACGACACGCTGGTGGGGCTGGTGGTGTTGCTGTCCTTGATGGTGTCCATCATGCGCAGCCTTACCGATCTGGTGCTGGTACACGCCCGGCTGGAGGCGGCGCTGCTGGCCACGCAGGCCACCCTGGCGCAGCGCGCCAACACCGACAGCCTGTCCGGCCTGGCCAGCCGCCACGCCTTTGAGCACGCGCTGCAGCAGCTACCCGACAGCCAGCCGCCGCAGCATGTGCTGCTGCTGATCGATATCGACCACTTCAAGCACATCAACGACAGCCAGGGCCACCACGCCGGCGACCGCACCCTGGCCTTGCTGGGCGGCTTGCTGCAAGCGCAGTTGGCCGCAGGCGAGCTGGCCGGCCGCCTGGGCGGGGACGAGCTGGCCGTACTGTTACACGGCAACCCGCAGCGTGCGGCCAACTTCATCCGCCAGCTGCAGCAAGCCATTGCCGAGCAGGGCGGCGACTTCACCCTCAGTATCGGCATCAGCCCCTTGCACGGGGGCAGCGACTACCTGCGCGCCTACCAGCACGCCGACCAGGCGCTGTACGCCGCCAAGCACGCCGGCCGCAACCGTGCGTACCAGCACGATGGCCAGCTGACGCTGCCGATGCTGCAGCCGGCGTAGCTCTATCGCAGCGCCGGGCACCGGCGGGTGATCAAAGCAGGGGAGCCCCGCACGGGGCGGGCCAGTGGGGCGCCAGCCGCCCAAAGCGCCTTCTGAGCGGCGGATGGCGGCAGCGCTGGCCGCTGGCGGCATTGCCAACCCGGAGCCGGCCTGCGGCCAACCTTGGTTAATGCCACAGCACGATAGCTACCACACCGGCCACGCCGGTCAGCAGCGCGATCGCCAGCAATAGCACACTGCGCCACAGCACCCCACGCGCCAGCGCCGGGTGCTCGCTTACCGGCGCCAGCGCCAGCAACACAAAGCTCGCCGCCCACAGGTAATACGCGCCGTGCAGCCGCAGGCTGGGCAGCAGCGCCACCAGCGGCCGCATCAGCATCACGTTATGTACCGCCACCGCCAGCAGCAGCGTGCCGCTAGCCAGCAGCTGGATACCCAGCAGCGTATCGCCGTGTGGCGAAATCGCCGCCGGCCACAGCAGGCTGGCCAGCCACAGGGCTAGCGCGGCCAAGCGAAGCGCTTGCGTCATCGGTATGCACCGTCAAAGGAACGCCGACAGCATACGCGATGCTGGTGCTGATGCGGTTGGCAGGTGGTTGGTGGCGAGGGGCTGGCGTGGCGGCGTAGGGTTGGCCGCATGGAATGGCAAGGAGATGCTACGGCAGACAGCTTCCGAACGTTGCTGTGCTACCACGCTGGATGAAGAAGGCGTGGACCCACGTGTGAACGAACAGCAGCTGGTACGCCACCCGTGCACGATGCCTGCAAGCCAAGTGGACATTGGCCTTGAGCAAAATGTCAGCTTGCATCTTCGGGTTCCCACCGCTGGTAGGCAAGCAGGGCCAACGGTGCGATTGGCTGTGGCCGGGGCCGGACCACGTGCTGCTCGTCAAGGCACCACGGCGTCACGAAATCGGCAATGACTTCCGTTGCGGCGCACGAGCAGCTCTCCCGAGCAGCACGTGACGGCTCTCCGTCGTACTCGAAGCGAATGCGGACTACATGGTTAGCCGCATCTAGCTCAGTAGACACCGCACGAAGCACCGGATGGACTTCGCCAAGAAGCCCACGGGCCAGGGAGAGGATGAGCACGTTACGTTCCATGCGGACAAAGCCTAACGTAGGGGGGGGGCATACTTACAGGAAGTCCCTTTGACGGGAATGCTGGGTGCCTCAGTCACGCACCGGCACTTGAAGCGTCTCGCCATTGCGTTCGTACTCCAGCACACTCCCTGCTGGTGCACCCAGTTCCGTGAGTTTCTTGCGAAGAAACGGGATGCCAGTTACGGGATCGGTCAACTCTACATCAAGGCCGATCCACTCAACGGTCTTCTCTTTCGTCAGCATGCTCCCCGCTCCCGTTACCTCGCCGAGACCGGCCTTTTTCAGGGCTTCGTCCAGCGGGTCCTCATATTTCTCGCCGCGCTGAAGGGGCATGATTGACTCGGTGATCTTTACGAAAACGAATGTTGTCGCATGCTGCGCCCATACGCTGGTAGCGATGGTTATGGCAACGATAAAGGTGAGAGTACGTTTCATCAATCAAGGGCCTAAGGGTCGAGCTAAACGCCGTAGCGGATCAGCTTGAGAGAGGGTTTAGACTGCAATCGCATACGCCTGAGCGACGTTCTGCTGTACTGCGATTTGATTTGCACAGAGTTTCAGATGGCCCCAAGCGTCAGAGTCCCAGTCCTCGTGCAGCATGAGGATGATCCGGAAGTCTGCGAATTCGCCGGTGAGCAGCGATAGCAGCTTGGGTATCAGCTCGGCCGTGAAAGACGCCTTGAGAATGTAGACGCCGCGGCATCGGTCGTCATTCCAGTCCCAGTTTTGCAGGTGAACGCGCGATGGTCCTTCCTCCGGACCAACCTCAGCCTCAAGAAGCGCCTTGATCGCTAAGGCTGCGCGCAGGTCGAGGCGCTCCTCTGCTTCGGCTTCGGGGCCGTCTGGAGTGTGGTGGGTGAGCTGGGTCTGGTTGCAGTGCTTCCAGAAATCATCTGCGTCCTTGAGGATCAGGACTTTGGCATTTGAGCGGAGGAGCTGAGACATGCTTTGCCTTTGTTGGCTAACGCTTGAGCGAGTAGTTAGGCTTTAACTGTAATGCAGAAATGCAGCTGGTTGGTAGTGCCCGGATTGTCGCTAGCCCACTCAGCGGCATCGTTGCGCATCGTTGATCGGCAGAACGCTGCCGCCTCAGAAGCCGACATGTGCGAAAGGCTGACCGTGCCTTGCGGGGCGCTACCGTGACCAACCCGGCCGTCGGCATACTTGACCCAGCCCTCCCACCCAAGAATCTGGACGCCCTGGCGCTCAAGGATTTCAAGCGCCTGCAGTGCGGCCTCAAGCGGAAGGACGATCTCTCGTTTCGAGATTGAGCGCTCCCGAAGTGATATAGGTAGAAAGCGGAGTTGGTCCATGTGTGTCTAACGTTGGAAATCAGCGGCGCCGGTACGTCGTCCGCTGGATTGACTTGGCGGTCTCAACAACCAAGTGCAACAGAGTTAATGTTTAACGGCTTGCCGTGATTCAATCACGGCATCCAAATGCTCAGCCCGTAGCCCGTAGCCCGGATAAGCTAACGGCGCATCCGGGGTTGATTGTCTTGGCATTGTCACTTGGTCATCTGACAGAGTGCGGCCAACCTTGGGTATCCCGCTGTTTCCCGGATGCGGCTGCGCCTTATCCTGGCTACTTACTTCAACAGCCAGATGGGTGAGAAAGCTACTGACCTCCGCAGCCCCCATCTCGCGAGGGTGGCGATGATGGTGAAAGCGCAAAAAGCGCCGTACCCAATTGACGTATTGCTGCTAGGTGCGCAGGCTGTAATGCCTGACTCGCAGCGTCTGCCGCAGCACATCAAGCAAGCGTGGCGCGGCAGTCCCATCTGGCTGTGTACTTTCAGGCATTGGCAACCCCAATAGCTTGTAAAGCAATGATAAATGCTTATGCCATGCCCAGTTATGCACACTGATAAACCAAATATACACCTGCAGAGGTGTATATTTCACGTTGAATGGCAAGGGCAACGGCAAGGATCTTATGAATTCGAACGACAGAGATCGGAAGAAGGAGTGGAAGCGCGAGCAAAGGCAACTTGCACGCGCTGCATTCCCGATGTCCGATCCCTTGCTGGAATCGCTGTTCAACATGGTGAACGAGCATGTCGAGGATTCAGGATGCGATCACACGTTTCGATTCACGAAGCACTGGATCGCGGAACATCGGCAAGCCGAGGCTTCAGTACTGGACTGGCTGAATAGCCACGGTGGCTTCTGCGACTGCGAGGTCATCGCGAATGCAGCGGACCACTGGGAACAGAACCGATGACTCTCCGATTGCCGTCCAACCTTTCGCTCCAGCGGACGGCTTTGCCGCCCGCTGAGCTTCAACGTTAGCCACCTGTCATGAACCTCCGTACATTGCACCGGCTGTCGGCATTCCTCATTGCTGCATTCGCTGCTGTTCACATCGCCAATCACTTGGCCTCGCTGGCAAGCATTTCAGCCCACCTCAGGTTCATGGAGGTGGCACGCGCGCTGTATCGGCAGCCCTTCGTTGAGGGCATCCTCCTGGCGTGCGTCACCTTCCAGTGCGCGAGTGGGTTGTGGCTTGTCTTTGCAGGGTGGAAGCAGCGTCGGGGCACTGTCGCCTGGGTCCAAGCCGCGTCCGGCTTCTATCTCGCACTGTTCCTCCTAATCCACGTTGCGGCCGTCATGTTTGGTCGAGCTGCTCTCGGGCTTGACACGAACTTCTTCTACGCGGCAGCGGGCATACACGTGCCGCCGTTCCAGTACTTCTTTGTGCCGTACTACTTCCTTGCCGTCGTTGCCCTCTTCATTCACCTGGGCTGTGCCGTCTATTGGAGCGGCCCGGCTGCCGTTCGCGGCCGCACGCTTGCCGTTGGAGTTGCAGCAGTTGGCGGTGCGGTGGTCTCCTTGCTTCTCGTTCTTTCGCTCGCTGGCAAAATCCAGCCATTCGAGGTGCCGGCAAGCTACAGGAGCACGTATGTGCGCGCAGGCGGCTAACCCTTCCATCGAGGGGACGTCACAAAGGCCGCTTCGCGTCCTTTGCACCGCCCCTCATGTCAAACGTTATGTCTCGGAGTAATCCACAATGAAACTCTATCCAGTCTTTTTGCTGATGGCATTTGTCACGGTTCTCATTCCTGGGCCTGGTGTGGTTATGACCATTACTAACTCACTCCGTTATGGCTTTCGCGGAGCATTCGGGGGCATCCTCGGTATTGCCTTCGGCGCTTTCGTCGTTGCAGCTATCTCATCAACCAGTTTGGGGCTCATTCTAGCTGTCCAGTCCCGGACGATTACGCACCTGCTTTTTGAACAGTTCGGGATGTGATTTCTGCCACTGTTTCATCGCCAGCAATGGTGTCTGATGCGCCAGCATCCTTTGCGGCAGATGCT
>NZ_JAQQLF010000028.1 GCF_028548455.1 Vogesella aquatica
GCCAGCAAGCTGTCCAGTAGTGCGTCAGGTACGTTGTGATTTTTCGAGCTCATTGTGCCTCCAGACTAGGTAGCAGTTTCCTGCCAAATGTCCGTTTACACAAAATTCAGTACACGCCCTGTCCACACTAAAAACCAACGACGAGAATGGAAATGTCGCGATACCGAATGATCGCCCCGATGATGACATTGTCAGAAGCTTGGCCAAGGAAGCACTCGGGAGCAACAAGGGAGCCGGTTGGGCTGCCCGCCTTTTCGAGGAGTGCGAATTTCACGAGTTGCCCATAACTGTGACGAGTTTCTTAGCTTCTGTTTATGCACTGTTTCCCTCACCTTCGCCTATCCAGGAAGATAGAGACGAAAACGACGCCTTGGGCGATCCAGAGCCATGAATAGGCCTTGCACTCTGCGTGACAGCGTATTAGCTTGCGATGGCCACATCCTAGTCCTCGGTGGGCCGGGCAGTGGGAAAACCACTGTCGCCCTGCGCAAAGCGGTCTGCCGAATCAAGCAAGGAATGAAACCTGGCCAATCTGTGTTGTTCCTCAGCTTCTCTCGCGCGGCTGTCGCTAGGATTCTCGATGCGGCAACGCTTGAAGCAACGAAGGGCGAGCGCGATCAACTTTCGATCCAAACCTTCCATTCATTCTTCTGGGACATCCTCAAAGCCCATGCATATTTGCTGGGTGCACCGCGCAAGTTGTCGATCCTGCTACCGCAGGACGAGAAAGCTATTTCAGGAGGAATCGACAACGAGGACGCGGAATGGGATGCTTGGCAAGACGAGCGCGAGAGGTTGTTTTATGACGAAGGCCGAATTGCATTCGACCTGTTCGCTCCGAATGCGACACGGCTCTTGGCATCCAGCTCGCACCTTCTTTCAGCCATCGCTCGGCGCCATCCCCTTATCATCGTAGACGAGGCTCAGGACACCGGACAATTCGCATGGCAATGCATTCAAATGCTGGCTGCACATACTCAAGTGCTGTGTCTTGCAGACCTTGAGCAGCAAATCTTTGATTTCCTTCCTGGCGTTGGGCCAGAGAGAATTGCCGCAATACGTGAAACTCTTCAGCCCCTTGAAGTAGACCTTGGGACACAGAACCATCGCAGCCCAGACTCGGAAATTTTAGCATTTGGCAATGACATCCTGACGGGCAAAGTCCGCGGAGCTGGATACAAAGGCGTGTCTACTTTGGCATACCGTCCAGAGAAACCACCGCCGAACTGGAACCATTTGCTGCGCCGCGCACTATTTGAGCTTTACACTGCCGTTCGCGCGCAGTCTGGATCATTCCCCAAAACCATCGCGATACTGGTGTCGAACAATCGAAGCGCCTTGAAGATATCCAACGCGTTGAACGCGATAGGCACCAATATTGGCAAGCCGGTCCGCCACAAGTTGCTCTTTGACGAGGCGGAGTCACTTCTGTCAGCCCGATTCGCTGCTTTCCTTCTTGAGCCCAAGAATCTTGTGCACATCGAACACGACATAGCAACAAGCATGGAGATGATCGCGTCCGCACGGAGAGCAACTGGACAGGCTCGAGCCGCAGTGGCCAAACTTCAAGAACAGGCGCTCAAGATTCGCGGAGGCAAGGTATTAAACATCAATATCGCAAATTCCTTGCGCGACCTGATTACAAACCTTGCAATTTCTCAATTTACAGGAGACCCGGCAGAGGACTGGTTGACTGTGAAGCATGCTCTTCGGGCCACTGGACAAGACGAGCTCGTTCGCATCGCCAATCAACTGGACTTCTTGGTGGCATTCCGGCGCGGCAGCCGCATCTCCGCTGGCCTAGCATCAGAGTGGCTTAGAGACGGCGAATACACTAATGCCCGCATCGCGCTGGATCAAGCACTCGCCCAAGAACAAATTCTCGATGGAGTGGAAGCTCCATCAGGCTTGCAGGTTATGAACATTCACAAGGCAAAAGGCAAGCAATTCGACGGAGTCATTATCGTTCGAGAAGCGCGGCGAACCGGCAATGGAGTTGACTCATCCTTCATTTGGCGTGGCGATGATCCTCCATATCCTAAAAGCCGACGCGTCCTTCGTGTCGGTATCACGAGAGCCCGAGTTCATACTCTCATCCTTAATCCCCAGTGGCCACTTTGTCCGCTGCTAAAAGGACATAGGCTCTAGCCCTATCATTAGCCGTAAACCGTGTGTCCGCTTAAGCCTTCTACTCGGTCCTTTTCGATTGGCTGCTCTGGGGCCGGTAGCTGATGTTGGTGACTAGATATGCCACCGTCTGCTTTGGCCGACCTCCAGCCATCCTTCTGGGAACTGTGGCAGCTGCTCGGCCAAAGTGAGTATTCGCATGAATACAGACACACGTTCCTCACACACGTCGAACTAGGCGTGTTAGCCGCCCCCCCTAGCAGGCGAGACCGATCTCCCTCTGATCTGCACTACGCAGCCGACCCCCACATTCCTTCAACAGCCCCAGTGATTGGATCGAGCAATACAACTGACTGCGCCGCAATTTTCATGACAAAATATAGAATAGATCGCACATGGCATGCTGTAGCGCTAGTGATGCCGCCGCAGGTGCCGCACCTGTACACCCTAGAGCCTGTTCGCGATCTCGCGAGCAAGAGCGAGACAAGGCGAAAACGGCTGAGAAAGCGGAATGTACAAGTGGTACATGAGCATTTTCGAAGCGGTTTTCAACTCTGTATCGCCACTGTGCAACAGATCGTGAACAGGCTCTTAGACTCATTCAGAAAGAAAACCGCATGGACATCGTCGTCAGAGGGAATGGTCTTCACAAGAGCGAAACTAATGCGCTCTCCCTAATGCAGGAACATTTCAGTGGGGTATGGTTTGCCTACGCATCTGTGGTCTTAACAGATACCCAAGGGTCGATGGAATTCGACCTTATCATCATCACCCATGACCGGGTGTTGGTGGTTGAACTCAAGGAGTGGAGCGGAAGACTCAACAGCTACGATGGTAACTGGTATATCAATGACAAATACCGTAGCAAAAGCCCTTATGACGTGAAGCGTAATCAAGCATTACGGTTGATGAATATTCTCAAGACAGAGGTAGCCCATAAATTGGGCTACTATCCCAGCGTTGAAGCACATGTTGTGCTGTGTGGATCGGCAACGCCTGAATACCTACCTACCTCAGAGCGACGGTATGTTCATACCCTTCAAGAGTTTCTGACGATCCGCGAACAGGAGGCTTACTCTCGAATTACAGTAAGTCAAAAGTTCGACTTCTTCAAAGACAAGCGTCGAGATCGCCCTACTGCCCCTAGGTGCAAACAAGCTTTTGACGATTTCTTTCGCGGGGTTCGTGTCCAACCCGCAGATTTCAAATTTATGGACTATGTAGCCTCATCGCATCCAGATCGGGTTCATGGGCAGCAGTTATTTTCAGAATACCCTTCCAATCATAAGGACCAAGCCAATCGCCTGGCGATGATGCGCCGCTGGGACTTGGCCATTCTTGGCTTGAAATTCCGTGATGACGAAACTTGGCGTAAGGTGGTCATGCGTGAAGAGCACCTTTACCGGACAGCCGTTTCAACTAATAGTCCACTTGAGCAATTCCTTCTGCGACCTATAGCACCTCTTGTCGAAGAGGACATCAATAATGACAGTATCGAGCTCTATGAGCTGCGGAAAAATACCCGCCGACTAGAGGAGCATATTAACCTCTATAGTGCTAAATGGAATGCAGAACAAAGGCTTGATTTGGTACGAGCGCTCCTCTCTCCATTTGCCGAACTACATACTATGGGGATAGCCCATCGCGACATTGACACACAAAACCTCTGGTATTCAGCCGACCACAATATCATCTTAACGTCGGGTTACCACGCTGCGTTCATTCCAGAAAAAGGCACAGTCAAGGATCTAAGCGAAAAATTGCGCAGTAGTGACACTTTGCTTCCAGAAGATGTGTATGGGTCTTCGGGTGAAGTCCTCAGCCCTTTTGCGCGAGATGTCTATCTGCTGGCCTTAGTCGCACACCAGATCTGCTTTCATGACGTGCGATTGCAACGTGAAGATGGGGTATACATTTGGCAGAAGGTCGAAAACGATCCATTTGACGGCAAGCTTGATGGATTCTTTGAACGAGCCTTGGATATTGAGCAGCAGGGTCGGTTCGAAAATGCCTTAGTCATGCTGGCTGAGTTCAATACGATCACACTGGGACAGGCCCTACACTACGACGACACCCAAGAGGTCTTACAGGAAATTACTAAGGGTGACTTCATCAAAAATGATTGGAGCCCCTTCGCTATGACCCAGCTGTTCCCTGCAGCGTCAGGCACTCAACCGAACATGTTTGGCGAGAAAATTACCTATCGATGTGTGTTTGAAGGGCAGGAGGCTCTATTCAAATTCTGGCAGAAAGCCGAGGTGGACCTAAAGTCGCCCGGGATGAACCGGCGAATTCTGCGGATGCGTAAGCGAATCGAGCAGACCCAGGTGGGTGAATTACCACTTCCATCACTATTAACCTATGGGATGTTCAGTGGTGGGAGGGGTCTGTTTGTAGTGACCCAGTTCGAAGAAGGGCAAGGTTGGTCTGATTTTACACAGAAGCTGACCGATACTAAGTCTCGCCTCAATGCTTGTATTGCGCTGTGTAATGTGGTGCAAAATCTGCACGGCCAGCACTTCGCCCACGGGGACCTTCACCCCGCAAACATCTTGGTGAAATCCTCTGTTGGTGCGGAGAACCCGAGTGAACTTGCACTCATGCTTATCGACGCCTTGGATTTTGGCGACTCCAGCGACCCATACAATGTCGAATATGGCCCTGTCAATCCAACCTCGACAGATAGCTTTGGCCGTGACCGCTTTGCTGTTTATAAGATAGTTAAGGAGCTTCTCGGGAAGGAGGCTCCACCTTCGGTTGTCGAAGAACTTAACCGAGGCGAGCAACAACCGCATGGTGTTCCCGTTGCCATAGAGCCTTTGCGAGATAGCCTAAAGAGTTTGCTTGGAACCTATAGCTCACCCGAAGTAGAAACGCAGGAGGCTCTGGTATTCACCTGGCAGAGCTTCCAATTTCCGCAGCAGGAGCAATTGCTTCAGCCTGAGGAACTGCCTTATTACTTCGAAGTCGAGCCCTCTCGCAAAAAACCAGGCATGCTGTTCTGCCGTATCACCGGTCGTGATCGGCTGCTAAGCTTCGATTTTGATCCAAACGCACGCGCAATTGAGAACCTTGGCCTGCGTGATGCATCCATGACTGATTATGTCTCGGCCAGCAACAAAGCTGAGTTTACCTTCACTCGACCGGTGAAAGTGGTTCGTGGGCTGCCGACGACCAAATGTTCTGACCACTTAATCGAGTTCATCACCAGCATCGACGCGGTGGTCTCTCTACTAACACCGGTTGAAGACGAGAAGACACCCTCCTCATTCATCGATGACATAGACGACAGAATTCGCCCCAGTGCCATCTGGCAAGCTTTTCTAGAAACAGAAGGTGAGCAGCGTCGCAGGGTTGAAATCCTGTCGGGTGAGATTCGGGAAAGCGAGGGCGGTAATCTGCTGATTCCGTGTGAAGTTGAAGAGGGAGAGCTGCTGGAACTACTCGGGGAGGAGGATGAGGTCGGAATCTATTTTGAAGGGGAAAGTCGCTCCTTCGGCTATGTGGTGACAGAAGAAAGCGATGCGGACATGCTAGCTGTCAGAGTGGTTGCTCCGGGTATGCGATCAATCCGTCAGAAGCTGATTCCGGGTGCCGAGCTGATTTTCGAGTCCAAGCGTAGCCATGCCTCCCGCGCTCGCCGAGAACGGGCCATGAACCGGGTGCTAATAGGCGAATCTCGCATTAATAGTCTTCCAGGCTACTTCGACTGCAGTAGTGAACCAATGCTCCGGGCGGTTGCGGCCAAACCTGATGAGGCCAAGATTCGCGAGCGTTATGACAGTGAGTCCGAGCGTCTCAATCCGCGCCAGATAGAAGCGTTCCAACGAGCTATTTCAGAAGGCCCTATCAGTGTCCTACAGGGCCCTCCTGGCACCGGCAAGACTGCCTTTGTAAGCAAATTTATTCATTATTTGTTCGAAAACGGCCTAGCTAACAATATCTTGCTGGTCGGTCAGTCCCACACATCGGTAGACACGGTGGCCATCAAAACTAGGGAGCTATGCATGCACCTCAGTACGCCACTAAGCGTAGTGCGTCTTGGCCATGAGTCAGCCATTGATGAAAAACTACTGCAGTGCCACTCTAGCTCGATCCAGCGCCAGATCCGCTACAAGTTTCAACGCGAGTACGAAAAGCGCATCAATGCCCTTGCCTCGCGTCTTATGCTCAGTCAACCCCTAGTCGAAGAGTTGGCCAAATTGCATCGCAGCATTGGCCCGCTGCTCCAGCGCATCCGTGCTCTGGCCAATCAACAGCATGAGAGCGCGACCAAACACTATCACGACCCTAGCGAGCGGGAGGCAGTCGCAGCCTCCTTTGCAGAGAAAATTCAGGAGTGTTTGGAAATCCTTGAGCGCAACTTGGAAACCCGAGGCTATGACTTCAACCTGCCAAGTGCCTTGGATCCAGACTTCTGGAATACTCTATCCACCCTTGTCGCGCGCAGCCATGGGGTCACTAACCAACTGGCGTTGCAGCGGCTCAACCACCTGATCGACATCAGTCAGGATTGGATTGATGTACTAGCCTCAGGCGGAGCTAATTACGACAAATTCCTAGTTAAAACCTCACAGTTAGTCTGTGGCACCCTTGTTGGTATTGGTGCAGGCGGATTGCATATTGATGAACTTGAATTTGACTGGGTAATCGTAGATGAGGCGGGAAGAGCCCAGGCCTCCGAGCTCATGATTGCACTGCAATGTGCTCGACGAGTCCTGCTGGTGGGTGACCATAAACAGCTCCCGCCACTGTATGACACAAAGCATGTTCGAGCCGTGTGCCGCAGACTCTCTATTGATGAGCGCGAGGCCACTCGTACCGATTTTGAGCGAGCCTTCTTGGTCAATGATGGCATCACCTTCGACACTCAGTACCGGATGATAGAACCAATCGGTGATGTCGTTTCCCACTGCTTCTACCAGGGGGCCCTTAAGAGCTCACGTAAGAAGGCTGCCGACTGGTATGCGGATTTGCCATATCCCCTGTGCACCCCGGTCACCTGGATCGATAGTGGCAGTGGTGAGCGTGCAGTTATGGAAGATGAGCCGCGTAAGGGCGTACTGCTTAACCAGCATGAGCTCCAAGTTTGTTTGCATCTCATTAAACAACTCGCACGTCCGGAGCACCTTGAGAAGCTAAAGGCGGAGAAGAGTGACAAACATCCCTATCCAGTAGGGATCATCACAATGTACAGCGCTCAGAAGCGGCTTCTAGAAGAGGAACTGAGCCGCGCAGAATGGGCTGCACAGATTCGAAACCTGATCAAAATTGATACCGTGGATTCCTATCAGGGGCAGGAGAACAAAATCATCATTTTGAGCTTGGTCAGAAACAACGACCACGGCTTACAAGGTTTTCTGGTCAGCCCCTCACGGATCAATGTTGCCTTGTCACGAGCTCAGGAGAGGTTGGTTATCATTGGTGCCCAACGTATGTGGCGCGCCGCAAATCATTCCTCTGCCCTAGGGGATGTGCTCAGTTACATAGATGACAAACACCAGGCGAAATTTAAGAGCTACGAAATCGTTGATGGAACCACAGTGATCGAGGGCAAATCCCATGCATGAAGAGTTCGACGTAGTAGATCCCTCTGGTCTGCGGTTGTGTAATACGATTTCTCTATTGGTGCCTGCGCAGACGTACCACGTGAACTGTGGCTGGACGAAAGAAGTCTCCCTACCGGTCGTTGAAGAGTACACCTGCCGCCTGCTGCTGGCGCTACAAGAAGTGCTGCCAGGTGATATTCAAGAGTACTTCGGTTTGTCCAAACGCGAAGTCGAAGTCTTGGTCGAGACCCTGGTGCACAACAAGCTCGCGGTCTACAGCAACGATGGCCATCTGGCTCCTTCGCCAATGCTGCTTGATCGTACCAAGGGCAATCCTAATGTGGCAGCCAGCCTGACTAAGTACGAGGAGTGTATTGAAGAGCCGGTGATCGAATTGCTTACTCTTTCAGTCATGCCCAAATCCCGCTACAACAGCAGTCGATTTGGCCTCTATGAAATACCCATCCCGCATGAGCACAAGAGCTTGAGCACCAACCAGGTCGCGGAGACATTTGGCAGCCAGTACCGTGCGTACCTCGATACTGCTCGCCAGCAAGACCGGGACTCTAAGCGCAAGCGCCTCTACAAAGTCGGGGCCTGTGAAATTGGCAGGCCGGTGCAGATACCTGTGGATATCGATATCTGGCTACTGCCGTCATCGACGGGAGATGTTCAGGTCATCAAGCGGGCTTCCGAGAAGGTCGGCGATATTCGACAGCGCCCGTTGAGCATGGAGCTCGAATCGCGCATTTCCGATTATCTTAGTGGGATTAAGCTCTCAACCGGAGGTCTGTCTCTGACAGAATTCTGCAGGGCCTTCTACGACATAGTGTTGAATCGTTATGTTGATGGGGATGATTTAGATATTAACCGTTGGCTGATGGATCACCATCTACGCAAAACTGGATATGACAATCAGAATACAAGAGCGATGATTGGCCCTATCTACGCGGATAATAACCGAATCACCATCACCAGAACTCTTCAAGAGCTAGCAAAAAACTGGGAGGAAGGGGTGAGCCACAATGCCTTGTGGCTGTCTAGTTCTGTCCCGCTGTGGGCTGCAAACAGCGCGCTACTGACCGAATTTTGTGGAAAAGTAGCCAAACAATTGAGTGAAGAGCGAAAGGCTCGTGGAAAGATCACAGCGTTGCTACCTGCCGATGATGTGAATGATATTTATCGACTACGCAAGGCTTACCACTCTCGAATCCCAAATGGTCTGGGTTTTAAGGGGCAGGATCTGCAGGACAAAGTAGAGGTATTCCTCATTCCCGGTCAACTGGCAGTGGTGCAATATCACTTCCAGCCGAGCCAGGAAAGTGCAGTAACCGTACCAATTGGTTACCTCACCCATGACCCCGAGAGGTTGAAAAGGGTCGAGTCATTCCTGAATCACAGGCTTCAACATCGAGGCAATCCAGAGATACTTTGGTCACAGGATAATAATGACGATGTGGCGGGCTTGTTAGGTAAGTCATGGATGCAAGCACTAGGCCTTGAAATCTGAATCGTCCTTGTTTTTTATGCAATTCAATGGCTTCTCCTCCTGCGGGAGAGGCCATTTCCCTTTGTCGTTGGCCTGTCTTTTTGGCTGATGGGGTGACGGATGCAGGCCACCTATGCAAAGTTACTTAGCCAGAAAGAGGGTGTCGCGATTTCTGTGTAAATCGGCCATTACTTTTTGGATTGCTGACAGACCTCTTTGGTGGTGCTCCCACGCGAATGCATTGCGGATTTGAAGTGCGTGATGGTGGTGGCATTTAGGTGCGCAGGCATGCCGGTTTTGAAGTGCGAATTAATGGCGGAGTCCGTGCGAATACTCACAAAGCGGACAGTGCAACTGAATTTCGTGAATGACCGCTGAGTAGCAGTTGCTGCCGGTCGCAACCGTGCCATCAGGTCACGGTTTGCTTCCGAGAGCGGTCAACTTGAGTAATCAATTCAGGTCATCCACTCCAGTCTTCGGCGATGTATATATCGGCACTACGCACTTCTCTCTTCATGCTGAAGGTGACAGCCTATTCTGAAGCTCGGACCAAGTCATCTTGACCCAAAAACTCGCCACAGCTTTCTGGTCAAGGAAGTAGACCTCGAGATTGGGGTCTTGGACGGGAGCCAACAATAATCTGAACCGCTCGTCCACCATACCCACCCCATGTCTGCCGTTCTGGCTGAGCATGACGGCCGGCCAACGACAACCGCTCTCAAAAATCTTCCGAATGCTTTCCTTCATGCCTCCCCAATCGAGCGCCATATCGGGCAACTCGCCAACGGTATGTAGGACAGCCGGCACGACTTCATCTAGCCCACTTGCGCCATGATCACGAAAAGCAGAAAGCAGATCTGATGCCGAAATCGAATAGATCTGCAGAGACTGTGCCGCCAGCGCGTCAGCTGAATCGATCCCGATCCTGCGGAGGAATACCCGAAGCGCATGAGTCCTCTCAGGCTCTATGTCGAAGGGTTGGAGCTCGACTAGGACAGGCACCAACATCTCACGAAGCGAATCCGCAAGTACATCAGCGTGCGCCTCTAAAAACTGACGCCGCTCCGACTCGTCTAACCATTCGCTGAAGAACGCTGCGCCCCAACGCCCTAGTTCGAAACAGCGCTGATGCACAGGGTGATCGCCTCCGATCAAGTGCTTCACGGCCCACTCGCAAAGTTCTGCTGTAGATGATGCGCGCTTATCCGGGGTGGTCGATAGAGGTGGCGGAGGCTCGTCAACCTCCTTCACTGTGCGATAAATCTCTGCCATCTCAATAGCAACCCGTGTCGCCTCTAGCATGCTCCATTGGAGCAAGGGACTCAGCTTTCTGGCTTCATCTTCAGATTCATCAGCAATCCTGGCAAACAGTTCGTGCAAGCCCAGCTTGACCCCCGCGTTGAAGGCCTCGCTGCATCGAACGATGCCATCGGGAAATGGAATGTCACCACAGATATTTCCGATCAATGGGAATGCAACATCCGGGTTAGTCCAGTCAAATCCGTGACGGTCGATATACGCCATGTACCTTCCGCGAACGTCTGGATAGCAGATGAACTCTCGCGCATAGTCGCCAAGGCTTCCCCAGAACTCGAAGTACACCGGGGACGCCCGCCGCCTGAGAAGCGTCATCTTTTCCTCCCAAGTGCAGTCGGTCTCAAACGTCGGATGGTACTTTCCCCGAAGTACTGGGAAAGATTCCTTTGCGATTTTGTAGAGCGATGTCGGGGCTTGAGATATGACGTCTGCAACATGCTTGTCCAGATACTCCGTCAGTTGAGACGACCGAATCGCAAGCCCATGCTTGCTGCACCAAGCGTACATTGCGAGCGGATCCACGCCGCATAGCGTGAGGCTCCAGTGCCCGTTCCCAAATTGGGCGTGATCCCACCACAACATGGCGAACCCATGGGATTCATGTCGATCTCCCGACCTAGCAATGATGTTGATCGCTGTGATTAGCTCAGCGGGAATTGACTGGTCTTCGTCTTCATCGTTGCCTTCCTCCTTGTAGAGATAGAGGTCGATCGATTGCAGTGCCTCGTGAGGAAGCGTACTGCTTCCCCGAAGCTGCCAGGCGTCAGGAAGGTGACAAGCTAGGGTGAACGGCCGCTGATCAGCCACGACTTTGAGCGCAAGGCAATTCTTTCCTGACCACGTGTTGAAATTCGCAACTGCGTGGTTCAAGAGGACGTCCCAATGCGTGGATATCAATACGAAATTCACATCAAAATCACCCAGGAATGGAAGCGTATTCCTTAGTTCCTGTTCATACCCCGCTAGTTCGGTGACGGCTTGCCGCTCAGTCAACTTGTCTCGTTTGACCTCGAATACCACCAGTGTTCGTGACTCGGGGTTGAAGCACAGGATGTCAGGACGTAGCACCTCTCCGGTTGTCAAAGAGATGCTTTTGTCGACAGCAATAACGTCGAGCAGTCCCAGGCTCTTCAACACGACAGAAGCAGCGCGTACGTTCGCTCGTCGCGACAGGTGATCGAAACCAAAAGCCGGAACTCCGGTTCTTTTTTTAATCGATTCGATAACAGCGTCGATGCTTTCTTGTTCGTCTATGGCGTCGAGCAACTTTTCGTCCTCGATCAACTGAACTAGCCACTCTGTGATTTCGCTTTCAAGCGATGTACTACTGGCCATCCTCACCTCCATTGCTGAATTTCAGGCGTCGCTATTTTCTTCCTATTGCGCGTTCACTAGATTTGCGATGTGTTCCCGTCGCAGCTTCGAGAGGCATGTGTCACGACCAGTCCGTGAACCCAGCCTCTTTGAATCGTCGGAGCAGCAATGGTTTCGTGGTGTTGCGCAAAGCGACCACCGGCTTCAACTCTGGCAGGAAGTACCGAGCAATGTCCAGTTTCAGTGCCAGCGGTCTTCAGACTGCCAAATTTGAACGTCAGCAGCCAGCCTAAAGCAGGCTTCCTCTGCCACAACTGTAGGCGACTGCTTTGGCCGACCTGCTGCCTTCCCACCTGGAGCAGCGACAGGTCGTCGACCTAAACGGTCTCTCGACAGGTAAGAGTGGGGCGACAGGTTTACACGGGATACCGGACACGCCTGGTTTTGGCTTTTCTAAGCCCCCTCCACATGGACCTAGCGTTGTGCTGAACTCGTGCATTTCTTGCACAAGTTGGAACCTCCCCTCTGGAAGCAATGTGCAAAAAGTGCACATTACAGCCAGTGCCGACGCTAAAGCCTTCTGCTACAGAACACGGGAGGACGTCGCCGATCAAGTGCCCTGCGATAGTCCAAATAGAAGTACCTCGGCCGAAGGCAAGACCGAACTGCCACCAACCAAGCTGAAGCATTGACAACAGGTCGGCCAAAGTCGTCACTCGAATCTGAATCGAAAATGGCTGTTTTGATTGGAACGAGCCTCTTCTAAGCAATGTACAAAATTGCTTATTACCAAGATATCAAAGCCACAGTGCTTATGAGTGCATGCAAATTTCCACATACGAGGTTTTACATAGACATCGCCCAGTCGGAAATATTACAAATTGATTTTAATACCGTACCAAGCTAGCAACGCCCCCTCTCGCATCAAGAGGATGGCCCTATTTCAATGATTCCTAGTGTACAAGACGCGTAAGGCTTGTTCCTTAATATCGTCATCACTATTTTAGTAGTGACCTGATAGCAATAATGTCATAGGACTCACTTCTCTATTGACCTTGTCAGGCTAGTAAGTAAATACCCAGACAATGGAAAGTCCGAAAAACGTCTGCCAAGCACTGAAAAACCAGGGATATGACGCTGAAAAGCACTCCGACTATTCACGAACTTGAATTGAGGAAACATCCGGCTACGAATCGAATACAACAACATCTGAGCACTAAGAGAAATATCTGCTTCAGAAAAATCAAATCCAGGCTTCTCGAGTTGGGCCCACTCACTTACCCGGTTCCTTAGATGCTCTAACAGCCACACTTTATCATGCCGAATTAGAAACCAGCATAGCTTATATTTAAGCTGCAATGGCAGAGGCTTTGCTTCAAAGCATGAAGAGATATCCAGAGATACTAGATGCTCCCTGGCCTCCTCAATTCGACGCGCCCTACGACCATTTTTCCAGCGTACTAGCATTGCTTGATCACGGTGAATAGCTGCACAAATTTGTGTTCGTGGAAACTTCAGTAGTTTTGACAACTCCATACTAGTTAGGCCTTTGTCTAGCGCGGACCCAAGCTGAGTGGCCCATTCTGAAGACCCTACCAACTCAAATTTCATAAAAATGCCACGCAGTCTAAGTTGCTTCCGAAGTTGGGGCAATGAAATACCCAAGACGTCAGCCATATTAGAAAGGCTCCCTCCTACTGTGGTATAGATCGCTTTCAGCTCAGCCTGTGATGGCAGCTCTTTTGAAACTAGCGGTGGTTCAAATTCTATAGTATCAACCTGCTCTCGTGGCATCTTCAAGTGATGGTAGTAATCACTCCAGAATGTTGACGCATCACCCCATAGCCAATGCATGATTAGCAAATGACGCAATGGATGCAGAACCAACTTTTCATCATTCAATAGTTGGCAAAGAACTCGGCCAGATGATTCGACCGTCTCAGGAAGAAAATGGAGCTCTGGAATCGAGGCGAGACTACGACAATGCTCAATATAGGAGCTGGCAGCATCATCCCATTGTTTCTGGCCAGTATTATTAATCCAACCGTAGCTATATAACTTTTGATAGTACAAGGCCTGCAAGACATCTGCCTGCAGTACACCGCCCTCACGCACAATGCTAGAAATGAAATGCGCTAAACTCCTTGAAGAATCGAGCAACGGATCAGAAATAACGACAGATCGCAAATGTTCAATACATTCAAAAGGTAGCACCAGTTTGAAAGTAGCCGCATCACACAGATCAAGAACCTGAAGCGACACATCATGAATTTGGCATACCCATACGCCAGGCCACTGATGCGCTAGATGCCAGTAGCTCCATCCAGTTTGCCTACGATCTTCCTCAATACACCTAGGGCAAGCTTTCAGGGGATGATTGGTCCGTTTCTGATACGCGAGCCAGCTTAACCGCTTCGATAACGATCTTCCCCAACCCAGTAAAAGATCATTTCTTGCTGACGCAAAAGCAGCCTGGGAAAGGAATGTACGGTAAAAACCAAGTAGAGTTCCCTCCATGAGAAATACATCCGTAGAACTATCATCCCCTATCTGTATTTTAATTTTTTTTAAATGATCTGGAAAAGCATGACAAATATTATGCACATACTGTCCAAATATAATCTGACAAGTCTGATTATTACTTGGCAAACCCCAGAATTTATTCAACCGACTCACCCAACTAAAAAGAGTCTCATCTGGTATGCGCGCAAGAAGCGGATAAGCCGATCGTGTGATCATTTTCCTCACAACCTTCCAAAACATTGCAAATTAATACCATTATCATAATTTTTAAATTAATCAATAACTATAACTTTCCGAATAATCGTCCAGCCCTCATATATAAGTCGTGCATAACACACATAAATAGGCAGAACACAACTCTTGCGGCCGACATCAAAATTTATGCAGTATGGATTTCATATGTCCTGCGACTGTGCGTTTGTTTCCGACTTTAATGCTCTGTTTTCGACTTTAATAAACAGTTTTCGACTTTATTTGGCCGGAACAGACAGCGACGGTGCACCAAGCCAAACACTACTAGACTGACCAGTCTATTTGCCCTATCATGCACCCCATGGCACGAGAACGACTGCACACCGACACCCGCGAACACATCCTGGCCACCGGCGAGGCGCTGATCCATGGCCGCAGCTTTACGGCGATGGGCCTGACCGAGCTCTTGAACGAAGCCGGGGTACCGAAGGGGTCGTTTTACCATTACTTCAAGTCGAAAGAAGACTTCGGCGTGGCCATGCTGACCCGCTATTTTGCGATGTACCGCGAGCGTGTCGGCCTGCTGCTGGCCGATGACAGCATCGGCGATGGCCGGGCCCGGCTGCTGGCCTACTTCCGGCAATGGCTGGACCACCACGCCCGCTGCGAGGCGCACAGCTGCCTGGCGGTAAAGCTGGCGGCCGAGGTATCCGACCTGTCCGAACCGATGCGGCTGGCGCTGCACGAAGGCATGGACGCCATCGTGCACAGGTTGGCCGCGTGCATTCGCGCTGGCCAGGCCGACGGCAGCATCAAGCCGCAGCTGCCACCGGATGAAACCGCCTACGCGCTGTACAGCCTGTGGCTGGGCGCCGCGCTGATGCAGAAAACGCAGCACAGCCTGCTGCCGCTGCAGGCCGCGATGACACATACCGAAGGCCAGCTGGCGCCCTGCCGCCCGGCAGCCTGATACACACACACCGTTTGCCCACGCGCAGGCGGTTTTTTTGCAGCATAATCTAGACGACTGGTCTAATAACTTATTCTTCGGAGCTTGTGATGAACCACGCACTTGAACAGATGCAGCAACACCGCAGTATCCGCAGCTACCAGGACAAACCCGTACCGGCCGAGGTGCTAGACGCGGTACTGCGCGCCGCCTGGCACGGCCCTACTTCCATCAACGGCCAGCAGGTATCGCTGGTGGTGGTACAGGACGCCGCCCGCCGTGCGCGCATTGCCGAGATCGCCGGCGGCCAACCATGGATTGCACAGGCGCCTGTATTCGTTGCCGTGGTAGCCGACTTCTACAAGACCCGCCTGGGCGTGGCCGCCGCCGGTAGCGAGCAGGTTATCCACGACAGCGTGGAAGGCTTTGCCGTAGCCGCCGTGGACGCCGGCATCACCATGGGCAACCTGATGACCGCCGCCCGCGCCGCCGGCCTGGGCGTGGTGCCGATTGGCGGTATCCGCCGCGACCCGGCCGCCATGATCGCGCTGCTGGGCCTGCCCGAGCTCACCTTCCCGCTGGCCGGCGTGGTGCTGGGTTACAGCGCCGACGACAGCGCCGTGAAGCCGCGCCTGCCGCTGGCGACGTTTGCCCACAGCGAGCGCTACGACGCTGCCGCCCTGCCCGGCCACATCGCCGCCTACGACCAGACCCTGCAACAGCACTGGCAAAACCTGGGCCGCGCCGACGGCGAGCCGTGGAGCCAGAGCATTGCCCGCTATTACCAGCAAGTGTATTTCCCGCAAGTGGCCCCGGTAGCACGCGCCCAGGGCTTTGGATTCGACCGCTAAACCGCAAGCAAAGGACACCTCATGCAAGCCGATAAACTGCTGACCCCCGTGCGCCTGGGCGCCGTTACCCTGAACAACCGCGTGCTGATGGCACCACTGACCCGCCTGCGCAATACCGAGCCGGGTGACGTGCCCACCGAGCTGGCCATCGCGTACTACCGCCAGCGTGCCGGTGCCGGCCTGATCATCAACGAAGGCACCCACATCTCTCCTACCGCCAAGGGCTACGCCGGCGCGCCGGGTATCTATAGCGAAGACCAGATCCAGATGTGGCAGCGCGTGAACGACGCCGTACACGCCGAAGGCGGCAAGATCGCCATCCAGCTGTGGCACACCGGCCGCATCTCGCACACCAGCCTGCAGCCGGGCGGCGAAGCCCCGGTGGCGCCGTCCGCCATTGCGGCCAACAGCAACACCAATATCCGTGACGAAAACGGCCAGCTGGTGCGCGCCCCGGTGTCCACGCCGCGTGCGCTGGAAACCGCTGAAATCGCCGACCTGATCGAAGACTACCGCCGCGCCACCGACAACGCGCGCCGCGCCGGCTTCGACCTGGTGGAAATCCACGGTGCCCACGGCTATCTGCTGGACCAGTTCCTGTCGCCCGTGGCCAACCAGCGTACCGACCAGTACGGCGGCAGCGTGGAAAACCGCGCGCGCATCGTGCTGGAAGTGCTGGATGCGGTAATCGCCGAATGGGACGCCGACCACGTGGGCATCCGCCTGTCGCCGCTGGGCGTGTTCAACGGCCTGTCGGAAACCGACCAACAGGAGATGGCGCTGTACCTGATTGGCGAAATCGCCAAGCGCAACATCGCCTTCCTGCACCTGTCGGAGCCGGACTGGGCCGGCGGCCCGGCCTGGAGCGACGACTTCCGCCAGCGCGTGCGTGCCATCTACCCTGGCAGCATCGTGGCGGCCGGTGGCTACACGCTGGAAAAAGCCGAAAAACTGATCGGTGCCGGCCTGATCGACGCCGTGGCCTTCGGCCGCAGCTTCATCGCCAACCCCGACCTGCCGGCCCGCCTGGCCGCCGGTGCCGCGCTGAACCCGCCGCGCCCGGAAACCTTCTACGGCGGTGGCGCCGAAGGCTACACCGACTACCCGGTACTGGGCGAGTAAGCCCCCGCCCGGCGCTGGCTTGCCAGCAGCGGGCGCATAACGATGACATTGCCTGCGGCCAAGGTTGGCCGCAGGCCCGGCTGCAGACCAAGTACCGACCAAAGTCTTGCCGGCCCCGGCAAAGCCGGGCCGCTTCCGGTCAGGACATGCATCCGCAGCCTTGCTGTTTACACGGCAACCCCTGTGTGCACGGCAAACAGGGGTTGTCATCCATCTCTGCCTGCGGCCAAGGTTGGCCGCAGGCCACTACGAGACACACACCATGAAACACGTTCTGTTTGTGCTGACCAGCCACGACCAGCTGGGCGATACCGGCCATAAAACCGGCTTCTGGGTAGAAGAATTTGCTGCCCCCTACTACGCACTGGCCGACGCCGGCGTCGCCATCACCCTGGCCTCGCCGCAAGGCGGCCAGCCGCCGATCGACCCGAAAAGCGCTGACCCGGCGTTTGCCACCCCGGCTACCCAGCGCTTTGACGCCGACAGCGCGCTGCAAGCCCGCCTGGCCGACACCCTGCCGCTGGCCAGCGTCAACGCCGCCGACTACGACGCCGTGTTCTACCCCGGCGGCCACGGCCCGCTGTGGGACCTGGTGGACAACGCCGATTCGCTGCGCCTGATCGCCGACACCGTGGCAGCGGGCAAACCGCTGGCCGCCGTGTGCCACGCCAGCGCCGCGCTGGTGAACGCGCAAGCGGCTGACGGCACACCGC
Organism: Vogesella aquatica; assembly: GCF_028548455.1. Taxonomy (GTDB): domain Bacteria; phylum Pseudomonadota; class Gammaproteobacteria; order Burkholderiales; family Chromobacteriaceae; genus Vogesella; species Vogesella aquatica. The sequence continues at coordinate 18,147 of NZ_JAQQLF010000028.1, forward strand.
TGGTGGCCGGCAAGCAAGTGACCGGCTTCAGCAATAGCGAAGAAGACGCGGTACAGCTCACCGCCATCGTGCCGCTGCTGGTGGAAGACGCGCTGCAGGCCAAGGGCGGCCTGTACCGCAAGGGCGCCGACTGGGCACCGTTCGTGGTGGAAGACGGCCTGCTGATTACCGGCCAGAACCCGGCCTCGTCCGAAGCCGTGGCACATGCGCTGCTGGCGCGCCTGAGCCACTAAAGCTAGCCAGGTAACACACAGCAACAGGGTTGGCCGCGGCCAACCCTGTTTGCATTGGTACCGGCCGCCAAGCGGTTGCAATGCACAATCTGTTACAAGCCTTATCACCGCTGGCGATGGCAGGAAAACCACCCCGGAACAGCCGCTTTTACCTTGCCATGCAATAACTTGTAGCCAACCGACTACACCACAGCACATACCCAGAAAACCCAGGCACAGACAAATTTTGCGCGGGGGATATTGACAGCGGATGCCAGCAGCCTAGAATCACCCGAAAACAAAAACAACATTTTTCGAACACAAATCAAACAAAAAACACAAGACAACACAGGCCCAGCGCCCAAGGAGAGCTTTATGCAAGACACGTTCATTCTCGCCCTCGACCAGGGCACCACCAGCTCGCGTGCCATCCTGTTCAACCGCAGCGGTGACATGGTGGCCAGCGCGCAAAAAGAATTCCGCCAGATCTACCCGCAAGCCGGCTGGGTAGAGCACGACCCGATGGAAATCTGGGCCGGCCAGGTAGGCGTGGCCGCCGAGGCGCTGGCGCGCGCCGGCGTGCCGGGCAGCCGCATTGCCGCCATCGGCATTACCAACCAGCGCGAAACCACCGTGGTGTGGGACCGCGAAACCGGCCAGCCGGTGTACAACGCCATCGTGTGGCAAGACCGCCGTACTGCCGGCTTCTGCGACGACATCCGCGCCCGCGGCCTGGCCGATACCATCCGCAACAAGACCGGCCTGCTGGTGGATGCCTACTTCTCCGGCACCAAGGTGCGCTGGATTCTGGATAACGTGCCCGGCGCCCGTGAACGCGCGCAGGCCGGCAAGCTGGCCTTCGGCACCATCGACAGCTGGCTGATCTGGCAGCTGACCCACGGCGAGGTGCACGTCACCGACGTGTCCAACGCCTCGCGCACCATGCTGTACAACATCCACACCCTGCAGTGGGACGACGAGCTGCTGGACATCCTGGGCATCCCGGCCAGCATGCTGCCGCAGGTGAAAAGCTCCAGCGAGGTATACGGCCATACCCACGCCGCGCATCTGGGCGTAGCCATCCCCATCGCCGGTGTGGCCGGCGACCAGCAGGCCGCGCTGTTCGGCCAGCAGTGCACCACGCCTGGCATGGTGAAAAATACCTACGGCACCGGCTGCTTCATGATGATGAACACTGGCGACAAACCGGTGCCGTCGCACAACAAGCTGCTGACCACCATCGCCTGGCAAGTGGGCGACAAGGTGCAGTACGCGCTGGAAGGCAGCATCTTCATTGGCGGCTCGGTGGTGAAATGGCTGCGCGACGGCCTGGGCATCATCAAGCAATCCAGCGACGTTGGCCCGCTGGCGGCGCAAGTGGCCGACAGCGACGGCGTGTACCTGGTACCGGCCTTTGCCGGCCTGGGCGCGCCGCACTGGAACGCCGAAGCCCGCGGCACCCTGGTGGGCATGACGCAGGGCACCAGCGCCGCGCACATTGCACGAGCCGCACTGGACAGCATCGCGTTCCAGACCATGGACGTGCTGGGCGCCATGCAGGCCGACTCCGGCATCACCATCGCCGAGCTGCGTGTGGACGGCGGCGCCAGCGTCAACAACGTGCTGATGCAGTTCCAGAGCGACATCCTGGGCACTGCCGTGGCACGCCCGAAAATCACCGAAACCACCGCCCTGGGCGCCGCCTACCTGGCCGGCCTGGCCGTGGGCTACTGGCAGAGCACCGACGACATCCAGGGCCAATGGCAGCTGGATACGCGCTTTACCCCGCAGCAAAGCGCCGACGCCGTGGCCCGCTACGTGGCCGGCTGGCACCGCGCCACCCGCGCCGCCATTGCCTGGGCCGGCGACCAGCAGTAAGCGCCTGTCTGCGGCCAACCTGAGCTTGGCCGCACGCCTCCTTTATACCGACCAGCCCCGCGCCCGCTTGCATGGTGGCGCGGGTGGTCCCCCTTTTTGCAAGGAACACATCATGAACCCCTTATTCGGTGAATTCATCGGTACTGCCCTGCTGGTGCTACTGGGCAACGGCGTGGTCGCCAACGTCATCCTCAAGAACACCAAGGGCCACAACAGCGGCCTGATCGTCATCGCCTTCGGCTGGGCGATGGCGGTGTTTGTCGGCGTGTTCAGCGTGGCCGCCATCAGCGGCGCCCACCTGAACCCGGCGGTAACCGTGGCGCTGGCGGTAGCCGGCAAGTTTGCCTGGGCCGACGCCCCGGGCTATATCCTGGCGCAGATGCTGGGTGGCATGGCCGGCGCGCTGCTGATGTGGCTGGTGTACCGCGACCATTTCGATACGACCGACTGCGCCGACACCAAGCTGGCGGTGTTCTGCACCGGCCCGGCCATCCGCAGCACCGCCGGCAACCTGCTGTCGGAAGTGCTGGCCACCTTCGTACTGGTGTTTGCCATCCTCAGCATGGTGTCGCCCAAGATTTCGCTGGGCGCCATGGACGCGCTGCCGGTGGCGCTGCTGGTACTGGGCATCGGCGTCTCGCTGGGCGGTACCACCGGCTACGCCATGAGCCCGGCCCGTGACCTGGCGCCGCGCATCATGCACGCACTGCTGCCGATCAAGGGCAAGCGCGACAGTGACTGGTCCTACAGCTGGGTACCGGTAGTGGGCTCGCTGCTGGGCGCCACGCTGGCCGCCGTCGCGCACGGCATCGCCTGATCGCCGGCCGCGCACTGCGCAGCACCTCAGTACCAATAACATTCAGTTAACGCTGACTAGCATTTTCTAGCACGGTATTCGTTGTTTTGAAGAATGCTAGTGTGTCCGCGATGCGGACGCTGCTTACATGCCGGTGCCGCCCGTGACCGAGCGAGGCAAGCGCAGCGGCGCGAGGGAATAAGACGGGAAAGGGGGGCGGGTTGCCGCCCCCTTTTCTATCGCTGAGCGAATCAAAGATTCGCACGCAGACCCCGCAACCCGGGGCTGCTTGGCACCCCGGCCAAAACGGCACGCCCGAGGCGCCGCCGAACTCGCACCGCTCAGCAAATCAAAGATGTGCACGCAGATCGCTAACGGCTCGGGGCGCAAACAAATCGGCGTCTTGCGCGTGCGAATCTCCGATTCGCTCAGCACAATCCTGGGGCACACCATTTTGACCGGCTCGCGCCAACGGGATGGGGCGCTTCACTCACACCCTCCTACTTGCTGGCCAAGCACATTCAGCCAGCCAAATGGCACTATTCCACAGCCGCATTTTTTGCTTGCCTTACCCCTGGCTGCCATGGCAGCCACCCCAACAATGGCAACTATCCGTGTTGCCTCCAGCCACATCCCCCTGCAGTACGGTCATGACAGCCGGCATGTTCGTTCAAATCACACATCAAACATTTTTCAAACATTTAATGTTCGCTTTGTGTTGCTTTATTGTCGCAATTTCACTATCTTCTACACTGGAATCAATCAGGCGGCCGCATGCGGCCAACGTGACGCAAAGGACAGAACGGTGGAACAGTACGACTTGCTGGTGGTCGGTGGCGGCATCAACGGCGCGGGCATTGCCCGCGATGCGGCAGGGCGCGGGCTGCGCGTGCTGCTGTGCGAGAAGGACGACCTGGCGGCGCATACCTCGTCGGCCAGCACCAAGCTGATCCATGGCGGCCTGCGCTATCTGGAGTATTACGAATTCGGCCTGGTACGCAAGGCGCTGCAGGAGCGCGAAGTGCTGCTGGACGCCGCGCCGCACATCATGTGGCCGCTGCGCTTCGTGATGCCGCACGATGCTGCCCAGCGCCCGGCGTGGCTGATCCGCTGCGGCCTGTTCCTGTACGACCACCTGGCGCGCCGCCGCCGGCTGCCGGCTAGCGAACGCATCCAGCTGGGCAGCCACGTCGCTGGCAAGCCATTACAGGCCAGCTACCGCCAGGGTTTTGTGTATTCCGATGGCTGGGTCAACGACGCGCGGCTGGTGGTGCTGAACGCCATCGACGCCGCAGAGCGCGGCGCCACCATCCTTACCCGCACCGCCTGTGTGGCGGCCAGCCGCCACGGCGACGGCTGGCAAGCCACGCTGCAAGGCGCCGACGGCAAGCAGGCCACCGTGCACGCACGTGCCGTGGTGAACGCCGCCGGCCCGTGGGTGCAACAGCTGCTGGGCGGCGTCATCCAGGCGCCGGCCAGCAAAGCCATCCGCCTGGTGAAAGGCAGCCACATCATCGTCAAGCGCCTGTTCGATCACCCGTACGCCTACATCTTCCAGAACCCGGACAAGCGCATCATCTTTGCCATCCCGTACGAGCAGGACTTCACGCTGATCGGCACCACCGACGTGGAATACCACGGCGACGCCGCGCAAGTGGCCATCGACGGCAACGAAGTGGCCTACCTGTGCCAGATGAGCAACCGCTACTTCACCCGCCAGATCACCCCGGCCGACGTGGTAGCCACCTACTCCGGCGTGCGCCCGCTGCTGGACGACGACGCGGCCAACGCCAGCGGCGTGACCCGCGACTACGCGCTGGAGCTGGATACCGACGGCGCGCCGCTGCTGTCGGTGTTCGGCGGCAAGATCACCACCTACCGCAAGCTGGCCGAGCAGGTGGTGGACCAGCTGGCGCCGCTACTGGGCAATACGCGGCCAACGTGGACCGCCGGCAAGGCGCTGCCGGGCGGCGACCTGCCCGGTGGCGATTTCGACGCCTTCGTGGCGCGCCTGCAAGCCGACAAGCCGTGGCTGCCGGCCGCGCTGGCGCAGCGCCTGGCCCGCGCCTACGGCAGCCGCGTGCATACCGTGCTGGGCGCTGCCGTATCGCTGGCGGACCTGGGCGAAGCCATCCAGCCCGGCCTGTACGAAGCCGAGCTGCGTTACCTGGTAGAAGAAGAATGGGCCACCTGCGCCGACGACATCCTGTGGCGCCGCAGCAAGCTGCGCCTGCACCTGCCAGCCGGCGCCGACGCGGCGGTGGACGCCTGGCTGGCGCGCTACCGTGGCCATGCTGCGGTACAAGGCAGCAGCCAGACCGCCTCCTAAGCGCCTTCCCCTAGCGCCGGCACCCTGCCGGCAAACATGCGTGCCACCAGCCGCGTGGCCTGGCGCCGGGTCAGCCAGCGCGGCAATTGCGCCAGCAGGTAGTTGGCCGCACCGGGCACCCGGTAATGGTGGCCGCTGTCCAGCGCCTGCAAGGCCGAGGCCACCACCGACGCCGGCGTAGAGGCCGCCATGCCGGACACATCGGCGCCGGCTACATCGGCAAACGCGGTGGCGGTATTGCCAGGGCACAGGCCCAGCACGCGTACGCCGCTGTCGGCGTACTCCGCCGCCAGCGCTTCGCTCAGGTGCAAGACGTAGGTTTTGCTGGCGCCGTACACGGCGATGTACGGCAAGGGCTGGAAGGCGGCGGTGGACGCCACATTGATGACAGCGCCGCAGCCACGCGCACGCATGGCTGGCAGGTAATGCCGGCAAAGCTCGGTCAGCGCTAGCACGTTCAACATCAGCATCTGCTGGTAAACGGCGGCGTCCTGCGCCTGGAAATGGCTCCACTTGCCGAAACCGGCGTTATTCACCAGCAGGTCTACCTGCCAGCCGGCCTGTGCAATACGGCGGCACAAATCGGGCACCGCGCCCGGCTGCGCCAGGTCGGCCGGCAGCACCAGCACCTGGCTGCCGTAACGGCTGTGCAGCTGGGCGGCCAGCTGTTGCAGTTCGGACTGGCGGCGGGCAGTGAGGATGAGGCGGCAACCGCGGGCGGCCAACTGTTCGGCAAAGTGGCGGCCGATGCCGGAAGAGGCGCCGCTGATCAGCGCGGTCATGCGGGAATAAGGCAAAGCAGTCATGGTGCGGGGTCCTGAAAACAATCGGACCCCCAGCCTAAAGCTTGCCCCTAGGGGCAAGGTCAAGCGTTGGCAGCTGTTTCGCGCTGATACAGCGCCACCAGTTCGGTTTCCAGCGCGTCCAGCGTCTGCTGCAGCGCCTGCAGGCGGCGGATCTCGGCGTCGAACTGCTGCCGTTTGTCGGCGATCAGCGTCTGCGCCACCGGCAGCGGAAAACGGCCGCTGGCGGCTTTTTGCGCGGCCAGGTCTTTCAGCTCGGCCAGCGAAAAACCTACACACTGTGCGCGGCGGATCATGCCCACCAGGTGCACGTCCAGCGGGCCGTAAACGCGGTAGCTGCCGCGGCGCTGCGGCTCGGGCAGCAGGCCCTCGGCCTCGTAGTGGCGAATGGCTTTACGGGTGGCACCGGTAAGCTCGGCCAGCTTGCCGATCAGCATCAGCCGGCCACCACCAGCCGGGTCTGGCCCTTGTCCAGCACTGCCTGCAGCTCGGCGCTGACCGGCTGGTCGGTAAACAGCGCGTCCAGCTGCGACACGTGGCCCAGCTCCACCAGCGCCGGGCGCTCGAACTTGGAGTGGTCGGCCACCAGCCACACCTGGCGCGATTGCTGCATGATGGCCTGGCTGGTCAGCACTTCGCGGTAGTCGTAATCGCGCAGCACGCCGTCGGCCTCGATACAGGAAATGCCGATGATGCCGTAGTCCACCTTGAACTGGCGGATGAACTGTACGGTGGCTTCGCCGGTCAGGCCGCGGTCGCGCTTGCGCAGCGCACCGCCGGCCACCAGTACCTCGCAGTCGGGGTAATCGCACATCAGGTTGGCGATGTGGAAATTGTTGGTGATCACGCGCAGGCCACGGTGCTGCGACAGCGCGCGGGCCACCTCTTCGGTGGTGGTGCCCAGGTTGATGAACACCGAGGCGTTGTCGGGGATCTCGGCCGCCACCGCACGGGCGATGCGGCGCTTTTCTTCGGCCATCAGCACCTGGCGCGCGTCGTAGGCCACGTTTTCCACGCTGGACAGCACGCTGGCGCCACCGTGGTAGCGCTGCAGCAGCTGGTTATCGGCCAGCAGCGTGATATCGCGGCGTATGGTCTGATGGGTAACCTGGAAGTGGGCGGCCATCTTTTCCACCGCAACGTAGCCTTCGCGGTTTACCCAGGCAAGCAGGTCTTTCTGGCGTTGATTAAGGATCAGCATACCGGCGTTCAGGGTGACGGGAGGCCTTCATTGTAACCGAGCACGGGCGCTACCGTGGCAACCGCACCCACGCGGCCAACCCTGCCCGATCGCACCGTGGGCACCTGGCCTGCTTTTGCGCATAATGGGCCATTCCTCTTTGCCCTGAACATCGCCATGGCCCACCCGTCCCGCATCGTTTTCATCCTGCACGGCCGCCACTGCCCGCAGGGCCTGCCGGAACACCTGCTGGCACCGCTGCGTGCCGATTTCGATGTGGACGTACTGCTCACCAGTAGTGCCGACAGCGCTACCCGCTACGCGCGCGAAGCCGCGCTGTCCGGCGCGCGCTGGGTGGTGGCCGTCGGTGGCGACGGTACGGTGCACGAGGTAGTCAACGGCCTGATGAGCGTGCCGGAAGCCGCCCGCCAGCAGGTAGCGCTGGCGGTGCTGCCCACCGGCACCGGCAACGACTTTGCCCGTAGCCTGGGCAGCGGCAATAGCGTGCCGGACTTGCTGGCGCTGATGGCGGCCGGCCAGGTACACGCGCTGGACCTGATCCGCGTCACGCTGGCCGACGGCAGCGTGCGCTGGTGCAACAACATCGGCAGCATCGGCATCACCAGCGACATCGTACGCCGCGTCAAAACCATGCCGGCGCGGCTGCCGGCCAGCCTGGCTTTTTACAGCGCCGTCGCCACTGCGCTGTTGCGCTGGCAGCCGCAGCCCATGCAGCTGACGCTGGACGGCCAGCGCATCGATGGCCGCTTTACCTGTGTATCGGCGGCCAACGGGCGCTTCTTCGGCAGCGGGCTGGGCATTGCCCCCGAGGCAAGACTGGACGACGGCCTGATGGAAGTGGTACTGATCGATAACGCCGGCAGCCTGGACTTCATCCGCCTGCTACCGCAGCTGCGCCAGGCGCGCCCGCTGGCCGATGCGCGCGTGCGCTACCTGCGCGGCCGCGTACTTCACGTTGCCGGCGACGCGGCGCGCTGCCCGCTGGAGCTGGACGGCGAGCTGGCCGGCCACGCCCCGGTACGCTTCGAGCTGGTACCTGGCGCGCTACGCTGTCTGCGCCGTAGCTACTAGCGCAGTTTATAAGCGGCCACGATGGCGCGAATGTCCTCTACCCGGGCATTCAGCTGATCAACCGCCACCCCGGTGGCTTCAGCCACCTCCCGTGTTTGCGATGCACTGTTGGCGATGTGGCTGACATCAGCGGCCACCTCGGCACAACTTTGCTGCTGCACGGCCACGTTGTGGCTGACCTGGGCAATCAGCGACATCACCGCATCCGATTGCTGCCGGATGGCGTTGACGGCCTGGCCAGCCTCACCCACATTCTGCACCCCCGCCAGCACCCGTTGCTGCATGGTTTCCATATCAGCCACGGCAACGGCCACCTGGCGGTGGATGGACTGGACGATTTGATCGATCTGGCCGGTAGACTGGCTGGTGCTATCGGCCAGCTTGCGTACCTCGTCGGCCACCACGGCAAAACCACGGCCAGCTTCGCCAGCCCGCGCGGCCTCGATGGCCGCATTCAAAGCCAGCAGATTGGTCTGCGCCGCCAGGGACTCGATCACGCCCACGATCTGGGTGATATCCCGGCTAGAGCGTTGCAGCTCGTGCAGGCAATCGGCAGTCTGCTGCGCCGAACTGGAAACCGACTGGATATCCGCCTGCGTTCGCAAAATCACCTCGCTATTACTGCTCGCCACGTCAACCGATTGCTGGCTCAGATTACGGGCCTCGCCACTGCGCTGCTGGATATCCAGCATGGCATGGCTTAGCTGCACCAGCTCGGTATCGATACTGCGGGTGTCACGATCGCCCTCCGTCGCCAGGCGGCTGAGCTGACCGGCCGCCTGCTGCATACTGGCACTGGCTTGCAAGGCGTTGTCCAGATCGCGCTCGACAGACAGCATATTGCTTTGCCAGGCCGCCAGCAGCGTGTTCAACGCGGTTGCCGCCTCCCGCGTTTGCGGGCTGCACAAACCGTCTATGCGCAAGGTCAGGTCAAACGAGCCGGCCACCTGGGTAATGGTTTTTTCAATACGGCGCAAATCGTATAGCTGTTTAAAAGTCAGGTACTGGCGGTACACCACAAACAAACCAAACAGCAATCCGGCGCCCCACAGTGCCGCAAAGACCAGCAGCTTGTCATGGTAAGCAGCCAGCAGCGGCGCCTGCCTGGCCGCGATATCGGCAGCCGACACGTGGTAGTACAACTGCCAGGGGCTATCGCCATGCACCTTGAGCGGCTGCTGTAGCAGCACGCTGCCGTCGGTGGTACTACCGCTTTGCACGATGGCAGGCAGCTGCGCATTGCGGCGATCCAGGATGCGGATGCCGCGCTGCGCATTCACCAAGGCAAACTGCGCTGCGACGGCGGGCATGGCAAAACCGGCCGTCTTGGCCGCCACTTTGTCACGCGGCGTCAACACCAGGAAAGGCACGTCCAGCAAGACAGCCTCAAAGACATTGGCACGAACAATGACCGAAATCACACCTCTCAGCTGGTTGTCCAGGTTATAAAACGGTACGGAATACAAGATGCCGGAGGCGTCGTACACATTGCACACGCTCTTTGCGTAGTACTGCGTGTTATCGCAAGTGCGCATCAAGGGGGAAGTGGCTGCGGGGATGTCATCCAGCTCGCGAAAGGTAAACTGCGGATGGCTGGCTTTGAGTTGCGCAATCTGCTTGGGAAAATAGGCGTATTCCTCGTCTTCGCTTTCTTCTGGAGAATCCGCCGTTTTCATCTGCACCGGGTCGGCCGCCATCAGCTGGGTACTCAACCGTACGGTATCGAACATGAAAAACGGTACCTGCCCCTTGGTCGCCTCCAATCCATCCAGAACCGCATAGATTTCGGACACACTGACATTACTGGACAGATTGTTGAACACCTGCTGTACCGTATGGAACGCATCTGGCGAAAAGCGCTGCTGCTGCAAGATGTCTTCGTCTTCATTCGCACGATTGGCGCCGTGAATGCCGCGCACGCTGGGCAGCAGGCTGATAGTACGGGCATTCTGGTACATGGCATCGAACACATGCTCGATCTGCGCAGCCTTCTGCGCCAGCCGGGTTTTGCCTTCGCGCTCTACCAGATTGTCGCGCGCCAATGCCAGCGCACGCCCGATATCCGCAGACAGCCAGACATAACCCGCCACCGCCAGCAAGGCAAAGCCCAGCACCAGCCACATCAGACGGAAGTACAGAAAGGCACGCCACGCTGGCACACGTCTTTGCTTCATGACGCCCTCGATTCAACTAAAATTTTTATAATCTGTACTTAAATATGTATAGCGCCACACTGGCCAATCAAGCAAGAAATCATGCAAAAACCATAAACCTGCCCAATACCACCCATCGCCCAAAGCGCCCCGATGGGCAGAACTGCGTTATAATGGCCGGTTTTTCGCGCCGGGTGAGACCGATCCCGTGTGCGTCTATGCTGAATAACCTCGACTGTTTTTCGACGGAACCATGACCAAGACACCCAAAGCGCTCGTCGTCCTGTCCGGCGGCCAGGACTCCACTACCTGCCTGTACTGGGCGCTGCGCGAATTCGGCGCGGCCAACGTAGAAGCCGTGACCTTTGATTACGGCCAGCGCCACCGCGTAGAGCTGGACTGCGCGCGCAAGATCGCCCAGCTGGCCGGCGTGCGCCAGACCGTGCTGCCGATCGACACCTTCGCCGCCATCGGCGGCAACGCGCTCACCGACGACAGCATCGCGCCGGAAGAAGGCGCCCGCGACGACGCCGACACCGCGCTGCCCAACACCTTCGTGCCGGGCCGCAACCTGGTATTCCTCAGCTTTGCCGCCGCGCTGGCCTACACCCGCGGCATCGAGCATGTGGTCACCGGCGTGGCACAAACCGATTATTCCGGCTACCCGGACTGCCGCGAAAACACGCTGAAAGCGCTGGAACTGGCATTGCGTCTGGGCATGGACAGCCGCGTTACTCTGCACACGCCGCTGATGTTCATGAGCAAGGCCGACACCGTACGCCTGGCGCAGGATGTAGGCGCCATGGACGCCATGGCCTGGAGCCACACCTGCTACAACGGCGAAGTGCCGCCCTGCGGCCGCTGCGCCTCGTGCGAGCTGCGCGCCAAGGGCTTTGCCGAGGCCGGCGTGGCCGACCCGCTGGTGCTACGTACCGGAGGTGCCGCATGAACGCCCGCCACCATCTGCTAGGCGCCGGCTTTGAGGCCGCACGCACCCTGCCGGGCGTCGGCGAGCACGGCCACAGCTTCCGCGTGCAGCTGCGCACCGCTGCGCTGCCTGACACCTTGCCCGCGCTGCAAGGCGCACTGCAACAAGCGGTAGCGCCGTTCCACTACGGCAATATCAGCCAGCACCTGGCCGACGCCAGCGACCTGGCGCTGGCGCGGCACCTGCTGGCCGCCTGCGGCCAACCCGCCAGCCTGCACCTGGCCAGCGCGCCGGACCGTGGCGTGCTGCTGGGCGAAGACGGCCGCGAGTACGTGTACTTCGATACCCGTTTCGAAGCCGCGCACCAGCTGCCACACGTACCGCCCGGCCACAAATGCGGCCGCCTGCACGGCCACGGCTTTGGCGTGCGCATCGTCGCCGACGCCCGCCATGCCTCGCTCAACGACATCCTGCTGCAAGCCTGGCCGCCGCTGTTTGCGCAGCTGAACCACCGCTACCTGAACGATATCCCCGGCCTGGAAAACCCCACCAGCGAGGTGATGGCAGCCTGGCTATACCAGCAGCTACAGCCGCGTCTGGCCGGCCTGGCCTGGGTGGAAGTGCGCGAAACGCACACCGCCGGCAGCCAGTTTGACGGCCACACCTACCGCATCTGGAAAGAGCAGCACTTCGAAAGCGCGGTGCCGTTCGACGCCGCCGGCAACTACACCGGCCACAGCTACCTGATCCGCCTGATGCTGCAAGGCAGCGTGGACCGTGTGATGGGCTGGGTGCTGGACTTTGGCGACGTGAAAGACCGCTTCAAGCCCATCTACCGCCAGCTGGACCACAACCCGCTGGACAAGCTCAGCGGCATCCACGCAGCCGACGCGGGCAGCGTGGCAGAGTGGGTGCACGGCGAACTCAAGCCGCTGGTGCCGGAACTGTCGCGCATCGACCTGATGGAAACCCCGCACCAAGGTGTGTCGCTGACCTTCCGTGGCGACATGCAGTGGCCGTTGCTGTAAGCAGAGGCAGACGCTGATATGGCCAACTACACCGTAAAAGAAATCTTCTACACGCTGCAGGGCGAAGGCCGCCAGGCCGGCCGTGCGGCGGTATTCTGCCGCTTTAGCGGCTGTAACCTGTGGAGCGGGCGCGAAGAAGACCGCAGCAAAGCCATCTGCCAATTCTGCGATACCGACTTTGTCGGTACCGGCCCCGACGGCGGCAAGTTTGCTACCGCCGCCGAGCTGGCAGCGCGCATTGCCGCCACCTGGCCCACCGATGCCCGCGGCGGCCAACCTTATGTGGTGTTTACCGGTGGCGAGCCGCTGCTGCAGCTGGACGAGCCGCTGATCGACGCGCTGCACGCGCTGGGCTTTGAAGTAGCCGTGGAAACCAACGGCAGCCTGCCGGCACCGCGCGGCATCGACTGGATCTGCGTCAGCCCCAAAGCCGGCGCCGACTGGGTACAACGCAGCGGCCACGAGCTGAAGCTGGTCTACCCGCAGCCCACGATGCTGCCGGGCGAGCTGCCGGCCGACCTGCAGTTCGACCACCTGTACCTGCAGCCGATGGACAGCCCGCTGCAACGCCAGAACACCCGCGAAGCCATTGCCTGGTGTATGGCGCACCCGGCCTGGCGGCTGTCGGTGCAAACGCACAAGGTCGTCAACATCCGCTGATACCACGCCCCGCCTGCCCTGCAGCCGGGGCGTTGCTTTAGCGACGGCCGTCACACACGCCACACAAAAAGACACTCGAAATTTTTTTTGCCGCAGTGTGTAATGAACAGCAATGTGGGCCGACTAAAGCTGGTAACGCGATACAACACGCGTTTCACACCCACTATTTACACAGGAGAATCACCATGTCCGCTACGTCCAAAACCCTGCTGGTTTCTGCTTTGTCCGCTGCTATTGCCATGGCTGCCGTGAGCGCCCCGGCGGCGGCTGCCGATAAGGAAAAATGCTACGGCATCGCCCAGGCCGGCAAGAACGACTGTGCCGCCAACGGCCACAGCTGTGCTGGCCAGGCCAAGATGGACAAAGACGGTGCCGAATGGAAATTCGTGGCCAAAGGCAGCTGCACCAAGATGAACGGCACGCTGGAACCGATGAAGAAGTAAGCCAGCCCAGCCGCAAAGCCTGCTAGCGCACTGATCGCATCGTGCCGGCAGGCGCTGGAACCAGACGGGGCTGCGGCCCCGTTTCCGTTTCTTACCGGGTACCCCGTCATGACTGCCCCCCTTCCCGTTTGCGCCGGCATCGGCCTGCGCCACCCCCACTACAGCCAGGTACTGGCGCAGCAGCAGCCACTGGGCTGGATAGAGCTGCACAGCGAAAACTTCTTTGACGGCGGCCAGCCGCTGGCCATGCTGCAACAGTTGGCCGCATGCTACCCGCTGTCGCTGCACGGCGTCGGCCTGGGCCTGGGCGCGGCCGCTCGCCCGGACGCCACCCACCTGGCCGCGCTGCGCCGCTTGCTGGACGCGGTACCGGCCGTGGCGGTATCCGAGCACCTGTCGTTCAACCACGACGCCAGCCAGCGCTTTGCCAACGACCTGCTGCCCATTCCCTACACCCGCGCCATGCTGGACCTGGTGGCGGCCAACGTGGCCGAAGCACAGGATGCGCTGCGCCGGCCGCTGCTGATCGAGAACCTGTCCAGCTACCTGGCCTACCCCGGCAACGACATGCACGAGGGCGAGTTTCTGGCCGAGCTGGTGGCGCGCACCGGCTGCGGCCTGCTGCTGGACGTGAACAACCTGTACGTGAACCAGCAAAACCTGGGCACCGACGTGGACGCCTTCCTGGCCGCACTGCCACCGCACGCGATTGGCGAAATCCACCTGGCCGGCTACACCGAGCGCACATTTGACGACGGCAGCACGCTACTGGTGGATACCCACAGCCGCCCGGTATACCCGGCGGTGTGGCAGCTGTACCGGCAGGTAATCGCCCGCTTCGGCGCGCGGCCAACCCTGATCGAATGGGACATCGACATCCCGCCGCTGGACACGCTGCTGGCCGAAGCCGCTACCGCGCAGGCCATACTCGACCAGCACACGGAGGCCGCAACATGAACGAAACCGCCTGGCAACACGCGCTGCTGGACGCCATCACCACGCCGCAGTGGCAGCCCGACCCGCGCTTTCCCGCCGCTGCGCTGGCGGTGTACCGCAATAACTACCGCGTCGGCCTGATGGAGATGCTGGCGCTGGTGTACCCGATCTGCCGCCAGCTGCTGGGCGAGGACTTCTTCGAGGCGCTGAGCCGCGAATACGTGAAAGCCACACCGTCGGACAGCGGCAACCTGCACCGCTACGGCGGCAGCTTTGCCGGCTTTGTCGCCGCCTTCGAACACACCGCCCACATCGGCTACCTGCCGGACGTGGCGCGGCTGGAGTGGGCACTGCACCGCGGCTACTACGCAGCGGACGCCACACCGCTGGCCATAGACACCCTGGCCGCTATCCCGCAGCAGCACTGGGGCGAGCTGCGCTTTAGCGGCCACCCGGCCTGTGCCGTGCTGGACAGCCCGTGGCCGCTGGCCGACATCCACGCCCACCACCAGCCGGCCACCGCCGGCTGCGCGGTAGACATGGCCACGGCGCAGCCGCTGCTGCTGTGGCGCGACAGCGACGGCCTGATGCAGCTGCACCAGCTGGCACCGGGCCAGGCGGCCTTCTGCCAGGCGCTGCTGCACGGCGCCACGCTGGACGATGCCAGTGCGGCAGGGTTGGCCGCCACGCCAGACTTCGACCTGCAAGCCGCGCTGCTGCTGGTGCTGCAGCACGGCGTACTGTCTGCCATCAAGGAGCCATCATGAACGCCATCATCACCCTGCTGCGCCGCAGCCAGCCCGCCACCGCCTGGCTGGACACCTGGCTGCAACCCGTCGCTCTGCTGGCCATGCGTTTGTATCTGGCACGGGTGTTTTTCCTCTCCGGGCTTACCAAAATCCAGGATTGGGACAGCACGGTCTTTTTGTTTACCGAGGAATACCGCGTGCCGCTACTGTCGCCAGCGCTGGCCGCAGCGCTGGGCACGGCTGGCGAGCTGCTACTGCCACCCTTGCTACTGCTGGGCCTGGCCGGGCGCTTTGCCGCGCTGGGGCTGTTTGTGCTCAATATCATGGCAGTGGTCAGCTACTGGCACGCACTGGAAGGCAGCGCGCTGGAGTTCCACCTGCAGTGGGGGCTGATGTTGCTGCTATTGCTGGCTAGCGGCCCCGGCAAGCTGGCGCTGGACGGGCTGATCAAACGCCGGTTTGGCTGATGGCATGGCATAATCGCGGACAGTCATCCATCACCCTGCCACCGATATCATGAGCGTCAGCCCTACCCTGGTTCTGCAAGCCCCGCATCTCGATTCTGCCCGCGTTACCGAGCTGGCCATTCTGGCCGGTAGCGAGCCCGTGGCACCTGTAGACGGCATCGCCCGCCTGGCTGCGGCCAACCCCGCGCGCCGCGAGCTGGTGCTGGAGCGCGCCAGCCGCCTGGGCGTGGACGCCAACTACGTAGACAGCGGCCGCCGCTTTGCCGACTTCGGGCTGATCGTGTCCGATATGGATTCCACGCTGATCACCATCGAGTGCATCGACGAAATCGCCGACATGCAGGGCCTGAAGCCACAAGTCGCCGCCATAACCGCCCGCTCCATGCGCGGCGAGCTGGACTTCTCGCAATCGCTGCGCGAACGCGTGGCGCTGCTGGCCGGGCTGCCGGAAGCCGCGCTGGCCCGCGTGTACGAAGAGCGCCTGCAGCTGATGGCCGGCGCCCGCGAGCTGCTGGCCGCCTGCCGCGAGCACGGCGTGAAATTCATGCTGGTATCCGGTGGTTTTACCTACTTTACCGAACGCCTGAAGGCCGAGCTGGGGCTGGATTACACCTATGCCAACCAGCTGGAAATCGTGGACGGCAAGCTTACCGGCCGCGTGGTGGGCAATATTGTGGACGCCGAAGCCAAACGCCGCCTGCTGATCGAAAAGCGCAGCGAGCTGGGCCTGGCGCCGGAACAAGTCATCGCCATGGGCGACGGTGCCAACGACCTGCTGATGCTGGCCGAAGCCGGCGTGGGCGTGGCCACCCACGCCAAACCGGTGGTGAAAGCCCAGGCGCAATACAGCCTGAACGTCTGCGGGCTGGACGGCATCCGCAAACTGTTCCTGTAAACCATGTCCACCTCCTTGCTGCTACCACTGGATACGGTCAGCTTTGATGCCGAGCTGCCGCTGGCCTACCAGCCGCAGGCCGATGCGCAAGCCATGGCGCAGGCACTGCTGGGCACGCGGCTGGCGCTGTCCATCCTGGCCAGCCCGGCAGACAGCAGCGAACAGGCTGGTACCTTGCAGCGCCTGGAAGCCAAGCTGGATCTGGCGCTGGAGCTTGCGCTGCAGCAGCGCTACCCGCAGGCAGGCCAGCCTACCCCCTGCCGCATCGGGCTGGAAAGCCTGTGCTGGCTGCACCCCGTGCCGCTGGATACAGGCAGTAGCGGCATCGTCTCGTTGCAGCCGCGCATGCCTTCCGCGCTCACCTTGCAGCTGCCGCTGGCTATCTTGCAGTGCCAGCCCGCCAGCCACGGTTACGCCATCCTCGCCAGCTGGGGTACGCAGCTGGCCGATACCCAGGCCGACTGGGAGCGCTGGGTATTCCGCCGCCACCGCCAGGCCATAGGGCGCAAGGCATGACTCCCCCCACCCTGCAACAGGCAGAACAAAGCGCCCTGCGCATGAGCCGGCTGCTGCCGGTATTGTCGGCGCTGTTTTTGCTGCTGCTATGGTCGGTGGTGGTAGAAACCCTCGGCGAACGGGCCACTTTTGCCCGCCAGCGCATTCATACCGAACAGCACAGCTGGCTGAACCAGGCGGTACGCGGCATCGACACGCGGCTGCAAGCCTTGCGTGAAGACCTGCTGCTCTATCGCCAGCCAGGCGACGGGCTGGCACGCCAGGCCAATGGCCTGTACCCGCTGGATAGCGGCCGCCTGTGGCTGGTAAACCAGCAGGAACAGCAACAGCTGCATGGCGAGCTGCTCACGCTGGACAGCGCAGCACAGGACAGCGTGCGCCTGCTGCTGAAGCAGCAGCCGGTAGATGGCAAGCTGTTGTTGCTGGACGCCAGCACCCCACGCGAGCCGGAGCGCCTGCAGATTGTGATACCACACTGCGACCAGGGCGGCTGCCAGGCCGCGCTGACCGGTTATGTCCGCTTCAGCGAGCTACTCGACAGCGACCTGCTGGCCGACGCCCCCTACATCATACTGACCGACAGCAACGACAACGCACTGCTAAGCCGTGGCAACGGCCCGCAGAAACTGGAAAACTATCTGGACAGCAAGCTGTGGCATAGCAGCCTGGCCCAGGCCGAGCTGGCCAGCGTGCCATTACGCCTGAGCGTACGCCTGCCCCCCGAGCGCTACGCCGAGCCTTTTGTGCTGTTTGCCCTTTACCTGATCGGTGCCGCCACACTGATGAGCGGTACCCTGATCGTCATTCTGCTCAGGGTTGGCCGCAGGCTGGCCTTCATCCTGCAGCGCAGCGAAGAAGTCAACCAGGCCACCCACCTGCTGACGCTCACCAATAACAGCCTGCGCGACCGCCTGCGCAAGCTCATCGAAGAACAGCGCGACCAGCAAACGCTGATCGACACCGTGCAGGTAGGCGTGCTGCTGATCGATGCCGAACACAAGATCGTGATTACGGCCAACGAAGCCGCCAGCCGCCTGCTGGGCTATACCCGACAGGCGCTGTACCGTCGCACACTGGAAAGCCTGTTTACTTCGCCGGATCAATACCGCCAGCTACTGGCCCTGCTGCAAGAACAACAGCAGCTGAGCGAGCGCGAAGTGGAGCTCAATACCCGCCACGGCGAGCGGCTGTGGAGCGTGCTGTCCATGCGCGCCCTGCTGTTCCGCGAGCGCAGCGCCTACGTGCTGAGCTTTGTCGACATTACCGACCGCCTGCTGCACGCCCAGCGCCTGGAAGAAGAAAAACAGGCCACCGAACGGGCGCTGTCGCAGCTGCAATCCACCCAGCACGAGCTGTACCAGCGCGCCACCTGTGATGACCTGACCGGCATCGCCAACCGCCGCCACTTTCTGTCCGGCGCCGGCAAGGCGCTCGAACTGGCGCGGCTGGACAACCAGCCCTATGCCGTGGCCGTACTGGATATCGACCACTTCAAATCGATCAATGACAGCTACGGCCACGCCACAGGCGATGTGGCCCTGCAGCGCATGACACAGCACATTGCTGCCGCCCTACCCGAGCCGGCACTGTTTGGCCGCATGGGGGGCGAAGAGTTTGCCATTACCCTGCCCGGCTACGGCCTGAACGAAGCCCACGCGCTGATGGACAACATCCGCCAGGGCTTGGCCGCACAAGCGCTGCCAATCGATAATCACGCACTGCATATCACCTTCTCCGCCGGGGTGGCCGAGCGCAAGCGCCATAGCAACCAGCTGTCGGAACTGCTGAAAATAGCCGACCACGCCATGTACCAGGCCAAACACAACGGCCGCAACCGCGTGGAAAGCGCCCTCCCTGCCCAAGATAGCCCGCATTGACGTGTGGCGGCTTTTTTTGATGCCGTATTCCCTGGCTGCACACGATTGCACCACCGCGACCAAAGCGTCCGCGCGGTTCCTGCCACTTATGGGCTGCTTGCTCAAAAGCCCGCAGGCCATCAACAGGCAAATCATCACAGACCTCACTGGCCATAGGTAAGGTGAATACAGCACCATACCCATTACACGGCGCAAACCGGCAGCTTGCTGGCATTGCTGCCAAACCGCGGCCTTTGCCAGCGCAAATGTCTCGTTATGCAGGCGCTCCAGCTGAACACTGGCAAACCAGACCAGCCAGAAGATCAGCGCCACCCAGGCCAGAAGCCTTGCCCAGTCAGTCATGCTCATCGACACCCTTGCCCACTCGGCTCAATACCCCTCCCGCCCCGTATCCTCTGCCCCTAGCTCGCCCAGAAAGCTGTCCAGCACCATATGGCTGCGCCGCCCCTTGCGCACCACCACGCTTAGCGGCGTGCTGTAGCGGTATTCGTCGGGGCGGATGGCGCGCATCTGGCCGCGCGCTACCCAGCTGGCGGCGTAGTGGTCGGGCAGAAAACCAATGTAATGGCCGGTCAGTATCAGAAAAGCGATGCCCTCGCGGTCGGATGCCTTGGCGGTGCAGTGCAGCTGGCCCAGCCAGCGGTGCGCCTGCTCGGTAATGCGGTAGTTGGGAAAGATGGCGTGCGCCTGGCGGATGGCGGTATCGTCTGGCGCGGTGGCGGCAAAAAACGGGTGTTCGCTGCTGCAATACAGCGACGACTGCTCCTCGTACAGCCGCAAATAGGCCAGGCCGGGCAAGGGGTGGGTTTCCGGTATCACGCCCACGTGCAGGGTGCCGTCCAGCACGCCCTGCTCGATGTCGCTGGGCACCATCATGGCAATATTGATACACACGCCCGGGCCGCGTGCGCTGAGCGCCTTCAGCGCCTGGGTGATGTGCATGTGCGACTGCGTCACCAGATTATTGATGATGCCGATGTTCAGGTCGCCGCGCAGCTGTTGGTGCAGCTGGTTCACCTCGTTGCGAAAGTCCTCGATAGCCGACAGCAGGATGTTGGCCGCACGCAGCACCTCGCGCCCTTCGTCGGTCAGCGCAAAGCCGGCGCGGCCGCGGCGGCACAGGCACACGCCCAGCCGCTTTTCCAGGTCGCCCATGTGCAGGCTGATGGCCGAGCGGCTGACGCCCAGCACGCTTTCGGCCGCCGAGAAACTGCCGCACTCCACCACGGTCTTGAAAATGCGTAGCAGGCGGATGTCGAAATCGCTAACCTGCCCCAGCGCTACTGGCTTGTTCATTGGGTGAGCCATTCGTAAACTGAAGTTTGGAAATATTGTATTTAACTTGCGCGATTGGCAAGTCATGCTGTCGCCACATCTGGCCGCTACGCGCTATAAACAACCCATCTACCACACGCACACCCACCCCTATGGCACAGACCGTCTACGAACGCCTACCGCCCAGTGCGGACACCATCCGTCATGCCCTCGCCGCCAGCAAGGCCACGCCCTTCTGGCTGGACGACGTTGACCGCGGCCCGGCCGCACCTGCCTTGCAGGGGGAGGTGCGCAGCGCGCTGCTGATTGTCGGCGGCGGTTTCCTCGGGCTGTGGTCAGCGCTGATGGCCAAGGAACGCCAGCCCGGGCGCGACGTGGTGCTGCTGGAAGCCGGCCGCGTCGGCCAGGCGGCGTCGGGGCGCAACGGCGGCTTCTGCGAAGCCAGCCTCACCCACGGCGAAGACAACGGCCTGAAACGCTGGCCGGAAGAGTTTGCCCGGCTGGAAGAACTGGGGCTGGACAACCTGAACCAGCTGGAAGCCACGCTGACGCGTTACGGCATAGACTGCGACTTCGAGCGCACCGGCGTGCTGGAAGTGGCGGTGGAGCCGTACCAGACCGCACGCTTTGACGGTGAAGGCTGCCTGGACGAGGCTGCCATCCGCGCCGAAGTGAACTCGCCCACCTTTCTGGCCGGCCACTGGGACCGCGACGGCACCGCCATGATCCACCCCGGCAAGCTGGTAGCCGGCCTGGCACGCGTGGCCCGCCAGCTGGGTGTGCGCTTTTTCGAGCACAGCGCCGCCACCGGCATTAGTCACCAGGACGCGCTGGTACGCGTGGACACCGCGCAGGGCCACGTGCTGGCCCAGCGGGTGATTCTGGCCACCAACGCCTTCCCCTCGCTGCTGAAGCGCTACCGCTGGCACACCATCCCGGTATACGACTACGTGCTGATGACCGAGCCGCTCAGCGCCGGACAGTTGGCCGCCATCGGCTGGCAGCACCGCCAGGGTATTGCCGACGTGGGCAACCAGTTCCACTACTACCGCCTGACACGCGACAACCGCATCCTGTTTGGCGGCTACGACGCCATCTACCACCTGGGCGGCAAAATCAAGCCGGAATACGAAGAGCGGCCGGAAAGCTTCGAACGGCTGGCCAGCCACTTCTTCACCACCTTCCCGCAGCTGGCCGGCTTGCGCTTCAGCCACCGCTGGGCCGGGGTGATCGATACCTCGTCGCGCTTCTGCGCCTTCTTTACCGACGCCATGGGCGGCAAGGTGGCGCTGGCTGCCGGCTTTACCGGCCTGGGCGTGGGCGCCACGCGCTTTGCGGCCAACGTGCTGCTGGACAAGGTAGAAGGCCTGGACACCGAACGCACCCGCCTGCGCATGGTGCGCGAGATGCCGCTGCCGTTCCCGCCCGAGCCGCTGACCTACACCGTGGTACAAGCCATGCGCTGGAGCCTGGACCGTGCCGACCACCACCACGGCCGGCGCAATGCCTTCCTGCGCGGCATGGACGCGCTGGGCCTGGGCTTCGACTCCTGACCACCGGCTGCTGCCAACCTTGGCCGCAGCCGGCACCAACACTGTTACCGCAAGGGAAACCTGCCATGACAACGCAAACGCTACTGGGCAACTACGCCCTGCTGGCCACCAGCGCCGAGCTGGCCTACCAGCCGGTAGACCCGGCCAAAATCGTACAAGGCCCGGCCACCGTGGGCATGGCCGAGCTAGCCACGCTGGGCGATGTCGCCATCGGCGTGTGGGAAATGTCGCCGTCGGTGACCACCGATATCGAAGTGGACGAATGCTTCGTGGTGCTGGACGGCGACGCCACCGTCAGCTTTGACGACGGCAGCGCGCCACTGCAGCTGCAGCCTGGCAGCGTCGG
This sequence comes from Vogesella aquatica, assembly GCF_028548455.1. Classification (GTDB taxonomy): domain Bacteria; phylum Pseudomonadota; class Gammaproteobacteria; order Burkholderiales; family Chromobacteriaceae; genus Vogesella; species Vogesella aquatica. The sequence continues at coordinate 40,263 of NZ_JAQQLF010000028.1, forward strand.
CTTCCTGAAGGCCGGCACCGCCACCACCTGGACCGTACGCCGCACCCTGCGCAAGATCTACATCGCCCGTAGCTAGGCGCCACACACAGAGAGCACCATGCAAAGCAGACAAAACTACATCAACGGCCAGTGGCAAGCCGCGCTGCTGGGCCAGACCCGCGACATCCTCAACCCGGCCAACGGCGACGTCATCGGCGTGGTCGCCGACAGCACGGCAGAAGACACGCTGCAAGCCATTGCCGCCGCCAAACACGCCTTCTACCAGCAAGGCGACTGGCGCCACATGAGCGGCCCGCGCCGCGCCGACATGCTGTACCGCATTGCCGACGCCATCCGCGCCCGCACCGAAGAGCTGGCGCTGCTGGACTGTCTGGACAACGGCAAACCGCTGCGCGAAGCGCGCTGCGACATCGAAGACGCCGCCGCCTGCTTCCGCTACTACGCCGGCCTGATCGGCAAGCCGCAAGGCGGCGTGTACGAGGTGCCGGACGGCTTCGGCCCGATGCATGCCTACAGCCTGCACGAACCGGTGGGCGTGTGCGGCCTGATCACGCCGTGGAACTACCCGCTGCTGATGGCCACCTGGAAGCTGGCCCCCGCGCTGGCCGCCGGCAACTGCGTGGTGTTCAAGCCCAGCGAGCTCACCCCGCTGTCGTCGGTGGTGCTGTTTGAAATCTTCCATGAGGTGGGCCTGCCGGCAGGTACCGCCAACCTGGTACTGGGCAGCGGCCCGGCCGCCGGCCAGCCGCTGGCCGACAGCCACGACGTGGACATGATCACCTTCACCGGCAGCACTCGTACCGGCCAGCTGATCGCCCGCGCCGCGGTAGGCAACCTCAAGCGCGTGGGGCTGGAGCTGGGCGGCAAGTCGCCCAACATCATCTTTGCCGACGCCGACCTGGAAGGCGCGGTGGAATGGGCGATGATCGGCGTGTTCTTCAACCAGGGCCAGGTGTGCTCGGCCGGCTCGCGCATCCTGATCGAGGCCTCGCTGAAAGACCGCTTCGTAGCCCGGCTGGCCGAACGCGCCAACGCCATGACCATCGGCCCCGGCGTGAGCGACCCCGACATGGGCCCGCTGGTGTCTGCCGGCCAGCTGGAAAAAGTGCTGGGCTTCATCGAACGCGCCAAGGCCGAAGGCGCCACGCTGGTGTGCGGCGGCCAACGCCATACCGACGGCGACTGCGCCAGGGGTTACTTCCTCCGCCCTACCATCTTCGACAACTGCCGCAGCGACATGGAAATCTGCCGCGAGGAAGTGTTCGGCCCGGTCGTGGCCATCCAGACCTTCAGCGACGAAGCCGAAGCCATCCGCCTGGCCAACGATACGCCGTACGGCCTGGCGGGCGGCGTGTTCACCACCGACGGTGCACGGGCGCTGCGGGTGATGAAGGCGCTGCGCGCCGGCGTCACCTGGATCAACTGCTACAACCCCACCTTCAACGAAGCCCCGTGGGGCGGCTACAAGATGAGCGGCTACGGCCGCGACCTGGGCGTCAACGGCCTGCTGGAGTACCAGCAGGTGAAACAGGTCAACATCAACCTGCAGCCCGGCCCGGTGGGCTGGTACAGCCGCTAGCGTCAACACCCGGCCAGGCTGGGCACCGCTTCGCGTAAAGGTTGGCCGCAGGCACGACAAGGCCCTGTCCGCATCGGACAGGGCCTTGTGTCATGCCGGTAGCCGCAAACTCAGGCCAGCGCGTTGCTGTGCACCAGGATATAGCGGGCACAGGCCTCGTCGGTCACCAGGCCGCTCAGCCAGCGCCCGCGCAGCACTGCCAGGATGGCCGCCGCCTTGCGCTCGCCAACGGCAAAGGCAATCAGCGGCCGGCGCGGCGGGCGGTCCAGCGCCAGGCTGGTTACCCGCTGCTGCACCGGGCTGTCCACCAGCTCGCCCCGGGCATCGATCGGCCGGCCAATCAGCTCGGCCACCGCCTGCTGTGACTTCAGCGCGCTGATTTCCTCTGCCCCCAAAAAGCCGTCGGCCTGCAGCGGGCAGCCATCATCTATGGTGCCAATACCGATGAAGGCCACGTCAGCACGGCGGCTCATCGATTCCACCACCCGGTATAACCGGTGCTGGCACCACTGGGTACGGTCTTCGGCGCTGTCGGCATACAACGGTGCCGGCAGCAGGTAGTACTGGCTTTGCGTTTTTTCCGACGCCGGCAAGGCCACGTCGTAACGGTTGGAGGCGCCATCGTGGGCGATGGTACCGATCAGCGACACCAGCCGGTGCTGCGGGCAGCTGAGCTCGGCCATCTCGTCGATGATGGCTTTCAATGTACGGCCAGAACCCAGCTCTACCACCCTCGGCTCCGGCACATCCAGATAGCGCTCGAACACCCGCGCCCCGGCCACCGCCAGCTTGCGCTGCAGCTCGGCCGGGCTGTCCTGGTCGTATGGCACCACTTCGCACATGGTGAGGCCGAAGCGTGCCTGCAGCTGCTCCGCCAGCGACAGGCAATCGGCCACCGGGTGGTGCACCGTTACCTTCACCAGCCCGCGTTCCACCGCCGTGGCCACCAGGCGCTGCGCTACCTGGCGTGACACATTGAGCTGGTCTGCCAGCTCGTTCTGGGTTTTGCCGGCCACGAAATACAGCCAGGCTGCCCGCGCTGCCAGATCCAGCTTGTCTTGTTGTCTGGACATGCCTCCCTCCCTGTTAATGCGGTTTTGATACCGCGTGGCGATTTGTACCACCGAACGCCCCTGCTGCGTCAAGCCGGCGGCTTATCCGGGTGCTTGGTGGCAAAAAGGAATCATGGTGCAAAGCAGCATCCCGCTATTTACCGCCAGGCGGCTTGACACTGCTTTTCATTGATATGAATATTTGCCCGCAACAAGGGCAAATGCCCAAAACAAGACAATACAGGAGCCAACAAGTGAAGCTCAATAACAAAGTAGCGGTACTCACCGGTGCGGCCAACGGTATCGGCCTGGCCGTCAGCCGCCGCTATCTGGCAGAAGGCGCGCTGTGCGTACTGGCCGACCTGCAGCTGTCGGACGAGTTGGCCGCACTGCTGGCCAGCCACCCGGAGCGCACGCTGTGGCTACCGACAGACATCACGCTTGAGGCCGACATCGACCGCCTGGTAAATCATGCCGTGGCCCGCTTCGGCCGCATCGACATCCTGTACAACAACGCCGCCATCTTCGACATGGCTCCGCTGCTGGAAGCCAGCCGCGACAGCTACCAGCGCCTGTTCGACGTGAACGTGAAAGGCATGTTTTTCCTGCTGCAGGCCGTAGCGCGCCAGATGGTGCTGCAAGGCCACGGCGGCAAGATCATCAACCTGTCGTCGCAAGCCGGCCGTCGTGGCGAAGCACTGGTATCGCACTACTGCGCTACCAAGGCCGCCGTGATCAGCTATACCCAGTCTGCCGCGCTGGCGCTGGCGCCGCATGGCATCTGCGTGAATGCCATCGCCCCCGGCGTGGTGGATACCCCGATGTGGCAGGCGGTGGACGCGCTGTTTGCGCGCCATGAAGGCCTGGCCCCGGGCGAAAAAAAGCGTCAGGTTGGCGCAGCAGTACCACTGGGCCGCATGGGCCGCCCGGACGACCTGGCCGGCGCTGCCGTGTTTCTGGCCAGCACCGACGCTGACTACATCACCGCCCAGACCCTGAACGTGGATGGCGGCAACTGGATGAGCTAGGGCCTGTTAACGCTATTTTTGATGCGGCAGCGCTGGTCCGGCGGTGGCCATGCGCGAAAAACCGGGCGCAGCAGGGCGATCCCTGCCGGCACGGTTTGACAAAGCAGAACCCCGCATGGCGCGCGCCCCGAAGGGCAGGCCCCGTACCCGTTTTTACCGCTGGCTGGCCGGTAGCCCAGCCACGCTGCCCGCGCAGCACCACAACATAACAAGGAGATAAAGCATGACCCGACTCACCGCACGCCACGCCGGCCGCCTGGCCACCGCCTGCACCCTGGCCCTGGCCGCCCTGTCAGCCCAGGCTGCCACCACGCTGACCATTGCCGCCCTGAACAACCCGGACATGGTCGAGCTGAAAAAGTTGTCGCCGGCCTTCGAAAAGCAGAACCCGGATATCAAGCTGAACTGGGTCGTACTGGAAGAAAACGTGCTGCGCCAGCGCGTGACCACCGACATCGCCACCAATAGCGGCAAGTTCGACGTGATGATGATCGGCACCTACGAAGCCCCGCTGTGGGCCAAGAAAGGCTGGCTGAACCCGATGGACAACCTGGCGCCCGAGTACGACCTGAACGACGTGGTAAAAACCGCGCGTGACGGCCTGTCCTACGGCGGCAAACTGTACGCCTTGCCGTTCTATGTAGAAAGCTCGATGACCTTCTACCGCAAGGACTTGTTCGCCAAGCTGGGCCTGACCATGCCGGAGAAACCGACCTACACCCAGATTGCCGACTACGCCAAAGTGCTGAAGGAAAAAGGCGGTGTCTACGGCATCTGCCTGCGCGGCAAGGCCGGCTGGGGTGAAAACATGGCCTACCTCACCACCCTGGTGAATGCCAACGGCGGCCGCTGGTTCGACGAAAACTGGAAAGCCACCATCGACAGCCCGGAATGGAAAAAGTCGGTGAACTTCTACGTTGACCTGCTGAAAAAATACGGCCCGCCGGGTGCCAGCACCAACGGCTTCAACGAAAACCTGACCCTGTTTGCCAGCGGCAAGTGCGGCATGTGGATCGACGCCACCGTGGCCGCCGGCATGCTGTTCAACCCGAAAGAATCGCAAGTGGCCGACAAGGTAGGCTTTGCCCAGGCGCCGACCGGCGTGACCGCCAAGGGCAGCAGCTGGCTGTGGTCGTGGGCACTGGCGGTACCGAAGTCGTCCAAACAGGACGACGCGGCCAAGAAGTTCGTACAGTGGGCCACCTCCAAGGACTACATCAAGCTGGTAGCCAAGGACCTGGGCTGGACGTCGGTGCCACCGGGTACCCGCATCTCCACCTACAACCAGCCGGACTACATTGTTGCCGCCCCGTTTGCCAAGTTCGTGCTGAACGCCATCCAGTCGGCCAACCCGAACGATGCCACGCTGAAAAAGGCACCGTATAGCGGCATCCAGTTTGTCGGCATTCCGGAGTTCCAGTCCTTCGGTACCGTAGTGGGCCAGGCCATCTCCGGCGCGCTGGCCGGCAATATGACCGTGGACGCCGCGCTGAAAGCCGCTCAGGCCACGGCCAACCGTGCCGTGATCCAGGGCGGGTACCAGAAGTAAGCACTACCGCCGCCGCCGGGTTGCCACCGTTTGCCGGCAACCCGGCTTCAGGACCATAACAAAACGAGATAACCCATGCACTCCTCTGCCCACCCTGCCCTGCGCAAAGGCACCGACAGCAGCGCTGGCTGCAATCGCCGGCCGTTGTCAGCCTGCTGCTGTGGTCCATCGTGCCCCTGTTGATGACGATCTGGTTTTCGCTGATCCGTTACAACCTGCTCAGCCCCGAAGACACCGGCTTCGTCGGGCTGCAAAACTACCAGTTCATGTGGAGCGACCCGGCCTTCCTGCCCGCCGTGTTCAACACACTGCTACTGACGGTAGCCGTACTGGTGATCTCGGTCGTCGGCGGCGTGCTGTTGGCCGTACTGTACGACCAGCCGTTCATGGGCCGTGGCATTGCCCGCCTGCTGGTGATTGCGCCCTTCTTCGTCATGCCCACCGTCAGCGCACTGATCTGGAAAAACATGCTGCTGCACCCGGTATACGGCCTGATTGCCGCCGCCACCACGGCGCTGGGGCTGCCCCCCATCGACTGGCTGGGCGAATACCCGATGCTGTCCATCATCATCATTGTCAGCTGGCAATGGTTGCCGTTTGCCTTCCTGATCCTGCTCACCGCCATCCAGTCGCTGGACCAGGAGCAAAAGGAAGCCGCCCAGATCGACGGCGCCGGCCCTATCGCCATGTTCTTCTACATTGTGCTGCCGCACCTGAAACGCGCCATCGGCGTGGTGGTGATGATCGAGACCATTTTCCTGCTGTCCATCTTTGCCGAAATCTACACCACCACCGCAGGTGGCCCCGGCACCGCGACCACCACGCTGTCCTACCTGATCTACCAGCTGGGCCTGCAGCAGTTCGACGTTGGCATGGCCTCTACCGGCGGCATTCTGGCAGTGATCCTGGCCAATATCGTGTCGGTATTCCTGGTGCGCATGCTGGCCAATAACCTGAAGGGGGAGAACGAACGATGAAACGCACCGCATCGCGCCAGCTGCAATATGTGCTCACCACGGCCCTGGCCTGGTCGCTGGCCCTGCTGATCTTCTTTCCCATCCTGTGGATGATGCTGACAGCGTTCAAGACCGAAAGCCAGGCTTACCAGCTGTCGCTGTTTTTCACGCCCACACTGGAAAGCTTCCACGAGGTGTTTTCGCGCAGCGATTACATGAGCTTTGCGGCCAACTCCATCGCCATTTCCGGTGGCGTCACCGTACTGAGCCTGCTGGTCGCGATACCGGCGGCCTACAGCATGGCGTTCTTTCCCACCAGCAAGACGCAGAAAATCCTGCTGTGGATGATGTCCACCAAGATGATGCCGTCGGTAGGCGTGCTGCTGCCGGTATACCTGCTGTGGAAGAGTATCGGCCTGCTCGATACCGTCAGCGGCCTGATCATCATCTACACGCTGATCAACCTGCCGATTGCGGTGTGGATGACCTACACCTATTTCTGCGAAGTACCGAAGGAAATCCTGGAAGCCTCGCGCATCGACGGTGCCAGTACCTGGCAAGAGGTGTGCTACCTGCTGCTGCCGATGTCGCTGCCGGGCCTGGCGTCTACCGCGCTGCTGCTGCTGATCCTGTCGTGGAACGAGGCGTTCTGGAGCATTAACCTCACCAGTGCCAACGCCGCCCCGCTGACGGTGTTCATCGCCTCGTACTCCAGCCCCGAGGGCCTGTTCTGGGCCAAGCTGTCTGCCGCCTCGCTGCTGGCCGTGGCGCCCATCATGGTGCTGGGCTGGCTCACGCAGAAGCAGCTGGTACGCGGCCTGACCTTCGGAGCGGTGAAGTGATGCCGGCCTACACCCACCTGATCAGCGATTGCGACGGCGTGCTGCTGGACAGCGAAGCCATCGCCTTTGACACGCTGCTACAGCAGCTGGCGCCGCTGCTGCCCGGGCAGGACCTGGACGCGCTGGTACGCCCGCGCCTGGGCCTGACCCTGCCCGACCTGCTGGCCGACATCGGCCGCCAGCACCCGTTGCCGCTGGGCGATGACGCTATCGCCGCCATGCGCCACCACATCGAAAACGAAGTGGCGCGCCTGGCCCGCCCTATCCGTGGTGTGGACGCCGCGCTGCGCGCCATCCCGCTGCCCAAGGCCTGCGCCAGCAATAGTGCGGCCAACCGTGTACGCAGCGCGCTGGCGCAGAGCGGCCTGCTGGCGCACTTCGGCCCGCACGTGTACTGCGCCGACGAAGTGGGCATCGCCAAGCCCGACCCTGGCCTGTTCCTGCACGCGGCGCGCGCGCTGGGTGCCAGCCCGGCACGCTGCCTGGTGGTGGAAGACAGTGTTACCGGTACCCGGGCGGCCAGCGCCGCCGGCATGACGGTGCTGGGCTTTACCGGTGCCGGCCATATTGCCGACGGCCAGGCCCGGCGGCTACGCGACTGCGGCGCCCGCTACACCTTTGATGACATGGCACAGCTGCCGGCCCTGGTAGCCCGCCTGTGCCAGCCTCACCCCTGAAAAATACGGGTGGCCCGGACGGCTACCCCAAGGAGACAGATCATGGCTAGCGTTACCCTGCGTAACATCAGCAAGCGTTACGGCGACAGCCCGGAAGTAATGCGCGATATCCAGCTGGACATCGCCGATGGTGAATTCGTCGTGTTTGTCGGCCCCAGCGGCTGCGGTAAATCCACCCTGCTGCGCATGATTGCCGGCCTGGAAGATATCAGCGGCGGCGATATGTATATCGGCGACGAACGCGTCAACGACATCCCGCCCGCCAAGCGCGGCATCGCCATGGTGTTCCAGAGCTATGCGCTCTACCCGCACATGTCGCTGTACGACAATATGGCTTTTGGCCTGAAGCTGGCCGGCAAGAGCAAGCCGGAAATCGATGCCGCTGTCCAGAAAGCCGCCAAGATCCTGCACATCGACCACCTGCTGGACCGCAAACCCAAAGCCTTGTCCGGCGGCCAGCGCCAGCGCGTAGCCATTGGCCGCGCCATTACCCGCGAACCCAAGGTGTTCCTGTTTGACGAGCCACTGTCCAACCTGGACGCCGCGCTGCGCGTCAAAATGCGGCTGGAGTTCTCCCGCCTGCATCAAGACCTGAAAACCACCATGATCTACGTTACCCACGACCAGGTAGAAGCCATGACGCTGGCCGACAAGATCGTGGTGCTGTCCGCCGGCCGCGTCGAGCAGGTGGGCAGCCCGCAAACGCTATACCACCACCCGGCAAACCGCTTTGTCGCCGGTTTTATTGGCTCACCCAAGATGAACTTCATCGACGGTGTGGTGGTATCGGCCAACGCACAACAGGCCACGATACAGATCCACGGTGGCGGCCTGCAGACCGTCTGCGTGGACGGTAGCAGCCTGACAAACGGCGAGGTGGTAACGCTAGGCGTGCGCCCGGAATACCTGCGCCGCGATGACAGCCAGCCCACCGTGCATGGCCGGGTCAGCACCGTGGAAAGCCTGGGCGACTTCTCCTACCTGTACGCCGAGTCGGACAGTGCCAGCGAGCCGCTGGTCTGCCGCATGCCGGATGGCGAGCACGCGGCCAACGGCAGCCCGGCCGGGTTCAGCATCGCGCCGCACCACTGCCACCTGTTCCGCGAAGATGGCCTGGCACTGCCACGCACGCAGCCCGTCACGCGCGAAGCTGCCCCCGCGCACTAGCACTACCGTATCCGGCCGCCTTGCGGCCAACCCTGCCCCGTATGCCAGGCCTGCCACCGGCCCGGCAGGGGGAGGTCTTGTCTTCATCGTCATTACAGGACACCCCGAACATGTCTACCGCCTCTTCCATACCCTGCTGGCTGCACATCGGCGCCGGCTCTTTTCACCGCGCCCATCAGGCCTGGTACCTGGACCAGCTGGACAAACACGGCCAGGCCCGCTGGGCGCTGACCCTGGCCAATATCCGCGCCGATATGACACCGCTACTGGCACAGTTGGCCGCACAACAGGGGCGCTATACGCTGGAAACCATTTCTCCGGCCGGCGAACACCGCTACGAAACCGTCACCGCCATCAGTGACATCGTGCCGTGGCAGCCCGACCTGCAGCCGTTGATCGCCAAGGGCGCCGACGCCGGCACCCGTGTCATCTCGTTTACCGTGACAGAAGGCGGCTACTACCTGGACCAGTCCCAGCAACTGGACACCGCCAACCCCGACCTGGCCGCCGACCTGGATGGCGGGCTGAACACTATCTACGGTGCGGTCGCCGCCATCCTGCGGGCGCGCCAGGCCGCCGGCAACGCCCCGGTCACCCTGCTGAACTGTGACAACCTGCGCCACAATGGCGAACGCTTCCGCCAAGGTCTGCAGCAGTTCCTGACCCTGCGCGGCGAGCATACGCTGCTGGCCTGGGCAGACCGCCACACCAGCAGCCCCAATACCATGGTGGACCGCATCACCCCGCGCCCGACACCGGAGGTGAGCGCCCGCGTGCTGCAGGCCACCGGCCAGCACGACCCCTGCGCGCTGATGGCCGAGCCGTTCATCCAGTGGGTGGTGGAAGACCACTTCATCGCCGGGCGCCCGGCACTGGAAGCCGTCGGCGTGGAAACCGTCGATTCGGTACTGCCGTACGAAGAAGCCAAGATCCGCATCCTCAACGCCAGCCATAGCTGCATTGCCTGGGCCGGCACCCTGCGCGGCCTGCTGTACATCCACGACAGTACTGCCGTCCCCAGCATCCGCCAGATGGCACACGACTACGTCACCCACGACGTCATCCCCTGCCTGAGCCCCAGCCCGCTGGACCTGGCCGCCTACCGCGACACGGTACTGGACCGCTTCAGCAACCCCTACATCCTGGACAGCAATCAGCGTGTGGCCGCCGACGGTTTCTCCAAGATTCCGGGCTTCATTGCCCCTACGTTGCAACAGGCAGTAGCACGCGGCGCCGACCCTGTTCATACTGCCGTGCTGCCCGCCCTGTTTCTGCGTTTCCTGCAACGCTGGCAGGCCGGTGCGCTGCCGTATGCCTACCAGGATGGCATCATGGACCCGGCAGCCTGCCAGCAGATGCTGGCAGCCGACAACGTCGTGGCCGCGTATGCGGCCAACACCATGCTGTGGGGCGAGCTGGCCGGTACCTCAGTGCTCAACAGCCTGCTCAACCGTGCACTGGCACGGGTGGACAGCTGGCTGGCCACGCAGGATGCGGCCAACTAGCACCCGATTGCGGAGGAAGGGATGTATCTAGGAATCGATCTTGGCACGTCGGAAGTGAAAGTCGTGCTGCTGGACGGGCAAGGCAACCTGGCGGCCGTGGCTGGCGAGGCGCTGAGCGTATCGCGGCCACAGCCGGGCTGGTCGGAGCAAGACCCGCAAGCCTGGTGGGACGCCACCTGCACCGCCATTGCCCGCTTGCGCGACAAAGCCGGCGCGGCCTTTGCCGAAGTCCGCGCCATCGGCCTGTCCGGCCAGATGCACGGCGCCGTGCTGCTGGACGCTGACGACCGCGTATTGCGGCCCGCCATCCTGTGGAATGACTTGCGCAGCGTGGCCGAGTGCGAAGCGCTGACCCGCGCGGCGCCGTCGCTGCATCAAGTGGCCGGCAACCTGGCCATGCCCGGCTTTACCGCCCCCAAATTGCTGTGGGTGGCGCGCCACGAGCCCGCCGTGTTTGCGGCTACCCGCTGCGTGCTGCTGCCCAAGGACTACCTGCGCCTGCGCCTGACCGGCGACAAGGTCGGCGACACGTCGGATGCCTCCGGCACGCTGTGGCTGGACGTGGCAGCGCGTGACTGGTCCGACACCTTGCTGGCCGCCTGCGGCCTGGATCGCAGCCACATGCCACGGCTGGTGGAAGGCCCGCAGGCTGCCGGTTCCCTGCTGCCGGCACTGGCTGCCGAATGGGGGCTGTCGCCGGATGTCATCGTAGCCGGTGGTGCCGGTGATGGCGCCGCCAGTGCTATCGGTATCGGTGCGGTCGCCCCGGGCGACGGCTTTTTGTCGCTGGGCACGTCCGGCGTGATGTTCGTGGTAGATGACCACTTCCGCCCCAACCCCGACTCGGCGCTGCACACTTTCTGCCATGCCCTGCCGGGGCGCTGGAACCAGATGAGCGTCATGTTGGCCGCAGCCAGCTGCCTGCGCTGGTTTTGCCGCCTGACCAGCGTGGACGAAGCCAGCCTGCTGCAGGAAATCGCGGCACTGGATAGCCAGGCGCTGGCGGGGGCGCCGCTGTTTCTGCCCTATCTGTCGGGCGAGCGTACGCCTCACAACGACCCGTTCGCGCCCGGCGTATTCTGGGGCCTCACCCAGGCGCATGACCGCGCCGCGCTAGGCTACGCCGTGCTGGAGGGCGTGAGCTTTGGCATGGTAGACGGGCTGGATGCCTTGCGTGCCGCCGGCAGCCAGGTCAGCAAGCTGTCGCTGGTCGGCGGCGGTGCCCGCAGCCCGTACTGGGCACAGCTACTGGCCGATGCACTGGGCCTGGACATCGTCACCCATGTCGGCAGCGAGTCCGGCGGGGCACTTGGTGCCGCGCGGCTGGGCTGGCTGGCCGATGGTGGCGAGCTGGCCTCCGTGTGTACCCGCCCACCGGTCAAGGCGGTCTATCAGCCGGATACCACACGTCATGCGGCCCTGCTTCCCCGCCTGCAACGCTTTCGTGATATCTATCGCCACCGCCCGCCGGCCTTAACCCTTACCGGGCAGCAGCCATGAGCTGGCTGCCTGATCCTAGCCAGGAGGCTGCCTTATGTTCCTGATCTGTGGCGAAGCACTATTCGATGTATTCCTGCAAAACGGCCAGGCCAGCTGGCCGGCGCTGGACTATCGCGCCATCCCCGGAGACTCGCCGTTCAACGTGGCCATCGGCGTAGCCCGGCTTGGCCAGCCGTCGGCGCTGCTGGGTGCCGTGTCCACCGACTTTCTGGGCCAACAGCTGCAGGCCGTCCTGCAGCAGGAAAACGTGGCCACCCGCTATCTGCTACAACGTGCGCTAGCCACCACGCTGGCACTGGTCAGCCTGGATGCCAGCGGCCATCCGCAGTACGCTTTTTATGGCGATAAAGCGCCGGAAGCCAGCCTGACTGTTGCCGAGCTGCCAACGCTGGACGAGCAGATTACCGGCATCCACTTTGGCTCCTACGCCTTGGTACGCTCGCCAACGGCGGAAGCCCTCGCCACGCTACTGCAGCGTGAAAGCGGCCAGCGCCTGTGCACGCTAGACCCGAATATCCGCCTGAACGTGGAGCCCGAGCTGGCACGCTGGCGCGAGGTCATCGAGCACCACGCCGGCCTGGTCGACCTGATCAAGGTCAGCGACGAAGACCTGCAGCTGCTGTACCCGGATACAGACCCGGCTATCAGCGCACGGCGCTGGCTGAGCGGGCGCTGCCAGCTGGTACTGATGACGCGCGGTGGCGACGGTGTCTGCGTATTCAGCCGCCAGCACGGCGAGTGGCAGCACGCAGCGGGCAAGGTCAACGTGGTCGATACCGTCGGTGCAGGTGACACCTTCCAGGCAGCCTTGCTGTGCTATCTGGCCGAGCATGACCTGGCCTCGCCACAGGGCGTGGCCAGCCTGTCCCGTGCGCAGATCGATACAATGGTGCAGTTTGCTACCCGCGCAGCAGCACTCACCTGCTCGCGGCGCGGGCCGGAGCTGCCACGCCGCCACGAGCTGGGCTGATCTGCCCTGCTGCACGGCAAGCGCTGCGGCCAACCCGGGCAAGCTGCCAGGTTGGCCGCAGACTCGCCGGGGCACCATCGGACAACAAAAAGCCCTTCCGCAAGCGGAAGGGCTTTTCTCTCTCCGGCACCCTCTCAGGTGCGCGTGCCAGGCTTACTGGGCAGCGGAAGCCGCAGCGGCAGCAGGGGCGCCGCCACCGATGGTTTCCATCACTTTCCACTCGCCGCCTTCAACCTTGTACACGGTGATGCCGCCGTCTTTCAGGTCGCCCTTGTCATCGTAGGACCAGTTGGACGAAGTTACGCCGGTGTAGTTGATCTTGGCCAGTACCGGCAGATATTTTGCCGGCTCGGCGGAGTTCGCCTCTTTCATGGCGGCGATCAGTACGCGGGTAGCGTCATAGCCGTACGGGGAGTAGGTTGCTACGTCCATATTGAAACGTGCTTTGTAGCGGGTAGCGTAATCCGGACCTTTCGGCATTTTTTCCAGCGGCAGGCCAGCCAGCGAGGCGATGGTGCCGTCGGCTTCTTTGCCAGCCAGTTTCAGGAAGGTCGGGGTTTTGGTCATTTCGCCGGAGATCAGCGGGGCTTTCAGGCCCAGGCGCTTCATCTGCTTGGCCATCGGGGCGGACTGGGCGTCGGCACCACCGTAGAACACCACGTCAGGCGCAGCGCCTTTGATGGTGGTCAGAATGGCGGCAAAGTCAGTGGCCTTGTCGTTGGTGAACTCGCGTTTTACCACGGTGCCGCCAGCGGCTTTCACGGCTTTTTCGAACTCGTCTGCCAGGCCTTGGCCGTAGGCAGTGCGGTCATCCACGATCACCACTTTCTTGGCGCCCAGTTTCTCCACCACGAATTTGCCCATTACCGAACCTTGCTGGGTGTCGGAAGTCATGGAGCGGAAGGTGGTTTTGTAACCTTGCTGGGTGAAGGTCGGGGCGGTTGCCATGGCTACTTGCGGCAGGCCGGCGTCGGAGTAGATCTTGGAAGCCGGGATGGAGGTGCCGGAGTTGAAGTGGCCAACGATACCGTTCACTTTGTTGTCCACAAACTTCTGGGCCAGCTGGGTAGCGGTTTTCGGATCGGCCTGGTCATCTTCTGCTACCAGTTCAAACGAAACCGGCTTGCCGTCGATGGTCGGTTTTTCAGCGTTGGCATCTTCAATCGCCAGGGTTACGCCGTTTTTGTACTCTTCACCGTAGTGAGCCTGTGGGCCGGTCAGCGGGGCTGCGAAACCGATCTTGATGACTTGCGCGCCTGCCGGAGCGGCAGCGGCAGTACTGGAAGCATCGGCGGCCGGGGCTTCTTCTTTTTTGCTGCAGCCGGCAAAAGCCAGGGCAGCGGCAACAGCTACAGTGATGCTGGTAAGTTTGGTCAGTTGCATTTTGTCTCTCTTCTTTATCTCGGGGTTGCTCTTGCCATCTTTGATACCGTCTGGCCGACGGTGAAACACGGTGGCGGCATTATTCCAATGCCGCCACACCTTTAGCAAGCCTGATCAGTCACCAATGCTCATCAGGCTGGCATTACCGCCTGCCGCTGTGGTATTGACGCTAAGCGCACGCTCTACCACCAGGCGGTGCAGGTTATAACCACCGCGCTCTACCAGCAGCAGCGGAATCAGCGCACCATCGCGGCGTGCCAGTGTCTGGCGCAGCACTTCGGCATCCGGGCCGGCGTACAGCACGGCAGCCACGTCGGCATTGTCGATTTGGGCGACGACCTTCACGGCACCACGCAACAGCCCGGCGACTTTCTGTGCGTGCACACTGTCGGCCAGCAGCACGTCATTACCGGCAGCAAAAGCGGCCACCAGCTGCATCAGCAGGGCTTCCATATTATCGGCCGCGCAGCCTACCACGCCACGCGGAGCAAAGCGCAGGGTATTGTTTTCGCCCGTCGGGCCTGGCAGCACCAGCGCGTGGTTCAGCGGGCTTTCATTCCGTGCCTGGGCCATCAGGTCTTGCAGGTGCTGGCGTGCGCCATCATCCAGCCCCAGCTGCGGCAGCGCGGCTTGCAGTGCGTCCAGTTTGCCCAGGGCTTGCGGCGTGGCGCTCGGGCTGAGCTGCGCATCCCAGTGGCCAGCGGTCAGACGGTACAGGTAGAACGGGCCACCGGCTTTGGGGCCGGTACCGGACTTGCCTTCGCCGCCAAACGGCTGCACACCCACCACGGCACCCACGATATTGCGGTTTACATATACGTTACCCGCCTTGATGTTGCCGGTAATGCGCGCGATGGTTTCGTCGATACGGCTGTGTACGCCGTGGGTCAGGCCGTAACCGGTGCTGTTGATCTCGGCAATCACCTTATCGATATCGCCACCGTGGAAACGGATCACGTGCAGTACCGGGCCGAAGACTTCGCGCTGCAGCAAGCCGATATGGTCGATCTCGAACAGCGTCGGCGCCACATAGGTACCGTTGGCGCATTCGGCAGTGAGCTTGGCCTGGTACACGCTACGGGCTTTGTCTTTCAGGCTGTCGATGTGGCGCAGCAGGCCTTGCTGGGCTTCGGCGTCGATCACCGGGCCGATATCGGTGTTGAAGCGGGCCGGGTTGCCGACGCGCAGCTCGTCCATGGCACCCTTGATCATGTTCACCACCTTGTCGGCGATGTCATGTTGCAGGTACAGCACGCGCAGCGCCGAGCAACGCTGGCCGGCGCTATCGAAGGCCGAACTCAGCACATCGGTTACTACTTGTTCCGGCAGCGCGGAGCTATCCACAATCATGGCGTTCTGGCCGCCGGTTTCGGCTACCAGCGGCACTTCTTCCCCACGGGTAGACAGCGCACGGTTGATGATCTGCGCTACTTCGGTGGAGCCGGTAAAGATCACACCCTTGATGCGCATATCAGTCGTCAGTGCAGCACCCACGACTTCGCCACGGCCTGGCAGGAACTGCAGCACATCACGCGGCACACCGGCCTCATGCAGCAGGCGCACAGCGTAGCCAGCGATCAGCGCAGTCTGTTCGGCCGGTTTGGCCAGCACCACGTTACCTGCGGCCAACGAGGCCACCACTTCGCCAATAAAAATGGCCAGCGGGAAGTTCCATGGGCTGATGCACACCACCGGGCCCAGTGCCGGGTGACGGCTGTTATCGAACTCTTCACGTACCTGGGCAGCGTAGTAACGGCAGAAGTCCACCGCTTCGCGGACTTCGGCAATGGCATTATTCAGGGTCTTGCCGGCTTCGCGCACGGCCAGGCCCATCAGTGCCGGCATATTGGCTTCCATCAGGTCCGCCATGCGGTCCAGCGCTTCGGCGCGTTTGGCCGGCGCCGTGGCAGCCCATACCGGGGCGGCACGCACGGCGGCTTGCAATGCGGCTTCCACGTCCTCGCGGGTGGCTTCCTGCACCTGGCCTACCACGTCCTGATGGTTGGCCGGGTTTAGCACGGCTTGCGGCGCGCTGCCATGCGGCTCGCTATCGGCCAGCAGCGGTGCGGCCAACCAGGCTTGCTGTTCGCTGGCCTGCAGCGCGTGTTGCAGCTTTTGCAATACGTGCTCGTTGGCCAGGTCCATACCGGCAGAGTTCTGGCGAGCAGCACCATACAGCGCTACCGGCAGGGCAATCTTGTTGTGTGGCAGGCCACCAAAGCGCGCGGCTTCTGCTACCGGGTCTTCCACCAGCTCTTCGATGGAAACGTTCTCGTCCACGATACGGTTCACGAAGGAGCTGTTGGCACCGTTTTCCAGCAGGCGGCGTACCAGGTAAGCCAGCAGGGTTTCGTGCGAACCTACCGGGGCGTAGATGCGGCACGGTTTGTCCAGCTTGCCCTTGCCCACCACCTGGTCGTACAGGGTCTCGCCCATGCCGTGCAGGCACTGGAATTCGTAATCCTTGCCTTCGGCCAAGTGGTAAACCGCCGACAGGGTGTAGGCGTTATGGCTGGCAAATTGCGGGTAGATGGCGTCTTGTGCGGCCAACAGTTTCTTGGCGCACGCCAGGTAGGACACATCGGTGTACACCTTGCGGGTATAAACCGGGTAGCCATCCAGGCCATCGACCTGGGCACGTTTGATCTCGGCGTCCCAGTAGGCGCCCTTCACCAGGCGCACCATGAAGCGGTGGCCAGTGCGGCGGGCCAGATCAATCAGGAAGTCGATCACGTACGGGCAGCGCTTCTGGTAAGCCTGCACCACGATGCCGATACCTTCAAAGCCGTTCAGGTCCGGGTCGTTGGCCAGTGCCTCGACCAGATCCATCGAGATTTCCAGGCGGTCAGCTTCTTCGGCATCGATGTTCAGGCCAATATTGTATTGCTTGGCCAGCAGGAACAGGCCTTTCAGGCGTGGCAGCAGCTCGGCCATCATGCGCTCGTGCTTCATACGGGCATAGCGCGGGTGAATGGCAGACAGCTTTACCGAAATACCTGGGCCATTGTAGATACCACGGCCATTGGACTCTTTGCCAATCGCGTGGATCGCCACTTCGTAGTCACGCAGATAGCGCTGCGCGTCGTCTTCGGTCATCGCCGCTTCGCCCAGCATGTCGTAACTGAAACGGTAGCCACGTGCTTCGCGCTCGCGGCCATTAGCCAGCGCTTCTTCGATGGTCTCGCCGGTTACAAACTGTTTGCCCAGCATGCGCATGGCCAGATCCACACCTTTGCGGATCAGCGGCTCGCCGCCCTTGGCGATAATGCGGGTCAGTGCAGATGACAAGCCCTGCTCACTGTGGGAGGACACCAGTTTGCCGGTAACCAGCAGCCCCCAGGCCGCCGCATTCACAAACAGCGACGCACTATTACCCAGGTGCGAAGCCCAGTCACCGCCGGAAATCTTGTCGCGAATCAGCTTGTCGGCAGTCAGGCGGTCCGGAATGCGCAGCAGCGCCTCGGCCAGACACATCAGCGCAATACCTTCCTGGCTGGACAAGGTGAACTCATGCATCAGCGCATCCACACCACTGGACTTGGTGCGCTCTTTACGCACCTGTGCCACCAGCTTGGACGCCAGTGCCTTGATACTGGCAACCTGCGTATCAGGCATGGTGGCCTGCTCCATCATCAACGCTACGCAATCACGCTCATCGCGACGATAAGCAGCAGTAATGGCATCCCGAAGCGCAGTCTGGCTGCGTGCAAACTCTACAAATTGCATGAGTATCTTTCCAAAATCCAGCAGATAAGGTTATCTGACTATTGTATACAAAATATCGGATAACAGTAGTATCAAGCAGATGATGGCAATAAAAAGGCGTATGCGTGCAATGGATATGCAACAGTACCGTTAGTAGCTTAGACAAGCAGGCATGTTTGGCTAGTACGGAATAGCCCGACACCAAGAGCCGCGGCAATCATGCCGATGCGGCCAACGTTGGCCGCGGCATAGGAAAAGGTAGCCCGGCATAAGCCGCAGGCGCATCGGGGGGCTGGCCGCAGGCCAGCTTGGGGTAGGTGGCGACGTGACCGAGGCTATTCGGTGAGAAGCAGCGGCTGGTGCAAGCGCATGGCGTGCGCGGCCAACGTTGGCCGCGGGGTGCATGCGCGGTGTTTTCGCCGCACCAAAGCACAAAGCCCAGCTCGTCTGAGCTGGGCTTCGGTATCGGGCGTCTGGCGGTGTCCTACTTTCACACAGGTATCTGC
>NZ_JAQQLF010000029.1 GCF_028548455.1 Vogesella aquatica
TGGACCATGCCGATTCGGGATTGGAAGGCGGCGCTGACTCGCTTTACCATTCAGTTCGAGGAACGCATTCCACAGGCGTAACCCAAACCCCGTTTACACAAAAATTCGGACAGGCCCGCCATTGGTCCTATCAGTTTAGCTGTCTGTAACCCACCATTTCTAGTGCCACGGTGGCGGAAAGACTATGGCCATATTCTAGAAGACGCAGGATTTAGTGGATCACTCCCTGCGATCACGTCAACTGATGCAGCGGTCCTTTTCTTAGCACAAAATCTGAGATTCCTTAGCACAGGTGGCAACCTCGGCATCATCGTCCCAGACTCACTAGCCTGTGCAGAAAAGTATGTCGGCTTCCGCAAATCGCTGTTGCAGAACTATGATCTTGTACATGCAATCCGCCTGCCACGTGGTTCGTTCCTTGGAACCGATGCCCTGGCCCATATTTTTGTAGTTAGCAAGAGACAACCTTCACGCCCTTTGATTCGCCTTTCATGTTTAGCTACTGAGGGCGGACCTTTACGAACAATTGAAGTAGAACGCGACTTAGCCGTACAAAGACTCGACTATTCGTTCCATGCAGCAGAAGCGAATAGCACAGTTACAAGGTTGCGTTTAAAAGATGTAGTTATCAATATGCAGCGTGGTAGTTTTAATAGTGCAGAAGTACGTGCCTCACCATCTTTCATTTTGCACACCACAGATATTGGCGCTGACATGCGCGGCAATTGGATATCATTCGATAATAGTTCATTCAATCAAGATGCATTAGTCGGTAATGTCTTGATTGCTGAGCCTGGGGATCTTGTTATTGGACGTGTAGGGCGAAATGCAGCAGAAAAGATCATCGGAATTGCGAAGGGGCACGTCGCGCTCAGTGATTGTCTATTCCGATTACGAGTAAAGCCAGAATACCGCGAACACGTCCTGCGTGTAATCGCATCCGATCATAGCAAGCGCTGGATAGAGATGCGATCCCACGGAGTGGCCGCCAGTCACATTACCAAGCACGACCTTCTTAACTTGCCGCTGGATTACTCATGACTGAACCAGAACTGATCATTGGAGCACCGTTATCTACCTCGGAGGAAGAGGAAGTCGCTCAGGTTTATGAACAGCGTGCAGATCATCTTGAGTTGAACACATTTGCTCAAAACACTGTTCTGACTAACGATACAGAAGAATGGATACGTGCTCTTACGGGAACAGGTGCAAAACTACTTGTTGGGCCTCGAGGATGCGGCAAGACACACCTAATGCGTTTTGCATTTTCCGAATGCCAAGACAATGTGGAGCACCCCTTGGCTATCTATACCAACCTGAATCGCTACTACCGTCTGGAGCCGTTACTACGTAAACGCCCAGATGCGATTCCGATGTTCTACACATGGGTTCTGTCCAACATATTCGTTGCCTTGCATGAAGCCTTAGGTGCTTTTGCCACACAACAAGGCGTGATCATCGACCGTGACAGCCTACTAGAACTCAACGTTGGAGATGTGCAAGACCTTATTGGGACGCTGGAACAGTCTCGCCGTCCTCTGAATAACACCGAAGATGAGCTTGCATCACGCCTGACCGTGGATCGTATCAAGGCTTTCTTCCTCCGCTCAGCTGATGCGCTATCACGTCGCCGGGTCGTCTTGCTTCTTGATGATGCTGCATTAACGCTCACTCCCGAGTATCTATCCCACTTCTTCGACATTTTCCGCGCACTTAAAGCTGCCCGCATAGCCCCTAAGGCATCCGTTTACCCTGGAACAACAGAATATGGCCCGAGTTTCCACGCGGCACATGAGGCTGACTCGATATTCGTATGGAAGGCAGTTACTGACGGAAATTACTTGAATTTCATGGCCGACATTGGCAGAAAACGATGCCCTGACGCAGCCGATTTGCCTGAAGAGACTCGAACGTTGCTTGCTTATGCTGCCTTTGGTGTCCCGCGCTCGTTTATGTCCCTTGTACAAAATTATGTCAAAGGACGTAAATCATCATCACCTGCAACAGCCCAAAGCTTATTGAATCGAGTAATCGAAGACTTCTGTTCAGAAAAAATGAGAGAGTATTTGAGTCTACGGGAGAAGAAGCCGCAATTAGCCACTATCATTTCTGTCGGTGCTATGTGTTTCAACAAGATTGTCTCTGACCTTGCAGAGGCAAACCAAGCACTGGCAGATGGGACCACCCGGCAAATTTATGTAGGTATCGCCGCAGAAGGAGTCGATAGAAAACCTTATGTTGAGCGAATGCTTCGCTTGCTTGAAGAAGTGGGAATGATCTACAAATTTCCGAGCGTATCCCATGGTGATAGGGAATACGTTCGATATGTACCTCATTTGGCGGCATTACAGAACCAGCGTGCATTCACTCGAAAGGGTGCATTCTCTCCCAAATTATCGGTCGAAATACTTCAACGTCCAGACGAAAAGCATGCTGTACGACGATCCATCTCAACATTGCTTGAAGCTGAAACTATTGACGGACTCGGGTTAGATCTACCGAACTGTCTCAACTGCCACACCAAGCGAGTTGAAGGAGCAAAATATTGCTTCCAATGTGGGGCAAAGTTAACAGACGAATCATCCTATGACCGTGTTATGCAGTCACTGCTAGCTGACGTGCCGGGTCTGACCGACTGGCAGCGCGAGAAGCTTAGCCAAGCTAGTTCGGTTCCTCAAACAATTGGTGAATTTCTCGCCCTACAAGACCGTGGCACAACCTTGCGGACCATTCCCCGGATCGGGAAAATTCGTGCCGCCACTGTTATTGGAGCAGTCGAAGCCTACTTGGAAGAATACCTTTCCTAAATGACACCGATCGAAGAAACCCTCCTTGGTACTCTTACACCATCGGGTACTCCAATTACGTCCAAATTGGATACCACTGCGTGGTTCGATAGTACTCACGTAGCGACTGAGCGTTCGCCTATTGATGAATTCGTAGATAACCTGTACGGCATCAATCGTCTCTACTTACAAGCCGAGAGTCGTGGCGAATATAAACCAATCTTAGGCTCACTAGTTTATCTCGGCATGGTATCCGCAGCTGAAAGTTATTTTCGTTGTCTTCTGCGCCGTTTGATTCTTGTCGATCCAGTTTGTAATAACAACGCTTCTAGCCGATCTCTGACGTATGGCGCAGCAGTTCACCACGAAGAAAGTTTATTACCTGAGGCCTTGTTCGAAGGAGTATCGATGGCTTCAACGAAGAATGTCGCTAGCGAGCTGAAAACGCTCTGCGGAGTAACTCAGATGACGAAAGATGGTGGTGTTCCATCACACCTTCATTTGCTCTTCGAAAACTTTGAATCCATCTGTCAAATTCGCCATTGCGGCATTCACCGTTTTGGAAAGCTCGGAAGCCAACAGGCTTTGCGGCTCGGCATTAAGGCCCATAGCCCATTGCTTGAAAAACCGCTTAAACTGAGCGTTGCTCATTTGCAAGATGTAGCCGAAGCACTCGAAGCTCTTATTCGAGGGGTTAATTCGCATTGCTTCGCCGATATAATTAAGCGAACTCACACCGCAGGGCCAGGTGGACGCGACAAAGTGCAAATGTACACAGAGGCATGGCAAATGGATTTTGCGGCTGATCGCGAGCGGTTTAATCTCTACTACGAGATATTTGCTGCGTCTGATGCCCCCCTAAAATCCGAGCCGATTGAGAATGTTTACTCTGCCTTTATGGCTTTCGTCAGACAATATGATGCGAACTCAGGTTTGATAAGACGCTAAAGGTGTGATTACAGCTACGAAGTAAGCATACTGCACAGCTGGTATTTTCCTGAGCTTTGCCCGTGCGAAAATCACGATATACTGCGGGGGACAAAGTTTTATAAAAAGCCGTACGGTCATAGGAATTGCAGACACCCGATTGACAACAATGTAGTCAGCATTACTAATACATAGCTCATTATGTGCACTATAGTAGCTTTAAGCAATTGTGTCGCATATGCTTGTTTTGCCCGAGAAGTTGTTACAGCACAAACCTTCCCTTTTCAGCCTCCGTACACTTTCACTTCTCAAAAACGTAGAGGGGGTCAACGGCCCCCTCTCTTCACTCAGACTCCGACGAACTTTATTCGGATCCGACAGACTTTATTCGGCGTAGTCACTGCCTGCGGCCAACCTTATTCCACCGTGACCGATTTGGCCAGGTTGCGCGGTTTGTCCACGTCGGTGCCACGCGCCAGGGCGACGTGGTAGGCCAGGATCTGCACCGGGATGGAGTGCACGATGGGGCTGAGCACGCCCACGTGGCGCGGGGTACGGATGACGTGTACGCCGTCGGAATCGACGAAGTGGCTGTCGGCGTCGGCAAACACGAACAGTTCGCCGCCACGGGCGCGCACTTCCTGCATGTTCGACTTCACTTTTTCCAGCAGCACGTCGTTGGGGGCAATCACCACCACCGGCATGTTTTCGTCCACTAGCGCCAGCGGGCCGTGCTTCAGCTCGCCGGCCGGGTAGGCTTCGGCGTGAATGTAGGAGATTTCCTTCAGCTTCAGCGCGCCTTCCAGCGCGATGGGGTAATGCAGGCCACGGCCGAGGAACAGCGCGTCGTTCTTGGCGGCAAACTGGCTACTCCAGGCTTTGA
Organism: Vogesella aquatica; assembly: GCF_028548455.1. Lineage (GTDB taxonomy): Bacteria > Pseudomonadota > Gammaproteobacteria > Burkholderiales > Chromobacteriaceae > Vogesella > Vogesella aquatica. The sequence goes on from NZ_JAQQLF010000029.1 coordinate 4,597, forward strand.
TCTGCGGCTCCAGGTTCAGCGCGTGCTGCACGCTGCCCGGCAGGTGGCGCAGCTCGTCCAGGTATTGTGCCTCTTGCTCGGCACTGACGCGGCCGCGTACCTTGCCCAGCGTGACGGCCAGTGCAAACAGGCTGACCAACTGGGTGGTGAAGGCCTTGGTGGAGGCCACGCCGATTTCGGCGCCGGCGCGGGTGTAGAACACCAGTTCGGACGCGCGCGGGATGGCGGACTCGCGTACGTTGCAGATGGACAGCGCGTGCTGGTGGCCCAGGCTCTTGGCGTATTTCAGCGCTTCCATGGTGTCCAGCGTTTCGCCGGACTGCGAGATGGTCACCACCAGGTGGTTCGGGTCGGCGTAGGCGTCGCGGTAGCGGTATTCGCTGGCGATTTCCACATCGCACACCACGCCGGCAATGCTTTCGATCCAGTATTTGGCGGTAAGGCCGGCGTAGTAACTGGTGCCGCAGGCCAGGATTTTCACGCCGGTAAGCTGCGGCAGCACGTTGGCCGCAGCCGGGCCGAACAGCTCGGGGACAAAGCCGTCGTCCAGTACCACTTCGATGGTGTCGGACAGGGCTTTGGGCTGTTCGTGGATTTCTTTCTGCATGAAGTGGCTGTACGGGCCCAGCTCCAGCGAGGCCAGCGACACGTCGGACACGTGCACTTGGCGTTCTACCGGCTGGTCGTCTTTGTCGATCAGCTTCACGCTGTCGCGGGTGAGGTGGCCGATGTCGCCCTCTTCCAGGAAGATGACACGACGGGTGGCCGACAGCACGGCGGAAACGTCGGAGGCGATGAAATTCTCACCCTCGCCCAGGCCCACCAGCAGCGGGCAGCCCATGCGCGCGCACACCAGTTCGTCGGGGCGGTCGAGCGCGATGACGCCGATGGCGTAGGCGCCGGTGAGCTCGCGGGTGGCGCGGTGTACGGCGCGGAACAGGTCTTTTTCCACCACGTAGTACTGGTGTACCAGGTGGGCAATGACTTCGGTGTCGGTCTGCGATTCGAACACGTAGCCGGCAGCTTTCAGGGCTTCGCGCTTTTCTTCGTGGTTTTCGATGATGCCGTTGTGCACCACGGCGATCAGGCCGTGCGACACGTGCGGGTGGGCGTTGTACTCGGTAACGCCGCCGTGGGTGGCCCAGCGGGTGTGGCCGATGCCCAGCTCGCCCTGCACATTATCAGCCTGGGCGGCCGCTTCCATTTCGGCCACGCGGCCAACCCGGCGCACGCGGGTAATGTCGCTGCCCACGTGCACGGCGATGCCGGACGAGTCGTAGCCACGGTATTCCAGGCGCTTCAGGCCATCAACCAGAATAGGAACAATATTACGACGCGCAATCGCGCCTACGATGCCGCACATACACTTCTCCTTGAATTATGAATGGCTAAAGGGCGCGCAGATCAGCGTTACGCCTTTGGCCCGGATCGTCGCCCTGGCTTCGGGTGCCAGGGCGTCGTCGGTGATCAGGGTCTGGATGCGTGCCCACGGCAGCTCCAGGTTGGGAATACGGCGGCCGATCTTGTCGGACTCCACCATCACTACTACTTCGCGCGACACTTCAGCCATCACCCGCGACAGGCCCACCAGCTCGTTAAAGGTGGTGGTGCCGCGTGCCAGGTCGATGCCGTCGGCGCCGATGAACAGCTGGTCGAAATCATAAGAGCGCAGCACCTGCTCGGCAATCTGGCCCTGGAACGATTCGGAATGCGGGTCCCAGGTGCCGCCGGTCATCAGCAGCGTGGGTTCGTTTTCCAGCTCGCGCAGGCTGCCGGCCACGTTCAGCGAATTGGTCATCACGATCAACCCGCGCTTGTTACCCAGCAAGGGGATGATGGCGCGCGTGGTGGTGCCGCTATCGATAATCACACGATTATGGTCGCGGATGCGCTCGGCGGCGGCGCGGGCAATGGCCAGCTTTCGTTCCGAAACTTTTACCGGGTCACTTTCGGCCACCATTTCGGTGGGTAGCGACACCGCACCACCGTAACGGCGCAGCAGCAAGCCACCGGTTTCCAGCAAGGCCAGGTCTTTCCGGATGGTAACTTCCGAAGTGGCAAAGCGCTGAGTGAGGTCTTCCACGCTCACCTCGCCCCGCTCTTGCACCAGGGCCACGATGGCGTGGCGACGCTGCTGGGTGTTACGTTTGGTCATTAAAATATTTCGGTTCGTAAGTTTTGCGAAATATTAGCAGCAGGTATGCTCAATGACAAGTGAAGCATGCACTACTGCCAGCCCCATGAAAAACCGCCAGGGCAAGGGCCGCTGGCGGTGTGGGTTGGCTGCAACAAGGCCGCTTATTTCAGCTTTTGCGGGCGCTGCCAGCCTGCTACGGTGAGCTGTTTGGCACGGGCAACGGTGAGCTGGCCGGCGGGGGCGGTTTTGGTCAGCACGGAACCAGCGCCAATGGTGGCGCCCTCTTCCAGCGTCACCGGCGCCACCATCAGGGTGCCGGAGCCAACAAACACGTTATCGCCGATAACGGTCTTGAACTTGTTCACGCCATCGTAGTTGCAAGTGACCGAACCGGCGCCCACGTTGACCTTGCTACCGATCTGCGCATCGCCGATGTAGGTAAGGTGGTTCACCTTGGAGCCTTCGCCCACGGTGGCTTTCTTGATTTCGACAAAGTTGCCCACGTGTACGTGTGCGGCCAACTCGGCGCCCGGGCGCAGGCGGGCGTACGGCCCGATGCGGCAGGCCTCGCCCACGACGGCGTCTTCCAGGTGCGAGTACGGTGCAATACGCGTACCGGCGGCAATGCGCACGTTTTTCAGCACACAGTAGGCACCGATTTCGACATTGTCACCCAGCGTTACCTGGCCTTCGAACACGCAGCCAACATCGATGCTGACGTCCATGCCGTGCTGCAGTTGGCCGCGGATATCGATACGCGCCGGGTCGGCCAGCATCACGCCAGCCGTCAGCAGCGCACGCGCCTGGTTTTGCTGCAGCTGGCGTTCCAGCTCGGCCAGCTGCACCTTGTTGTTGACACCGGCGGCTTCCCAGCCGGCAGCCACGGTGACACCCGGCACAGCGATGCCGTCGCGTACGGCCAGCTCGATCACGTCGGTAAGGTAGTACTCGCCCTGGGCGTTGCCATTGCGCAGCTCGCCCAGCCAGCCTTCCAGTTTGTCGTTGGGTAGTACCATCATGCCGGTGTTGATTTCACGGATGGCTTTTTGCTCGGCGTTGCAGTCTTTGTCTTCGACAATAGCCACGATCTCGCCGGCCGCATTGCGTACGATGCGGCCGTAACCGCTGGCGTCGGCCAGTACGTCGGTGAGCAGGCTCATGCCATTTTGCGCGGCAGCCAACAGCTTTTGCAGGGTTTCTACCGTGGTGAGCGGTACGTCGCCGTACAGCACCAGGGTGCGGCCAACCTTGGGCAGCTGCGACAGCGCCATTTTCAGCGCGTGCCCGGTGCCCAGCTGTTCGGCCTGCAGTGCCCAGTCTACGTCTTCATCACGGATATGCTCGCGCACCTGGTCACCGCCGTGGCCGTACACCACTACCATTTTTGCCGGCTGCAGCTGGCGAGCGGTGCTGATGACGCGGGCCAGCATGGGTTGGCCGCCGATGGGGTGCAGTACCTTGGGCATGGCCGAATACATACGCTTGCCTTTGCCGGCAGCCAGAATGACAACGCTGAGAGATTCCATAATCAAAATGCCCGGAAATTCGTATTGGATAGACTGCTATTATGCCCTAAAGCGGGCGTGAAAAAGGCTGCCACTTTCGTGGCAGCCTGTAGCTTGCATCGCACTGTCGTGCGCTTAGTGCACGCGCTTGCGGAGGTATTCCAGCGCCTTGAGCTGGGCAATCGCTGCAGCCAGGGCTGCGTGGGCTTTTGCCGTGTCCAGGTCGTCGGAAGCGTGCTTGAGGGCATCCTCAGCGGCACGTTTGGCCTCGTTGGCGCGAGCTTCATCCAGATCCTCACCGCGGATCGCCGTATCAGCCAGAACGGTGATGTGGGTCGGTTGCACTTCCATCATGCCACCCGACACCGCCACCAGTACCTCGTCCTTGGAACCTGGCACTGTCAAACGCAGTACACCAGGCTTGATACGGGTCAGAAGCGGCACGTGACGTGGGTAAACACCGATCTCGCCTTCCTGCGCCGGAGCCACGAGGAACTCCGCTTCGCCGGAATAGATGAGCTGTTCAGTGCTGACCACTTCCACATGCATCTTGGCCATGAGCCGTCTCCTTGATTACAGGGTCTTGGCTTTTTCGGCAGCTTCGTCGATACCGCCTACCATGTAGAACGCTTGTTCTGGCAGGTGGTCGTATTCGCCGCTGAGAATTGCCTTGAAGCCCTTGATCGTTTCCTTCAGCGGAACGTATTTGCCCGGGGAACCGGTAAATACTTCAGCTACGTGGAACGGCTGGGACAGGAAACGCTGGATCTTACGCGCACGGTATACAACGAGTTTGTCTTCTTCAGACAGTTCGTCCATACCCAGAATCGCGATAATGTCACGCAGTTCCTTGTACTTCTGCAGCGTGGTCTGAACACCGCGGGCAACGGAGTAGTGCTCGTCGCCTACCACCAGCGGATCCAGCTGGCGGGAAGTGGAGTCCAGCGGATCTACCGCAGGGTAGATACCCAGCGATGCGATATCACGCGACAGAACCACGGTTGCATCCAAGTGAGCAAAAGTGGTGGCCGGGGACGGGTCAGTTAAGTCATCGGCAGGTACGTATACGGCCTGGATGGAGGTAATGGAACCATCCTTGGTCGAAGTAATACGCTCTTGCAGACGGCCCATCTCTTCGGCCAGGGTAGGCTGGTAACCCACGGCGGAAGGCATACGGCCCAGCAGTGCGGATACTTCGGTACCGGCCAGAGTGTAACGGTAGATGTTGTCCACGAAGAACAGAACGTCACGGCCTTTGCCGTTTTCGTCTTTTTCGTCACGGAAATGCTCGGCCATGGTCAGACCGGTCAGCGCTACGCGCAGACGGTTGCCCGGTGGCTCGTTCATCTGGCCGTAAACCATGGCAACTTTATCCAGAACGTTCGACTCTTTCATCTCGTGATAGAAGTCGTTACCTTCACGGGTACGTTCACCAACACCGGCAAACACGGACAGACCCGAGTGAGCTTTAGCGATGTTGTTGATCAGTTCCATCATGTTTACGGTCTTGCCCACACCGGCACCACCGAACAGACCCACTTTACCGCCTTTGGCGAACGGGCACAGCAGGTCAATAACCTTGATGCCTGTTTCCAGCAGTTCGGTAGCGGAGGACAGTTCGTCAAACTTCGGCGCAGCCTGGTGAATGGCGCGAACGTGTTCAGACGCAACAGGGCCGGCTTCATCAACCGGGCTACCCAGTACGTCCATGATACGACCCAGGGTGGCAGCGCCAACCGGTACCGAAATCGGTGCGCCGGTATTGGTAATCGCCATGCCACGCTTCAGGCCGTCAGAGCTACCCATAGCAATGGTGCGCACTACGCCGTCGCCCAGCTGTTGCTGGACTTCAAGCGTCAGTTCTGCGTCAACCAGCTTCAGGGCATCATAAATCTTTGGCATGGCGTCGCGCGGGAATTCCACGTCAACCACCGGGCCAATGATTTGTACGATTTTGCCTTGGCTCATTATCGGTTCCTAACTCAATAAACTTTTACAGTCCTGCGACGGTTATACCGCAGCGGCACCAGACACGATTTCAGACAGTTCTTTGGTAATCGCTGCCTGACGCGACTTGTTGTACACAAGGCGCAGTTGCTTGATGGCATTACCGGCGTTATCTGTTGCGGCCTTCATCGCTACCATACGGGCAGCTTGTTCGGACGCCATGTTTTCGGCCACAGCCTGATACACGACAGATTCCAGGTAACGCTTCACCAGGAACTCCATGACTTCCGGTGCACTTGGCTCGTACACGTAATCCCACGAGTGGGCGTGCTCGACAACCATGTGCTCTTCGGTCAGAGGCAGCAACTGTTCCAGCGCCGGCTCCTGTTTCATCGTATTGATGAAGCGGGAGTACACGATGTAAACCGCATCCAGTTCGCCTTCAGCGTACTGTTTCAACAGCACTGTAAGCGGGCCGATCAGTTTTTCCATCTTGGGCACATCGCCCAGATGAACCGCACTTGCCACAACGTTCAGCTTGGCACGCTGGCAGGCTGCCAGGCCTTTCTGGCCCAGAGCGCAGGCTTGAATTTCAACGCCTTGCTCTTGCAGCGTGTTTACCTTGGCGTAGAAGCGCTTGAGAACGTTGGCGTTCAAGCCACCGCACAAGCCCTTGTCCGAGGTAACCACAATAATGCCTGCGCGCTTGATTTCGCTGCGACGGGCAAGCAGTGGGTGCTCCAGATCCGTATTGGCCGAAGCCAGGTGCGCCATAACAGCACGCACCTTCTCGGCGTAAGGACGGGCAGCGCGCATACGCTCTTGCGTTTTGCGCATCTTGGAGGTCGACACCATTTGCATAGCGCGGGTGATCTTCTGCGTGTTTTGCACGCTTCGGATCTTGGTGAGAATCTCTTTACCGACTGCCATATCCTGAACCTTTCTTTAACTCGAGGTATCCGAAAGACCCAGATTAGAAGCTGTAGCCAGCCTTGAACGATTCGATCGCCTTGGCCAGTACTTTTTCGTTGTCGGCAGACAGATCACCGGAAGCATCGGTAGCGGTCAGCACGTCGGCGTGATTAGCGCGAACGTAAGCCAGGAACGCTGCTTCGAAAGCCAGGGCTTTCTTAACCGGTACGTCTTCGTAGTAACCCTTGTTCACAGACCACAGAGTCAGTGCCATTTCGGCGGTAGACAGGGTCGAGAACTGTTTCTGCTTCATCAGCTCGGTAACCACTTCACCGTGTTGCAGCTGCTTGCGGGTCGCCTCGTCCAGATCGGAAGCAAACTGCGAGAACGCAGCCAGTTCGCGGTACTGGGCCAGAGCCAGACGGATACCACCGCCCAGTTTCTTGATGACCTTGGTTTGCGCAGCGCCACCCACGCGGGATACCGAAATACCTGCGTTAATGGCAGGACGGATACCAGCGTTGAACAGGTCGGTTTCCAGGAAGATCTGACCGTCGGTAATGGAAATTACGTTGGTCGGAACGAAAGCGGAAACGTCACCAGCTTGGGTTTCGATGATTGGCAGAGCAGTCAGCGAACCGGTTTTGCCTTTAACAGCGCCGCCAGTCAGTTTTTCTACTTCGTCTTCGTTGATGCGGGAAGCGCGTTCCAGCAGACGGGAGTGCAGGTAGAAAACGTCGCCCGGGTAAGCTTCGCGGCCCGGTGGGCGACGCAGCAGCAGGGAGATCTGACGGTAGGCTACGGCTTGTTTGGACAGATCGTCATAAACGATCAGTGCATCTTCACCGATATCGCGGAAGAATTCGCCCATGGCGCAACCGGAGTACGGTGCGATGAACTGCAGTGCAGCCGCTTCGGAAGCAGTCGCAGCAACCACAATGGTGTGACCCATTGCGCCGTGCTCTTCCAGCTTGCGCACTACGTTGGCGATGGAGGACGCTTTCTGACCTACGGCTACGTAGATGCAGACAACGCCGGTGCCCTTCTGGTTCACGATGGCATCCAGTGCCACAGCGGTTTTACCAGTCTGACGGTCGCCAATGATCAGTTCACGCTGGCCGCGGCCAACCGGTACCATGGAGTCGATAGACTTCAGGCCGGTTTGCATTGGCTGCGAAACGGATTGACGGGCAATAACGCCCGGAGCAATCTTTTCGATCGGGGAAGTTGTGGACGCGTTGATCGGGCCTTTGCCATCGATCGGCTGACCCAGCGCGTTTACCACGCGGCCAACCAGCTCACGACCTACCGGCACTTCCAGAATACGGCCGGTACATTTAACTTCCTGACCTTCGGAGATGTGCTCGTACTCGCCCAGGATCACGGCACCTACGGAGTCACGCTCCAGGTTCATGGCCAGGCCAAAGGTGTTGCCCGAGAACTCGAGCATTTCACCCTGCATCACGTCTGTCAGGCCATGGATACGAACGATACCGTCGGTCACGGAGATCACAGTACCTTTGGTACGGGTCTCGGCACCTTCAGCCAGGTTCTGAATCTTCGCCTTGATCAGATCGCTGATTTCAGAGGGGTTCAACTGCATGATCTCTCCTAATTCTTGAGGCTTGCTGCCATTGCCTGCAGTTTGCCGCTCACCGACGCATCAATCACGTCGTCACCAACCAGTACTCGCAGACCACCGATCAGCTCGGGGGCAACACGCACTTCAATCCGTACGGTTTTGCCGTACTTCTTGGTAAGCGTGGCGATCAGGTCAGCTTGCTGGCTTTCGTCCATTGGGTAGGCGGACTCTACTTGAGCGTCCAGCACACCTTCGGCACGGGCCTTGAGGGCTTCAAACTGTTCGGCAATTTCAGGCAGCAGCGTCAGACGACGGTTTTCGATAAGGGTAACGATGAACTGTTTGATGTCATCATTGGCCTTGTCGCCCAGTACGTCCAAAAACAACGCCTCAATCTCTTGCGCGGTATGTTTCGGGTTCGTGACGACTTGCGTCACGTCCGGGTTCGCCACCATGGCAGCCAGCCACGCGAGCGCGTCAGACCACTTGGCTTGAGACTGCTGCTCGGTGGCAAGGCTGTATACCGCTTCGGCATAGGGCCTTGCTACGGTAATGAGTTCTGCCATGAGTTAATTAAAACTCCGCTTTGATGGAGGCTAACAGATCAGCGTGCTTCGCAGCGTCGATCTCTTTACGCAGGATCTTCTCTGCGCCGGCTACGGCCAGACCAGCTACCTGCTCGCGCAGGGCTTCCTTGGCACGCAACACTTCCTGATCGATCTGGGATTTGGCTTCGGTTACCAGCTTGGCACCTTCGGTGCGAGCGGCATCCTTCGCCTCTTCCACGATCTGGTTGGCGCGCTTTTCAGCGGCCAGGATCAGCTCGGTAGCTTGTTGTTTAGCCTGACGAAGTTCGTCAGCAACGCGCTTTTCGGCTGCTTCCAGATCCTGCTTGCCACGTTCTGCAGCGGCCAAGCCATCAGCAATACGCTCGGCACGCTCTTCCATCATGTTGGTAAGCGGAGGCCAAACAAACTTCATGGTGAACCATACCAGGATAGCGAAAGTGATCGCCTGGCCCAGTAGTGTTACGTTGAATTCCACGCTTGTTTTCCTCCAGTGTGGTTACGACAACAACCGTTTTCGCTTAGAAATTAAGCGCCAGCTTTCAGGGCAGCCAGAGCTGCAGACAGGAACGGGTTGTTGAAGGTGTACAGCATAGCTACACCCACACCGATCATGGAGATGGCGTCCAGCAGACCAGCGATAATGAACAGCTTGGTTTGCAGAACCGGGATCAGTTCCGGCTGGCGAGCGGAGGACTCCAGGAACTTGCCGCCCAGAATGGCGAAGCCCAGAGCGGTACCGATAGCACCAAGGCCAATGATCAGAGCTGCAGCCAGAGCGGTCATCGACTGGATCTGAGAAACGAGAGCTTCCATTTAAATCTCCTAAAGACTAATGCAAGGATGGTTTGAGAAAAGGTACGAAAAAACTGCTAAAAATTAGTGCTTCTCTACTGCCAGGCTCAGGTACACGATGGTCAGCATCATGAACACGAAGGCCTGCAGGGTGATCACCAGAATGTGGAAGATCGCCCACGGTGCGCCCAGCAGCCACTGAGCACCCCACGGCAGCAGCGCGATCAGGATGAAGATCAGCTCGCCGGAGTACATGTTGCCGAACAAACGCAGAGACAGCGAAATCGGTTTGGCCAGCAGTTCAACCATTTGCAGGGCAAAGTTGGCCGGTGCCAGCAGGATGGTGCCTACCGGGCCACTGGCGTGGAACGGGGCAGTAAACAGTTCTTTGATCCAGCCGCCCAGACCTTTGGCGGAGATGGAGAAGCCGATGATGCAGATCAGCACGGAAATGGACAGACCAAAGGTCACGTTCACGTCGGCAGACGGCACAACACGGAAGTAAACATGGTGAGGGTCGGCACCGAAGAAGGTGAAGCCGATCCACTGGGCTGCCATCGGAATCAGGTCAACCGGCAGCATGTCCATGGCGTTCATCAGGAACACCCAGCAGAAGATGGTCAGCGCCAGCGGTGCAATGACGTTGCTCTTGGCGTGGAAGATTTCTTTCACCTGGGTATCCACCATCTCGACGATGGATTCGACAAACAGCTGCAGTTTGCCGGGGTTTTCCAGCTTGGCGTTGCGTGCCACGTAGGCAAACACACCGGCAAACAGGAAGCCGAGGATCAGGGAAACAGAGAAGCTGTCCACGTGCAGGCTGGAGAAACCACCTTCGTGCGAAGAGTTCCAGAATGTCAGGTGGTGCTTGATGTAATCAGTTGCGTTACTTGCCATCGCTTTATCTCAATTTTTAATCAGAAGCCCGAACCAGTAAGCGGAAGTGGCTGCTATGTAGCCGCCAAACAAACCCGCCACCGACAAATCCTTGAAAAAAGCGAGAGCACCACCAAATAACAAAAGAGTCAGCACAAACTTGACTGCTTCTGCCTTGTAATGCGCCCGCATCAATTCTGCAGGAGAAACCCTGTGCATCGCCCCGGCGATGCGCACGTAAGCCAGTGCCGGCAAGATGGCACACAGCCCGCCTATCAGTGCCGACACCGGAACATTGATCGTCGCGCCGGCAACCAGCAAGCTGATCACCACGGCCAGCAGGGTAAGCCTCACCTGCAGTCGAATTACGCGTTTGGCGTCCGGATTAGTCATGTACGGCACTTAAAAAATCGGTCGATTATAGGCTTGGGCTGACGAAAGCGTCAACTTCGTTAAGTCGTCTGGATAATTGCCGCAAGCCGCTCAGCCGTTTGATTTTGCTTGCAGTTTTTCCAGCAGCCCGTCCAGCTCGTCCAGACTTGCATAATCGATGATGACCTTGCCCTTACCCTTGCTGCCGTGGCGGAAGCTCACACTCATGCCCAGCTTGTCCGACAGCATCCCTGCCAGGCGCTCGATATCAGCGTCGCGCGGGGCTGGCGCAGGGGCTTTGCGGCCAACCTTGGGCTCGGCCAGGGCTTGCACACGCTGCTCGACTTCACGCACGGACAGCTGCTCGGCCACCACCGCCTGCGCCAGCGCCATCTGCTGCAGTACCGGCAGCGGCAACAAGGCGCGGGCATGGCCCATTTCCAGCTGGCCTTCGTGCAGCATGGTTTGCAGCGGTGCCGGCAAGGCCAGCAGGCGCAGCAGGTTACTGATGGCGCTACGCGAGCGGCCCAGTGCATCGGCAGCCGCCTCATGCGTCAGGCCGAATTCCTCGATCAGACGCTTGATACCCTTGGCTTCTTCCAGCGGGTCCAGTTGCTGGCGCTGGATATTCTCGATCAGGCCCATGGCCAGAGCCGACTGGTCGGCCACACTGCGCACCACCGCCGGTATGTCGGTGAGCCCGGCCAACTGGCTGGCACGCCAACGACGCTCGCCAGCGATCAGCTCATAGTCGCCCAAACCGATTTCTCGTACCACGATGGGCTGAATCAGCCCCTGGGAGCGGATGGATGCGGCCAACTCTGCCAATGCAGCTTCATCCATATGGCTGCGCGGCTGGTACTTGCCCGGGCGGATACTGCGCACAGGCAGCGTAGTCAGGCGTTCGTTGTCTGCTTCGACGGTGGAGAGGAGCGCGTCCAGGCCACGCCCGAGTCCTTTGAGTTTGGCCATATTAATGCTCGGTACTTGCGGTTTGCGGTTCTAGGCGGGCGATCAGTTCGGCCGCCAGAGTAAGGTAGGCTTGCGAGCCGCGGGCGGCGCGGTCATAGACGATGCCGGGCAGGCCATGGCTGGGCGCCTCGGCCAGGCGGATATTACGCGGCACGACAGTGTCGAAGACCTTGCCGCCAAAGTGGCGCGCCAGCTGTTCGGACACTTGCTGCGACAGATTGCTGCGCGCATCGAACATGGTACGCAACAGGCCCATGATTTCGATACGCGGATTCACCGCCGCGCGCACTTTGCGCAGGGTATTCACCAGATCGGTCAGCCCTTCCAGCGCGTAGTACTCGCACACCATCGGGATCAGCACGCCCTGCGCAGCCACCAGGCCGTTCAGGGTGAGCAGGTTGAGCGATGGCGGGCTGTCGATCAGTACGTAGTCGTAGTCCGCAGACACCAGCTCCAGTGCATTTTTCAGCCGCGCCTCACGCGCCAGTTCTTGCACCAGCTCGATTTCGGCGGCCGACAGGTCGCGGTTGGCCGGCAGCACGTCATAACCGCCTTCTTTGGCTGGCTGGCGTACTTCTTCTACGGTGTGCTCGCCCATCAGGACGTGGTACACCGACTTTTGCAAAGCGTTCTTGTCGATGCCGCTACCCATGGTGGCGTTGCCCTGCGGGTCGAGGTCGACAATCAGTACGCGCCGGCCCTGCTCTACCAGGCTGGCAGCCAGATTCACGACGGTGGTGGTTTTACCCACCCCGCCCTTCTGGTTGGCCACAGCGATAATGCGGGCTGTCATTTTGCTACCACGCGTACCAGGTGGCGCTGTTCGGCATCCAGCCCCGGCACGTCCAGTTTTTTCACTTCGGCCACGGCAAAGTCTGCCGGCAGCTGGGCGATTTCTTCAAACGGGTAAACGCCTTTCATGGCGACAAACTGGCCGTCTGCGGCCAACAGGTGGCGCGACAGCTTGACGAACTCGGCCAGCTCGGAGAAGGCGCGGCTGGTAATACGGTCGAATTTTTCTGCCGGCTGGTAGGCTTCTACGCGCTCGGTGATCACTTCCACGTTATCCAGTTTCAGCTCGATGACTGCCTGGCGCAGGAAGGTGGTTTTCTTGTGGTTGGCGTCCAGCACCACCACTTTCAGATCAGGGCGCGCAATCGCGGTAGGAATGCCCGGCATACCGCCACCCGAGCCCACGTCCAGCATGCGCGTACCGCCGGCCAGCTGTGGCACCAGGGTCAGACTATCCAGCAAGTGGTAGCTCACCATGCGGTCTTTATCGCGGATAGCGGTGAGGTTGTAGGTCTGGTTCCACTTGGCCAGCAGGCCCAGATAGCCTTCCAGCAGGTCGATCTGTGCGTCGGACAAATCCAGGCCGATAGCGGCCAGGCCCTGGGTGAGTTCTGCGCGATGCGTCATGATGTTCGGAATACGGTGTGTAAGTTGACCCGATTGTAACGGGTATCAAAAACAAATGCGCCCCGAAGTAGCCACCCCGGAGCGCAGTGCAACAAAAAGACGCCTAGCTTGCGCTGCGCGCTTCGCTGAAACCACGCTTGAGGTGTACCAGCAGCAAGGCCACGGCGGCTGGCGTAATACCCTGGATGCGCGAGGCCTGCCCCAGGGTTTCCGGGCGATGCTGGTTCAGCTTTTGCGACACTTCTTTCGATAAGCCTTTTACCAGCGCGTAATCGATGTCCAATGGCAGCTTTACGTCGTCCAGCTGTTCGCGCTTGGCGACTTCTTCGTTCTGGCGGTCGATATAGCCCTGATACTTGATCTGGATTTCTACCTGCTCGGCCACCACCTCGTCCTGTACGCCCTCCCCTGCCAGCGACAGCTTCATCAGCTCGGCGTAGGCCACATTGGGGCGGCGCAGCAAGTCGGCCAGCGTGTATTCGCGCGCCAGTTTCTGGCCCACGATGGCTTCGTCTTCACCCGGCTGCAACTTGGCGGGCTGTACCCAGGTACTGGCAAGGCGCTGCTTTTCAGCCTCGACGGCATCGCGCTTGCGGCAGAAAGCGTCCCACTGCGCATCGCCGATCAGGCCCAGCTTGCGGCCAACCTCGGTCAGGCGCAGGTCGGCGTTGTCTTCGCGCAGCTGCAGGCGGAACTCGGCTCGGCTGGTAAACATGCGGTAAGGCTCGGACACGCCCAGCGTGGTGAGGTCGTCTACCAGCACGCCCAGGTAGGCTTCGTCGCGGCGCGGACACCAGCCATCCTGCTCGCGGGCGTACAAACCGGCGTTCAGGCCAGCCAGCAGGCCTTGCGCGGCGGCTTCTTCGTAGCCGGTGGTGCCGTTGATCTGGCCGGCAAAGAACAAGCCCTGGATGGCCTTGGTTTCCAGCGTGGATTTCAGGCCGCGCGGGTCGAAGTAGTCGTACTCGATGGCATAGCCGGGGCGCAGGATGTGAGCGTTTTCCAGGCCGCGCATGGAGCGCACGGCAGCCAGCTGGATATCGAACGGCAAGCTGGTGGAAATCCCGTTAGGGTAGTACTCGTGCGTGGTCAGGCCTTCCGGCTCCAGGAAGATCTGGTGGCTTTCCTTGTCGGCAAAGCGGTTAATCTTGTCCTCGATGGAGGGGCAGTAGCGCGGGCCCACGCCCTCGATGACGCCGGTGAACATCGGGCTGCGGTCAAAACCACTGCGGATGATGTCGTGCGTCTGCTGGTTGGTATGCGTGATCCAGCACGGCAGCTGTTTTGGGTGCATGGCGCGGCTGCCACGGTAGGAAAACACCGGCTCCGGCGTATCACCCGGCTGCGCTTCCATCACCGAAAAGTCGATGGTGCGGCCATCAATACGCGGCGGAGTGCCGGTTTTCAGCCGGCCTACCGGCAGGCTGAGCTCGCGCAGGCGCTCACCCAGCGTGGAGGCGGCCTGGTCGCCAGCGCGGCCGCCGGTGTAGTTTTCCAGCCCCACGTGGATCTTGCCGGACAGGAAGGTACCCGCTGTCAGCACCACCGTCTTGGCGCGGAAGGTAATGCCGATAGCGGTGATAGCACCGGCGACACGGTCGCCCTCGATCAGCAAGTCGTCCACCGGCTGCTGGAACAGCATCAGGTTAGGCTGGTTTTCCAGCATTTCGCGGATAGCCGCCTTGTATAGCACGCGGTCGGCCTGGGCGCGGGTAGCGCGCACGGCCGGGCCTTTACTGGCATTGAGCGTACGGAACTGGATGCCACCGATATCGGTAGCCAGCGCCATGGCACCGCCGAGCGCGTCGACTTCTTTTACCAGATGACCTTTGCCGATACCGCCAATGGACGGGTTGCACGACATCTGGCCCAGGGTTTCGATGTTGTGCGTGAGCAGCAGGGTCTGGCAGCCCATGCGTGCAGCGGCCAAAGCGGCCTCGGTGCCTGCGTGGCCACCGCCTACTACGATTACGTCAAAGGTCGTCGGATAGATCATGGGTATTGTGCGAAAAGATCGGTCAAACAAAACCGAGTATTGTACGCCAAAAGCGCAAACTTTATAAGTCGTTGATTTTAATCACCCTGCTTGTCATGCGGGTTTCAAAAGACCGTCATCATCATGCCATGCCCGCGTCACGGCGCTGTCAAACTGCCTGCATAGCATGGTGGCACTACCCCTACCCGGAGTGCACGATGCAGCAAGGTCTCGAAACCGCTGTGCTGGCACCAGCCAGCAAGCTGAGTGTGCGTGTGGCGCATAGCGCCAAGGATATCCGTCGCGCACAAAAGTTGCGTTATCAGGTATTTGCCCAAGAGATGGGCGCCAAGCTGGCCTCAGCCGCCGAGGGCATAGACCGTGACGAATACGACCCCTATTGCGACCACCTGATCGTGGAAGACAACACCACCGGCAAAGTAGTCGGTACCTACCGCATGCTGCCGCCACACAAAGCGCGCCAGCTGCCCAGCCTGTATTCCGAGCACGAATTCGACATGAGCCGCCTGGCCGGCATCCGCGACCATATCATCGAAATTGGCCGCTCTTGCGTCCACAAGGACTACCGCCGCGGTGCCGTCATTGCCCTGCTGTGGGCCGGCCTGGCTGACTACGTACGCCAGCACGGTGGCCAGTACCTGGCAGGCTGCGCCAGCGTGAGCCTGGCCGATGGCGGCCATCAGGCCGTCAGCCTGTACCGCCTGCTGGAAAGCAAAAACCTGTCACCAGCAGAATGGCGCGTCACCCCGCACCTGCCCTTGCCGCTGGGCGAGGTGCAGGACGACAGCCAGGTGCCTGTACCACCGCTGATCAAGGGCTATCTGCGCGCTGGTGCCTGGGTGTGCGGCGAGCCGGCGTGGGACCCGGATTTCAACTGTGCCGACTTCTTCATGCTGCTGCCGATGAGCCGTCTGGACATGCGCCATCAGCGTCACTTCGCGGGCTGACCTCTCCCGGCCCGTCCCGCCCAAGGTTGGCTGCACGCCCGTGCGGCCAACCTTTCGCTACAATCGGGGCATGAGCTACACACTGCACCCTATTGGCCTGATCAACTCGCCGTATCAGGAAAAGTTCGGCATACCACGCCAACCCGCGCTGGCACCGTCCGCCCCGGTGAGCCTTACCCTGCTGCCACCCTACAACCAAGCCGACTGCGTGCGCGGCCTGGAGGCTTTTTCCCATGTATGGCTGACGTTTGTCTTTCACGAAACCCTGGCCCGAGGCTGGCAGCCGCTGGTACGCCCGCCGCGCCTGGGTGGCAATAGCAAGGTAGGCGTCTTTGCCAGCCGCGCCACGCACCGCCCCAACGGCTTGGGCTTGTCATTGGTCGAGCTCAAAAGTATCGATACACAGCAAGGTGTCACCCTGCATCTGGCAGGGGCAGACCTGCTACACGGCACGCCGGTGCTCGACATCAAACCTTATATTCCTTTTGTGGAGGCCAAACCGGATGCTCGCGGCGGCTTTGTCGACGGCCCGCCCCCGCAGCTAGGCGTACAGTGGCAGCCCAAAGCACTGGCAGATCTGCAAGCCTGGCACACGGCACCCGCATGGCTGGCCGGCTTGATAGACGAGGTGCTGGCACAAGACCCCCGGCCCGCCTACCAGAACGACCCGACACGCGTCTACGGCATACGCCTGGCTCACTGTGACGTCCGCTTTGCCATACAAGGCGATACGGTGCTGGTACTTGAAATAATCCCGCCCGCCCAGAACTAAGCCATGTTTCGCGTAGTCGAAACGCTGCCTGACCATCAGAGTCAGCTTACCTACTGGAGAATGAATCAATGATTACCCGAGCGAAGACGTCCATTCTGGCCCTCTCCCTCATTGCTGTGCTGGCCACGCCGTTTGCAGAAGCCGCACGCGTGGGTAAAGGCAAGAGCGCCGGCATGCAGCGCGCCACCCCTACCCAAAGCTTCTCGCAACAGAACGCCATCCCTGCCAAAACACCGACCCAGGTTGCACCACAGCAAAAAGGTTCTGGCATTGGCGGCATGGTGGCCGCCGGTGCCGCCGGTGCTGCAGCCGGCTATCTGCTGGGCTCGGCCATGGGCGATGACGACGGTGGCTTCCCATGGCTGGCCGTGATCGGCGGCTCGCTTGCTGGTTTGGCACTGCTGTCTTTCCTGCGCCGCAGAGCGGCCAGCAAGCAGGCCGGCCATCGCGCACCGCCACTGCAAACGCAGCCCATGCACTTCCAACCCTCGCCGGCAGGTGCCAACGGCATTCCGCCTATCGGCTCCGGCAATAACGCCATGGGCGGCAGTGGCCTGACTCCGCCGCCGGCCTCATTCCAGCGCCTGCCAGACGGTACGGAAGCCCCGCACTTCCTGCGCCAGGCGAAAGCTACCTTCCTGCATCTGCAGAATCTCAACTCTGCCGATAGCCTGGAAGAAGTTCGCAAGTACATGACCGCCGACCTGTTCAATGCATTGAAAGACGATATGGCTGCCAATACCGAGCCTGCCGACTTCCCGCAGCTGGACTGCCAGATCGTCGAAGCGACCGTGGAAAGCAGCCGCATGATTGCCAGCGTGCGCTTTAACGGCATGGTGAGCGAAACTGTTGGCGCCCCGGCGGTACAGTTCAGCGAAACTTGGCACTACGTCAAAGACGACAACAGCAATGGCAAGTGGCTGGTGGCGGGTATCCAGCAGAGCTAAGCCAAGGTTGGCCGCAACATGCAAAAAGGCATCTCCGGATGCCTTTTTTATTTTGCACGCCAATTGCCACGCCCGCACCCTACGTACCGGCCGGCGCAACAACATGCATCATCCACAGCGCACAAACAAACAGGGCGAGATGGCTCACCACACTCGCCCTGCCATTGGCCCATGCACGAGCCGCTTACTTCACTCCCGGCCCGGTCAGGCCATCAAAACCCAGCGACAGCAACATCTGCTGCTCGGCATCGGTACGCACACCCTCTGCCACCACGCCCAGGCCGATGTTATGGGCAATATTGCATACCCCTTTCAGGAAAGCCTGGTTGCCCGCCTCCTGATCAATCTGCTGCACAAAGCTGCCATCGATTTTCAGATAGTCGATACCCAGATCGTGCAGCTGTCCGATCAGGCTGAACTGTCGACCGAAGTGCTCGATACCGACCTTGCACGGCAAATCAGCCAGCGCCAGGCACAGCACCCGGAAGCGCTCAAAGCGCTGCACGATGCCGACTTCTGCCATTTCCAGCCACAAGCGCCCGGCAGCTACACGATGGGTGCGAATCTGCCCTACCAGCTTGGCCACAAATTCGTCATCGGCCAGCGACTCTGCCGCCAGATTCACCGCAATACCGCGGCAAGCTGGCTCCGCAGCCAGCTGCTGTAGCGCCAGGGACACTGCCGCCAAATCCAGCGCCGCCACGCGGCGCGTGCGAATGGCCATCGGCATGAACTGGCCGGCAGGCAGCCACTCCTCCCCTTGCAGCAAGCGCAGTGGTGCTTCTTCATGTAGCATGCCGCCGCTGGCGTCACGCACGGCAAAGCGCACCAGCTTGAGCTGCCGCATGGCAATCGCTTCATCCAGCACACTCCCCCAGCGGTCAGCCGTCATGGCCAGCGGCTTATTGAAATTCTCGTCAGCCAGCATCACGCGTACGCCGCCAGCCGCCTCTGACAAAGCCAGCGCGTTATCCAGCCGCGACATAATGTCGCGGATCGCATCCCCATCGCGCAGGTCAGTCGCGGCCATCGCCAGACATATATCTTGCGAGGCAAAACTGCTCAACAACGCGCCAAGCTCGTCATGCAGGGCCTCCAGCCGGGCAGGTTCGGCCTGAGCACTACCCAGCAACAGGGCAAAATCAGCCCCGTTCAAGCGCGATGCCAAGCTTTCCAGACCAAAACGCTCATGATCCCGCAGCGCAGCACCGAACTGACTGAGCATTTCATCCGTCAATGGCCGCCCCAGTTTGGCATTCAGCTCCGCCAGGCCATCAATACGCATCAACAACAGCGTGCGCCCTTCCTTGTCACGCTCCCCCAGCTCGGCGCCCAGCCGGCCCATGAAATAGCCACGGTTCGCCAGGCCGGTAACGCTGTCGAAGTTGATCTGGCGACGTAGCGCTTCAAGCCGCACCGCCTCCTCTTCAAACATGGCCTTTACGCGCATCACCATGGCATTCATGGCTTGGGCCAAACGGCCCATTTCCGGCCCATCCGGCTCCGGAATGGTAATGAAGCGGCGTTGGGTGATGGATTTGGCCTGGTTTACGACAGATAACAGTTGCCGGCGGATGGTACTCACCCCCAGCGAACCGATAGCCCCCACGACCAAACCCGCCAGTAGCACCCAGAACGATACATTCAACGCGCCACGCCACAAGGACTCGTAAGCGTAACCGGCTTCGCTTTCCACCTGGATATACCCTGCCTGCATCCAGCCACTGCTTACCATCGCGCGCGCAGGAGCCGGCACCAGGGTAAACACCTCGCGAAACCAGGCCGGCGTATCGCCCGCGCGCTGCGCGTTCTGGCGTAGCACCAGCGCCTTGCCCTTTGCATCTATCCAGCTGATCTGGCGGAAATGGCCTTGGTCGAATGCGGCATTGATCAGAGTCTCCCCCATCACAGGGTCGGCCTGATTCTGGGTAATGAGCATAGCCAGCGAGTTGGCCGCGTCCGCGCTTTGTGCGGCCAACTGCTGCTGCAAGTAGTCACGCGCATTGAACAAGTTGGCCGTCAGGCTGCCTGCGGCCGCCAGCACCACCGCTGCGATAACCAGCATCCATAGCTGTTGAATCAAGGAAACGCGTTTCATGCCATCTCTCAGGAAATAAAGCCTTCGGTTTTCATCTTGTCGATAAGCTGACGCCAACGGGTCAGCCTGTCTACACTAGAATTCGGCGTTGGGCCGCCCCCCACCCAAATACCATCCGCATTGAAGCTGAACACCGGCTGCAGGTCAGCCCGCTGCGATGCAGGCCGGATCGTGGTGATGAGGTTATCAAGAATGAGTGGCTCGGCTGCGGGGTCGGCATAGTAGGCCAGTACCATATGTGCCTGCGTTACCGTACTGGCAGCGCCACCGATACGAGCCTTCACGTAGGTCAGCCTCAGCTTTTGCGGTGCTACGCCCAGTTCGCGCAGGGTAAAATATTTGGCAATCGTATAATCTTCGCAATCGCCAGCACCGCGCGCCATACTTTCCAGAGGTGTTGCCCAGTAGTCCGCCTGCTTCCACAAATCCATATCGTCAACAAACTGGTAACGCTGATTGAAGAACTGGTTTACATCGCGCAGCATGCTTTGTTCGTTACTTTCTCGCCTGGCGGACAAAAGTAACTGCTGCCACTCCCGATATATACGGACAGCCTGCCCGCCATAAAGCTGTTGCACGCGCTCTAGCGGCATTTCAGCCACAGCCAGTGCTGCCAGCACCAGCCACACAGGCAGCCAGATGAAACGAGTAAACACCAAAGGTACGCCCATAGACTGGTTCCGCTGGATGGCTATAAATGCATCCGTCTTATCACGCAACAAGCGTATAGCAAGCCTGCACATTTTGCTACGTTTAGCTTGACACTTTAGCATTCACTTCCGAAAATACAGCACATAAAGCTTTTATTTAAAATACTTAGAACTGCTGCTTAATAATAAACTGTTCAATCATCACAGTATTCTATGAGGCTCACATGAACTTCCGCCCGAAACGCATCTTTGGCAGTACGCTTATCGCCTTGCTGGCACTTTCGCTACCTATGGCCAGCCACGCCCTGGAGCTGAAAGACACCATTGAGCAAACCCTGAAGAACAATGCGGAAGTTCGCATGAAGTGGCACACATTCCGCGCCAGCCTCGAGGAACGCGGCATTGCCGAGGCCGGATTCAAACCAACAGTTGACCTGAGCTACGCCACAGCCCGCGAGAAGAACAAAGTCCCCACCACCACTGGCGGTACCAGCACTAGCAGCTTCACTCGTCATGGCTACAACCTGGCCTTGAGCCAGAACATCTTTGCCGGCTTCATAACTACCAACCAGGTAAAACAGCTGGACTATACCAGTCGTGCCCGCTACTTCGAATATCTGGCCGCCGCCGAGCAACAGGGCCTGGAGTCGGTACGCGCCTTCGTTGACGTCGTTCGCTACAGCAAACTGGTCAACATAGCAGAAGAAAACTATGCCATCCACAAAGGCATCTACGAACAGATCCTGCAGCGCGTGACCCAGGGTGTAGGTCGCCGTGTCGACCTGGAACAGATTGCCGGCCGGCTTGCACTGGCAGAGTCCAACCTGGTAAACGAGCTGTCCAATCTGAATGATGTATCCGCTCGCTATGCACGTATCACCGGCGAAGTACCGGCAAACGAGCTACAACTGCCAGCGCTGAATCTGGGCCTGATCCCTGCTGCCAATGACCTGATGGTACTGGCTGACAAAAGCAACCCGTCGCTGCAAGCTGCTCGCGCCTTTTACCGCGCAGCCGAGGCAGAAATTGATGTACGCCGTGGCGCCTTCTCGCCTACGCTTGACCTGCGCGCCAACAAGGCAGCCACTACCAACAAGGACGGTGTAAAAGGTCGCACCAACGAGCAAGCTGTCGAACTGGCCGTCAATCTGAACCTGTACCGCGGCGGGGCAGACCGGGCTCGTCTGGCTTCAGCTACCGAGCGCCGTGACGAAGCCGAAGCACTAGGCGTAAAAGCCTGCCGCGACATGCGTCAGCAGGTTTCTATTGCTTATAACGACTCGGTACGTATCAGCAGCCAACTGGAATCACTGCGTCAGCATCAGCTTTCTACAGAAAAAGCGCGTGACGCCTACCGCAAGCAGTTTGATATCGGCCAGCGCACGCTGCTGGATATGCTGGATAGTGAAAACGAGCTGTTCGAGTCGCGCCGCGAACTGTTGAATGCAGAGCTGAACCAGCAACTGGCCACCTACCGCGTACTGGGAGAATCTGGCCGCCTGATGGAAGTCATGCAGCTGAAGCCCAAAGACGATGGCGGAAACAATGATAGCGATCTGACAGCCCCAAGCTGCCCGACCAGCTACGTAGCACCAATACCACTAGATGCCAGCAAGATCCCCGCCCGCTCGTTCAATAGTGGTGCAGAGCTGGCACCCATCGTTGCCAACACCACGCCGGTCTCCCCTTCTCGCGACATTACTGTCAACCTGCAAGTGCAGTTTGACCTGAACTCTGCCAAGATCCGCGCAGAAAGCCTGCCAATGCTTGACCAGCTAGCTAGCACGCTACAAATGCCGCAGCTGGCCCAGAAACGCTTCCTGGTAGAAGGCCATACCGACAGCACAGGCAACGCGGCATCCAACCTGGCCCTGTCACAGCAACGGGCGCAAAGCGTACAAGCCTATCTGGTAAGCCGTGGCATACCAGCCAGCCGCATGGATAGCGTTGGCCGCGGCAGTACGCAGCCGCTGCCAAACAAAGCCGCCAATGACCCGCAAAACCGCCGCGTAGCCGTGGTTATGCAAGAGACAGCTGCCCGCCAAGCTACGGCACCGGTACCGGTGCCGGCAAATGCTGCACGTACTGCGCCGGCAGCTGCTGGCAAATCAGGCGCCGCACCGCTCATCCGCCGCGCAGCACCTGCGACCTCGACTACCAAGTAAGCCTGCTGCAACCCCCAAAGCCCGCACACTGCTGCGGGCTTTTTCATTTACCACCTTGCCATAAACAAAACAGCGCTGGCCATACCGTGTAGCCATCGACACACACAAACTCTCAAAAAGAAGCGCCTGTGGATACGACCATCAGGAGCTTCTTGCCAATCCGCGACCCTCATCGCGACTGGACTGTTGCCTACACCTGAAAACGTGTAATGCTATGGTCTAGTTCTTGTGACTGCTGCTTCAGGCCACCAGACAAACTGCTAGCTTCCGCCACCGCCAAGCGCGTCTGGTCATTCATCTGCGCGATCTGCTCCATATTCTGGGCGATATCCTGGCTCGCCACCCGCTGTTCCTGAATCGCCTGCACCATCTGCGCGACCTTTTCTTGCGCATAAATAGACGACTGGAAGATCTGCTGCAGAGACTGGGCAACCTTCCCTGTACCCTCCACGCCGCTTTCCACCAGCGTGTTAGCCTGCTGCATATTGTGGAACGCTTGCTGCGTATCGTGCTGCACACCGGCAATTCGGCTGGAAATCTCGGTGGTTGCCTGGCTGGTACGCTCGGCTAGCTTACGCACTTCATCTGCCACCACTGCAAAGCCACGCCCAGTCTCCCCAGCACGCGCCGCCTCGATTGCCGCATTCAGCGCCAACAGGTTAGTTTGGTCGGCGATCTCGCGAATCACGCTTACGATATTGCCAATCTCGCTAGAACGCTGGTTCAGGCTGTCGATCGTGCCAGACGTACGGCCAATGCTCTGGGCAATATGCTGTATCTGGTTTGCCGCTGTCTGCGCTATATCACTGCCGGCACGGGCATCACTCGCAGTCTGGCGAGTCTGTTGTTCCACGCCCTCTGCATTATCAGCCAGCACACTCACACTCACCGTCAACTGCTCTACCGCCGCGGCACTGGCCGCTGCAGCATTAGACTGGTTTATCGCTGCGTCATGAATGGCATGACTCACGCCAGACAGCTGCTCGGACGCACCAACCAGTTTGGCAGAGTGCGTGTGCGACTCGCGAATCAACGCTCGTACAGTCACAATCAGATGGTTCAGCGCCTGCCCGGTACGGCCAAGCTCGTTACGACCATAGTCCGGAATGGTGACAGACAGATTCTTGCTACTGGCCAGTTGCTCTGCCAATAGCGTTATCTCGCTCAATGGCCGGCGAATCGACAAAGAAATCACGACAGCCGCCCCCACCGCCGCCAACAATGCCAGCGTGCTTAGCCCCAGCAGCAAGCTGCGCGATGCGCTGATATCCGCCTGCACCGCCTGCTGACTGGCCTGAGCATGTTGCCCCGCATTCTCAACCAGCGTACGAGTGGTATTCTCCATACCCCGCACCGCCTCCTTCACTGGTTCCAGCGCCTTATTGCCATCTTGTGGTGTGGCCAGGCTGCCTGCCTCGATCTGGCCAGCCACACTTTTCAAGCCACCCTCATAACGCTCCATGGCAGCCAACAACGACTTGATGGACTCTTGCTCGGCACTGCTGGCCAAGGCATCCGCCTCTTGCAGATGTTTGCGCACCTTGGCTACGCTATCAAGCCACTTATCCAGGTACTCTTTCCGTTTTTCCACACTCTGGATATTCAGCAGCAAGTCTTTTTCATAGCGCCGCAAATTACCTACTTCAGACCTGACAGACTGGATATGCTGGCTAAAAGCCAAGCTACGATTTACCAGATCATCCAGACTGCTCCCCGCTCGCCCCAATGCCACAAGACTGCTACCCACAATCAATAGCAAAACCATTAGCATGAACGCAAAGCCCACACTGATGCGCGCTGTTACAGTGACATTCTTCAACATTGCTCTCTCCTTATTCACACTCATGAACAGCGGCATCACCTGCCCAGGCACAGCGCCGGCACGACCCTGCACACATTCTGATAAGTAGCATGCGCTACAGCGTCTAGCGGCAAACCACGTAACTCGGCCAATACCGCAGCAATGCGGGGAAGATTCTCAGGGTCATTAGGCTGCCCTTGCGCCCACTCCGGGGCCATATCCGGACCATCTGTTTCCAATACCAACGCCGACAGTGGCAGGGTGGCCGCCAACCGCCGTATCCGCTGCGACCCCTGATATGTCATCGCCCCACCAAATCCCAGGCAGAAGCCCAAATCTATAAAAGCTTCGGCTTGCTGGACACTGCCATTAAATGCATGTACCAGCCCCCCACGTACTCGCACTTGGCGCAAACACTTCAAAACACGATCTTGTGAGCGTCGTACATGCAGGATTACCGGCAAGTCAAATCGTCGCGCCAATTTGAGCTGGGCAAGCAGCAATGCCTCCTGTCGCGCGGGGTCCAGCCCTGGCACATAAAAATCCAGCCCGCACTCGCCCACCGCGATGGCCTTACCCTGTGACAGATAGTTCTCCAGCACGGCCAGGTGCTCATCCTCGTGCCTGTCCAGGTAAAGCGGGTGCAAACCGAGTGCCACATCCAGGCCAAACTGGTCTGCTACCGCGATAGCACGATCAAAAGTGCTGCACGACACCGCAGGTACGATCGCATGCACCACCCCTGCCGCCTGAGCACGCGCCCAGCGCTGAGCTGTATCTGCGGCAAATTCGGGCGCATCAAAGTGCAAGTGGGTATCAACAAGTGACATAAATTTGCAATATTAAAGAGGGCGGCGGAGTACAAGCCAAACAGTTAACAGTGTAGACCACGCATGCAATTTTCCACCTTGATATCGATAATTTTCAAAGAGATATACCTCTACTTTTAAAAAAACTTATATGAATAATTAAATGAAACAAAATCTTCAAATTACTCATTTTGATTTTCCTACTTCCGGCAGAATGCTAAAAAATCATTGTCATAGGCGAATCATCTGAAAACATAGGAAACAGCACAGGCCGCACAATGCACTCCTTATCGCACCTTGGCTGGATTTACCCTGTCTCCCTGGCAAGCAGCCCTACCATGCCGGCCAACAACACACGGACCAAGCTATAAACTACCGCTTGTCACCTGGGCATAAAGCGTAGACCAGCCAAGCCCGCAACAGCACAAACAACAAAGCCAGCTCTCCGGCTGGCTCTGGACGCCCTATGGCGGTGTGCCACGTAGGATAATGCCGGCGTTCTCCTCATGACTGGAAACAATCACAGGCCGTGATCAGCGCAAGACAGCTGAGATCTGGCAATAGTGTGCTCTTTGGCGGTGTACTCTTTTTGCCTGCTGGGCTGACGCACCACAAAGGATAGCGGGCAGGGTGTGTATCTTTGAGATAGGGCACCAAAAAAGTACACGAAATGGTACACAAAACGGCGGATGCGGCTGGATGCAGCCAGACGGTGCAGGACAACAAAAAACCCGCAGAGCCTTGTGCTGTGCGGGTTTCATGGACTGCTTGGGATGTTGCTGGACTTTCTCGTGGTGCCGGGGCCTCTATCGAAGTATACCCTGAAAGCCTTTCCAGACAAGCATTCTTGCTTCGTGAAAAACAAATCTATACACAATTCTATACACACATTGGCAACGCTGGGCCGTGCTGGGTGCTTATCACCGGCTGCAGCAGCGTCAAATCCAGCGCCACCAGGTTGCAGCCTGACGGGCTACGCTTCCCGCCCTGCCAGCCCTGACAACGCACCGATCTAGCCACGCTTGCCGAAAAAACGCACCGCCTCCGATTCATGGCCGGATATGCCGAGCATTCTTAACCCCCCCTCCCTTGAAAAAAACTCGCCATAAAAATGCGTGGCTAGGCACGCGGTCTTTGGCAGTGGCCGCCAGACTTTGACCCACCCCCCACCCTGCCCGAGTTTCCGGCCAGGCTGGCCAGTGCAGCCGGGCAAGTCATACGATCAAATACACCGACTTCTTTTTTGTCCAACAGCCACCCGATATCGCAACCTAGCCCCAGTCGTAGACCCCCCCCTATGATTTTTCACCGTGGGAAACGGTAGTGTTAGGCACGCGGTGTAACAGCACCGCATCGGATAAAAGAAACCAGACCCCCTGCCCACCATAAACCATTTAATTACAAATCGATTGCTTAACGGCTAGTTAATTAAGTTAGCCCCCATGGGCTGTGCCTGCCGCGCCACGACGGCCCGAACACCCGTAAGGGCCCGGGGGTCTGGGGAGGACCCGCGCCCACCGGGGTGCAAGGTGTCACGCTGCAAGCACGCGCCGGCCATACTGACGGGCGCATTCCCGACCCCACCAAAAAAGCATAGTGACAGTAGTGACATAGAACCACCCTTGTAAAATAAGGCGCTCAAGCCGACACCACGTAGTGACAAAACGCCGTGTCACTATGGTGACGCGTTAAGTAGCTTAACTACCGCCCAGCACCGGCAAGCCGAAACAACAGCAGACAGGGGGCGAACCCTCAAGCACGACCAAGGCAAAGCCACCGGGTAGAAACGCAGCCACGAGACCAACGCGGCCCCTACCAACGCTCGGACGATTAGTAACAATATCAAGCAAATACCCGCTTAATGTCACCACCGCAGCGCATCAGCCGACCATGCCAGCCACCACCACAGGGCACCAGCCCGGCCACGCCAACCACCACCACAGGGCACCAGCCCGGCCACGCCAACCACCACCACAGGGCACCAGCGCGACCACACCAGCTAGTACCACAGGGCAACAGCCCAGCCACGCCGGCAAAGCCAGCAGGGAGCGCGGCGCAGCCACACCGGCCAGCACCACAAAGCAGGGTAATGGCCAGGTGATAATCAGCAGGCTGCACAACGTAAAACCGCCACCTGTCACGGTGGCGGCTCAACGTAGCATCGGCTTGGCTAGCCCGGCACTGACAGCGCACCAGGTACGGGGTACACACCTTGAACGGCATCTCCATATTGAGAACGCGCCCAAGCCAAGGCCGCAGCCTGCGGCGCGGGTGGCAAGCAGCCCCACCACACCAGCCGGCCCGCTCCAAGCTGCACACGCCATAGCCAGCAGCGGCCAACCTTCACACCGGGCAATGGCATAAAGCGCCGGCATAGCGCGGCCTCTTCATGCCCGGGCACACCAGCCAGCACAGTGCAGTGCCCTTGCTGCAGCGACGTGCAGCCAAGGCACGGCAAGGGCAGCCGTCCTGCAGCATCACGCTGGCCTCCCTGCATTTCCTGCGGATAGTCACCACACCAGGGCAGGGCCAACGGGTCTGCCGGCGCTACGGCAGGGGCACCAGCAAAAACCGCCACGGGTTCAGGGTGGCGGCTTGCGGGTGGTGACGTGTCGGGGCTGGGCGGCTGGCTCTCTATGCCTGCAAACCACTGTGCTAGGTTACTCATACTGCCGCCTCCCCTGCCGCATCATCATTGCCAGCATCGAACAGGTTGGACGTGATGCAATACACCTTGGCCCGCCCGCTCTTGCTGTACTTGGCTTCGGGCGTGGTACGCACCTGCAACATATAGCCCGCGCCCTTGGTGGTTTCCAATGCACCAGCAGCCTGCAGCAGTTTGCAGACGCGGCCAACATCCAGCCCACTGCACACCTCATTGCGGAATGACTCGGGCAGCACGTAGTAACGAATCACGCCAGACACCTTGTCTTTCAGGCGATAGCCGCAGCGGCCAATGGTCTTGGGCGCGTGGTCGTCGGGGTCTGCTGCCATACCGTCATCTTCATGCAGCACAGCCTCATTCGACAGACGGGTAAAGCGGGCCTCGCCGTGTTGCTCGAAGAACAAGCGCACCTTGGCCAGCATTTCTTCGTCCTCGCGGTTGCCAGTCGTGCCCCGGGCCTTGAGCCAGTCAGCAAAGCACACCTTGGCGGCCTGCCATGCTGCCCCCTGCGGCCAACCTGTAACGCCCCACATGCTGGCCAGCTCACCGGCGACCGCCACCAGGGCAAAGCGTGACGCGGCGCGATGCGCCTGCCCGTGGGCATCGGCGGGCAACACCTCATCACAAAAGCGGGTCAGTTGCTGCCGGATAACCGCCCCGAGTTGGCCGCGCTCCTGTACCAGCCGCCCGATATAAGCCCGGGCCGGTGTGCCGTGATAGCGGGCAATGCCTGCTTTCAGGTGGTCTGCCAGCGCCTTGCCGCTGCCCTTGTCGTGCAGCTTATCGAACAGGCCCAGCGACTGCCCGGCATCGGCTTGCACCGCCAGCATGCGAATCTCCATGCCGGCTTTCATTTCCTTGCGGGCCTCTGCCATATGCGCGGCCAGCGTCTTTTCGCCGCTGGACATAAACAGCAAACGCCACTCCGCAACGTTGCCACGGCTGCCGCCCCGGTCGTTGGCGCGGTTCTTGCCGCGACCGTTACCCAGCATGTAGACCGTTTCCCCAACAATGCGCGGGTCACACTGGTGGATTTCGTCAAGCGGCAGTAAGCAATCACTATAAGCTGATGCAATAGACTCTAGACTATTGTCGGTCGAGCGCCAGCTTTGCAGGTAGCCCGGCGTGCCAAATACCGATGCGGCCACCTGCAGCAGCGTGGTTTTACCCTGTGAGCTATCGCCATAGAAGTGAAAGCCGCCCGACTCGCCGCCGATCACATCCAGCAACGGCCCGGCAAAGGCCACCGATACCGCAAACGCCAGGCGGCTATTACCCTCGCAGTAGCGGGCAATGTGCTGTTGCCAGTCCTGCAGGGTGCCAGCGCATTGCATGACTTCCCGCTGCTTGTTGCTGGCCTGAAATACCAGCGTTTCGCCACTGTCGCCTAGCTGGCCATCCGGCAGCAGAAACGCACCATCATGCCAGCCCAAGCGCGGCACAATCGTGGCCCGCTCGCTGCCGTCGTAACGGCACAGGTATTCCAGCAAACGCTGTTTGGCCTTTGGCCCGGCACCGATCAGCAGGCCGCGCCCCATCAGCCCCTTGACCACCTCGGCCCCCTCGCTGGTGGCCAGCAACTCAGCCGGGATATTCCACTCTTTCACGGTGTTGTCAGGGTCTGCAAAGCGCACCAGCAAACCCCATCCATCGCCAAATTTGTCCCGCGTGCGGGCAATGATTTCCAGCTTGCGGCACACCCATAGCGGCCCCTCCATTTCCTCCGTTTGAAACCAGACGCCGCTATCGGTCACGCGAAACGGGCTACCCGCACCGCCCCCACCCTTCGGGCGCTTAGGCGCGGCAGGCTTCCCGGCGTCGCCCGGTGCTGGAGGTGCTGGCGCGGCCACGTCGTGCCCTACCTCATCCGCTGCCATTGACACCAGCCACAGGCCACGCGCCTGCATCAGCGCGATATGCGCCGCCGTCCAGTCGCGCTGCAAGGCGTCTGCCGCATCGTCACCCTCGCCCCACTGGCCACCCTCCAGTAACACCGGCTGCCCCTCTGCAAGCCCGGCAGCTACACGGGCAAAGCTGGCCACGTTCACCAGGTCCACACCCGCCGCCCCCACCTTGGCCAAGGCCAAGCGCACTGCATCGGCAGCCGCTTGCCCGGGGTCGTCGGCATCCGGCCAGATCAGGCAATGCCGGCCAGCCAACGGGCTGAAATCGGCCTTGCTCACCGCCTCGGCACCGTTCATCCAGCACACGGCCACATAATCCGGCAGCAGCTTGGCGGCAGCATCGGCGGCTTTCTCACCCTCACAAATCACCACCGGGGCGTCAGGCCGTGCGGCCAACCTGTCCAGCCCGTACAGCGGGCGCGGTGCTGGCAAGCCTTTCCAACGCCACTCAGTCTTGCCGGTGGCCACGTCCTGCCATACCGACAGCGGGTAGTAGTCCTTGCTGCGCTCGTTCGCGCCCGGCTCCAGCCGCACCACATACACCAGCGGCAGCCCTGCGGCATCGTTGTAGCACCACACCTGCACTACCTTGCCCGGGTGCTTGGGCTTGCTGCGGGGCATACGGCCAAGCATGCCGGCAGGGATAGGCAACACGGGCTGCGTATCCGCTACTTTTGCGGCTGGCACCGGCAAGGGTGCGGGCTCAGCAGCGGGGCTAGCGTCACCTGCCATCACGCCAAACAGCCGGGCCAAGTCCTTGCAGGCATCGCCTTGACCATAGCCTTTCAAGTAGGCCACCAGCGACACCACATCCCCGCCCTTATCGCCGGTGGCAAAGTCTGCCCACACGCCGCTATTGGCGTTGATCGAAAACGAGCCGAAGCTCTCATCATCACTACGGTGGGGGTTCAGCATCTGCACTTCGTAGCCATGCTGCTGCCAGCGCACCCCGGCCCAGTCCAGCACGCGGGTCAAACCGGCCAACGCCGCCTGATTCACCGCATCAAACGGTAGTTTTTTTGGTGGCATAGTCAATACTCCTCTGTGCTGGCCAGCTCCAACGCCAGCGCCGCACCGTCGGCCAGATCATCGACCAAAGCTGCCAGCGGGCGGGTGTGTTGTTGGTGTGTATCGCCCAACAGGACCAGCGCATCGGCCAAGGTGGGCAGCAGCGGGGCAAGAAAGCCGCACAACGCAGCACGGGCCATATTGGCTTGCTGCTCTACCGTGTAGCCCTGCAGGCCCTGCACGGTCACGACATAGGCCAGCAGTTCTAGGCCGTAGTCCCGGCCATCATGGAAAGCGGCCACCGCGCCAGGCATATCGGAATCAAACGGCAAGCCGGGGGCCTGCCAGTGAAGGCATACGTTTTTTGCAGTCATGGGACTTACCTTTTAGACGGTGGCAGGCGTGGCGGCCTGATGCTTACGGCGGCGCTTAGGATTGGCCTTGGCCGGTGCGGGTTGCGTGGCAACACCCGGGTTTTTCAGGGCGGCAGGGTCCACCCCGGCCACACGGGCCAGCCGCGCCATAAAGGTATCAACAGCCGCAGGCTGGGGTAACAGCACCTCAGCCCAATCGCGGATAAACGGCGCAGCAGCAAACAGTGCATCAGCCCTGTTCTGATGGGTAGCCAGCAACAACAGCACGTCCGGAAAACTGAGCCGGCGCGGTGCAAAATCATAGTCACGGCGGGCAAAGCAAAGCCATTCTGGCTCATCGCCGATTTTCACCGAAGGCACCGCCAGATTGATTTGTGCGCGGTTCAGAATCATGAACGCCGCATCCGGCACCGGCAGCCCCAGCGCAACGGTTAGCAGCCATGCCGTAGCCTCCAACGCCAGCATGTGCGAATTATCTGCCGCGATCGACACCAGCCAGTCTTGTGGCACTGCGTCATCACCCAAGTTGACGATGAATTCATAGCTATGAAACTGAGCGCGGCCCGTTACCGGGTGGTCTACATAGTGCTCGTACCAACTACCAATGAGCGGTACAGCTGGGCGCTCCCCCTTGCCGGCATCGATTAAGCGCAGGTTTTTCAGGTTGATTTGCGTCGTCATGCTTCTTCCCCTTGCAGGCTGTCTGATAAGGCCCCCAGCATGCCAACAATCCAGCCGCGCAAGCGCTGCTGCTCTACGGATAGCTCACCCTCCAGCCCCAAGCGGAGCAGTAGCTCGTTTTTGCAACGATTGACCGTGGCGGCTGCAGAGTCAGGCCGCACCGCCACTGAGAACGCGAGTTCGCCTTCCAGATTACCGATCACATAAGCACGGGTCGTAGGGCTTTCTTGATAAATATCGGCAAGGACGCTAGCGCGAGTGCTGGCCGCCAAAGACACCAGCTGACCACCTTCCTCGGGGCAGAATCTCAGATGGGCGGCGCTCATGCTGTCACCTCCGACACGGCAAAGCCTTGGGCTGCGGGCTGAATGGCAACGCGCTTACCACGGGACACCAGCAACGCAGCTAGGGCGCGGGCCTCGGGCAATGTTGGCAGTGTAGAAACAGGAATGGCGTAAACGGGGAACAGGGCGCGAAAAGCGCGCAGGGCAACGCTAGGCATGGTGGCCTCCTTCTTGGGTTTAACCCCATCACTCCTGAGTCCAATCAGGGGTGATGGGTGCATGGCAAAGGTTGGACTATCAGCAAGAAGGCACTGACCCAGCCGAAGCTGGCCTTCGCCACGACCCATCATTGAAAAAGGCGCACGTGTGGCGTGTGACAGACGTAAAAATACCGCTTTCGCGGCAGTGTCTGCCTTCTTGTTCGGGAGTCCAAGCCCGGCTGCTGGATTGACAGCAACACCCGCATTGTCGCCAAGGTTCGCCGCAGCGTCAACCTGCTGGCAGGAGGCCAGTGCCAAAACTACCCCGGCCACCCACCACCAAACACGGCTGCGCGGCTGTACGTTTTCACGTTCATGCAGCATGGCTATCTCCATCGATTTGATTACCGCTATCGCTCAAGCGCCCTGCCAAGGGCAAAGCCATGCGCTGGCGCTGCTGCGTGGCGAAGGTGGTCAACACCTGTTTGCGCTCTGCGTATGGCATGCCACGGCCCAACAACAGCATGTCCTGCGCTTCCAGTAGTTCCAGCAAGCGCAGCTCTTTGCTGCTTAATGCATCCCGCTTGATGGGCGTGAAGCTGCCGCAGAATGCCCAGTTGATAAGCTTGGCCTCGTTGATGTAGTGGTGGGCAGCGGTGTGCTTGCCATCGGCCTGCCGGGAAAGGTTGAGCATTTCGCACACGCCCTTGAAGCGACTGGACGCCTCAATGCGAAACTTTTGCCAATCTTGTGGCTGAGGCGTACCGCGCACGATGGCGTCAATCTGGAGGTCACACCAGATGGCAAAGCGCACATCGAGCCACTGGGCGAAGCGAACTGCCAACTTGGGATGCAACCAGGTGCCGCCACCGTTTTGCGGGTTGCCCGCTTTGGTACGAACGTACCCGGATTGCTTGGCCAGCTTGAGTAACCGGGACTGACTGGCCGCAGAGGTGCTGGGTAAAACGCTGATTGCGTTGAACTCCTCCACAAAATCGGAATTGCCGTGATAGCTGGCCAAGGCGGCCAGGTAGTCCACGGTGTCACGTTGGCGCAGCCAATCGCCCGGCTCTTTGCCGTAATGGCTGGCGGCCTCTGTGGCATTGAACCAGGCATCGCTAGTGAAGTGCAGGCGCTGGCCGTTGAAATCGGCTTGAATGATGTTGCTCATTAGGCGGCCCCCTCGTAGCTGCAGCAGTCGCTCAAGGCGTCGCGGCGGGCAATCACGGCGTCGATAATCTCTTCCAGCATGGCCATACGCGGCGCGTAGCTCTCTGCCGCGAACTGCTTAGCAGTACGGAAACGCGCCTGCGCTTCCCATGCGGTAGCGGCAGCACGAACGCGGCGATTGTGTTCTTCCATATCGCTGCAAAGCATTGTCTTGGCCGCCTGAATCAGCTGCTCTACTTGCTCGACTTCTTCCCGGGACCAGTCCGGCACCTTACCCCCGGCCACGCTGCGGAAAACGTGGGCAATTTGTACGTATTCACGGCTTAGCATGAGGCTGCCCCCTTGATGTAATGCTGCTGTTGGGCAAGGCGATGGACGACAGTAAACGCATAGCCACCCGAGACACTGACAGCGGCGTGGCAGCTATCGCACACAGCGGCGCAGTGCTGGCCACCATCCAGACTCAGAGCCAACTGTTTGCCCAGGTAGCGGTGACTGTTGCAGACAGGGCATTGACCATGCACGCCGGCCTTGCGGCCAACCGGGACACGGGTAGAATGGCGCTCGATATCTGGAAACACCCTTGCCAAGTCTTTCAAAGAAGCCAGCCGCTGCCACGGTTGGCTTTTTTTGTTTCTCGCTTTCATATTCATTCCCTTACGGTGCCAGGCACCAGAAACGACAAAGGCCCCGGCGCTGGGTAGCGCACGAGGCCAGGACGTAAAAAAACCCGCATATAGCGGGCTTGGGGGTGGTTGGGCTTGGGGGTAGTCTGTTTTCATCAGGCAGCCTCTTGGCCTTGCCCCAGTTTCTCGGCAAGCCATTTTTCTACAGCCCTGCTGTCCCAGCGAACGGCACGCGGGCCAAGCTGGACTTGCCGGGGAAAGCCACCACTCTTCACAAGCGCGTAAAGCGTAGAACGGCCAAGGCCGGTGATCTGCATCACCTCTTCCAGCTTGAGCATACGAACACCCGTCATGCTGCATCACCCCCTGTTGGCAACTCACCCAAGCCCTGCTTGCTCGCTTCCAGAAACGCCAGCACATCGCTTTGCTTGTACATGGCACGGCGGCCAACACGGTAAAACGGCAAGGCAACACCCCCACGACTAGCCCATGCATTCAGGGTCCAGACACTCACCCCCAGATAAGCTGCGGCCTCTTGGCGCGTCATCAGCTTGGGCAACTTGATTACTTGCGACATAGCATTCTCCAAACAAAAAACCCGCACATGGCGGGCACAAAAAAAGCCGGGGCAAAGGCCACCGGCTAGCGCATTCACAAACGACAACATCCAAATGCATCCACATGCAAGGACACGGACAAACAAAAAAAGCCAGCTTGCGGGCTGGCTTTGGACGCACCTATGGCGGTGTTAAACGTATGGTATTGTCAGATTTTCACACTGTCAACGGGCGACAGCGGACGCTGAAAAGCAAAAAAGCCAGCGGCTGGGCTGGCTTTAGACGCAGTTGTGGAACTGGTAAAACGTAATGTAGTGGAACATCTGGGCCACGTCAACGCGCCATAATCCCCGGCACAAAAGCAAAGAGCCAGCCGCTGGGGCTGACTCTGGACGCAATTGTGTTCGCTGCGAAATGCAGGATATTGTAACAATTCAAGCGTGTCAATCTCAGGCCCATACACGACCAAACACAAAACTGATAAGCTTTTCAGCACCACCATGAAAACGTAACAGCGTCACAATGAAAGCTAGCAAAACCAAAGAGCAAGGACAGCTATTGGCACAGAACTTAGCGGACTTTCTCAACAGCGACGGCCGCTCATATCGCCCACGCTACAACGGGGCACTGCTGGACCAACTCCATATTGCCATTGATGAGTTAGGAGCGAGCCCGGCAGGCCACACAGCGCCGGCAGGCTTCACGGATTGGCTGACCTTCGTGAATACAGTGCTATCGGTAAAACTTACACCAGCTGACAGAGCAAAATTCGAGCAACTACACAAACCCAAGGCCCCACATCGCAAGCAAATCAACAGCGATAGCGAAGCACTGGCAGCAGCTCAAATGCTGCATGGGCTGTTTAGCAATACTGATGACATGAGCGCCCTCCCAAACTATCAAACCTTGTGGCAGATCGAGACTGCCACCAAGGTGCTTAATGGGCGGGCAACAGCCACGCCACCAATCGGATTTGATAGCTGGCGCGATTTTGTTTGCGACACCCTAAACGGACTCCCCCCCGAACTTCGCTCAAAGACACTCGCGCGCCTGCGCATGCAACGCTCACGCACCAAACGCAACCTTGTATCACTAGAAGTGGAAGCCCCAACCATGGCCAAGCTACAGGAGTGGCAACACAAACATGGCCACCGCAACCTAAGCCAGGCGATAGATGATCTACTGGGGAAAGTCGGCAAGGAATAAAAAAAGCCCAAGATGGTTATCTTGGACTTTTTTTGGACGCAACTTGTGCAACTGTTATTAGCTTAGCTTTATTCAACAGCAGCCGTCAACAACAGATGGCAAACGCCACCAAAACCAACGCCCACAATAGCCTTGGCAAAAAATCATAACCGTAACAGCGTTACGAAATCATGCCTTGGCTATACGGTGCACGGTAGCGCGATCAACACCATACTGCCGCGCCAGCTCGGCACGGCATTCGCCGGCAGCGTAGCGGGCGCGAAGCTCTGCCTTTTGCTCATCGGTCAGTTTGGATTTACGGCCCTGATACTTACCCTCAGAACGAGCACGGCGGATACCCTCTTGCTGGCGTTCGCGGCGCAGATCGTTTTCAAACTCTGCAAAGGCAGCAAACATCGTCAAGGCCAACTTGCCGGCAGGGGTGCTGGTGTCGAATTGCTGCTTGAGTATCACCAGGCGCACACCCTTGGCTGTCAACGTCTGGATGCTGGCCAGCACGTCTACCGTATCCCGGCCCAGCCTATCCAACGAGAAAACTACCAGCGTGTCACCTTCGCGCAGGTAGGCCAGCATGGCCGCGAAGCCGTCGCGGCTTTCCGCTTTCACCGTGCCACTGGTGGCCACGTCGGTAAACTCCCGGACGATATCGAACCCAGCGGCCTTGATGGCCTCGCGCTGGTTGGCAATGTGCTGGTCCTCGGTGGACACGCGAAGATAGGCGATAGCTTGTGTCATGACGTTCAAACCGTTGCAATAGGGTATTTATTGAATAATGCAACGCAATGCCCCATTTTGCAACATATTTTGCAACGGTTTTATGGCTGGTGTTGCACCGTTGCATAGGGATTACCCTATTGCAACAGCTCATAACTAGTCGCACCAGTCCTTGGGTAAAAAAGCTCTACACGCATAATATGCAGAACGATCTACAAATTATCCAGACTACAAATTAGCACCCAGCAAGCTATCTAAGCTAGGCACTATCAAACAAGACTGTCTTTCACACTTACGGCTCCGTTCTTTCTTCGACTGCCTAGCCCTCGACATATGCCTATTGATTCTTTGGCAGTACTTTTTATACTCAGCACTCTGCTTAAAAGTGAGCATATTTATCTCACACATAGCTAAGCTGAAATCAAGATCATAATCGACTAACGCATCACGCCATGAAACACTGCGCAACTTCTTCTCAAAATGTCGAATCCAACCAATCGCATCCAAGTGAGAATAAAAGCCAGCGGCTTGTTTATTCACGTACGCCCGAAGGACATGTAAACTTAATTTTGCCTGAGCTATCCCATACTTATTTTGTTTTGATGGAATATTAATCACATTAGCAAGTCTGCTTTGCCATATGGCATATGGATGCATAACACGGATATCAACATGGCTATCATCACCAATCTTAAAACGAACCATGAATGATGTTCTAAAAAGCACATCATTGCTTACTCCCAAGATGCTACTCAGGAAATCAACCTCAAGGTCCTCACCATCAACTGGCAACGTCAATTTAGCAAGATTAGTTGTATGATCATCAATGTTTGATTGCGCAAATATACCGCCAAAGCCATCTTTTACTTTGTGAGCAGACTTAATTCCACAAACCAAATCCAAGTCCCGCGTCACAGATGGAGGCAGTTCTGGCGGGACTGACACTCCCAAAAGAAAAGTCCATAAAGCAAGAGCCTGGCCACCGACTAATATAGCGGTGTCAGGCTCTGTTTCATATACGGTTTTTAAAATCCGCAATAAAGATTCGTTGGTTATTCTTCGAGACATTACCAAGCTATAGCGTGAGTAATTTCAGGACTGGCAAGCAACTCTAAGGTGCCATTATTGAGATTAAACAAGCTACCTGCTCTTACAGCATCAATACCAAATACATGCTGCTCATCGAGGTCTTTAAGGAAGCTAACGGAAGCAGATGGCATATTCCCTACCAAAGGCTTCTCTATGAACATTAGGTTTTGCATCATCGACTCCTGTCGACGGCATTAATTATATCTATTATTAGCCGACTTATGATTTATATTATCTATCAAAACAACTTGAAAAATTGCGCTTCCCCGTTCACAGACTTAGTGAAAAAAAGCACGTTTACATTGTAAATCACAGAGATAGAAGAAAACAAGGCAGCAGCAAAACTTCATACACCCAACAAAGAACTGCGCCACACTTCTACTTTAGGCCCAATAATGGCGAAATCCTAGCATCATGATGATCGCAGACAAAAATCAGCCCACCACTGCATCATCTTGCGTCGCTCATCCAGGTACTCAGCACGATGGTAAGCAGCCCGCACCTTGTTGCGCTCGGCATGGGCAAGCTGGCGCTCGATTACGTCAGGGTCGAAACCTTCTTCATTGAGCGTAGTAGACGCCAGCGCACGGAAGCCATGCGGGGTGGCCACGCCTTGATAGCCCATGCGCCCCATTGCATAGCTAAGGGTGTTTTCACTCATGGGCTTGGCATGGTCAGTCATGGCCGGAAAAAGCAAGGCTCCGCGTCCAGTTAGTGGCTGCAGTGTAGCCAGCAGGGCCAGCGCCTGACGGGACAGCGGCACGATATGGGGCTGTCGCATCTTCATGCGCTCGGCAGGGATTCGCCACTCGGCACGCTCGATATCAAACTCATCCCAACGGGCCGCCCGCAGTTCACCAGGTCGCACAAAAGTCAGCACCAGCAAATGTAAGGCAATGCGGGTTGGCTCATAAAGGTTGGCCGCAGCCAAGCGCCGGTAAAACTCGGGTAACTCAGCACGGGGCAATGCCGGCCTGTGCTCTACTTTTGAGGCCGTCAGCGTGCCAGACAGCGCCTGTGCCGGGTTCACCTCAAGCCTGCCGGTTTGCACTGCGTAGCGCAGCACAGCACTGATACGCTGCAGCACCCGGCCTGCCGTTTCAATCGCCCCGCGCTTTTCTATCTTGCGCACCGTAGCCAGGATAAGCGGCGCGGTGATATCACCAATGGCCACACGCCCCAGATCAGGAAACGCATCATTCTGCAGGGACTCAAGCACACGCCGGGCATGGTCAGGCGTCCAGCGTGGCAGCTGCTTTTCGTACCATTCCAGCGTGAGCAATTCAAAGGCGTTGGCACTGGCGGCCTGTGCAGCCAGCTTGGCTTCTTTCTTGGCCTCCCCGGGGTTGATACCCTCAGCCAACAAACGGCGGGCCTCTGCTGCCCGCTCTCGGGCCTCAGCAAGCGACACGGCAGGATACTTGCCCGGCGACAGCACACCCGCTTTGCCATTGAAGCGGTAGCGGAAACGCCAGTTTTTGCCGCCCGCTGGTGTTACCTCAAGAAACAGGCTGCCGCCATCCTTAAGGTAATAAATCTTGTCTTGCGGCTTGGCCTGCTTAATGGCCAGGTCAGTCAGTGCCATACAGCCCCACTGTGTATAGATTTGCGTGTATAGATTTGCGCCCGTCAGGTTGGCGCATGGGCACCAACCGCGCCCGCCCTTGGCGGTCACAGCATCAGCTTGCAGGGTGGGCAGGCCGGGCCATTGCGGCTTTCTATCGCGTCACCATAGTGACAGCATCAAATGTCACTATCGCGTACTTGCAAAAAACCCTTTAAAAACAAAGCCGTCACTATGTCACTACTGTCACCACGCATTTTTAGCGGGGTTCCCAAAATGTACAAAGACCACCCAAGCCCCTACCCAGACGATGCGACGGCGGGGACTACTCACACATTTTCTAACCAGTGTATGAAGTGAAAAAGGTGCTAAGGACAGCTGTGTATAGATTTTAGGTCTGCTATCGATCTATACACAAATCTATACACAAAAAGGCTGGATGTAGCCGGACGCTGCTGGACGTTACAGGACAACAAAAAACCCGCAGAGCTTTGTGCTGTGCGGGTTTCATGGACTGCTTGGGATGTTGCTGGACTTTCTCGTGGTGCCCGGGGCCGGACTCGAACCGGCACACCTTGCGGCGGGGGATTTTGAGTCCCCTGCGTCTACCAATTTCGCCACCCGGGCGAGAAAATCAGAGGAACGCAGTATAGACGCCCCTTAACCACTTGTAAATATCACTCAGCGCTTTTGAGCTTCAAGGCACAATCGTACAGCAGCTTTTTGTTCAGGTCATAGTGAGCAGCCACGATCCCAGCGGCCTGCTTGGTAGGGAGTACTGCGGCCAACTCGGCCAACAAAGACATGGCGGCGGCGGGTAGTTCGTCATCATCTGTGGCTAGCTGCGGTGCAGCATCGATAATCAGCACGCACTCGCCACGCTGCTGGTTGCTGTCGCTACGAATACGCTCCAACAGTTCGCCGGCGGGCAGTCGCAGGAAGGTCTCGAAGGTTTTGGTCAGCTCGCGGGCCAGTACCAGCGGGCGGTCCGGCCCCAAGGTTGCGACGATATCCGCTACGCAATCGAGGATGCGGTGCGGTGCCTCGTAGCACACCACGGCGTAATCGGCTTGTGCCCACTGCTGCAGGGTTTTACAGCGGGCACCCTGTTTGGGCGGCAAGAAACCATGAAACAGGAATCGTGCTGTTTCCAGGCCACTGGCGGACATAGCCCCGACTACTGCGGATGGACCAACAATAGGCACCACGCGCAGGCCTGCAGCCCACACGGCTTCGGCCAGGCGCGCACCAGGGTCGGAAATGCCTGGCGTGCCGGCATCGGACACCTGCACCACGATCTTGCCCTCTTCCAGCCAGCGAATCACACAGGCAGACATGTCGCGTTCGTTATGCTCGCGCAGGCTGACCAGTTTTTTACTGATGCCATAGGCGCTCAGCAAGCTGCCGGTCACACGGGTATCTTCTGCCAGCACAATATCAGCAGCATGGAAGCTGGCGATGGCACGTACAGTCACATCAGCCAAATTTCCAATGGGCGTTGCCACCACATATAATGCCCTTTCGACAAATGTTTCCCGAGCAGAATTCATCAAGTGATCAAGCGCTGTCTGCACGTTTTGGCTCCATGGTTATCCGGCTCTGCCGTCTTGTTGGCGGCAAGTGTAGCGATTGCACAATCCCCGGGCTACATACTTCAACAAAATCAGGTTTCACTGCAGCCTGCTACCGCCAAGGGCAGTATGGTTCCTGCCACGTCAGCTGCGGCCAACCCTGCGCCCATTCCCGCCAAATTACCCGGCAAAGCTAAAGGTGTGCACCTAGGCTTGATGCTCCCTGTGGGGTCCAGCCAGCTGGGGGAAGCGGCCCAGGTAGTCAAGGCCGGTTTTGATGCTGCAGCGGCGGCAGATGGCAGCGTGGAAACCAGCTTTGCGGCGCTGCGCGACGAAAACGACACCACCGCGGCTTACCAGCAGCTGGTAGCCAATGGGGCGACATTCATTGTGGGCCCGCTTACCCGCCAGGGCGCTGCCAAGTTAGCGGCCAGCAGCAAGCTACCTACGCTGGTCTTGAATGCACTGGACAAACCCCCGCCAGCTGGCAGCAAAGTGTGGAGCCTGTCGGTAACGATTGAAACCGAAGCCCAACAGATTGCCCGCATGATGCGCGACGATGGCAGCCAGCAGCCGCTTATCCTGTTTGATAACGACAACTTGTCCCAGCGTTTGCGCCAGGCATTTGCTGATGAATGGCGTAATCGCACTGGCAAATCTGCACGCGAATTGAACGTTTCTGCACTGACAACAGACCAACTGGATATCGAGCTGCGCATTGCCGACGCGGCTTTCCTGGCACTGGACACCAAAGAAACCGAAGCGACGCGCGCACTGCTGAACCCGGCGCTGCCCGCCTACGCCACCTCGCTGGCCAATGTACGCAACCCTGGCCCGGCACTGAGTGGGCTGCGCGTGATTGACATGCCCTGGCTGCTGATACCCAACCACCCAGAGACACGGCTGATTGCACGCCCGGCCAACCCGCTGAACAAGGCGACCGAGCGCTTGTACGCCCTGGGTGTCGACGCCTACCGCCTGGGTGCGGCCCTGGCTAGCAGCAAAAACCCCAGCCAGATTCGTCTGGGTGGGGGAAGTGGCGACCTGCGCATCGGCAAGGGCTGGGTAGTACAGCGCGACCTGCCCGGCAGCGTGATTGGCGCCCAGTAATGAGCCGGGCCAGCGGCAATCTCTTTGAAGACCAGGCTTGTGCATTTTTGCAGGCGCAGGGCCTGAGCTTGCTGGCACGTAACTGGTCGTGCCGCTTTGGCGAGATAGACCTGATCATGCAGGATGGCAAGTACCGGGTATTTGTGGAAGTCCGCGCCCGCAGCAGCCAGCAGTATGGTGGTGCCGCTGCCAGCATCAGTGCGGCCAAGTGCCGCAAACTGCAGGCTGCGGCCAACCTTTATCTGAGCCAGCATCACCTGAACAGCCCCTGCCGTTTTGACGCGGTGCTGTTCGAAGGGATAGCCCCACCGATATGGCTCAAGAACATCATCAGCTAGGCGTAGCACCAGCTGAGCAAAAAGGATAGACGATGGACTTGATCGATCGCGCCAGCGGACATTTCCGCGAAAGCATTGCCACCCAGCAGCTCGTCATGGAAGAGCTGGCCCCCGCCATTGCCGTGGCTGCGGAAAAAATGGTGGCCAGTCTGATGAACGAAGGCAAGATTCTGGCTTGTGGCAATGGTGGAGGCGCGGCTGTTGCCCACCACTTTGTAACCAATATGCTGGGGCATTTCGAAAAAGAACGCCCGGGCCTGGCAGCACTGTCGCTCTCGCATGACAGCCCGGCGCTGACTGCCATTGGCAACCAATACGAGTTTGACCTGATCTACTCCAAGCAGGTGCGGGCCATAGGCCACCATAACGACCTGCTACTGGTGATTAGCAGCTCCGGCCAATCTGCCAATATCGTGGAAGCCATCTACGCTGCCCACGAGCGCGGCATGGGCGTGATTGCGCTGACCGGCAACGATGGTGGCCAGGTCGCCGAAATCCTGTCACCCGAAGACCTGCACCTGAACGTGGCGGTAACGCGCACCGCCCGCATCCAGGAAATACACTTGCTGCTTATCCACGCCCTGTGTGATGCCATCGATTACATGCTGCTGGGAGGAGACTGAATGACACCCCGCCTGAAAAGCCTGACCCTTGCCGCACTGGTAGCGGCCAACCTGAGCGCCTGCTTCCCCCTGGTGGCTGGCGGCGTGGCCGCCAGCGCACTGGTGGTAACCGACCGCCGTACCAGTGGTACCTATGTAGAAGACCAGGGTATCGAGCTGAAAGCCGTGCGCCAGCTCAGCGAACGTTTTGCCGGTAGCCACGTGAACGCCACCAGCTACAACCGTGCCGTACTGCTGACTGGCGAAGCACAAAGTGAAGCCCAGAAAGCCGATATCGAGCTGATGACACGCGGTATTCCCAATGTACGGCGTGTGTACAACCACCTGGTGGTCGCACCCGTCACCACCCTGGCACAGCGGAACAACGACACCTGGCTTACCACCAAGGTGCGTGCCCGCCTGCTGGAAGGCCAGGGCTACGCGCCCAATACCATTAAAGTCGTCACCGAGCGCGGTGTGGTGTATCTGCTGGGTCTGGTGAGCGATGCCGAAGGCGAAGCCGCTTCGCAAGTGGTAGCCAAAACCGCTGGCGTACGCCAGGTAGTTACCCTGTTCGATCCGATCACCGCCCCTTAAGCTAGCCTCCACAACAAAACACCGGGCCCAGGCCCGGTGTTTTGTTTTTGCCAATGCCCGTGTCTACTTGTCTAGTCCCGGACGATTACGCACCTGCTTTTTGAACAGTTCGGGATGTGATTTCTGCCACTGTTTCATCGCCAGCAATGGTGTCTGATGCGCCAGCATCCTTTGCGGCAGAT
>NZ_JAQQLF010000030.1 GCF_028548455.1 Vogesella aquatica
TATTTGGCTTAGCCAGACACTTACACCTATCGGTTATTTGGTCTGTTAAAGAGCGGTGCTGACTGCTTGTTTCGTTTGCGTCGTCAGCTGA
This sequence comes from Vogesella aquatica, assembly GCF_028548455.1. Classification (GTDB taxonomy): domain Bacteria; phylum Pseudomonadota; class Gammaproteobacteria; order Burkholderiales; family Chromobacteriaceae; genus Vogesella; species Vogesella aquatica. Next base: position 92 of record NZ_JAQQLF010000030.1, read on the forward strand.
GGAGGCGAACTATACCCAGACAGACAAATGGCGTCAACACTTACCTCGCAATAAACTGCAAGCATTTGCTTAAGGTGTTGATTTGCAACGGTTAAGAAAAGCAAAAAAGTTGGCCGCAGGCGGCCAGGGTGGGCGCGAGCTTTTCGCGCAGGCGCTTCTGCATCTCTATAACAATGGAAAAATGGGGCAATTCGACACAATGCAGCTCATCCATGTAGATGCTACTTTGACAGCGGCCTGCTGGCGCATTAGTATTAATGCGAATGGTTATCAAGAAAAATCTCAATTAATGGAAAACCGCGCATTTCACTATGGCTCGCTAGGCATCATTGGCGCCGCCCACTTGGGCTTGTTGATGATGACGCCAAGCCACAGCTCGCCGCTGACGCCTCCGCAGGTTTTACCTGTTATAGAGATGGTCTCTGTAGCCAAGCAGCAGGCTGCACCGCAAGCCGTGCAACCAACGCCACCCAAACCGCAGCCTAAACGCCCGCCGGTAGCCAAGCCCATGCCGACGCCGCCCGTGCAAGTAAGCAAAAGCACGGTGGCACCGCCAGCCAATGCCATCAGCACCCCTCCCACTCCACCACAGCCCAAACCGCAGCCTGCGGTAGAAGCACCAGCGCAAGTCGCACGGCCTGTGGCGGATAGCCGCCCGGCCCCTGCGCCGGAAAAACCGGCTGCCGAACAAGCTTACATTGCGCCAACCCCCGTCAGTGGCGCACAGGGAAACCCCAAGCCGGAATACCCGCCGCTTTCGGTGGAGCTGGAAGAAGAAGGCACAGTGGTGCTACGCGTACTGGTCAGCACCAAAGGGCGCGCGCTGTCGGTAGCCATTGCCAAGAGCAGCGGCTATCCGCGGCTGGATAACTCGGCGCGCCGTACGGTAGCCAGCCGCTGGCAGTTCACGCCGGGCCAGCGCGGTGGCGAGGCGGTTGAAGAATATTGCCTGGTACCTGTTGAATTTACTCACCCTCAAAAGAACAAGTCCTGACCCATGAACCTGATGCTTACCTTTGAACAGGGCGATGCCGTACTGGTATCGGTGTTTCTGATCCTGATCCTGATGTCGGTACTGACTTGGTACTTCATCGTGCTGCGCGGCTGGCGTGCGTGGCACGTTCGGCGCCTGAACCGCGCAGCGGATGCGCAGCTATGGGGTGCGGCCAGCTGGCAAGCTGCAGAGAAGGACCTGGACGCCAGCCCGGCACCGGTAGCCGCCCTGCTGCGCGAAGGCCTGGCTGCGGTACGCAAATACCAGCAACACAGCGATGGCTCGCTTGGCCAATCGTGCAGCCTGGACGAGTACCTGACCCGCGCGCTGCGCAAGCGCCTGTCGCAGGAACAGCAAAGCCTGGAAGGTGGCATGACTTTCCTGGCCACCATCGGCTCGACAGCACCGTTCATCGGCCTGTTCGGGACGGTATGGGGTATCTATAACGCGCTGGTGAACATTGGCGCGCAGGGTCAGGTATCGATCGGCACCGTGGCCGGGCCGATCGGCGAAGCGCTGGTGGCCACAGCAGCGGGCCTGGCTGCGGCCATTCCTGCAGTACTGGCTTACAACACCTTTACCCGCCTGAACCGCCTGATCAACCAGGATATGGATCATTTTACCCACGACCTGCATGCACACCTGCTGACACTGGGAGGTAAAGATGGCATTCGGTAGTTTCGACAAGGGCGCCGACGCGCCGATGTCCGAGATCAACACCACGCCGCTGGTGGACGTGATGCTGGTCTTGCTGGTGGTGTTCATCATTACCGCCCCGCTGCTGACCAACGCGGTCAAGATCGACTTGCCGCAAGCCAGCGCCGCCGCGCACCAGGAAAAGCAGGAGGCGATCCGCCTGAGCATCGACGCCAGCGGCAAGATCTACTGGAATGATGTACCAATGGAAGAAGGCCGGCTGAAGAGCCGCTTTGCCGAGGCCGCCGCGGCCAACCCGCAAGTGGAGCTGCACCTGCGTGCCGACAAGGCAGTGCGTTATGAGGTGGTCGCCGAAGCGCTGGCCGATGCCCAAAGCGCCGGCGTCAGCCGTATCGGCTTCGTCACCGAAGCCCAGCAATAAGCCTGCGCGGCCTGCCCCACGGCAGGCCGTTTTGCCTATCGTGGCAGACCGATAGGCAAAACGCTGGCCAGGCGCCCCACCCGTCCACGCCGTTTGTCTACCCTGCCTTACAGGAATCATCATGCTGTTGCACATCCCCGCCGTGCTCACCCCCGAAGAACTCGCCCACGCCCGCAGCCTGCTGCTGGCCGCCCCCTGGCAAGATGGCCGTAGCACCGCAGGCCAGCAGGCCGTGCAGGTGAAAAACAATCTGCAGCTGCCACCAGAAAGCAATGCCGCGCGCGAGTTGGCCGCATTGGTGCGTAGCGCACTGTTCCGCCACCCCTTATATATGTCGGCCGCGCTGCCGCATACGCTGATGACGCCCATGTTCAACTGTTATCAGGGCGGCATGACCTACGGCAGCCACGTGGATAACGCCATCCGCCGCGACCCGCTAAGCGGGCAAAATGTACGGACCGACGTATCGTGCACCCTGTTTTTCAGCGATCCGGAAGAGTATGAAGGTGGCGAGCTGGTCGTGGAGGACACCTACGGTACGCATAGCGTGCGGCTACCGGCCGGCGATGCCATCCTGTACCCATCCACCAGCCTGCACCGCGTAGAGCCGGTCAGTGCCGGTGCGCGGCTGGCTTCGTTCATGTGGACACAGAGCATGGTGCGCAACGACACCCGCCGCGCCATGCTGTTCGATATTGATATGGCCATACTGCAGCTGCGGCAGAAGGTGGGAGACTGCGAGGAAGTGATGTCGCTAACCGCCACTTATCACAACCTGCTACGCGAATGGGCCGAAGTCTGACCTTGGCCGCACGGACAAAAAAAACCCCGCCGGACGAATCCGGCGGGACACCGTGGGACAGAGCAAAACCCTGATAAATCAGGATTTGACAGCAGGCGGCACGCCGCATGCTGTTCGGACAAGCACAGTATCCGACGGGTAGACCATACCCGTGACAGTCAGATACCTGCAGGCCCTACCACAGCCCGTTGCCGGGCGGGTTCGATACAGGCGCAACGGCAAGCCGTTGCACCGGAATTCATTGGACTTGCTACTGCATTACAGTGTAGCAAGCTCTGCGTGTCATACCCAGCGAATAAACGCTGCGACAACAGCATCAAGACAGCGCAGGCAATGCCAGTATTACAGAGTAAATCGGCGTTTTATTGCCACACTGCCAGGCATGCATTAATTGCATTGCCATAAAAAATGATATTGCGCAATTAGTGCCAACAAAAATGGCCAAAGTAAAAGCTAAGCCTCTATTCTTGCACACTGTTTAATTAAACCAGCAGTCAAGCTTACCCATCTCGGCTTGCATTGACAAAGCATGAATGCGCATGTTTACCATGCGTAAAATTCATGGAGCACGAATAATGAAACTGCCCCCGCTCAACGCCCTGCGTGTCTTCCTGGTGGCTGCCGAACACCATTCATTTACCAAGGCCGGCGAGACACTGCACCTGACCCAGGGGGCGGTGAGCCGCCATATCCAGACGCTGGAAGCCCACTACGGCCTGCCCTTGTTTGTGCGGCAGGCCAGGGGGCTGACACTGACACCCGAAGGTGTCGCCTTGTTCCCTGCCGTGCGCGATGCCTTCTCGCGTATCGAAGCCGCCAGCGAAGCCATTTCCCGCCGCTCGCGCGAGCTACGGGTCAAGGCCAGCCCGTCGATTGCCTCGCGCTGGGTACTGCCGCGCTTTACGCAGTTTCGTAACCGCTACCCGGAGCTGATGGTCAGCCTGGTGACCGTGACCGGCTTTGACCCCAACTTCAAAAGCCGCGAGTACGACATTTCCTTTCAGGCGTGCGAAACGCAGGAACCGGGGCTGATTTACCACCGTCTGCGCGGCGCCCGCTTTGTCCCGGTGGCCTCTCCCGCGCTGTTCAAAGATAAGCCGCGGCCAACCATAGAACAGTTTCTGGATTACCCCTTGCTGCACCCGTCCCATGAAGACCAGTTCTGGTCGCAATGGTTCGCGCTGTCGGGCATGAACCCGGGTAGCAGCATCGAAGCCTACGCTTTCGACACGCTGGATCTGGCTATTACCGCCGCCTCGCGCGGTATGGGCATTACCCTGGCCGAGGAGAGCATGATTGCCGACGATCTGGCCAATGGCTCCCTGGTGCAGCTATCCGATGTCGCCCTGGTCACCAGCTGGGCTTACTACCTGATCTACCCGCAAGAGCTGGCCACCCTGCCCAGCGTGATTGCCTTCCGCGACTGGGCGCTGAGCGAATTCAGCGATAGCCCTCCGCCGCAAGCCACCCTATAGCGGCCGCACCCGCGCCAGGCGGCTGCCGGTAATGGTGCCCGTGCCCCCGCTACCGCTGCCGCCAGCCTGGCCGCCTTGCCCGCCACTGCCACCGCCGCCGCCGCCGGGTGCCGTGCCGTCGCCACCATTGTCGATATAGCTTTGGTCCGGGGCCAGCGTACTGACATCGATCTCCAGCCCGTCATGGGTAATTTCGCTGATATCGCCATCCGCCAGGGTCTGGCCATCGCCCACCCATACCGCACCACGGATGGTGACGCGCTGGCCGCTCACCAGAATCAGCTTGCTGATCACCACATTGCCCGCTAGCGACCAGCCATTAGGGGCAAACGAGCCATTGACCACTACCGCCATATTGCCTACCGGTATGCCCTGATGCTCGCCCTGGCTGTCGGTCCAGGTTTTCAGATGGCCAGCGCCATCGCATAGCTGGCTGGGGTAGGCCAGCTGGCTGCACGCTGCAGCCGTACGCGGCGTGGCACTCCCGCTGGCTGAAAAATTCGGGGCCACCAGCGAGCGCAAACCGCTATTGGCCAGTGTCAGCGTGCCACCCGACAGCAGGGTGTTATAGAGCACACTATTACCGGCGCTGATTTCCACACTGCCCGCGTTGGCCGCCGTGGTTTTGAACAAGACCACGCCCGGCGGCATCTCCAGGCCAGCCAGCCTGCCCCAGCCCGTCGCAGCGGTTTTTTCCCACAACCGGCAGCTACCGCCGTTACAGCGCAGCAGCGGGATGGTGGGGGCGGCCGGAAAACTGGTCATGGCCAGTGTCGTCTGGCTCAAATCATAGGTGCCGGACAGGTCTGCCCCGCCACTACTGCGCATATGCTGGATCTTCAGCGTGGGGCGGCCCTGATGCTGCTCGTCGAAATAGAAAATGTAATTGGCCTGGGCTTCCAGCCGGTTGGCGTCCTGGTTCACCAGTGCTGTCTGGCATTGCACTGGCGGGATGGTTTGCGGGAGGCGCGTGGACAGCCTGGGTATCACGTACTCGCTCCCCTCTACCACCGGCTCGGTGCAGGCAAAGCGGCCATCCGCCAGGCGGCAGGTGGCCAGCTGCGCCGCCGTGTTGTAGCCGGGGATACCATACGCCTGGCCGCCGATACTGCCGCTTTCCAGGGTAGGCAACAGCCAGGGCGATGGCGCGTACAAATTGCCGCCGCCTTGCAGGCTGCGAATCTCCAGCGGGCCGGTGGCCAGAAACTGCTGGTAGCTGATGCGCTGGTAGCGCGAGGCACCACCCGGGCGCAGGCGGCCGTCTTCGGCGTTACCACCTATCACCACACTGCGCGCCTGCAGCGACACATCCTGTGCCGTGGCCCCGCCAAATACCCAGATATCGCCCTGCGCCAGATAGCTACCGGTGTAAGTGCCATTGCCACCGATCTTGATATTGCCGGTAGCGCAGGTGGGCGATGAGGCCGAGGTGCTGATCTTGTCGATATTGATATCGCCATCCACCGAGACACCACCCATCCCGCTGGCACCATTGCGCACCTGAAACAGGTTGCCGCTCACGTTCAAGCCACCGTTCACCGCCAGGCCGGTTTGCAGCCGCGGGTAGGACGGGCTGGCGGTACTCAGCCGCAGGCCTGCCGCCAGCGTCGCCGTGCTGTTAGCGCTGCGGCCAACTACATGAAAGCAATACTCCCCCGCCGTCGCATTCGTACAGCTGGCCTGGTAATGCACCGTCGCCAGCGTCTGGCCGGCAGCATTGCGCACCACTACCTCCTGCAGCGAAGGCAGGTCGCTCGCCTGCTTGCCCTGCACATACTGGCGCAGCGCTTCTACCCCGGCCCAGGCATTGATTTCGGCCTGGGTACGCGCATGCAGGGCATAGTTACTGTCCTGCGCCCCTTTGGTGTAATGCATCACCCCCAGGGTCAGGGCAGACAGCGACATGCCGGTAAGCAGCACCACCAGCAACGCCGCCATGCCGCGCTGGGCGTGGCGACGGGCAGGGAGATGACGGCGCACAGGCCGGGCAACAGCGAATTTGGTCATTGAAAATTCATCAGGCAAGTATGGCTATCTACGCGCTGGCCAGCGCTGTAGGCCAATGCAGAAATACGCACGGTGTATACGCCGCCACTGGCGCTACTGCCTACGCCGAATGGCTGGCAGCCCCCCGCAGCATGCGACACGGCAAAGCTGGCCACCCCGGCGCTGGCCAGGCTGTCGTGCCCGCGCGGCGGTGCGCCCAGCAGCAGCTCGGCCTGCTCCCAGCCGGCCCAATCCATGCTGCTGCCGTGGATGCGCCACAAACCGCCACTAGCCGGGGCGTACAGGCCGTCGTAGCGGAACACGCCAGACGCATCGCGGCTACGCCACAGCAGCGCCTGCCCCTGACCCGCCTGCGCCACCAGCGTGCCACTGGCCGGCGCCAGCAACAGCGCCTGGGCACTGCCACCCAGCGTGGCGTTTTGCAGCAGCCGCAAATCGTCGGGGTAGCGTGGCGCGGGCACACTACCCGATGCCGTCACGGCAAAATAACCCGCCTGCGCCAATAGCTTGTCTGCGGCCAACAGGCCGGTAGCCAGCTGCGCGTCCGTCTGCACGCCCAGCCGGCTCAGCGCGGTGACACGGCTGGTGGTACGCGACAACGACAGCATGGCCATCACGGCAAACATGGCCAGCAGCATGCCTATCAGCAGCTCCAGCATCGATATGCCGGCCTGATGGCGGCGGCTCATGAGCCCTGGGGGTCGATACGCACCTCCCCCTCCAGCAAGCCGCCACTGGCACGGATAGCCGGCATGGCCACCGATACCGTCTGGCTGGCCATGCCGCCGGACAGCGGTACCACGCTCAGCGTGGTCAGCACACTCTGGCAGCTGGCCTGCACGCTACCGCTACCCAGGGGCAGCTCGCTACTACGCGGCGTGGTGCTACGGCACTCGCCACGGCTCAGCGCCTGGCGCAGCTGGCTCACCGTCAGGTGCTGGCTGCTGCTGTGGCGCTGTGCCACGGCTGCCTTGGCCGCGATATAGGCCGTGCCGATGCCGATGATGGACATCAGCAGCAGCGTGATCAGCGCCTCCAGCAGGCTGATGCCGCGCTGTTGGCGGCAGGGTTTAGCGTAGCGTGGCGACAAGGCGATCCCCCCCTGCGGCGCTCACCGCGTAGTGACGGCACGCGCCTAATGGCAGGCCGTTATTGTCCAGCCGCAGCACATTGCCACAGCCTGGCGCGGCAGCTGCCGCGTCCTCTGCCAGGAAAAATGCCACCCCGTCCGCCGCTGTCACCGACCACGCCAGCGTACCGCTACTGCCTTCCCGTACCTGCACACGCTGGTTATCCAGAATCAGCAGCGTTGCCGCAGGCGTATTGCCGATACTGGCCAAAGGGTTGCGCAGCGCCAGGGCGCGGGTTTTGGCATAGGCCTGCAACAGCTGGCTATCGGCCTGGCTGATGCGGGCATTGGCAACCCAGCTGCGTGTCAACGGCACGCTGGCTAGCAGCAACAGCAAACCGATGCTGAGCACCACCATGGTTTCCACCAGGCTAAAGCCCGCCGCGCGCCCTACCATACCGAGATCCCGCCGCACGCCGCCCCGCCGTTTACCGCACGGATATTGCTGCTGGACAGCGTCAGCTCGCAGCCCTCGTTCACCCCCCCTGCCAGCCCGGAGGCCTTCAGGGTGTAGCTGCTGGCGCTGGCCTGCACCACATAACGGAAACGGTCTCCCCGCGCCGGTGCCCATGGCGAAGCGCTGGTGCCGGAAGCCAGGTAGGCCACGGTGCTGCTGGTATCTGCCGTTGGGTTACTGGCCGGCTGCGGGTACACCAGCTGGCGCTGGTACAGGTTTTCCATGGCCAGGCTCAAGGCCACCAGATCGGCCGCCGCTGTTTGCGCCCCGCTGCGCCGCACGTAGCTCTGGTAAGACGGCAAGGCCACCGACAGCAAAATGCCCAGCAGGGCCACCACGACAACCAGCTCAAGCAGCGTAAAACCACGCAGTGCCTGCCTGGCAGGGTTAGAGGAAACTGGATGCAAAACTGGATCCCAATTGGTATTAATTTAGAAACATTGCTCTAAATGATTGTTTTTAAATACTAAAATAGAAAACACATAGTAACTCAGCCAGAAAATATTGCCAATGTGCCTTTTTAAGCACAATTTATTACGCAATACGCTGCCAATTTAGCCATTTTTCATGGCTGCATGTCGGGCAAATGCGCTTAATTGGTAGTTTTGTGGTATTACCTACACAACCCTTCATATAACCATGGCAAAAAAACCACACCACGCCATGCGCATGAAAAAACCCGCCGGCTGCCAGGCAGCGGGCGGGTGACGTGAATAAAACGGACGGTGGTTTAGCCGGCCGCTACCTTGCGGCCAACCTTGGCGGCCAGGCCGTCAAACCACAGGTACAGCACCGGGGTGATGTACAGCGTCACCAGCTGCGAAAACAGCAAGCCGCCCACCACCGCCACACCCAGCGGCTGGCGCAGCTCGGCGCCGGCCCCCAGCGCCAGCGCAATCGGCAGTGCGCCCATCATGGCGGCCAACGTGGTCATCAGGATCGGGCGCAGACGCAGCAGGCAGGCAGTACGGATGGCCTGTTGCGGGCTCATGCCCTGCTCGCGCTGCGCCACCAGCGCAAAGTCGATCATCATGATGGCGTTTTTCTTCACGATGCCGATCAGCATCAGGATGCCGATGCTGGCGATGATGGTCAGCTCCTGGTTCAGCAACATCAGCGCCCCCAGCGCGCCCATGGCCGCCGACGGCAGGCCGGCCAGGATGGTGAGCGGGTGGATGTAGCTTTCGTACAGCACGCCCAGCAGCACGTAGATCACCAGCAAGGCCACCAGCAGCAGCGTGGTCTGGCTGCTTTGCGACTCGGCAAACGCCGCGGCGTCGCCGGCGTAGCTGGTAAACACGCTGGCCGGCAGGCCGATTTCCTGCTGCATGGCTTTCAGCCGCGCGTCCACCTCGCCCAGCGCCACGCCCGGCGGCAGGTTGAACGACAGCGTTACCGCCGGCAGCTGGCCCTGGTGGCTGACCGACACCGGCCCCACCGTGCGCTGGATGCTGGCCACGCTGGCCAGCGGCACCAGCTCGCTGCCGCTGCCGCGCACGTACAGGCGGGTGAGGTCGTACTCGTTCACACGCTGGCTGTCGTCCAGCTGCAGCAGTACCGAGTAGTTGTCGTTGTCGGTATAGATGGTGGCCACCTGGCGCTGGCCGAAGGCGGTATACAGCGCGGTGCGGATGGCCTGCATGCCCACCCCCAGCTGCGCCGCCTTGTCGCGGTCGATGTGCAGCTCGGCCTGCAGGCCCTTGCGCTGCGCATCGCTGTTCACGTCCTGGAACAGGCTGTCCTTGCGCATGGCGCGCTCCAGCTTCTCGCCCCAGTCGTACAGGCTGCTGCTGTCCACGCTCTGCAGCACGTACTGGTAGCGGCTCTTGCTGCTGCGGCCGCCCAGGCGCAGGTTCTGCACCGGGTTGATCGCCGCGCTCAGGCCGTTCACCTTGCGCAGGTCCTTGCGCAGGTCGTCCACCACCTGGTCGATCTTGCCGCGCTGGCCGCGTGGCTTCAGCGTGACGAACATGCGCCCACCGCTACCGCTCACCGACGAGGTGACAGCCGCCACGTGCGGGCTTTGCTGCACGATGGTGGCCGCGCGCGCCTGCAGTGCGGCCAACTTGTCGTAGGACACGTCCTGCGGCACCTCGGTATTGATGCTGACCTGGCCGGTGTCCTCTACCGGGAAAAAGCCCTTGGGGATGGCATGGAACATCCACGCCGAACCGGCCACGGTGCCCAGCGCCACCAGCAATGTCAGCCGGCTGTGGCGCAGCGCAGCGTCCAGCGTGCGCTCGTAGGCCGCCAGCAGCGCATCGAAGCCGCGCTCGAACGCACGGGCAATGGCGTGGCCCTGGCCGGCGTCGGCGTGGTGCGGCATGTGGTCGCGGCGCAAAAAGCGCGACGCCAGCAGCGGAATCAGCGTGAGCGAGGCCACCGCCGACACCAGAATGGCCAGCGACACCACCACGGCAAATTCGTGGAACAGCAGGCCGATCACGCCATCCATGTAAAAGATGGGGATAAAGATAGCCACCAGCGACAGCGAAATGCTGACGATGGTGAACGCGATCTCGCGCGAGCCCTTCAGCGCCGCCGTCATCGCGTCGTCGCCCTCCTCCATGTAACGCACGATGTTTTCCAGCACCACGATGGCGTCGTCCACCACCAGGCCCACCGCCAGCGTCAGGCCCAGCAGCGAGATGTTATCGATGGAATAACCCATCAGGTACATCAGGCCCAGCGTACCGATCAGCGAGATCGGCAGCGTCAGCGCCGGTATCAGCGTGGCGGCCATGCGCTGCAGGAACATGAAGATCACCATGATCACCAGCGCTACCGTCAGCAGCATGGTGAGGTTCACGTCGTGCACCGCCTCGCGGATGGCATCAGAGCGGTCGGACAGCGGTGCCATGCGCACCGAGCCTGGCAGCTGGCTTTCCAGCTTGGGCAGCATGGCGCGGATGGCGTCCACCACCGCCACGGTGTTGGCGTCGGACTGGCGGAACACTGCCAGCACAATGGAGCGTTCGCCGTTGACCCAGCTGCCGGTCTTCAGGTTTTCAATGCTGTCTTCCACCGTGGCCACGTCGGCCAGGCGCACCACGCTGCCGTTACGGTTGGCCACCGCCATGGCGGCAAACTCGGCAGCGCTCTTGAGCTGGCTGTCGGACTGGATGGTGAGCACTTGCGACGGGCCTTCCAGCGTGCCCAGCGGCGTATTGCCGTTGGCCGCACGCAGCGCAGTGGCCACTTCGTCCAGCGTCAGGTTACGTGCGGCCAACCTTTGCGGGTCGGCCTTCACCCGCACGGCGTAGCGCTTCTGGCCAAACACTTGCACCTGCGCCACGCCATTGATGGTGGACAGCGTGGGCGATACCAGGCTGTCCACATAGTCGTTCAGCTGCGTCAGCGACAGCGCCGGGGAATTCAGCGCCAGCAGCAAAATAGGCGCATCGGCCGGGTTCACCTTGCGGTAGGACGGCAGGCTGGTCATCTCGTCCGGCAGGCTGCGCTGCGCGCGCAGCAAGGCGGCTTGCACGTCCAGCGCGGCGCCGTCCAGATTGCGCCCCGGCTCGAACTCCAGCGTGACCGAGGTGCTGCCCTGGCTGCTGCTGGAGCTGATTACCGCCACACCGGGAATGGTGGCGAACTGTTTTTCCAGCGGCGTCGCCACCGAGCTGGCCATGGTCTGCGGGCTGGCGCCGGGCAGGCTGGCCGACACGTTGATGGTAGGCGTCTCGTAGCTGGGCAGCGCGGCGATGGGGATGCGCTGCAGCGCCAGCAAGCCGCCGATGATCAGCGACAGGCACAGCAGCACCGTCATCACCGGGCGGCGGATGCAGAGCTCGGAAATATTCATCATTGCGCTCCGCTGGCTGCACGCTGGCGTTTGCCGCCTTCGGCACCTGGCGCGCTGGCGTCGCGGCCTGCGGCACGGGCACCTTTATCGCCACCGGCCACCGGGCTGCACTCGGCCAGATTCTGGCTGCCTTTGCCGCCAGCGCGGCTGCCACGGCTACCTTCAGCAGCCGCGCCGCTGGCCTCGCTGCGGCCAACCTTGGCCGACACCGGGGCACTGGCGTCCTGCTTGCGCGGCGGCGCCAGCGTGACCAGCTCGCCGGGGCGCACGTTCTGGCCGCCGTTGACCACCACCTTCAAGCCGGGGGCGATACCGCGCACGATGGCGCGCTCGTTCTGGATGGCCAGCAGCGTCAGCGGTATGCGCTGCGCTTTGCTATCGGCGCCCACGGTGTAGGCAAACTGGCCGTCGGGGCCGGTGAGCAGCGCTGCTACCGGCAGGTTGGCCGCGCCTTCATAGCGCCCGGCCTGCAGCGCCACATTAACGAACTGGCCTGGCCACAAGGCCGTGCCGGCGTTATCGAAACGGGCTTTGAGCAGCACGTTGCCGCTACTGCTGTCCACGGCACTATCGATAAAAGTCAGCTCGCCGCTGTGGCACTGGCCCGCGCCGTTACCGCTGCGCGCCACCACCTTCAGCGGGCCGGCCTGCTGCGCCTGGCGCACCGCCTGCAGTTGCTGCTCCGGCAGGGTAAAGCTCACCGCCACCGGCGACATGCGCGTCAGGGTGAGCATGGCCGTGGCCATGCCCGGCTGCACCAGCGCACCGGGCGACAGGCTGATGGCGCCGACACGGCCGTCTACCTGCGCGTAGATGGCCTTCTGGCGTAGGCTGACCCTGGCCGACTCGACTGCCGCACGATCTGCGGCCAACGTTGCCTGCAGGCTGTCCACCTTGCCCTGCAGGGCGTCCAGCGCGCTTTGCGAAATGAACTGCTGGCGGAACAGGTCGCGCCCGCGCGCCAGGTCACGCCCGGCGATCTTCAGCTGTGCCGCGTCGCTGGCCTGCTGCGCCTGTACCCGTGCCAGCGCGGCGCGCTCGGCAGCGTCATCCAGCTGCACCAGCAGCGTACCCGCCTTGACCATACTGCCTTCCTGCACCAGCACACGCCCCACTACGCCGGACACCTGCGGCTTCACCTCCACACGGTCCAGCGCGGTGACCGTGCCGTTGGCGGTGAGCACCACCGGCAGCCGGTTGGGCTGCGCCGGCGCCAGCGCCACCACCGGCGGGCGTTTGGCCCGCGCGTTTTTATCTACCGCAGGCTGCTTGCCTGCCTGCCACCACACCGCTCCACCGGCTACCGCCAGCACGACGGTCCCTGTCAGCCATTTATTCATTGTCGCTATCGTCCAGTCTTGCCATGGCCACCAGCATAAACAATTTGCGCGACAGGCTTATGTGTTACTTCATTAATGAATATGAACACACTGTGCATAGCAAATGCTTACACCACACTTGCGACACACCCAGCGCTAAAACGCAGGCCCAACAAGCAAAACACCCCCAGGCGCAGTGCGCGTGGGGGTGTCAGCCATACCGCCGGCCCGTGCGGGCAGCGTGGCGCTTACTTCTTGTCGTCGGGCACGTGGCTTTTCAGCAGTTTGCCCAGCAGCGGGTTGTCCAGTTTTTTGTCGTTCTTGGCATTGGATTCTTTGCCGAAACGGTCTGGCGAGCCGGCTTTGCGAATGCTCTCGCGTACCTTGATCGCTTCAAAACGCTGCAAGTCGAAGTGGTTGATAGGCATAGCCTGCTCCTGAATGGCAAAACGCGGCAGTATGCGGCAGCGCGGCGCGAAAGTCCATGCCGTGCCTGCAAAATCGTGTAGTGAAAACAAGCAGTTAAAACGACAAGCCCGGGGTTCACACCCGCTATCGATTTATAGAAACATTTATCTGTAACAAGAAAGGGTTTAAGTTGGGCACTCTTTTACCACCACACGAAAGGCACACCATGAGCATCCTCGACCAACTGGGCAGCCTGCTGGGCAATAGCGAACAAGGTGGCCTGCTGCAGGCAGCCAACACCCTGCTGAACGACAACGGCGGCGTGGCCGGCCTGGTAGAAAAATTCCAGAACGGCGGCCTGGGCGAGATCGTCTCGTCCTGGGTAGGCACCGGTGCCAACCTGTCCATCACCCCGGAGCAGATCCAGAGCGTGCTGGGTAACGAGCAGATCGCCGGCCTGGCCGAAAAACTGGGCATCGACCCGGCCGTGGCCTCGCAACAGATCGCCGAACACCTGCCCACCATGATCGACAAGCTCACCCCCAACGGCCAGGTAGAAGGCGACAACCTGCTGGCCCAGGGCGCCAGCCTGCTGGGCGGCCTGTTCAACCGCGGCTAAGCCCGCATCCTGCACCAAAAGGTTGGCCGCGTGCGGCCAACCTGCTGCAGCACCAGGCGCCAAGCCGGGCATGGCCGGCTGCGACTATCCTCCTCTACCGCTTGTCACCACGGCCTTGTTATTGCCAGAGCAACGGTTGCTTGCCTGCAAAACAACATCGTCATAATATCGGCTTGTCCATTTGTCGGCGTGTACTACCCCACCCAAGGTCAACACCATGAACCTGCAAACCATCCTGCAAGGGGCCAACACCGGCCTGCTGATTTTTGCACTCACCGTCATCGTCCAGCGCCTGTCCACCCCGGCCAGCCTGCTGGAGCCCGCCAGCTACGTGCTGATCGGCGTCATCGTCCAGCTGCCACTTAGCTGGCGAGGTCAGCGCAAGGCCCGCTAAGCCCGTCGCCCGCGCGGTTAGCGGCGCAGCCGCTCCCCCCCGCAGCAGGTCACCGCATGCCGCTGTCGCTCGCCTTCCCCAACCACGCCTTGCTAGCCAGCTACCAGCAAGCACTGAGCCGCGGCTGGGCCGGGCACGAGCAGGACCCTGATACCGCCAGCCGCATGCTGGCCGCCTGCCGCGCCGCACCCGACACGTATCTGCTGCACTTCACCCACTGCCCGCTGCCGGCACCCGGCATGGGGCCAGACGCTGACAATAGCGAACCCTGCCTGCCCCACTGCCACTTCTGGATCAGCAACGGCGACTACTGCGGCGAACTCAGCCTGCGCTGGCCCTTGCCCGGCGACAACCTGCCGGCAGACTGCCCCGGGCACCTGGCCTGGTCGGTGGTGCCGTGGCAACGCGGCCACGGCTACGCCTGCCAGGCGGTGCGGCTGCTACTGCCACGCATCGCCCACCTGGGCCTGCCGTGGCTGGACATGGCGATGGCCACCCGCAATGTCGCCTCGTGGAAAACTGCCGAACACCTCGGCGCCACACGCATCGCCACCTACCAAACCGGCGCCGAACACGGCCACGTCAGCGCGTACCGGTATCGGCTGATGCGCTGAGGCTGTCTGGCAGCGGTAGCCTGTACTGCGGCCAACCCTCAGGCAAGACAAAGCCCCGGCGTGCCGGGGCTTTGTTTTGGGAGTAGAACAACGGTCACCGCATCAGGGCGCGATGCGGATCTGCTCGACAATGCTGTCCAGCACCCAGCGGCGGTCCGGCGCGTCGGCTGGCGGGTTGACCACCTTGATCTCGCGGATGCGCAGGCGGTAGGCGGTGCCGGCTTCGGCGGTGAAGCCCTCGATCTCGCCATAATGGTGTTGCCACGGCTGTTGCTGGCTGTCGCGTACCTGCAGGCACTGCATCGGCGCCACGCCCACGCAGGTGCGGCGCTCGGGCGCCACGTAGATCAGGCGTGTGGTGCTTGGCTCGGCTACCACCACAGGTTTAGGCGGTTTGGCAGGCGCTGCCGGCTGGGTGGCTGCGGCCACCGGCTGCCATACCTGCTGCTGGGCCACTTCGCCGATCAGCAGTTTGTCGCCGTCCAGGCGCACTTGCGGGCGGCTGCGCAGCAGCGCGGCCAACGTTTGCTCGCGCTGCATGGCGTCCGGCGCGCAGGCCATCAGCGTGCTGGCCAGCGTGCCCACCACCAGGCGGCCTTGTTCGATGCGGGCGGGGCCGAACATCTGGTTGCAGCCGGCGTTGGCCGATAGCTGGCCGTCTGTCAGCTGCAGGGTTTGCAGTGGCTTGCCGTCGGGGCCGTTTTGCTGCCATTTGCCTTGCTGCGGCACGGTGCTGCTGGCGCACGCCCCCAATAGCAGCGACATCATGGCGACAGTTACGCCTTTCATGTGCATCTCGTGCTCCTTTATTCAGTCAGTGGGGCAGCTTATGCCACGGCCTGGCACGGGTCAATGCCAACACCTTAACAAATGTAAACGCGGTCACACACGGTCACACCCGCACAGTAAAAAGCCCGTTACCGGCAGCGCGGTAGCGGGCTTTTCTCGCCGCCAGGCCTGGCGCTGCGGCTTATTGTTTTTCCAGCTGCAGGATGGCGTCCAGCTCTTTGTCCACTTCGCGCATGCGCGCGTACAGGCTTTCGGTCTGCGCCAGCATGCTGTCTACGCGCTGCTTGCTGTCCTGCGAGGTGGCGGCCAGGCCGTGCAGTTTGCCCACCACTTGCGCCATTTCACCGGCAAAGCCGCTGACCTGGCTGCCCATGCCGCGTACGTCGCCGCCCACGTCGCGTACGCCGTTCATCACGTTGTCTACCGCACCGCCGGTGGCGTCCAGGTTGGATTGCGTGGTGTTGGCCAGTTTGCGTACTTCATCGGCGACCACGGCAAAGCCGCGCCCGGCCTCGCCGGCACGGGCGGCTTCGATCGCGGCGTTCAGTGCCAGCAGGTTGGTTTGCTCGGCGATCTTCTTGATCATCTGCATGACTTCGCCGATCTGCTGCGCGTCTTTTTCCAGCGCGCCGATGCGGCCGGTCACGTTGCTGGCGGTTTGCGCACCCTGGTCTACTTCCTTACCGAAGCGGCTGATGTCCTGTTCGATGCTGCCCAGGTGTTCTACCAGCTGGGCGGTGGTATCGCGGAACAGTGGCAGGCTTTCCATCAGCTGGCCGGCAAAGGCCTTGTAGCCGTTGAGTTCTTCGATGACGCGGCTTTTCATCTGCCCCGTCATGCGCGCGCGTTGCAACTCACGGCGGTAGAAGTAGTTCTTGAAGTTGGCGTAGTGCACCGGGAAGCGGTCGACAAAGTCGTCGCGGAAGGTGTCACTGGCCGGGTAGAAGAAGATGGCGGTCAGCGTCTGGTTGATGTTCACACCCAGCAGCTCGCCAAAGGTAGAGAAGCCGGCGGTGGGGATATCGCCGTACACATTGGCGCGCGCCAGCGCGCTGGCGTTATTGAGGCGGCGCAGGATGCAGTCGTTGAGAATGCCGCCTACCGGCTGCGGTTTGCCACGGCTGAACTGTTCGAAGTCGCGGCCGGTACGCTCGGCCAGGTCGACACTGCGCAGCAGGAACAGCTGCTCGCCAAAGGCCAGGTCGCAGGCAAACTGCAAGTAGCCTTCCTGCTCGTTGATGGCCAGTACCGAGCGCACAAACAGCTCGTCCTGGATCTTGATGCCGAAGCTGTGGCTCTGCAGCTTGCCGCCCAGCTCGCTGCGCTGGCAGCGGAAGTGCTGGCACAGCGCGTCCAGTACGTTACGGATTTCGCCGCTCTTGCTATCGATCACCGAATGCACACGGCGCAGCTCGGTACTGGCCTGGGCGATGATGAAGCTGGTGCCGGTGTCTTCAAAGTTCTGGCTTTTGAAAATGCCGTAGCGGTAGGCCGGTGCCAGCTTGATAAAGGCAAACACGGCGTGGCCGTCGCGCACTTGCTGGCCGTCGTACAGCCGCGTCATGCTGAAATCCAGCGGGCCGCCGGCCGAGCCGCCGACAAACAGATAGGGCAGCTTGCCGGATTCGTACAGCGCCTCCATCAGGTAGCTCTCGCTGTTGGACAAACCATCTACCAGCGTCAGCACAAAGCCCTCGTCGTGGCGCATGGCAAACGGCAGGTTGATGCGGCCCACATTGTCTTGCAGCTTGGCCAGGCGGTTTTCATGGCTCAGGCCGGGCTGGCCGGCCTTGATGTCTTCGCACGCCAGCGGCACGGCTGCTACGTGCACATCGGACACCAGCGCGGCGTCAAACAGCTGGAACACCATGGTTTGCCACTGGCCATTGGCCGGCAGGTACAGGGTGTCCTGGCGGCTGGCACTGCACAGCTCGCCGGCCGTGGTAGTCAGTACTACCTTGGCTTGCGGAAAATGGCGCGCCACATTGCGGCCAACTTGCTCCAGGTTGGCCGCAGGGTTCACATAACCCAGTACCAGCTTGATGCTGGCGCTGGCTTTGCCCTGCAAGGCCTGCTCGTAACCCTGGTTATCGGTACGCACAATGTGCATCAGCCCTGCCGCCGGGGCAGTGCCGGCGTTATCGGCTACAGAAGAACGTTTCTTGTTGAAGAAAAGCATGCGTGCTCCAGCGGTTGTCGTTGTGTACAGCCCGGGCCAGGCCCCGGCCATGATTTTATTTTTTATAGATTATCCTGCCATACAGGTAATCATCTCCATAAAAAATGCCACCTGTGTTGAGAAACATCAGGTGGCAACCAAACTGCCCGCCGCGAGCGACCACGACAAACAGGGGAGGAAGACGAATCACTGCGTGAGCTGGCCGGCCATCACCACGATGACCCGCCAGCACGGTAAAGCGGGTGACCACCCCGGCTGCAGCACCCGCGAGCCAGGGTAGTGGAAGCCAAACCGTTTAGAAGAAGCCCAGTTTGTCCTCGCTGTAGCTCACCAACAGGTTCTTGGTCTGCTGGTAGTGGTCCAGCATCATCTTGTGGGTTTCGCGGCCGATACCGGACTGCTTGTAGCCACCAAACGCAGCGTGTGCCGGGTAGGCGTGGTAGCAGTTGGTCCACACGCGGCCCGCCTCGATGCTGCGGCCCATGTGGAAAGCGGTGTTCATATTGCGCGTCCACACGCCGGCACCCAGGCCAAACAGGGTGTCGTTGGCGATATGCAGCGCCTCGTCGATATCCTTGAACGGCGTCACCGACAGCACCGGGCCAAAGATTTCTTCCTGGAAGATGCGCATCTGGTTATGGCCCTGGAACACGGTAGGCTGGATATAGAAGCCGTTTTCCAGGCCGCCGCCCAGGTGGGCACGGTCGCCACCGGCCAGCACGGTAGCGCCTTCGTCCTTGCCCAGCTGCAGGTAACCCTGGATCTTGTCCATCTGCTCTTGCGACGACTGCGCGCCGATCATGGTGGACGGGTCCAGCGGGTTGCCTTGCTTGATTTCGGCCACACGCTTGAGCGCGCGTTCCATGAAGCGGTCGTAGATGGACTCGTGTACCAGCGAGCGGCTAGGGCAGGTGCACACCTCGCCCTGGTTCAGCGCAAACATCACGAAGCCTTCGATGGCCTTGTCGAAGAAGGCGTCGTCCTTGGCGGCCACGTCGTCAAAGAAGATGTTCGGCGATTTGCCCCCCAGCTCCAGCGTCACCGGAATCAGGTTTTCGCTGGCGTAGTTCATGATCAGGCGGCCCACCGGGGTAGAGCCGGTAAAGGCGATCTTGGCGATGCGCTTGCTGGTAGCCAGCGCCTTGCCGGCCTCGGTACCAAAGCCGTTCACGATGTTCAGCACGCCCGGCGGCAGCAGGTCGCCCACCAGCTCGGCGAATACCAGGATGGACAGCGGGGTCTGCTCGGCCGGTTTCAGCACGATGCAGTTACCGGCCGCCAGCGCCGGGGCAATCTTCCAGGCGGCCATCAGCAGCGGGAAGTTCCACGGAATGATCTGGCCCACCACGCCCAGCGGCTCGTGGAAGTGGTAAGCCACGGTGGTGGCGTCGATCTCGCCAATGCTGCCTTCCTGTGCGCGGATGCAGCCGGCAAAGTAGCGGAAATGGTCGATCGCCAGCGGCAGGTCGGCCGCCGTGGTTTCACGGATAGGCTTGCCGTTGTCGAAGGTTTCTACCGTGGCCAGGGTAGCCAGGTGCTGCTCCATGCGGTCGGCAATACGGTGCAGGATGAGCGCGCGCTGGGCTACGCTGGTTTTGCCCCAGGCCCCTTTGGCAGCGTGGGCGGCGTCCAGCGCCAGCTCGATATCGGCCGCATCGGAGCGCGGGATCTCGCACAATACCTGGCCGGTCACCGGGGTAATGTTCTCGAAGTAGCGGCCGTTGACCGGTGGCTGCCACTGGCCATTGATAAAGTTGGCATAACGGGTTTTCAGGTTCAGGCCGTATTGTGCCGGGGTAATCGCGCTCATCTGTGTCTCCTTGGTGTTGGTGTCACCTCGCCGGGTGTAAACACCACACTGCAGCTACCGTGCCAGCTTGCGGCCATGCTGCAGCGCAGCTTTACTGCACCGCCCGCCCATGCTGCAATCCGGTGCATGCATGTTGCATCGCAATAAATAAAGGATTTTTGGCAGGCTGCTTCGCCACGCCGCCAGCCCCACGCTCAGCCCTGCAGCCGGCGGCTAGCTGTGCCAGACTGACACAGCTGTCGCAACAGCGTGACACAGTACGGAGAACACCATGTCTACCCTGCCTTTAGCTGAAGTCCGCCGCCGTTTTTTTGACGGTGACGAGCTACCGGAAAACAGCGTACCGCAGCCTATCCTGCACTCCTGGCGGCGTTGCCTGGGCCTGGGCTTGTCCGCCGCACGGCTGCGCCCGCCCGAGCGGCTGGACAGCCAGCGCCTGGCGCACCGCCAGCAAGACAATGCCGACTGGCTGCAGCTGGCCAGGCCGGCCATCGATGCGCTATTCGACAGCGTGGTAGACGAAGGCCATGTGGTGATTGTGGCCGACCGCGACGGTGTGATCCTGAACCAGATGGGCCACCCGGCGTTTCTGGACCGCGCCGAACGCGTGGCGCTGCTACCGGGCATGGACTGGCGCGAAGACGTACGCGGTACCAATGCCATCGGCACCGCCCTGGTCACCGGCAGCGCGGTGCGCGTGCGCGGCAGCGAGCACTACCTGGAGCGCAACCGCCAGCTGTCCTGCACCGCCAGCACCATCGTCGACCCGCAGGGGCGGATGCTGGGCGTGCTGGATGTCTCCGGCCTGCCACGCAAGCTGGGCGAGGCGCAGCAGCTGCAAGTGGTCACCGCGGTACGCCATATCGAGCAACGCCTGTTCGACGAACACACCCGCAGCCTGCACGAGCTGCGCTTTGCCCCCGACCCCGCCACGCTGGCCACCCCGCGCTGCGCGCGGCTGGCCTTTGACGACGATGGCGTACTGCGTGCGGCCAACCGTGCGGCGCTCAGCCTGCTGGGGCTGGACTGGCACTGCCTGGGCCAGACCCGCTTTGCCGGCCTGTCCGGCCTGAGCATGGAGCACTGGCTGAGCCGCCACGGCAGCGGCGTGGCCTCGCTGCGCCACAGCGGGCAGCTGTATTCGGCCAGCCTGCTGCCCCCCAGGCAAGCGGTGCCCCATCACGGCAGCGTCTTGCTGCATAGCGCGCCAGCGGCTGCCAGCCAGCGCCGGCCTGCTGCAGGCGGGCAACACGAACGGGCGAGCGACAAGGTTGGCCGCAAGCAGGACCTGGCTTTGCCACCGGGCATGCTGGACACCGCGCGCCGCCTGCTGGAGGCGGATATTCCGGTACTGGTGCTGGGTGAAACCGGCGCCGGCAAGGAGCGCTTTGTGCAGGCACTGCACGCAGCCAGCAGCCGCGCCGCTGCGCCGCTGGTAGCAGTGAACTGCGCCGCCATCCCGGAAGGGCTGATCGAGTCGGAACTGTTTGGCTATGAAGAAGGCGCGTTTACCGGTGCCCGCCGCCAGGGGGCAAAAGGGCGCCTGCGCGAGGCCGACGGTGGCATACTGTTTCTGGATGAAATCGGCGACATGCCGATGAGCCTGCAGGCCAGGCTGCTGCGCGTGCTGCAAGAGCGGCTGGTGGTGCCGCTAGGCGGGGGCCCCGGGCAAAAAGTGGACGTGCGCATTGTGGCGGCCACCCACCGCCAGCTGGAACAGGAAGTCGCCGCCGGGCGCTTCCGCGCCGACCTCTATTACCGGCTGTGCCACTACCCGCTAACGCTGCCACCGCTGCGCGAACGCGGCGACGTGGCGCAGATTGCGGCCAACCTTTTGCTCCAGCACGGCAGCGCCGGGCGCGGCATTACGCTGTCGCCGGCGCTGGCCGACTTTATCCGCCGCTACCCGTGGCCGGGCAACCTGCGCCAGCTGGACAACCTGCTGCGCACCCTGCTGGCGCTGGCCGACGATGGCACCGTGTTGACCCCCGACCACCTGCCCGCCAGCCTGCGCGGCCAGGAAGAGATACCACGCCACACCGCCAGCACACTGCACTGCCTGCTACAGCAGCACGGTGGCAATGCCAGCGCCGCCGCACGGGCGCTGGGCATCAGCCGCAGTACGTTTTACCGCCGGCTACGCGGGGGTGGGCACACGGCGTAACGACGGCTACGCCATCAAGTAACCCGCCACACCGCTTCCGGCATGGCGGGTTATTTGATGCACGGGCGGCTACCAGCCCATCCGTCTGGCAATATCCGCCTTGAGTGCCACGCCCCAGCGCAACTGGCTGGCGATAAAGGCACGGGTAGGCTTGTCCAGCGCGGCCAGATCGCTGGCCTGCCCTGCCGGCAAGGCTACCGTACGGGTGTGGAAATAGGCCAGGTAGTCGCCATCGCGGCTTTCCATCACGCTGGTGGTCAACACCAGCCGGGCCTCGCCGCTGGCTTGGTCTACCGCCTTGCGCCCACTGACCGTCACACAGCTTTGACGGTCGGTTTGCTTGCTGTCCAGCTGCTGCTGGTAGACCACCGTGCCATCCTTGGCTTGGCTGGCATCACGGCAGCTGTCGCTGAGCGACGCGAGCCAGATGCGGCTGGACGGTGGCGAAATCAGGGTTTGCAGATAGATCCGGTCGCCACTTTGCGGGTCTTGCAGGCCCAGCGCTGCATCGGCAGTGGCGCCGCCAGCATCGTCACGGCCCGCCTGCGGCATGTCGGGTGCGTAGGTATGCACCTGGCTAATCACCCAGCTACCGGCAGGCAGGGTGACCTGCTTCTTGCCCACCGCAAACTGCTGCAAGGTATCGCCTCTCAGAAAGTGCTTTTCAAACTTCTGACGACGCGCAGGGCCGCTTTCCAGCCAGCCAAAGGTCAAGGGCTCGGCCAGCGCGTAGCCGCACCATGCCAGCAGCAAGCTGGTCATCAGCGTTGTTTTCTTCATGGTGATCTCTATGCAATCCGTGGCCGCATGATAAACAGCTATGTCATTTATGCATAGAGTACGCGCTGGCTACAGGATTTCTTCCACGCTGCGTGCGGCACGCTTGGCGTCCAGAAAGATCAGGCCCAGCTTGGCTTCCTTGCGTGCAATCACCGTCAGCACCGCATCGCGGCCGGCATAGCTCATCAGGATATAGCCGGCATCGCCTTTTACCATCACCTGTTCCAGCTCGCCGCGCGCCAGCTCGCGCGCGGTGCGCTCGCCCAGCGACAGCATGGCGGCGGCCATGGCGCCGACACGGTCTTCGTCGACGCTCTGTGGCAGCAAGGCCGCCATGGTGAGGCCGTCGGCCGAGATGATGGCGGAGGCTTCGATATCAGCCGAGGCGCCATTAAGGTCGCTAAGAATGGATTTGAGCAGTTGTTCGCGCATGGTGGTGGTTTCCGGTAATCGTTCAGGCGTAACGGCGGCACAGCGCCTCGGTCATGGCAACAAAGGCGTTATCGCCCAGTCGGGGTTGGCCGCCAATCACCAGTACAAACGACTGGCGGCCCAGATACAGCGGGTGAAAACTCAGCTCGGCATGGCCGGCGGGGTCGATCAGCGCCCAGGCCTGGGCACCCAGCCCCAGATTCTGGTTCAGCAAGCGGGCGTGACGGCGGCCCAGGCTGACGATGTCGCCGGCCAGTGCGGCGATCTGCTCGGCGGCCTCGTGGCGGAAACCGGCCGTGGCGTAGTACAGGCCATTGTCGTCGGCCAGCAGCGCACGGCCTTCGCCGGACAAGGCGGCCAACAAGGCCGGCAAGCGGCTTTCCAGGCTACCGGCCGGCTCGCTGCGGCCGGTCAGGCTACCGCTGACAAAGCCCAGGCGCTGCAAGCGGTACAGCACGGCCAGCGCTTGCGCCGGGCTGTCTGTCGTGCTCCATTGCTGCAGCCTGGCCTCGGTCAGCGCCAGCTCGCCTCCGTGCTGCAGCAGCTGCAGCAACAGCTGCCGGTCGCTACCTTCGTCGCGCGTACTCACCGCGTACCAGGCGCCCGCAGGGGTGAGCTCGGCGTAGAGCGCGCCATTCAGGCTGAGCGTGCTGTCCATGGCCTTAGCCCTCCAGCCCCGGGTCGATGGAGTACAGCAGCGCGCACACCAGCGTCTTGATGTCCTCGCGGTTACGCGCGTCCACCTCGAAGATGGGCGGGCGCAGGCCCAGCGTTTCCAGAATATCGGCGTAGTGGGCGGTAGTCGGTGTAGTGGCCAGGTCGGTCTTGGTAATGCCCACTACCAGCGGGGCGTCCTGCAGCAGCTTGTCGAAGGCCTTCAGGAAAAACTGCAGGTCGCGTATGGGGTGCGGTCGGGTATTGTCCAGCAGCAGGATCAGCCCGATACCGCCCTGGCTGAGGATGTCCCACATAAAGTCGAAGCGCTCCTGCCCCGGCGTGCCGTACAGGTGCACCTTGGTATCCTCGTCCAGCATCAGCACACCGTAATCCAGCGCCACCGTGGTGTGGCCTTTGCGGTCCAGCGTCATGTCCGAGGCGGTGGCATCGGTAGTCACCGGCGGAACATCGGACAGGCTGGCGATGGCGGTGGTCTTGCCAGCGCCTACCGGGCCGGCAAACAGGATTTTGTTGTCACTGGGTCGCATGTAAAGCACCTACAGGTTCTTGATTCGCCCCAGCAGGCGCGACAGCAAGCTCTGTCGTGCCGGGGGCAAGGGGGCGGGTGCCGGGGTAGCCGGCCGGGTAGCGGCAGAGGCCGCCTCGTTTGCCTTGCCCACTTGTTCCAGCAGGCCCAGCGCGTGGCTGGCAGCAATAAAATTGCACAACGGGCCAGGCTCCATCTTGAGCAGGCTCACCGCCACGCGCAGGCTGGTGGGCGTACGTGACCACAGGCCGGCAATGCGCAGGGCGCCGGGCAAGGGTGCCAGGCGGGTCAGGTTGGGCCACTGGCGCAGGCGTAGCGGGGTATCCGGGTCGATGCCGGCCAGCAAGCGGCCGCGGCAGCTCCATAACGCCACCTGCCATAGCAAGGTAGACAAGGGCAGGCGCAGCATGGGTTCTTCCCCGCTCTGGCCGGACAGTGCCTCGGCGCCCAGGCGCAGGCCGTTCAGCTCGCACAGCTGCTGCACGCTGGACAGCGTGGTGTACAGCGCCACCTGGCCCTGCACCGGGTCGACCGTGGCAAACAGGCGCTGTTCGCAGTGCAGCTGCTGCGGCTGTTTCTGGCGGGCAGCTGCCACCAGCAGGCCGTAAATGGTACCGGCAGGGTGAAAACGCTGCAGGGTACGGCGCTGGCCACTGCGCACCACCGAGGGCGCAGCGCCCGGCATGGCCAGCGAAGGTGGAACGGCCTGGGCCGGGGCGGGTTGCGGCGGCGGGCTGGCCACTGGGGGCACGACAGGCGCCGCAATCGCAACGGCAGGCGCTGCTGGCGGGGTCGCCGCGCTGGCTTCTTGGCCTGGTGCGGCCAACAGCTGGCGCAGTAGCGGAAACAGCTTTTCCATGCGTACCGGCTTCACCATCTGCAAGGCCGGGGCGTTGTCGCTGGGGTAGGCCGTGACAATCAGCGCGGGCAATGCCGGGTACTGCTGGCGGTACTGCTGCCAAACCTGCCAGCCACTGGCGCTATCCACGTCCACAATGGCCACCTGCGGCGTGGCCGGGTGGTCGCTGGCCAGGCGGTAGCGGTGCAGGGAATGCAGGCGGAACGCCATGCGAAACAGCGCCAGCTTGCGCTCGTCCATGCCGGCGGTGAGTACGGTAATCGGCTCAGCCGGCGTGCTGACAGACATCGTCGTCCTCCAGATGGGTGCCCAGCGGGTCATCCAGTTTCAGTAATTGGCGCAGCTGCCCCAGGCGGCCAGCGATCTCGTGCGGCGGCCGCCCCAGCGTCTGGCGCAGGTGCTGTAACAGCATACGCAAATGGTCGGCCGCCTCCAGCCGCTGGTACAGGTCCAGCAGCAACGGGTAGAGGCGCACGTCGGCCGGGTTGGCAAACACGGCTTGCTCCAGCACCGCCAGCGCCTGCTCGGTCTGGCCGTAATCCAGGTAGGCGTCGGCCTCGGCCAGCGCATCGTGCCGGGCCTGGGCTGCCGGAGCGGTGGCTTGCACGGTCACCAGGGGCAGGGCCCCCTCCACATTGGTGCCGGCCGGCACAAAGCCCCACTCGCGCCCCAGCGCTTCCAGGCGTGCCGCGTCGGCGCCGCTAGCCAGCACATCCAGTACCGGGTGGCGACCCAGGGCAAAACCCATGCGCAACAAGCGTTCACGCAGGGCCGCGCCATGCTCGCCCAGCAGCACAAAGCTTTGCCACAGGCGGCGGGTAAAGCCGGCCAGGTCGGCCTGGCGGTAATACAGATGCAGAATGTCCATCAGCGGCGTCAGCGGGTGGCGCGTCTGCGCCAGCAGGGCTTCCAGCGTGCCGATGGCGGTAGCGGTTTCGCCTTGCTGCTGCAGAATGCGTACCCCCTGACGGGCGGGCATCAGGTGGCAAATGGCCAGGCGCTCGTGCGCGTTCAGGGCGGCCAGCGGCTGGCTGCCGCACACCAGCTGCACGCGGCCATCCCCAGCCGTCACGGCCTGGCCAGCAGGCTGCGCCACCAGCGGCGACGCGCCGGCCGGCCGGCGCAGGCCGATGCGGCGACTGACGGTGGCGATATCCCAGCCCAGGGTGTCTTCGGCAAACACGCGCAGTGCCAGGTTGTCGGGGTCGATACGCAGGCCTTCTACCACGGCCTGCCCGGTGTCGGCCTCGGTCATGATGCCCAGTGCGGCCAACCTTTGCAGCATCTCGGTAAAGTCGTCGATGGCGTGCAGGCGCAGGTACAGGCCCAGCAGGCGTGCCAGCTCGCGGCTGGCGGGCGGGTTGTGGTCTACGTAGCTGCGCAGCAGCGCAGCGGCACGGTCCAGGTAGCCGAACTGCAGGTAAACGTCGGCCTCGGTCAGCAGGTCGGTATCGGCCACGCCGATTTCCAGCTGCAGCTCGTCGGCACCCGCACCTTCACTGGCCGCGGCGGCGGCGGGCATCAGGGGGGGCACACGGTCACTGGCCACTGGCGTAGCCGGCGGTGCGTCAGGGTTGGCCGCAGGCTGCGGGCGCAGGATTTTCAGCGGCGGCAGCTGGCTGGCGGGTGGCTGGCTGGCCCGACGCTGACGCAGCGCCAGCAGCACGCCCAGCAACACAGCGGGGCTGGCGGCCAGCAGCAGCGTGAAATCGTCCGGCAGTAGCATGGCTCAGCGGCGCGGCGGGAAGTCGGCTTCGGACAGCAAATCGGTGCCGCACTCCAGCTTTTCGAACCAGTCGAGGAAGCGCTTCACCATGTCCTTGCCTTTGTACGAGGCACCGTGCTGCGGCACGATCCACTCCACGTCCATCTGGCGCACCATGTTCACCCACAGGCGGGCGGCGCGGTTATTGCTCATGTAACGGCGGTGGAAGCCGGACATATGGTGGTCTACCAGGTGGCGATCAAAGTCTTCCACCGGCTGCGCGGCGCTGATGCCATCCATCAGCGAGGCGCCGATATCGCCGGAAAACAGGATCTTGCTGATCGGGTCGTACACCTGGAAAAAGCCCACGGTATGCAGGTAGTGCGCCGGGACGATTTCCAGCCGCGTGCGGCCCAGTGGCAGCGTCATGCCGCGCGCCGGAATCGGGATCAGCCGCCCTTCGGTGGCACCTTTTACGCAGAAATGCGGGATGAAGCGCGTCCACTCCTGCGCGATCACGATCTGCGCGTCGGTAATCAGCAGCCAGCCATTAGCCGAGGCGATGATGTCCGGGTCCTGGTGCGAGGCGAAAATATAGCGGGTATGCGAGGGCAGAAAATGCTCGGCCATCTCGGCCAGCAGGTGCTTGTAGGTCAGGTTGCCGCCTGGGTCCAGCAGCATGCCGTCACCATCGTGCACAATGGCAAACTGGTTGGACTGAATGCCCTCGCCCTGTACCAGGTCGGTAAAGGCGATGCATTTATGGTTGCCGTCGTTGTAGAGAACCTGTGCCATAACGCTTGCGAGCCACCTGCTCGGTGCAGACCGGATAGACCCGAAAGATTAGCCAGCCTAATACAAGCGGGTATTGACTCGGGTCAAACAGCAGGCAATGGCCACCACCGCCCGGGTGGCCGCCGCCAGGCCCGGGCGCAAAAACGCCCCGCCGTGCCAGGTACGAACGGGGCGCTGTCTTGCAAGGTTGGCCGCAGCTTAGTGCGATACCGCCTTCAGCATGTCTTCCACTACCTTTTTGGCGTCGCCGAACACCATCATGGTTTTGTCCATGTAGAACAGCTCGTTATCCAGGCCGGCGTAGCCCACGCTCATCGAGCGCTTCACCACGATCACGGTGCGTGCCTTGTGCGCTTCCAGAATCGGCATGCCGTAGATCGGGCTTTGCTTGTCTTTCTGCGCAGCGGGATTCACCACGTCGTTGGCGCCAATCACCAGTACCACGTCGGTGTTGGAGAAGTCGGAGTTGATCTCTTCCATCTCCTGCACCTGCTCGTACGGCACTTCGGCTTCGGCCAGCAGCACGTTCATGTGGCCCGGCATACGGCCCGCTACCGGGTGGATGGCGTAGCGTACGTTCACGCCCTTCTGGTGCAGCAGCTCGGCAAACTCCTGCAGCGCGTGCTGGGCGCGCGACACGGCCAGGCCGTAGCCGGGCACGATGATGACGCTGTCGGCGTTGCCCATCAGGAAGGTTGCGTCTTCGGCAGAACCGGACTTGTAGTTCTTCGGCCCGGTGTCGGCGCTACCGCCGCCACCCGCTTCGGCACCAAAGCCGCCCAGCAGCACGCTGACGATGGAACGGTTCATCGCCTTGCACATGATGTAGGACAGAATGGCACCGGACGAGCCCACGCAGGCGCCGGCAATGATCAGCACCGGGTTGTTCAGCGTAAAGCCGATACCCGCTGCCGCCCAGCCGGAGTAGCTGTTCAGCATGGACACCACCACCGGCATGTCGGCCCCGCCGATCGGGATGATCAGCGTCACGCCCAGCACCAGCGCAATGGCCACCATCATCAGGAAGGCGCCGTGGCTATCGGTCAGGAAGTACGCCACGCCAAAGCCCACCATGGCTAGCGCCAGTACCAGGTTCAGCAGGTGTTGGCCGCTGAAGTTCACTGCCTTGGCGCCAAACTTGCCGGACAGCTTGCCGTAGGCCACCACCGAGGCGGTGAAGGTAATGGCACCGATGAAGGCACCGATGAACAGCTCCACCTTTTGCACGCCGGTGTGCTCGACACCGGTGTGGAAGATGGCGGCCACGGCGATCAGCACCGCCGACAGGCCCACCAGCGAGTGCATGGCGGCCACCAGCTCGGGCATGCCGGTCATCTCGACGGTTTTGGCTTTGTACGCGCCAATGGCGCCACCGGCCACGATGGCACCGACAATCAGCGCCAGCACCGGCTTGTCCATGATCATGAAGGTGGTGGCCACGGCGATCAGCATGCCGATAATGCCGTAGCGGTTACCCTGGATCGCCGTGGTGGGCGAGGACAGGCCTTTCAGTGCCAGGATGAACAGCACGGCTGCCACCAGGTAAAGTACTGCGGATACGTTCTCCATCTGCTATGCCCCCTGTTTTTTCTTCTTCTTGAACATGTCGAGCATGCGCTGGGTGACCATGAAGCCACCGAAGATGTTGATACTGGCCAGGAAGATACCGATGGTGCCCAGCACCGATGTCACGGTGATCTGGCTACCATTGATGTCTACCACCTGCAGCATGGCGCCCACGATGATGATGCCGGAAATGGCATTGGTGACCGCCATCAGCGGGGTGTGCAGGGCCGGGGTAACGTTCCACACCACGTGGTAGCCCACGAACACGGCCAGAACGAAGATGGTGAAGCTGGAGATAAACGGGTCAACCATGATGGCACCTCCTAGTTGGCCGCAGGAAAGCGCACCTGGCCGTCGTGCGTCACCAGGGTGGCCGCCAGCAGGTCGTCTTCCAGATTAAGGGTAAAGCCTTCCTTGCTGAGCATCAGCGATAGGAAGGTGAGCAGGTTTTTGGCGTACAGGCTGGAGGCATCGGCCGCCAGCAGGCCCGGCAGGTTGTACAGGCCCACCACGCTCACGCCGTTATCGGTGCGATGTACCTCGCCCGGCACGGTCAGCTCACAGTTGCCACCCGCTTCGGCGGCAATGTCGATAATCACGCTGCCCGGCTTCATGGCGGCCACGATCTCGCGGCTGATCAGCGTCGGCGCCTTCTTGCCCGGAATCAGCGCCGTGGTGATGATGATGTCGGCCTGGCGCGCGTGCTTGGCCACCAGCTCGGCCTGACGACGCTTGTAGTCGTCCGACATTTCCTTGGCGTACACACCGTCGTTGGCTTTCTTCTCTTCCTCGCTCATCGGTACTTCGATGAACTTGCCACCCAGACTTTCCACCTGTTCTTTGGTAGACGGGCGCACGTCGGTGGCTTCCACCACCGCGCCCAGGCGCTTGGCGGTGGCAATGGCCTGCAAACCGGCTACCCCCACCCCCATGATCAGCACACGGGCCGGCTTCACGGTACCGGCCGCGGTCATCAGCATGGGCATGAAGCGCGGGTAGTAGTGCGTGGCCAGCAACACGGCACGGTAGCCGGCAATGTTGTTCTGGCTGGACAGCACGTCCATGCTCTGCGCCCGCGTGGTGCGCGGCAGCAGCTCCATGGCAAAGGCCGACACCTTGCGCGCTGCCAGCTGCGGGAAGGTGGTGTTCTGGAACGGGGCCAGCTGGCCAATCAGCACGGCGCCTTCTTTCAGCTCGGCAATAGCGTCTTCCGGCAGCGGGCGCACGGTCAGCACAATATCGCCCTGCGCCAGTACTGCGGCGCGCGACGCGGCCAGGGTGGCACCGGCTTCGGCATACGCCGCATCCGGCACGGCGGCCATATTGCCCGCCCCCGCCTCTACCACCACGGCATGGCCCATGGCGACGAGCTTTTTAACCGTTTCCGGTGTCGCGGCCACGCGGCTTTCACCTGCCAGCCTTTCGGCTGGAATAGCGATTTGCATGGTCTTCCTTTCTGCAAATGAATGAATGACAAATAAAAAATCTAAAGATAGCGAACGCCCGTGCGAGGCTTGATTTCGAACGAGCGTTTGAATTCTTACTACATCACGACTTTTGATTTGGCGCAATGCTTTTACATAAAAGCGACATGCCAAACGGGCTGCCATTGCACCAATGCCGTGCCATTGTTGTCATGAATACTGTCAGACAAGTACTTAATCAACTGATTTGAAATAACCTTTTAACATTTGTTGCATATGGCGCGGCCAACTGTGGCGTGGATTGCACGTTGTTGCGCTGCGACATTGCCATGGCCAGGGGAAGCACACACGCACCAGCATGGCGAAAAGACGCAGCAAAGCTGCATATTGCGGCGCAGCATATGCACCACAGTAGACAATCTTGTCCGACACTTTGTAAAGAAGGGTTTACGCTTAAGGGGTAATCCCTGTATCAAATGCAGCTAAATACTTACCGTATCAGGCAATTTCTGCAGTATGACGACAGTTTTGTAACGTACCCCGTTACGCCCTTTTCATGAAATGGAGCAAAAGCATGCATTGGCCATACCCACTAGGCTTTGCCCACCGGCTGGGGGGCGCGCTGGCACCGGAAAACACGCTGGCGGGGCTGTTGCTGGCGCACCGGCTGGGCGTCAGCGGGGTGGAGTGTGATGTGCAACTTAGCGCCGATGGCAAGGCGGTGATCGTGCACGACTACGCGCTGGAGCGCACCACCACCGGCAGTGGCGATGTGGCCGGGCAAACCATCGCCCAGCTGCACACGCTGGATGCCGGGCGTTACCACCACCTGGCTTTTGCCGGCGAGCCCTTGCCCACACTGGCGGCGCTGGCCGCGAAAAGCCGCAAGCTGGGTATGGCGGTAAACCTGGAGCTGAAACCCGCGCGCGAGCCCGCCGCCATGGCACGCGTCTGTGTGGCCGAAATCCAGGCGCTATGGCAAGGCGCGGCGCTGCCGCCTCTGCTATCGTCGTTCGATACGGCAGCATTGGCCGCGGCACAGTTGGCCGCACCGCAGCTACCCCGCGCCCTGCTGCTGGAAACCTTAGCGGAAGACAGCGTGGCGCAGGCCCGCGCACTGGGCTGCAGCGCCATACACGTGCACTACCGGGCGCTGGACGAGACCAGCGTACAGGCCCTGCACCAAGCCGGGCTGGCGGTGATGGCGTGGACGGTAAACCAGCTGGAAGACATGCAAAGGCTGCGCCACTGGGGGGTAAACATGCTGTGTACCGACCGGCCAGACCGGCTGGACCCCAGCTGGCTATAGGCCAGGCTGCGCCGCAGTCACGGGTGAATCACAACCTGCGGCTGACAAAAAAGCCTGCTTGCGTGGCAAACAGGCTGGGTCACCCACCAGGGCTGGCAATGGCCCCGCCCTAGGGCCGCAAGGCGTCGGCATCGTAGCCACAGCCCGGGGTACGCAAGCCTGGCATGGTACGCTCGCAGCGGCGGCTACGCGGTATCTGCCGGGTAGGGTCCAGCTGGCCGATAGCGCGCATACGCATAATGGCCATGGCCACATTGGCGCGGTAGGGGCCCCATGGCGACAGGCGGGAAAAAGCAATAAAGCCACCGTAGGATTTGACCTGCAAGGGCATCTGGCGCACGCGCTGCGCCAGTGACTCGGCCGCCAGCACGCTACGGCCGTGCAGCACCGGCGCAATCACCACATCCACCCGCCCGGCCACCAGTTTGCGCATGGATTCGGCCGTGTGCAGCGCCACGTCCTTTTGCAGCGAGGTGTCGCTGTCGAAACGGGCGAAATAGCGCCGGTCGTGCGTCACGCCCACCCGCAAGCCGGCCAGGTCTTCGTAGCGGGCGAGCGGCCGACGGTCATTGCTGCGCATGAAAAAGGCAATGCGCGAATCCTCCTCCAGCCCCGGCGAGAGAAAATCGATATACGCCACCCGCTCAGGCGTAGCCGCCATGCCCAGCGCCACATCGGCCTCCCCCCTTTGCATCAGCTGCAGGCAGCGGCTAAGCGAACACTCGATAAAGTGCGGCGTCGCGTCCAGCTGCTCGGCCAGCAGCCGCAAGATGTGCGCGTAGGGGCCCTGCGCCTCGCCATGGGCGTCCACCGTTTTCCACGGCGGCATCACGCTAAAGGCAATGTTCAGCACGGCAGGCTGTGCTGCCAGTACAGGCATGGCACAGCCTGCGGCCAACGTGATGGCCAGTAACAGACAGCGCAGGTTCACGGCAACGGCCTTATCGCCATCTCGGCGTCCGCTTTGGCCAGCAGGCGGCGAATAGTGCCGTCTTTCACCATGGCGGCCAACTGCTGCGACAACACGCCCTTCAGCTGCTGCGCCACTACCGAATGGCGCGAGATGGCAATGCGGCGCTGCCCGCCAAACTCGAACGACACCCGGGCCTGGCGGTACAGCCCGCGATAACGCGACTCGCGCAGCTCGCCCTGCGCCTGCAAAGCATTGATCAGCAGCACGTCAAAACGCTTGGCCAGCAGCTTGCGCAGCGCCATGTCTATGGTGGGAGCCGCATCGCGGCGCATGCGGTTATCGGCGTCAAACTGCGGGAAATAGTGCACCCCCTCGACCACCCCCACGCTCAGGGGTAGCAGGTCTTCATAGCGCTGCGGCACACGCGGGTCGTTACTGCGCTGCAGTACCACGGTGCGGCTGCCGGGGGCAAACGGCGGGTCGATAAACTCCAGGTAAGCATCACGATCCGGGCCACCCTTCACCCCGATGCTGATATCGGCGCTGCCGGTTTCCATCATGGCCAGTACGCGTTTGAGCGGCACCTGCTCGATCTCCAGCACCAGTTGGCTACGCCGCGCCAGCTCGCGGATGATGTCCACGTAGGCGCCGGCTGGGCGGCCAGCCGCATCCAGCACCTTGTAAGGTTCGGCGGTATTGAAGGCAAAGACTAGACGCTGAGCCTGGGCAGGCGGCGCCAGCATCACCAGCACAAGCAGGAAAAGGGGCATGAGTCGCGGTGCCGGCTGGTTAATAAAGTTGATAAATAGCGTGCTGCTTTAATACCACAACATTGTATCAACAATACACACGCCATCGTGCTGCAGACACCCTGCCAACACGTCAACGCCATACCACCTGCTCGTTCACGGCATACAGCCGGCACTCGCCCACGGCACGTTGCCGGCACAAGGCCAGTGCGCGCGACATAGCATCGTCGCCACTAGCCTGCCCCCAGTGGCCCATCCCGTCCATCGCGAAGGCGCGTGGCAATGGGCGCGCTAAAAAGCGCTGATAGTCCACGGCCTTCACCCTGGCCTGCGTCAGGGGAAGCGCCTCGCTATCGGCCACATTCCCCGCGGGCAAAGCAGGTGGTGGCCACAACGTCCCCGGCTGCGGCCAAGCCGAGCTTACCAGCAAGCGATCCAGCAACGGTTGCCACAGATCGTTACCGGCGGCAAACAAGGTATGGCCGTTGCTGCCAAATGCAGGTAATAGATGAAAATCCAGCCGACCACCGGCCACGCGGTAAGCCACTGCCCAGGCACTACTGTAAGCCGGGCCGAAGAACTGGTCGTTTTCGGTATACAGCCATAGCATCGGCACTCGCGCCTGCTTGCCCCAGTCGGCAAACTGCTGTTGCAAAGTGCCCGGCGAGCACGGTACGCCAGGATGGCGATCGGGGTCGCCACCACGCCCACCCGCAAAATTGATGGCCAGCTTCAAGCCTGGCCAATCCCGGCTGCTGGCGGCGGTTACCAGAAAGCCGCCGGCAGACTGCCCTACCAACAACCACGACGTAGTGCTGACCCAAGGTTGGCCGCGCATATAGTCGAAGGTGGCGCGCAGCTGCTGCAGCCCGGCCTCCACCGCCGGCTGCCACTGCGGCCGCTCGCACGAGCCGGCGTCTTCAGGGTCGCCCAGCGCGGCGCTCTGGCCGTAGCCCAGGCGGGTGGGCACTGCCACGGCAAATCCCTTGCGGACAAAGTAGCGGGCCGCTGACTCCAGCCGCTGACGAGCCGGCAAGACACGCTGCTCGGCGGTGACAGCCCGGCCATGGTTGAGGATGACCAACGGAAACGGGCCATCGCCATCAGGACGAAAAGTGGTGACGGTGAAAGGGGCCGAGAGCACGGCGCCGTGGCGGTCGCGCACCGTCACCGGCAACGCGACCACAGTCTCGTGCACATCGCGCATCAAAGGCAGCTCGGCCTCCGCCGGCACGCCCTGGGCCAGACACAGGACATGCCACAGCAGCAAGCCACCGATCACAATAACGCGCATCATGCCTCCCTGCCCGCGAGGGCGGTTTACTTACCGATGCAAAAACGGCTGAAGATCACGCCCAGCAAGTCGTCCGGCGTGAACTTGCCGGTGATTTCCGACAGGCTGTTCTGCGCCATGCGCAGCTCTTCGGCAAAAATTTCCACCATCTGCCAGTCGGCCTCGGCCAGGCCCAGGTGGTCGGCGGCGCGGGCGATCGCGTCCAGGTGGCGTTCGCGCGCCAGGAACACGCCTTCGCTGTCGCCACTGTAGCCGATCATCTCCAGCAGTAGCGCGCGCAGGTCGTCCACGCCGGCGTGGGTACGCGCCGACAGGTGTACCACCGGGTGGCCGTCCTGCTCGCTGCGGCCAACCTGGCCACCGGACAGGTCTACCTTGTTGAACACGTGTACGCGCGGCAAGCGCGGTGGCAGCTTGGCCAGAATGGCGTGCACCTCGGGCACCAGGCCATCGCGGCTATCGGCCAGCACCAGCGCCACGTCGGCGCGCTCCACCGCCTGCCAGGTGCGCTCGATGCCGATTTTTTCCACCACGTCGTTGGTATCGCGCAGGCCGGCGGTATCGATGATGTGCACCGGCACGCCGTCGATCACGATTTCCTCGCGCACGGTGTCGCGCGTGGTGCCGGCGATGTCGGTAACGATGGCGATGTCGTCGCCGGCCAGCGCGTTCATCAGGCTGGATTTGCCTACGTTAGGCTGGCCCACCAGCACCACGTGCATGCCCTCGCGCAGCAGCGCACCCTGTTTGGCGGTGGCCTGCACTTTTTGCAGTTGGCCGCGCAGGCGGCGCAGGCGCCCTACCGCGTCGGCCTTTTCCAGAAAGTCGATGTCTTCTTCGGGGAAGTCCAGCGTGGCCTCCACCAGCATGCGCAGGTTGATCAGCTCGTCCACCAGGGTGTGAATCTCGTGCGAGAAGGCGCCTTTCAGCGATTTGAGCGCGCTCTTGGCCGCACTCTCGCTGGCGGCGTCGATCAGGTCGGCCACGCTTTCGGCTTGTGCCAGGTCCAGCTTGTCGTTCAGGAAGGCACGCTTGGTGAACTCGCCCGGCTCGGCCAGGCGCGCGCCCAGTTGCAGGCAGCGGCTCACCAGCATCTTCATCACCACCGGGCCGCCGTGGCCCTGCAGCTCGATCACGTCTTCGCCGGTAAAGCTGTTGGGGCCGGGGAAGTACAGCAGCAGACCGTTGTCGATGGCGCTGCCGTCGGCAGCGTAAAAGTCGGTGTAGGTGGCGTAGCGCGGCTTGGGCGTTTTACCGCCGCTGATGGCCTGGGCAAAGGGCAGCAAGTCGCGGCCAGAGACGCGCACCACCCCCACGCCGCCGCGGCCTGGGGCGGTGGCAATGGCGCAGATGGTGCTGGGGGTGTAGCTGAAGCTCATGGGGTTTCCTTCAATTCTGGGGCCACGAAAACCACGAAAAGACACCCCAAACAGCCGGTCAGGCAGACCCTGGCAGACCGCTTTCGTGTTCTTTCGTGGGGTTCGTGGCAATAAGCATATTAGCCCGGTGGGTAACGCGGGCAGCAAAAAGCCCGGCCAAAAGGCCGGGCTGTGATTCTACCGTACAAGGTTGGCCGCAGATCAGGACTGCAGGGCCGCCTTGCGGGCTTTTTCGATGCTCTGGTTCACGTACCACTGCTGTGTGATGGACAGCAGGTTGTTCACTACCCAGTACAGCACCAGGCCGGCCGGGAAGAAGAAGAACATCACCGAGAAGGCAATCGGCATGATCTTCATCATCTTGGCCTGCATCGGGTCGGCCGGTGGCGGGTTCAGGAAGGTCTGGGCAAACATGGTAATGGCCATGATCAGCGGCAGCGCGTAGAACGGGTCCGGGCGGGCCAGATCGTGGATGTACAGCCATTCTGCCTGGCGCAGCTCTACCGACGCCAGCAGCGCCCAGTACAGGCCGATGAACACCGGAATCTGCACCAGCATAGGCAGGCAGCCACCCAGCGGGTTCACTTTCTCGGTTTTGTACATTTCCATCACGGCTTGCTGGAACTTCATGCGGTCGTCGCCGTACTGCTGCTTCAGGTTTTCCAGACGCGGTGCCAGCACCTTCATCTTGGCCATGGAGCGGTAGGAGGCGGCGGTCAGCGGGTAGAACACAGCCTTCACGGTGAGGGTGAGCAGGATGATCGCCCAGCCCCAGTTGTTCACCAGTGCGTGCAGCTTGGTCAGCAGCCAGAACAGCGGCGAGGCAAAGATATGCACCATGCCGTAGTCTTTGGCCAGGTCCAGGCCTTCGGCCACTTTGGTCACCGTGTTGTATTCCAGCGGGCCGGCGTACAGCGGCACGGTCAGCGAGGTGCTTTGGCCAGCAGCCACGGTCGGTACGGTTACCAGCGCGGCAGCCGAGTAGGCACCGTTCTTAGGCTCCAGCAGGAACTGGCAGCTCTGGGCATTGGCACATACCGGCTTGCCTTCCAGCGGTTTCAGGATCCAGGCGCTACCAAAGTAGTGCTGCACCATGCCTACCCAGCCGTTGTCGGCGTTCTTGGTGTATTCGCCCTTACCTTTGTCCAGGTCGTCAAACTTCACTTTCTGGAACTTGCCGTCGTGGGTATACACCGCCGGGCCGGTAAAGGTTTGTGCCATACGGCCTTCACCTTCCGGTGCCTTGCCGTCACGCAGCAGGCGGAAGTAAGCCGTGGTGGACAGCGGGGTGCTACCACCGTTGACGATGTCGTAACGCACGTCGATCAGGTAGCTGCCCTTCTTGAAGGTGTACACCTTGCTGACCTGCACACCGTTGGCCGCAGGGGCCGTCAGTTTCACTTCTACCTGGTCGCCAGCCAGCTGGTACTCGGCTTTTTCGGCGGCAAACACGGTTTTGTGGGTAGGCAGGGCGGCGTTGCCGGCGGCGATCAGGCCGGTTTGTGCCACGTACAGGCGCTCACCCTTGTCGGTGAACAGCTCGAAGCGCTTGGAGGCATCTACCGCGCCGTCGTGCTTGAGCAGCTGCAGGCTGCGCAGGTCGCCACCATTGGTGTCGATCTCGGCGCGCAGCACGTCGGTATTCACTACCACGCGCTGGCCTTTGACTGGCTTGGCACTGTCTGCCAGCTGGGCAGACGGTACGTCGGAATGGGGGGCTGCAGTGGCGGCAGCTTGTTGCTGCACAGCAGGCTTGGCGGGCGGCTTCGGCGCAAAGTATTCCTGCCACAGCAGCAGGATGCCGAAAGACAGCACGATAAAGATGATCAGTCGTTTGGAGTCCATCTCTCTTACCGGAAAGGTCAGGGAACCGGGTCATAACCGCTGCCGCCCCAAGGGTGGCAACGGCATATCCGTCGTGTCGCTAGCAGGCCGCCCTTGATGGCGCCGTGCTTTCTCAATGCTTCGATGGCGTAGGCCGAACAGGTGGGCTGATAACGGCAACGCGGCGGCAGCCAGGGGCTGATCGCCAGCTGGTAAAAGCGCACCAGAAGAATCAAGAATTTCGACATCGGGCTAGTTTAGCAAAGAGCGCAGCCAAAGCTGTGATTGCTTCGTGATATTCGTCGCGGTAATACGCCTGCCGGGAGCGGACAACAAAATCCATTGGCGGCAAAGCATGCTTGTTCAGACGGAACCACTCGCGCACCGTGCGCTTGATGTAGTTACGGCGATTGGCACGCTTGGCTACCTTCTTGCCTACCACCAGGCCCAGGCGCGCATGCGTCAGGCCGTTGGGCCGGGCATACACCTGGAACAGGTTATTACTGCGCGCGTTCCGCAAATGAAAAACGGATGAGAACTCATCCGTTTTTAAAAGCCGGTGCGCACGGCGAAATGTGTTGTCCAAGCGATTAAACGGCCAGACGCTTGCGGCCTTTAGCGCGACGGGCGGCCAGAACGGCACGACCACCACGGGTCTTGGAGCGAACGAGGAAGCCGTGAGTACGCTTGCGGCGGGTAGTAGAAGGCTGGTAAGTACGTTTCATGATGAAGTTTTCCTGTTTCGAAACGGAAATAAACGCGTGATTACACAGATAAATCCATGTTTTGTCAACCTTTGCCACCCAGAAGCACGTCAATAGCCTGCAGGCAGCGCGGGAAAGCGCACATTATAGAGACACAACAGCCCGCCCATGGTGGGTAAAGTGCTGTACAAATTTTTTGCAGTGCTGTGGATAACTTTGCGCAAAAGCCGTAGAATAGCCAGCTGAAAACCTGCCTGTTGCCGTGCCCAGTAAAAGCGAATCCCCTGCACGGCTACCTGATACAGGCAAGGCTAGCCAGCCCAACCCAACAATGACTGCCGGTGCCGCTTGCCGTCAGCCACTCCCGCCGCCCCCTGACCAGCTGTCCGTTTGCGGCGGGATTTTGTTTTTAATGACTTTGATGACTGAACCGGAACACTTCTGGGCCACGTGCCTGACGCGTCTGGAGGAAGAACTTTCCTCGCAGCAATTCAATACCTGGATCCGCCCTCTGGCCGCCGAGCCGACAGAGGAGGCACTGGTATTGTACGCACCCAACCGTTTCATCCTGCAGTTCATCAAAGACCGCTTCCTGGCGCGTATTGAAGAGCTGGCCATCGAGCTGCTGGGCGAAACG
Organism: Vogesella aquatica; assembly: GCF_028548455.1. Lineage (GTDB taxonomy): Bacteria > Pseudomonadota > Gammaproteobacteria > Burkholderiales > Chromobacteriaceae > Vogesella > Vogesella aquatica. The sequence continues at coordinate 39,712 of NZ_JAQQLF010000030.1, forward strand.
CCGGTAGAGCTGCGCATAGGCGCGCCCGCCGGTGCTACCCCGGCCCCGGTCACGCCACCCAAAGCCACCCCGCGTGGCCAGGGCAGCGCACCTGCGGCCAACCCTGCCGCCAGCGATAGCAAAACCGACGCGCGCCCGGCCAGCAACCCCAGCGTAGCCGCCAGCCCCAAGCAAACCGCGCTGAAAGCCATTGGCGGTGGCCACGAAAGTACCCGCCTGAACCCGGCGTTTACCTTCGATACCCTGGTGACCGGTAAAGGTAACCAGCTGGCGCGCGCCGCCGCGCTGCAAATTGCCGAAAACCCGGGCGACCCGGCCTACAACCCGCTGTTTGTGTACGGTGGCGTGGGCCTGGGTAAGACCCACTTGATACAAGCCATCGGCAACCACGTTTACCAGAAAAACCCGCAGGCCAAGATTCGTTATATCCACGCCGAACGCTACGTAGCCGACATCATGCGCGCCTACCAGCACAAGGCCTTTGACGAGTTCAAGCGCTACTACCACAGCCTGGACCTGCTGCTGATCGACGACATCCAGTTCTTTGCCGGCAAAAACCGCACCCAGGAAGAATTCTTCTACGCCTTTAACGCGCTGATCGAGGGTGGCAAGCAGGTGATCATGACCTGCGACAGCTACCCCAAACAGATAGAAGGTATGGAAGAGCGCCTGATCTCGCGCTTTAGCTGGGGCCTGACGGTAGAAATCCAGCCGCCGGAGCTGGAAATGCGCGTGGCCATTCTGATGAAAAAGGCCGAAGCCGATAACACCAAGCTGGACCACAACGTAGCCTTCTTTATTGCCCAGAACGTGCGCAGCAACGTGCGCGAGCTGGAAGGCGCACTGAAGCGCGTGGTGGCCTACGCCCGCTTTACCAGCCAGCCCATCACCATGGAGCTGGTGAAAGAAGCGCTGAAAGACATTCTGGCCGCAGGCAACCGCCAGGTCACCGTGGACGCCATCCAGAAAACGGTGGCCGAGTACTACAAGATCAAGCTGTCCGACATGCACAGCAAAAAGCGCAGCCGCGATATCGCGCGCCCGCGCCAGGTCGCCATGGCGCTGGCCAAAGAGCTGACCTCGCTGAGCCTGCCGAACATTGGCGACGCCTTTGGCGGCCGCGACCACACCACCGTGCTGCACGCCTGCAAAACCATTGCAGAAATGCGCGGTAGTGACGCGGACATCGCCCACGATTACGATACGCTGCTCTCCATGCTGCGTAACTGAACCTTTTCATAACGACCTGTAACCCCGGGAGTCCGCACATGCTGATTCTGCAAGCCGAACGCGATGCACTGCTCAAACCCCTGCTGGCTGTGACCGGCATCGTAGAGCGTCGCCACACCCTGCCTATCCTCTCCAACGTACTGATCGAGAAAAAGGCAGACGCGGTAAGCTTTCTGGCCACCGACCTGGAAATCCAGATCACCACGGCCAGCCCCGACGACATCGCCGGCGAAGCCTTCCGCCTGACTACCTCGGCCAAAAAGCTGCAGGACATCCTGCGCGCGATCCCCGACAAGACCACCGTTACGCTGGAACAGCAAGACGGCCGCCTGATGCTGAAAGCCGGCAAAAGCCGCTTCAACCTGCAAACCCTGCCGGCGGACGACTTTCCGCTGCTGTCGGCCGCCAGCGCCGCCGAAGCCAGCTTCAGCCTGGCCCAGCGCGACCTGAAGCGCCTGATCGCCCAGGTACAGTACGCCATGGCCGTGCAGGACATCCGCTACTACCTGAACGGCCTGCTGCTGCAAACCGAAGGCAACCAGGTACGCCTGATCGCCACCGACGGCCACCGCCTGGCCTTTGCCAGTGCCGAGATTGCGGCCAACCTGGCCAAGAGCGAAGTGATCCTGCCGCGCAAAACCATCGTAGAGCTGTACAAGCTGCTGCAGGATAGCGACGAGCAGATCAACGTGGAGCTGCTGTCCAACCAGGTGCGCTTCAGCTTTGGCAGCACCGTGATCATCAGCAAAATCGTGGACGGCAAGTTCCCCGACTACAACCGCGTGATCCCGCTGGACAACAACAACATCTTCCTGCTGGAACGCGTGACCTTCCTGCAGGCGCTACAACGCGCAGCCATCCTGGCCAACGAGAAATTCCGCGGCGTACGGCTGGTACTGCGCCCGGGCACCATGTCCATCCTGTGTACCAACAGCGAGCAGGAAGAAGCCGAAGAAGAGCTGGAAATCGCCTACCAGGGCGCCGAGCTGGAAATCGGCTTCAACATCAACTACCTGCTGGACGTGCTGACCAACCTACCGGCTGAAACCGTGCAGCTCGCCTTTGGCGACGCCGTACGCGCCGTGCTGGTAACCATCCCGGACAACGCAACCTTCAAATACGTTGTGATGCCAATGCGCATCTGACACCCGCCTGCCCTGCCCCGTGCAGGGCCAGCGGCGGCGGCCACCAGCCTAAGGTTGGCCGCCAGCATGGGGGCAGCTGCCCCGAACGAACAGAAACAAGAGTGGGTTTATGAGCGAACAGGAATACGGCGCGGACAGCATCAAGGTACTAAAAGGTCTGGACGCAGTGCGCAAGCGCCCCGGCATGTACATTGGCGACACGCAGGACGGCACCGGCCTGCACCACATGGTGTTCGAAGTACTGGACAACGCCATTGACGAGGCGCTGGCCGGCCACGCCGACACCATCAAAGTCACCATCCACCCGGATCAGTCCATCTCGGTGGAAGACAACGGCCGCGGTATCCCTACCGACATACACCCGGAAGAAGGCCGCTCGGCAGCCGAGGTCATCATGACCATCCTGCACGCCGGCGGTAAGTTCGACAGCAACAGCTACAAGATCTCCGGCGGCCTGCACGGCGTGGGCGTATCGGTAGTAAACGCGCTGTCCGACTGGCTCAAGCTGAAAATCTGGCGTAACGGCCAGGTACACGAAATGGAATTCCGCCGTGGCGAAGCCGTGGCCCCGCTGACCATGACCGGGCACACCACCCACCGTGGCACCGAGGTGACCTTCCACGCCAGCGAAGAAACCTTCGGCCACGTAGAGTTCCACTTCGACATTCTGGCCAAGCGCATCCGCGAGCTGTCGTTCCTGAACGACGGCGTGGCCATTACCCTGATCGACAAGCGCAACGGCAAAGAAGAGAACTTTGCCTTTAGCGGCGGCGTAGCCGGCTTCGTGCAGTACATGAACCGCAACAAAAACGCCCTGCACCCCAAAGTGTTCTACGGCATTGGCGAAAAAGAAGGCATGACCGTAGAAGTAGCCATGCAGTGGAACGACAGCTACCAGGAAAACGTGCAGTGCTTCACCAACAACATCCCGCAGCGCGACGGTGGTAGCCACCTTACCGCCCTGCGCCAGGTGATGACGCGCACCCTGAACGGCTACATCGAACAAAGCGAAGTGGCCAAAAAAGCCAAGGTGGACACCACCGGCGACGACATGCGCGAAGGCCTGACCTGCGTGCTGTCGGTAAAGCTGCCCGACCCCAAATTCAGCAGCCAGACCAAAGACAAACTGGTCTCCAGCGAAATCGGCCCCGTGGTAAACGAAGTCATCAGCGAAGCCCTGAAAAACTTCCTGATGGAAAACCCCAACGAAGCCAAAATCATTACCGGCAAGATCGTGGAAGCCGCCCGCGCCCGCGAAGCCGCCCGCAAAGCCCGCGAAATCACCCGCCGCAAAGGCGTGATGGACGGCCTGGGCCTGCCCGGCAAGCTGGCCGACTGCCAGGAAAAAGACCCGGCCATGTCCGAACTTTACCTGGTCGAGGGTGACTCCGCCGGCGGCTCTGCCAAGCAAGGCCGCGACCGCAAGTTCCAGGCCATCCTGCCGCTAAAAGGCAAGATCCTGAACGTAGAACGCGCCCGCTTCGACAAAATGCTGCAAAGCCAGGAAGTCGCCACCCTGATTACCGCCCTGGGCTGCGGCATTGGCAAAGACGAATACAACCCGGACAAGCTGCGCTACCACCGCATCATCATCATGACCGATGCCGACGTGGACGGCGCGCACATCCGCACCCTGCTGCTGACCTTCTTCTACCGCCAGACCCCCGAGCTGGTAGAGCGTGGCCACATCTACATCGCCCAGCCGCCGCTGTACAAAGCCAAGCACGGCAAGCAGGAACGCTACCTGAAAGACGATTTCGAGCTCAACCAGTACCTGCTACAGCTGGCGCTGGACAAAGCCGAGCTCACCCCCGCCGCCGGCGAAGCCCCGCTTAGCGGCGACGCCCTGGGTGAAATCGCCCGCCAGTACCTGCAAGCCCGCGCCGCCATCGACCGCGAAAGCCGCGTAGTAGACCCGCTGGTACTGCACGCCCTGATGAAGGTTGGCCGCATCAGCCTGGATAGCGAAAGCGCCGCCGCCGCCGCCGTACAGCGCCTGGCCGCCGTACTGCCGGCCGAGCTCATCAAGCTGGACGCCCTGCGCGACGAGAAAAACGATGCCTGGCTCATCAAGATCACCCGCATGCTGCACGGCAACGTGCTGGTCACCGTGCTGGACCAGGACTTTTTGGCCACCGCCGACTACGACGTACTGGCCAAAACCGGCGACATGCTGCACGGCCTGCTGCGCGACGGCGCCCAGGTAAAACGCGGCGAAACGGTAAAACCGGTAAGCGAATTTGGCGACGCGCTAGACTGGCTGCTGGGCGAAACCCGCAAAGGCCTGTCCATCCAGCGCTACAAAGGCCTGGGCGAAATGAACCCCGGCCAGCTGTGGGAAACCACCATGGACCCGACAGTACGCCGCCTGCTGAAAGTAAAAATCGAAGACGCCATGGCCGCCGACGACGTGTTTACCACCCTGATGGGCGACAACGTCGAACCACGCCGCGCGTTTATCGAGAGCAATGCGTTGATTGCGCGGAATATTGATGTGTAAAAATGTAGGATCCCACGAATATCTAGATTTTTCCCACTTTTCTAGATTTTTGGGATTCGGCTCGCTGTACTTAGCTTAGCAAATGGCCTCCAGTTTTGGAGGCCATTTTCATTCCCTACTAGCCGATGGGAAATACAGCCATGGTGGTAGCGGGGCCGCTTATCGGCCTTAGCGGTCTGTCACCCTATCAGCCTTGAGAGTCTACTCAAGGTCACACACCAGCCATTTCCCTGTCCCCAGCACCGAGTGGCAGCTTCCTGCAACGGTATATGCGAACTCCCGATTCGAAGCTGAAGTTTACGCCGGCCAGCGAAATTGGCCGCTTTGCATCGAATCCACGCTTATCACCATATAGTCGATAACTGATAGTACTGTAATGAAGTGATTCAAATTTCCGTAGCTGCAACCTCAACAAATTCGGGCTGTACAACTTCCACAGGCTCCAAGAATCTTTTCAATGCTTCTTGTTGTTCTAATAGGAAGGGGGCATTTTTGACCTTGCCGTGAAGGTTCAAAAGACGCTTCTCAGCTCTGATCAGGGCGTGTACTGAATTTTGTGTAAACGGACATTTGGCAGGAAACTGCTACCTAGTCTGGAGGCACAATGAGCTCGAAAAATCACAACGTACCTGACGCACTACTGGACAGCTTGCTG
>NZ_JAQQLF010000031.1 GCF_028548455.1 Vogesella aquatica
GTGGCCATAGCGAGGTGGTCCCACGCCTTCCCATTCCGAACAGGACCGTGAAACGCCTCAGCGCCGATGATAGTGCAGATACCTGTGTGAAAGTAGGACACCGCCAGACGCCCGATACACAAGCCCAGCTCAGACGAGCTGGGCTTTGTGCTTTGGTGCGGCGAAAATACCGCGCACCACCCCGCAGCCAACGTTGGCCGCAGCCCGCCGACCCCGGCATAAAGCCCGCTATCGCGGGCTTTATGCATTAGCTGTATTATCTTGCCATAAATCTACTCCTGTTTTGGCTGAGGCGGCTATCCGGCAAGAAAGGGGCTGATGCATTGCATGGCGTGCTCGACGTAGCTGTCTTTTTCACCAACAGGGGCCAAGTAGTGCAAGGCGCTTTCCGCAGAAGAAATCCCAACTAGTTTGCAGATAACCCAAGCCGCCAGATAGGGCGAGGCGAGACATCCGCCTGCTGTAGCGATGTTGCCTTTGGCAAAAAATGGCTGATCGAGGATTTGCACACCTGTCTCTTGCACCCATGGTTTGCTGGTGAGGTCTGTACACGCTGGAATGGTTTGCAGCAGGCCAAGTTTGGCGAGAATCAGTGTGCCGGAGCATTGCGCCGCCAATAGTTGCTGGCTTGGGTCTAGCTGCAGCTGGGCCATCAGTTCGGCATCTGCTACCACTTGGCGTGTTTGTACGCCGCTGCCGATGATGACTGCATCAGCTTGGTTTGCTGCGTGTAATGGTATGTGCGACGTTAGTGTCAGTCCGTTCATGGAGCTGACCTGCGGTCTGGGGCTAGCGATGGAGACTTGCCAGCCAGGCTGTTTGATGCGCTTCAGTACGCCGTAGGCGATAAGCGAATCCAGCTCGTTGAAGCCGTCGAACGTAAGGATGGCGATATGCATGTGGCTGTTCCATTTGGGTGATTGGCTTGCGAATGGTCAGCGTAAAGTGAAAAATCAGTACATTCAAAAAATTGTACTGGATACATTGCCATGGGCTTGCCGCGCTATAAGCAGTTGGTGGAAGGGCTGGCTGCGGATATTCGTAGCGGACGCTATCCGCCTGGTACCCGTCTGCCGACGCATCGCGCTTTGGCAGCAAAGGAAGGGCTGGCGCTGGCGACCGCTACGCGTGTTTACGCCGAGCTGGCTGCCATGGGGCTGGTATCTGGCGAATCCGGGCGGGGGACGTTTGTGCGGAACACCGTCCTGCCGGCGGGCTTGGGTATAGACCAGCCGCTGTTAGGTCAGGACATGATCGACCTCAATTTCAACAACCCGAATCTGTCAGGGCAGGGGCACATGCTGCGTGATGCACTGCGTGAGCTGGCCTTGGCCGGTGAGTTGGAGAGCTTGCTGTGCTACCAGCCGCATGGTGGGCGGCTGCGTGAACGCGCGATGGTGGCAGGCTATCTGGCAGATCACGGTTTGCAGGTAGGGGCGGAGCACGTCCTGCTCGTGAATGGTGCACAGCACGGTTTAGCGGTAGCGATGATGGCCACATTGCAGCCGGGTGATGTCGTGGCAGTGGATGCGCTGACGTATCCGGGTTTCAAGGTGCTGGCCGATACCCTGCATCTGACACTGCTAGCGGTGCCACAGATCGCAGGGGGGACTGATCTGGATGCGCTGGCGCAGCTATGCCGCCAACGCAAGGTTCGTGCGCTATTCACTATGCCTACTTTGCATAACCCGCTGGGTTGGGTGATGTCTGCCGCGCAGCGCCAGCAGCTGGTGGCGCTTGCACGTCAGCACGGGTTGCTATTGATCGAGGATGCGGCGTATGCCTTTTTGGTGGATGGTGCGCCACCGCCGTTGGCGGCACTTGCGCCGGAGCTGACTGTTTATGTGTCCGGGTTTTCCAAAAGTGTAGCTACTGGTCTGCGCGTAGGTTATGTAGTGGCACCCCCTGCCTGGCGCGCGGCCATGGAGCGCGTGATTCGCGCTACGGCATGGAATACCCCAGGGGTAATGAGTGCGCTGGTTTGCGGCTGGCTTGCTGATGGTACTGTGGCACGGCTACAGGCGCAGAAGCGGCAGGATGCGGCCCGGCGCCAGGCCGTGGCAGCTGCGGCACTGGCGGGTATTCCTTACGTCAGCCATCCTGCTTCCTACTTTTTATGGCTACCTTTGCCACCGGCAGTACGTGCCGAGCCCCTGGTGGCTGAGCTGCGCCAGCACGGGGTGGCCATGTCTCCTGCCGCACCGTTTGCCTGCACCGTGCATGTGCCGCAAGCAGTGCGTCTGGCGCTGGGTTCTCCTGGGCTGCCTACCTTGCAGCAAGCTTTGCAGCTGGTGCGGCAAGTGCTGGACAAACTGGGTGATTAGGGCCTGTTAACGCTATTTTGCAGCGGCGGCGGTGCGGCAGGCCGATCCCGGCCAGCACGGTTTGACAAAGCAGCACCGCGAAGGGCAGGCCCGATAAGCTTCCCACTACGGCGTTATCGAGCTTGCGCGGGGAAGCACCCGGTTCACCACGCTGTGCCGGGCATGGGAAAACTTACCGGGCCTGCGCCCAGCAAGAAATAGTGTTAGCAGGTTTTAGTGACTCAGTGCGCTTTGGTAGCGTGCCGGGTGAAAGCGCAGCGTCATGATGAGCAGCACCAGCACCGTGCCCGCCAGCATTTGCCACGATAGCGCGTAGCTGGCGGTGAGGTCGCGCAGCCAGCCGGCGGCAAACGGGGCGATGGCGGCCAGCAGGTAACCTACGCCTTGCACGAAGGCAGTCAGGTCGCCAGCGGTTTGGGCATCGTCTGCGTGTTGCAGTGTCAGGATCATGGTGAGCGGGAACAGGCCGCCGATGCCGGCACCCAGCAATGCCACAAAAAGCAGGCTGTGCTGGCCCGGTAACCAGGCCAGGCCTGCCAGGCCGGCAAGGTTGGCCGCCAGGGTAAACAGCAGCCATGGGCGCAGGTCGTGGTAGCGGGCGGCAATGATGGGCAGCAACAAGCCGGTGGCAACTTCGAAGGCGGTCATGTAGCTGAGCATCAGGCCGGATTGCTGTGCGCTATAGCCCAGAAAGACAAAGAATGGTGCCAGCCAGGCCAGCGTGCAGACGTACACGCCGGTGCCAATGCCAAAGTACAGCGCCAGTGACCATGCTCGTGCTTTGCCGAACATGCGGCCGATATGCGATGCGCTGCTGGTGGCGTGGCTGACTTCGGCCGGGGCTTTGCTGTGCCACAGCAAGGCTGCCAGCACGGCAGGGATGGCCCATACCGCCAGTGCCGGGCTCCAGCCGAGTTGGCCTGCCAGCCAGGGCGTGCTGCCGGCGGCGAGGGTGGCGCCGCCCATGATGGAGGTAACGTACAAGCCCATCATCAGCGACACGTGGCTACCGCCGTGCTGTTTGATCAGCGCCGGTACCAGTGCCTGCACGATGGCAATGCCCAGGCCGGCAATGCCGGCAGAGAGCATCAGCGCGCTGGTGGTTTCGCTCAGGCGCAGCAGGCAGGCGGCGGCAATCAGCAACACGCCGGCCAGAATGCCGCCTTTGCTGCCCAGCCAGCGTTTGAATAGCGGCAGGGCGAAGGCGCACAAGCCGATCATGGCCACGGGCAGGGTGGTCAGCAGGGCAGCGCCGCCAAAGCTCAGGCCGGTGGCGGCGCGTATCGGCTCCAGCAGCGGGCCGGTGCCGGCCAGAATCGGGCGCAAATTGAGCCCGCACAGGATGATCAGCAGGGTTAACAGGGTACGTGTGTGTGATGGCATGGTATTCCCCATCGGCAGCACACGGCGTCAGGCCGCGCGCAGCCTGACGGTGTTAGGGGTGGTGTCAGGTGTTTTCCAGCGCGGTCAGCCAGCGTTGCAGCAGTGTGGCCAAGGCTTGCTGGTCGCTGGCAGGCAGATGGGCTAGCAGGTCGAGCTGGGCATCGGTATGCGGGGTCAGCGCGGCGTCCACTTTGGCCAGGCCCGCCGGCGACAGGCGTATCATCACGCCGCGGCGGTCGGCATCATCCGGCAGGCGCTCTACCAGGCCGGCGTTTTCCAGCTTGTCGATGCGCTTGCTGATGCCGCCGCTGGTCAGTAGCAGCGATTGCGATAGTTGTGACGGGCTCAGGGTATAAGGCTCGCCCTGGCGGCGCAGGGTCAGCAGTACATCAAACTCGCCGTACTTCAGCTGATGCTGCGCCAGTACGCCATCGCGTACTTGTTCGAAATAGCCCATCAGGCGCGCAATGCGCCCCAGCACCGCCAGCGGGGTGGTGTCGAGCGAGGGTTGGGTCACTTGCCATTCGGCAATGATGCGGTCGATCTGGTCCATGGGGCGTAGTGTAGACAAAACTTCCCCGGAAGTCACTTCCTTGGAAGTTAAAATTGGCGTGGCTGTCTGGCCATTCATCCTGCCCGGTTACCGTTTGTCGAGGTATTCCACCGCTGGTCGCACGGCTGCACGGGTGGCCACAGCACGGTTTAGTCTGCTGGCATTGATCGAGAGGAGTGAATCATGTCAGCCATCGAAGTGATTGATCTTAGCCGCCATTACCGCCTGGGTAGTGTGGATGTGCCGGCGCTGCGTGGCGTTAGCCTGAGTATTGCGGCCAACGCCTTTACCGTACTCAGCGGTCCGTCGGGCAGCGGCAAGTCCACCTTGCTCAATCTGTTGGGCGGGCTGGACCGCCCCGACAGCGGCCACGTCGTCGTGGCCGGCCAGCGCCTGGATACGCTGGACGACAACCGCCTCAGCGATTTTCGCGCCCGCCACATCGGCTTTGTGTTCCAGCACTTCAACCTGCTGCCGGTGTTGACCGCGCGCGAGAACGTGGAATACCCGCTGCTGCTGGCCGGCGTGGCCGCCAGCGAGCGCCGCCGCCGCGCCGCCGAGCTGCTGGACGCGGTAGGCCTGGCCGACCGTGCGGCCAACCTGCCGGGCCAGCTCTCTGGCGGCCAGCGCCAGCGGGTGGCCATTGCCCGCGCGCTGGCCTTGCGCCCGGCGCTGGTGCTGGCCGACGAGCCCACCGCCAACCTGGACAGCCACACCGGCGCCGCCATCATCGCGCTGATGCGCGACATGCAGCGCCAGTACCAGACCTGCTTTGTGTTCTCGTCGCACGACGCCCAGCTGCTGGCCGCTGCCGACCACGCCGTGCTGCTGCGCGACGGCCAGCTACAGGCGCCCGCCGCCGTGAAGGAGGCCGCATGAACACGCTACAGTTGGCCGCACGCAACCTGGTGCGCAACCGCCGCCGCACGCTCACCACCTTGCTGGCGATGATCGTCGGCGTGGTGGCGGTGCTGATCTTTGGCGGCTACGACCGCAACATCCGCCTGGGCCTGGAAACCGACTTTGTGCGCGGTAGCGGGCATTTGCAGATCCAGCATCGCGATTACTTCCTGTTCGGCAGCGGCAACCCGGCTGCCTACGGCATTCGTGACTACACCCGCCTGATGCAAACCCTGCAGGCCGACCCGCAACTGGCGCCGCTGCTGCAAGTGGTGACCCCGGTGCTGGACCTGGGCGGCATTGCCGGCAACTTTGCCGCCGGCGTGTCGCGCACCGTGTACGGCCGTGGTGTGGACGTGGTCGGGCAAAACCAGCTTAAGCAGTGGAACGACTACCGCATGGTGGGCCTGCCGCAGCGCAGCGTGGCGCTCACCGGCACCGCACCCAACGCCGCGGTAGTGGGTACCGGCGTGGCACGTGTGCTACAGCTGTGTACTCCTTTGCAGGTAAAAGATTGCCCGCAGCCGCTGGCCGCGAATGAGCAGGGCCGCGCCATGCCGGCCGACTTGGCAGCCTTGCCGGTGGCGGCGCCGGCGGCCAACCTTGGCCGTGTGCAGATCGAGCTGCTGGCGGCGCGTGCCAGTGGCGCGCCCAATGTGGCCAGCCTGCAGGTGGTGAAAGCCGAGCAGCAGGGCGTGAAGGCGCTGGACGACATCAGCGTGCAGCTGCACCTGACGCAGGCGCAGCAACTGGTGTACGGCCAGGACACGCCGCAGGTCAGCGCCATCGTGCTGCAGCTGCGCCATAGCAGCGATATGCCGGCGGCGCGTGCCCGCCTGGCGCAGCTGCTGCAAGGCGGCAGCCAGCCGCTGGTGGTGCAGGACTTTGCCACCCTCAACCCGCAGTACGGCCAGATCACCGGCATGTTTGCCGCCATCCTCGGCTTTGTGGCGGTGCTGATCGGCGCCATCGTGCTGTTTACCGTGGGCAACACCATGAGCATGGCGGTGGTGGAGCGCACGGTGGAAATCGGCACCCTGCGCGCGCTGGGCCTGCGTCAGGCCGGCATCCGCCGCCTGTTTGTCAGCGAGGGCTTGCTGCTGGGCTTGGGCGGCGCGCTGCTGGGCAGCTTGCTGGCGCTGGGCCTGGCCTGGCTGATCAACCACAGCGGCCTCACCTGGCTGCCGCCGGGCAATAGCGAGCGCATTCCGCTGCTGGTCCGCGTGGCCGGCGAGTACGGCATGCTGCTGGCCACTGCCGTGGGGCTGATCGTGTTGTCGGTGCTGTCGGCCTGGTGGCCGGCCCGCCGCGCCGCCCGTCTGGATATCGTGGAGGCCCTGCGTCATGCGTAAGCTCCTGTTTACCCTGCTGTTGGCCGCAGGGCTTGCCCAGGCCGCGCCGGACGCGCAGCAACTGCTGGCCGCCAGCGACGCCATCCGCAACCCCGGGCAGTCGTTTTCGCTGGATAACACGCTGATCGAGTACCGCAACGGCCGCGAACAGGGCCAGACCCAGCTGCAGATCTACGCCCGCCCGGCCAGCGACAGCGGCCAGTACCGCAACCTGATCCGCTTTCTGGCGCCGCTACGCGATGCGGGCAAGCTGATGCTGAAAAACGGCAACGAGCTGTGGTTTTACGACCCGGCCAGCAAGGCCAGCGTGCGTATCTCGCCGCAACAGCGCCTGCTGGGGCAGGCCGCCAACGGCGACGTGATGACGGTCAACCTGGCGCGCGACTACCGTGCCCGGCTGGACGGCGAGGAGGCAATCCAGGACGGCGAGCGCCAGAGCCGTGCCAGCTACCGGCTGGCGCTGCAGGCCAGCCATGACGACGTGACCTATCCGCGCATCACGCTGTGGGTGGACGCGGCCAACAGTCGGCCGATCAAGGGCCAGTTCTACAGTGATAGTGGCCGCCTGCTGAAAACCGCCTTTTACCGCCGCTACCAGCTGCAACTGGGCGTGCAGCGCCCGTCGGAGACGGTGATCATCGACGGTCTCGACCCCGGCTGGATTACCGTGATGCGCACTGGCAACCTGCTGGCGCGCGACATCCCGGAAACCTGGCTGCAGCGCGACTATCTACCGCGCTTCCGGGCGGAGTAGACCATGCCACGCTTGCGCTTTTGCCTGCTGTTGGCCGCCATGCCGTTGCCCGTGCTAGCGGATAGTGCAGCCGAACTGGACGCGCTGGCGCTGGCCGACGCCGCCGTCAGCCAGCCGCAAAGCGATAGCCCGCTGCACGGCCAGTTGCAGCTGTCGCACTGGCAGGGCAGCCCCTGGCAGGGCTTTGCCAGCGTGCGGCTGGACAGTGTGCTGCAGCCCGGCTGGCGTGCGGTGCTGGCCGACCGGCTGGACTTCCGGCCGCAGGCCGGCGGGCCGGCGCAGGTGAACTCGCTGCAGGAGGCCTATCTTAGCTGGCAGCCGTCGCCCGAGCAGGCGCTGGACGTTGGCCGCATCAACCCGCGTGGTGGCGTGGCGCTGGGCTTCAACCCGCTGGACGTGTGGCGCGACAGCGGCCTGCGCGCTGCCGCCAGTGCCGACCCGGCCAGCGCCCGCGACAACCGGCTGGGGGTGGTGATGCTGCGCGCCCAGCAGCTGTACGACGGCGGCAGCGTCGGCGTGCTGCTGGCGCCGGCACTGGCTAGTGCGGCCAACCCGGCGCCGTGGTCGCCGGACTGGGGCAGCAGCAACCGCCGCGAGCGCTGGCAGCTGCAAGCCAGCGTGGCCGGCAGCGGCAGCTTGCGCACGCAGTGGCTGCTGGCCGGTGGTGCGGGTGAGGCGCTGCAGCCCGGTGTGGCGGCCAGCCTGCTGCTGGGCGACGCCACCACCGTGTACGGCGAGGCCAGCGCCAGCCGGCGGCACGATCTGGCCGGTGGCGGCGCGCGCCGCTGGCGGGCGCTGGGCGTGCTGGGGCTGGGCTACACCGCTGCCACGCGGCTGACGCTGCACGCCGAATGGCACTACAACGGCCAGGCCTTGGCCGCGGCCGACTGGGCGGCGTTGCGGGGGCAAGCCTATGGCCGTTACCGCCAGGCAGCACAGCAGGCGGCGCTGGCACCTACGCGGCAACAGTGGTTTCTGCATGCAGAATGGCAGGATTTTCTGCGCCCGGGGCTGGTCGCCACCGCCATGCTGCGGCATGATCGCATCGATGACAGCCGGTTTTTTAGCAGCGGCCTGCGCTGGCAGGGCGACCGGCTGGCGCTGGGCGTCAACGCCGAGCGCGGCCTGGGCCGGCTGGGTAGCCATTACGGCGGCCAGCCCTTGCGCTGGCAGCTTTTCAGCAACTTCTATTATTGAGAACCGGGTGATGAGCCGACCCCATGTGCGCGTGGATTTGCGCCGCGAGCTGCCTTTCCTGTTGATGGTTAACGCGGTCATTGCCACGCTGGTGACCTTGCTGGCAGAGGGCGAGCATTTTGGCTTCAACCTGCTGGTATCCAACTGCATCGGCTTCCTGATGTGGGGCAGCACCTCGCTGCTGTGCTATGCGCTGAAAGTGGAGCGGGTGGCGTTCTGGCATGTGCTGGCCTGCATGCCGCTGGCGGTAGTGCTGGGTTTTACGCTGGCCGGCAGCCTGTGGCCAGGCGTGGTGCCAGAGCGTATCGCCGGTAGCGCCGACCTGGCGCTGCAGCTGCGCAAGTTCGCCATGATGGCGCTGGTGACCATCTCGGCAGCCAGCCTGTTTTATTACCGCTACAACCACCAGCGCAACCTCACACTGCTGGCCGACGCCGGCCGTCGCCAGGCCGAGCTGCAGCAGGCCGAAACCGCTGCCCGGCTGGCGCTGTTGCAGGCGCAGATCGAGCCTCATTTTCTGTTCAACACGCTGGCCACGCTGCGCAGCCTGATCGGTAGCGACCCGGCGCGGGCGACGCAGGCGCTGGACCTGCTCAACGACTACCTGCGCGCCAGCCTCAGCCGCACCCGTCGCCGCGAGGTGACGCTGGCCGACGAGCTGGCGCTGGTCACGCCGCTGCTGGCGCTGGCGCAGCTACGCATGGGCGAGGCACGCTTGCAGTACCGCATTGACGTGGCCGAGCGCTGGCTGGGGCTGCCGCTGCCGCCGCTGCTGCTGCAGCCGCTGGTAGAAAATGCGCTGCAGCACGGGCTGGAGCCGGCGGTGGCCGGCGGCAGCCTGCTGATTGAAGCCATCGCGCAACCCGGCTGCCTGTGCCTGCGCGTCAGCGACAGCGGGCTGGGGCTGGCGGACGGCCATGGTGGCGGCAGCGGGGTAGGGCTGGCCAATGTGCGCCAGCGCCTGCAAGCCCTGTACGGCGAGCACGCCACCTTGTCACTGTATGCGCGGCAGCCGCACGGCGTGGTGGCCGAGCTGAGCCTGCCGCTGGAGGAACACCAAGCATGACCCGCATCCTGATTGCCGACGACGAAGCTTTGCAGGCCGCCAGCCTGGCGCAGCGTTTGCAGGCGCTGTGGCCCGACATCACGCTGTTGCCGCCGGTGCACAACGGCATTGACGCCGTGGCGGCGCTGGCGCGCGAGCAGCCCGACATTGCTTTTCTGGATATCCGCATGCCGGGGCTCACCGGCCTGCAGGTGGCTGCGGCGGCAGCGCGCAGCCGTGTGGTGTTCGTTACCGCTTACGACGAGTACGCGCTGGCGGCGTTTGACGCCAGTGCCGTCGATTACCTGCTCAAGCCGGTGAGCGACGCACGGCTGGCACAGTGCGTGACCCGGCTGCAGCGCGACACCCGCCCGGCGCCCGACCTGGCCGCGGTACTGGCGCAGTTGGCCGCACCGGTCACCCGCACCTGGCTGCAATGGCTGCACGCCGGCCTGGGTGATACCACACGGCTGATTGCGGTGGACGAGGTGCTGTATTTCCAGGCCAGCGACAAGTACACCGAGATCGTTACCGCGCACGAGCGGCACCTGATCCGCCTGCCGCTGAAAGAGCTGCTGGCGCAGCTGGACCCGCAGCGCTTTGCGCAGATCCACCGCAGCTATATCGTGAGCCTGCCCCAGGTTGGCCGCATCGAACGCGACCTGCTGGGCCGCCAGCAAGTGATGCTGAAAGACGGCCGCAGCCTGCCCTTGTCGCGCAGCCACGCGGCGCAGTTTCGCCAGATGTGAGGCCGGCCGAGGTGCCGGCGCCAAACAAGGTTTTAAAGAAATGACGGCAGCTTGCCAAGCTGGATGCACATGCACCGTGCATGTCTTGGATAAGGAGCTGTCATGAAGCATTGTTCATATCTTGCCGTGCTGGGCCTGGTATCCGCCATGGCGCAAGCCGCGCAGCACACACCAGTATGCCAGCTGGCCAGCCAGCAGGCCGTGTCCTGGGATGCACTGCAGCCAGCGCTGCAAGCACGCCATTGTTATCCCGGCAAGGTGGAGGCGTGCCAGGCGCGCATGGCTAACCTCAAACAGCTGCAGGGCTATATGGCGGCGGATGCCAAGGTGGACAGCGTGGCACTGGCCGCTTTCATGTTTGCCACCGTGGTGGTGGAAACCGGTATCCGCCAGTTTTCCCCTGCGGCGGTGGAGCGCGGTGAGGGGGCAGGCAAGGCCTACGGGCGGCCAGACCCGCGCACCGGACAGCGCTATTACGGCCGCGGCTGGGTGCAGCTGACGCACGCCCACCAATACCGCAAGGCCGGCGAGTTGTTGGGTTTGCCGCTACTGGAACAGCCTGATCTGGCGCTGGCGCCGGACAACAGCTACCGCATCCTGCTGGCTGCGCTCACCGAAGGTATTCCGGAGGTCTACCGCCAGAACGCCAACGGTGCCAGCAATGGCCAGGGCCCACGGGTAAAGGCGGGTGATTTCATCTCTGCCACACAGGCGGATTACGCGCAGGCGCGGGCGGTGATCAATGCCAACTGTGTTGGCAAGTGCAGCGCCAGCAGCCGCAAGGCTTTTCCCGGCAAAGGCTATCTGCCAACACAGGCTTTTATCGATGTGGCGGGAAAGACCGAGGCAGAGGCCCTGTTTTTCGAGGCGGCGCTTTGCAAGGCCGCCGGTGCTGGCTAAGGCAGGCAGCACCATGCACCATGCACCAGCCCGGCACGGGAAGCCTGCCGGGCTGTTTTTCTGCTTGCTGCTGGCGAAGGCAGGGAACCGTTGGTCGCGCTGGACGGTCTTTGGTCGCATAATGTTTTTGTGTAAACCGATTCATATAGGATTGATAGCGGTTTTCTTGACTATCAACCAGCAAGGAGCAGACATGAAACAGGGGATGGCAGGCGTGGGCCTGCTGCTGGCCGCCATGGCGGTACAGGCCGGTGACTGGCAGGCCGGTATCGGCGCCGGTGTCGGCAGCACTATTTATCGTGGTGACAATGGCCGGGCCATGGCCATACCGCTGCTGGGCTACCAGGGCGACCAGTTTTATGTGCACGGCCCGGAGCTGGGCTGGAAGCAGCCGCTGGGCAGCAATCTGACTGCCACTGCCAAGGCGCAGTGGGAGTTTGACGAGTTCGACCCAAAGGATAACGACATTGCCGCGCTACGCCAGCTGGACAAGCGCAAGCAAGGGGTGCTGGTGGGCGGCGAGCTGGGCTGGGCGCTGGACCCGCGCACCACGCTGTCGCTGCAAGCCATGCACGACGCCGGTAGCCGCCACCAGGCCACGCTGACCACGGTGGCGGTAGAGAACGTGCTGCCGTTCAGCACGCAGCAGGACGCCTTCGTGGTGTCGGCCGGGGCCAGCTACCTGCCCAAGGCTTACCAGCAATACTACACCGGCATCAGTGCCAGCGAGGCGGCCCGCAGCGGCTTGCCGGCCTACCAGGCCGACTCGGCCACCCGCTACCAGCTGGGCGCTAGCTGGCGCCACGCCTTCAACCGCAATCTGGCGGTGCTGACCCGCGTGTCGGTGAGCCACCTGCCTGCGTCGCTGAAGTGGGACGAGGCAGCGCGCACCGGCAGCCCGCTGGTAGAACGCAATGTGACCGTTGCCGGCATGCTGGGCGTGAACTACCGCTTCTGAGCCGGAAAAGGAGAAAGCCCCTGTCTGTGAAAGCAGGCAGGGGCTTTTTGCGTGTGGCGTTTCCTGTTGACGGCTGCTCAGAGCTCGCCCAGCCAGTGGGCGGGCAGTGCACCGGCCCAGCCAAGCTCGCCCAGCAGGCGGGCAAAATCGCCGCTGAGCGGTGCGGTCAGCGTCAGCGGTTGGCCGCTGTGCGGGTGGGTGATCTGCAGTTCGGCGGCGTGCAGCAGCATGCGGCCAACCTGGTATTGCGTCTGGAAGAAGCGGTTGTGCACGCCCTTGCCGTGGGTGGCGTCGCCGATGATGGGGTGGGCAATGTGCTTGAGGTGGCGGCGCAGCTGGTGTCGGCGGCCAGTTTCCGGCTGCAGCTGTACCAGCGCGTAACGGCTTTGCGGGTAGCGGTCCACGGCAAACGGCAGCGTGCAGCGCGCCAGCGTGCGGTAGCGGGTAAACGCCGGCTGCGCGTTGAGCTGGGCATTGTCGTGCACGTATTCGCGCTCGTCCGGCTGGCGGGTAATCGGGTGGTCGATGTCGCCGCTGTCGGCCGGGTGGCCACGCACCACCGCCAGATAGGTTTTGGCCGGGGCGCGGCTGGCAAAGGCGTCGTTCAGCAGGCGCGCGGTGGCGCTATCCAGCGCAAACAGCAGCACGCCGCTGGTGCCACGGTCCAGCCGGTGTACCGGAAACACCTGCTGGCCGATCTGGTCGCGCAGCAGCTGTACCGCAAAGCGTGTTTCGCGGCGGTCGATCTCGCTGCGGTGCACCAGCAAGCCGCTGGGTTTGTCGATGGCAATCAGGTGCGCGTCGCGGTACAGGATGGTCAGCATGAAGGTTGGCCGCAAAAGGGAAGGCGCGCAGTGTAGCAGTGCAGGGTCGCGCTGGCGATGCTACATAGAGGGTGACAGAAAATGCCAAGGTGCCGCCCATTACGGGGCAGGTGTGGCAAATGTCGGCTAGCACCTTGGGCATCCCGCGTGCTGGCCTTTAGCATGACTACACGATGACAACAGGCACCACCGCCTCGTGGCGCCATCACGACGAGGATTACCCATGCTACCGCTGCGTACCATCACCCTGTCCTTGCTGCTGGCTGCCTGCGCCAGTGCACCAAGCCATTTTAACTACAGCCCGCTGCCGCAGCAGCCGGAAGCCGCCAGCGGCTACCAGGAAAAAACCGGCTGGGCCACGCGCCAGTACGCGGTGGCTGCGGCCAACCCCTTGGCTACCGACGCCGGCCGCCAGGTGCTGGCTGCCGGTGGTAGTGCCATCGACGCCGCGGTGGCGGTGCAGATGGTGCTGGGGCTGGTAGAGCCGCAAAGCAGCGGCATCGGCGGCGGTGCTTTCCTGCTGTACTTCGACGGCAAGGCGGTGAGCGCCTACGACGGCCGTGAAACCGCGCCGGCGGCGGTGGACGACAAGCTGTTCATCGGCGCCGACGGCAAGCCGATGGCGTTCAACGACGCCGTGGTCGGCGGCCGCTCTGTGGGCGTACCCGGTGCGGTGGCGATGCTGGAAATGGCGCACCGCGAGCAGGGCAAGCTGCCGTGGGGCGAGCTGTTCGCGCCGGCTATCCGCCTGGCGGAGCAAGGCTTTGCCGTCAGCCCGCGGCTGTACACGCTGTTGAAATCCGACCCGTTCCTGAAGCAGGACCCGGTGGCCGCCGCGTACTTTTACCAGCCGGATGGCCAGCCGTGGCCGGTGGGGCACATCCTGAAAAACCAGCCCTACGCCGAGGTGCTGAAAGCCATTGCCCGCCAGGGTAACCGTGCCTTGCAGCAAGGCAGCATCGCACAAGCCATCGTGGCCAAGGTGCAGGGCCATGCGGCCAACCCCGGCAAGCTGACGCTGGCCGACCTGGCGGCCTACCAGCCCCAAAAGCGCGACGCGCTGTGCAGCGACTACCGCGCCGCCAGCCGCGACTACCGCCTGTGCGGCTTTCCGCCGCCCAGCAGCGGCATGATCGCGGTGGGGCAGATTCTGGGTATCCTGGCCAACACCCCGGCGGCCAGCCTGCCGCTGGATCAGGGCGCGGACGGCAAGCCGTTGCCGTCGCCGCAATGGCTGCACCTGTACACCGAAGCCTCGCGCCTGGCCTTTGCCGACCGCGCCAAGTACGTGGGTGACCCCGATTTCGTGCAGCCACCGGGCGGCAGCTGGCACAGCATGCTGGCCCCGGCCTACCTGACCAGCCGCGCCAAACTGATTACCGACAACAGCATGAAAACCGCGCAGCCTGGCCAGCCCGGCGTGCTGACCACCGCGCTGGGCGTGGCGGCGGCGCAGCCGGAGTACGGCACCAGCCATATCAGCATCATCGACCGAAACGGCCACGCTCTGAGCATGACCACCACCATCGAGGCGCAGTTTGGCGCGCGCCAGATGGTGAACCCTAGCGGCAAGGGTACGGGTGGCTTTTTGCTGAACAATGAGTTAACCGACTTCAACTTTGCCCCCAACGACAGCAGTGGCCTGCCCACCGCCAACCGCGTGGAGCCGGGCAAGCGCCCGCGCAGCTCGATGAGCCCGACGCTGGTGTTCGACAAGGCCAGCGGCCAGGTGCTGATCAGCGGCGGCAGCCCCGGCGGCGCGCTGATCATCCACTACACCGCCAAAACGCTGTACGGCATGCTCAACTGGGGCATGAACGCGCAACAGGCGATCAATCTGCCCAATTTCGGCGCCACCGGCGCGCCCACCATGCTGGAAGAAAAGCGCTTTCCGGCCAGTACCGTGGACTGGCTGAAAGCCCATCAGCACGAGGTGCGTGAAACCGACATGACCAGCGGCCTGCAGGCTATTGGCCGTACGGCTGACGGCTTTTTCGGTGGCGCCGACCCGCGCCGCGAGGGCGTGGTGATGGGCGAGTAAGCCTTTACCCGCGTGCTAAAACAAAAGCGGCCAAGCTGTTACCAGCTTGGCCGCTTCGCTTTGCTGCGCGTGTGTGAGGCTTATTTCACCACGGTCTTGCCAAAATCCACGCGGCCGAACGGGCTGACGTTGTAGCCGCTGACGTTGGCGCTGGTGAGCGCTGCAGCGGTGGGATGGGCCAGCGGCACCCACAGTGCCTGCTCCTTGATGATCTGCTGGGCGCGGGCATAGTTGGCCGCACGCAGTTTCGGGCTGGCGTCGCGACGGGCGTCGGTAATCAGCTTGTCCAGCGTGGGGTCGCAGAAGCGGGCGAAGTTGGTGCCGCTCTGTACCGCCGCGCAGCTGAATTGCGGGGTGAGGAAGTTGTCGGCGTCGCCGTTGTCGCCGGCCCAGCCCATGAACAGCACGTCGTGCTCGCCGGCCTTGGCGCGCTTGATCAGTTCGCCCCATTCGATGACCTTGATCTCGGCCTTGACGCCGATCTTGGCCAGGTCGGCCTGCAGTACTTCGGCGCCGGCTTTCGGGTTGGGGTTCAGCGTGCTGCCGGTGGGGCGAATCCAGATGGTGGTGTCAAAACCGTTGGGCAGGCCGGCGTCGGCCAGTAGCTTCTTGGCGCGGGCCAGGTCGAGGTTGTAGTCCTTGATGGCCTTGTTGTAGCCAAAGGTGGACGGCGGGAACGGGTTGACGGCTGCGGTGGCGCTGCCGGCAAACACCACTTTCAGGTAGTTGGCCTTGTCGAAGGCCAGGTTCACCGCCTGGCGCACGCGTTTGTCGTCAAACGGCTTGTGCTGGCTGTTCAGCGCGATGAAGGCGGTGGAGAACATCGGCACGGTCAGTACCTTGATGCGGGCGTCGCCAGCGGCATCGCTGATGTCCTGCGGCTTGGGGCTCAGCGCGATATTGCATTCGCCGGCTTTTACCTTTTGCGCGCGTACCGCGCTATCCGGCGTGATGGCGTAGATCAGGCGCTCGGCAGCGGGCTTGCCGCCAAAGTAGGCCGGGTTGGCCGCGTAGCGCACCGCGCTGTCTTTGGCCGAGCTCTGGAATACGAACGGGCCGGTGCCTACCGGCTGCGCGTTCAGCTGCTCGAAGTTGCCGGCCTTGGCCAGCTGGTCGGCGTACTCGGCCGAGTAGATGCTGGCAAAGCCCATGGTCAACAGCGGGACCAGCGTGGCGTCGGGCTGGTTCAGGTCAAAGCGCACGGTGCGGGCATCGACTTTCACTACCGCCTTGATCAGCTTGTCCAGCTGGAACGACTTGGCGTGCGGGTAGCCGTTGGGCGCGCTTTTGTACCACGGGTGGGCAGGGTCGGTCATGCGCTGGAAGCTGAACACCACGTCGTCGGCATTCAGCGGCCGGCTGGGGCTGAACCAGGCGGTTTTGTGGAAGGCTACCTTGTCACGCAGGGTAAAGGTCACCGACAGGCCATCCGGCGCCACTTTCCAGGCGCTGGCCAGGCTGGGCACTACCTTGCCCTGGTGGGCGTCGTAATCGACCAGGCGGTTGAACAGCACATCGGCGCTGGCGTTGGTGGTGGTCAGCGAGTTGTAGCGCACCACGTCAAAGCCTTCCGGGCTGGCTTCGGTGCAGACGGTCAGCGGTTTGGCCAGCGCGGGTAGCGACAGGGCCAGCAGGGCGGCAAGGGCGGTAAGGCGTGCGGTCATGGCGTGTCCTTCAGGTCTGCGGCGGTGCAACAGTGCCCGCCGGGCAATAATGGGCCACAGCATACCGCCAGCATGTGCCATCGTGCCAAGCATTATTTGCGATAAGCATTTTCCGTATTGATGCAAGCTGTCGCAGGTGGGCCACGCGCGGGGCGGCGGCCAACCCTGGGTCGAATGGCTAGCCGTAGCGTTGCAGCAATGGTGTGGCGGTGCGCTGCAGCAGGCTGGCCAGCGTGGAGAGCGCCAGGCGGTGGCGGCCGTGCAGGTGGTGGGCAAACACAGCGGTGTATTCCAGATGGGGCACGCCGCCACGGTGGCGTTTGAATTCACCGGCACCGCTGCTGTAGTGCAGCGCCAATTGGCGTTCGCGCGCCTTGGCCAGTAGCAGGGCCATCAGCTGGCGATACAGGCCCAGCTCGGCCGGCAGGCTGGTGTCGTAGCCCAGCAGCGGGGTAGTAAGCCAGCCGTAGCGCTGGTACAGGCCGATGCAGCCGACGATCTGGCCATCCAGCGCCAGCGCGTGCAGCGCCAGAAAGCGCTGCTGCAGGCACAGGCGGAAAAACGCCGGGGTGAAGTCCGGGTTCAGCGCCGAGTGCTTGTCGATAAACAGCTGGCGGAAGCAGCGTTGCAGCGCCGGGATGTCGGCTTCGCCAAGCTGATCCGGGCCCAGCAGGGTGAGCGGGCTGGCCTGCAGCAGTTTCTGGTCGCGTTTGACATTGGGGCTGCGCCATACCGCAGGGTCGGCTGGCTGGCACAGGTAGACCTGGCGGGCGGGCAGCAGCAGCCAGCCCTGCGCTTGCAGCATGGCGGGCAGGCCGGGGTTGGCCGCATCGCATACATTGCGCAGCAGCAGCGGGGCGTCCGGCTGGCGCGCCAGCAGGGTGTCGGTGAGCAGGGTCAGCTCGTCTTCGCTCCATTGCGGGTGCAGGTTGGTGGACAGCAGCCAGTTATTGATGTGCCAGGCGCTGTCCAGCCGGGCGGCGCTGATGAGCCCGGCCAGTGGCCCGCTGGCCGCGGCGGCCAGCAGGCGGGTGGTGCGCCCGTGGCGGGCGGCTTCGGCCTGCGGGTAGTGCAGCCAGGCAGCGCGCGGGCTGGCAACGTAGCTGTCGCCACTGGCCTGGCGGGTGAGCCGGGTGACCGGTATCGCGGGCGTGCCGGCGTCGCTGCAACAAACCTGGGTAGGGGCGTTGGCCACCCAGTGCTGGCCACCCAGCTGGCGTGCCTGGCTTAGCCAGTGGGCGTGGCCATCCAGCAGTAGCGGGTTTTCCAGGCGGCTCATGTGCGCTTGGTGTACACGTGCACGCCACCGTAGATGGCGGCGCGGTCGCGCAGGTGCAGCTGGCGGTTATACGCCGGGTCGGTTTCCCAGCAGGCCAGCAGCTGCGGTGCCAGGCGGCGCTCCAGTGGCGAGCTGCTGCCGCCGGTGCGGAACACTACGCGGGCGCCGGGGGCGGCGGTGCGGGTAACCTGGCGCCACAGGGCATTGAGCTGGGTGTCGTCCATCCAGTCTTGCGCGTCCAGGAAAACATAGGCGTCCAGGCTTTGCGGGGCGCGCTCGTCCAGAAAGTCGGTCAGCGCGTGGTGGTGCAGCTGCAGCTTGCCCAGCTGCTGGCGGATGGTGTGGTAATGCGCTTGCTGCAGGTAGAGCGGCAGGCTGCGCTGGTTGTCGGTGTCGTAGCGGCGGGCAAACGCTTGCTGGGCGTAGGGGTTTTCGGCGAGCGGGAAGTCACAGGCCAAGCGGCGCATGCGGCTTTCAAACAGCGCAGGCAGGTTGCCGCCGGCATCGGCACGCAGCTCGGCAAACTGTGCAGGCGGGATGCCCATGCTGTACAGCAGGCTTTCGCGGTGGCACAGAAAACGCAGCAGCGGGTGGCGGAAAACCGGTGCCAGGTGGCGTTCGAACAGCGCTTCTTGTTCTTCCAGGCTGGTGGCTTTGGCCAACTGGCCCAGGTTGCCGCCCATCAGCCTGGCCAGTACGTGACCCAGGCCGATGAAGCGCCCCAGCAGGCCGTGGCGGTAGGCGTGACGGGTAAACAGCGCATAGCGCGGCGTGCCCCAGATATTGTTGTGTTCCCAGTACTGGCGGGCGCTTACCGGCAGCGCGGCGGCAATGTAGCGGCGGTAGCGCTGGGCGTTCTGGCGCTGGCTGGCATCGCCCAGAAAGTCCAGCAGGGTGCTGTAATCCGGCAGCTCGGCAAAGGCGGCTTTCTTTAGTGCCAGCATGGCCAGGTGGGTGTCGTTCAGGTCTACCGCGTGTACCTCGGCCGGCTGGCGGCTCAGGTAGGCCAGGGCGTTGCAGCCGCCGGACGAGATAGTGAGCAGGCGCATGCCAGGGCGCAGCTGCAGCGCTTCGATGTCTACTTCCGGGTCCTCCCAGATTTGCGCGTACACCAGGCGGCTGAACCAGCTGGCAAACAGTCGGTCGCCAATGGCTTTTAGGCCGGTGGTGGTGGAGTTGCTCACTGCCTGGCTAACTAGCTTGTGCGTGCTCATACGGCCTCCCGATGATGTTTCATCGAATAGTGCGGGTCTGGCATGGCAACTTGATGACAGACTGGTTGCGTAGCGATGACGCAGGGGGCTTGACAGGCGTGTTACAACATAACATGTTTACTGTTACGTTATAACGCTGGAGAAAGCCATGTCTGCCAAACAAGATCCCCGCCTGCCCGTTACCGTGTTGTCCGGTTTTCTGGGCGCCGGCAAAACCACCTTGCTGAACCATATCCTGAATAACCGCGAGGGCCGCCGCGTGGCGGTGATCGTGAACGATATGTCCGAGGTGAATATCGACGCCCAGCTGGTACGCGAAGGGGGTGCCGCGCTAAGCCGCGCCGAAGAGAAGCTGGTGGAGATGAGCAATGGCTGCATCTGCTGCACGCTGCGCGAAGACTTGCTGGTAGAAATACGGCAGTTGGCCGCAGCCGGGCGCTTTGATTACCTGCTGATCGAGTCCACCGGCATCGCCGAGCCGCTGCCGGTGGCGGAAACCTTCACCTTCCGCGACGACGACGGCCACAGCCTGTCCGATATCGCGCGGCTGGACACCATGGTCACCGTGGTGGATGGCTTCAATTTCCTGCGCGACTACGGCTCGCAAGACTTTCTGCACCAGCGCGGCGAGGCGGCCGGCGACGAAGACGAGCGCACGGTGGTGGATCTGCTGGTCGAGCAGGTGGAGTTCTGCGACGTGATTGTGCTGAACAAGACCGACCTGATGTCGGCCGACGACATCCTGCGGCTGGAAGCCATCCTGGCCACGCTCAACCCGCGCGCGCGCATTGTCAAAAGCCACTTTGGCCGCGTGCCGCTGGCTAGCGTGCTGGACACCGGCCTGTTCGATTTCGATGCCGCCGCCGACGCACCGGGCTGGCTGCAGGAACTGCGCGGCGAGCACGTACCGGAAACCGAAGAGTACGGCATTACCAGCTTTGTCTACCGCGCGCGCCAGCCTTTCCACCCGCAGCGCTTTTACCAGTGGGTACAGCAGGAATGGCCGGGCGTGGTGCGTTCCAAGGGCTATTTCTGGCTGGCTACCCGGCCGATGCTGGTGGGCAGCTGGTCGCAGGCTGGTGCCATGTCGTGCCACGGCCTGGGTGGCTTGTGGTGGGACGCGGTTGACCGCGCAGACTGGCCGCAGGACGACGAAAGCCGCGCCATCATCACCAGCCGCTGGGCCGAGCCCTGGGGCGACCGCCAGCAAGAGCTGGTGATCATCGGCATGGGCATGGACCAAGCCGCGTTGACAGCGGCGTTTGATGCCTGCCTGCTCACCGAGGCCGAGTTGGCTGCCGGCCCGGCCGCCTGGGCCAGCTTGCCGGACCCGTTCCCGCAGTGGGGCGAGCTGGCCGAAGAGGGCGAGGTGTTGCCGGCATGAAGGGCGATATCCTGATCCGTAATGCGCGGCTGGTGAACGAAGGCCGCATCAGCGAGGGTGACCTGCTGGTGCGCGGCGGGCGCATCGCGCGTATTGCGGCCAGCATCGACGCCGCAGCCCGGCACGAGATCGACGCGGCAGGCGGCTGGCTGCTGCCAGGCATGATCGACGACCAGGTGCATTTTCGCGAGCCAGGGCTCACGCACAAAGGCTGCATCGCCACCGAGTCGCGCGCGGCGCTGGCGGGCGGCATTACCAGCTTCATGGACATGCCGAACACCACGCCCAGCACCACCACGCTGGACGCGCTGGCGCACAAGGAATGGTTGGCCGCACAGCACAGCGCGGCCAACTACGGCTTTCATTTTGGTGCCGCCAGCGACAACCTGGACCTGGTGGCCGCGCTGCCTCCTGGTCGCGTGGCGGGGGTCAAGGTGTTCATGGGTGCCAGTACCGGCAATATGCTGCTGGACGAGCCGGTGTTGCTGGAACGCCTGTTCGCCAGCGTGCCCACCGTATTGCTGGCGCATTGCGAACACACCCCCACGGTTGAGGCCGACAGTGCGCGCCTGCGGGCGCAATACGGCGACGCGGCCACCGCGGCGCTACACCCGCAGGTGCGCAGCGCCGAGGCCTGCTGGCGCAGCAGCAGCCTGGCGGTAAGCCTGGCGCGGCAGTTTGATACCCGCTTGCACGTGCTGCACCTTACCACCGCCCGCGAGCTGGCGCTGTTCGACGCCGGGCCACTGGCCGGCAAGCGCATCACCGCCGAAGCCTGTGTGCACCACCTGCTGTTTGACGACGCCGATTACGCCACGCTGGGCAACCGCCTGAAGTGCAACCCGTCGGTAAAAACCGCCGCCGACCGTGCCGCCTTGCTGCAGGGCTTGCAGGATGGCCGTCTGGACGTGATCGGCACCGACCACGCGCCGCACACCACCGAAGAAAAGGCCCGCCCGTACTGGCAGGCGCCCAGCGGGCTGCCGCTGGTGCAGCACGCGCTGCCCGCGCTGATGGGGCTGGTGGACGACGGCGTGCTGACGCTGCCGCAGCTGGTACAGAAAACCAGCCACAACGTGGCCGACTTGTTTGCCATCCGCGAGCGCGGCTATCTGTCCGAGGGCTATTGGGCCGACCTGGCCTTGCTGGCGCCGGGTGCCGGGCCGGTGCTGCCGGTGATGTCGCGTTGCGGCTGGTCGCCGTTCGAGCAGCGCCCCTTGCGCTATCACGTGCGCGCCACCGTGGTATCCGGCCAGCTGGGCTGGTACCAGGGGCGTTTGCTGCCCGGTGTGCAGGGCAGGGCCTTGCAGTATCAGCGTAGCGGGGGCGGCCGATGAGCGATGTGGTGGTGTGTGACGATCTGGCCGGCCTGCCGGCCATCTTGCAGCCGCAGGTACAGCTGCTGTATTGGCAGCGTGGCTTGTCACCGGCCATTGGCAGCTATCTGGCCGGGTTGGCCGCAGCCGGCCAGCTAGGCCTGGGCATGCGCGGCCAACTGCCGCCGGGCGGGCAGCCGCACCTGGCCAGCTGGCCGCCCGCTGCGGGGCGTGATGCGGCAGCCGGCGATCTGGCGCTGCTGGCCGACCTGTTTGGCACGCTGCTGGGCTGCCCGCAGGTGGGTTGGCGTATCGAGGTGCTGCAGCAGGCGATGTGTCCGCGCTTTCATGTCGACCGCACCGGCATGCGCCTGGTGTGCACCTGGCAGGGCGCCGGCACCGAGTGGCTGGCCGAGGCCGACGCCGACCGCCACTATCTGGGCACCGCCAGCGGCGGGCTGCCCGATGCCGACAGCGGCCTGATGCGCGGTGGCAGGGTTGGCCGCAGCGCGGCAGGGGACGTGTTGTTGCTAAAGGGCAGCCTGTGGCAGGGCAACGCGGGGCGCGGGGCGATTCACCGCTCGCCAGCGGTGGCCTGTGGCTTGCCGCGCGTGATGCTGGCACTGGATGCCTTGTGGGGTGAGGTGAATTGATAACGGGGGTGATTGCATTTGCCTATGGCATATCGCTACAGATGGTTACCTAATGCTTGATCTGGATCAGCCCTGGTGGGTGTACATGGGCAAAGCTTATTGCTACGATAAAAAGAATTAATCTCATTTGATGTTCTTCGCATCGATAGCAAGGAGCGCGTTTTGTCCCACACTGCCACCCCGCTGCACCTGCTGCCCAAGGGCGCCCGTGCCACCATTGTCGATATTGCCAGCCATAGCCATTTCGGCGAGCTGGACGCGCAGGTGACGCTGCGCCTGAAAGAGCTGGGTTTCCTGCCCGGCGCCGTGCTGCAGGTCATCGGTTTTGGCCTGTTCGGCGCCGACCCCGTGGCCGTGCGCATTAACGGCACCAAGTTCGGCCTGCGCCGCAGCGAAGCGGCCAAGATCATTACCACTGTTCACCCTGCCTGATCCCGTCATGTCCCAATCCCTTTTGCGTTTTGCCCTGGTGGGTAACCCCAACTGCGGCAAGACCGCGCTATTCAATAGCCTGACCGGTGCCCGTGCCAAAGTAGCCAACTACGCCGGTGTTACCGTGGAAAAACGCCTGGGTAGCCTGTCTGGCCTGGGCCGCCCTGCCGAGCTGATCGACCTGCCTGGCACCTACAGCCTGTACGTGGCCTCACCCGACGAACAGGTGGCGCGCCGCGTCATCCTGGGCGAAATGGCGGGTGAGGCCGCGCCGGACGTGCTGGTGGCGGTGGTGGATGCCACCAATATCAAGCTCGGCCTGCGTCTGGTGCTGGAGCTGCAGGCACTGGGCCTGCCGATGATTCTGGCGCTCAATCTGGCTGATGCGGCGCGCAGCCGTGGCATTACCATCGACACCGCCATGCTGTCGCAACAGTTGGGCATGCCGGTGGTGGAAACCGTGGCCGTGCGCAAAAACGGTGTGGCGGACCTGCAATCAGCCATGGCCGAATGTGCGGCCAACGCTGCTAGCCGCAGCGGCCAGCTGGCGCTGCCGGAACGTGCCGAAGCGGTAGAGGCGCTGTACGCCCGTATCGACCAACTGTTGGCCACCAGTGTATCGGCACCGTCGCAGGCCCCGGCCTGGCAAGACCGGCTGGACGCGCTGGTGATGCACCCGGTACTGGGCCTGGCGCTGCTGGCTACCATCCTGCTGCTGATGTTCCAGGCGGTGTTTGCCTGGGCGGCGCCGGTGATGGACGGCATCGATGCGGTCATGGCTTGGCTGGGGGAGAGCGCCGGCGCACTGCTGCCA
Source organism: Vogesella aquatica (assembly GCF_028548455.1). Classification (GTDB taxonomy): domain Bacteria; phylum Pseudomonadota; class Gammaproteobacteria; order Burkholderiales; family Chromobacteriaceae; genus Vogesella; species Vogesella aquatica. The sequence continues at coordinate 23,737 of NZ_JAQQLF010000031.1, forward strand.
GACGGCATCCTGCATGACTTTGTAGTGGATGGCCTGATTGCCGGTGTCGGCGGCGTGCTGGTGTTCCTGCCGCAGATCATCATTCTGTTTGCCTTTATCCTGGCGCTGGAAGACTCCGGCTACCTGCCGCGCGCGGCCTTCCTGCTGGACCGCCTGATGCGCGGCGTGGGGTTGTCCGGGCGCTCGTTCATCCCCATGCTGTCCAGCTTTGCCTGCGCCGTGCCTGGCATCATGTCCACGCGCAGCATTGCCGACCCGAAAGAGCGGCTGGTCACCATCCTGACCGCGCCGCTGATGACCTGCTCGGCGCGGCTGCCGGTGTACGCAGTGGTGATCGGCGCTTTTGTGCCGCAGCAAAGCGTGTGGGGCGTGTTCAACTTGCAGGGCCTGACACTGTTTGCCTTGTACATTGCCGGTATCGCCAGCGCCGCGCTGGTGGCCTGGGTGATGCGCCGCCGCGAGGCGGCCAGCCAGGGTTTCCCGCTGTTGCTGGAGCTGCCAAATTACCGCTGGCCGAACGCCTACCACTTTGTACTGGGGCTGAAGGAGCGGGCGTCGATTTTCCTGCGCCGCGTGGGCACCATCATCCTGGCGCTGTCCATCGTGCTGTGGTTCCTGGCCACCTTCCCGCATGCACCGGCCGATGCCACGCTGCCGGCTATCGAGTACAGCTTTGCCGGCATGCTGGGCAAGCTGATGCAGCCTTTGTTTGCGCCGCTGGGTTTTAACTGGCAGATGTGCATTGCGCTGATTCCGGCCATGGCAGCGCGCGAGGTAGCGGTGAGCGCGCTGGCTACCGTCTATGCGGTTGGCGGCGAAGCAGCGCTGGGCGGCGCATTGTTGCGCGACTGGAGCCTGCCGGTAGCACTGGCTTACCTGGCGTGGTTTGTGTACGCGCCGCAGTGCTTGTCCACCATTGCTGTGGTACGCCGCGAGACCAACTCGCTACGGGCTACGGTCATTTTTACCGGCTACCTGTTTGCGCTGGCTTACTTTGCCGCGCTACTGGTGCGCCAGATGGCGGCCCTGTGGGCTTGATGAGGAGAACAAGATGAGTGAAGGCATGCAAGGGGCCATCGTCGGCCTGATCGTTGCGGCAGCGGCGCTGTACCTGCTGCGCAAATACCTGCCGCGTAGCCGCAAGCCGGTGCCAGGCGCCGAGCCCAAGTCGGGCGGCTGCGGTAGCTGCGGCAGCTGCAAAGGCGGTAGCTGCCACTAGCCTGGCGGTCTGCCTGCTTGTCCCACCCCCTGCTCGCGATGGCCAGCAGGGGGTGTTTTTTCACCGGTTTGCCAATAGGTGGCGTACTTGTGCGGGCTGCCAGCCTGTCCTAGGCTAAAACCTATCGAAATTAATAGATAAAATAATGAAGACCACCCTGTTGGCCGCCTGTGTCACGGTTTTGATACTGCCTGCTACGGCCATGGCGGCCAGCATCAAAGCGTATACCGAGGCTTTGCCACCGCTGAATTACGAGGAAAACGGCAAGGTAGGCGGCTTTGCCAGCGAGTTGCTACGCCAGATGGCGGGCGAGGCCGGCCATAGCGTGCAGCTGGAGGTGATGCCGTGGATGCGGGCCTACCGTACGGTGAAGAAGCAGCCGGGCAGTGCGCTGTACAGCATCGTGCGTAACCCCGAGCGCGAGGCGCTGTTCAAGTGGGTGGGGCCGATCGCGCCGCGCCGCATGATGGTGTACGCGTTGGCGAGCCGCCCCGATGTCAAGGTGCGCCGCCAGCAAGACCTGCTGCGCTACCGGCTGGGGGTGCTGGCCGAATCCAGCGCGGCTAGCCAGCTGGTGCAGCTGGGCTTGCCTGAAACCCGGCTGGAGTATGGCCAGAGTGACGAGGTTAACCTCAAGAAACTGTTGCTTGGCCGCGCAGACAGCGTGGTGATGCTGGACTGGGCCATGCGCTGGCAGCAGAAACTGCAGCAGGTGGATGCGGCGCGCATCCGCCCGGTGTGGACGCTGGACCAGCGCTACCAGTACTGGTTCGCCTTTAATAAAGACACCGACCCCGCCATGCTGCGCAGCCTGCAGCACGCGCTGGACCAGCTACGCGCCGACGGCCGCCTGGCTGCGCTCAAGCGCCGTTACGGCGCCTGATCCCACGGTGCGCCGGCAAAGCGCGCCAGCAGAAAGTCCAGCAGCGCCCGCACCGCCGGTGACAAATGCCGGCGCGACGCGTACAGCGCGTAGATGGTCATCTGCGGCACTGCCCATTCCCCCAGTACTTGCTGTAGTTGGCCGCTGGCCAGTAGCGGCGCGGCCAGATAAGTGGGTTGCAGCGCAATGCCGCCGCCGGCCAGCGCCGCGTGCAGCAATACGGTGGCTTCGTTGGCGGTAAAGCGGGTAGGCACGCTCACGCTTTGCCATTCGCCACTGCGGCCAAAGCGCCAGGTGCTGCGGCCAAAGTTGGCGTAGCCCAGGCAGCGGTGGCGGGCGAGGTCGGCCGGCTGTTGCGGCCAACCTTGCGCCGCCAGGTAAGCCGGGCTGGCCACCAGTACCGATTCGCAGCTGGCCAGCGGGCGGGCAATCAGCGCCGGGTCTGGCTCGCTGCTGATGCGGATGGCCAGGTCGATGCGCGCCTCCACCAGGTTTAGCGCTGCGTCGCCCACGTTCAGATCGATCTTCAGCTGCGGGTGCAGGGCCAGAAAGTCGCTGATGGCCGCCGCCAGATGCGCATGACCAAACGACATGCTGCTGGTGAGCCGTAGTTGGCCGCGCAGCGTGCCGTCCGGCGGCGCCACCTCGTCTTCGGTTTCTTCGGCCAGCGCCAGCATCTGCAGGCAGCGGCGCAGCGCCTGCTCGCCGGCGTCGGTCAGCGTGACACGGCGGGTGGTGCGCTGTAGCAGGCGGGCGCCCAGCCATTGCTCCATCTCGGCCACGTAGCGCGTCACCATGGCGCGCGACATGCCCAGCCGCTCGGCACTGGCGGTAAAGCTGCCGCTGGCGGCCACGTCGGCAAACACCTGCATGGCGGTAAGTCTGTCCATGATCTGCTCGATTTGTGCAACAAATATGCGCAGATTAACGCGTTTATCTGCGCGCCTGGTGAAATTATAGTGACGTCCATACCAGATGCACCACGCGGCAGTGTTTGCCGCCTCACTGAAAGGACTGACCATGATTCGCCAAACCCTGCTCGCTGCCTCTTTTGCCCTGGCCTTCGGCGCCGCCCACGCTGCCGAGCCGCTGAACCTGAAGGTGTACAACGCTGACGGTAACAGCTTCCACGCCAACGCCGTGGTAGTGAGCGGCAAGAGCGAAGCGGTGGTGATCGACACCGGCTTTACCCGCGCCGACGCCTACCGCATTGCGGCCAACGTGCTGGACAGCGGCAAAACGCTGAAAACCATCTTCATCAGCAACGCCGACCCGGACTACTACTTTGGCGCCGAAGTGCTGAAGCAGATCTTCCCGCAGGCCGAGGTGGTAACCACCGCTGCCGTGCGCGAGAAAATCAGCGCCAAGCTGGCTGGCAAAGTAGCGTTCTGGGGCCCGAAAATGGGCGCCAACGCCCCGCTAAAACCCATCCTGCCGGCAGCGCTGACCGCTGACAAACTGACCGTAGACGGCGAAAGCATCGACATCCGCGGCACCAGCGGCGTACTGGCGCATCGCCCCTACGTGTGGATTCCGTCCATCCGCGCCATCGCCGGTAACGTAGCCGTATTCGGCAAGCTGCACGTTTGGACTGCCGACACCCAGCAAGCGGGCGAACGCCAGGCCTGGCTTGCCCAGCTGGACGAAATGAAAGCGCTGAAACCGGCGCTGGTGGTGCCAGGCCACATGTTGCCGGGTACCGCGCTGGATGCGTCGGCTATCGATTACACTCGCCAATATCTGCTGCGCTTTGACAGTGAAGCGGCCAAGGCCAAGACCGGCGCCGAGCTGATCGACGCCATGAAGCGTGCCTACCCGGAAGCGGGCCTGGGCATTGCGCTGGATATCGGCGCCAAAGTAAACAAAGGTGAAATGAAATGGTAAGTGCCACTCTGCATTACTACTACGACCCGCTGTGCGGCTGGTGCTACGGCGCCGCACCGCTCACCGCCGCGGCGGCCGCCATCCCAGGTATGCGCGTGGTGCTGCACGCCGGGGCGATGATGAGCGGCGCTAATCGCCAGCCGGTAACCCCGCAGCTGCGCAACTACGTGATGCCGCACGACCAGCGCATCCACGCGCTGACCGGTCAGCCGTTCGGTGATGCCTACTTCAACGGCCTGCTGCTGGATACCAGCGCCGTGTTCGACAGCACGCCGCCGACGCTGGCGATTCTGGCCGCCGAAGCACTGGCGGGGCGTGGCCTGGCCATGCTGCACCGTATCCAGCAGGCGCATTACGCCGAAGGCCGCCGCATTGCCGACGCCGACGTGTTGCAGGCACTGGCCGCCGAGCTGGGGCTGGATGGCGTGGCCTTTGCAGCCGAATACCAGCGCCAGGCTGGCGAGTTCGACGCCCACGTTGGCCGCAGCCATCGTGACATGGCGGCCAACGGCTTGCGCGGTTTCCCGTCGCTGCTGCTGGAGCTGAATGGCAAGCTGCAAAAGCTGGACATCTCGCCGTGGCTGGGCCAGCCCACCGCCTTTGCCGGCCACTTGCAGGCCTTGCTATCCGGAGCCACCGCCGGTGAGCTTGCCGACGGCGCGTTCTGCACACCACAGGGCTGCCAGTAGCCCTGTCGCCATCGCAGCTGTCTGTGATGGCGACGCATGCAAACACCCCCTGCATGCCAGGCATGCAGGGTAATGCCAGTCAGTTAGGCGAATATGATTGGTTTTCAAGTAGTAGGACGTGAGTGAAGCGTCCCATCCCGTTGGCGCGAGCCGGGCAAAATGGTGCGCCCCAGGTTTTAAGACGCCGATTTGTTCGAGCTCCGAGCCGTTAGCGATCTGCGTGCAAATCTTTGATTTGCTCAGCGATGCGAGTTCGGCGGCGCCTGGGGCGTACCATTTTGTACGGGGTTTCGAGCAGCCCCGGGTTGCGGGGGAATGAAAAGGGGGCGGCAATCCGCCCCCTTTCCCGTCTGCCGGGCGGAACCGGCATCTAATTATCGTCCGCATCGCGGACACAAAAGCACTCCTGAACGCAGCAACCCCTTAGTCAAAAAACGCTAGTCAGCGTTAACTGACTGGTATTAGGCACGCAGGGGGTGTTTGCATGGGGTGCGCTGCCCGTGCTGCTTACCAGCTGGCGGGCTGCCCGTGCACGTCAGTCCACGATTTCCAGGTGCACGTCGATATTGCCGCGGGTGGCGTTGGAGTAGGGGCATACCTGGTGGGCGTCGTGTACCAGCTGGGTCAGTACGGCCTTGTCCATGCCCGGCGCGCTGATGCGCAGCGTGGCTTCAATGCCGAAACCGGCCGGGATCGGGCCGATGCCGACGCTGGCGTCAATGCTCAGGCTGGCCGGCAGTGCGATCTTCTGGCGTGCGGCCACAAACTTCATCGCGCCGATAAAGCACGCCGAGTAGCCAGCGGCAAACAGCTGTTCCGGGTTGGTACCGGTGCCGCCAGCGCCACCCAGCGCCTTGGGCGTGCTCAGCGCCAAGTCGAGCGCGCCGTCATCGCTCTGGCTGCGGCCGTCGCGGCCGCCAGTGGTGTGGGCGTGGGCAGTGTACAGAATGGTTTCCAGCATGATTTTTCCTTTAACTTGCTATTAAATAGCGTGCTATGTATTTGCCGGCAAAAAAGGCAGCCAATACTGCCTGTGGTGCCGTGCCAGCTTGCCGGTAGCGGCTGGCACGCTGAACTCAGAGATCGCCTGTGGCTTGCGACAGTTGGCCGCGCAGCGCTTCCAGGCTGGCTTTCAGCTGCTTCAGCTCGTCCAGGCTGCAGCCGGCGGCGCAAAACACCGCCGGCGGTATCGCCTCGGCTTGCTGGCGCAGGCTGCGGCCGGCGTCGGTCAGGCGGATGATCACCTGGCGTTCGTCGCTGGCGCTGCGCTGGCGGCTGACCAGCTCGCCGGCTTCCAGCCGCTTCAGCAGCGGTGTCAGCGTGGCAGAATCCAGAAACAGCCGCTGGCCGATGTCGGACACGGTCAGCTCGTCGCCTTCCCATAGCACCATCATCACCAGGTACTGCGGGTAGGTCAGGCCCAGCGGCGTGAGTACGCTGCGGTACAGTTTGTTCATGGCCAGGCTGGTGGAGTACAGCGCAAAACAGAGCTGTTGATCCAGCAGCAGCGGTGACGGGGTAGTGGTATCCATATGCGGCATAATAAATAGCACACTATTTATTTGCAAGCTATTTTGTACGCGATGCAAAAATAAAGCCCGACTTCGGTCGGGCTGGGGTGCGTGCAGGCAGGGCAGGTTCAGTTGGCCGGTGCCGGGGCCGGGCGGCTGGTGATGTTGCCGGCTGCGTAGGTCTCGGCCAGATAGTTGGCCGACGACACGATGATGTCACGCGCAACCATGTCCAGCGCCAGGCTTTTGGAGATCGACCAGCCACCGCCTACGCCACCACCAATGGCAGCGAAGCCCCAGCTGGATTTGTCACTGTTGGCCGCAAACGAGCGCGCTTCGTGGATTTCCAGAGTCTGCGGGTTCATCGAGGTCAGGTCCAGCTGCATGGACGCTTTTTCGGTGTTCTTGGAGATCAGCCCCAGTAGCGGGATGAAGCCGCCACCCAAGGCACCGCCTTCTTTGGAAAGCTCCAGCGCGGTGATCTGGCCGGCAATCATCAGGTCGATTTTAGGCGGGGCTACGGTCTGGCCGGTAGCGGCCAGCATCTCGCGCATTTTCTTGAACTGTTCCAGGTCCACCAGCTTGAAGCAGCCGGTTTCGCGAATGGCGTTGGTCAGCATGGAGCGCATGCCGTTGCCGATGCCCTGCACACCGCCGTTACCAGCGATCAAACCAGCCAGTGCAGCCATGCCACCGCCGGGGCCGCCCTGGGCCTGGCAGCTGGCGGCGGTACATTCCAGCGTATTGATGGCAATGGTTTTGCCGGTGGAGGCCTGGCATTTCACCACCGGGATGGCCATTTGTTCTACTTTGGTGTCAGCCAGAGCGGCGCTGCTGGCGATGGCAAGGGCTGCAATGGAGAGAGAGCGAGTGATTTTATGCATTTGCTAGCATTCATTGGGGTTTATTCCTATCGATTTTAAAATAAATACCATTGATATGTCATTTATTAATGATGTTTGCTTGCAAGTGCCCGCCGTAAGTTGCCATTAGTGCGACAACGCAGTGTTGCGTGTATCGCTAGGGTAAGGGCCGGCCGCAGGACAGGGCTGGCATGGCAAAAGCGGCGACAGCACCGCTTTGCGCGTGAGTGACCGCGTGGAGCCAGCCGCCAGAAGCTGGTCAGACTCAATCCAGTTTGCCGCTCGCCCGCAGGTGCGAGGTGTAGACATTGTCTGCCGCCAGCGCGCTGCCGCTGGCCAGGGCGGCCAGCCAGTCGTCGGTGCTGGCTACGGCGGCGAAGCCGGTGTGCATCACCGTGCAGTAGACGCGGTGGATTTCCTCGGCGCTGGCGCTGCCGGCGGTGTTGCGGTAGGGCAGCGAGCCGCTGGCGTCGTGCAGCAGCTCTACCCGGTAGCCGTCGTGGCTGGCGTGGATGATGGTGCTGGCGTCGCAGTTGTGCGTCATGTAGCCGCATATGGTCAGCGTGTCGATGCCGCGTTCGCACAGCCAGGCGCCCAGCCCGGTGCCGGTAAAGCAGCTGGCGTACTGTTTATCCAGCAGCAGCTGGTGCGGGCGGGCGGACACCTCGGGGTGCAGGGCCGCGCCGTGGCTGCCGGTGGCAAAAATCGGGCTGCCGGCCGGGGCAAGGTGGCGTACCACCACTACCGGCACGCCGGCCAGCTTGGCTGCATCCATGGCCTGCAGGATGCGCGGCAGCGTTTGTTCGCGCGGCGGGTAGCTGATGGGCAGCTGGCCGTCGAAGTATTCGTTCTGTACGTCGATCACGATCAGGGCGCGGTGCGGGGTGCTCATGGCGGTTTCCTTGTGGGGTTGGTGTGGCACACAGTGTGCCGCGCTGGTGTTGCCAGCGTGAGTGGCCCGAATGCCAATATGCGTTAAGATCAGGCCAATCAAGACTCAGGCGAGCGTGCTATGCGACAGGTGGCGGTGGTGGCATTTGACGGGATCAGCCCGTTTCATCTGGCGGTGCCGTGCGCGGTGTTTGGCGAACGCCACGGCGCGGCGCTGGGTTACCGTTTGCAGGTGTGCAGCTGGGAGGCCGGGCCGCTGGCCAGCAGTGCCGGCTTCCAGTTACAGGGGCTGGCCGGCCTGGCCGAGCTGGCGGGTGCCGACGTGGTGATTGTGCCCAGCTGGCGCAACGTGGACGAGTTGGCCGCACCGGCGCTATTGCAGGCGCTGCGCGACGCCCACGCCCGCGGTGCGGTGGTGATGGGCTTGTGCCTGGGCGCCTACGTGCTGGCGCAGGCCGGTTTGCTGGATGGCATGGCGGCTACCACGCACTGGGCGTTTGCCGACGATTTTGCCGCGCGCTTTCCCGCGGTAACTGTCCTGCCCGACAGCTTGTACCTGGACGACGGCCAGGTGCTGACCTCGGCCGGCACCGCGGCGGCACTGGATTGCTGCCTGCATCTGCTGCGCTGTCAGTGCGGCGCAGCGGCGGCGGGGCAGGTGGCGCGTTATCTGGTGACGCCACCGCACCGCCAGGGTGGCCAGGCGCAGTACATTGCACAACCCTTGCCGGCCAACACCCGTGACGATCGCCTAAGCGGCCTGCTGGATGAGGTGCGCGCCAGCCTGGCGCAGCCGCATACGCTGGATAGCCTGGCGGCGCGGGTACTGATGAGCCGGCGCACCTTTACCCGCCATTTTCGCCAGCTAACCGGCAGTACCGTGCAGCAATGGCTGCTGGCCGAGCGCCTGGCGCGGGCGCAGCAGCTGCTGGAGACCACAGCGCTGCCGGTAGAGACCATTGCGCAGCAGGCCGGTTTTGGCAGTGCGCCGTCGTTGCGGCTGCACTTCCGGCGCCGCTTCGGCGTGTCGCCCGGTGACTGGCGGCGCAGCTTTGCCGGCTAGGCGGGCTGCATTGCTGCCGGTTGCGATCCGGGTTGGCCGCATTCGCGGCCGTGCAGGCTTATGGCTGTGCCTGGCACACCTCTTCCTGACCTTGCCATTCCCACACCACGGTAGCAGCGCCGTGGTGTTCCCATAGCCAGCTGTTGCGCCCTGCGTAGCGGGCACCACTGGCGGCCGGCTGCTGGTACATCAGCTCGCTGCGGTCGCCGCGCTCGGCTATCAGCGTGGCAGGTTCGGTGGCGTAGAAGCGCACCTGCATCTCGTTGGCCGCAGTGGCGCCGCATTGGTAGCGCACCTGGGCTTGCGCCGGTAGCAGCTGGTAACGCGCCTGTAGCTCGGCAATGCGCAGCGTGTAGCCATCGCGTACACAGGCCGCCAAGTCGGCAGCTTTCCAGCAGTCGTCACGCCCTTTTACCCAGCCGCGTTGTTCGGCTTTCAGGGTGGCGCGTTGCGGCTGGCCGGTTTTGGCGAGTGCGCTGCGGTAGGCGCTGGCCAGCTGGCGGTCCAGCTTGGCAAGTGGCGGGGTGTGGCATACCAGGCGTTCGGCGCTGCTGGCGGCCTGGCGGCAGGGGAAGGACGGGCTGTGCGCTGCAGCCAGTGCTGGCAGCAAGATTAACGTTGTGGTGAGCAGCTTTTTCATGTTCAGTCCGGCCGGTGGGTGATTTATGGTTTGTTTATGCAAAAGGTTGGCGTTTTATTATCGAAAAGATATTTAACTTTTTGGCATGGCTGTGGTCTTATAGAAATTGACCATTTTATGGCGTGTCATCGTGTCTGCTTCGGGTTGCAGCAGGGTGCGCCGGGCAAGGAAACGAGCATGAACGCAGCCAAGCGTATCAAGAAAAGAATGGATGAGGGTGGGCAGTGCAAGCAGCTGGCGGTATTGAAGCAGCTGGCCTTGGCGCTGGAATTGAAGCTGCCGTTTGATGTGGCAGGGTTGGCCGCGCTGGATGCCGCCCATTTTGAGCTGGCGCAGCACCTGCTGGCCGATTGGCACGGCGAGCTGCATATCGATGCCCGTGGCCGGCTGATCGAGCGCCTGCTGGCAGAAAACCCGGCGCTGATGCGCCCGGCGAGCGGGCGCCGCCCGGGCAGCCGCAGCCAGGCAGCGGTGGCGGCATCCGCCACGGTGACTCAGTCCAGGTAGTCGTGCATGCGCTGCTGGTACAGCTTGTCACGCAGGGTGCCGACCTGGCGCCAAAGGCAGCTGGCTAGCGCCGGATTGCGCGCGGCATAGCTGCGCGAAAAGATCAGATAATATGGTTTGGCGACCACCGGTGGCTGCAGCTTTACCAGCTTCAGGCCATCGTGGTGGGACAGATAGCTGTCACCTAGCAGCTCATGGGTGGCGTAGGCATCGATGCGGCCAGCCTGCAGCTTCATGAAATTCTGCGCTACGCTGCTCACCGGTTCGGCGGGTATGCCCAGCCGCTCCAGATCGAGATTGATCGACCAGCCCAGATTGGTACCCACCCTGCGAGTCAGCCCTTGCAGCGTGGCGCCGTCCCATTGCAGGGTGTGCCCGGCGCGGGCGTACAGTACATAGCTCAGGGTGGCCAGCCGCTGCGCCTCGTTTGGCTTGCCGTTTTGTAGCGGGTAGGCGGCGTAGGCTGCCCGCTCGGTGGTGTACGACAGCAGGCCGGCGGCGTCCAGATCGCCATTCTCCAGTTCTTTCAGCATGCGTGTGCCCGGCAGCAGCTTGATGCGCATCGATACGTCACAGTTGGCCGCGGCACGCTGCAATAGCTCCACCGCGACACCAGGCTGGTTGGCGGGTAGCGTGGCGTCGCCCAGCTTGTACGGCGGCGTTGCCTGATCGCCCAGGCCCAGTAGCAGGCTGCCAGCGGCAAGGCTGCTGGCACTGGCTAGGCACATCAGGGATAGCAGGGCTCTCAAGGTTTGCCTCCGATAAAGCGTTTTAATATAAGACAGTTATGTTGCAGCCACGTGGCAATGGCAAGCCGCGGGCTGTTCAGCTGTCCGCTTTAGCCGTGGCCAAGTTGTCGCCAGCCCCTGGTGGCAGACGGCGGAACTGTAGCGTGGAGAGCATGGCCAGTGTGCCCATGATGGCAAACGACCACGAAAAGTCGCTCAGCTGCAGCGTGGCGTGGCCTTGCAGTGCCGATACGCCCTGCAGCGCAAAAGCCGCCAGCGTCACCCCCATGCCGGAAGCCAGCTGCTGGCCCACGCTGGATAGTGTGGAGGCGTGGCTCATGTCCTGCTGGCGGATGTCGGCAAACGCCAGCGCATTCAGGCTGGTGAATTGCAGCGAACGCAGGCAGCCGCCCAGCAGGAAGGTAGCCAGCATCAGCCAGTGCGGGCTGCTGGCGTCAAACAGGCCGTAGGCGGCAAACGACACGCCGCACAGCAGGCTGTTGACGATGACGATGCGGCGAAAGCCGAACCGCTGCAACACGCGTGGCATCAGTGTTTTCATGAAGATGGCGCCAATGGCGGTGCTGCAGGTCAGCAGGCCGGACTCGAACGGTGTCATGCCCAGCCCCAGCTGCAGCATCAGCGGCAGCAGGAACGGGGTAGAGCCCATGCCGGCGCGGAACAGGAAACCGCCCAGTACACTGGCGTGGAAAGTTGGGGTGCGCAGCAGGCTCAGGCGCAGCAGCGGGTGCGGGTGGTGCCGTTCGTGGCGCGGGTACAGCGCCAGCAATAGCAGCCCGCTAAGCGCCAGGCTGCTGGACCACGCCACCGACAGCATGTGTTTACCTTCGGTAGCCAGCCCCAGCATGGCCAGCGACAGCCCCAGGCCGGTGAGCAGAAAGCCGGTTTTATCCAGCGGCGGGTTGGCCGCATCGCGCAGGTTGGCAATGTGCCGCCCGGCCAGCACCAGCCCCAGCGCGGCAATCGGCAGATTGATCAGGAAAATCCAGCGCCAGTGAAAGTAGGTGCTGATGAAGCCGCCCAGCAATGGCCCCAGTACCGGCCCCAGCAGCGCCGGGATGGTGACGTAGCCCATGGCGCGCACCAGGTCTTGCTTGGGCGTGCCGCGCAGGATCACCAGCCGGCCCACCGGCACCATCATCGCCCCGCCCATGCCCTGCACGAAGCGGGCCGCCACAAACCCTGTCAGGCTGCTGCTGAACGCGCACAGCAGCGAGCCCAGTGCAAACACCGCGATGGCGGTGCGGAACACGCGGCGGGTGCCGTAGCGGTCGGCCATCCAGCCGCTAATGGGGATGAACACCGCCAGGCTCACCAGGTAAGACGTCAGCGCCAGCTTCAGCGCAATCGGGTCCACGCCCAGGTCTTGCGCGATGGCGGGCAGCGAGGTGGAAATCACCGTGGCGTCCAGGTTTTCCATGAACAGCGCGGTGGCAATAATCAGCGGGGTGATCAGGTGGCGCGGCAGGGCGGGCAGCATGGCAGTGGCAAGAGGCGGGAGTAGACCGGCACTGTAGCAGATTGTGCCGGCCCGTGCGGCGGGCAGGGGCGGAACATTCTGTTCCTGCGGCCAACCCTGCCATGCGCATTGCTACATTTACAGCATCATGCCGCCGGACACCTCGATGCGCTGCGCATTCACCCAGCGGCTGCCGTCGGACAGCAAGGCGGCAATCGCCCCGCCGATATCGTCGGCCTCGCCGACGCGGCCCAGCGCAGTCTGGCTGGCCACAAACCGGTTCAGCTCCGGGTTGTCGCGTACGCTGCCGTTGCCAAAATCGGTGGCAATGGCGCCGGGGGCCACGGTGTTGACGGCAATGCCGCGTGCGCCCAGTTCTTTGGCCAGGTAGCGCGTCATCACCTCAATGCCGCCCTTCATCATGGCGTAAGCGGCAAAGCCCGGCAGGGCAAAGCGGGCCAGCCCGCTGGACAGGTTGACGATGCGCCCGCCGTCGGCCAATAGGGGTAGCAGCGCCTGGGTCAGGAAAAACGGCCCTTTCAGATGAATCTGCATCAGCTGGTCAAACTGCGCTTCGCTGGTGTCGGCAAAAGCGGCATGGATGCCGATGCCGGCATTGTTCACCAGAAAATCAAACTGTGTGCGGCCGAACTGCTGTGGCAGCACCTCGGCCACGCGGGTGGCAAAGGCGGCAAAGTCCTGGCTGCGGCCAACGTCCAGCGGCAGCGCCACGGCCTGCGCACCGCTGGCGCGTACCGCTGCTAGGACTTCGTCGGCGGCGGCGCGGTTTTGCTGGTAGGTCAGGATGAGGTCGCAACCCTGGGCGGCCAGCGCCAGGGCGGTGTGTTTGCCTAGGCCACGGCTGCCGCCGGTGATGAGGGCAATCTTGCGCATGTGAAGCTCCATGTGTGGGTGGGACAGCGCGGTGCTGTCATGCGCTGCAGTCTATTGGTGCTGCGCTTTCAGATAAATACAGCTTTATCGATTAGACTATCCGTGAATATCGGATAGTGGGGTGGCTATGGAGCAACTGGATTGCATGCGGGTGTTTTTACGGGTGGCCGAGCTGGGCAGCTTTGTGCGCGCGGCCGAGAGCCTGGGCCTGCCGCGTACCACGGTGTCGGAGGCGGTGCAGCGGCTGGAGGCCCGGCTGGGCACGCGCTTGCTGCAGCGGACCACGCGCCGGGTGCAGCTCACCCAGGATGGCGTGCTGTACAGCGAACGCTGTCGTGACCTGCTGGCCGATTTCGACGAACTGGGCAGCCTGTTCCAGGGCAGCGAGGCGGCGCTGGCCGGCCGGCTGCGGGTGGATATGTCCAGCGGCATCGCCCGCCACATGGTGCTGCCGCAGCTGCCGGCGTTTCTGGCGGCGCACCCCGGCATTGTGCTGGAACTGTCCAGCACCGACCGGCGGGTGGATGTGGTGCGCGAGGGGTTCGACTGCGTGGTGCGCGTTGGCACCGTGGGGGATGACAGCCTGGTGTGCCGGCCACTGGGCTGCCTGCCACAGGTTAATTGCGCCAGCCCGGCTTACCTGCAGCAGTATGGTTGGCCGCTGCAGCTTGCCGATCTGGCCAGCCATCGGCTGGTGCATTACGTAGCGCAGCTGGGTAGCCGGCCGGCGGGTTTCGAGTATCGCAGTGCCGACGGCCAGCGTTGCTGGCAGCCGGTAGCGGGGCAGCTGCACGTAAACAGTGCCGATGCCTATCTGGCGGCGTGCCTGGCCGGTATCGGCATCATCCAGCTGCCGCGCCAGGCAGTCAGCAGCCTGCTGGCCGACGGCAGCCTGTGCGAGGTGCTGCCGCAATGGCCGGCGCCGCCGATGGCGGTGAACCTGCTGTACCCCACGCGCCGCCATCAGCCGCCGCGCGTGCAGCGCTTCATGCAGTGGCTGGATAGCGTCATCCGGCCGCAGCTGTTGGCGCTAGACGCCGGCAACTGAGTCGGCCAGACGCAACAACGCCCTGCGGGCAGCGGCCGGCAGGGCGTGGCGGGGTGGCCGCGCTTACAGCGCTTCCAGCGCCAGCAGCTCTTCCACCGTCTGGCGGCGGCGGATCAGGCGGTCGCTATCGCCGTCTACCAGCACTTCGGCGATCAGCGGGCGGCTGTTGTAGTTGCTGGACATCGATGCGCCGTAGGCGCCGGTATCGTGGAAGACCAGCAGGTCGCCTACATTGGCCGCCGGCAGGTTGCGCGGCAGTACCACGCCGCCGTCGCCCTGGGTGAACACGTCGCCCGATTCGCACAGCGGGCCGGCTACCACGCTGGGTTTCTCGTCACGCAGCACGCCGTCTTGCGGCACCACGGTAATGTGGTGGTAGCTGCCGTACATCGACGGGCGCATCAGCTCGTTGAAGCCGGCGTCCACCAGTACAAAGTGGTTGCGGCCAACGTCTTTGGTGGCGCGTACTTCGGCCAGCAGGTTGCCGGATTCGGCCACCAGGTAGCGGCCCGGCTCGATTTCCAGCGCCAGCGGGTGGCCCAGCAGCGCGGCGGCCTGGTGACGGGCGGTGTCCCACAGGCCAAAGTAATGCGCGGTATCCACGCTGGCGTCGCCGTCGCGGTAGGGGATGGACAGGCCGCCGCCGGCAGAAATGGCGTGCAGGTCGTGGCCGGCGTCTTTCACCAGGCGTACCAGGTTCACCATGGCGCCGCACACTTCTTGCAGGTGGCCGTAATCCACACCGGAGCCAATGTGCATGTGCAGGCCCACCAGCTGCAGGCCGTGCTGGCGGATGACGGCCAGCGCCGCCGGCAGGTCGCTATGCCAGATGCCGTGCTTGCTGTGCTCGCCGCCGGTGTTGGTCTTGTTGCTGTGGCCGTGGCCAAAGCCGGGGTTGATGCGCAGCCACACGCGGTGGCCGGGGTGGGCAGCGCCCAGCTGGTGCAGCATGTCGATGGAGCCGGCGTTCACCGGAATATTGTGCTCTACCACCAGCGCCAGCGTGTCGCGGTCCAGCAGGTCGGCGGTAAACACAATGCCGGACGGCTCGCCCTGGGCGTCGTAGCCGGCGGCCAGCGCACGCAGGATTTCACCACGCGACACCGCGTCCACCTTCACGCCCTGTTCGCGCATCAGGCGCAGGATGTGGGTGTTGCTGCAGGCCTTCTGCGCAAAACGGATGGTGTCGAAGGCGGCCAGCTCGGCAATGCGCTGGCGAATGGTGGCGGCGTCGTACGTCCACAGCGGGGTGCCGTAGCGGGCGGCCAGGCCGGCCAGGCGGGAAGTGTCGGGTGTTTGCATCGCTTTGTCCTGTTATATGTGCCGTCGTGCGGCGTGTTGCCCTGCATCATGCCCGCTGCCGTCTATTCGGTAAAATGCTATTATTTTTGCAATCCATTCAATTTTGATATGAGGTGAGTGTGGAGATCAGTCACCGCCACATCGAAGTCTTTCGCGCCATCATGCTCAGCGGCAGCGTCACCGGTGCTGCCGCGCTGCTGCGCACCTCGCAGCCCACCGTCAGCCGCGAGCTGGCACGGCTGGAGCAGCTGCTGGGCTACGCGCTGTTCCAGCGTGACAAGGGGCGCCTGCAGGCCACGGCGCGGGCGCTGGCGCTGTACGACGAGGTGCAGCGCGCCTACGTCGGCCTGCAGCGGGTAAGCGACGCCGCGGCCAACCTGGCGCGGCTGGACCAGGCACAGCTGGCGCTGGTGTGCCTGCCGGCGTTTGCCCACGCCTTGCTGCCGGCGGTGTGTCGCCGTTTGCACGCGGTGGCCGGCCAGGCGCGGGTGGCGATTACACCGCAGGAGTCGCCGCTGCTGGAAGAGTGGCTCAGCGCACAGCGCTTCGACCTGGGTCTGACCGAGCACAGCGAGGCGCCGCCCGGCACTCGCTTGCAAGCGGTGCTGGAGGCCGACGAGCTGTGCGTGCTGCCCGAGGGTCACCCCTTATTGGCGCATAGCGTGCTGACGCCGCAGCATTTTGCCGGCCAGCCCTTTGTCAGCCTGTCGCCGGACGACCGCTACCGCCGCCTGCTGGACGCGGTGTTCGAGCAGGCCGGCGTCAGCCGCCAGCTGCTGTGGGAAACGCACAGCGCGGTGTCGGTGTGCGCGCTGGTGCGTGAAGGGCTGGGCGTGGCCATCGTCAACCCGCTTACCGCGCTGGCGATGGCCGGCCACGGCTTGCAGCTGCGCCGTTTTGCGGTGTCGGTGCCGTACCGCGTCAGCCTGGTGCAGCCGCTTTATCGCCCGGCGTCGCCGCTCAGCGCCACATTTATCGATATGCTGCAGCAGGAAGCCACCAGCCTGCAGCAAAGCTTGGCCGCGCTGTAGCGGCCACGCCAGGCTGGCGGGCAAAGTGCGGGTGTTGCTGTGCCCGGTCAATCAGGGTTGTGTTGCATAAACTTCTGAATTGGCAGTGTTTATTCGCGAAAGACAAGCGCCGTTTGGGCTGTAAGCAGGCTTTGTCATCCATCTCATATCGGCCGCACTGCCGCGGCCAATCCTTACCATGCGGCGGCGCTGTGCCGCCAGCGGGAGACCCCATGCGCAAGATCGTCATTGCCCCCGATTCGTTCAAGGAAACCCTCAGCGCCCGTCAGGTAGCCGACATCATCGCTGCCGCGCTGGCGCCGCATCTGCCGCATACCGAGCTGCACACCGTGCCGGTGGCCGACGGCGGCGAAGGCACGCTGGACGCGCTGTTGGCCGCCACCGCCGGCCAATATCACTATCTGGACGTACGCGGCCCGCTGGGCGCGCCGGTGCGGGCGGCGTGGGGCATGCTGGGCGACGGCGAAACGGCAGTGGTGGAGATGGCCGCCGCCAGCGGCATTGCGCTGGTGCCGCGTGAACAGCGCGACCCGCTGCGCGCCTGCAGCTACGGCACCGGCCAGCTTGTCCGCGCCGCGCTGGACCACGGCGCGCGGCGGCTGATTCTGGCCATCGGCGGCTCCGCCACCAACGACGGCGGCGCCGGCATGTTGGCCGCACTGGGGGCGCAGCTGCTGGATGCCGCCGGCCAGCCGCTGCCGCCAGGCGGTGCGGCGCTGGCGAAGCTGGCCACGCTGGATCTGGCCGGGCTGGACGCGCGGCTGGCGCAGTGCCGTATCGACATTGCCTGCGACGTGCGCAACCCGCTGCTGGGCGAGCACGGCGCCAGCGCGGTATTCGGCCCGCAAAAGGGCGCCACGCCGGCCATGGTGGCGCAGCTGGACGCCGCGCTGGCGCATTACGCTGCCGTGTTGCACGCCGCTACTGGCTGCGATGCGGCCAACTTGCCGGGTAGCGGTGCCGCCGGCGGCATGGGCGCGGCCGCGCTGGCGGTGCTGGGCGGGCGCATGCAGGCCGGCATCGAACTGGTGCTGGACGCGGCAGGGTTGGCCGCCGCCATACAGGGCGCCGACCTGGTGATTACCGGCGAAGGCCGGCTGGACGGGCAGAGCGCCTTTGGCAAGACGCCAGTGGGCGTAGCCACGCTGGCGGCGCGCTACGGCGTGCCCACCATCGCCATTGGCGGCGCGTTGGGCGACGGCGTAGAAACGCTGCAGCAGCACCATATCCGTGCTGTATTTGCCTGCGTGGACCGCATCTCCACGCTGGAGGCGGCGCTGGGTAACGCTGCGGCCAACCTGTCACGCGTGGCCGGCAATGTGGGCGCGCTGCTGGCGCTGCGGGGCAAGCCCTAGCCACTGGCCGGGCGGGCAGGGTGTTGCTGATGGCATTGCGGCGGGCGCTGGCAATTGTCATAGTAATGTATCGAAACACTACGGATGCCCGCCATGTTCCGCCCCCTGCAAAAGCAAGCCATGACCCTGCTGGGCAAGCTAAAGTACTTCAGCAAGCCGCCCATCATCGTGTACGACCCCAGCAGCTACAAGGTAAAAGGCGCCGACGTGCGCGAGCTGCTGGGCGTGCTGCAGCCCGGTGACATCCTGCTGCGAGCCTACGATGGCTACCTCGACAGCTGGTTCATCCGCAGCAGCCGCCCGCTGGGCAAGGGCGCCCGCCGCCGTGGCGTGTTTACCCACGCCGCGCTGTACGTTGGCCGCCTGGGCCCGGAGCACCGCGCCCGTGCTGCCGCCGATATCAGCGGCTACGCTTGGGATAAAGACCGGCGCATCCCGCCCGAGCAGCTGCCGCAGCACCGCAAAGCCATGCGCGAGCACTTTTTCGATGGTGTGCTGAAGCCCGACCAGGCCGGAAACTGGCCCGATAACGCCATGGTGATCCACGCCATGGCCGAAGGCGTGCAGATGGAAGACATCCTCAGCTTCTGCCGTTGCGACTACCTGCAGGTACTGCGCCTGCCAGCGCAGTTTCAGGGCGTGCCGCACGCCGAGCTGCCGCCGGTGTTCCGCCTGCAAGCCGATAGCGAAGAGGCCCGGCTGGCCGGCAGCCTGCTGGCCGACCAGTGCCTGCAGCGCGAAGACGCCACCCGGCTGGCCTGCGCCGCCGCGCTGGGCAAGCTGGGCGCCGAGTACGACTTTGCCTGCAACGACGTCAAGGCGTTCCAGAGCTTTAGCTGCGCCGAGCTGGTGTTTTATTGCTATCGGGCGGTAGGGCAGTGGCTGGACATGCGCCCGCGCCTGCACGGCTTTCTGGGCCTGTGGCCGCGCCGGCTAACGGTGACGCCGGACGACTTTACCGAGACGCGGCTGGAAACCGTGTGGCAAAGCCGGTCGCTGCGCGCCCAGGCTTGCCTGTCAGAAGAGCTTGTTCGCCAGCACTCGCTACGGCATCTGGCCGAGGTGTTTGGTGTACCCGAGACATCGCTGTCGCTGGCTGTCCGCTTCGATGAGTTGGCGGCGGATCCGGTTTCGGACTTCAAGCGAAACCAATTCGACATCGTTGACGACGACATCAGGGATGTCGCAGATAAGCGGATTCTCAAAGAGATGGCGCAGGGGAAGCTGGTTATCCAGACTGTCGGCGACTATTGCGATCACATGGTCCGTTGCAGCCGCATTCATCCCGAAGAAGTCTCCTTCGTTCTTCGGCTACCCCGGTAGGTTGAACAATATGAGGTAGCAAGCAGCGTGGGCCAAGGCGGGCAAGTCGTGCCCACTGCCTTGTCGGGATGACTGGGTGAACATGCTGCGCTTTGCCCGGCCAATGTGTTAACAGTGCTCCGCCAAACACAGCCGCAGCCAAGCTGTGAAAGCGGTATGCATAGGTAACATTCAACTTAGGAGAGATATGGAAAAGGTCAATTGTATTGTTCACGGCTGGCAAGAGGAGTCCTTTGTTTGCCAGCACATTGCAGCTTCTCTAAGTACCGGCAAGCCAGTTGGTTTTCATTGGTCGGTCGAGTCAACATCGCGCCATCCTGACGCCTGGTGTTCTGAATGCGAGGACGCACGAGTTGAGGCTGGAGGCGAATGGACACCCGAAGTGGAAGAACAGCTGGATATTCAGCTACTGTGCGGTACATGCTACGACCATGCAAAAGCAATCTGGGTCAATGGGCGCAAGCACGGTAAAGTGGGCTGAATGCCATGGAGCTGAACGTTTGCCGTATTTTCAAGGCGGTCGGCATGGTTTGTCGCGAGCCTGCCCGGTAATCGTTGGGCTTCGCTGCGCTCAACCCAACCTACGGGCTGTATTATTTTGTGTTCGAATCAATCTAATACACGCCTGCCAAGGTGGATATTTCACGTTAGGCAAATTGCACACATATGAAGCCTCGAGATATTTTGCTAAAAAATTTAGAGCCTAGGGTTATTCCATTTTTCAATAGCCGTGGTTTCCGGTTTTCGAGAGGAAAGCTTGAGTTCAATCGAACCGTAGGGTCCATCAAGCAGACCGTTACAATTGCTTTGAGCAAGTGGAATAAGGAAGATGATTGCACTTTCTGGACTATGTGGGGTAGTTGTCGCATCCCTGACGATCATATAAGCAATCGGCTACTCAAACTGAACACAGCACGAGAAGTCATGGGTATCCTGCTACAACTCTCCCGAGCACCCAATCCATGATCGTCAAACT
>NZ_JAQQLF010000032.1 GCF_028548455.1 Vogesella aquatica
GACCATGCCGATTCGGGATTGGAAGGCGGCGCTGACTCGCTTTACCATTCAGTTCGAGGAACGCATTCCACAGGCGTAACCCAAACCCCGTTTACACAAAAATTCGGACAGGCCCGCCACCAGCGATTCCGAAATGCTGTGTTCCTAATCGCCGAGTTGCACCACCGACGTCGTACCCATGGTGTGGGCGGTGGCATGCTACTGATCGGGCCTTCCGGTGCCGGTAAAAGTACCGTCCTGAAAACCTATGCAGCTGAATATCCCCGCACCTTTGGAGCACAACGGACACAGATCCCTGTACTGATCGTTCGAGTGCCCTCCTCCCCCACGGTACGAAGCCTAGCCGGTGCCATTCTTGAGGCCATGGGCGACCGTAAATCACATCGGGGCACTGCACCCGAAAAGACGACCCGGCTCGTGGAGTTCATCAAGCAGTGCGGTGTGGAAGTATTGCTGCTGGATGAGTTTCAGCACCTGTTCTACACCCCGAGCGTGACAGCATTTCGCGATGTCACCGACTGGCTAAAAAACCTGCTGGAAAGCACAGGTCTGGTGGTAATCGGGTGTGGCCTGCCCGCCGCAGAGCTGGTCATCCGTAGTAATGAGCAGTTGTCTCGCCGCTTCTCGCAATGCATCCCGATGGACCCTTTCTCCCTTGAAGATGAGGCAGATTTCATCGAGTACCGCGGCCTGCTCAAAGCCATTGCCTCGTGCCTACCGATGGAAAGCGAGATTCCCCTGCATGAGGCTAATCTTGCCCGTCGCATTCATACGGCCAGCTTTGGCTTACTCGACTACACCATCAAGCTACTAGAGGGTGCGGTATGTGCCGCCAACCTGGCCAGATTGAATACGTTGTCGCTAGACGTGCTGGCTGCTGGTTTCCGCGAGCGGATCTGGAAAGATGTACCAGACATCCTGAACCCATTTCACCCCGAATCACCCATACGCCCACTAACCCGACCAGGGGAAGTTTTCTACCAGCATACGCGCAAGGACCCTGTTGGCTCCCCCGTCGCCGTAAAACTCGGATTACGGTCCACCAAGGGAGGGGCAAGCAATGCATGACAGTACCAATGCACCACCAATACCGACTCTTTTAATCCGCCCTCATCCCTCTCGGGCCGAGGGGCCCACTGGCTACCTGTTCAGACTGGCAGAAGCCAATTTCATGAATCTGCGGGACCTAGCGCAAATTGGAATCGCATACGACGTCGAGGCCTTACTGCAGCAACAACTACTGCCACACCCGCAGCTCTATCCGGAATTACATGAGCAGGTGCGGTACGTGGCCACGCTTCAGCAAGGACAGCCGGGTATCTGGAATCGTCAGTACGCCCGGTTTTGTCCTCACTGCCTAGGGGAAGATCCACGCTGGCAACTGGGATGGGAGATTCTGCACTTTGACACCTGCCATAAGCATGGCGTGTGGCTCATCGATCGCTGCTCAAGCTGTGGCGAACGCCTAACCTGGCAACGGGATAGCTTGCTGCGCTGTAATTGTGGTGCGGACCTCCGTCAGGAGACGCCGGAGGATGCACCACCCGCCAGCATTTTGCTCGGCGAGGTACTAGAGCAGATTCTGCTGAGACAGGCTATCCGCTACCAGCATGGCTATCCGTTCCATGGGATGACGATTGATCAAGTGCAATCGCTGATCCGGTATCTAGGGGCGTATCTGGATCCGGCTGCACGCCAAAAACCGCTCAAGATCGCCAACGCAGGTGAAATGGTTGTTTCCTGGACGATCTCGTCACTGGCGGCTGAGATGCTGGTTTTCTGGCCAGAGAAATTTCACCGTATGCTCGATGTGATACAGAACACTGGTGGAGAAGCCAGGATCAGTCTAAAGGCCGTGTTCAAGGATGCGTACCAGTACCTATATAAAGGAGGCCTGCGCGGTGGTATCTACAGTCCTGTGAGGGAAGCATTTGAACAGTGGGTCTCTCATAACTGGAAAGGCGCACTGGCCAAACGAAACCGACGCCTGACCGATACCGTACTGGAAAATGTACAGTGGATACCGGGCAAGGCTGCAGCAGACCGGCTCGGTATCTCGATGGCCAGGCTGAGGTATCTCGTCCGATCTGGGCAATTGGATGGACAAGAGACAATCAGCGCCAAGGGCAGGCATTTCCTGATGGTGCGGAAAGACCAGCTGGCACGTGTGGAGGAGGAGCTGGCTGGAGAAATCACCCTGAGTAAGGCCATGGAGATTCTTGGGCTGGGCAAAGTAAGGATGAGGCGGATACTGAAGCTGCTTTTCCCATCCGCCAGACGTGTGAACGACCAGCAGCACCTGCCGTGGTGCATCTCCAGTACGGAGGTATACCAGCTGGCAGAACTGGGCGAGGCGCTTCCTCGTGTTTACTACATAGAAGATGACGAGATATCGCTCGCGGACGTCTTACAATACTGGCAGTGGAACGCGGACGAGGTTGTGTCGTTAGTGGAGGAGGTCAAGGCGGGGACACTGGTGCTGAACAGAACGCTTATCGGCAAAACAGGCATCAGCCGCTGGGTGTTCAAGCGTAAGGATCTGATCCAGTGGCGAGCCACCATGCAAACAGATCGGGCCAACTGGATTACGATTCCCGAGCTTGCGGAAGTGCTGGTGGTAAAACAGCAGGTTGCCTACTGGCTCACCCAGAACGACTACATTCGGTCTCACAAACTCGGGACGAGCAAGCACCATGGCTCCCGAGTCCGAAAGGTCGACGTGGATCGGTTCCTCCGTCAGCACATCTTCGGTACTGAGATAGCTGATAGGATTGGCCGCTCCCCCAGAAAGGCAATGCTCATGCTGAAGGCTGTGTCGATCTATCCCCTTCGGGGAACCAGCATCGAAGCATGCCGCCAGTTGGTATATACTCGTTCCGAAGCGCTTGAACGGTTCATCGCCAAGCACAGCGTCGGCGATCTGACGAAGTGGCACGACACCGTGAAGCGACGTGCTAACGCATGGGAGAGGATAATCTACGAAAATGGGACACCGGTGCCTGATCCGTCCCACTTTCAGCTAGAACCCCGTTGATTTAGTAATGTCCCAAATCTAGACGGAAATGGGATCCTACAAAAAATGTAGGATCCCACGAATATCTAGATTTCTCCTACTTTTCTAGATTTTTGGGATTCTGCCTGCTGTACTCAGCTTAGCAAATGGCCTCCACCTTTGGAGGCCATTTTTCATTGCAAGGTAACCGATAAGACTTTCCGTCATAGTGGTCAGTGGTCTGCCTATTGGCCTAATCAGACGATATTGTGCTCGTTGAAAATGGCCGCTTAACTTTTATAAGCGGCCATAAATGTATCTAGTAACCGCGTGGCGATTCACTGCATTTTGTCACCACCTTGTTATCCAGCACGTCATCACTATTGCTGACTTCAGGATGAGACGTTGCCATTAGTCTCTGAGCTGCTTCACATCATTGTACAAGCTGTAAAGACGATGCGCAGACATATCAAGGATTGGCTCGTACATAAATGAGTTCAAATGGATGTTCTCTGGGGTCATCAAATTAACCTGATCCAACAAGCGTATTGTTTCGGTCTTATCAGAAAACATATCAACATACTTATCAAATAGCTCTCGTGTCTGATTAGACTCGATATCATCTACAAATGCCTGGTCATTAATCTGTGCAATCATGAATTGCTCCGCTTTCAATCGGATAGCCATTGCAATAATAACTTTGTATTCAAGCTCTGGTGATTCATCCGCAGCATTTGATAATTCGTCTGCTTCCTGAAATATCTTGTCAATCACACGTGATGTACTATCAGGCAGGATCAAGGCAGGCTTATCTACAAGTACAGCACGATATATATTTTGCAATTCCTGTACCGTGATATTTTCACTATTTTCCTTAAGATGAAGCAATGATGTCAGTATTGCGTAATGGGCCACGTGCCCACAATATTCAGCAAGATTTCGAACAAATGGAATACTGGCAAGCATGTAATGCTCATTTTTATGCATATCTCGTTTCCAAGCGACGAATACATCATTCTGATACATTTCAAGATTAAGCTTTATTTCCGTAGATGTCTTAGTCGCCAGCATTCGCCTCTTACGTGCAACGGAGTTTCTGCTTCCTATTATTCTCCCACCTACAATTCTATGGAAATCGAAGTTATGGGTAAGGATAAAAAGGTAGAAATGTGATACTTGCGCAATGTCACGTAGATACTCAACGATTGCGTATTTGTTCTTATAGTCGAAGGAGTCGGCAATATCGTCTATCACAATCAATACCGGTGCGCCTGCATTCTTTTTGGCTTCAATTTCAAAGAGAACATTCAGTATGTAAAGCGCACGCTTCTCGCCTTGGCTTAGCGTTTCGAGCAGAGTTTCATGTTTAACCTTCTGCTGACCACCGCGTCCATCATCAAAGTCAAACTCGATAGATGGGGCCGCATTGTTCAGAATGACATCTTCCTGGTTGTCTACCCTAAGCTTGAACGGAACAGAAAATCGCTTGTTGAATATATCGACCACACCCTTCCAAATCGTTTCCTGCTGCTTCGCTTGATCAATAATGTATTTAACTTTTTGCTGATTCGATTTGTAGGTTGAAACAAGGTCATCCCAAGCTGATTGGTGTGATTGAAGGTAGCCTGTAATCAGCTTTTTCTTGAAGTTCTTCACATCCTTATACTCTGGCAACAACTCTTGGTGATCTGAAATGAAATCCCGAAAGGCCTGAGTCTCTTTTGTAGTTAGTTTTTTATCGACCTTGCTAAATTTCTCTCTTAGTTCTGGATTCTGAAAAACCTTATTCTGCTCTTCCTGCAAAATTTCATTCAACCGGTCTTTTGATGTTATCTCTTGCTTTTGGCCACTGATTGAAAGATTGACACTGTGAGATGCATCAAAGAAACCTGTATCGGATAGGCTTTTTGAAACAGTCCCCGCTTTCTGGTGATTGAAATTCCTCGACAGAACCGCTGATTCTCTAATGAGCTTTTCATAGGTTTCCACATAATCAGATAGCTCTTGATCAAAGCTGTCTGTGGATGCGAGCTCCATAACTTTTTGATTAAAAAGATCACCATATTTAAAATCGGCAAAACTATAATAGTCTTGTGTACTCTGAAGCTTCAAATCTGCCAACAGATCAAGAAACTCTTTCTCTGGCCGATCAAATGCTTCACAGATCAAATCCGGAATCGCTCTGCTCTGCTTTCCTGAGGACTTTGCCAACTCTTTTATTAGCAGGGCTCTTTTATCATCTACTTCTTTTAATGCTTCATCATAGTCACGCTTTAGAGCCTCATTAACCAATAGCGTGGAAACCTGCTTGGAACTATAACTTTCGTCGTATGAATTAATGACCATTATCTGGCCAGCATCAACAGGCTGGCCATCTAAAGTGACAAGTCGTTTCGTTGCTCGCTCACGAAAGATAATGTCCTTTGACTGCCTACCTTCTTCAATGTCCTTTAGTGTCTTGGCCAGGGAGGTCTTCAATGTTCCATTGGGCGCATACAAAGAGCACACGCCGTTAATGCCATCTATTCTGGTAAAGTCTAACTCCTTCACCAGTTTATTGATGCCATAACAGTTCTCCAGATCGAGTCCAAGTTTCATTTTGACTCCCTTTTCAAATTTTTTATTTCAAAAACTGTGAGTTAACACTGCTCACGCATATCTGCTTTAAAACTCGCCCATCGAATTAGATATAGTAAACGTCACACCATCCCCCAGTTCTTCAAAGCATGCATAACCAAATGTTGCTTTTTTAATTTTACTCCGAACATTATTCCACCTAGAAGGGCATATTTTTGATTTCCAAAACGAAATCGAGCATTTCTATTCCATGCTTTTCGATCAGCACTGCCCAGTCGGGGTTACAACCGCTGAAGGCTCCCACGAAGATCTAGATTTTTCCCACTTTTTTATATTTTTGGGATTCTGCTCACTACACTGATTTCAATAAATGGCTCTGTTGTTTTTAGGGTGTTTTCATACCAGAGCCTCCTATTCGAGTCAGGCATTTGCTGCGTTTAATAGGCCATTACACCACCAATCAAGACCATCCCGGTGCGTCAATTTAAATAGCAAAAAAATTTACGTCCCATCCAAGTTCGAAATTGCTAAAGCAGACTTAACGTCTTCGACACTGAGCCATGTACGCTTCGAGTGGACGATGCGATGGCAGTTAGAGCACAAGAGCACAAGGTCTGCCACATTTGTTTTCTCTCCCGGCAACATTGTATGAACTGGCTTTGCGTGGTGAACATCAATGATATTAGTGCCAAGTACGCCATACTGCTTCGAAAAATCGAAACCGCAAGCTGCACAGGCCAACCGGCCATACCGCTTCATCGCTTGAGCTTTTGCCTCAACCACAAGTCTCCTGTCTCGCTCCCTGTAGCGATGCATACGCGTAGCAACCTTGCCCTCTTCTGCTTCCTCAATACCGGGCTCATCAGGACCAGCTAAATCCACATTGGAAAGATCTTTTGAAATTCCCAGCCGAATGAATCGAGCAACTGCAACAAGCCTTACAGGATCACTAGCAAATTGAGCCCAGACACATTCTTCGTCTTGGTTACCTCTGGTCAGACCTTTCTTACCCTCTGCCACGTAATCAGGATCGAGTCGCCTAAAGTTCATCAGCTTCATGTAAACGCCGTTCGTGTTCCGATAGCTAGTATCTGTTCGCTGGAACAGTGCAGCACCAAGCTGGTTTAGCACCTTGGAAAGCTCTGTGACTTCTGGGGAATCCTTACCCGGCAGTGAGGCCCGGTGACGCATGTAAAGGTCTAACGCGAGAATCAGCTCGTCTCTCGACCAGCTGGGATTGCGCCTGGCTTTTCTATCCAAAATGACCGCCTGCATTGGCAGGTCTACCTCTACATTTTTAGACACTTCCCACCCTCGCCCTAAAACTCACCGCCTCTAGCTGACAGTGCTGCCCCACCGGCCCCGGCAGCTCAAAAAACTGCACGCTGTCGGCGTCTTCACTTAGCCCATACACGCGGTACAGCACGTAGGCGTCTGGGTATTCGCTGGACACGTTTACCTCGTTGGCCGAGATATAAAACGGCGTGTCGGCGGGGCCTTGGGTGGTTTTTACTTCGATAAATTTGGCGCGGCCGTCTGGGTAAAACGACGCAATGTCGTAGCCGGCGGCCGCGTTTTGCAGCGCCACATGCTTTACTTGCGCGGCCAAGTCGGCGCGGCCTTGTTGCTGTAGCTGGGCGATTTCGTATTGCAGTACCCGCTCTTCACCGCGCAGCCCTAGGTCGCGGTTGCGTTGGTCGCGGGCGGCCCAATCGATGTTGGCCGCAACGTGCTTGGCTTTGCCGCGCTTGGGCGCAGGGTTGGCCGCAGGGGGGTCTACGCGCTGTAGTAACGGCGGCTGGGGCGTGGCGGGCGCGGCTTGGTACAGCGGGTTGAGAGCGGCGCGGTACGGCAGCCCCATCTCGCTTAGCTGCTCGGGGGTGCGGTCCCAGTGCAGGATTTGCCATTCAAAATGCACCGGGTTTTGTTTGCTGGGGTGGTGGTAGTGGTAGGCCAGCACGCCCATATAGGCGTATTGGTCGTGGCTGTTACCACGGACAAACAAGTGAATATTGCTTTGTGCGGCGTCGTGCTGCTGCAGGCGCTGGATAGCGGGTGAGGCAAAGTCGTGGCGGCTTTGCGATTCCCAAATCAGGTAGCCGTCTGCGGTGATGGCGTCTTGGTAGGGGTTGCCTTCGGTGGGCGGCCCCAGCGTGACCAAAAACACAAACTGGCCACTGTTTTTGGGCGTTTCTACTATGCCCGGAATCCCCCAGCGCCCAGACCCACGGCTAAAGCGGCAACCCGGCTCAAACAGCTGCGAGATGTCTTGGCGGCTATAGCGCTGGTAACGCTGTAGCGCCAGCTTGGGCACGATCTGAAATCCCAAACCTTGCAAGATGGCAAAACACGGCGAGCCTAAGCCACCGGCAAAGGCTTTGGGCGGCAGCGGCTGGCCCAGTAGCTGACCTGCGGCCAACCCCAGTATGGCTTTGGGCGGGTAGCGCTGGGTGTCGTGCAGCAAGTCGTAGTCGGTAGAGTCGCTATAGCCATACTGCGCGGCGGTACGGTAGCTAAAGCCTGCTAGCGCTGCCAGCACGTGCTGCTGGCTAAGCCCGGCTAGGTACTGGCGCAGCTGATGAATACGGCCGCTGGGGCCGGTGGAAACCGCCGTGATTGCACTTGCCATATGCTTATTTCAATAGAATTTATGGCAGCTTATGGCATGGTTTCTATGGATGCAATATGTATATCGATAAAGGTTGGCCGCAGCCAAGCGGGGCCTACTGCCCCGCTGTTTAGCCGGGGGCTAGGCCTGCGGCCAACCCTTCACCACTACGCCGCCAGCTTGCCGGCGGCCAGTAGCAGCAGGCTGCCGGCGCTGGCTTCGGCCAGGCGGCGTTTGGCGTCGCTGATGCCGCCGCGGCGGGACATGCTGGCGGCGCTGTAGCCTATCAGGCCGTATACCACGGCACAGCTACCGATAAAGATGGCGGATAGCAGCAGCGCCTGCAGGGCCACGGCTTCGCCGGGCTGGATGAAGTTGGGCAGGATGGACAGGTAGATCAGCAGGCCTTTGGGGTTCAGCAGGCTGGTGACAAAGCCGCGGGCAAACTGCCGCTGCGTGGGGTTGCCGTTTAGCGCCAGCGCGCCGGGCTGCATGGCCGAGCGGAACATCTGCACCGCCAAGTACAGCAGGTAGGCCAGCCCCGCCCAGCGGATGGCGTGAAACAGCGGCGGCCAGGCGGTAATGAGCGCGGCAATGCCGAATGCGGCCAACAGCGCGTGCACGCAGTAGCCGGTAAGAATGCCGGCGTTGGCACGGGTGGCGGCGGCGCGCCCGCCGGTCAGCCCCTGCGAGGCCACAAACAGGATGTCGGGCCCCGGGGTGCACACCAGCGGGAAAACAGTAAGGCCGAATAGCAGCAGGGTGTGGCTGGTCATGGTGTTTCTCCCTAGTGGTGCCTGCCGCCGCCAGCGCAGCAGCCGGGGGAAACGGCGGTGCCGCAGTGGGCGGGGCAGGCAGATACAGTGTAGGGAAAGGCGGCCAGAATAGGCTTGCGTAGTGCGCGGCTTTTATTGCCATAATGCAATCCGGTTTCACAAAACAGGCAGGGGTTGCAATTGGATGCCGTAAAACTGGATAAGCTCGACCGCCGCATTCTGCAGGCGCTGCAGCGCGATGGCCGCATACAAAACGCCACCCTGGCGCAGCAGGTGGGGCTGTCGCCGTCCAGCTGCCTGCGCCGCGTGCGCCAGCTGGAAGAGGCGGGGGTGATCAGCCGCTACGTGGCGGTGCTGGATGGCAGCAAGGTGGGCGCGGGGCTCACGCTGTTTGCGCGGGTATGGCTAAAGGCGCAAGACGCGGACACCACCAACCACTTTATCCAGGCGGTGCGCGATATGCCGCAGGTGGTGGAATGCCACGTAATGGCGGGCGAGTGCGACATGCTGCTGCGCATTGTCACCACCGATCTGGCGTCGTACCGGCAGTTTCACGCACACGAGCTCACGCGCATTGCCAGCGTGCAAAGCGTAAAAACCGAGGTGCCGATGGAAACCGCCAAGCTCACCCACGCGCTGCCCTTGTAAGGTTGGCCGCAGGGGCGGCCTGCCCCGGCCCCTCTGCCGCAGGGCGAGGGGTGGCAAACACCGGCATGCTGCTGGCGGCAACGTTGGCCGCAATGCGCCCTCACCCCCGGCCCCTCTGCCGCAGGGCGAGGGGTAGCAAACACCGGCATACTGCTGGCGGCAACGTTGGCCACCACGCGCCCTCACCCCCGGCCCCTCTGCCGCAGGGCGAGGGGTGTAACTACCCACTCCGCCCCGCCATGCTTGCAATAAAAAGCGCTGCACTGCTGGCGGGCTGGCTATGCTTGAAACTGGGCAGCCCGCTGCCGTGGCCTGCGCGCCGCGGCAACGCCGGCGCTGCCTTACTGTCTGATGCCGTGTTCGTTGATAAGGGGCAACGTCATGGAAAACTCGGGGACCCAAATCAAACCGCGCTTGCAGGTATCGGGGGTGCGCGTGCTGCAGGGCGCCGTGCTGCTGTTGCTGCTGGGCGGGGTGGCCACCTGGTGGCTGCTGGACGAGCTGGCGCACTCGCGGCTGCAGGCGCGCTACTTTGCCGGCGTGGCGCGCGACGCCACCTACCGCGTGCAGCCGGGGCCCAGCCAGGCCATGCGCTACCCGCAGCCGGGCGGGCCGTACGATGTGCGCCTGGGCTACGCGCAGCTGCCGCAGTACTTGCAGCGGCTACAGCAGCGCGGCTATCAGGTGCACAGCCAGGCGGTACAGTCGCAGCCGATGCTGGCGCTGGCCGAGCACGGCCTTACCGCGCCGCTGCTGCCGCTGGGGCTGTTTGTGCCCTACGCCGAAAAAGACCAAGCCGGGCTGACGCTGGCCGACAGCCGCGGCCAGGCTTTGTACCAGTCTCGCTTTCCGCAGCGGGTGTATGCCGACTTTGCCGCGCTGCCGCCCCTGCTGGTAGACAGCCTGCTGTATATCGAAAACCGCAGCCTGCTGCAGCAGGAAAGCCCCACCCGTAACCCCACGGTGGAATGGGGGCGGCTGGGCAAGGCGGTGTTTGATAAAGCCACCCACGTGTTCAACCCCGGCTACCGCCCGGCCGGCGCCAGCACGCTGGCCACGCAGATCGAAAAATACCGCCACTCGCCCGGCGGCCGCACCGCGTCCGAGCAAGAAAAGCTGCGCCAGATGCTGTCGGCCTCGGTGCGCGCCTACCGCTTTGGCGAAGACACCCTCAGCGCCCGCCGCCAGCTGGTGCTGCAGTATCTGAACACCGTACCGTTGGCCGCACGGCCGGGCATAGGCGAAATCGCCGGCATCGGCGACGGCATGTGGGCGTGGTACGGCCGCCGCTTTGGCGAGGTAAACCGCGCGCTGGCGGCGCAGTCGCCGGTGCCGCTGGCCGAGCGCGCCGCGGTGTTCAAAGAGGCGCTTAGCCTGATGATTGCGCAGCGCAGCCCGTCGTATTACCTGAACGAAGACATTGCCGTGTTGCAGGCGCTTACCGACAGCTACCTGCGGCTGATGGCGCGCGACGGGCTGATCTCGCCGCCGCTGCTGCAGGCCGCGCTGGCGGTATCGCTGCAGCAGGAGCGCGCCCGCGCCCCGCAGCAGGCCGCCGCCCCGGCGCAGGTAAAAGGCAGCAACGCGGTGCGCATCAAGCTGGCCAGCCTGCTGGGCGTGCCGCGCCTGTACGAGCTGGACCAGCTGGACCTGAGCGCCCACAGCACGCTGGACGCCACGCTGCAGCACCAGCTTACCGCCGTGCTGCAGGGCCTGCGCCAGCCGGACGCCGCCCGCGCCGCCGGGCTGATGGACGACCGCCTGCTGCAGCAAGGCGCGCCAGAAGGCGTAACCTACAGCTTTACCCTGCTGGAGCGCACCCCTGGCGGCAACAAGGTACGGGTGCAGGCCGACAACTTCGACCAGCCGCTGGACATCAACGAAGGCGTCAAGCTGGACCTGGGCTCCACCGCCAAGCTGCGCACGCTGGTGACCTACCTGGCGGTGATCAGCGAGCTACACCAGCACTACGCCGCGCAAGACAAGGCCGTGCTGGGCAAGGCGCTGCAGCAGGACGAGCTGCCGCTGCTAACGCGCTGGGCCATCGACTACCTGCGCCAGCAAGACGACCGCAGCCTCAAACCCATGCTGCAAGCCGCCATGGCGCGGCAGTATTCCGCCAGCCCGGCCGAGCAGTTCTTTACCGGCGGCGGCCTGCACAGCTTCAACAACTTCGACAAGCAGGATAACGGCAAGGTGATGTCGGTGGCCGAGGCCACGCAGCGCTCGGTCAACCTGGTGTACGTGCGGCTGATGCGCGACGTGGTGCGCTACTACATGGCGCCGGTAGGCGGCGACGCGCTGCCGGCCGACGACCTGGCCTACCTGCGCCGCTTTGCCGACCGCGAAGGGCGCACCTTCCTGGCCCGCTTCTATAACCAGTACCGCCACAAAACGCTGGCCGAGGTAGACCAGCGGCTGGGCCAGCGCGCCGCCGGCCGCGCCAAACGGCTGGCCATCATCCACCGCAGCATCCTGCCGCAAGCCAGCCAGGCGGACTACCTGGCGTTTATCGCACAACACGCCGGCAACGCCGCCAGCAGCGACGAGAAAACCCTGCTGCGCCTGTACGCCGACTACGCCCCCGGCCAGCTCAGCCTGGCCGACCGCGCCTACCTGGCCGGCGTGCACCCGCTGGAGCTGTGGCTGGTGGCCTACTGGCACACCCACCCCGGCGCCGGCTGGGCCGAGCTGGTAAAAGCCAGCACCGACGTACGGCAAGACGTGTACGCCTGGCTATTCAACAGCCATGCCAAAGGCGGCCAGGCCTCGCGCATCCGCCAGATGAAAGAGGTCGACGCCTTTGCCCGCGTACACCAGCAATGGCGGCAAATGGGCTACCCGTTCGATACGCTGGTGCCGTCCTACGCCACCGCGCTGGGCGCCAGCGCCGACCGCCCGGCCGCGCTGGCCGAGCTGATGGGCATCCTGTCGGCAGACGGCCGCCACCTGCCCACCGTCTACCTGGACCAGCTGCAGTTTGCCGCCGGCACCCCGTACGAAACCACGCTGCAACAGCGCCCGGCAGCGGGCAAGCAGGTGCTGCCGCCCGAGGTGGCGCAAGTGGTGCGCGACACGCTGCAGCAAGTGGTAGAGCAAGGCACCGCCCGCCGCGTCAACGGCGCCTTCGACCTGGCCGACGGCAGCCACATTGTCATCGGCGGCAAAACCGGCACCGGCGACCACCGCTTCAAGACCTTTGCCAAAGGCGGCGCGCAAACCGGCGAACGCGTGGTCAGCCGCGCCGGCGCCTTTGCCTTCTACCTGGGCGACCGCTACTTCGGCACCCTGGTGGCCTACGTGGCCGGCGAGCAAGCCGGCAGCTACAAGTTCACCAGCGCGCTGCCGGTGCAGATCCTGAAAACCATCGCCCCCACGCTGCAGCAGCACCTCACCTTCACCCCGGCACCGGGCGACAGCGCAATGCGGCCAACCTCGCACTAGCGCCAGCAGGCTGGCGGTACGCGGCAGCGCCGGGGTTGGCCGCAGCACCCCACCCACCAGCCCAAGTGCCGCCAGCGCACCGACGCTGCCTTTCCCTCCCCCACAGGTGGGGGCTGCCGGTAACCCGCTCGGCCCACCTTGGCCGGCCTGGCATGGCTAGCGCCCGCTGCGCAGCTGCTGCCAGATGCGGGTATAGCCGCTGATGGTTTTGGCGTCCTGCGTCAGCGATACGTAGCTGCCTTGCAAGTCGGCCGCTTGCGGGAAGATGGTGCGGTTGTTTACCAGCGCCGGCTTCATGTACGGGCGGGCGGCCAGTACCGCGGTGGCGTAGGCCACGTGGTCGGCGTTGGCGGCGGCGGTTTTGGGCTCCAGCATGGCGTTGATGTAGGCGTGGGCGTTGTCGACGTTGGCCGCGTCACGCGGGATGGCCCACATGTCCACCCACAGGTCCACGCCGGGCGGGATCAGCGCCTGGATCTTCACCCCGTTGCGCGCTTCTTCGGCGCGCTGGCGCGCCAGGTTGAAGTCGCCGTTGTAGCCCATGGCCACGCACAGGTCGCCGCTGGCCATCTGGTTGTAGTAGCCGGACGAGGAAAACACCTTGTAGTACGGGCGCACCGCCTTGAGCTTGCTGGCTACCGCCTGGTAGTCGGCCAGCTTGTTGCTGTTGGGGTCGAAGCCGAAGTAATGCAGCGCGCCGGGGAAAAACTCGCTGGGCGAGTCCAGCACGCTGATGCCGCAGCCTTGCAGCTTGGCGGCGTACTCGGGCTGGAAGATCAGGTCCCACGGGTTGGCCGGCAGCTTGCCGCCCAGCGCCTTGTTCACCTTGTCCACATTGATGCCCACCGTATTGAAGCCCCAGTAATTGGGCACGCCGTAGCGCTGGCCGGGGTCGAACTGTTCCACCAGCTTCAGGATGGCCGGGTCCAGGTTCTTGAGGTTGGGCAGCTTGGCTTTGTCCAGCGGCAGAAACAGCCCGCCGCGTATGCCCAGCGCCAGCGTGTTGTGCGAGGGCACCACCACGTCGTAGCCGCTTTTGCCGGTCATCAGCTTGGCACGCAGGATCTCGTTGCTGTCGAATACGTCGTAGCGCACCTTGATGCCGGTGGCGCGGCTGAAGTTGGCGTTGGTGCTGTCGGCTACGTAGTCGGTCCAGTTGTACACGTTCACCACGCCGGCGGCGTGGCTGGCCAGCGTGGTGGCCGCTAGCGCGATGGCCAGCAACGGGCGGTAGATCAATGCAGTCATGCGGGGCTCCTCAAGCAGGTTCACTAAGACGGTCGCGCCAGGCGTAAGCGGTATAAGCAAACTGCAGGCCCAGCTTTTGCAGCGCGGTGGCGGGTGGCAGCCGTGGTGCCAGGCCGTGCATGGCGCAGGCAGCTTCGCTGGCGCTGGGTGGCTGGCCGGCCATGGCCCGCGCCAGCGCCCGCCCCAGCCACGGCATGGTGCTGACGCCGCTGCCAAAGCAGCCGGCGGCGTACCACATGCCAGGCAGGCCGGGCAGCGGGCCGTATTGCGGCAACAGGCGGCGGTTAACGGCGATCAGCCCGCGCCAGAAGTAATCGATATCCACCCCGGCCCAGGCCGGAAAACACGCGGCCAACTGTGCCTGCAAGGCGGCGCGCTGGCGCTGGCCGCTGGCGTCGCTGCCGCTCAGGTCGCCACGGGCGCCAAACAGCAGGCGGCCGTCGGGCAGCCTGCGCCAGTAGCTCAGCAGGTGACGGGTGTCGAACATGGGCGTGTGGGTGTGGTAGGCATAGGCGCCCCACTCCGCTGCGCTTAGCGGGCGGGTCACAATGATGTTGGAGATCACTGGCAGCGTGCGGTGGCGCAGCACCGGCGGCAGCCAGGCCGGCAGGTAACCGTTGGTGGCCAGCAGCAACTGGCGCGCGTGCACCACGCTGTCTGCCGCCTGCAGCGTGTGGCCGCCACTATGCGGCTGCCAGGCGTGTACGGCTTGCTGCGGCAGCAGGATGGCACCGTGGCGCTGCGCGGCCTGCGCCAGGCCGCTGGCCAGTGCCAGCGGGTTCAGGCCGCCACCGTGCAGGATGTGCAGCGCGCCGTACTGCGCGTCGCCCGCGTGGCCACGGCCGGCAAACTCGGCCCGCGTCAGCAGCCGGCTGGCTACCGGCGTGTGCAGCCGCCAGGCGTGGTACTCGTCCTGCAGGCCAGCCCACGCGGCCGGGCTGTGCGCCACCACGTAGCTGCCTTCGCCGCAGGCCTGGGTGGCGATGCCTTCTGCCGCCGCCAGGCTGGCCACCAGCTGTAGCGCTTCCTGTTGCGCGGCCATGAAGCCGGCGGCGCCGGCCTCGCCCAGCGCCCGTTGCAGGCCGATGTAATCGTGTTTGGTAGCGGGCAGCGTGTTGAAGCCGGCGTTGCGGCCGGAGGCACCCCAGCCGATATCGCCGGCCTCCAGCACCGCCACGCGGGCGCCGTGGTCGCGCGCCAGGTGTAGCGCCGCCGATAGCCCGCAGTAGCCGCCGCCCACGATCGCCACATCCACCGTGTGCTCGCCGCTGCCGGGCGCCAGGGTTGGCCGCGGCGTGGTGGCGTGCCAGTAGCTGGGCGGGCTGTGCTGCGGGCGGTACTGGTCGGCGTGGTAGAAAGGCTGGTACATGGCGGCTCCACAAGTATTGCCACAGTGTGGCGACGGCAGTGCGCTACCGGCAAGACACGCTTTTTGCTACCTTGTGTTAGTTAATTTAACCGCTGGAGCCGCCATGGCCCGCCGCCTGCCCCCGCTTAACAGTGTTCGCGCCTTTGAAGCCGCCGCCCGGCTGGGCAGCTTTGTCGCCGCCGCACGCGAACTCAACGTGACGCAGCCGGCCATCGGCCGCCACGTACGGCAGCTGGAAGACTGGCTGGGGGTAGTGCTGTTCCAGCGCAGCGCACGCGGCGTGGCCACCACCGCCGCCGGCACGCAGTATCTGGCTACCGCCAGCCGCCTGCTGGACGAGTTGGCCGCCGCCAGCCAGCAGCTGCAAGGCGGTGGCCTGTTGCGGCTGATGGTGGTGCCGGGGCTGGCGCGGCGCTGGCTGGCACCGTTGCTGGATGGCCTGCTGGCCGAGCGCCCCGGCCTGCGGCTGGCCATCGAGCCGCACGCCACCTTCAGCCGGTTGCGCCCCGGCGACGCCGATCTGGGCCTGGTGGCAGACGATATCTCCCGTCTGCCCGGCTACTACCACACGCTGGCGGTGCCACCGGTGTTTGCCGTGTGCACGCCGGCCTACCTGGCTAGCCATACGGCCCCGCAACAGGTGGGCGACTTGCTGCAGCACACGCTGATCCACGAAGACGATGGCGACTGGTGGCAGCTATGGTTGGCCGCACAAGGGGTTCACGTACGGTTACAGCCGCAAACGGTGTATTTCAGTGCCGACCAGACGCTGGACGCTTGCCTGGCGCACAAGGGCATCGCACTGGCCAACCCCTTGCTGGTGGCCGCCGAGCTGGCCAGCGGCGCGCTGGTACAACCATTGCCGCAGGCCGTGGCGCTGCAGGGCTACCACTTCATCCTGCCGGACGACGGCAGCGTGG
This sequence comes from Vogesella aquatica, assembly GCF_028548455.1. GTDB lineage: Bacteria > Pseudomonadota > Gammaproteobacteria > Burkholderiales > Chromobacteriaceae > Vogesella > Vogesella aquatica. The sequence goes on from NZ_JAQQLF010000032.1 coordinate 16,583, forward strand.
CGCCCGACGTGCCGTGGCTGGTGGCCGCGCTATGCCGGCTGGCCGGGCAGACGGCTACAAAAAGAAACGGGCGCGGCATCGCTGCCGCGCCCTACTGACTGATCTGTATCTACACTGCACTTTCACGCAGTACCGTTACCTTAGCATTACTTTAGTTTTGTGTGAAAACTTTTTATCCCCCTGGCCTTAGTCTTCCAGCAAGCCGGCCAGATTGTGCTTCTTCAGCAACGCCGCGTATTCCCCGCTCTGCTTCACCTGGTCGATAGCCTGGTCGAAGCGGGCCTTCAGCGCGCCGTCCTGCTTGCGCAGCGCCACAGCCACGCCTTCGCCCAGCACCTTGTCCTTGCGGCCGTCAAACAGCGGGCCGGTAAAGGCAAACGCCTTGCCGTTAGGCGTATCCAGGAAGCCCTTCTGCAGCTGCACGGTGTTGCCGAAGGTGAAGTCGGCGCGGCCGGCGGTCAGCTCCAGCATCGGGTCTTGCGCATTCACGTAACGCTTTACCGTGGCCTGCTTGTACTGCTGGGTGACAAAACGGTCTTGCGGGGTGCCGGTTTGCACCGCAATCACCTTGCCGGCCAGGTCCGGCACCAGCGCCACGCCTTTGCGCGCCACGAAACGGTTCTGCATCAGGTAGTACACCTTGCTGAACGCCACCACCTTGCGGCGCTCGTCGGTGATGTTCATCGACGACATGATGGCATCGTATTTCCTGGCCTGCAGGCCGGGGATCAGCCCGTCCCACGGCTGGTTTACCACCTCGCACGGGGTTTGCATCGCCTTGCACACGGCGTAGGCAAAATCCACCTCGAAGCCGGCTACCTTGCCGGCGGTATCCACGTATTCGAACGGCGGGTAGGTGGCGTCGGTGGCGATGCGCAGCGGTTCGGCAGCCTGCACCAGCAGGGGCGACAACAGCAGGGCAGCAAGGGCAAGTGGGCGGTTCATGGTTTCTCCTGGGTAGCAATAAAGGAAGGGCTGGTGAAGCGACGGTGCTGCAAGGCCGGCAGGCGCGTGCGCCAGGTCTGTTGCCTGTGGGTATCGAGTGTGGCCAGCGCCATGCCCTCGCCCTCTTGCTGGCAGGCCAGTACCTGGCCCCAGGGGTCGATGATCATGCTGTGGCCGAAGGTACGTTTGCCGCCGGGGTGCACTCCGCCCTGGCCGGGGGCGATGACGAAGGCCAGGTTTTCCACGGCACGGGCGCGCAGCAGCAGCTCCCAGTGCGCTTGCCCGGTGGTGTGGGTAAAGGCGGCCGGCACGCTGATCAACACCGGCGCCGGCGCCTGGCGGTACAGCTCGGGGAAGCGCAGGTCGTAGCATACCGACAACCGCAGGCTGCCCCACGGCGTGTCGGCGCTGGTAATGGCGCTGCCCGGCTGCATGGTGTCGGCCTCGGCGTAGCGCTCGTGGCCGTCGTCAAAGCCGAACAGGTGCACTTTGTCGTAGCGTGCCACGCACTGGCCCTGCGGGCCGTACAGCAGGCTGCTGTTATGAAAGCGCTGCGGCTGGCTGCCCTGCAAGGGCAGGGTGCCGGCCAGCAGCCACACGCCGTGGCGGGCGGCCAGCGCCGCCATGCGCTGCTGCAGCGGGCCGTGGCCGAACGGCTCGGCCAGCGCCAGCCGTGCGCTGTCGTGCGCCGGCATCAGGTAGAAGTATTCCGGCAGCGCCACCAGCTCTGCGCCGGCGGCGGCGGCCTCGGCCACCCAGGCTTCGGCGCGGGCCAGGTTGGCCGCCAGGTCGTCGCCGGACACCAGCTGGATGGCGGCGGCGGTAAAGGTATGGCTCATCACGCGCTCCTTACAGCCGGCACAGGCGCTCGGCGCCGGCCAGCAGGGTGGCGTCGTCTTTGGCAAACGACAGGCGGATCAGGCGCTGGTCGGTGCCGTCGCCGTAGAAAGCCGACACCGGAATGGTGGCCACGCCGTGTTCGGTAATCAGGCGCTGCACCAGCTGGCTGTCGGGCTCGTCCGACAGGTGGCCGTAGCCCGCCAGCAGGAAGAAGCTGCCGTGGCTGGGCAACAGCTGCAGGCGGCTGCCGGCCAGTGCCGACACCAGCAGGTCGCGCTTGCGCTGGTAGAAGGCGGCCAGGCCCAGGTAGTGCCCGGGCTCGGCCATCAGCCGCGCCAGCGCGTGCTGCATCGGGGTGTCGGCGGCAAACATGGCGAACTGGTGCACCTTGCGGATTTCGTCCATCAGCGCCGCCGGCGCCAGGCAGTAGCCGACGCGCCAGCCGGTCACATGGAAGGTCTTGCCGAACGAGGTCACCACCACGGCGCGCTCGGCCAGCGCCGGGTAGCGGCTCATGCTGTGGTGCAGCTGGCCGTCGAACACCACGTGCTCGTACACCTCGTCCGACAGGATGACGATGTCGGTGCCGGCGGTCAGCGCCTGCAGGCGGGCGGCGTCGGCGGCGCCCAGCACGGTGCCGGTGGGGTTGTGCGGCGTGTTCAGCACCATCATGCGGGTACGCGGCGTGATGCGCGCGGCCACCTCGTCCCACGGGATGGCAAAGTCGGGCGCGGCCAACTTGATCACCACGGCGCGCGCGCCTTGCAGCTCGATCATCGGGATGTAGCTATCGAACGCCGGCTCGAACACGATCACCTCGTCGCCCGGGTGCACCAGCGCCGTTATCGCCGAAAACAGCGCTTCGCTAGCGCTGGCCATCACCGTTACCTCGCTGTCCGGGTGGTAAGGCTGGCCGTACAGGGTGGCTACCTTGGCGGCGATGGCCTCGCGCAGCGCCGGCAGGCCGCTCATCGGCGCGTACTGGTTGTGCCCGGCCTGCATCGCCTCGTGTGCGTAGCGCACCAGCGTGTCGCTGCAAGCAAAGTTGGGCGCACCCTGCGACAGGTTGATGGCTTGGTGTTGTGCGGCCAACTGGCCGATGACAGTGAAAATGGTGGTGCCCACGTGGGGTAGCTTGGACTGCGGGGTGAACGGGGTGTGCATGGCGCGGCTCAGGTGTGTGATGTTGTGCCGCCATTCAACCGTAGCCCGCACTATGCGACAAACGATTTGCAGGCATATCATGGCCGAGAATTTCTCAGCCATGGAGCCGCCATGCCCCGCCCCACCCTGCCGCTGTACGCGCTATCGGTGTTCGACGCCGCCGCCCGCCACCAAAGCTTCACCCGCGCCGCCAACGAGCTATGCCTGACCCAGGGCGCGGTCAGCAAGCAGGTGGCGCTGCTGGAAGCGCATCTGGGCTACGAGCTGTTCCACCGCTTTGCGCGCAGCCTGCGGCTGACACCGCGCGGCGAAATGCTGCACGGCTACGTGCAGCGCGCCTTCGGCGTGCTGGAGCAAGGCCTGGACGCCACCGCCATGCTGAGCACGCCGGTCAACATCAAGGCGCCCAGCTGCGTGGTGCGCTGGCTGCTGGCGGCGCTGCGCGACTTCAACGGCCAGCACCCCGACATCCCCATCCAGCTGTGCAGCAGCCACGACCACGATGTGAACTTCGCCCGCGAAGACTTCGACCTGGCGGTGGTGTACAAGCCACATGCCGCGCTGGGCGCGCTGGATACCCTGCTGTTCCGCGAGCAGCTCACGCCAGTAGTCGCCCCCGAGCTGCTGGCGCGCTGCGGCCAACCTTTGCAGCAAGCCGCCGACCTGGCGCACTTCCCGCTGCTGCACCCGTCGCTGGACAAGCGCGACTGGCGGCAATGGCTGGCGCAGCGCCAGGAAAGCACGGTGGACTACCGCCGCGGCACGGTGTTCGACACCCTGGACCAGGCCATGAACGCCGCGGTGCAAGGCTTTGGCGTGACGCTGGGCGACGTGACGCTGCTGCACGAAGAGCTGGCCAGCGGCCGCGTGCAGGCACCGCTGGGGCCGCCGTTTGCCAACGGTTTTGCCTACGCGCTGGCCATGCGCCCGGACGGCCCGCCCGGCGTGGCCACCGTGCAGCAGTGGCTGCTGGCACGGGCACCGGCAGGCTAAGGCGACGGCGTGGTACCATGCCGGCCTGCTGCCCGCCACGGGCAGCCCTGCCCTGCGGCCAACCTTGGCCGCCCCCTGTCGTTACCCGGCCCCGCGCCAGTGCGGCTTTACCTTTTCGGGTCGCCTGGCGGCTGTATTCATGATCACGCTTAAAAATGTTGTACTGCGCCGCGGTAGCAAGCTGCTGCTGGATGGCGCCACCGTTACCCTGAACCCGGGTGAAAAAGTCGGCCTGGTGGGCCGTAATGGCGCCGGCAAATCGTCGCTGTTTGCCGTGCTGAACGGCAGCCTGCACGAAGACGGCGGCGACTTTCATATCCCGGCCCAGTGGCGCATGGCGCAGGTGGCGCAGGACATGCCGGAAACCGCGCAAAGCGCTACCGACTTTGTAGTAGAAGGCGATACCGCGCTGCTGGCCGCGCAGCAGGAAGTGGCCGAAGCCGAGGCCGGCGACGACTACATGCGCATGGCGCACGCCTACACCGCGCTGAACGACGCCGGTGCGCACGACGCCCCCGCCCGCGCGCAGGCATTGATTCTAGGCCTGGGTTTTAGCGTGGCCGAGCTGCAGCGCCCGGTGAACAGCTTTTCTGGCGGCTGGCGCATGCGCCTGCAGCTGGCGCGCGCGCTGATGTGCCCATCCGACCTGCTGCTGCTGGACGAACCCACCAACCACTTGGACCTGGACGCCCTGGTGTGGCTGGAAGCCTGGCTGAAGCAATACGCCGGCACGCTGGTGGTGATCAGCCACGACCGCGAATTCCTCGACGCCATTACCAATGTGACCCTGCACATCGACCACGGCAAGCTGGTGCGCTACGGCGGCAACTACAGCAAGTTTGAAGACATGCGCGCCGAGCAGATGGTGCTGCAGCAGGCCGCGCAGGCCAAACAGCAAGAAAAGATCGCCCACCTGCAAAAGTTTATCGACCGCTTCAAGGCCAAGGCCAGCAAGGCCAAGCAGGCGCAAAGCCGGGTGAAAGCGCTGGAGCGCATGGAGAAGATTGCGCCGGTACTGGCCGACGCCGAATTCCAGTTCGAATTCAAAGAGCCGTCCAGCCTGCCCAACCCCATGCTGACGCTGAGCGAAGCCGCCTTCGGCTACCCGGCGCCGGACGACGCGCCGGTCGATACACCACCAACCGTGATCGTGCAGGGCGTACGCCGCTCGGTGCTGGCCGGCCAGCGTATCGGCATTCTGGGTGCCAACGGCCAGGGCAAATCCACGCTGGTGAAAACCGTGGCCGAGGCGCTGCGCCCGGTCAGCGGCGAAGTCATCCGCGGCAAGGGCCTGAGCATCGGCTACTTCTCGCAGCAGGAGCTGGACGTGCTGCGCCCCGAGGACGACCCGCTGCAGCACATGCTGCGCCTGGCGCGCGACACCCCGGCCGCGCTGCGCCCGCCGGCAGCCGACTGCCGCGAACAAGGCCTGCGCAACTTCCTGGGCACCTTCAACTTCAGCGGCGACATGGTCAAGCAAGCCGTCGGCAGCATGAGCGGCGGCGAAAAAGCCCGCCTGGTGCTATGCATGATCGTGTGGCTGCGCCCCAACCTGCTGCTGCTGGATGAACCGACCAACCACCTGGACCTGGCCACCCGCGAGGCGCTGAGCGTGGCGCTGAACGAATTCGAAGGCTCGGTAATGCTGGTCAGCCACGACCGCGCGCTGCTGCGCGCCGTGTGCGACGAGTTCTGGCTGGTCTCGCGCGGCGGGGTCAGCGACTTCGAAGGCGACCTGGACGACTACCAGGTGTACCTGCTGGACGAAGCCAAGCGCCGCCGCGAAGAGGCTGCCGGCAAGCGCTGACACGCAGCGGCCCTTGCGCATTTTTGCCAGCGTCAGCGTAATACCAGCCAGCTAAGCGAATATGCTTGGCCATCAAGTGGGTGGGCGTGAATGAAGCGCCCCATCCCGTTGGCGCGAGCCGGGCAAAATGGTGCGCCCCAGGTTTTAAGACGCCGATTTGTTTGAGCTCCGAGCCGTTAGCGAGGGGCGAGTTCGGCGGCGCCTGGGGCGTGTCATTTTGACCGGGGTTTCGAGCAGCCCCGGGTTGCGGGGGAATGAAAAGGGGGCGGCAATCCGCCCCCTTTCCCGCCTGCCGGGCGGAACCGGCATCTAATCATCGTCCGCATCGCGGACACACTAGCGTACTTCAGCGCAACAGCCCCCTAACCAAAAAAAACGCCAGTCAGCGTTAACTGAGTGGCACTACCAGGCCAGCGTGCCGCTTTTTGCGGGCCTACTCGGCCCAGCGCGCCTGGATCTGCCGCAGCGTGGGCTCCAGCGCCAGGAAGTGCGCCACCAGCACCGGGTCGAAGTGCTTGCCGGCTTCGGCAGCGATATGCGCCAGCGCGTCGTCGATGCGCCACGCTGCCTTGTACGGCCGCACACTGGTCAGCGCGTCGAATACGTCGGCAACAGCGACGATGCGTGCGGCCAACGGTATGGCCTCGCCGGCCAGGCCCTGTGGGTAGCCGCTACCATCCCAGCGCTCGTGGTGGCACTGAGCAATGCAGGCAGCCATCTGCAGCAGGCTGGAGCGGTCGTCGCCCATGATGCGGGCGCCGATTTCGGCGTGGGTCTGCATGATGCGCCACTCGTCGGCGTCCAGTTTGCCGGGCTTTTGCAAAATGGCGTCGGGGATGCCGATCTTGCCGATGTCGTGCATCGGCGCCGCGTCCAGCAGCTCGTCGGCCCAGGCCTCGGGCTGGCCGGCGGCCAGCGCCAGCTCGCGCGCGTAATGGCTCATGCGGATCACGTGCAGGCCGGTTTCGTTGTCTTTGAATTCGGCGGCGCGGCCCAGGCGGCGGATGATCTGCAGCCGCGTCTCGCGCAATTCCTCCACCCGCACCAGCGACAGGTGCGTCCGCACCCGCGCCAGCACGATGGGCGGGCTCACCGGCTTGGTGATGTAGTCCACCCCGCCGGCGGCAAAGCCTTCGCTCTCGGCGTGGCTGTCGGACAGCGCGGTGACAAAAATCACCGGCATGCGCGCCGTGGCCGGGTCGGCCTTCAGCCGGCGGCACACTTCCAGCCCGGTCATGCCCGGCATCATCACGTCCAGCAGGATCAGCGCCGGCTGCTCGCGTAGCGCCAGCTGCAGCGCCTTGTCGCCATCGCGGGCAAACTGCAGCCGGTAGTGGTCTTGCAGGATGTGGCGCAGTACCTGCAGGTTGGTGGGTTCGTCGTCGACCAGCAGCAATAGCGGGCGGGTATCGTTGGGGGCCATGGCGTCTACCTAGTCTGCGCTGCCGCCTGGCGCAGCTGCGCCAGCGCCTGCAGCGCCACATCAAAATCGAATTCGTCCAGCGCCTGCTGCAAGGCGGGCAACAAGGGGTGCGGCCACGCAGCTTGCAGCGCGGCCAGGCTGGCGTCGTCAAGCTCGCCATGCTCGCAAGCCTGCTGCAGTGTGTCCAGCAGGGCTGCGGCTTCCGGGCCGGGCGCGCGCGGGGTGTCGGCTACCGGCACAAGGTCGGCAGCCGCTTCGGCGGGTAATGCCGCCGCTACGGCCTGCAGGGCTGCGGCCAGTTCGTCCGTCATCCGGGCAATGTCACCGTCGCCGTGTTCCAGCGCTGCTGCCGCGGCGGCTACCCGGCGCAGGCCCAGGTTGGCCGCAGCACCGCGCAGGCGGTGCGCCAGCGCGGCACGGGCGTCGGCCGGCTGTGCGGCCAACTGCGCCACCACGTCGTGGTAGTCGGCCAGCAGCCGGCGCCAGCGCGACTGTACCTTGTCCTGGCTGCCCCACAGCGCAACGGCGGCGGCCAGGTCGATGTCCTGCGCGCCAGGGGCGTGGCCAGCCACGGCCGCCTGGGCAAGGCCCAGCACGCGCGCCATTTCGGCCAGCAGCGCCGCCGGGTCTACCGGCTTGGTGGCGAAGCCGTTCATGCCGGCGGCCTCGGCGTCGGCACGGTCCTGGCTGAGCACGCTGGCGGTAAGCGCAATCACCGGTACTGCCGCCTGCTGGCTCGCCGCCTCCCACTGCCGGATGCGGCGCGTGGCTTCCAGGCCGTCCACGCCGGCCATCTGTACGTCCATCAGCACCAGGTCGAAGGGCTGGCTACAGTAGGCGGCCACGGCGTCGGTGCCGCCCGCGGCGGTCACCACGCTGTGGCCGTGCCGTGCCAGTACCAGCTGCAATAGCTCCAGGTTCTGTTCGACATCGTCCACCGCCAGAATGTGCAGCGGTGGCAGGCTGACGGTTTCGTCCGCGCCTGCGGCCAACACCGGCAGCGCGGCCTGTGCCGCCGGCAACGGCAGCGTCACAGTAAAGCTGCTGCCCTCGCCCAGCCGGCTTTGTACCGTGATTTCCCCTTGCATCAGATCCACCAGCTGCCGGGCAATGGCGGTACCCAGGCCAGTGCCGCCAAAGCGGCGCGCCATGCTGGCGTCGGCCTGGGTGAACGGCGCGAAGATGCTGTCCAGCCGGTCGGCGGCAATGCCGATGCCGGTGTCGCGTACAGACAGCTGCAGTTGGCCGCCGTGCTGGCGTACCGACAGCGTGACACTGCCGCGCTCGGTGAACTTGACGGCGTTGCCCAATAGGTTGGTCAGCACCTGCCGCACGCGCAGTGCGTCACCGTGGACGGCGTGCGGGCAGTCGGCGGCGTAGTCCAGCTGCAGCTGCAGGCCCTTGCTGCCAGCCTGCAGGGCAAAAGTGCCCACCAGTTGCTCGCATAGCGTGTACAGCGAAAAGTCGTGCTGCTCCAGCTCCAGCGCGCCGCGCTCCAGCTTGGCGGTATCAAGAATATCGTTGAGCAGGCGCAGCAGCGAGCGCGCGGCGTCGTGCACGGTACGCAGGTGGCGCGCCTGCTGCGCGTCCAGCGTCGTGCCTTGCAGCAGCTCGGTAAAGCCGATGATGGCGTTCATCGGGGTGCGGATTTCGTGGCTCATATTGGCCAGGAACATGCCTTTGGCCTGCGCGGCGTGCTCGGCACGGTCACGCGCTTCCACCAGCTCGCGCTCCATACGCTTGCGCGGGGAGAGGTCGCTGGCCAGCTTGACGATCTTCCACGGCTTGCCGTCGGCGTCCAGAATGGGGTTGTAGGTAGCCTGGATCCATACTTCGCTGCCGTCGGCGCGCAGGCGGCAGAACTCGCCGCTGTGGAACTCGCCGCGCTGCAAGGTAGCCCAGAAGTCGCGGTAAGCCTGGCTGGCCGCCTCGTCCGGCCGGCACAGCAGGCGGTGATGCTGGCCGCGCAAATCATCCAGCTGGTAGCCCACCAGCTGCAGAAAATTGTCGTTGGCGTCGAGAATGCGGCCTTGCAGGTCGAACTCCACCACCGACATGGCGTGGCGAATGGCGGCCACCACGCCTTCGTGCTCGGCGGTGCGCGCCTTGCTATCGGTAATGTCGACAATCACGCCGTCTATCCACTGCGCGGCGTCGTCCATGTCGTACACGCCGCCGGCGCTTTCCGATACCCAGCGCTCGCCGCCATCGCGGTGGAAAATGCGGTATTCCACAACATAGGAACGGCGCTCGCGCAGCGCGCTGTCTACCGTGTCGCGCACGCGGGCCAGGTCGTCCGGGTGCATGATGCTGACCATGCTGAGGCTGCCATTAAGGAACAGCTCGCGCTCCCAGCCGCTGAGCGCGGTGATGGCGTGGCTGATGAACAGCTTGCTCCACTCCACGTCCACCCGGCTGCGGAACGCCACGCCAGGCATATTGGCAATCAGCGTGCGGTACTGGGTTTCGCGCGCCTGCAGCTCGCGCGCCAGCCGGGTACGCTCGCTGATATCGGTAACAAAACCGATGAAGCGTACCTGCTTGCCGGATTGGGCGCGGCCCACCGCCAGCCGGATGGGAAATACACTGCCGTCGCGGCGCTGCGCCATCACTTCGCGGCCCACCCCGATCACGCGCGCGTCGCCGGTGGCCAGGTAGTGCGCCAGGTAGCCGTCGTGGCCGGAACGGTAGGGGTCGGGCATCAGCTGGTTGATGTTGTGGCCGATCAGCTCGCTGGCGGCCCAGCCGAACATCTGCTCGGCAGCCTGGTTCAGCCCCAGGATATGGCCACGGCTATCGATGGTGATGATGCCGTCTACCGCGGTATCTACCACCGCACGCAGCTCGGCCTCGTTTTGCTGCATCTGCGCAAACAGCTGGCGGTAACGCAGCATGGCGTTGCCGGCCAGCACGAACACGCCGGCGGTAAGCGTAAACAGCGCGATGGCCAGCGCCAGATAGGTATTGTCACCCTGCAGCGGCGTGCCCGGCGGGTCGGGGTAGCCAATGAAACGCGCCGCCGCCATGCCGGTGTAGTGCATGCCGGCAATGGCCAGCCCCATCACCAGCCCGCCCAGCACGATGGATTGCATGGCGCTGAAGGTACCGCGCCGGCGCAGGCCGAAGCGTATCCACAGCGCCAGCATGGCCAGCACCACCGCCACCACGATGGATGCGGCAAACCACAGCGGGTCGTAGCGCAGCTGCGGTGCCATCACCATGGCGGCCATGCCGCTGTAGTGCATGGTGCCGATACCACTGCCCACCAGCACGCCGCCCAGCAGCAGCTGCACACTGGTGATCTGGCGCTGCCACAGCAGGTTCAGCGTCACCCAGGAGGCAAAAATGGCCGGCAGCATGGATAGCAGGGTCAGCCGGTAGTCGTAACTCACCGTAGTACACAGGTTGAAGGCCAGCATGCCGATGAAGTGCATCGACCAGATGCCCACCCCCAGCGAGAACGAGCCGGTCAGGAAGGCGGTCTGCCGCAGCATGGCACCGTTGGCCAGCCGCGCCATGCCGGCCACCTGCAGCGCCATGATGGACGACAGCACGGCCACCAGCACCGACAGCGCCAGCAAGTCGAAACGGTAGCTGCCCTGCAGCAATAGGGCGGTGGGCACACCATCGCGGATGAAGAAGAGATCGAGCATCGGAGCGCGGGGCGGCAGGGTTGGCCGCATCAGTGACAGTTGCCGGCATTATAGAGGCCTGCACCGGCCCCCGCCTGCCGACAAGCCCCTGCCGCGCACAGGGTCTTACGGTTTAACGGCGCGAGATCAGCAGGATGCCGGCACCGATCAGCAGCATGCCGCCCAGCTCGCGCGTGGCGGGCCACTCGCCCAGGCTGCTGGCGGCCATGGCCACTGCCAGCACCGGAATCACCAAGGCATTAAAACTGAGGGTGGACGCCGGCAGGCGGCGCAGCAGCCACAGCCAGGCCAGCCAGCCCACGGCACTGGAAAACACCCCCGAATACACCATCCCCAGCACAAACTGTACCGACCACTGGATACCGGCAAAGTCGGCAAACGGCAGCAACAGCGGCAACGGCGCCAGGCCGATCAGCGCCTGCCAGCCAGAGAAATTCAGGCTGTCCAGCGGGCCGTTCTGCGCCGCCCGCTTGGTCAGCACCGAGCCCAGCGCCCACAGCAAGCCGGCCAGCACCGCCAGCAGCATCGGCAGCACACCGCCGTGCAGCTGCCACGGCGCCACAATCAGCATCAGGCCGGCAAAACCGGCCGCCAGCGCACGGCGGGCGTTGGCGGAAAACGGCTCGCCCAGCAGCCAGTGCGACAGCAGCGCCACCCAGAACGGCATGGTGAACACCAGCACCGAGGTGCGCCCGGCAGCGCCGGCCACCAGCGCCAGCGTTACCGTCAGGCCGTAGGCAAAGGTGGTGGTCAGCCCCACCTTGGCGGCGTCGCCCAAGCGCTGCGGCTTCAGCGCCCGCCCGCGCGCCAGCAGCACGCCAAACAGCGTCAGGCTGCCGATGGTGGTGCGCAGGATCAGGTGCGTCAGCGGCGTGGTGGCCTGCAGCGTCACCTTCATCACCACATAGTTGTAGGCCCACATCGTCACCAGCCCGGCAAACAGCGCGTAGGGCAGCCAGCGGCTGGCGGACAGGTCGGCAAGGTTGGCCGCAAGGCGGCGGCTGAGGCTGGCGCTGGTCATGGCAGGCATTCCGGTGCAAGGACAATAGCGCCAGTGTAGGCAAGCCCTCTATCCAGCCTGCTGCGTTATCATGCATGGCAGCGCAGCCACGCTGCGACTTTTGCCGATTAAATGCAGGAAAACTGACATGCTGGATAACTACGACCGCAAGCTGCTGGCACTGCTGCAAGAAGACGCACGCCAGACCCACGACGCGCTGGCCGAGGCGGTGAACCTGTCGCCCACCGCCGTGACCCGCCGCCTGAAGCGGCTGCGCGCCGACGGCCACATCCGCCGCGAGGTGGCGCTGGTGGACCCGGCGCTGTTCGGCCGCAGCCTGCGCCTGGTGGTAAACGTAATGCTGCAGCGGGCGCAAACGCCGCTGGTGGACGCCTTCAAGGCCAGCATGCAGGCCGCGCCCGAGGTAATGGAGTGCTACAACGTGACCGGCCGGCCGGATTTCGTGCTGATGGTGCTGGTGCGCGACATGGCCGACTACGAACGCTTTGCCCGCGCCCACCTGATGAACAACCCGCACGTACGCGAGTTCGAATCGCTGGTAGTGATCAATACCTGCAAATACACCACCGCCGTGCCGCAGGATGCCGATACGGACTAAGGTTGGCCGCAGGCAAAACAAAACCCGGCGCGGGGCCGGGTTGCTATGGCGAGGCAGATTGCTGCTTACTCTTCGTGCATCAGCGCGTGTTCGATCTCGGAAAACGCTTTGGGCACGCGTACAAAGTTCAGCGAGGTACCCAGGCGGCGGGCGATGGTGGAGGTGGAGAACAGCCCGCACACTTCGTAGTGGCCGCTGGACTCGTTACGCTCGACCACCAGCGAATGCTGGCGACCCAGATCTTTCATGGTGGCTACCACGTGGCCCACGGTAGAGCGGCTGATATCGGCCAGGTTCAGTGCTTCCAGCTGCTTGCGCGGCGTCATCACGTCGCCCACCACAATCTCTTTATGGCGCTTGCCGTGTTCGTGGATCTGCTTGAGCGGGCGTTCGCCCAGCACATCGGTAGCAGTCAACAGGCCGGCAAAGCTGCCGTCGGCGTCGGTAACAAACAGCAGGCGGATACCGTGGCTCACCATGCGGGCGTGGGCGTCATCCAGTAGCGCGTCTTCGTTGATGCTGATCGGGTCGATCACGCGCAGGTCGGTCATCACTTCGGTAGCGGGGCTTTTCAGCGTGACCTGGCGCTGCGGGCGCTGCTCTACATGGATCAGGTCGGTCTGGGCAGGCAGGCTCAGCGTTTGCAGGGCGTGGTATTCCATATTGGTTCTCCTCTTCGCGGGTGCCGCCATCGGGCTGGATGGCCACACCCCGGGATTGTCTTGCCGCCAGGGGTGGCGGGGGGCCGGGCAAGCTTTTGCACTCCCCTTTGCTTGCCGGTACTTCCATCTAAGCACACGGCGGGCAAATGCACAGCTTTTTTATGCAAGTATTGGTAACAGTTTGTTCGGTATCAACCGGTGCACACCACAGCATAAAACAAAAAAACCGCCCCGGAGGGCGGTATCAGTGATGGAGTATTGCACGATGAAACACGGTTAACCGGCCATGACGGCCTCGACTTCGTCGGCGGTCTTGGCAATAGGCTCACCCAGCACGCGGCTGCCGTCGGCAGTGACCAGCACGTCGTCCTCGATGCGGATGCCGCCAAAGTCGCGGTATTCGTTGAAACGGGCGTAGTTGATGTACTGCGCGTGGCGGCCTTCGGCCTGCCAGGCGTCGATCAGCGCCGGAATAAAGTAAATGCCCGGCTCCACGGTAATCACCATGCCGGCCAAGAGCGGTTTGCCCAGGCGCAAATAGCCCAGGCCGAACAGCGGGCTGCGCTCGGTGCCGTCGCCGTAGCCCACCAGGTCTTCGCCCAGGCCTTCCATATCGTGCACGTCCATGCCGATCTGGTGGCCCAGGCCGTGCGGGAAGGCCATGGCGTAGGCGCCGCTTTCCACAATGGCGTCGGCGTCACCGTGGAAGAAGCCCAGCGCGCTCATGCGCTCCACCATCACGCGGGCGGACAGCTTGTGGATGTCCAGGTAGCGCACGCCGGGGCGGATAGCATCGATGGCGGCCAGCTGCATGGCCAGCACGGTGTCGTACAGTTCGCGCTGGCGCGGGCTGAATTTGCCGCCCACCGGAATGGTGCGGGTGATGTCGCTGGCGTAGCCGCCGCCGCTGGCGGCGCCGGTGTCGTTCACCACCAGGTCGCCGGTTTGCAGCACCTGGTCGTGGTGATGGTTGTGCAGCACTTCGCCGCGGCGCGAGAAGATGCTGGGGTAGGCCAGCTGCCAGTCGTGACGGCGCACGATGCCTTCCATTTCGCCGACGATGGCGTGTTCCACCACGCCAGGGCGGGCGGCGCGCATGGCGGCCAGGTGGGCGTCGCGGGTCACCGCCAGCGCGGCTTCCATCTCGGCGATTTCCTCGTCACCCTTGATTTCGCGCAGGCTCACCACGGCACGGGTCAGCGCTTCGCTGTAGCCTTGCTGCGCCGCTTGCGGGGTCGCATCCAGCAGGCCGGCCAGCGCCAGCACGGTTTCGCCACGGTAGGGCTGCAGGTAGTGCACGGCTCGGCCGGCCGCGCGGGCAGCGGCCAGCACGCCGGCCAGCGCGGCGTAGGGCTGGCTGCGGCCAACCCGGGCACGGGCGGCGCGTTCGGCCAGCGTGGGCAGCTCGCCGGTCCACACGATGTCGGCCACGTCCGGGTCGTTGCCGAACAGGGTAGTGTCGCCGCTGGCGGTGTCCATCACACCGGCCAGGCCCGGCTCGTTCAGGCCGAAGAAGTAGCGGAACGAGCTGTCCTGCACGAAGGGGAAAATGTTGTCGCGGTAGTTCATCGGCGAATCAACATTACCCAAAAACAGGATCAGGCTATCGGGCAGCAGGGTAGCAAGCTTGTCGCGGCGCTGCTGGTAGATGGCGGGCTGGAACATGGTGGCTTCCGGTGGTGAGCGGTGAAGCCAGCATTTTTGTATACAATCGCCCATTTGTATAGAAAAACAGGCCACCATCCGCCGGATGTGGCCTGTGCAGTGGCAGCATTGCCACTTTTCAGCGTTTGGCCGTGCTTTCGCGGCAGGAAGTAGCGCCCTTGGCGGGCTTGGGTAGCTGCCAGCGCAGCAGCAGGCTCACCGCCACACCGGCCAGCAGCGCCCACAACGGCGCGCCGATACCGGCAAAGCTCACGCCGGAGGCCGCCACCACAAAGGTGAGCAGTGCCGCCTCGCGCTGGGTGTCGCTGGCCAGCGCGGCCGATAGCGAGCTGGCCAGCGTGCCGAACAGCGCCAGCGCCGCCGCCGCCATCACCAGCGCTTTGGGCATTACCAGCAGCAGCGCCACCAGTGCGCCACCAAACAGCGCCACCAGAATGTAGCAGCAGGCAGCGACTACACCGGCTTTCCAGCGCTGGGCGCGGTCGGGGTGGGCTTCGAGGCCGGTACACATGGCGGCCGTGATCGCCGCCAGTACCACGCCGTGGCAGCCAAACGGTGCCAACAGCAGCGAGGCACCGCCCAGCGCACTCACCGGTACCCGTGCCGGAATCTCGTAGCCATCATTCTTCAGCACCGCCATACCAGGCAGAAACTGGCCGGTCAGCGCGATCAGCGTCAGCGGCAAGGCAATATTGCTGAGCCCTGCCAGCGTAAACACCGGCGTGGTCCACAGCGGGCCGCTGGCGGCATTGGCCAGGCTAGGCGCAGCGGCAAAGCCACCGGTGGCCAGCAGAAACACGCCACCCAGTGCCAATGCGCCCATCAGCGCGTAGCGCGGCCACAGCCGGCGGCCAACAAAGAACATCAGCGCCATCGGTAGCACCAGCGCCGCGTGCTCGCGCACCGCCGGTACCAGCTCGGCCACAAAACGGAACAGGATGCCGGCCAGCAAGGCGGCGGCCAATGCCGGCGGGAAGCGCTTCATCAGCGCATCAAATGCGCCGCTGATACCGATCAGCCAGACCAGCAGCCCGGCGATCACGTAACCGCCCACCGCCTCGGGGTAGCTTACCGTGGGCAGTGCGGCCAACAGCAGCGCCGCACCGGGGGTGGACCAGGCGGTAATGATGGGCATCTTCCAGCGCCACGACAGCCACAGGCCCACCACGCCGGAGCCGATGGACACCGCCCACAGCCAGCTGGCCAGCTCGGCGGCGCTCAGGCCAGCCTGCTGTGCGGCGTGCACGATGATGAGAAAAGGGCCGGTATAGCCAACGGCAATCGTTAGCACACCGGCGATCAGGGTAGACGGGGGTAAATGTTTAAGCATGCTGTTCTTTCATACAAAAGGCTTCCGGGTAGGCCGCCACGGGTCAACCAGCCCCCGCAGGCTGTGCTGCCGTCTGGGCAGCCGCTTGCTGTATGGCCCGCCGCGGGCGGCAGGCAGAACAGCACCGGTAGCGCTACTGTACGCGACCACGGCGTGGCCCGCCTGCCACAGCCGGCTACAACACACTGGCGCACGGCGCGTCTGTTCTATATAACAGAGCGATGACCGATACCGCCCACCCCGCCGTCTACCAGCGCATTGCGGCCAACTTGCTGCAACAGCTCGATAGCGGCCACTACGCGCCCGGCAGCCGTCTGCCGTCCGTCCGTGCACTGGCCGCCGAGCACGATGTGAATGTGCTCACTGCGCTGGCCGCCTACCGCCACCTGGAACAGCAACAACGCGTGGTGGCACGCCCGCGCGCCGGCTACTTTGCCGCCCTGCAGCCCCACCCGGCGCCGGGTAGCGGCCAGGCTTCGCCGCTACCGGCCGCGGCGGCGCTGGTCGACCTGAAAAGCCGCATGTCCACCCTGCTGCAGCTAGGCGACGAGCGCATCCGCTGGCAGCTGCACATGGCCGAAGCCTCGCCCACGCTATACCCGTCAGCCGAGCTGGCGCGGCGGCTGCAAAGCACGCTCACCCGCCAGCCCGGGCTGATTGGTGCCCACCTGCCCGGCGATATCCAGCGCCGCCTGTGCCATGGCCTGCAACGCATCGCCAGCGAACGCGGCCTGTCGCTGCCGGCAGACGGCATCCTGCCTTGCCACGGCATTACCGAGGGCATCAGCCTGGCGCTGCGCTACCTCACCCGCCCCGGCGACACCGTGGCGGTAGAAACCCCGGTGTACTTTGGCCTGCTGCAAACCCTGCAGGGCCTGGGGCTGAAGGCGCTGGAAATCCCCTGCACGCCAGACAGCGGGCTATCGCTGGAAGCGCTGGAGTTCGCGCTGCGCCACGGCCCGGCCGTAAAGTGCCTGGTGTGTGTACCGCACTTCCAGAACCCCACCGGCGCACTGATGCCGGACGAACACAAGAAGCGCCTGCTGCAGCTGGCCAGCCAGTACGGCCTGACGCTGATCGAGGACGACGTGTTCGGCGACCTGTACTACGGCAGCGAACGCCCCACCCCCATGAAGGCCTGGGACCGCCACGACCAGGTGATCTACTGCGCCTCGTTCACCAAGAGCTACGCGCCGTCACTGCGGCTGGGTTGGGTGGCCGCCGGCCGCCACCACGCCGCGCTGGCGCAGTTGCAGGCCAGCAGCACGCTGACGGTGTCGCCGCTGTTGCAGGCCGTGCTGGCCGACGTGCTGGATAGCGGCGACTACCAGCGCACCAGCGCGCGCATCCGCCAGCAGCTGGCCAGCCAGATGCACGCCACCGCCGATGCCGTGATGCGCCACTTCCCCAAGGGCACGCGCATCCGCAAGCCGCAAGGCGGCATGCTGCTGTGGGTAGAGTGCCCGCCACAGAGCGATACCACCGCGCTGCTGCAAGCGGCGCTGGCCGACGGCATCAGCTTTGCCCCCGGCATGGCATTCTCGGCCGAGCCACGCTTTGGCCACTGCCTGCGTATCAATTGCGGCCAACCTTTCACCCCGGCGCTGGAAGCAGCCATTACCACGCTGGGCCAGCGCCTTGCTACGCAATTATTGCAAGCGCGGTGATACACTGGCAGGCCCGATACCGCGCTTGTGCCCTGACATGAAAGCCACGCCCAGCCTGCCGCCAGACGCTCTTCTGGCTTTTGACGCCCTCGCCCGCTGCCTCAGCTTTACCGCAGCGGCCAACGATCTGGGCTGCGCCAAAAGCCGCGTCAGCCAGCTCATCAAAGAGCTGGAGCAAGAGCTGGGCACCGTGCTGGTGCTGCGTAATACCCGCCGCGTGGTACTGACCGAAAGCGGCCAGCGCCTGGCACGCCACGCCGAAAAACTGCGCGTGCTGCTGGCGGGCATACGTACCGATATCGATGAAAGCAAAGACAAGGTAGAAGGCCCGCTGCGTATCGGCTGTTCCGCCGGCCTGGCGCAGCAACTGCTGGGCCCCTTGCTGGCCGAGCTGGCGCACGAGTTTCCCGACCTGCAAGTGCGCCTGCAAGTAGAAAACCGCGTGGTGGACCCGGTAGTAGAAGGGCTGGATTTCTGCCTGCGTACCCGTAATGTGCACGACGACCGCCTGGTGGCGCGCCCGGTAGGCCTGGTGTGGGAAAAGCTGTACGCCTCACCCGAGTACCTGGCCGAGCACGGCAGCCCGCATGCGCTGGACGACCTGCAGCTGCATCGCCTGATCAGCAACGCCTACTACAGCGAGCAGGGCGAAGAATGGCGGCTGGAACGCGATGACCAGCAAACCACCATCAAGCTGCGCCCGGCACTCACGGTAGACCAGTACAGCGTGGTGGCCTCGGTACTCAAGCAGCACCATGGCATCGGCCTGCTGCCCAGCTATATGGGCCAGCCACTGGTGGAAAAAGGCATTCTGGCCGAAGTACTGCCAGACTGGCGCGCCGCCGGCTGGCCGGTGTTTCTGGTGTTTGCCTACCAGCAGCCGCTGCCGCGCAAATACCAGGCCTTCATGAGCTTCATCATCCCGCGCCTGCAGGACAAGCTCGGCAGCCCATGATTGATGCAGGCCAAGGTTGGCCGCAAGGTGCGCTGCTACAGTAGCCGCTTTCCTGCCGGCCGCGCCGGCGTGCTATCGGGGGGTTTTATGGTCGAACATGTAGATATCTTCATCGTGGGCGGCGGCATGGTGGGTACCGCCATCGCTGCCCGGCTAGGCCACAGCGGCCTGAACATCGCCGTGCTGGAACAGCAGGCACCGCCGGCCTTCGACCCCGCCAGCCCGCCCGACCTGCGCGTATCCGCCATCAGCCCCGCCTCGCGCGCGCTGCTGGAACGCATCGGCGCCTGGCAACACATCGAAGCCATGCGCAGCGCCCCCTACCAGCGCATGCAGGTATGGGAAACCGAGCGCAGCGCCGGCACGCTGTTCGACGCGGGCGAAGTGGATGCGGCCAACCTGGGCCACATCATCGAAAACCGCATCGTGCAGCTGGCCTGCACCCAGGCGCTGCAACAGCACGCCAACATCCAGCTGATCTGCCCGGACAGCATCCAGCGTCTGGACATCCAGGCCGGTGGCAGCCGCATCGAGCTGGCCAGCGGCCGCAGCTTTGTCGCACGCCTGGTCATCGGCGCCGACGGCGCCAAATCGCAAGTACGTGACGCCGCCAGCATCGGCCTCAACAGCCACGAGTACCCGATGCACGCCTTCGTCGCTACCGTTGGCATCCAGGGTGGCGAGCGTGATATCACTTGGCAGCGCTTCACCCCCAACGGCCCGCAATCGCTGCTACCGCTGCCGGGCGACTACGCCTCCCTGGTGTGGTACCACCAGCCACAGCAGGTACAACAGCTGCTGCAGCTGGACGATACCGCGCTGATCGCCGCATTTAGCCGCGAATTCCCCGACGCGCTGCCCACCCTCACCCATGTCGTCAGCCGCGGCAGCTTTGCGCTGATCCGCCGCCATGCGCAAGACTACGTGCGCGCCGGCGTGGTGCTGGCCGGCGACGCCGCCCACACCATCCACCCGCTGGCCGGCCAGGGCGTCAACCTCGGCTTCCAGGACGCCGAGGCGCTGTGCCAGGTACTGGAACAGGCCGTACAGCAAGGCGAAGACATCGCCAGCCTGGCCGTACTGCAGCGCTACCAGCGCCAGCGCATGCTGCCCAACCATGGCATGCAACGCCTGATGGACGCCTTCTGCTACGGTTTCAGCAACGATAGCGGCCCGCTGCGCTTCGTGCGCAACCTCGGCCTGAAGCTGGCCAACCACAGCGGCCCGGTAAAGAAAGAAGTCATCCGCTACGCACTGGGCCTCAGCACACCGGATCAGCTGCTACCCACACCGCTAGCGCTGCTCAAACCACGCCTGAAACGCGCCTGACCCGCAACGTTAAAAACAAAAAGCCCGCGCAAGCGGGCTTTGTTTTGATAGCGGCGTCACTGCGGCCAAGGTTGGCCACAAGGGGAAGTCACATCGGGATGGAGTGGCCGTCGGGGCCGTAGATGGTGGGTGATGTGCCGCATGGGCAGACGTCTGTTTTCGCCGCACCAAAGCACAAAGCCCAGCTCGTCTGAGCTGGGCTTCGGAATCGGGCGTCTGGCGGTGTCCTACTTTCACACAGGTATCTGCACTATCATCGGCGCTGAGGCGTTTCACGGTCCTGTTCGGAATGGGAAGGCGTGGGACCACCTCGCTATGGCCACCAG
>NZ_JAQQLF010000033.1 GCF_028548455.1 Vogesella aquatica
GTTTGTGCAGTTTGACGATCATGGATTGGGTGCTCGGGAGAGTTGTAGCAGGATACCCATGACTTCTCGTGCTGTGTTCAGTTTGAGTAGCCGATTGCTTATATGATCGTCAGGGATGCGACACTTACCCCAGCCACGCTTTTTAACCACCACCACCGGCCAATAGTTGGCCGCATAGTCCAATCATATTCAGCAAAGGCCAGTTCATGGGTTGGGATATCAGCTATCACCCGCTGGGTGAAAACGACGTCAGCGAGCTGTATTTCGCCGCCTTGGATAACCCGCAGGCGGCGCAACAGCTGGCGGCGCAGGCCGGGCTGGGCGAGGAAGACGCCGCGCACCTGGCTTTGCGGCTGGACGAGGCCAGAAGCCTGCCGCCGGATGCGCCGTTCAATAGCGGGCACGCGTTCTATGTGGCCATCGTCAGCGGCTTTTTGCGGCCGCATCACTATATTCGTGGCGGCGCGTTTTCCTTTCTGGCCGACGACCCGGTGATGGCGCGCTATATCGGCGACTGGCGCACGCTGGTGCCGCCAGCGTATCGGCAGGGCGAGTTTGATAATGTGCTTACGCACAATTACTGCGCGGGGGTGTACCTGCCTTATGCGTCGCTACAGGCTTTGCGCCGCGATGCCGACAGCGACCCGCACGTGCGCGCCATGCTGGAACAGCGGTTTTCCGATGGCCGGCTGGCGGTATTCTGGCAGGCGGTGGACGCGGCGCTGGTGCAGGGCATGGGCTTGATGGAGGCGTCGGAGGTGGTGGAGCCGAACCCGCTGGACCTCAACGCCAGCCGTAGCCGCTCGCACTTGCTCAATTGCCAGCCGGATGGGGTGGTGTTGTATGTTGAAGCGGCGATGGAGCAGCTGGCCGATGCGTTGGCGTCGGCCCCGCCGCAGCCGGCAGCCACACGGCTGTCGCCTTTGTCGCCGCGCGCCTTGCTGGTGCTGTTTATGCGGCCAACGTCGTTTTTTGCCAGCCATGGTTGGCTGCGTCTGCAGCCGGAGGCGTTAGCGGTGGCGTGGCTGTGTGGCATCAGCTACGCCATGGCGCGGGTAGACAAATACCTGGGCCAGGCGGTGGCGGGCAAGGCGTCAGCGCTGGCGAGCTGGCTGGCGGAATCGTGGGGGCGGTACTGGCTGCTGCTGCTGGCGGTGGGGGCGCTGAATGGCGTGATCCTGCGCTGGCTGGGTGGCTGGTGGTTCCGGCGGCGGCTGCGCTGGTGCGGCGCGGGCGAGGTGCCGGTAGCGGAGACACGGCTGGTATACGTGTATCAGGATCTGGTACAGAGCCTGCCGCTGTTGCTGCTGGCGCTGTGCCAGACGGCGCTGTACGCCGGGCCTGCGGCTGCGCATCAGGCCAGCACGGGCTGGGGCGTGCTGATGCTGCTGTTTACGCTGTGGTCGTGCGTGGTGTCGTACCGCGCGGCGTGCAGCTTTGCGGTGAACCAGCGCCGCGCGCGCTGGTGGTTTTTGCAGCTGCCGCTGGCAAGCTATGCGCTGCTGATGGCAGGGGCGGCGCTGGCCTGACCTGCCGGCCAGCTTGCTGCCCGGAGTGTGCCATGACAGCGTAGCGGGCTGCACCTGCCGGCCGGTGGGCGCATCTTGCTCAAGGGGTGGTGTGGATGAAGCGCTTGGCGGTGTTAGGGCTGCTGTTATTGTCCGGGCTGGCGCAGGCCAGAACGGTGGCCATTTTCAATGGCCCCGGCACGTGTCAGGGCTGCCCGCAGACGGTGGCGTCGCTGTTCCGTGCTGCCGGCGACCGCGTGGTGTACGTGGATCAGCATACGCTTGGCGCAAAAACGCTGGGCAAGGTGCAGGTTTATGTACAGCCCGGCGGCTCGGACGATATCGATGAAACCCTGGACGTGCTGCGCCCCGGCCAGGTGGCGGCGCTGCGGCGCTTTGTGGCGCAGGGTGGGCACTATCTGGGTATCTGCGCGGGGGCGTATCTGGCCGCGCAGTACAGCGACAAGGCGGCAAGGCGGCGTGCCTTTGGCCTGGTGGACATAGACGAGCTGCACGCGGAAACCGCCGACCCGGCACCGTCGCTGCTGGCCATACGCTGGGGGGCGACGCCGCGCATGGTGTACAACCAGAGCGGCCCGCACCTGTACCGGCAGCCACCTGCCGGTGCCCGTGTGCTGGCGCGCTACAGCGCAACGCAGCGCATTGCGGCCTTGTCGGCCCGCTTTGGGCGCGGGCAGGTGTTGCTGATCGGCCCGCATCTGGAGGCCGATAGCAGCTGGTATCAGGAAGATGGCCTCAGCCAGCAGTACGGGCTGAACCAGGACTTGTTCCGCCAGCTTATCCGTACGCTGAAATAGCCGCTGGCTGGCTGCCAAGTGCCACAGGCTTTCACCACAGTTGGCCGCACGCCGTAATGGTGTGCGGCCAACCTTGTTTCGGGCACCGGTGCGGTTAGCGGCGGCGCAGCTCGGGCAGCAGCGCGGCGATGATGCCGGCCAGCGGCAGCCACGCGCACCACTGGTACACGGCCTGGATGCCGGCGTGGTCGGCCAGCTGGCCCAGGGCGGCGGCGGCCAGGCCGGCTACGCCAAACGCCAGGCCAAAGAACAGGCCGGAGATGGTGCCTACCTTTTGCGGCAGCAGCTCCTGCGCGTACACCAGAATGGCCGAGAACGCCGACGACAGAATCAGCCCGATCACCACCACCAGCGCCAGCGTGGCTGTCAGGCCCACGTGCGGCAGCGCCAGCGCAAACGGCGCGCTGCCGAAAATGGAAAACCAGATCACGCGGCGGCGGCCGATGCGGTCGCCCAGCGGCCCGCCCAGCAAGGTGCCCACAGCCACGGCCAGCAGGAAGGCAAACAGGTACAGCTGCGCGGTGGCGGTGGGCAGGGCAAAGCGTTCGATCAGGTAGAAGGTGAAGTAGCTGTGCAGGCTGGCCATATAGGTGTACTTGGTCACCACCAGCGCCATCAGCACCGCCAGCGTTTTGCGCGTGTCGGCCGGCGACAGCGGGTTGGCCGCCACGCTGGCCCGGCGCTGCGCCGCGTGTGCCAGCTGCGCGCGGTACCAGTTACCCACCTGCCACAGCACCAGCATGGCCACCAGCGTCAGCAGCGCCACCCATGCCAGGCTGCCCTGGCCGTACGGCAATATCAGCAGCATGGCCAGCAGCGGGCCGGTGGCGGTACCGCCGTTGCCGCCCACCTGGAACAGCGACTGCGCCAGGCCCTTGTGCCCGGCCGACGCCAGCCGCACCACGCGCGACGATTCGGGGTGGAAGATAGACGAGCCGGTACCCACCAGCGCGGCGGCTACCAGCAGCCAGCCGTACTGGCTGGCTTGCGATAGCAGCAGCAGGCCGGCCAGCGTGGACAGCATGCCCAGCATCATGGCGTAGGGCTGCGGGCGGCGGTCGGTGACGATGCCTACCATCGGCTGCAGCAGCGAGGCGGTGCACTGGTACACCAGGGTCAGCAGGCCGATCTGGGCAAAGCTCAGCGCGTAATTGCCCTTCAGCAGCGGGTACAGCGCCAGGATCAGCGACTGCATCAGGTCGTTCAGGAAGTGCGCCACGCTGACGGCGCCGATGACGCGCCAGTGCGGTTGCACGCCGGGGGCGGCAGGGTTGGCCGCTGCCGGGGCGGCGGAGCTTGCGGTGTTCATGACAGGTTCCTTGTGGGGGGAAGGTAGCCCATCCTAGAATGGCTGCTCCTGCCTGTCCTGCTGCGTACGGGCATCAACTATCGAGAAAACGGCATGGACGCTCCGGTCGAAGACATCAACCCGCCGCTGCTCACCAGCGCCACGCTGATGATAGGCAAAACCCAGGACTACCCGGCCGGCTACGCCACCGTGCGTCACACCCACAGCACGGCCCAGCTGCTGTACGGCATTGCCGGCGTGATGCGCATCCTCACCCCGCGCGGGCAGTGGATCGTGCCGCCCAGCCGCGCCATCTACATTCCGCCCGGCCACTGGCACGAAGTGCACATGCTGAGCCCGGCGCAGGTGCGCAGCGTGTACGTGCAGCCGCACGCGCTGGCCGGCATGCCGCAGCAATGTTGCGTGCTGGCGGTGACGCCGCTGTGGCGCGAGCTGCTGCTGGCCGCGGTGCGCATACCGCCGCCGGTGTTGCCCGATACCCGCGCCGCGCGCCTGCTGGCTTTGCTGCTGGAGGAATGCGAAGTGCTGGAAACGCTACCGCTGGCGCTGCCTACGCCCGACGACGACTTGCTGGCGCCGCTGTGCCGCCAGCTGCAGGCGCAGCCGGACGACGAACGCAGCAGCGAGCACTGGGCAGCCTGGCTGGGGGTGGACGTGCGCACGCTGCAGCGCCGCTTCCAGCGCGCTACCGGCATGAACTTTGGCGCCTGGCGCCGCCAGGCCAGGCTGATGCACGCGCTGGCGCAGCTGGCCGCCGGCGCCCGCGTGCTGGACGTGGCGCTGTCCGCCGGCTACGCCAGCCCCAGCGCCTTTACCGCCATGTTCCGCCGCCAGTTTGGCGTGGCACCCAGCGCGTTTTTTGCCAACCCGCTGCCGGGTGATAGCGAAATCTGAGCTGCTCAGCCAGCAGGGCAGGGCGGCCAACTTATCCACAGGGTTGGCCGCAACGGGGCAGGCGCTGCGCGTGGCTGGGGATAAAATTGTTGACTGATTCAGTCGGAAATACACTATTATGTAAATAAAAAGGTTTACTTAATGGTGCCGCCATGACCCCGTCCACACCGTCCCTGTTGCCTGGCCTGCTATCCAGCCTGTACCCCTACGCCGGCAGCCACCATCAGGGCCTGAGCAACCACCTGCCCATGGTGCTGCACGCCCGCGCGGCGCTGGGCGCCGGCGCCGACGCGTTGCAGGCCTGCCTGCAAGCCGGTTTGCCACGGCTGGCAGCGCTGCACGACGATATGCGCCCCATCGGCCACTGGCAGGAAGGGGTGGGCGACGCTAGCGCCGAAGCAGCGCTGCGCCGTTACCTGGCCGCCCAGCCCGATAGTTGGCCGCAGGCCATGCACGCGGTGCTGGCGCAGCCGCTGGGCGGCAGTTTTCATGGTGTGATCCGCCTGGCTTACGCACTGCGCGCCGGGGTACACGACGAAACCGTGGCGGCGCTGGCTTATGGGCTGGCCTGTGCGCGGCCCGCCCCGGCGCTCACCGGCCCCGCTGCGGCGTGTGCCACGCTGGACGCCCTGTACCAGCGCCTGGCCGGCTGGCAGCCCTTGGCCAGCCGCTATGGCTTGATCGCGGAGGATATTGTCGACGTGCAGCAGCAGCTGCACGCCAGTGGCCATCTGCCCGCGCACTGGCCGCCGGAGCCGGCCGCGCAGGCACGCTGGCGCGCGGCGCGGCTATATCTGGCCACGCGCGATTTTGATGTATTGCACCTGGTTACCGGCTGGCAGGCAGCGTTGAGCGTAGCGCGGGCGCTGGGTCTGGCCGAGGTGCCGGCAGCCACTGCGCGGCAGTTGCAGGCGGCCACGCTGGCACTGTGGCTACGCTGCGGCCAACCTGCCTTGCCACCGCCGTGCGAGCCGGCAGCGCTGATGCCCTTGCAGCCCTTGCCCGGCGACCACGACTGCAAGCTGCTGTTCAGCGCGCTGCAGTTGGCCGCGCTGGACGACGACCCGCGCTGGCTGGGCATGGCGCAACAGCTGGTGACTTAAGCTCAGCCGTTGCCGCTAAGCAGCCCGCCCAGCGTGGCCTGCATCAGCTGCCACACTTTTTCTGCCACCGGCGACAGCGAACGCCCGCTGCGGCGTACCAGCATGACCTGGCGCCGTACTTCCGGCAGCAGCGGACGCACCACCAGCGTGCTGCCGGCCGGCAGCGGCAAGGCCAGCTGTGGCGACACGCTGATGCCGATGCCGGCTTCCACCACGCGGAACACGGCGGTGGAGTGCCCCAGCGCTTGCACCACCTCGCCGCTGACGCCGTGCTGCGCCAGCGCCTGGTCGATCAGCGCCCGGCTGCCGGAGTTGCCGTCCAGCAGCACCAGCGGCTGCGCGGCCAACTGGGCCCAGCCCACGCTGGCTTGCGCTGCCAGCGGGTGGCTGGCCGGCAGCACCAGTACGAAGGGGTCGCTGCCGACGCTGACGCCGTCGAGGCCGGGCGGCGATTGCGGGTCTACCACCAGGCCGAAGTCCACCTCGCCGCTTTGTACGCTGTCCAGGTTCAGCCGCTGCACCTGGTCCACGATCTGTAGCCGTACCTGCGGGTATTGTTGGCCGCAGTCGGCCAGGCACGCCGGCATCAGGCTGGCCGACAGCGTGGGGCTGCTGGCCACGCGCACGGTGCCGCGGGCCTGCTCGCCGGCCTGGCGGGTTTCTGCCAGCAGGGTGTCCAGTGTTTCCAGTACCCGCGCCAGCTCGCCGGCCAGGCGCTGGCCGGTGGCGGTGAGCGCCACCTCGCGCGTGGTGCGGTCCAGCAGGCGTACGCCCAGGTTGTCTTCCAGCTCGCGGATGCGGCGGCTGATGGCGGGCTGGGTGAGGCCAACGTGTTCGCCGGCGCGGGCAAAGCCGCGGTGCTGGCTGACGGCCAGAAAGGCGCGCAGCTGGCGTAGCGTGATATTCATGGCAATTTTTTATCAATCAATGAGATAAATGAATTTGCAGTATAGGCTTTGCCGCCGCTACCGTGTACGGCCGTATTCGTCTTCCCACTGGAGAAACCGCCGTGCCGCGCCCGCGCTTCCTGCCCGACAATTTCACCCTTGGCCTGCTGGCCAGCGTTGCCCTGGCCAGCCTGCTGCCGTGCCAGGGCCAGACCGCCGTCTGGCTGGAGCACCTGACCCAGCTGGCCATCGCCGTGCTGTTTTTCCTGCACGGCGCCAAGCTGTCGCGGCAGGCGGTGGTGGCCGGCATGACGCACTGGCGCCTGCACCTGTGCGTGCTGGCCGCCACCTTTGTGCTGTTTCCGCTGCTGGGGCTGGTGTTGCAGCCGCTGCTGCAGACGCTGACCACGCCGGCGCTGGCGCTGGGGGTGCTGTACCTGTGCCTGCTGCCGTCTACCGTGCAGTCGTCGATCGCCTTCGTGTCGGTGGCTGGTGGCAATGTGCCGGCCGCCATCTGCAGCGCGACGGCGTCCAATCTGGCCGGCATCGCGCTGACGCCGTTGCTGGTAGGCTGGTTGCTGGTGCGGGGCGAGGGCGGCATGCACGCCGGCTCGGCCAGCGGCATCGTGTACCAGCTGCTGCTGCCCTTTATCGCCGGCCAGGTGCTGCGGCCGTGGCTGGGCGGCTGGGTAGCGCGCCACAAGCCGCTGCTGCGCGCGGTGGACCAGGGCGCCATCCTGCTGGTGGTGTACACCGCGTTCAGCGCGGCGGTGATCAACGGCTTGTGGCACAGCCTGCCGCTGCCGGCGCTGGGCGGCTTGCTGCTGACCTGCACCCTGTTGCTGGCGCTGCTGCTGCTGACGACGACGCTGCTGGGGCGGCAGCTGGGCTTTAACCGCGAAGACCGCATCACGCTGCTGTTTTGCGGTTCCAAGAAGAGCCTGGCCAGCGGCGTACCGATGGCCAAGGTGCTGTTTGCCGGCCAGCCGATGGGGGCCATCGTGCTGCCCTTGATGCTGTTCCACCAGCTGCAGTTGATGGTGTGCGCGGTACTGGCGCAAAGGTTGGCCGCGGCCGGCAAGCAGGGCTGAGCCAGCTGCGTGGCGGCATCATGAACATGCATGGCCAACAGGCCTTGGCCGGCAGGGCAGGGGGTTAGGGCCTGTTAATGCTGTTTTTGATGCGTCGGCGCAGGGTGACGGCGAGATCTGCGGTTGTGCGGCCAACTTATCCGCAAGCTTGGCCGCACTGGACGACGACGCGCGCCGGCCGGGCCTGGCCGCCGCCTTGCAGGCTACCGCCTGGTGCGCGCCAATAAAAAACCGGCCCGGTCAGGGCTGACCGGGCCGGTAGGGTGTGGCCGTGGTGGCTTAGTGGCGGCTGGCCGTGAGCTGCTCGATAGCCGACACAACCTTTTCGGCCCCTTCGCGGATTTGCTGCATGCTGTCGCCGGCACTTTGCGTTTTGCTGACGCTGTCGTTGGCCTGCGTCATGATCTGCGCCATGTTTTGCACGGCGGTACCGGTTTGTACCTGGATGTCTTTTACCATCTGGGTGATCTCGGTGGTGGATACCGAGGTACGTTCTGCCAGCTTGCGTACCTCGTCGGCAACCACGGCAAAGCCGCGGCCCATTTCCCCGGCGCGGGCGGCCTCGATGGCGGCATTCAGCGCCAGCAGGTTGGTCTGGTCGGCAATATCGTGGATGGTCTGCACAATGGACGTAATGGCCTGCGAGCGTTCGCCCAGGCTCTGGATATTGCGGCTGGCCGTGTCGATGCTGCCGGCCATATTGCGGATCTCGGCCACGCTTTGTTGCAGGTACTGCACGCCCTCATTGGCTTGGCCGTGGGCTTCTCTCGCACTCTGGTAAGCAAACATGGCGCTGTCCAGCTCGCGCTGCTGCTGCAGGATGCGCTCGGTAATATCGTTGGCAAACTTGATGACCCGGCTGACTTTGCCGTGCGCGTCTACTACCGGGGTGTAGTTGGCATTCAGCCACACCGGTTGCCCCTGTTTGTTCACACGTTGCACCCGCCCACTGAAAAACTGGCCCTGGCGCAGGGTTTGCCACAGTTGCGCGTATTCGCTGCTGCCGGCAAATGCGCTATCGCAAAACATGCGGTGATGCTGGCCGCGGATGTCTTCCAGGCGGTAGCCCATGGTGTGCAGAAAGTTCTGGTTGGCGGTGACAATGGTGCCATCGATGGTGAATTCGATCGTGGCCATGGCGCGGTCCAGCGCTTGCAGTACGGCGTGTTCGTGCTGGGCGCGATCGATTTCGCTGCTGATGTCGGTGGCGAATTTGACAAAGCCGCTTACCTGGCCGCGCTCATCCAGGATGGGGTTATACGTGGCCTCCAGCCATACCGTGCGGCCTTGCGCGTTCTGGCGGCGTACCTGGCCACTGAAAAAATCACCACGCTTGAGTTTGTCCCAGAACTGCTTGTAGTCGGGGCTGCTGCTGGTGGCGCTGTCGCAGAACTGGCTGTGCGGTTTGCCCAGGACCTGCGCCAGTTGCTCGTAGCCCATGGTGCGCAGAAAGTTGGCGTTGGCGGCAGTGACGTTGCAGTTCAGGTCGAAATAAATCACCGCGTTGGAGCGGTCTATGGCAGCCTCTACCGCGCGTAGCTGGCTGAGCTGTGTTTGCAGGTTGGCAACTTCCTGTTTCAGATGTTTATTGAACATGATGCAGTTGGCCCTTCCAGCCAGTGTGCGCTGGCATTTGGTATGGTAAGTGTTGCTGACTTCATTTAAGTCAGGGTCGCGCTGTATTGCAATGTACGTCATCTAAGCAGCCTTTATTGTTTCAATAAAAGTGCCCTGGCCGATTTGCCCGCAAAACTGGCGTTTCTACGCATTGCTAAAACCACCTTGCGGCGCTAGCCTAGTGCGTCCTTCCATAGAGCACGTGCCATGGCCCTGACCCAGCTGTTCGTTCACCCTTTGAAGTCTTGCCGTGGCCAGGCCCTTGACCGCGCCACGGTTACCGCCCAAGGCCTGGCGGACGACCGCGTCTGGCTGGTGGTACGCCCGGACGGCAGCCAGATTACCGCGCGT
This sequence comes from Vogesella aquatica, assembly GCF_028548455.1. GTDB lineage: Bacteria > Pseudomonadota > Gammaproteobacteria > Burkholderiales > Chromobacteriaceae > Vogesella > Vogesella aquatica. Next base: position 9,579 of record NZ_JAQQLF010000033.1, read on the forward strand.
ACCCACCCGGCGCTGGTACAGGTAGAGGCAGCAGGGGCAGGGGAGGGCGCGTGGCAGTTTACGGCAGCGGGCCTGTCGCCACTGTCTACCGATACCGCGCGTTTTGCCCGGCCGCACCGTGCCCAGGTGTGGAAAAGCGAGTTCACCGCACTGTGTGGCGATACGGCGGCCGACGCCTGGTTCAGCCAGCTGCTGGCCGAGCCGGTACAGCTGCTGTGGCTGGGGCAGACTACCCGCGTGTTCAAGGACGGCGTGACGCCGCTGTCTTTTGCCGACGGCGCACCGTTTTTGCTGATCAGCCAGGCGTCGCTGGACGACCTGAACCAAAGGTTGGCCGCACCGGTGTCCATGCGCCAGTTCCGCCCCAACCTGGTGGTGGACGACGCTTTTGCCTTTGAAGAGGACGAGTGGCAGCGCATCCGCATTGGCGAGGTGGAGTTCGAGGTAGTCAGCCGCTGCACGCGCTGCATCTTTACCACCATCGACCCGGACAGCGCCGTGCCGCACCCCGACAAGCAGCCGCTGGCCACGCTGATAGGCTACCGCCGACTGGAAGAGGGTGTGTGCTTTGGTGTGAACCTGGTGGCACGCAACAGCGGCGTGCTGCAGCTGGGTGATGCGCTGACCATCCTGGAAAGCAAGTTAGCCTTTGACTAGTGCTGCTCATACCATGACGGCACGATGGTTCTGCTTGCCCGCCCTGCTGCTGGCCCTGCCGGCCCAGGCGGCTACCGTGATAAAAGTGGCGTTTCCCGAAAACAGCCCGCCCTGGGTCAGCGCCACCGCTCGACCCGGCATTGCCGTGGAGCTGCTGCGCGAGGCATTGCAGGCCGAAGGCCTGGCGCTACACCCGGTGTATTACCCGATAGCGCGCCGCATGGCGTTATTTCGCCGCAACGAAGTCGATGCCGTTTACGACGTCTCGGCCCTGGCGCAAAAACAGGCCAACCTGCCCGGCTCCCTGGGCCGCCCGCTGCATACCTTTGATAACCTGGCCATGGCATTGCAAAAGCGCCACCTCAGGCTGGAGCACACCACCGACCTGGTAGGCCTGAATATCCTGGCGTGGGATGGCGCGCAAAACGATATGCCGGCCAGCTTCGACCGCCTTGAGGCGGTATCGCAGGGCCATTACAACGAAACCGGCGACCAGCGCCAGCAAGTGAAAAGCCTGTACGCTGGCCGTGTGGACGTGATTCTGGCCGACCGCCTGGTGCTGGACTGGTACCGCAAGCGTTTGCACGGCGAAACCGCAGTGGATACCCGCCAGCCGGTAGAGTTTTTTGCCATTCTGCCCCCGCGCGAGGCCACGGTGCTGTGGCGCGACCCGGTACTGCGCCAGCGTATGGACTACCGCCTGCGCGAGATGAAGAACGACGGCCGTTACAACGCCATCTTCCGCCGCTACGACGCCGAACCGCAGCCATGAGCCTGCTGCACACCCTGCTACCGCAATACCAGTTTGCCGAGCGCCACCAGCGCCGCGTAGCCGCCACGCCTGCTGCCGTCATGCAGGCGCTGGCGCAGCTACCGCAGTGGCAAGACCCGTGGGTAAGCCGCTTTATCGCGCTGCGCGAGCTGCCCGGCAGGTTGGCCGCACGGCTGGGCTACGCCAATGCCCTGCCGCACAAGCCGCCGTTTGGTCTGCACGAATTCACCCTGCTGGCGCAGGACGAGCACGAGCTGGTGTGGGGGTTGGCGGGGGAGTTCTGGCGTAGCGATTACGGCCTGCAGCCCATTGCCGACGCCGCCGCTTTTGCCGCGCTGTCTTGCCCGCGCCTGGTACTGGGCTTTACGGTAAGTGCGCAGCCGGGCGGCCAGACGCTGCTGTGCACCGAAACACGGGTGGCCTGCCCCACACCGGCCAGCTACCGCCGTTTTCTGCCGTACTGGTATCTGGTACGGCCGGTAAGCGGGCTGATCCGCCAGCGCATATTGCGTGCAGTCGCAGAGCAGGCCTTAGCGCAGCAGGCTGGCCACCTCGGCAGCAATCGCCAGGCTGGCGCTTAGCCCGGGCGACTCGATACCGTACAGGTTCACCAGCCCCGGCACGCCGTGTACCGCCGGCCCCTGAATGACGAAATCCCCCTCGGGTGCACCCTGCGGCACGATCTTGGGCCGCACGCCGCTATAGGTGGGCGCCAGTGCGCCGTCGGCCAGTGTCGGCCACCAGCGGCGTATGCTGTGGTAAAAGCGCCCGGCGCGGCCGGCGTCTACCGTGTAGTCCACGCCATCAATCCATTCTACGTCCGGGCCAAAGCGCGCCTGGCCGCCCAGGTCCAGCGTCAGGTGGGTACCCAGGCCGCCGGGCTCGGGTAGCGGGTAGATCAGCTGCGAGAACGGGCTGCGCCCGGCCAGGGCAAAGTACACGCCGCGCGCGTAGTAGGGCGTGGGGATGGTTTCACGTGGAACGCCAGCCAGCTTTTGCGCCAGCACCGGTGCCCACAAGCCGGCTGCGTTCACCACCCGCTGCGCCAGCACCTCGTAGCCATCGGCCAGCTGCAGCACGATACCGTCGGCGCAGGCGCGGCCGCCGTGTATTGGCGACGCCAGCGCCAGCAGGGCGCCGGCGTGTTCGGCATCGGCCAGCAGTGCCTGCATCAGGGCGTGGCTGTCGACAATACCGGTATCGGGCGAGTGCAGGGCGGCGTGGGCTTGCAATGCCGGCTCGCGTTCGCGTAGCGCGGCCTGCTCCAGCCAGCCCAGCGTTACGCCGTTTGCGGCAGCGTGCTGCTGCAATGCGGCCAACCTGTCGGTATCGGCCGCGTCTACCGCCACCAGCAGCTTGCCGATGCGCTGGTGCGGTATGGCGCGCTCGGCGCAGTAGCGGTACAGCATGTCGCGCCCGGCCACGCACAGCCGCGCCTTGTGGCTGCCGTGTGCGTAGTAGATGCCGGCGTGAATCACCTCGCTATTGCGGCTGCTGGTGTGCTGCCCGATGGCGGCTTCCTGTTCCACGATCATCACATCCTGCCCGGCCTGGGCCAGCACGCGCGCGCAAGCCAGGCCGACGACGCCAGCACCGATGACTACCGTATCGATTTTGTCCATCTATAAGTTCTCCTTGCCGGCTTTGTACTGCGCGGCACCGGGCGGGTAAAGCCCGGCTGGTAGCGCTGTGCGGTAAAGCGCACGGCATACCGGGCTGTGTGCGGGTTTCTACACACTTGGGGTGGCGTGTTTGTCGGGGTTTTCTGGCTAAGTATTTGTTTATTTGTGGTTTTTGTGCGCTTTGGGTGTGCTGGCACGCGGCCTGCTCTGTCTGTGGCGCTTTTGCACAACACAACAGGGCTGGCAACGCAGCCCGACAAAGGAGAGAGACCGCATGAAAAAGCCTATCGCAGCCATCAGCCTGGCCCTGGCCCTGAGCCCGTTGGCCCACGGTGCCGAGTTCATCAACGTGCTGACCGGTGGTACCAGCGGGGTGTACTACCCGGTAGGGGTGGCCATGTCGCAGCTGTACGGCAAGGCCATGCCGGATGCCAAGGTGTCGGTACAGGCCACCAAGGCTTCGGCAGAAAACCTGAACCTGCTGCAGGCCGGGCGCGGCGAGATTGCCTTCTCGCTGGCGGATGCGGCTGCCGATGCCTGGAAGGGCGATGTCGAGGCCGGCTTTGCCCAGCCGCTGAAGAAGCTGCGCGCGGTAGCGTCCATTTACCCTAATTACATCCAGATCGTGGCCAGTAGCGAGTCGGGGGTAAAAACCCTGGCCGACCTGAAGGGCAAGCGCATTTCGGTAGGCGCGCCCAAGTCGGGTACCGAGCTGAACGCGCGCGCCATCCTGAAAGCGGCCGGCCTGAGCTACAAGGACTTTGCCAAGGTGGAGTTCCTGCCGTTTGGCGAGTCGGTAGAGCTGATGAAGAACCGCCAGCTGGACGCCACGCTGCAGTCGTCCGGCCTGGGGGTAGCGTCCATCCGCGACCTGTCCAACGCGCTGAAAGTGACTTTTGTACCGGTTCCGGCCGACGTGGTGGCCCGCATCGGCGACCCGGCCTACCAGCCGGCCAAGATCCCGGCCAAAACCTATGACGACCAGCCGGCCGACCTGCCGACTGTGGCCATCAACAACCTGCTGGTAACGCACGACAAGGTGCCGGACGCCACGGTCTACATGATGACCAAGCAGCTGTTTACCAACCTGCCGGTACTGGCCAACGCGCACTCCGCCATCAAGGCCTTCAACCCGGCCACCGCGCTGAAGGGCCTGCCGATGCCGCTGCACCCGGGGGCGGAAAAATACTACCGCGAAGCCGGTTTGCTGAAGTAAACGCCGCCAGTACACCGCCCGCCGCTGCTGTAGCCAGGCACGGCCGGGGGGTGTTTCACCTTGGTTTCAGGTTTTGCCGGGTTGGCCGCAGTCTGTGCTGGCGGCAGGTACAACGGGGGTTGGCCTGCCGGTACGGCCTGCGCGCCGCGCCCGGGCTTTTGCAGGAGAGGTTTCATGAGTGACTCACAACAACAGGGCAGCTTGCCGCGCAGCATCATGCTGACCGCACTGCTGTTTTCTGTTTTCCAGATCATTACTGCCGCATTCAGCCCGCTATCCAGCAGCGTGGTGCGTGCCTTGCACGTGGGCTTTTTGCTGTTGCTGGTGTTCCAGCTGTACAACGTGCGCGGCCAGCGCGGGGCAGGGGGCGGGCTGGCGGGTTACGCGCTGGCCGGCTTGTCGTTTGCGCTGGCGTTTTATCACTGGGTGTTCGAGGCCGACCTGATCCAGCGTGCCGGGGAGATGACCTCGCTGGACATGGGCGTGGGTATCGTTACCTTGCTGCTGGTGTTCGAAGGTGCCCGCCGCGTGATGGGCCTGGCGCTGCCGCTGATCTGCCTGACTTTTCTGGGCTACGCCGCTTTTGGGGAGTACCTGCCCGGCGAGCTGGCACACCGCGGTTACGGGCTGGACCAGCTGATTGGCCAGCTGGCCTTCGGCACCGAGGGTATCTATGGCACGCCGACGTATGTGTCGTCGGGTTATATCTTTCTGTTCATCCTGTTTGGCGCTTTTCTGGAACAGGCCGGCATGATCCGCCTGTTCAATGATTTTGCGCTGGGCACGGTGGGGCATACCCGTGGTGGCCCGGCCAAGGTGGCGGTGATCTCGTCCGGCCTGATGGGCACCATCAACGGCTCTGGCGTGGCCAACGTGGTCACCACCGGCCAGTTCACCATTCCGCTGATGAAGAAATTCGGCTACAAGGCCGACTTTGCCGGCGCGGTAGAAGCCACCAGTTCCATGGGCGGCCAGATCATGCCGCCGGTGATGGGCGCGGTGGCTTTCATCATGGCCGAAACCATCAACGTGCCGTACGTGGATATCTGCAAGGCGGCCTTGCTGCCGGCAGTGCTGTATTTCTTTACCACCTTCTGGATGGTGCATCTGGAGGCCGGCCGTGCCGGGCTGGTGGGCCTGCCCAAGGCGGAATGCCCCGACCCGTGGAAGGCGGTGCGCGAGCAGTGGTATTTGCTGCTGCCGCTGCTAGGCCTGGTGTACCTGTTGTTTGCCGGTTTCACGCCCTTGTTCTCCGGCATGATGGGGCTGGTGCTGACGGTGATCCTGATCTTTGGCTCGGCGCTGGCACTGCGTATTCGCGGTACGGCCTTGCGTGTCATCTTCTGGCTGGGCCTGGGCTTGCTCACGGCGGGCTTTGCCAAGGGCGGCATTATTGTCCCCATCGCCGTGATTGGTGTGCTGGCGGTGGCATTGTGGCTGCGCCAGGATGGCCGCCCGGTATTGCGTACTGCTTACACCGCGCTGGTGGATGGTGCCATGCATGCCCTGCCGGTAGGGGTAGCCTGCGCGCTGGTGGGGGTGATCATCGGCAGCATCACGCTGACCGGTATTGCCACGACCTTTGCCGGTTATGTGGTGGCGCTGGGCAGCCATAGCCTGTTCCTGTCGCTGGTACTCACCATGATTACCTGCCTGGTGCTGGGCATGGGCATTCCCACCATTCCCAACTACATCATTACCAGTGCCATTGCGGCACCGGCACTGCTGGACCTGGGGGTGCCGCTGATCGTATCGCACATGTTCGTGTTCTACTTTGGCATCATGGCCGACCTGACCCCGCCGGTGGCGCTGGCCGCCTTTGCCGCCGCGCCGATCGCGCGCGAGTCCGGCCTGAAGATCGGCATCCGCGCGGTGCAGATTGCCATTGCCGGCTTTATCGTGCCGTATATGGCAGTGTATGCGCCGGCCCTGATGCTGCAGTTCAGTGGCGAGGCTGACTGGTTGGCCGCAGGCTACGCCTTTGGCAAGGCGCTGCTGGCGGTATCGCTATGGGGGGTGGTGGCCATCGGCTTCTGGCTGCGCCACCTGCTGCTGGGCGAACGGGTGCTGGCCTTTGTGGCCGCGTGCTTGCTGGTGGCGGCCTTGCCGCTAACCGACGAGCTGGGCTTTGCCGCCAGCGCCGTGTTTGTGGCCTGGCATCTGTCCCGCCACCGTCGTCAGCCCGTATTGCAGCAAGCCTGATGGCACTGTGCCTGACGACCGCCGTCACCAGTATCAAGCTGCTGGTGACGGCTTTTACCCTGGTGTGGACGCACTCTATCGAAAAGATAGACTGGCAAGAGCAATGGCAGGTACAGCCGGATGGCCTGCAGCTGCTTGCCGCGACGGTACGCGGTAGCGGTGCCGGTATGGAGGTGCCCGACGGGGCGGTGTGGCACGACGGTGCCTGGACCTACGCCCTGCCACTGCGGGTACCGGCGCTGCGCCTGACGCGCAGCCCCTACGTGCCGGACTACCGCTTGTGCCTGCCCGGCCAGCCTTGCCAGCCCTTGTGGCACTGGCTGCCCGCCGACGATACTGTCACCACCGTCGCACCTTGCAAGGATTGAGCCGTGACCACCCAGCCTGCCCCCCCGCCGCAGCGGGCGCCCGCGCGCCTGCTGTTTGGCCTGCTGCTTATCGCCCTGATCGCAGCGCTTAGCGGCTGGGCCAGCTGGCGTACGGCACAGGGCGAGCTGCGCGAGGTGCTGTCGCACCGGCTGGCGCTGTACGCCACGGCACTGGACGCCGAGCTGGACCGCTTTGAAGCCTTGCCCTATGTGGTATCGCGCGACCCGAATGTGGGCAATCTGCTGGGCGATGCGGCCAACCCTGCGCTGCAAGCGCGCATCAACCGCTATCTGGCCGATGTGAACGGCGAAGCCGGCACCGCCCAGCTGTTTGTCCTGGACCGCCGCGGCACGACGCTGGCCAGCAGCAACTGGCAAAGCGGCGATAGCCTGATAGGCAATAACTACGCGTTTCGCCCGTATTTTCGTGCTGCGCTGCGCGGGGAAACCGGGCGCTTCTTTGGTGTGGGTGCCACCACGCGCCAGCCCGGCATGTTCATTGCCCGCCCCGTGTGGCGTCAGGGTGAGGTGCAAGGCGTGGTGGTAACCAAGATCGACCTGGCACCGCTGGAGTCTGCCTGGGCGCGCAGCGGCGAGCGGGTACTGGTAGCCGACCCGCAAGGCGTGGTGACCCTGGCTGCCAGCAGCGCCTGGAAGTTTGCCACCCTGGCCCCCTTGCCACAGGATGTGCGTACCCGGCTGGCCAACACCCGCCAGTACTACACCTCACCCCTGCAAACCCTGCCATTCATCTGGCACGGCAGCGATAGCCTCAGCCTGGGGCGGCAGGATTACCTGATTGTGAGCCGCCAGGTTGGCCGCCTGGGCTGGCGCATGATGCTGCTGGGCGATACCCGGCCGGCGCGCGAGCAGGCCTGGCAAGCCGGGGCCGTCAGCGGCCTGGCGGTGCTGGCGCTGACGCTGGCGGCCTTGTATGCACGTTTGCGCTTGCGCCGCGTGCGCGAGCGGCTGGCCGCCCAGCTCACGCTGGAACGCACCGTGGCCGAGCGCACCGCCGAGCTGGCTGCGGCCAACCTGCGCCTGCAGGACGAAGTCTCGGAAAGACTACAAGCCGAGCAGGCGCTACGCGACACCCAGGCCGAGCTGATCCGTACCGGCAAGCTGGCTGCACTGGGCCGCATGGCCACCGGCATTGCCCACGAGCTGAACCAGCCATTGGCGGCACTGCGCAGTTTTGCCGACAACACGCGGCTGTTTCTGGCGCGAGGCCGTCTGGACGACGCCGACGGCAACCTGACGCGCATCCTGCGTGAAACTGACAAGCTGGCTGCCATGACGGCAGAACTCAAGCTGTTTGCCACCCGCCGCCCGGTACGCGGCGACTCCCCCCTGGCCGAGCTGCAGCAGGTGATGGAGCAGGCCTTGGCCAATAGTGGTGTGCAGTGCCACTGGCAGTACCCGCCCGGTGCCAGCCTGCCGCTCGACCCCTTGGCCGCCGAGCAGCTACTGGGCAATTTGCTACGCAACGCCGCCGACGCCATGGCTAAACAGCCGCAGCGCGACATCCACATTGCCCTGCAATCGGCACCGGGGCAGGTCATTTTGCAAGTCAGCGACAATGGCCCCGGCCTGCCGGCCGACAACCCGCAGCGCGTACTGGAGCCGTTTTATTCCACGAAAGCGTACGGTCATGGCCTGGGCCTGGGGCTGGCCATTGTGGCCGGCATCGTGCGCGATGCCGGTGGCCATATCGAGGCGGCAAACCTGCCGCAAGGCGGGGCCAGCTTTACCCTGCACCTGCCGCAGATGGATACTGATACCCCATGACACCTTATATTTTGCTGGTAGAAGACGACGCCTCGGTGCGCGAGGCCTGTACCCAGACGCTGGAGCTGGCCGACTTTAACGTGCACGCCAGCGATAGTGCCGAAGCCGCGCTCGCACAGTTTACGGCCAACCCTGCTTGTATCGTGCTGAGCGATGTACGCCTGCCTGGCATGAGCGGTTTGCAGCTGTTTGCCAGCTTGCGCCAGCAAGATGCCGAACTGCCGGTGTTACTGGTAACCGGCCATGGCGACGTTGGCATGGCCGTACAAGCCATGCGTGATGGTGCCTGGGATTTTCTGGAAAAACCCTGGCAGCGCGACCGCCTGATCGACGCCGTGGGCCGGGCGCTGGCACAGCGGCGTTTGCAGCTGGAAAACCGCCGCTTGCGTGCCAGCCTGTCCGGCAACGGCATAGACAGCCTGCTACTGGGCGACGCCCCGGCCATGCGGCAGTTCAAGGCCAGGCTGGCCACGGTAGCCGGCACCGACGCCGACGTGCTGGTGCTGGGGGAGACCGGCAGCGGCAAAGAGCTTGTGGCCCGCGCGCTGCACCAGGCCGGGCCGGGAGCCCGTGGCGAGTTTGTGGCCATCAATTGCGCAGCCTTGCCGGAAACGGTGTTTGAAAGCGAGATGTTCGGCGCCGAGCCCGGGGCCTATACCGGCGCCAGCAAGCGCCGTATCGGCAAGATTGAATACGCCCACGGCGGTACGCTGTTTCTGGATGAGATCGAAGGCATGCCATTGCCGCTGCAAGCCAAGCTGCTGCGCGTACTGGAAACCCGCAGCGTAGAGCGCCTGGGCAGCAACCGTGCCCACCCGGTGCAGTGCCGGGTGGTGGCCGCCACCAAGCTGGACCTGAAGGCAGAGAGTGCCGCCGGGCACTTTCGTGCCGACCTGTACTACCGGCTGAACGTGGTTACCCTGCGCCTGCCGCCACTGCGCGAACGCGCCGAGGATATCCCGCAGCTATTCCACCACTTTGCCCAGCGCGCCGCCACGCGCTTTGTCCGCCCGGTGCCCGCGCTTTCTGCGGCCAACCTGGCCGCCCTGATGGCGGCACCCTGGCCGGGCAATGTGCGCGAGCTGGCCCACGCTGCCGAGCGCTGGGTGCTGGGGCTGGACGATGAAGCACCGGGCAGCTGCACCAGCCTGCCACAGCAGGTAGAGCAGTTCGAGGCACGCGCCATTGTTGCGGCTTTACAAAGCCTGGCCGGTGATGTGTCTGCCACCGCCCAGGCCCTGGGTATTGCGCGCAAAACCTTGTACGACAAGCTGGTGCGTTATGGCATCCAGCCAGCGCACTACCGCCAGCCGTGACGCTGCGGTGGCGGCATGCGCAGATTTCAGCCTTGCCCCCCGGAAATACGCATACTATCTAAAGTATGAAGGTGTAAATCGATAAGAATTTGCATAAGGGGAAGTGATGAAAATTGCGCATAAACTCGGCCTGCTGGTGTTGATTACGGTGTTGGGCATGTTGGTGTTGGGTAGCGGTGCCATCTGGCAACTCAAGCGTTTTCAGGCGCTACTGGACGATTCGGAAACCACCATTGCCAGCATCCAGCTGCTGGCCGACGCCCGGGCCAACTTTCTGGATTACAACGGGCTGGTGTTGCTGCACGTCATCAATACCGATGCTAGCCGTCTGCAGGCGATTGAAGCCGAAATGAAAGAGCAGCGTACCCTGACCGAGGCATCGCTCAAATCTTATGAAGCGCTGGTAGCAGACCCGGAAGACAAACGCCTGCTGGACGACGAGCGCCAGAAACTGCAGCGGGTGTGGAGCTTCTACGGAAACATTCTGGACCTGTCGCGCCAGCAGCGTACCGAGGAAGCCCGTGTGCTGTACGAGCGCAACCTGCCAACAATCAACGAAGCCGTGGCCGCGCTGGACAAACACGCTAAGTACAACAATACCTATGTCGAACAAAACCGTGTGGGCTCGGCAGCCATCCAGAGCCAGTCGCTGGGCATCACCATTGGCCTAACGGCTTTGGGCGCGCTGCTGGTGGGCATGATCGGCTTTACCGTGTACCGCCAGGTGGAGCGTGGCTTGGGCGGGGCACGCCAGCTGATGCAGGACATTGCCGGCAACCTGGACTTTACCCGCCGTGCCCAGGTACAGGGTAAGGATGAAATCGCCGAAATGCTCACCGCGTTCAACCAGCTGATCGACAGCCTGCGTGGCAGCCTGAGCCGGATCATGGACGGTGCCCGCCAGATCAACGAAGCATCCGAAGCGGTGGCCGGGGCGGCGCACAAGGTGGCGCACGGCTCGGATGAGCAGTCCGAATCGGCGGCGGCCATGGCGGCGGCGCTGGAAGAAATTACGGTCAGCATCAACCATGTTGGCGACCGCGCACAGGAAGCCGACCAGCTGGTACGCAGCGCCGGTGCCAGTGCCGGCGGCGGCCGCAAGGTGATAGACAGCACCGTGGGCAGCATCCATGCCATTTCGTCTGCCGTGGGGGAGGCGTCGGGCAATATGGTGCAGCTGGACGAGCGCAGCCGCGAGATTGCCAGCGTGGTATCGGTGATTCGCGATGTGGCCGACCAGACCAACCTGCTGGCGCTGAATGCTGCGATCGAAGCTGCCCGCGCTGGCGAAATGGGCCGTGGTTTCGCGGTGGTGGCCGACGAGGTGCGTAAGCTGGCCGAGCGTACCGCGCTGTCTACCCGGGAGATCGAAGCCAGCGTCGGGGCTATCCAGACCGTTTCCGGCAGTGCCGTTGCGCGCATGCAAGCGGCGGTCGAGCGGGTGGATGGTGGTGTGGCGGAAGCCGGGCGCGCCAGCGAAGTGATGGGCGATATCGTCAGCAGTGCTACCCAGAGCTGCGAGCTGGTCGGGGAAATCACCCTGGCCATCCGCGAGCAGGGGGCGGCCACCAACGGCATTGCCCATCAGGTAGAGGCGGTGGCCAGCCTGGCTACCGATAACGCCATCGCCGCCGGCGAGGCTTCCAGCCAGGCACAGCGCCTGCGCGAGCTGGCGTCCAGCATGCAGCAAACCGTGTCCGCTTATAAGCTGTAACGCTATTCACCCTGTGTGCGGCCAACCCTGGGGTTGGCCGCAGTCGTTTTGACGGCAGCATGCCGCTGCGTCACACTCGCCCGCTCGCTCTATGCATGACAGGCGTCACCATGTTGCCCTATATCGCCCTCACCGCAGCCATGCTGCTGTGGTCCAGCTCCTTTATCGCGCTCAAGACGGTGTTTGCCGTCTTCGACCCGCTGTTCGTGCTGTTCTGCCGCATGATCATCGCCAGTATCTGCATGCTGCCGTTCTTGCTGCGCCGCGGCCAACGCTGGCGCTACCAGGCAGGCGACTGGCGCTGGCTGCTGCTGATGGGGCTGTGCGAGCCTTGCCTGTATTTCCTGTTCGAGGCGCAAGCGTTGCTGCATACCAGCGCATCGCAAGCCGGCATGATTACCGCTACCCTGCCACTACTGGTAGCAGTAGGGGCGCACTTTCTGCTGAAAGACCGGCAGCCACGTACCGTGTGGCTGGGCCTGGCGTTATCGCTGGGCGGTGTGCTGGTATTGACCGGCGGTAGCGAGGCGCAGGCCAGCGCCCCCAACCCGGCGCTGGGCAACTTGCTGGAATTCCTCGCCATGCTGTGTGCTACCGGCTATGTGTTGATCGCCAAAAAGCTCTCCACGCGCTACTCCGCGCTGGTCATTACCGCAACCCAGACGCTGATGGGCAGCGTGTGGTTCGGTGCGGCACTGCTTACGCCCTGGGGTAGTTGGCCGCAACACTACCCGCTGGACGCCATGCTATGGGTGCTGTACCTGGGTGCCTGCATCACACTGGGCGCCTACGGCATGTATACCTGGGCGGTGGGCAAAGTGCCCGTTGCGCTGGCCGGTGCGTTTATCAACCTTATACCGCTGTTTACGCTGGTGCTGGCCTGGCTGTATCTGGACGAGACACTTAATAGAACCCAGGCCTTCGCCTGCGTCATGGTGCTGGGCGGGGTATTACTTAGCCAGCTGCGCCCACGCACCGTAAAAGACTGATATAGGGCAATTGAGTTTTCCCGGCTAACGCCGATACTGTTAAAAGATCCGATCAATTTGCAAGGTGTCCATATGGAATACAAGGGGATGGTTAAAGCGTTGCTTGGCACGCTGCTCACACTCGGCACAGCGGCTGCCATGGCAAACGACGCGCATGCCCCCGCGGCCCCGCCAAAAGCAGCAGCCAGCCACGCCGCCCCCGCCGAGGCCGCCAAGCCGGCGGAGGCTGGCCACGGCGCACCGGCAGAGGCCAAAGCTCCCGAGGCATTGGCACCATCCATTCACCCGCTGCGCCGCCCGGCTATCCATGCCGCCTCGGCGGTGCATAAGCCAGCCGCTAGCGGCCACGCCCGCCCGGCTAGCAGCCACAAGCCGGTGTCCAGCCATGGCAACATCAAGGCCCACAGTGCGGCAGCCGCAGGGCACGGCGACGCACATGACGACGGCCATGGCCATGACAGTGAAGCCGGCAAAGTACAAAACCTGGTGAAAGCCATGCTGGCGGCCAACGCCAATTACATGAAGCGCAACAACAGCAGCTATTTCGACAAGTTCGCCAGCAAGCAAACGCCGCGCGCTACCGTGGTCACCTGCGCCGACTCCCGCGTACAAAGCAATGCGTTCCACCCTGATGCGGTCAACGACCTGTTCATGGTGCGCAATATCGGCAACCAGCTGGCTACCTCGGAAGGCTCCATCGAATACGGCGTGCGCCATCTGAACACCCCGCTGCTGATGTTCATTGGCCACGCCGTTTGCGGTGCGGTGGCGGCAGCCAGCGGCGACTTCAGCAAACTGGAGCGCCCCATCCAGAAAGAGCTGCTTACCATCAACATCCCCAAAGGCATCAACGTCAACGAAGGCGCACTGATGAACGTGAACAACCAGGTGGAATCGGCCATGCTGAAATTCGGTGGAGAGGTCGAATCCGGCAAGCTGGCCGTCATCGGTGCCTTCTACGACTTCCGCAACGATTACAAGCAAGGCAAGGGCAAGCTCATCATCACCAATATCAACGGTGAAACCGACCCGGCCAAGCTGGCAGCCCTCAGCAAAGCCGGCAACTTCTTCAATGCCGCCACCGGTATGAGCGCCGCACCGGCGGGCGGTCACTAAGCGGCGGCCTTACATCATTTAGCCTGTAATACAAGGCGTGCCGCTCACGCTTGCGTGCCACGTGGAAACCACCGTGAAAACGGTGGTTTTTTATTTCCATAAAAATCAAAAGCTTATCGATATTTATGAAGATATTTACAGTTTTCTGCTAACAAAGTGTTGACGCCCTTTGTCTGTCTGGGTATAGTTCGCCTCCTCAGCTGACGACGCAAACGAAACAAGCCAGTCAGCACCGCTCTTTAACAGACCAAATAACCGATAGGTGTAAGTGTC
>NZ_JAQQLF010000034.1 GCF_028548455.1 Vogesella aquatica
CTGCGTGGCACCAAGCGTGAAGACGTTGAGCGTGGTCAGGTTCTGTCCAAGCCGGGTTCCATCACTCCGCACACCAAGTTCTCTGCTTCCGTATACGTACTGAGCAAAGACGAAGGCGGTCGTCACACTCCGTTCTTCGCTAACTACCGCCCACAGTTCTACTTCCGTACTACTGACGTGACTGGCGCTGTTAGCCTGTCCGAAGGCGTGGAAATGGTTATGCCAGGCGATAACGTAGAAATCACCGTAGAACTGATCGCTCCGATCGCTATGGAAGATGGCCTGCGTTTCGCGATCCGCGAAGGTGGCCGTACTGTTGGCGCCGGCGTGGTAGCAAAAATTATCGCTTGATGAAGGTTTTAGGCCAGTAGCTCAATTGGTAGAGTATCGGTCTCCAAAACCGAGGGTTGGGGGTTCGAGACCCTCCTGGCCTGCCAAATAAGACTAACCGGCGTTTACGCCGGTTAGTCTTTTCACGTATAAGCAACGCGAGAATTCATATGGAAATGCAAGATAAGCTTAAGGTCGGCTTGGTTGCTCTGCTGGTTACTGCGGGTGTTGTAGGTTTCTACCTGCTGCCGGAAACCCAAGGCATACTGCGTGTGCTGGTTTTTGTTGCTGCTGTTTTGGCTGCAGCTGGGGTATTCTGGTTTTCTGCACCAGGGCGCGAGTTTGTGTCTTACGCGCAAGAGTCGATTGTAGAGGCTCGCAAGGTGGTTTGGCCAACGCGTAAAGAAACAAGTCAAATGACCATGATGGTGTTTGTCTTTGTGTTTGTGCTTGCCTTGTTTATGTGGCTGGTTGACTCGTCGTTGTCCTGGCTCTTCTATGATGTATTGCTTCGTCGAGGTTGATAATGGCTAAGCGTTGGTATGTAGTGCATGCCTACTCGGGTTTCGAGAAGAGTGTGCAGAAGGCATTGAAAGAGCGTATCGAGCGCGAAAGCATGCAAGATCTCTTTGGCCAGGTTTTGGTGCCGGTCGAAGAGGTTGTGGATATCAAGAATGGCAAGCGCTCCATTTCCGAGCGCAAGTTCTTCCCGGGTTATGTGCTGGTCGAGATGGAGATGACCGACGACACCTGGCACCTGGTGAAGAGCACGCCTAAGGTTACCGGTTTCGTGGGTGGTACGGCCAACCGTCCGGCCCCTATCTCTGCCAAAGAGGTGGAGTCCATCATGCAGCAGATGCAGGATGGTGTGGAAAAGCCGAAGCCGAAAGTACTGTTCGAAGTGGGTGAGCGCGTTCGCGTTAATGAAGGCCCATTTACCGATTTCAATGGTTCGGTGGATGAGGTGAATTACGAGCGTAACAAGCTGCGCGTTTCTGTGCAGATTTTTGGTCGTGATACACCGGTTGAGCTGGATTTTTCCCAGGTCGAGAAGCTGTAACTATTGTTTTTAAAGAAGGTTTTGCGTATACTTACGCCCTTCGTGTGGGAAGCGCTGCATGTGCAGTGCGCTATACCCAAATTTAGGAGCTAAATCGTGGCAAAGAAAATTGTAGGCTATATCAAGCTGCAAGTGCCCGCTGGTAAAGCCAACCCGTCGCCGCCAATCGGCCCGGCTCTTGGTCAGCGCGGTCTGAACATCATGGAATTCTGCAAGGCGTTCAACGCCCAGACTCAAGGTGTTGAGCCAGGTCTGCCAATTCCTGTGGTGATCACTGCTTACGCGGACAAGTCCTTCACTTTCGTGATGAAGACCCCGCCGGCAACCATCCTGCTGAAAAAAGCCGCTGGCATCAAGTCCGGCAGTGCTAAAGCGCACGTTGACAAAGTTGGTAAAGTGACCCGCGCTCAGCTGGAAGAAATCGCTAAAACCAAAGCTCCTGACCTGACTGCTGCCGATCTGGATGCGGCCGTGCGTACTATCGCCGGTTCCGCCCGTTCCATGGGTCTCGAAGTGGAGGGTGTGTAAATGCCTAAGCTGTCCAAACGCGTTCAGGCGCTGAAAGCTCAAGTAGATCGCAACAAACTGTACGCAGTTGAAGAAGCGATCTCCATGGTTAAAGTTGCTGCTACTGCCAAGTTCGACGAGTCTATCGACATCGCCGTTAATCTGGGTGTGGACCCACGTAAATCCGACCAGGTTGTTCGTGGCTCCGTTGTGCTGCCACGCGGTACTGGCAAGTCGGTACGTGTTGCTGTGTTTGCTCAAGGTGCTAACGCCGAAGCCGCCAAAGCTGCTGGTGCTGAAGTTGTCGGTTTCGACGACTTGGCCGAGCAAGTTAAGGCTGGCAACCTGAACTTCGACGTAGTGATTGCTTCCCCGGATGCAATGCGCGTTGTAGGTCAACTGGGTCAGATCCTGGGCCCGCGTGGCCTGATGCCTAACCCGAAAGTAGGTACCGTTACTCCTAACGTAGCTGAAGCCGTGAAAAACGCTAAAGCTGGTCAGGTTCAGTATCGTACCGACAAGGCAGGTATCATTCACGCTACTATCGGTCGCGCTTCTTTCGAAGTTGAAGCCCTGCGTGAAAACTTTGCTGCTCTGGTAGATGCCCTGGTGAAAGCCAAGCCGGCCGCTGCCAAAGGTCAGTATCTGAAGAAAATCGCCGTATCCAGCACCATGGGTGTTGGCGTACGCGTAGATGTGGCTGCTGCTCAGGCTTAATTGCCGGTGGTAGTGCACATGCTCATGTAGCTCAGGGGTAGAGCACTCCCTTGGTAAGGGAGAGGTCGGCGGTTCAATTCCGCCCATGAGCACCAAGCTTTGGGCTGGCGAGCTTCGGCTCGCCAGATTATCAAAGACCGTAGGTGTGCATAACTTAATGCTCGAAAGAGTAGCCTACGCAGATGGTGTACCCTTAGAAGGCTTTTCAACGTTTACGCTCATGTAGCTCAGGGGTAGAGCACTCCCTTGGTAAGGGAGAGGTCGGCGGTTCAATTCCGCCCATGAGCACCATCCGTTTGTTATGTCTCCTGATTAGGTCGCCGCTGCAAAGAGGGGCAGGATTGCCTGCTTCATTTCAGTCTAGGAGGTGGACCTTGAGTCTCAATATCGAAGATAAAAAGGCGGTCGTAGCTGAAGTATCTGCTCAACTGGCAGATGCACAGACTCTCGTTATCGCTGAATATCGGGGCATCGAGGTTAGCAGCATGACCAAACTCCGCGCCAAGGCGCGTGAGAATGGCGTGTACCTGCGCGTTCTGAAGAACACGCTGGTACGCCGTGCGGTTGCTGGTACCCAGTTCGAAGCGCTGGCTGACCAAATGGTTGGCCCGCTGGTATACGGTGTATCTGTTGACCCGGTAGCTGCTGCCAAGGTGTTGCACCAGTTTGCCAAAGATGACAGCAAGATTGTTGTCAAGGCAGGTTCCTACAACGGCAAGCTGCTGAATGCTGCCGAAGTAGCCGAACTGGCATCTATCCCGAGCCGCGAAGAGCTGCTGTCCAAGCTGCTGTTCGTTATGCAGGCTCCGGTATCCGGTTTTGCCCGCGCTCTGGCCGCTCTGGCCGAGCAAAAGCAATCCGAAGCCGCTTAATTCATTCGAAATCAATAGTATTCAGGAGTTATACAAATGGCTATCACTAAAGAAGATATCCTCGAAGCAGTTGCTGGTCTGACTGTTATGGAACTGAACGACCTGGTAAAGGCGTTTGAAGAGAAGTTCGGCGTATCCGCTGCTGCTGTTGCCGTTGCTGGCCCGGCTGCTGGCGCTGCTGCTGCTGAAGAGAAAACCGAATTCGACGTTATCCTGTCCGCTGCTGGCGACAACAAAGTTAACGTGATCAAGGTTGTTCGTGCTATCACCGGTCTGGGCCTGAAAGAAGCCAAAGATCTGGTAGACGGCGCTCCTAAAGCAGTTAAAGAAGGCGTTTCCAAAGCTGAAGCTGACGACGTGCTGAAGCAACTGACCGACGCCGGCGCTAAGGCTGAAGTAAAATAATCTTCCTTAGGGAAGATTAGTCAGGCTGGCGGAGTAATCCGCCAGCCTTGTTGCGCTTGTGATGCTTTGCAAGATGGCAAAGGTCAGCATTCAAGTTGTGCGTGGTTGCTGACGTTTGGTTTCTTGCGCCACCCCCCCATGATGGAGACTCTATGAGTTATTCGTTTACTGAGAAGAAGCGTATTCGTAAAAGTTTTGCGAAGCGTAATACTGTTCTCGACGTCCCATTCCTGTTGGCGACCCAGATCGATTCGTACACCGAGTTTCTCCAGCTGGGTGTGCCGTTTGATCAGCGCAAGGATGTAGGCCTGCAGGCTGCATTCAAGTCGATCTTCCCGATCAACAGTCACAATGGTTTTGCACGTCTGGACTTTGTGCATTACGTACTGGGCGACCCGCCGTTCGATGTTCAGGAATGCCAGCTGCGCGGCATTACCTTTGCATCGCCACTGCGTGCACGTATCCGCCTGACCATTCTGGACAAAGAATCGTCCAAGCCTGTTGTAAAAGAAGTGCGCGAAAACGAAGTGTACATGGGTGAAATCCCCCTGATGACTTCGAACGGGTCGTTCATTATCAACGGGACCGAGCGTGTCATCGTTTCCCAGCTGCACCGTTCCCCGGGCGTGTTCTTCGAGCACGATCGCGGTAAAACGCATTCTTCCGGTAAACTGCTGTTCTCTGCTCGCGTGATTCCTTACCGCGGCTCCTGGCTGGACTTCGAGTTCGACGCCAAGGATCAGCTGTTCTTCCGTATTGACCGTCGTCGCAAGATGCCGGTGTCCATCCTGCTGAAGGCACTGGGCTACACCAACGAACGCATTCTGTCCGAGTTCTACAATACCGATACTTTCTACCTCACCGGCAACGGCGTGTTCATGAAAGTGGTTGCCGAGCGCCTGAAAGGCGAAGTGGCCAAGTTCGATATCGTGGGCGAAGACGGCAAACTGATCGTTGCCAAAGACAAGCGCATTACCGCCAAGCACATTCGCGATATCGTTGCGGCCAACCTGGACCGTATCGAAGTACCGTTTGACGTGCTGGTGGGCAAAGTGCTGGCCAACAACGTGGTGAACCCGGAAACCGGCGAGATCATCGCCCGTGCCAACGAGGAAATCACCGACGACCTGCTGGCCAAAATGGATATCCAGGACGTATCCGAAGTGGACGTGCTGTATACCAACGACCTGGACCACGGTGCTTACATCTCGCAAACCCTGCGTGGTGACGATACCGCCGACCAGCTGTCCGCCCGCGTGGCCATCTACCGCATGATGCGCCCAGGCGAGCCGCCAACAGAAGACGCAGTCGAGCAGCTGTTCCAGCGCCTGTTCTTCAACGAGGACAGCTACGACCTGTCCCGTGTTGGCCGCATGAAGTTCAACACCCGTACCTTCCAGTACAAATTCGACGAAAAATCGCCAGAGTGGTTCAAGACCCTGGTCGGTGAAAAGTTCGGCCACCGTCGTGATGTAACCGATGGCGTGCTGGCGACCGAAGATATCGTTTCCGTGATTGCCATCCTGTGCGAATTGCGTAACGGCCGTGGCGAAGTGGACGATATCGATCACTTGGGTAACCGTCGTGTGCGTTCGGTAGGCGAGCTGGCCGAGAACCAGTTCCGCGCTGGCCTGGTGCGTGTCGAGCGTGCCGTGAAAGAGCGTCTGAACCAGGCTGAATCCGACAACCTGATGCCGCATGACCTGATCAACGCCAAACCGGTTTCGGCAGCGATCAAGGAATTCTTCGGCTCCAGCCAGCTGTCGCAGTTCATGGACCAGACCAACCCGCTGTCCGAAGTGACCCACAAGCGCCGTGTATCGGCCCTGGGTCCTGGCGGTCTGACTCGCGAACGTGCCGGCTTCGAAGTACGTGACGTACACCCGACCCACTACGGCCGCGTGTGCCCGATCGAAACACCGGAAGGTCCGAACATCGGTCTGATCAACTCGCTGTCCGTGTACGCACGTACCAACGAGTTCGGCTTCCTGGAAACCCCGTACCGCAAGGTGATCGATAGCAAGGTAACCAACGAGATTGATTACCTGTCTGCTATCGAAGAAGGCCGTTACGTGATTGCTCAGGCTAACGCCGAGCTGGACGAAGCCGGCAACCTGATCGACGAGCTGGTTACCTGCCGCGAAAAAGGCGAAACCATTCTGGCCACGCCAGACCGCGTACAGTACATGGACGTGGCTACCGGCCAGGTGGTGTCGGTAGCGGCCTCGCTGATTCCGTTCCTGGAGCATGACGATGCAAACCGTGCCTTGATGGGCGCCAACATGCAACGTCAGGCTGTGCCTTGCCTGCGTCCGGAAAAACCGTTTGTCGGCACCGGTATCGAGCGCGATGTGGCTGTCGATTCGGGTACTACCGTGATCGCACGTCGTGGCGGTGTGGTGGACTACGTTGACGCGAACCGTGTTGTGGTGCGTGTGAACGACGAAGAAGCCATGGCCGGTGAAGTCGGTGTAGATATCTACAACCTGACCAAATTTACCCGTTCCAACCAGAACACCAACATCAACCAGCGTCCTATCGTGAAGGTAGGTGACCTGATTGCCCGCGGTGATGTGGTAGCTGACGGCGCTTCGACCGATATCGGTGAATTGGCACTGGGTCAGAACATGACCATCGCCTTTATGCCGTGGAACGGCTACAACTTCGAAGATTCGATCCTGATCTCCGAAAAAGTCGTAGCTGATGACCGCTACACTTCGATTCACATCGAAGAGCTGTCGGTTGTTGCACGTGATACCAAACTGGGGCCGGAAGAAATCTCCCGCGACATCCCGAACCTGTCCGAGCGTATGGCTGGCCGTCTGGACGACGCCGGTATCGTGTACATCGGTGCAGAAGTGACGGCTGGCGACGTGCTGGTGGGCAAGGTAACACCGAAGGGTGAGACCCAGCTGACACCGGAAGAGAAGCTGCTGCGCGCCATCTTCGGTGAGAAAGCCTCGGACGTTAAAGACACCTCGCTGCGCGTGCCTACCGGCATGACCGGCACCGTGATCGACGTACAGGTGTTCACCCGTGAAGGTATCGAGCGCGACAAGCGTGCCCAGTCCATCATTGATGCCGAACTGAAGCGCTACCGCCTGGACCTGAACGACCAGCTGCGTATTTTCGACAACGATGCCTTCAGCCGTATCGAGCGTCTGATCGTGGGCAAAGTAGCCAACGGCGGTCCGAAGCGTCTGGCCAAAGGCACCGAGATCGATACCGAGTACCTGGCCGGCCTGCCGACCAAGCACGACTGGTTCGATATCCGCATGGCTGATGAAGACATCGCCAAGCAGCTGGAACTGATCAAGGAAAGCCTGTCGCAGAAACGCGAAGAGTTTGACCTGAAGTTCGATGACAAGAAGCGCAAGCTGACCCAGGGCGATGAGCTGCCACCGGGCGTACAGAAGATGGTCAAGGTGTACATCGCCGTGAAGCGTCGTCTGCAAGCCGGTGACAAGATGGCCGGTCGTCACGGTAACAAGGGTGTGGTATCGCGCATTCTGCCAGTGGAAGACATGCCGTACATGGCAGATGGTCGCCCGGTAGACATCGTGCTGAACCCGCTGGGCGTACCGTCGCGTATGAACATCGGTCAGATTCTGGAAGTGCATCTGGGCTGGGCTGCCAAAGGTATCGGCGAACGTATCGACCGCATGCTGAAGCAACAGCAAGGTATGGAAGAGCTGCGCAGCTACCTGGAACGCATCTACAACGACACCGGCAAGAAAGTCGAGCTGGTGGATATGTCCGATGCCGAAGTGAAACTGCTGGCGGAAAACCTGCGCAAGGGTATGACTTTTGCGACACCGGTGTTTGACGGTGCCAAAGAGTCGGAAATCATGCACATGCTGAATCTGGCTTACCCAAGCGACGATGCGCATACCGAACAGCTGGGCTTCAATGGCAGCAAAACCCAGATGACGCTGTACGATGGCCGCTCCGGCGAAGCTTTCGACCGCAAGGTGACCGTGGGTGTCATGCACTACCTGAAGCTGCACCACTTGGTAGACGACAAAATGCACGCCCGTTCCACCGGCCCGTACTCGCTGGTGACCCAGCAGCCGCTGGGTGGTAAGGCACAGTTCGGTGGTCAGCGTTTCGGTGAGATGGAAGTGTGGGCACTGGAAGCTTACGGTGCCGCCTACACCCTGCAGGAAATGCTGACTGTGAAGTCGGACGATGTGACCGGTCGGACCAAGATCTACGAGAACATCGTCAAGGGCGAACACAAGATCGATGCCGGCATGCCGGAATCCTTCAACGTGCTGGTGAAGGAAATCCGTTCGCTGGGCCTGGATATCGACCTGGAACGTTATTAATTAGGTAAGGCAGTCTGCGGCCAACGTTGGCCGCAGGCTTCCTCCTGAATGGAGACGCAATGAAAGCTCTGCTCGATCTCTTTAAGCAAGTTACGCAAGAAGAAGAGTTTGATGCGATTAAGATCGGCATCGCCTCCCCGGACAAGATCCGTTCCTGGTCGTTCGGTGAAGTTAAAAAGCCAGAAACCATCAACTACCGGACATTCAAGCCGGAACGTGATGGCCTGTTCTGCGCACGCATTTTTGGCCCGGTAAAGGACTACGAATGCCTGTGCGGTAAGTACAAACGCCTGAAGCATCGCGGTGTGATCTGCGAGAAGTGCGGCGTGGAAGTTACCCTGTCCAAAGTGCGCCGCGAGCGCATGGGTCACATCGAGCTGGCGTCGCCTGTTGCGCACATCTGGTTCCTGAAGTCCCTGCCGTCCCGTCTGGGTATGGTGCTGGACATGACTCTGCGCGACATTGAACGCGTGCTGTACTTCGAAGCATTCGTGGTAACCGAGCCTGGTCTGACCAGCCTGCAGCCACGTCAGTTGCTGACCGAAGAAGACTACCTGGACAAGCTGGACGAGTACGGTGAAGAATTCGTTGCCCTGATGGGTGCCGAAGCCGTGCGCGAGCTGCTGAAGAAGCTGGACCTGACTTCCGAAATCGAGACCCTGCGTCGCGAACTGGAAGCTACCAGCTCTGACACCAAGATCAAGAAGATCGCCAAGCGCCTGAAAGTGCTTGAGGCCTTCCAGCGTTCCGGCATGAAGCCGGAATGGATGATCATGGAAGTGCTGCCAGTGCTGCCGCCCGAGCTGCGCCCGTTGGTGCCGCTGGATGGTGGCCGCTTCGCTACGTCCGACCTGAACGACCTGTACCGCCGCGTTATCAACCGTAACAACCGTCTGAAGCGCCTGCTCGAGCTGCGCGCCCCGGACATCATCGTGCGCAACGAAAAGCGCATGCTGCAAGAGTCGGTTGACTCGCTGCTGGATAACGGCCGTCGCGGTAAAGCCATGACTGGCGCTAACAAGCGCCCACTGAAGTCGCTGGCTGACATGATCAAGGGCAAGGGCGGTCGTTTCCGTCAGAACTTGCTGGGTAAGCGCGTGGACTACTCCGGTCGTTCCGTGATTACCGTAGGCCCGACCCTGCGTCTGCACCAGTGCGGTCTGCCGAAGAAAATGGCCCTGGAGCTGTTCAAGCCTTTCATCTTCCACAAACTGGAAGTACTGGGCCTGGCCTCCACCATCAAGGCTGCCAAGAAGCTGGTAGAGCAGGAAGTGCCGGAAGTATGGGACATCCTGGAAGACGTGATCCGCGAGCATCCGGTCCTGCTGAACCGTGCGCCTACGCTGCACCGTCTGGGTATCCAGGCTTTCGAACCACTGCTGATCGAAGGCAAGGCCATCCAGCTGCACCCGCTGGTCTGCGCGGCATTCAACGCCGACTTTGACGGTGACCAGATGGCCGTACACGTGCCGCTGTCGCTGGAAGCGCAGATGGAAGCCCGCACCCTGATGCTGGCAACCAACAACGTGCTGTCCCCAGCCAACGGCGAGCCGATCATCGTTCCTTCCCAGGATATCGTATTGGGTCTGTACTACATGACCCGCGACAAGATCAACGGCCGCAACGAAGGCATGGCTTTCGCTGACACCGCTGAAGTACATCGCGCTTACGAAACCCGCCAGGTGGAACTGGGCACGCGTATTACCGTGCGCCTGAAAGAGTGGGAAAAAGACGATCAAGGCGAATTCGTGGCGGTAACCAAGCGTTACAACACCACCGTTGGCCGCGCGATCCTGTCCGAGATCCTGCCAAAAGGCCTGCCATTCGAGTTCATCAACCGTGCGTTGAAGAAGAAAGAAATTTCCCGTCTGATCAACGGCTCCTTCCGTCGTTGCGGTATCCGCGACACGGTGATCTTTGCCGACCAGCTGATGTACACCGGTTTTGCCTACTCTACCCGTGGTGGTATTTCCATCTGCGTGGACGACATGCAAATCCCGGCGAAGAAATTCGACCTGCTGGGCGAAGCACAGAAAGAAGTCAAAGAGATCGAAGAGCAATACCGTCAAGGTCTGGTTACCCAGGGCGAACGCTACAACAAGGTAGTGGATATCTGGGGTCGTACCGGCGACAAGATCGCCAAGGCCATGATGGACGAGCTGTCCAAGCAGAAAGTTATCGATCGCGAAGGCAACGAAGTCGATCAAGAGTCGTTCAACTCCATTTACATGATGGCCGACTCGGGCGCCCGGGGTTCCGCAGCGCAGATCAAACAGCTGGCCGGTATGCGTGGTCTGATGGCCAAGCCTGATGGCT
This sequence comes from Vogesella aquatica, assembly GCF_028548455.1. Classification (GTDB taxonomy): domain Bacteria; phylum Pseudomonadota; class Gammaproteobacteria; order Burkholderiales; family Chromobacteriaceae; genus Vogesella; species Vogesella aquatica. The sequence goes on from NZ_JAQQLF010000034.1 coordinate 10,536, forward strand.
CCATTATCGAAACACCAATTACCGCCAACTTCCGCGAAGGCCTGACGGTTCTGCAGTACTTTATCTCCACCCACGGTGCACGTAAGGGTCTGGCGGATACGGCACTGAAGACCGCCAACTCCGGTTACCTGACTCGCCGTCTGGTAGACGTGACGCAGGATCTGGTGGTGATCGAGGACGATTGCGGCACCTCCAACGGCTTCGTGATGAAAGCCGTGGTACAGGGTGGTGATGTGATCGAAGCCCTGCGCGACCGCATTCTGGGCCGTGTGACTGCTAGCGATGTTGTGGATCCGTCCACCAGCGAAACTGTGATCGAAGCCGGCACCCTGCTGGACGAAGCGCTGGTTGACCTGATCGACGAGCGTGGCATCGACGAAGTCAAGGTACGTACCGCTATCACTTGCGACACCCGCTACGGCTTGTGCGCACAGTGCTACGGCCGCGACCTGGCACGTGGTAAGCGTGTTAACGCTGGTGAAGCTGTCGGCGTGATCGCTGCACAGTCGATTGGTGAGCCGGGTACCCAGCTGACCATGCGTACCTTCCACATTGGTGGTGCAGCATCGCGAAATGCCGCTGCCAGCCAGGTAGAAGGTAAATCCAACGGTACCGTACGCTTCTCCAGCCAGATGCGTTATGTGAAGAACAACAAGGAAGAGCTGATCGTGATCAGCCGTTCCGGTGAAGTGGTGATTCACGATGACGTTGGCCGCGAGCGCGAACGCCATAAAGTGCCGTACGGCGCGACCCTGATGGTGACCGACGGTCTGACCATCAAGGCCGGTGCAGTGCTGGCAACGTGGGATCCGCACACCCGTCCGATCATCACCGAGTACTCTGGCCGCGTGAAGTTCGAGAACGTGGAAGAGGGCGCCACCGTTGCCAAGCAGACCGACGAAGTAACCGGTCTGTCCACCCTGGTGGTGATCGACAACAAGCGTCGCGCCAGTGCGCAGTCCAAAATGCTGCGCCCGTTGGTGAAGCTGCTGGACGAAAACGGCAACGAAGTGAAGCTGGCTGGTTCCGATGCGTCCGTATCGATTACCTTCCAGGTTGGCGCGATCATTACCGTGCGTGATGGTCAGGAAGTCGGTAAAGGTGAAGTGCTGGCACGTATTCCGCAAGAATCGTCCAAGACTCGCGATATTACCGGTGGTCTGCCACGTGTGGCCGAGCTGTTCGAAGCCCGTTCGCCGAAAGATGCCGGCATGCTGGCAGAGGTAACAGGTACTGTTTCCTTCGGTAAGGACACCAAGGGCAAGCAACGTCTGATCATTACCGATCTGGACGGCAATGCCTACGAAAGCCTGATCCCGAAAGACAAACACGTACTGGTGCACGATGGTCAGGTAGTGAACCGCGGCGAATTGATCGTCGACGGCGCTGTCGATCCGCACGACATCCTGCGTCTGCAGGGTATCGAAGCGCTGGCCCGCTACATTGGCCAGGAAGTGCAAGAAGTGTACCGTCTGCAGGGCGTGAAGATTAACGACAAGCACATCGAGGTGATTGTTCGCCAGATGCTGCGTCGTGTGGTGATCACCGATTCCGGCGATACCGATTTCATCACCGGTGAACAGGTAGAGCGCGCCGAAGTGCTGGAGACCAACGACCAGATGGCTGCCGAAGGCAAGATCCCGGCGCAGTACGACAACGTACTGCTGGGTATTACCAAGGCATCGCTGTCTACCGACTCCTTCATCTCGGCCGCTTCCTTCCAGGAAACTACCCGCGTGCTGACCGAAGCGGCGATCATGGGCAAGAAAGATGATCTGCGTGGTCTGAAAGAAAACGTGATCGTTGGCCGTCTGATCCCGGCAGGTACTGGTCTTGCTTACCACCGCAACCGTCGCCGTCAGAACGCTACTGGTGATCTGAATGTCGAGTTTGCACCGCTTGAAGAGCAGATCGACGCTGGCTCTAGTACACACTAAGTTGTACTAAACCCAAAAAACGCTGTCCTATCAACGTCTAACGTTGGTAGGGCAGCGTTATTTCATTGACGCTAAGTGGTTGACTAAAATATAATCCACGTCTTTCTTGGTGGTATGGTGCCGTCAAGAAGATCAACTAGGAACTGATAGTAATGCCAACTATTAACCAACTCGTTCGCAAAGGCCGCACTGCGGTTCTGTCGAAGAGCAAGGTGCCTGCACTGGAGGCCTGCCCGCAGAAGCGTGGCGTGTGCACCCGTGTATACACCACTACCCCGAAGAAACCGAACTCCGCTCTGCGTAAAGTGTGCAAGGTTCGCCTGACCAACGGCTTCGAAGTGATCTCCTACATCGGTGGTGAAGGCCACAACCTGCAGGAACACTCCGTAGTGCTGATCCGTGGCGGTCGTGTAAAAGACTTGCCAGGTGTGCGTTACCACACTGTTCGCGGTTCGCTGGATACTGCTGGCGTTAAAGACCGTAAGCAAGCTCGCTCCAAGTACGGCGCGAAGCGTCCTAAGTAATTTTAGGGCATTAAGCGGCGGATACGTCCGTCGAGTAAGTGGCTGCTTTGTTGAGTAGTCGCGAGCATAAGCTCAACTGAATATAGTGAAGGAATTGAAATGCCAAGACGCAGAGAAGTGCCTAAGCGCGACATCCTGCCGGATCCGAAGTTTGGTAGCCAGGATCTGACCAAATTCATGAACGTTGTAATGATCGACGGCAAGAAATCTGTTGCTGAACGCATCATTTACGGCGCTCTCGCTCAAATCGAGAAAAAGACCGGCAAAAACGCGGTAGAAGTGTTCAACACTGCTATCTCCAACGCCAAGCCGATCGTTGAAGTAAAAAGCCGCCGTGTAGGTGGTGCAAACTATCAAGTTCCTGTTGAAGTACGTCCTTCCCGCCGCCTGGCGCTGGCAATGCGCTGGTTGCGCGATGCTGCGCGTAAGCGTGGCGAAAAATCCATGGACCTGCGTCTGGCTGGCGAGCTGATCGATGCAGCTGAAGGCCGTGGCGGCGCGATGAAGAAGCGTGACGAAGTTCACCGTATGGCTGAAGCCAACAAGGCGTTCTCGCACTTCCGCTTCTAATATTCATCCTGCGAAAGGATTCTGGCCATGGCTAGGAAAACCCCCATTGAGCGCTACCGTAATATTGGTATCTCTGCTCACATTGATGCTGGTAAGACCACTACCACCGAACGTATCCTGTTCTATACCGGTGTAAACCACAAGATCGGTGAAGTGCATGATGGCGCAGCCACCATGGACTGGATGGAACAAGAGCAAGAGCGCGGTATTACCATCACTTCCGCTGCAACCACTACCTTCTGGAAAGGTATGGGCCTGCAGTTCCCGGAACACCGCTTCAACATCATTGACACCCCGGGTCACGTTGACTTCACTATCGAAGTAGAACGTTCCATGCGTGTTCTGGATGGCGCGGTAATGGTTTACTGCGCAGTAGGTGGCGTACAGCCTCAGTCTGAAACCGTATGGCGTCAGGCTAATAAGTACAAAGTGCCGCGTATTGCCTTCGTGAACAAGATGGACCGTCAAGGTGCCAACTTCTTCCGTGCCGTAGAGCAGGTGAAAACCCGTCTGCGTGGTAACCCGGTGCCTATCGTTGTGCCTATCGGTGCTGAAGACGGCTTCGAAGGCGTGGTAGATCTGCTGAAAATGAAGGCCATCATCTGGGATGAAGCTTCCCAGGGTATGAAATTCGAATACGGCGAGATCCCGGCTGAGCTGGTAGCGGTTGCTGAAGAGTGGCGCGAGAAAATGGTTGAAGCGGCGGCAGAAGTCGACGAAGACACCATGAACAAGTACCTGGAAGGCGAAACCCTGAGCGAAGAAGAAATCGTTCACGGTCTGCGTCAGCGTACCCTGCGTTGCGAAATCCAGCCGATGCTGTGCGGTTCCGCGTTCAAGAACAAAGGCGTTCAGCGCATGCTGGATGCCGTGATTGAGCTGCTGCCTAGCCCGCTGGATGTTCCTCCAGTACCGGGTGAGAACGAAGATGGTACTGCTACCATTCGCGAAGCTTCTGACGAAGCACCGTTCTCCGCGCTGGCATTCAAGCTGATGAACGACCCGTACGTAGGTCAGCTGACCTTCTTCCGTGTTTACTCTGGTGTGGTTAACTCTGGCGACACCCTGCTGAACTCGGTTAAAGGCAAGAAAGAGCGCATGGGCCGTATCGTGCAGATGCACGCTAACGACCGTCAGGAAATCACCGAAGTACGTGCGGGCGATATCGCCGCAGGTATCGGCCTGAAAGAAGTGACCACTGGTGAAACCCTGTGTGCTATTGACTCCCCGATCATTCTGGAACGCATGGTGTTCCCGGAGCCGGTGATTCACGTAGCTGTTGAGCCGAAAACCAAAGCCGACCAGGAGAAGATGGGTGTTGCCCTGAACCGCCTGGCCAAGGAAGATCCTTCCTTCCGCGTACGTACCGATGAAGAATCGGCACAAACCATCATTTCCGGCATGGGCGAATTGCACCTGGAAATTCTGGTTGACCGTATGCGTCGCGAATTTGGTGTTGAAGCCAACGTGGGTGCGCCGCAAGTGGCATACCGCGAAACCATCACCAAGACTGTTGCTGACGTGCAAGGTAAGCACGCCAAGCAGTCTGGCGGTAAAGGTCAGTACGGTGATTGTACAATCACTCTGGAACCGTCCGGCGAAGGTCAAGGCTACAAGTTCATCGACGAGATCAAGGGCGGCGTGATTCCTCGCGAATTCATCCCTTCCGTTGATAAGGGTATCCGTAACTCGCTGAACAACGGTATTCTGGCTGGCTATCCGGTTGTGGACGTTACTGTTCGTCTGACCTTCGGTTCCTACCACGATGTTGACTCGTCGCAGATCGCGTTTGAATTGGCCGGCTCGCTGGCATTCAAAGAAGCCATGCGTCGTGCAGGTCCTTGCATCCTCGAGCCGATGATGGCCGTTGAAGTAGAGACCCCTGAAGAATACATGGGTGACGTGATGGGTGACCTGAACCGTCGTCGCGGTATTGTTCAAGGTATGGACGATGATGGTCTGGGTGGCAAGAAAATCAAGGCAGAGGTTCCTCTGTCCGAGATGTTCGGCTACTCCACCGACCTGCGTTCCGCTACCCAGGGCCGTGCTACTTACTCCATGGAGTTCAAGCACTACTCTGAAGCACCGAAGCACATCGCTGAAGCAGTGATGACTGCCCGTAAATAATTTGCGCGTTGAGGTTGGCCGCAGGCGCGGCCAACCTTTGAACTGTTTGTTCTTTAATTAAGGAAGTTTGCAAAATGGCAAAAGAAAAGTTTGCGCGGACCAAGCCGCACGTAAACGTTGGTACCATCGGTCACGTGGATCACGGTAAAACTACCCTGACCGCTGCTATCACCACCATTCTGTCCAAGAAATTCGGCGGCGAAGCTAAAGACTACTCCCAGATCGACAGCGCGCCAGAAGAAAAAGCCCGCGGTATTACCATTAACACCGCTCACGTAGAATA
>NZ_JAQQLF010000035.1 GCF_028548455.1 Vogesella aquatica
CGCCTGCTGGCCGTGCTGCAGGGCATGCGCGTGGACACCGTCTACCACGCCGCCGCCTACAAGCACGTGCCGATGGTGGAGCACAACCCGGTGGCCGGCATCGTCAACAATGCCTTTGGTACCGACACCTGCGCGCGCGCCGCCGAAGACGCCGGCGTGGCCACCTTTGTGCTGATCTCTACCGATAAGGCCGTGCGGCCCACCAACGTGATGGGCGCTACCAAACGCCTGGCCGAGCTCGCGCTGCAGGCGCGCCACGCGGCCGGTAGCCGCACCCGCTGCGTGATGGTGCGTTTTGGTAATGTGCTGGGCAGTTCCGGTTCGGTAGTGCCGCTGTTCAAGCAGCAGATCGCCAGCGGCGGCCCGGTCACGCTGACGCACCCGGAGATTACCCGTTACTTCATGACCATCCCCGAGGCGGCACAGCTGGTGATCCAGGCCGGCGCGATGGGGCAGGGCGGCGACGTGTTCGTGCTGGATATGGGCGAGCCGGTGCGCATCATCGACCTGGCGCGGCGCATGATCCACCTGTCCGGCCTGCAGGTGCGCGACGAGCGCAACCCGCAAGGCGACGTGGAAATCCGCTGCACCGGCCTGCGTCCGGGCGAAAAGCTGTACGAGGAGCTGCTGATCGGCGACAACGTGCTGCCCACCGAGCACCCGCGCATCCTGCGGGCGCAGGAATACCACCTGGCACCGGCCGAGCTGGCGCAACATATGGCCGCCTTGCGTACGGCGTGCGACGCACTGGACGCGGCGCAAGCGTTTGCGCTGCTGCAGGGCGTGGTACACGAGTTCAAGGCCGCCGAGGCTACGGCAGACTGGCTGGAGCAGGCGCGGCGCTAGTACGCACCGACAGCGCTTTACTGCAGCAAAGCACAAGGCCCGCCGGCATTGCCGGCGGGCCTTGTGCTTGCAGGGTTGGCCGCAAGCAGGCTGCCCGCCTGCTACTGATACGCAATGAAAGCTACCTTGTAATACACAGTAGCGTTTGCTAGTATGCAGCCATGCATTCCGGCATGTGTGCCGGCAGGTTCCTTGCATTGCAAGGTAGTGACTGGAGCCGCAGAGCGCGTCAGGCAGACCTGGCACCGGTCATATCACCGTGGCGCAATGACAGCAGGAGGAGGGGGATGAAAACGCAATTACGCAAGGGCACGCTGGAGATGTGCGTGCTGGCTGTGCTGGCCCGCCACGACAGCTATGTCTACGAGATTGTCAGTACGCTGGCGCAAAGCATGGATATCAGCGAGGGCACCATTTACCCGCTGATGCGGCGGCTGCAAGCCGACGACTGGGTCAGTACTTATCTGGTGGAGTCGGCCAGCGGGCCGGCGCGCAAGTACTACCGGCTGACGCCGGCCGGTGGCGAGGCGCTGGCCGCCATGCGCCGGGAGTGGGGCAGTTTCGTTGCCGAGATCAATGCCGTGCTGGGGCAGCCCCGGCCAGAAGGAGACACACCATGAACCGTGAACAGTATCTGCAAAGGTTGGCCGCAGCATTGGGCAAGCTCGGCCCGGCCGAACGCGACGAGATTCTGGCCGACTACCGCGCCTATTTTGACGACGCCGCTGCCGATGGCCGCAGCGAGGCCGAAGTATGCGCCGCACTGGGCGAGCCGGAACGCCTGGCGCGCGAGCTCACCGCCGAGCGCAAGCTGGCCGACTGGGAGGCCGATAAAAGCCCGGCCAATATGAAGCAGGCGCTGGGCGCGCTGGCCGGCCTGGGCGTGCTGAACGTGCTGCTGGCCTTCCCCTACCTGTTCTTGCTGACCTGGCTGGGCAGCCTGTGGCTGGGGGCGGTCGGCATGCTGGTGGCCGGTTTGCTGATTACCGGTGGCTGGGCCAGCCACAGCGTGTTCGGCTGGCCGTCGCTGGACAATATCGTGGTGAACGACAGCGGCGTCGGCCCGTGGCTGATTGCTGCCGGCCCGCGTGACGGTACGCCACCACGGATACGCATCGAAAGCGGGCAGGGCGAAACGGTGCGCATCGAGCCGGACCCGGCCAGCGGCAAGCTGGTGATCGAGGCACGCGATGGCGACGAGCACTTCCGCCTGGAGCGCGACGCCAGCGGCAAGCTGTCGCAGCTGAGTATCGGTGATGGCGCGGACAGCATCGAGCTGAGCGGCCTGCCCAAAGCGTCCTCTGGCAGCGTGCTGGTGTTCGGGCTGGTGCTGACCCTGCTGGGGCTGATCGGTACCTTGCTTGGCTGGAAAGTATTGCGCTGGGTGTGGCACGGCACCGGCCGCTGGCTGCGCTGGCAGCAGCGTCTGCTAGCGGGCGACACGGCAGTGCGGTAGGCTGCGGCCAACCTTTGATACGGGAGCAGGCATGGAAACCCGCTGGCTGGAAGACTTTCTGGTATTGGCCGAAACCGGCAGCTTCACCCGCTCGGCGGAGCTGCGCCACCTCACGCAGCCGGCATTTTCCCGCCGCATCAAGGCGCTGGAAAACTGGCTGGGCGCCGACCTGATCGACCGCACCACCTGGCCGACACGGCTGACGCCGGCCGGTGAGCTGCTACAGGAAAAGGCGCGCCTGCTGGTGGGCGAGCTGTCCAGCACCCGCAGCCTGCTGCGCGGCTTGCAGCAGGCCGACGCCGCCACGCTGACGCTGGCAGTGCCGCATACGCTGTCGTTCGGCTTTGTGCCACGCTGGCTGGCGGACGAGCAGGCCACGCTGGGCGAGGTAGCCTGGCGCCTGCTGGCGCATAACGTGCACGACGCGGTGATCGCGCTGACCGAAGGCAACGCCGACCTGCTGCTGTGCTACCACCACCCGCGCCACCCGGTGGAGCTGCCGGACAGCCGCTACCACGGCCTGCGCCTGGGCAGCGAAACGCTGCAGCCGTTTTGCCGCGCCGAGCACGGCCAAGCCTTGTGGCAGCTGCCCGGCAGCGACGGCGCGCCGCTGCCGTTTCTGGCCTACGGCCCCAATGCCTACTTTCGCCGCATGGTGGAGCTGATCATCGAACGCGCGCCGCAGCCCTGCCTGCTGCAGCAGCGTTTCGAAACCGACATGGCCGAAGGCCTGAAAGCCATGGTGCTGGAAGGCCATGGCGTGGCGTTCTTGCCGCAGAGCGCGGTACAGCGCGAGCTGGCCGCCGGGCAGCTGGCCGCCGCCGGCGGCGAGGCGTGGTCGCTGCCGATGGAAATCCGCGTATACCGCGATGCACGGCGCGAGCTGCCGCAGCTGGATGCGCTGTGGCAAGGGTTGGCCGCACGCTACCCGGCGGTGTGAGCGTGGGGTGAGCGGGCTATCCGGGCGTTAGCCAGGCGGGTACCCCTGCGTATGTTCGCGTTCGCCAGCAGTTTGCCAGCCTGGTGAACCCGGCACGCTACACACAATCCACGTGATGGATGTCTTTGTCTGTGTTCAACCGGTGTCTGTTTTGCTCAATATCCTGGCACGTTGGCCGCAAAAAGCTGCCATTTGCCAGATCATGCAAATCTTGCATGATCCTATCGCCATTCGGAATTGGCCGCCGCCATGGCGCTGCCGCTACAGTGCACGCACTCCACAAAAAGCAAAAGACAACACCTATGACCACCCGCCTGGAACACGATCTGCTGGGGGACCGCGAGGTCCCGGCACACGCCTACTGGGGCGTGCACACCCTGCGTGCTATCGAAAACTTCCCCATCACCGGCCAGACCATCGCCAGCTACGGCGACCTGATCCGTGCGCTGGCGGTGATCAAACAGGCTGCTGCGCTGGCTAACCACCAGCTGGGCATTCTGGCCGATCACCACAAGGAAGCCATCGTGCTGGCCTGCGAGGAAATCCGCGCCGGCAAGCTGCACGACCAGTTTGTGGTAGACGTGATCCAGGGCGGTGCTGGCACCTCCACCAATATGAACGCCAACGAGGTGATCGCCAACCGCGCGCTGGAGCTGTTGGGCCACGCCAAGGGCGAGTACCAGCACCTGCACCCCAACGAACACGTGAACATGGGGCAGAGCACCAACGACGTGTACCCCACCGCGCTGCGCCTGGCCACCTTCTGGGGCGTACAGCGCCTGCTGGCGGCCATGGCCCGCCTGCGCGACGCCTTCGACGACAAGGCCGACGAATTTGCCGACGTGCTGAAGATGGGGCGTACCCAGCTGCAGGACGCGGTACCGATGACGCTGGGGCAGGAATTCCGCACCTACGCCGTGATGCTGGGTGAAGACGAACAACGCCTGTACGAAGCCAGCGCCCTGATGCTGGAAATCAACCTGGGCGCCACCGCCATCGGCACCGGTATTACCGCGCACCCGGACTACACCCCGCTGGTGTGCCAGAAGCTGTCGGCGCTTACCGGCCTGGCGCTGCAAACCGCGCCCAACCTGATCGAGGCCACCCAGGACTGCGGCGCCTTCGTGCAGCTGTCCGGCGTACTGAAGCGCGTGGCGGTAAAGCTGTCCAAGAGCTGCAACGACTTGCGCTTGCTGTCGTCCGGCCCGCGTGCCGGCCTGGGCGAAATCAACCTGCCGGCGCGCCAGGCTGGCTCGTCCATCATGCCGGGTAAAGTGAACCCGGTGATTCCGGAAGTGGTGACCCAGGTGGCCTACGAAGTGATCGGCAACGACATGACCGTTACCATGGCGGCCGAGGCCGGCCAGCTGCAGCTGAACGCCTTCGAGCCGGTCATCGCCTACAGCCTGTTCCGCAGCGTGAGCCACCTGGCCGCCGCCTGCGACACCCTGCGCGATAACTGTGTGGTAGGCATTACCGCCAACCGCGACTATCTGCTGGACACTGTGCACCGCTCGGTGGGCCTGGTCACCGCGCTGAATCCCTACATCGGCTACGCCGCTGCCACCGAGGTCGCCACCGAAGCGCACCAGAGCGGCGGCAGTGTGTACGACATTGTGCTGCGCCGTGGCTTGCTGACGCGCGAGCAGCTGGATACCGTGCTGCAGCCGGCAGCGCTGACCAGCCCGCGCTGGCTCACGCTGTAACGATTCCCTCTCTCTTGAATGTGATGTGAAGCTTGGCCGCCCTACCGCAAGGTATGGCGGCATTTTTTTGCCTGCACATCACCCGATCTGGGCGGGTACGATTGCGCATTTTGCTAGGCGAAATTGCATGTTTATTGCGCTGTCGTCCCATGCACTGCCACAAGCTTGCCCGCACTGGCGCGGCTTGCCGCTTTGGCCGGCCTGCCCGTGCCGTGGTGCGGGATTTGCCTGATTACAGCACGCCCGCTTTCTGTTTTAATGCCAGCCCTGCGCGGCAGGCTTGACCTTGCAGCAGGATAAAAACAAGCGCTACGGTGCTGATGTACTGCCCGGCAACGACCGGAGCGGACACTACAAAGGATTAATTTCACAAAGCAATACAGGGAAATACCGTGAAACTTAATCGATTGACCAAGATGATCCTGGCCGCCATGGTGCTGGGTATCATTGCCGGCTACGGCTGGCGTGAAATGGCTGGTAGCGAAGAAGCGATCAAATCGTTTGCCGACCAGCTGTCCATCCTGACCGACATCTTCCTGCGCCTGATCAAGATGATCATTGCGCCGCTGGTGTTCTCTACCCTGGTGGTGGGTATTGCCCGCATGGGTGATTCGGCGACCGTTGGCCGCATTGGTGCCAAAGCCATGGGCTGGTTTGTGACCGCCTCGCTGGTATCGCTGGTGCTGGGCCTGATCATGGTGAACCTGCTGAAACCGGGCGTGGGCCTGAGCCTGCCACTGCCGGAAGTGACCGCCAGCTCGGGTATCGAGAAAGGCGCGCTGACGCTGAAAGACTTCATCAGCCACCTGATTCCGAAGAGCGTGTTTGACGCGCTGGCCAAGAACGAAATCCTGGCCATTGTGGTGTTCTCGCTCTTCTTCGGCACGGCTGCGTCTGCCGTAGGCGACAAGGCCAAAGGCCTGATCGACGCTATCGACGCCGTGGCGCACATCATGCTGAAAGTCACCGGCTACGTGATGAACTTCGCCCCCTTTGCCGTGTTTGCCGCGATTGCCGGCATGGTGGCCAAGGAAGGCCTGGGCATCCTGTCTACCTACGGCAGCTTCATGGCGCAGTTCTACCTGTCGCTGGGCTTGCTGTGGCTGGCGCTGCTGGGCATGGGTTCGCTGTTCCTGAAACGCCGCGTGCTGGAGTTGCTGCGCGCCATTCGCGAGCCGGCACTGCTGGCGTTTTCTACCGCCAGCTCGGAAGCCGCCTACCCGAAAACCTTGGACCGCCTGAAACGTTTTGGTTGTAGCGACCGCATCGCCAGCTTTGTGCTGCCGATGGGCTACTCGTTCAACCTGGACGGCTCGATGATGTACTGCACCTTTGCCACCATCTTCATCGCCCAGGCTTACGGTATCGACCTGAGCCTGTCGCAGGAAATCACCATGCTGCTGATCCTGATGGTGACCTCCAAAGGCATGGCCGGTGTGCCGCGTGCTTCGCTGGTGGTGATTGCCGCCACGCTGGCGCAGTTCAACATCCCTGAAGCCGGCCTGCTGCTGCTGCTGGGTGTGGACCACTTCCTGGACATGGGCCGCTCCGCCACCAACGTACTGGGCAACGCCATTGCTGCCTGCGTGGTCGCCAAGAGCGAAAAAGAGCTGGGCGCTGCCCAGCCGGTGCTGGACGAAGACGACGACATCGATCCGCAGCCGCGCCGCGAACCCGAGCTGGAGCCGGCATTTGCCAAACAGGGCTAATGCCCTGACACTGTCGGCTGGACAACGATGGACGCATCATGAAAAGCGATGAACGCTATCTGACCCAGCCGCAGCTGGCAGAACTGGCCAGCCAGGTACAACAGTATCTGGCGGGTGAACACGAGGTAGAACTGGGCGGTTTTGACGCCCAGGCATTGGTGTTGCTGGTGGCCGACCGTCTTGGCCCGGCCATCTACAACAAAGCGCTGGCCGATGCACGCAGTGCGCTGGATACGCGCATGGAGTCGCTGCAGTCTGCCCTGTGGGAGCTGGAGCGCAGCTAGCGCCCCGTTACTGCCAGCGCTTGGTATAAAAAGGTTGGCCGCATGCCGTATGGTGTGCGGCCAACCTTTTTTCATGTTGGCAAACCAAGAAAAAAGCCTGCCACGTGGCAGGCTTTTTGGCGGCGAGCCCGTGGCTTACCAGGCGCTATGCCATACGTCCAGCAGGCCGCTGACTTCTACGCCGGAGACTTCGCTGCGGCCTTTCAGCCAGGCCGCCAGTGCAGCCTGTACTTCGGCGGTGACTTTCACGCCGTTTACCGGAAACACGATGCCATCGAGCTGGCCATCGCTAAAGTGGCCACCAAAGCTCACGCCTTGTGCGTCTACCGCTTCCAGCCAGCCATTCAGGAAAGCATCGTTGGCTGCATCGTCCAGGCCTGCCAGTGCCGCAACGACGGTAAAGCCCAGTTCCTGGAACTCGCCCACGCGCAGTTTCTTGCGTTGGCGTGGCGACAGGCGTTTCAGACGGTTTGGCGAGTTCGGATTGGTCATGGTTGGATTCCGGTTAAAAACAATCAGGCCGCGATGATAGCGCGGCCTGATTGGCTTGTGTGGTTAAACTTAGAAGATGGGGAAGTCGAAGGTTTGGGGGCTAGCATTGCCAGGCAGCCTGATGGTGATAGTCAGCGTATCCGGAGCGGTGGCAGCCGTGCCGCAGGTGACCCCTGTGGCAAGGTTAAGATTAGTCGTGTACGTTTCTGGCCGATCAATCTGATTGCCAACAGTGTACGACGTGGTGCCGGATAGCGCCGCACTGGCCGCCAGGGCGGTCGTCGTAACGCTGAAGGTAACCGTAGTGCCAGCAGGTAAGGTGTTTGCGAAAACGTCGGCCGGCTTATAGCTGACTGTTGCCGTACTGGCCGGGCACAGGTCGAAGTTATTCAGTTCGGCCGCTCCTTTGGTCGGGTTGTAAATGAGGCTGTTGTTGCTGATACCCCAGATAATTTCAGCGGTGCGTCGCAAGTGTACGGTGGACGCGGCTCGGCCATCGGAGCGTGCTACGCCGTCGAAAAAGCCATTGCCTGTTTCGTCATGGATGCCATTGCGATTGAGATCCAGATAAAACTCGGAGTAGCTGTTGCCTGCAACAGTCAGCCAACTTTGTGCTTTGTTGACCGTGGTTCTGGGTTGGCCGGGCCGGGCATCTAGAAATGCTTCGGGTAGGTCGTAGTTGCTGACAAACTCACCGGTATCGAATACGCCATTGCTGTTTTTGTCGTCAAAACTTTCTTCGCCCTGCATGTAGGCCAACACTGTCTGGCGCCCGGCATCCACCAGTGCGTTACGGGCACCGCTGCTCAGCAGGGTGACGTTGCAGCTGCCTGCCGTCATGCTGCATTTGGAGGTGATAGTACCGATACCGCCTTCGGTAACAAAATTGACGGTGGTACCGTCTGGTACGGGGTTGCCCTGGCGATCGGATGCGCGGGCTGTAAGGGTAATGCTGACACCGTCGGTGTTATAGAACGCCGGGTTGTAGCTGGAAACTGAGAGTGAAAAGCCATTCTGATGAGGAAGGCCGGTGCTGATGGAAAGTTGGCTGGATTGCGCGCTGTACTTGCCGGCGACCGCGGTTACCCTGACTGGCGTAGGCACTGTACCGGAGATAACCCGAGCGGTAGCTATACCGCTGCTGTCTGTGACGGCTTGATTGGTCTGAAGAGCCAACCCACCAACAGCGGTATTCAAGGAGAATGTGACCGTTTCCCCTGTCAGAGGTTGATTCAGGGCATCTTTGACCAGGAATTTCACCTCGGCCTGCGTTTCACCTTCCCCTCCTTGATAGACAAGCAAATCTGGTGTGGCCGAACTGAAACTGATGGATGCAGCTTTCGATACGCTGCTTGTTGTTCCGCTTGAACCACTGCCACTACCGCCTGTACTTTGTGTGGCTGTCTGCCCGGAGCTGCCGCCGCCGCCCCCTCCGCCCCCGCAGCCTGTCAGGGCGAGTGCAGTGCACAAAGTTGTCAGAAGAAATGCCTGCTGTAGCCGGGTAGTGTTGGGTGCCACGATGAGCCTCGCTTGTTGCGTCGGGTTAAAATGGCCGAAGTGGTATGTGGTGATTCGCTCCGGCCATCAAGCTGTTGGCATCATTTTATTGGCATGTTGCTACATTGCGCTACATTTCTATGTGTTACAAACCCAGTTCCTGCCAGATGCTATCGATACGGGCTGACACTTCGGTGCTCATGCTGATGGTGGTGCCCCATTCCCGGTTTGTTTCGCCGGGTAGCTTGTTGGTGGCGTCCAGCCCCATCTTGCCACCCAGGCCCGAGATCGGGCTGGCAAAGTCCAGATAGTCGATAGGCGTATTCTCGATAAGCGTGGTATCGCGTACCGGGTCCATGCGGGTGGTAATAGCCCAGATCACTTCTTTCCAGTCGCGCGTGTTCACGTCGTCGTCCACCACCACAATGAACTTGGTGTACATGAACTGGCGCAGGAAGCTCCAGCAGCCCATCATCACGCGCTTGGCATGGCCGGGGTACTGTTTCTTGATGCTGATCACCGCCATGCGGTAGCTGCAGCCTTCGGGTGGCAGATAGAAGTCTACGATTTCGGGAAACTGCTTCTGCAGGATGGGCACGAACACTTCGTTCAGGGCTACGCCCAAAATGGCCGGCTCATCCGGTGGCTTGCCGGTATAGGTACTGTGGTACACCGGGTTCTCGCGCATGGTGATGCGGTCGATGGTGAATACCGGGAAGCTGTCCTGCTCGTTGTAGTAGCCGGTATGGTCACCGTACGGGCCTTCCATCGCCATATCGTTGGGGTGGATATGGCCTTCCAGCACGATTTCGGCGCTAGCCGGTACTTGCAGGTCGGAGCCCATACACTTCACCAGCTCGGTACGGCTACCGCGTAGCAGGCCGGCAAACTGGTATTCGGACAGCGTATCCGGTACCGGTGTGACCGCGCCCAGAATGGTGGCCGGGTCGCAGCCCAGTACCACGGCGACAGGGTAGGGCTTGTCAGGGTTGGCCGCACGGAACTCGCGGTAGTCCAGCGCGCCGCCGCGGTGCGCCAGCCAGCGCATGATGACGCGGTTGCGGCCGATGACCTGCTGGCGGTAGATGCCCAGGTTCTGGCGCTTTTTGTGCGGGCCGCGGGTAACGGTGAGGCCCCAGGTGATCAGTGGTGCCACGTCGCCCGGCCAGCAGTGCTGGATGGGCAGGCGCGAAAGGTCTACCTCGTCGCCTTCCCACACGATTTCCTGGCAGGGGGCTTTGCGCACTTCTTTCGGTGCCATCGATAGCACCTGCTTCAATAGCGGTAGCTTGTCCCAGGCATCGCGAAAGCCTTTTGGTGGCTCCGGCTCTTTCAGGTAGGCCAGCGTCTGGCCGATTTCGCGCAGTGCCATCACGTCACTGGCCCCCATGCCCATGGCCACGCGCTTGGGGGTGCCGAACAGGTTGGCCAGCACCGGGATATCGTAGCGTTTGTCCCCGGCTTGCGGCTGGGTAAACAGCAGGGCAGGGCCACCCGCTTTTAGCACGCGGTCGCCGATTTCGGTCATTTCCAGATGGGGGGAGACAGGGTGGGTAATGCGTTTTAGCTCGCCCTGTGCCTCGAGCTGGGACATGAAGTCCCTCAAGTCGTGGTATTTCATGATTTTTTCATGATCTAGCGCAAAAACGATGGTGCGGCGCAAGGTTAATCTAGGTTCTGACGTCGCAAGCTACTGTCCGCAGTGAGTCAAGTCAATAAGCGGACACGCAAGCGAACGATTTTTGCTAGCTACCCGCTTGGAGATAATGATGAAAAAGCTTGCTATTGCTGCTCTGGCTACCCTGCTGACTTCCAGTGCCTTCGCTGCCCAGGGTGACATCCTGGCGCGCTTCCGCGTGACCAACGTGAACCCGCAGACTTCTGTAGACAAAACGCTGGAAGCACTGAAAGTGGATGTAAAAGACGACACCATCCCTGAAGTCGACTTTACCTACATGCTGACCAACAATGTTGGCGTAGAGCTGATTCTGGGTACATCCAAGCACACGCTGACTGCTGGTGGCGCCGATATCGGTTCCGTTAAAGTACTGCCACCAACCGTTACTGCCCAGTACCACTTCAACCCGCAAGGCGAGTTCCGCCCATACGTGGGTGCCGGTGTGAACTACACCCGCTTCTATAGCCTGAAAGACAAGTCCGGCCTGAACCTGACCGTAGACAAAAATAGCTTTGGCCCAGCGCTGCAAGTAGGTATGGATACCCCGCTGACCAAAGACATTTTCCTGAACTTTGACGTGAAAAAGATCTGGATCAAAACCAAGGTCAAAGCCGGTGGCGCCGATGCGGGCACCCTGGACATCAACCCGCTGGTGACCAGCGTAGGTATCGGTACCAAGTTCTAATACTTGCGTTATCGTGTGAAAAAAGGGCACTCCGGTGCCCTTTTTGTTTGTTTTATGAACACCCGCGTGTAACCTCTGGCCAGCTTGTCAGCCTATGGGGTGCTGGGTATGCTGTGCCTGTTCATCCATCCGGAAGTTCCTGCTCAATGACCGCGCAAACCGGCCGCGCCACCCATAGTCACGTTGCGCTTTATGCGGCGCTGGTCAATGCCGTGGTGATCTTTTTCCTCAGCCTGTACCCCTTTACTGGCTGGGCTTATTCCGGGCGGCCGTTTTTCGAGTTTCTCTCCTATCCGCTGCCGTTTTACTTCCGCTTTTTTGATAATGCGGCCAACGTTCTCATTTATATCCCCTACGGTTTCAGCCTGGCGCTATTGTTGCTGCCGCGCTGGCACTCATTCCTGCTGGCCATCTTCGTGGCGAGTCTCACCAGTATCGGTGTCGAGTTTCTGCAGGAGTTCCTGCCCATGCGTGTGGCATCCAACCTGGATGTGCTGTGCAATCTGGCAGGCGCGTGCCTTGGCGCCACGCTGGCGGTATCGCCGCTGTTTCGTCGCCAATGGCACCACCTCAAGCAATGGCGTCGTCGCCATTTTGCCGACCACAGCGCTGTAGATTACGGGCTGCTGCTGCTGGGCTTGTGGTTTATTACCCAGCTGAATCCCGCGATGCCCTTGTTTGGTGTAGTGGCTTATCCGCAAGGCCTGCCGCAGCCCTATGTTTCACCGCTGGACAACCCCCGACTGTTCCTGTTCTTGGTTGAGGCAGGCGGCGCCATGGCCAATATGCTGGCCGCCTGTCTGTTCATGACCAGCCTATTGCAGCAGAAGGTCGATCGTTTCAAATCCATCCTGTTGTTGCTTGCCGGCATCTGGTTTTGCAAAATGCTGGCCGCAGGTGTCCTGCTCAAACCCTTCGCGCTGTTTCAGTGGATCAACCCTCACCTGGTTACTGGCCTGACTGCTGGCTTTCTGCTGCTGTGGTTTTTTGCCGGGCGGTCACGGCTGGTGCAAACCATTACTGCCATCCTGGCACTGTTGTTGGCGCAGTTTGCTGCCACGCTATGGCCGCTGAGCGAAGTGCAGTCCGACTTCCTGTCGCTGTTCCGCTGGCCTTACGGGCACCTGCTCAATATGAGCGCGTTATTGGACTTCCTTTCGGACTTGTGGCCGGCTGCAGCATTGGTTTGTCTGTTGCTCTCTTGCTACCAGCAACTAAATCCGTCGCAAATCAAGCAATGAGGTGATACGCCAGTCCACCCAGGCCGGTTTGCGGATCTGGTGGCTTAGCCAAACCGTACGCATGCCCAGGCGCTTTGCCGTTTTCAGGTTGGCCGCAGAATCTTCCACCATGATGCAGCGCCCGGCATCCAGACCTGCCTGGCGAAGTACGCGGGTATAAGCCGCCACCCGTGGTTTGGGCATCAAACCAAAACTGTCCATGCCAAAGCAGTCCTCAATCTGTGCTTCTATCCCCAGGTGGCGCACGATCGCTTCTACATAATGCTGGGGGCCGTTAGAGAACACCCATTTGCGCCCGTTGAGGCACCTCAGCCACTGCGGCAGTTGGGTACTGGTTTCAATCAACGGCAATAAGCTTTCCATAGGGTGTGTCTGCGCTAGAAAATGATGCGGGGCAATACCATGGTGCCGCTGCAAGCCTGCCAGCGTTGCACCATAACGCTGCCAGTACTCTGTGCGTAGCGTGTCAGCTTCTGTTCGTGCTACGCTAACATGGCGGCATATATAGCTAGTCATGTACTCGTTAATCATGGGAAAAACCGCCGCACCGGCATGGTGTAGCGTGTCATCCAGGTCAAAAAGCCAGTGTGGAGCGTGCCTGCTGCTGGTCATTTACTGATACACCCAATCGAAAAGTACGCCAGTTTATGGGGCAATCCAAAATAAATCGCGGCCTTTTTGCTTCGCAATCAGTGGCTTGTCAGGACGGCAGTAAAAAACTTTGCAATAAGTGTTGACGCCCTTTGTCTGTCTGGGTATAGTTCGCCTCCTCAGCTGACGACGCAAACGAAACAAGCCAGTCAGCACCGCTCTTTAACAGACCAAATAACCGATAGGTGTAAGTGT
>NZ_JAQQLF010000036.1 GCF_028548455.1 Vogesella aquatica
CGCCGGGCTGAGGGTAGTCTGCAGGCGGTGGGCGGTATGGGGCTGGTCCAACACGCTGTCGCGCTGCTTCCACTTGCGGATGGTGTGGATGCTGACATTGAAGCGTGCGGCCAACTCGGTAAGCGTGCCGACGGCGTGCTTGATTTCCTCGCGGATAGCGGGGGTGGTGCGGGCTTGTTTGTGCAGTTTGACGATCATGGGTTGGGCGCTCGAGAGAGTTGTAGCAGGATACCCATGACTTCTCGTGCTGTGTTCAGTTTGAGTAGCCGATTGCTTATATGATCGTCAGGGATGCGACATCTACTTGGGCAGCATCACATCAGAGCACAGTACATGCATCTGCTCGTCGATCTCGATCGCCATCGACAGGGTCACGCAGGTACGCGTATCGGTCATCGACAGATAAGGCTCGCTCATATACAGCACCCCCGGCTGGTCGATGGCGTGCTGGAAATAGCTGCGGCGCGACCAGACGGCCCCCGTCGTGTCCTCCAGCGGGGCAAAACGCAGGCGGTTCACCTCGGACAGCTCGCGCACATTCAGGTTACGCCCCAGTTGGCGGCCTTCCTGGTCCAGCAAGAAGCAACGAATCACATCCGGCAGGTTCAGCATGGGCTGTGCGGCCAACCTGAACTCGTTGCCCTGCATCAGGGCAATGGCCGTTTGCACAAAGGCCTGGCGTGATAGCTCCAGCTGGCGGCGATTGAGCTTGCGGCGCAGCAGCTCGCGGTTCATCAGCTCGTCCCACTTGGCGTCCAGCCGCGGGGTAATCTGCTCATCACGGTCTGGCACCAAAGCGGGCATGGCAACATAATAGCCCTGCACCAGATCGCAGCCGGAATCCAGCGCCACCACCACGTCCGACTCGCTTTCCACCCCCTCCACCACTACCAACGCACCAATTTCGTGCATCAGCCGCACCAGGCGCGACAAAAGCGTGCGTGTGCGCTGCTGGTTGACGGCGCTACGCAGCAGGTGGCGGTCAAACTTGATGAAATCCGGCTCCAGGCTACACACACGGTCCAGATTGGAATGCCCGACGCCGAAATCATCAATGGCCAGCAGGCAGCCTTGCTCGCGCAACAGCGCCACCCCTTCCAGCAAGCCGGCATCCAGCTCCAGCGCCTGCTCCAGCACCTCCAGCACGATCAGCTGTGGCGGGATGCCCGAGTCGGCAATGATCTGCTGCAGCTGCTGCACATAGCTCAGATCGGCCAGCGTCATGGCATCGATGTTGAGGAACAGCCAGCGCTGGGCTGCCGGGGTGCGGGCAAAATGCTGGCAATGGGCGCGTACCACAGCCAGGTCCATGGCGGCACGCTCATCACGGCGGATGTAACGCTCGTAGACCTGCGGCGGGCTCAGCGCCTTGCCTTGCTCGGTCGCGCGCAGCAGCGCCTCCATCCCCACCGTACGGCGGTGAGCCAGGCTGTAAATGGGCTGAAAATGGGAGTCTAGCGACAAGCCATCCCGCATCGGTAAGTTTTCCACAGCAGCGCTCCAGCAAATGATAGGGGCAGTATAGCAATTGCCGTTCCAGTGTATTGAAAGTTGGCCGCACACTACGTGGCGTTTGGTACAGGTATAAAAAAAGAGCCGGCTTGCCGGCTCTTTTGTCACACACCCAGGTTTACTGGTCGGTTTTCAGGTTGTTTTTCAACAGCTCGGTAATCACCTGCTGGTCTGTGCTGCCCAGGCTACCCAGTGCAACGTCTTTCAGCAGAATGCTCTGGTCGGTCACCGTTGCCGCGTTGGCACCATTACTGCTGAAGGCACCACTGCTGCTGATCTGCACCAGCGTATCGTTACCGCTGGCAGAGAAGTGCAGGTACTGGGTCAGGTTACCGCTGTTCTCACCCTGCAGCAGGTCACGCAAGTCGAGCACATCACCACCCACGCCGGTCTTGAAGTCGGTAATGACATCGTGCGCCGGATTGGTAGTCGTCCCCTTGTCCGCCAGGCTCCACTGGAAGGTATCCACGCCCAGGCCACCGGTCATGGTGTCGTTACCACTGCCACCAATCAGGGTGTCGTCACCGTTACCACCGTTCAGGGTGTCTTTGCCGGCCCCACCGTTCAGCTGGTCATGCCCTTCGCCACCGCTGATGGTGTCACGCCCGTCGGTACCGGTAATGCGGTCATGACCGCTGGTACCGGTAGAGGTCGCACCGGTACGGATAGCCCAGGTGCCGTTGCCGGTATCGACCAGATCCTGGTTATCGGCCAGATTAGGCTGGCTGCCTACCTGGAACAGCGGGAAGCTGTCGGTACCCATCACCTGATAGCTACTGTCGGCCGCACCTGCCAGCTTGATCTCGACACGGAAGGTAGCCGCACCGCCTTGATCCCAGTACAGGATCTCAAGTGGCAGCATGCCGCCATTCAGTGCCACGTTGGTGAACACATTGGTGGTGGTGGACTGGATCTGGTCCACCTGCGCCACGCTGGTACCGTCCAGATACACACGGTAGCCATCATCGGCGGTAATGCGCAGGTCGTACCGGCCAGCCTCAGCCAGGTTCAGGTAGGCCAGCATGCGGATCATGGCATCCGAGGTGTTACCCAAGCCGGCCCCCCCTGCCTTCAGGTCGCTGGCATTGGTTGTGCCATTGGCCGTCAGGAACTTGTACAGGTTACCGGAGCTGCTGCTCAGCGTCGTACCACTGGCCACGGTCTGGTTATTGCCCAGGTTGTTGGAGATGCTCGAGCTGCTACCGCCGCTGGTGGAGAAGCCAAACTCAAGCTTGTTCACCAGGAAGGAGGCATTCATGCCGGCGTTGGCACCAGCCGCCATGGAGCCAATCAGGCTGCTGTTGTTGCCGCTACGGGCTTCGATCAGGTTCTCGACCTTGGTGAGCGAATCCAGGTTACCGGTAGGGCTGCTCTCCTGGTAACCGTAGTACTCGGAACGCAGGCCCAGCGTGCTGGTACTCACCGCGGTCTGGGTAGACGTCAGCGTGATGTCGTTGTAGCTGCCGATCGTCGTGGCCGTTACCGAACCGGACTGGATGGTCACATCCAGATGGCCGGCAGTCTGCGCGGTGCTGCCGTTTGGCTCGGTACTGACGGCGGCTACGTCCAGGCCAACAGAACCCAGGGTGCTAGACGGCAGGACCAGTTTGGCCGAAGCCAGCTCGGCAGCGGTAACGGTAATCACCCCGTTCACAGCGGTGTAACCACCCGGCGTGCCGTTGCTGACAATGGTGGCGCCAGCCGGCAGGTTGCTGAACTTGTACGACAACACTTCCGACGTATCGGTATCGGTAAGCTGGCCGGCAATGTAGGTCGACAGCGATACCGCGGTCTTGCCACTGATGCCGCCCGAACCTGCCACCACCCCTTGTGTGGTACTCAGACGGATATCGTCGATCATCGCGCCACGACCGTTTACATCCAGGCCAGTGTTAGTGGTGGCCAAGCGGATGGTCAGCGTATCGGTGCTGCCGGTACCGGCAAAGCTCAGCTTCAGGTTTTCCCAGTTGAAGCTATCCTGCGGGCTGGTAGAACCGTAGGTGCCCAGCAAGTTTGTACCCAGGTACACCGCAATGGTGGTGTACTCGGTGCCAAAGCCCGGGCGACCGGCGTAATCCAGCGACAGCTCGTACACCTGGCCAGCCACGGTCGTGATACTGCGCGAAATGCCCAGCGTCTGCGCCATGCTGCCGGCCGCATCGTTCAACTCCAGCGCGTTACGGCCATCCCCCACTGCAGTGGCAAAGGTGTTGTTGCCGCCATTCTGGCGTTGCTGGGTATCGCCGCTCGCCCAAACCTCGAACACGTTGGCACCACCACTTTGCTTGTCGTTGGCAGTCACCAGCGTCCAGTCTTCCAGCGTGGTAGCAGTAACCGACTGCGACGTATTGTCACTGTTCGCCACCGACTCCCAACCCGTTATCCACAACGTACCGCTGCTGCCGGTTTTCACGGTCAGCGTCGGGGTATCGGCTACCGGGGTAACGTCTACCGACATGGTGGCGCTCGCGCTGCTGCCGCCAGCGTTGTCTACTGCCTGGTAGTTGAACGTGGTGTAATCCTTCTTCAGGTTACCAACACCGCTGGTGGCGAAGCTGTCGCTACCCGACTCGTTGAAGTCCGGCACCAGGCGCAGCTTGCCGGCATCGATATCCGTCTTGCTGATGACCTGGTTGGCCGTGACTGCCACCCAGGCAGTGCCGTTGTTGTACTGCAGCGCGCCATCGGCCGGCAGCGAGGTCACTTTCACCGACAGGTTGGCCGCAGCGCTGTCCACATCAGCCACATTGAAGTTGGCCCAGGTGAAGACCAGATTGGTGTCTTCGGTACCGGTAACGCTGCCGCCGGTACTGGTTGGCGCGTCATTTACCGGGTCGATGATCACGGTCAGCGGTGCCGTGGTGGTCTTGCTGTCGCCACCTACCTGTTCGGTAGAGGTGGCAGTCACGGTCAGGTTCTGGGTGCCGTTGTAATCCAGCGGCCCCTTGATCTGCAGCGTGGCCAAGTCCCAGCCAGCAGGCAAGGTCACTTTACCGCTAGCGTCAGCAGTCAGGATGGCGCCCGCAGCATTTTTCAGCTGGGTGCCGTTTACCAGGCCGCTGATGGACACCGACAGGGTTTCCGAGCCGTCGGTATCGGTCAGGCCAGCAGCAATACGCGAGATCGGGATCCAGGTATCTTCGTTACCACGGTTCAGTGGTACTTCGGTGTAATAGCCACCCTCGCCGCTGGCATTGGGCACCAGCTCAGACAGGTTGACGCCTGCATTGGTGATGTCTGCCGTACCGGTAAACAGCTTCAGGTTGGCCGTACTCAGGTCCACGGAGGTGGCACCGTTCACCGACACATTGATGTCAAAGTTACCCGCACCAGCCTCGTTATGGTGGAAGGCCGTCAGGGTGTAGTAGCCATTCGCGGTTGGCGAGAAGGTGCCGGTATAACCACCGCCATTGCCCCACAGCGCGTTAGCGACGGTGACACCCCCCACTTCCAGGCGGAAGCTGTCGTCAGCAATACCGCTGAAGGTGTAGGTCTTGCCTGCTTCCAGGTACACCAGGCCGGAAATACGGCTGGCGGTACCCACCGTGACATCGGTCTGGGCGGCATTGGTAATGGTCGTGGTGCTTTGTGCCGCAGACGCAGCTTCGATACGCGCTTCCAGCGTGTTCTGGTTTACACCACTGCCACCGTTGTATACATCGGTGAACGAGATATTGGTCCACGACTCTTTCTTCAGCCCGGTCGGTGTTGCCGTCGGGGCGCTATTGAGACTCAGCGTCGGGGCATCTGCTACCGGGGCGATGTCCACTTTCATAGCCACGGTAGCGCTGCTGGCACCCGCAGCGTCCACACCCTGGTAATTGAAGCTGGCGTAGTCCTGCTTCTGGTTACCCGTACCTGCCGTGCTGTAGCCATCGATACCAGACTCGTTACTGTCCGGAGCAAAGCGCAGCTTGCCGGCATCAATATCTGCTTTGCTGATTATCTGGTTAGCGGTCACGTTTACCCAGCCGCTGGCACCGTTGTACTGCAGCGTGCCATCCGCTGGCAGTGTGGTGATCTTGATAGATAGCGTATCGCCACTATCAATATCAGCCACATTGAACTGTGCCCAGGTAAACACATGCAACGTGTCTTCGGTACCTGTGATCTGGCCACCCGTCGCGGTCGGTGCGTCGTTCACCGGGGTCACGCTGATGCTCAGCGTGCTGCTGCCGGTGCCACCGTTCGGGTCGCGTACGTTGTAGGTCACTACTGGCACGCTGCCGTTCCAGTTGTCCACCGGGTCGAACACATAGTCACCGTTGGCCGCGATGGTCAGCGTGCCGACGTTGGCGATGGTGGCGGTCTGGCCGGCGGTGAAGCTGCCGGTGATGCCGGCGATGCTGAAGGTAGTCACGCTCAACGCGCCGTCGACGTCGCTGTCGTTGCCCAGCACGTTGCCGGTGGCGTTGTTGTCTTCCAGTACGGTGTTGCTGTCGGCCACCAGGTTGGCCGCGTCGTTCACCGCTGCCACCGAAATGGTCGCTTTGGCCGGGGTAGCATCAACCAGGCCGGCATTGTCTTTCGCGCTGTACTGGAATTCGGTCACACCATTCCAGTTCGCCGACGGCTTGAAGTACACCGTGCCGGTGACTACTGCATTGGCGGCCAGTGGCTGCGTCGCCGCAGCATCGCTGTACAGTGTGCCGTTGGCCGGCAGGCTATTGATCACGAAGCCGGCTACCGAGCCGTCTACGTCATAGCCGGACAAGTTGACGGCGATCACGCTATCTTCATTGCCACCTGCGGCAACGTTGGCTGTTTCTGGTGCCAGGTTACCTGCCGAAGTCGATGCTTGGCCGCTGGCGGTATTGCCATTGGCCAGCTCTTTGGCAATGGCAGTCACTTGCAGCGACAGCTGACCGGTAACCGCACCCGGTACTTGCAGCGACAGACCGGTCAAGGATACATCCAGCGCAGTGCTGGCCCACAGGCCGGTCAGGGTCAGCGTGCCATCGGCAGCCACCACACCCAGCTCGGTACCGGTGCTGCTCAGCAGCTTGGAGCCGGCGTACTTGCTGTCCAGTGTCAGCTTGATGCTGTCGATCACTTCGCTACCATCACGGTCTACCAGAGACGTGGCAATCGTCAGCGGGTAGCTGGTCTTGGCCGCGCCCTCTTTCACCCACTGGTTGCTGGCGCTGTTGAAGTAATAGGTGCCATCGGCAAACTGCAGGCGCTCAACGTCATACAGGTTATCGGTACCTTCACCACCATACGGGTTACCGTTGGTCTGCTTGTCTTGCACCTGGAAGGCCAGGCTGCCACCGGCAGATACCGTCGGTACGCCAATGATGTAGTCGGCAAAGTTGCCGGCATACACCGCCGTATCCACACCGCTGCCGCCAAACAGGGAATCATCGCCCTGCTCACCGATCAGGATGTCATTGCCGGCGCCACCATACAGCGTGTCGTTCACCTGGCCGGTATTGGAGCCATCCGAGTTACCCAGGATGCCATCATCACCAATCAGGATGTTGTTGCCAGTACTACCGTGCATGGAAATCAGATCGTTCAGGCCACCACCCTTCACGGCAAAGCCTTGCGACTCTTTACCCGCAGGCGTTGACCAGGCATCGCCCGAACCGGTGAGCTCGATGGCATTGCTACCATACGTCGCCTGCGCAGCACTCCAGCCGCTGTAGTTCTTGCCACCGATGTATGGGCTACCGGCATCGTAGCTACCTGCGCCCAATGTCACCGATACTGTCGGCACATCAGCGACCGGTACCACATTAACGGTCAGCGTATTCGGCGTGCCATCAAAGTTGCCACCGCTGTCTTTCACGCTAAACGTCAGTTGTGCATAACCACCACTGAGCTTGCTCTCATGGGTATCCGGCTGGAAGACCAGCTTGCCGGCAGCCAGATCTGCCGCGCTCACCACCACACCGGCGCTAGCCAGCACACCGTTGAGGTACAGCTTGCCATCGGTCGGCAGGGTATCAATACGAACTGCCGACAAGGTGTCACCAGCATCGCTATCGGTAAAGCCGAAGTCAGCAGCACCCAGCGTGCGAGCCGTATCTTCGTTGATGCTGATCGTCTTGTCGGTGCCACTTGGTGCCGAATCGTTGTCGACGATGGTACCGGTGGCGTCTTTGCCACCGACGGCCAGTTTCAGCGTTTCGTCGGCTTCATCCACGGTGTCGTTCACGGTCGGTACGCTGACGGTGAAGCTGCTTACACCGGCCGGCACGATCACGCTCTTGCCATCGGCGCTCAGGGTCAC
>NZ_JAQQLF010000037.1 GCF_028548455.1 Vogesella aquatica
CAGCATCTGCCGCAAAGGATGCTGGCGCATCAGACACCATTGCTGGCGATGAAACAGTGGCAGAAATCACATCCCGAACTGTTCAAAAAGCAGGTGCGTAATCGTCCGGGACTGGACAGGTAAGCCAGTGGTCGATTCGTGAAATTTGCGGTGAAAAAAGCCAGCGCATTGCGGCTTTGGATAACCGCCCCGGATGCGGCTGGGCCTTATCCGGGCTACGGGCTGCTCCGGTAATCAATTAGTAAATTTTGGACTGATTCCATATCGACAAACCGCCCCCAATAAACCAAAATATTAGGTTCATCATACAGATAATTAACTGCAATCCACCTATCCCAACAATAACCCATCAATGAATCAACACCATCCTTATCCTCTATAGAAAATCTTAACGACGGCCCCGTCACATCATCCCAAAACAAATCATCAATCATTTTAAAATATCAACCTCATATCGAATCTAGATATTCCACAAGCTTATCAAAATCAGCAAGCTTACCAAAATAAATAGATTCCTCCTCGTCATTCAAATCAGCTTTAAAACTAAAGTACACAATAAAGTTATTATCAAAAAAATCAACCAAAGCAATCCTTTCACTATAATCATCAGGCGTTATGTAATAACCCTTCACTTCATCATAGTTTAAAGGCATTTCATCATCTCTAAACACATGCTTCATAACCCTAAAAACTCCTTTACTTTACCCATAAAGCTCTTCTCTTTTTCATCAAGACCCCTATTTTACCATCAATAGAAACTGGATTAGCTTGAAATAGGATCTGGCAAAAAAGCTATTACTAGCAAAT
The DNA here is from genome assembly GCF_028548455.1 of Vogesella aquatica. Classification (GTDB taxonomy): domain Bacteria; phylum Pseudomonadota; class Gammaproteobacteria; order Burkholderiales; family Chromobacteriaceae; genus Vogesella; species Vogesella aquatica. Next base: position 808 of record NZ_JAQQLF010000037.1, read on the forward strand.
TAGTCACTTCTATTACCTAGACTATGAAAAGCATGATAAAACAAAGAATAGACACTGCAAGAAATACCCAAGTGTATTGCTTTGCAAAATTATATTGCTCATCAAACCTTAACTCTGACTCACGCTCAGCCACATAATTTTTCCCGTCAATACAAATTGAATAAACAACCCTTAAATCATAAAACTTCTTCCAACCAATTTTTATTATAAAACTATTCATAAATCCATGTTTTGTTTTTAATTCTGACATTTCTCGCATAGAAACTAAACAAGCACCACTCGACTTAGTGTCACAGTAATACTTTTCCCCATTGGTCAATGCAATTACAACACCGTTTCTTGAACCCACATGCCAAACTACACCGCTCGAGTAGTTTGGCTTTTCCAATCTTACTTTTTCATAAATAATTAGGAATTTAAAATTACTTACAAACCAGAAGTATGAAAAAAAGCAAATTAATGCAAGAACTCCATAGAAAGATCTTGCAACAACAGTATTAAATTGCAAACCCAAAGCAGCTCGTCTACAGCAAAAAAAAATAGCCAAAGGATAAACCAGATACAATAGCCACTCAATATTTTCCATAAAAAATTTATACATAATTAACCGAAAGGAAAATGATGAAATCATGAGAAAATTTAGCGCACACGTGTGCTCTCACTCACACATTGAATTGGCCGAACGTTTACCGCGCCTCCCATCCCTACTTCTACTCATTCAAATCCAACATCACCGCTGCACCCGCCCAATCTGCCGGCAATAAACCCTGACGTACGTAACGGTGAAAACTCGAAAACGGCCAATCGGCTACACACCGGACATAGCCGTGCTTTACCGGGTTAAAGTGCAGGTAATCCACATGCGCCTGTAAATCGGCTTCGTCCTGATCTGGTGTTCCCAATAGCGGCGCTGCCAGATACCGCGCTCGCGCTTGGTAAGGCGGCTGTCGCGGATAAATTCGGTTTTGGGCAGGCTGCGTGAAAATGCGGACTTGATCAGCGCCCAGCGTAGCGGGTAATCGGCATCGCCAGGCGGTAGTGCCCAGATAGCGTGCAGATGGTCCGGTAACACCACCATGGCTATTATCTCTAACGGATGACGGCTGCGTGTCTGCCTGACGGCCTGTCGCAAAACATCAATATGGCGAGTCAGGTAATCTTGGCGGCGGTCCGCCAGATTGACGGTAAAGAACCAGGTGCCACCCGCTAATGCAGAACGCCGGTAACGCATGTCTGCTTCCGTGCCAGGCACGGTAAACGTTGGGCCTCATTTTATTCAGCCCGACCTATTGTTCCGATAATCAATTAGTAAATTTCGGACTGATTCCATATCTACAAACCTCCCCCAGAATACCAAAATACCAAGATCATCATACAGATAAGTAACCGCAATCCACCTATCCCAACAATAACCCTCCAACGCATCAACACTATCTTGATCCTCAAGAGAAAATCTTAATGACGGCCCCGTCACATCATCCCAAAAAAAATCACCAATCATTTTAAAATATCAACCTCATATCGAATCTAGAAATTCTACAAGCTTATGAAAATCAACGATCTTACCAAAACAAATTGATTCCACCTTGTCATTCAAATCAGCTTTAAAACCAAAATGCACAACAAAGTTATCATCAAAGAAATCAACCAAAGCAATCCATTCACTATAATCATCAGGGGTTATGTAATAACCCTTCACTTCATCATAGTTTAAAGGCATTTCATCATCTCTAAGGAAGGTCTGAACAAGTCCCGACCTTCCAGTTAAAATCTATCATCCCACCGCACCGAGGACTGGCGATGAGCAAGCAGCTGAGCTTCACCGATCTCGAACAGACTTCAAAGAAGAAGCAGACCCGTCGAGAAATATTCTTGGCCGAAATGGACAAGGTCATGCCGTGGGACAGGCTCGAAGCTGCCATCGACTCCTTCTACCCCAAGGCCGGCAATGGCCGTCGCCCCTATCCCTTATCGAGCATGCTGCGCATCTATTGTCTGCAGCAGTGGTATGCCCTGTCCGACCCCGCCATGGAGGAAAGTCTGTACGAAATCGCTTCCATGCGGCGTTTCGCACAGATCAATATCGATACGGTGCCGGACGAGACCACCCTGCTCAACTTCCGCCATCTGCTGGAAAAAAACCAACTGACTGAAGCCCTGTTTCACACGATCAACCAGTATCTCGCCGCCAAAGGGCTGACCCTCAAACAAGGCACCATCGTCGATGCCACACTGATCAATGCGCCCAGCTCTACCAAGAATGCCAAGGGTGAGCGTGACCCGGACATGCACCAGACCAAGAAGAGCAATCAGTGGTACTTCGGCATGAAAGCCCACATTGGCGTGGATTCGCATTCAGGTCTGGTCCATCACGTCCACACCACCCCTGCCAATACAGCGGATGTGACGGAAGTCGACCACTTGTTGCACGGCAATGAAACGGATGTCTTTGCCGATGCCGGCTATATCGGCGTGCATAAACGCAAAGAACACGAAAACCGCGATATCAACTGGTGGATAGCCATGCGTCCAGGCAAGCGCAAAGTGCTGACCCAAAGTGCGGACGATCGCTGGGTCGAGACCGTTGAAAAGGTCAAAGCCAAGATCCGCGCGAAGGTAGAGCACCCATTCAGGGTGATCAAACAGCAGTTTGGTTTCAGCAAAGTCAGATACAAAGGTCTCGGCAAAAACACTTCGCAGCTGTACATGCTGTTTGCGCTATCCAATATCTGGCAGGCAAGAAAAACGCTGCTTGCCTGACATGCAAAGGCAGGCAGCCGCATTCCCTCGGGTGTCTGGACACAGATTTGCGCCCACCAGAACACAGACTGATTGGGCCTGTCCGAATTTTTGTGTAAACGGGGTTTGGGTTACGCCTGTGGAATGCGTTCCTCGAACTGAATGGTAAAGCGAGTCAGCGCCGCCTTCCAATCCCGAATCGGCATGGTCCACT
>NZ_JAQQLF010000038.1 GCF_028548455.1 Vogesella aquatica
GACGGTGGCATCACCTGGACCGCCACGCTGACGCCGAGCGCTAACGTCAGCGACAGCAGCAACCTGATCACTCTCGATAATACTGGCATTAGCGACGCCGCCGGCAACGCCGGCAGCGGCAGCACCGACTCCAATAACTACGCCATCGATACCGCACTGCCAACGTTGAACAGCATTCAGGTCAGCGACAGCGCGCTGAAAGTGGGCGACACCGCCACCGTCACCTTCACCTTCAGCGAAGCGGTGAGCGGCTTCACCACCGCCGACGTGACGGTGCCGAACGGTACGCTGAGCAACCTCAGCAGCAGCGACGGCGGCATCACCTGGACCGCCACGCTGACGCCGAGCGCCAACATCAGCGACGCCAGCAACGCGCTGAGCGTCGACCTGACCGGCGTGGCCGACCTCGCCGGCAACGCCGGCAGTGGCAGCACCGACTCGGGCAACATCGCCATCGATACGGCATTGCCAACGTTGAACAGCATTCAGGTCAGCGACAGTGCGCTGAAAGTGGGCGACACCGCCACCGTCACCTTCACCTTCAGCGAAGCGGTGAGCGGCTTCACCGCCGCCGACGTGACGGTGCCGAACGGTACGCTGAGCAACCTCAGCAGCAGCGACGGCGGCATCACCTGGACCGCCACGCTGACGCCGAGCGCTAACATCAGCGACGCCAGCAACGTGCTGAGCGTCGACCTGACCGGCGTGGCCGACCTCGCCGGCAACGCCGGCAGTGGCAGCACCGACTCCGGCAACATCGCCATCGATACGGCACTGCCAACGTTGAACAGCATTCAGGTCAGCGACAGCGCGCTGAAAGTGGGCGACACCGCCACCGTCACCTTCACCTTCAGCGAAGCGGTCAGCGGCTTCACCACCGCCGACGTGACGGTGCCGAACGGTACGCTGAGCAACCTCAGCAGCAGCGACGGCGGCATCACCTGGACCGCCACGCTGACGCCGAGCGCCAACATCAGCGACGCCAGCAACGTGTTGAGCGTCGACCTGACCGGCGTGGCCGACCTCGCCGGCAACGCCGGCAATGGCAGCACCGATAGCGGCAACTACGCCATCGACACCGTGCGGCCAACTGCCACCATCACGCTGAGCGACAGTGCGCTGAAAGTGGGCGAGACCAGCCTGGTGACCATCACCTTCAGCGAGGCGGTCAGCGGCTTTACCAATGCCGACCTGACCGTGGCCAACGGCACGCTCAGTGCCGTCAGCAGCAGCGACGGCGGCGTGACCTGGACCGCCACCTTTACCCCGGATAGCAATGTCACCTCGACCAGCAACGTCATCACCCTCGACAACAGTGGCGTGAGCGACCTGGCCGGCAACGCCGGCAATGGCAGCACCGATAGCGGCAACTACGCCATCGACACCGTGCGGCCAACCGCCACCATCACGCTGAGCGACAGCGCGCTGAAAGTGGGCGAAACCAGCCAGGTGACCATCACCTTCAGCGAGGCGGTCAGCGGCTTTACCAATGCCGACCTGACCGTGGCCAACGGCACGCTCAGCGCCGTCAGCAGCAGCGACGGTGGCATCACCTGGACCGCCACGCTGACGCCGAGCGCCAACATCAGCGACGCCAGCAACGTGCTGAGCGTCGACCTGACCGGCGTGGCCGACCTCGCCGGCAACGCCGGCAATGGCAGCACCGATAGCGGCAACTACGCCATCGACACCGTGCGGCCAACCGCCACCATCACGCTGAGCGACAGCGCGCTGAAAGTGGGCGAGACCAGCCTGGTGACCATCACCTTCAGCGAAGCGGTGACCGGCTTTACCAATGCCGACCTGACCGTGGCCAACGGCACGCTCAGTGCCGTCAGCAGCAGCGACGGCGGCGTGACCTGGACGGCCACCTTTACCCCGGATAGCGATGTCACCTCGACCAGCAGCGTCATCACCCTCGACAACAGTGGCGTGAGCGACCTGGCCGGTAACGCCGGCAATGGCAGCACCGATAGCGGCAACTACGCCATCGACACCGTGCGGCCAACTGCCACCATCACGCAGAGCGACAGTGCGCTGAAAGTGGGCGAAACCAGCCTGGTGACCATCACCTTCAGCGAGGCGGTCAGCGGCTTTACCAATGCCGACGTGACGGTGCCGAACGGCACGCTGAGCAATCTGGCCAGCAGCGACGGCGGCATCACCTGGACCGCCACGCTGACGCCAAGCGCCAACATCAGCGACGCCAGCAACGTGCTGAGCGTCGACCTGACCGGCGTGGCCGACCTCGCCGGCAACGCCGGCAATGGCAGCACCGATAGCGGCAACTACGCCATCGACACCGTGCGGCCAACTGCCACCATCACGCTGAGCGACAGTGCGCTGAAAGTGGGCGAGACCGCCACCGTTACCATCACCTTCAGCGAGGCGGTCAGCGGCTTTACCAATGCCGACCTGACCGTGGCCAACGGCACGCTCAGCGCCGTCAGCAGCAGCGACGGCGGCGTGACCTGGACAGCCACCTTTACCCCGGATAGCAATGTCACCTCGACCAGCAACGTCATCACCCTCGACAACAGTGGCGTGAGCGACGCGGCCGGTAACGCCGGCAGCGGCAGCACCGATAGCGGCAACTACGCCATCGACACCGCGCGGCCAACCGCCACCATCACGCTGAGCGACAGCGCGCTGAAAGTGGGCGAGACCGCCACCGTTACCATCACCTTCAGCGAGGCGGTCAGCGGCTTTACCAATGCCGACCTGACCGTGGCCAACGGCACGCTCAGCGCCGTCAGCAGCAGCGACGGCGGCGTGACCTGGACAGCCACCTTTACCCCGGATAGCAATGTCACCTCGACCAGCAACGTCATCACCCTCGACAACAGTGGCGTGAGCGACGCGGCCGGTAACGCCGGCAGCGGCAGCACCGATAGCGGCAACTACGCCATCGACACCGCGCGGCCAACCGCCACCATCACGCTGAGCGACAGCGCGCTGAAAGTGGGCGAGACCAGCCTGGTGACCATCACCTTCAGCGAAGCGGTGACCGGCTTTACCAATGCCGACCTGACCGTGGCCAACGGCACGCTCAGCGCCGTCAGCAGCAGCGACGGCGGCGTGACCTGGACAGCCACCTTTACCCCGGATAGCGATGTCACCTCGACCAGCAACGTCATCACCCTCGACAACAGTGGCGTGAGCGACCTGGCCGGTAACGCCGGCAGCGGCAGCAGCGAGTCCGGCAACATCGCCATCGACACCGCGCGGCCAACCCTGACCGACATCAGCGTCAGCGACAGCGCGCTGAAAGTCGGCGAGACCGCCACCGTCACCTTTACCTTCAGCGAAGCGGTAACCGGCTTTACCGTGGCCGACGTGACGGTGCCGAACGGCACGCTGAGCAACCTGGCCAGCAGCGACGGCGGCATCACCTGGACCGCCACGCTGACGCCAAGCGCCAACATCAGCGACGCCAGCAACACGCTGAGCGT
>NZ_JAQQLF010000039.1 GCF_028548455.1 Vogesella aquatica
CCGCGGCGGATGGCCACGCGGGTGGTCTGGTGCCCGAACAGCGGTGCGCCTTCCACCACGCGCACCTGGCTCTCGCGCTGCGCGTCCACCGCCATCGAGGCAATAATGCCCACGCCCAGCTCCAGCTCTACGTAGGTCTTGATGACGTCGGCGTCCAGCGCCGCCATCACGATGTCCGGCGCCAGGCTGGCGTCGGCGAAGGCGCGGTCGATCTGCGCTCGCCCGGTAAAGCCCTGGTGATAGGTCACGATCGGGTACTCGGCCAGCGTCTCCAGCGACAGTGGCTGGCTGTGCAGCGGGTGCGCGGGCGGCGCAATCACCGCGTGGTGCCAGCTGTAGTAGGGGAAGGACACCAGTTCCGGCACCTCGGCCACGGCTTCGGTGGCGATGCCGATGTCGGCATCGCCGGCCAGCAGCAGGCGTACCAGCTCGTCCGGGCTGGCCTGGTGCAGCACCAGGTGCACGCGCGGGAAGGCTTGCTTGAACGCGGTCACCACCTTGGGCAGCGCGTAGCGCGCCTGGGTGTGGGTGGTGGCAATGGTGAGCTGGCCTTCGTCGCGCTGGCTGAATTGCTCGGCCAGGCGCTTGATGTTGCCGGCGTCCAGCAGCATGCGCTCGACGATGACGAGCAGCTCCTTGCCGGGGTCGGTCAGGCCCAGGAAGCGTTTGCCTTTGCGGATGAACAGCTCGACGCCCAGCTCGTCTTCCAGGTCCTTGATGTGTTTGGATACGCCGGACTGCGAGGTAAACAGCGCGTTGGCTACCTCGGTCAGGTTGAAGTTCTGGCGGACGGTTTCACGGATGATGCGAAGTTGCTGGAAGTTCATGCGGCACCTGCGGTGTCGGGTTGGGCAAACACGCGCACCTGGCGTGGTTGCAGGCGTACGGTCTGGCCTGCGGCCAACTGTGCCACCAGCGGGTTGGCCGCGTGTAGCTCTACGTCAAAGTGCTGGCCACTTACGTCGGCCTGGCCTTCCAGCTCCACACGGGTGAGCGCGCCCAGCGTCAGCACGCGGCTGATGCGCGCCGGGATGCCGCTGGCGCCTGGCTGCAGCACGATATCCAGCTCGTGCGGGCGCACGAAGGCGACGACCTGGCCGTGCTCGGGCTGGGCTTCGCCGGTAAGGGTGCTGGCGCCCACGGCGATGCCGCCGGCGCTGCTGCTGCCTTCAAAGCGGTTGGCCGCACCCAGAAAGCCGTACACGAACGGTGTGGCCGGCTGGCGGTACACCTCGGCCGGGCTGCCGATCTGCTCGACGCGGCCGTGGTTCATCAGCACCACGCGGTCGGCCACTTCCAGCGCTTCTTCCTGGTCGTGGGTCACAAAGATGGAGGTGATGTGCAGCTCGTCGTGCAGGCGGCGCAGCCAGCGGCGCAGCTCTTTGCGTACCTTGGCGTCCAGCGCGCCGAACGGCTCGTCCAGCAGCAGCACGCGCGGCTCTACCGCCAGCGCGCGGGCCAGCGCAATACGCTGGCGCTGGCCGCCGGACAGCTGCGCCGGGAAGCGGTCGGCCAGCCAGTCCAGCTGCACCAGGTTCAACAGCTCGTGCACCTTGCGCTTGATGTCGGCTTCGGACGGGCGTTGGCCGCGCGGTTTCATGCGCAGGCCGAAGGCCACGTTGTCGAACACGGTCATGTGGCGGAACAAGGCGTAGTGCTGGAACACGAAGCCCACCTGGCGCTCGCGCACGTGGGTGTCGGAGGCGTCTTCGCCGTCCAGCAGCACGCGGCCGCTGTCGGCCTGTTCCAGGCCGGCGATCACGCGCAGCAGTGTGGTCTTGCCGCAGCCGGACGGGCCCAGCAGGGCTACCAGCTCGCCGGCGGGAAAGTCCAGCGACAGATTGTCCAGCGCGATGAAGCTGCCAAACGCTTTTTGAATGTTCTGTACCTGAATGCTCATGCTCTAGTCCTCTACGGCCACGGTTTGGCTGGCGCGCCATTCCACCCAGCTCTTCACCGCCAGCGTCACCAGTGCCAGCAATGCCAGCAGGGAAGCTACGGCAAAGGCCGCAGCAAAGTTGTATTCGTTGTAAAGAATCTCGACGTGCAGCGGCAGGGTGTTGGTTTCGCCACGGATGTGGCCGGACACCACCGATACCGCGCCAAACTCGCCCATGGCGCGCGCATTGCTCAGGATCACACCGTACAGCAGCGCCCAGCGCACATTGGGCAGTGTGACGTACCAGAACACCTGCCAGCCGCGCGCGCCCAGCACCACGGCGGCTTCTTCTTCCTCGCGCCCCTGCGCCTGCAGCAGCGGAATCAGCTCGCGCGCCACAAACGGCACGGTGACAAAGATGGTGGCCAGTACGATGCCGGGCACGGCAAAGATCACCTTGATATCGTGCTCGGCCAGCCACGGGCCAAACCAGCCGTGGCTGCTGAATACCAGCACGTAGATCAGGCCGGCCACCACCGGCGATACCGAGAACGGCAGGTCGATCAGCGT
>NZ_JAQQLF010000040.1 GCF_028548455.1 Vogesella aquatica
GGACCATGCCGATTCGGGATTGGAAGGCGGCGCTGACTCGCTTTACCATTCAGTTCGAGGAACGCATTCCACAGGCGTAACCCAAACCCCGTTTACACAAAAATTCGGACAGGCCCGCCCAACCTACCGTGCTGAGAGAAACCGGCAGTACCGCATAGCAATACACCAGCCAGAATATTCTTCGATCGGCATTCCATACTCTTACCTTTCGTGCCGCACCGCTCACACTCAACCACCAAGGTTGGCCGCAAGGCGGTGATGACACGGGCCCAGCCAGCCGCTCGCGGTAAACGTTGGGCTTCATTCCACTTAGCCCAACCTACCGTGCTGATGAACAAGGGGAAGCGGTATACCATTGCATAACACTGCCCCCACGTCGTTTTCCAGCCGCCAAGCATGCGGGCTATTTGTGATAAGCGTCATCGCAGCCTGAGAGAAACCAGCAACACCGCATAGCAATACACCAGCCAGAATATCCTTCGATCGGCATTTCATGCTCTTGCCTTTCGTGTCGCACCGCTAACCTCCAACCACCAAGGTTGGCCGCAAAGCAATGATGGCATGCGGCCACACGGCCGTTAGCGGTAAACGTTGGGCTTCATTACATTCAGCCCAACCTACCGTGCTGATGCATTTGTGCTTCGGGGGGTGGAAAACCCGCCAGCCCTATCGGGCGGATTACGCCAAGATCTGTTGACGGGCAAGACGGTATCTACCGTGCTTGGGAGGGAAGGGCTTGCTCACGTAGTCATTCTACCGGACGAACACAAGCCCTGATTTGTGTAACAAATCCTTTTTTACTCACACATCCCGACACAGCCTACCAAACATTTCCAAGTAAACACCCCTCCAAGAAGGGCTCTTGATTTTATACTGATAAGACTCAACACGCCTCAAGTCATCAGAATTCGAGCAAATCAAATACGAGCCACGCCATTGCATGTTTTGAAAAACAACCATCGCATCTCGATAATCCAAATCATTACCTGAATCATCCAAACGCCTCAAAATATACTGAAACATCGGCTCGCCTCTTTTAGCCAACACAGATGCAAGCCCTGTTGCAGGCGGATGAATTACTTGATTTGCATACAAATAAATTCCCCACTGGTCCGGCATCGAATACTTTGACAGTCTTTCCGCTCGAGTTGCAATATCGCCCGCAAAGAACTCCTTAGGAACGCCTGCATAGCTACACCCGGCGAAGAAAGTCACTAAAAATACAAAGAAACGTACAAGGCGAGTCATATCAGCATCCAGCAGCAGATCGATTTTTTGAGCAATAGCCAGCCCGCATCCTGCTTCCGCGAGAATATGCCTCCACTTCGTATTTATTGTTGGAATACCCATTTTTCAAAAAGTCCCATGTGTAGGTAAATATATTCATACCCTTGCCATATTGCTCAACATGCACCAGCTCATGCCCTAATATTTCAACGCTACCAGCCTCTCCAGGAATATAAACATCCTTCCGGAAGTAAATATGTTTACCTAGCGTAATTCCATCCATATTACTAGGGAGCCAGAAAGGCACACGCCCCTCGGTTACGCGAGCACGACTCAATACATCACTAGCGAAATATTTCGAATAGAAATCGCGCTCATCAGCCCTCAAGGCTCTACCACTATCTGAGGCCGCATGCACAGCTTGATTAAAGAGATAGCCATATGCCGCTGAAACAGCACCCTTCTCGAAACTACCACCACTCAATTTGCTGGTTAGGTGTCGCATCCCTGACGATCATATAAGCAATCGGCTACTCAAACTGAACACCGCACGAGAAGTCATGGGTATCCTGCTACAACTCTCCCGAGCACCCAACCCATGATCGTCAAACTGCACAAACAAGCCCGCACTACCCCCGCCATCCGCGAGGAAATCAAACACGCCGTCGGCACGCTTACCGAGTTGGCCGCACGCTTCAATGTCAGCATCCACACCATCCGCAAGTGGAAGCAGCGCGACAGCGTGTTGGACCAGCCCCATACCGCCCACCGCCTGCA
>NZ_JAQQLF010000041.1 GCF_028548455.1 Vogesella aquatica
GTGGACCATGCCGATTCGGGATTGGAAGGCGGCGCTGACTCGCTTTACCATTCAGTTCGAGGAACGCATTCCACAGGCGTAACCCAAACCCCGTTTACACAAAAATTCGGACAGGCCCGGCTGGAATATCGCGATGCAATATCAGGTCGATAAGGTGTGTTTTTTATTTTTTACTTTCTTATCAATTACTTATTCCGCTTCTCTTTTGGGTGGAGAAGGCGGGGTTTGCCCATCAGTACAATAGATTGCCTTCTATAAGTGTATCTATAATTTTCCAATCAAAAATAGTCTCTGGAGTTCGACCATGGCTGCCGCTGTCAATGTTGCTCAAGGTAAAGTTGTGTCTCTCACTGGCAAAGTACTGGCCATTGCTGCAGATGGTTCCCAGCGCATTCTGAAGCTGGGCGACATTGTAGCCGCGGGAGAGCGTCTGGTTGTCCCGGCAGATGGCGCAATCGAACTCCAGGGAAGTAACGGTCACATCGTCAAGATTGCCGAAGCACGTGACCTCACCATTACCGATGACGTGTTCGGGCTTCAGGGTACTGACGCCACCGATGCCGCCATCGCACCACTTAATCCGGATGCCCAGCAGGTGTTGGCTGCGTTGGAAAGTGGACAGGACCCGTTGCAGGGTCTGGAAGATACGGCTGCGGGCCTAGCGGCTGGCGGCGGCGAGGATGGTGGCAATTCGTTTGTCGTGATTAGTCGGGTTGCAGAGAGTATTCAGCCACTATCGTTGAATAACCAGCTTGCTGAGGTCAGCACGCAAACCATCCAGAGCGCAGACACTACCACGGTAGCGGTTGACGACAGTACCGCCGTTACCATCAATAATGTCGGCCCTAGCCGTGATAATACCCCGCTGTTGACTGGTACCGGTGAAGCTGGCGCAACGGTCGTCATCACCAATGCAGCGGGTCAAGTTATTGCCACTACCGTGGTGGCCGAGAATGGCACTTGGTCAGTAGAGTCCGCTGTTGCTCTGCCAGATGGCAGCACGGGCCTGACCGCAGTTGCTACCGATACCAATGGCAATAAAGCTACCAGTATCGCTACTGCCGTCATCGACACCACCACTACGGTTACCATCGATAATGTAGGCCCTACACGCGATACCACGCCATTGCTAAGCGGTAGCGGCGAAACTGGCGCTACCATTGTGGTAAGCGACAAAGACGGTAATGTCATTGGCACCGCTACCGTGGGCACCGATGGCCGTTGGTCGGTAGAATCGACCCGACCGCTGCCCGAGGGTGGCAGCAATCTCACCGTTACCGCTACAGATCCGCTGGGTAATACTGCCAGCAATACCGGTACCGCGCAGATCGATACTACTGTGCCGCTAGCACCGGTGGTGCTGATCACCGAAGATGCCAATAACGACGGCGTGATCGCCAATGGTGAACTGTCTGGCAAGGTAGACGTCAGCATTACGCTGCCTGCCGGAACGAATGCAGGTGACGTGCTCACCATCAATAGTGGCACCACAACGCAGACCATTACCCTGACAGATAGCGATATCCGTACTGGTGTCGTGGCTATTACCCTGGATCCGCCGGCCGAAGGTAGCCAGCTTACCGTTACCGCCACGCTGACTGATCCGGCTGGCAATGTCTCGCCAGAAGGCAAAGACAGTGCACAGATCAATACCGCACAGATCGACTTTGTCGGCTCCTCTGCCGGCCCGGGTACTGCATCGGCAGACGAGGGCAGTAATCTGGTGTTTGATGTTCGTCTCAGCACCGCCAGCACAGTAAGCACCAGCTTCGACTTTGTACTGAAAGACGGCACCGCCACGTCCGACGACTACGGCAGCGCCAGCTTCAGCAACGGTGTGACTTACGACGCTACCAGCGGCAAGATCACCGTACCGGCCG
>NZ_JAQQLF010000042.1 GCF_028548455.1 Vogesella aquatica
TGCAGTTTGACGATCATGGGTTGGGCGCTCGAGAGAGTTGTAGCAGGATACCCATGACTTCTCGTGCTGTGTTCAGTTTGAGTAGCCGATTGCTTATATGATCGTCAGGGATGCGACAGCTACTGAACAAATCGCGCCGTATCAACTTCATCCGAAAGAAAAAACGCACCACCAGGCCCGATGGTGTAAATGCGCCCATTCGGCGCGACAAACTCGGCAATATCGTCTTCCGCTTCGTACTGATTGCTTGTATCCAAAGACAACACCACATGATTTGAGAAAACCAAGTCCACCATATTGGATTCAAGCACTAGAAAATTACGCAGAAATACACCTTCTAAGTATTTTAATTTTTCTGCCGCATTATCATCAGTAATGGATTCGCTATCCACAATCACCCGGCTCCCGTCGGCCAGTCTCCAGAAGCAATCCCGAATCCTCAGCCTAGCTTCACCCGCCTGAATCGCACGTTTACTCACCACAGGGCGAATCTGGATGATGCCGCCGAAGTCCATATACAGCATTGACCCGAGATATTTACCTACTTGCCAGCAAGCCTTATCGGAAATCGAATCCAGCATGACCTGGCGCATTTCACTTTCGCTTAGCTCGCGACGCAGCCAAGGTGCTTCGGTAGTAAATGCCATCTATGTATCCTTCTTTCTTTATTTCAGCCCCACGTAGGATAAGGCTAACCCGTATCAAACCAAGGTAACGGCAGCGACATTCAAGCGGTCGTGACGACTTTGATCCTAGATGCGTCAAGGGCTTGGCCAGGCGTGGCCTGGTAACAAGCAGCACGCCATGTCATTGCCAGTGTTCATGCTACGCCAATATCATTGCACTCTAAACCCATCCACCCTAAAGTAGGCGCGCTAAGCGCGTTCTCTTCCACATCTGGTTTCAACGCCCAATATGGCTGCCATCTTTGCTTTCACATGCACCTGCTGCAACGAGATCCACGAAGGGTCACCGTCGTATGCGTTTAACGCGCCGGATCACTACGCCTGCCTCAATGAAGTAGAAAAGGCATCGATGGGCCATCTGGATGACGATTTGTGCATGATCAAGCACGACGAAGGTTGCGATTATTTCATTCGGGCACTGCTGGAAGTGCCCATACACGGGGTAGAAGAACCGTTTTTGTGGGGGCTGTGGGTATCGGTCTCGCAGCGGAGTTTCGAACGCTATGTTGAAACCTTCGACAACCCGGTGGCCGGGAACTGTTTCTTCGGCTGGGTATGCAATGCCGTACCCTGGTACCCGGCGGCGGGTGCGCTGGCAAGCGATGTCGTGGTGCCGGCTGACGGCCAGCGCCCGCTGCTGTTCCTGCATCAGGATGGCGAAAACGATCATCCTCTGATCGTGGATCAAAAGCAGGGCATCAGCATTGCCAAAGCGCAGCAGATTGCCGAGTTCCTGCTGCACGCCAGCTAAACCAGTTTGCCACTATACCGCCTGACCGTTGCCACTCGCGCGGCCAACGGGCCGGGTACCACCCAAACTTGCCTTGCCATGGCACGCGCCGGGCAAGTGGCAACTTGCAGGAACACAACATGATTCAGCGCCATACTGTTCTGATGAACATCCAGGATGCACGAGAGCAACTTGAGGCCATCGAGGAAATCGGGCCTGTCCGAATTTTTGTGTAAACGGGGTTTGGGTTACGCCTGTGGAATGCGTTCCTCGAACTGAATGGTAAAGCGAGTCAGCGCCGCCTTCCAATCCCGAATCGGCATGGTCCA
>NZ_JAQQLF010000043.1 GCF_028548455.1 Vogesella aquatica
GGGCCTGTCCGAATTTTTGTGTAAACGGGGTTTGGGTTACGCCTGTGGAATGCGTTCCTCGAACTGAATGGTAAAGCGAGTCAGCGCCGCCTTCCAATCCCGAATCGGCATGGTCCACTTCTGGCTGATGTTCCTCAGCGCCAGGTAGAACAGCTTCAGCAATGCCTCATCACTCGGGAATGAACCACGGTTCTTGGTCAGCTTGCGCAGGCTCATATTCACCGACTCGATGGCATTGGTGGTGTAGATCACTTTCCTGATCTCCGGTGGGTAGTCAAAAAATGGCGTCAACCGAGCCCAGTTGCGTCGCCAGGACTGACCAATCGGCAGATAATCGTCATCCCACTTTGCCTCAAACTCGCCGAGCCGCTGCTCTGCTTCATCGAGGGTTGCGGATTGGTAGATTCGCTTCAGGTCGGCCGCCACCTGCGGGCGCCGCTTCCACGACACGTAGTTCAGGCTGTGCCGCACCATGTGCACGATGCACAACTGCACGGCCGCTTGCGGGAAGACTGCCTCGATCGCTTCCGGGAAGCCCTTCAGGCCATCGACACAGGCGATAAAGATGTCCTGTACGCCCCGGTTCCGCAGCTCGGTCACGACTTGAAGCCAGAACTTGGCGCCTTCCGTCTGGGCCAGCCACATCCCCAGTACCTCCTTCTCACCGGCCAGGGTAACGCCGATGGCGAGATAGACGGCCTTCACGCGGACGGCCCCTTCACGCACCTTCACGTGAATGCAGTCGAGGTAGATGATCGGATAGACCGAATCGAGTGGCCGAGCCTGCCAAGCTTTGACCTCTTCGCTGACGGCATCGGTGATGGAGGAGATCAGGCTGGGCGAGACCTCGGTACCGTACATCTCTTCCAGATGGGCCTGAATTTCCCGGACCGTCATGCCCCGGGCGTAAAGCGAGATGACTTTGTCGTCGAAGCCGGTCCAGCGGGTCTGGTGCTTGGGGATGAGTTGCGGCTCGAAGGTGCCTTGGCGGTCGCGTGGTACTTCGATGGGCAATTCACCGAACTCGCCCTTGAGGGTCTTGCGGCTCTTGCCGTTACGGGTATTGCCGGCGGGATTGCGCACTGGCTCGTGTTTGCTGTGGCCAAGATGCGCTGCCATCTCGGCATCCAGCGCTTTCTCGACCAGCAGCTTGGTGAGCTGCTTGAGTAGGCCGTTCTCACCGATGAGGTCTTCGGGCTTCTGATAGTTGGCCAGCAAGCTGTCCAGTAGTGCGTCAGGTACGTTGTGATTTTTCGAGCTCATTGTGCCTCCAGACTAGGT
>NZ_JAQQLF010000044.1 GCF_028548455.1 Vogesella aquatica
GGTGGCATCACCTGGACCGCCACGCTGACGCCGAGCGCTAACGTCAGCGACAGCAGCAACCTGATCACTCTCGATAATACTGGCATTAGCGACGCCGCCGGCAACGCCGGCAGCGGGGCGACTGATTCCAACAACTTCAGCATCGACACCGCGCGGCCGACTGCCAGCATCGTGGTGGCCGACACTGCGCTGGCCATTGGCGAGACCAGTTTGGTGACCATCACCTTCAGCGAAGCGGTGACCGGCTTTACCAATGCCGACCTTACCGTTGCCAACGGCACGCTGAGCGCTGTTAGCAGCAGCGACGGTGGCATCACCTGGACCGCCACGCTGACGCCGAGCGCTAACGTCAGCGACAGCAGCAACCTGATCACTCTCGATAATACTGGCATTAGCGACGCCGCCGGCAACGCCGGCAGCGGGGCGACTGATTCCAACAACTTCAGCATCGACACCGCGCGGCCGACTGCCAGCATCGTGGTGGCCGACACTGCGCTGGCCATTGGCGAGACCAGTCTGGTGACCATCACCTTCAGCGAAGCGGTAACCGGTTTTACCAATGCCGACCTTACCGTTGCCAACGGCACGCTGAGCGCGGTTAGCAGCAGCGACGGTGGCATCACCTGGACCGCCACGCTGACGCCGAGCGCTAACGTCAGCGACAGCAGCAACCTGATCACTCTCGATAATACTGGCATTAGCGACGCCGCCGGCAACGCCGGCAGCGGGGCGACTGATTCCAACAACTTCAGCATCGACACCGCGCGGCCGACTGCCAGCATCGTGGTGGCCGACACTGCGCTGGCCATTGGCGAGACCAGTCTGGTGACCATCACCTTCAGCGAAGCGGTGACCGGCTTTACCAATGCCGACCTTACCGTTGCCAACGGCACGCTGAGCGCGGTTAGCAGCAGCGACGGTGGCATCACCTGGACCGCCACGCTGACGCCGAGCGCTAACGTCAGCGACAGCAGCAACCTGATCACTCTCGATAATACTGGCATTAGCGACGCCGCCGGCAACGCCGGCAGCGG
>NZ_JAQQLF010000045.1 GCF_028548455.1 Vogesella aquatica
GTGAAGCTGGTCACACCGGCCGGTACGGTGATCTTGCCGCTGGTAGCGTCGTAAGTCACACCGTTGCTGAAGCTGGCGCTGCCGTAGTCGTCGGACGTGGCGGTGCCGTCTTTCAGTACAAAGTCGAAGCTGGTGGCGCTGGACGACGCGTTGCTCAGCTTGACGGTGAAGCTGAGGTCGCTGCCTTCGGTAGCGGACACGTCGCCGGTGCCGGCGCTGGTGCCGATCGATTCGATGCTCGGCACGCCGTCGTTGTCGATGATGGTACCGGTGGCGTCTTTACCGCCGATGCTCAGCTTGACGGTTTCGTCGGCTTCGTCGGTGGTGTCGTTGGTGGTCGGTACGGTGACGGTGAAGCTGGTCACGCCGGCCGGTACGGTGATCTTGCCGCTGGTAGCGTCGTAAGTCACACCGTTGCTGAAGCTGGCGCTGCCGTAGTCGTCGGACGTGGCGGTGCCGTCTTTCAGTACAAAGTCGAAGCTGGTGGCGCTGCTGCTGGCGTTGCTCAGCTTCACGGTGAACGACAGGCTATCGCCTTCAGTAGCCGACACGTCGTTCGGGTTGGCCGCAGCAGGGTCCGGCTTGCCGATGTGCTCGATAGTCGGTGCACCGTCGTTGTCGACGATGGTACCGGTGGCGTCTTTACCGCCGATGCTCAGCTTGACGGTTTCGTCGGCTTCGTCGGTGGTGTCGTTGGTGGTCGGTACGGTCACGGTGAAGCTGGTCACGCCGGCCGGTACGGTGATCTTGCCGCTGGTAGCGTCGTAAGTCACACCGTTGCTGAAGCTGGCGCTGCCGTAGTCGTCGGACGTGGCGGTGCCGTCTTTCAG
>NZ_JAQQLF010000046.1 GCF_028548455.1 Vogesella aquatica
CCAGCATCTACCGCAAAGGATGCTGGCGCATCAGACACCATTGCTGGCGATGAAACAGTGGCAGAAATCACATCCCGAACTATTCAAAAAGCAGGTGCGTAATCGTCCGGGACTGGACATATAGCTGGCTTATTCGTGTGTTTAATGCAGCACGCAGGATGGGCAAAGCACAACGTGCCCACCCTATTTGCGGCCAAGCTAGGTAATAGAATCACCAAAATACCTTTGAATGCGTTGTTCAATAAGCGGCAATTCGTTCGAGCTGTCGTGGCGAAGATCGACTGTAAAGGTACGAATGCCTTCAAGTAGAACCTCTTTGGCTCTGGCGTGCTCGCCTGTGATGAGGAGAAAATCTGCTGCTCGATCAAACATCCATTTTTGAGCCACCAGTTCTTCGGCCGCACCCACCCAAGACGAAATTCTATCCAGGTATGGCAACCCTGCCCTCTCTACACACGCCAAAAACTCGCTCATTTCATCCGCATCTTCTGGCTTGCCCGAAAGCTGGAAGTGCTTATCGGGCCCGCGCTTCCATTCAGCGATGTTCCAATCAGAAGCACCACCTAAAGCGTTGTTCGGTGGGGGAACACCCCACTGCGCTTCGTACCATTTCGCATAGTCTTTGGATGTACTACCTGTCCAGTCCCGGACGATTACGCACCTGCTTTTTGAATAGTTCGGGATGTGATTTCTGCCACTGTTTCATCGCCAGCAATGGTGTCTGATGCGCCAGCATCCTTTGCGGTAGATGCTG
>NZ_JAQQLF010000047.1 GCF_028548455.1 Vogesella aquatica
TTGAAAGGGCAAGTTGGCCGCAAGGCTGACAGCACAAACGGGGGTTTGTAGCTCAGCCGGTTAGAGCACTGTGTTGATAACGCAGGGGTCGTAGGTTCGAGTCCTACCAGACCCACCAAGGATAAAGCCGAAAGACAAGGCGCGAGAGAGCGACATGTACGCCTGTACATGAGCGATTGAGCAACGAAGTATTTCGGGTTTAGAGGGGGATTAGCTCAGTTGGGAGAGCACCTGCTTTGCAAGCAGGGGGTCGTCGGTTCGATCCCGTCATCCTCCACCACCAATGCAAACAAAAAGGCATTCAGCACGCTGAGTGAATTTCTGTTTGCGTTGTAAAACGCCCGATCTTTAACAAACTGAAGAAGCCAATTTACAAGCGGCGAGACAAAACGATAAGTTAATTCTTATGGTGATGAATCGTCGACTTGGGTAGAAAGATTGTATCGACTGTCGTATACGCCTTAGTGTGCGACAAGTCACCAGCGCGAAGCTCATCAGATTAAGGTAACTGAAATGATAGGGTCAAGCGACTAAGTGCATCTGGTGGATGCCTTGGCGATCACAGGCGATGAAGGACGTGCAAGCCTGCGAAAAGCAGTGGGGAGCTGGCAATGGAGCTTTGATCCACTGATATCCGAATGGGGAAACCCCTCCGCAAGGAGATCCTGCGCTGAATATATAGGCG
>NZ_JAQQLF010000048.1 GCF_028548455.1 Vogesella aquatica
GCTATCACCACCATTCTGTCCAAGAAATTCGGCGGCGAAGCTAAAGACTACTCCCAGATCGACAGCGCGCCAGAAGAAAAAGCCCGCGGTATTACCATTAACACCGCTCACGTAGAATACGAAACCGAAGCACGTCACTACGCTCACGTAGACTGCCCAGGTCACGCCGACTACGTTAAAAACATGATTACCGGTGCTGCCCAGATGGATGGCGCTATCCTGGTTTGCTCCGCAGCTGACGGCCCAATGCCACAGACTCGCGAACACATCCTGCTGTCCCGTCAGGTTGGCGTTCCTTACATCATCGTCTTCCTGAACAAGGCTGACCTGGTGGATGACGCTGAGCTGCTGGAACTGGTTGAAATGGAAGTGCGCGATCTGCTGTCTTCCTACGACTTCCCAGGCGATGACACCCCGATCGTTACCGGTTCCGCTCGTCTGGCACTGGAAGGCGACCAATCCGAATACGGCGAACCAGCCATCTTCCGTCTGGCAGATGCCCTGGATTC
>NZ_JAQQLF010000049.1 GCF_028548455.1 Vogesella aquatica
GTGACCAGCTTCACCGTCACCGTACCGACCACCAACGACACCACCGACGAAGCCGACGAAACCGTCAAGCTGAGCATTGGCGGTAAAGACGCCACCGGTACCATCATCGACAACGACGGTGCACCTAGCATCGCCTCTGTTGACGTGAGCAACGCCGATGCCAAGGCCGACGAAGGCACTGCGCTGAACTTCAACGTACAGCTGAGCAATACGTCCTCTAGCCAGACCACCTTTGACTTCAGCCTGGCCGGCGTGACCGCGTCCGAAGGCGACTTCAACCGTGCCGGCGTGACCTTCACTAACGGCGTGACCCTGAGTGCCGATGGCAAGAGCGTGATCGTGCCGGCCGGTGTAAGCAGCTTCACCGTCAGCGTACCGACCGTGAATGACACCGTGGATGAAGCCGACGAAACGCTGAAACTGGCTGTCGGTGGCAAAGACGCCACCGGTACCATCGTCGACAACGATGCCACCCCGACCATCAGCGGCGTGAGCGTGAGCAACAC